>JBFWWU010000004.1:0-245101 GCA_050246015.1 Phycisphaerales bacterium
GGCAACTCGAAGACACCGATCGTGCAAGAGCCACGATCGGTGGCACGGGGCAACTCGAAGACGCCGATCGTGCAAGAGCCACGATCGGTGGCACGGGCAACTCGAAGACACCGATCGTGCAAGAGCCACGATCGGTGGCACGGGGCAACTCGAAGACGCCGATCGTGCAAGAGCCACGATCGGTGGCACGGGGCAACTCGAAGACACCGATCGTGCAAGAGCCACGATCGGTGGCACGGGGCCAGGAACGGTGGCAAGAGTACGATGAGGCAGGAGAGGCCGCGCGCATGAAGGAAGGTGGCAGAGGGCCGAGGAAGATATTGGTGATCCGTCCCAGCGCGCTGGGGGACGTGTGCCGGACGGTGCCGGTGGTGGTGAGGCTGCGGCGGGCGTATCCGGGCGCCGCGGTTGACTGGATCGTGCAGGACAGTTTTGTTGAGGCGGCGTCGGGGCATCCGGACGTGCGACGAGTGATCGCGTTTCCGAGGCGGCGGTTCGGGGGGTGGTGGAAGCCGGCGGTGCTGGGCGAGATGCTGGGGTGGCTGGGGGCGCTGCGGCGCGAGCGGTACGACATGGTGCTGGATTGCCAGGGGCTAGCGCGCAGCGGAGTATTCGCGAGGTGGAGCGGCGCGCCGGCGCGGATCGGATATCAGCAGGCGGAGGAGGGAGCGTGGCTCGCGCTGACGCGCCGGGTCGATGCGCCGATGGGATTGCACACGGTGGACCGGATGCTGCGGCTGGCCGACGCGGCGACGGGGGCGTCTGAAGCGAGGCCGGCTACCACGGACGAGTTGAGGTTGTACGCGCCCGCGGGGTCGCGGGACGCGCTGCGCGGGTTGTTGGGCGGGGGCGGTGCGGTGCTGGATGGGCGGTATGCGGTAGTGGCGCCGACGAGCCGATGGGCGGGGAAGGTGTGGCCGGGGGAGCGGTACGCGGAGGCCGTGACGACGCTGCTGTCTGACCGTGGGCACGGCGTGGAGGGCGCGGTGATCGTGGGTGCGGAACAGGAGCGGGGGCAGTGCGGCGAGCTGCTGAGGCTGGCGGAGCGCGGTGAACTCAACGTGATCGATGCGATCGGGCGGACCAGCGTGGGAGCGCTCATGGCGCTGGTCGAGCGGGCGGGACTGGTGATTGGGAGCGATTCGGCGTGCGTGCATATGGCGGTGGGGTTTGACCGGCCGCTGGTGGCGCTGTACGGGCCGACGGATGTGGCGCGGGTGGGGCCGTATGGGCGAGCGGCGAGCGTGATTCAGAAGTTGAAGCCCGGGGACCGGTTTGATCACAAGGACGAGGCGCTGGGGCGAGCGATGATGGAGCGGATCGGGGTGGAGGACGTGCTGGCGAAGGTAGACGAGGTGCTGAGTGCGAGCGGGTCGTTGGCCGCCGGGACGGTCGATGGACCGAAGGGAGCAGGCGGTGCGACAGCGCGAGCGGCAAAGGAGGGAGCGTGCTGAGGCCGGCGGTGTTCCTGGACCGCGATGACACGCTGATCGCGAATCGCGAGGTCACGGCGCACACGGATCATCCGGGGGATCTGTTTGATCCGCGGGACGTGCGGCTGCTGGACGGCGCGGCGTGGGCGTGCCGGATGCTCAAGGACGCGGGGTATCTGCTGGTGGTGGTGTCGAACCAGGGGGCGGTGGCGCGCGGGCGGTGCACGTGGCACGACGTCAAGGTGTGCAACGAGCGGATGCGGGAGTTGCTGCGCGAAGAAGCAGGGGTGGAGTTCGACGGCGTGTATTTCTGTCCGTTTCATCCGAAGGGGACGGTGCCGCCGTACAACGTGGAGCATCCGACGCGCAAGCCCAGCCCGGGGATGCTGATTCAGGCGTCGCGGGACCTTGGGATCGATCTGCCGGGATCGTGGATGGTGGGGGACGCGATGCGGGATATTCAGGCGGCGCGCGCGGCGGGGATACCGGGGGAGCGTGCGATCCTGATCGGACATCTGGAGAACCGGCGGTTCGAGAGCCTGCGGGAAGCGGCGGGGTGGATCGTGCGGAACAGCGCGTGAGTTACTCGTCGGAGGGGCTCTGAGCGAGGTTGACGTTCAGGACTTCGCGCTGGATGGTGGCCATGGCGAGCATGGAACCCTGGAGGGTTTCGCTGGCCTGGTTGAACTGCGCGATGGCGTCGGAGTCCTCGAAGACGACCTGTCCGGTGGCGTTGGAATAGGTCCAGCGGCCCCACTGGTCGGCCAGAATACCGAGGTAGGCGCGGGCCGCGCTGCCGAAGCGGGCCTGGAGTTGACGGAACTGGACCTGCATGGGGAGTTTGAAGCCGGCGGCGAACTCATTTTCGGCGCGGGCGAGTTGGCGCTGGTTCAGGCCCTGCTTGACGAGGGACTCACGGAAGCGGCGCGGGGTGAGTTTGAGTTCGGCCTCGAAGCGCCGGTTGAGGGTGAGGAACTGGTCGATGAGCGCGATGCGTTGGAGGATGTCGTCCCTGGAGGCCATGGTGGAAGGGTCGAGCCCGCCGAGGGCTTCGAGTTGATCGCTGAGTTCGTCGAACGCGCGGTTGCGTTCGGCGAGGTCGGCCATGAGGGTGGCGCTGGCGCGGAGGACGGCGGCGTCGTCGCCTTGGAGTTTGTCGGCGGCCTTGTTCATGGCCTGGGCGGTGTGGTCGATGTCGGCGGGGCTGATGGAGGCGGCGTCGCCGGCGCTGAGTTGGCGTCGCATCTCGCCGTTCAGACCCGACAGGGATGCTTCGGCGCTGGCGATGACCTTCTGGTCCTCGACGCGCAGGGTGTGGAGGTAGGTCATGTACCCCGCGCCGGCGATGCCCAGGCACATCTGGACGCACATCGCGAGGTTCAGGGCGCGATTCGACTTGCCCAGGATCGCGAAGGGAACGAGCGAGAAGAGAAACCCGAACACGACGGTCGAACCAAATACGGCGAACGCGATCGGGATCGAGCCGGTGGACTGTGAGACGAGCGCCTGAACCAGCAGCGCGGCCAGGAGCGCGGCGACACAGAGGGTGGTCAGGGGATGAACGCGAAGTGGGTGCGGCGGAGCGGACTTGTCGGCGCTGTCGGCGGGCTGGTAGCGGTCGGGCTCGCGCGCCTGGGCGAGGTTGCCCTGTTCGTTGTGCGGCGCTGGCGGCGTGGCGGCGCGGTTGCCTTGTTCGCTGTGGGGCCTGGGCGAGGAGGCGCTGGCGGGTGGCTGAGAGTCTTTCGGCAGCCCGGGGATAAAGAACGAGTTCTCGGACATCACGTAGGCTCCTGTGCGAACAAATGGAGTGACCGCGCACCTGGCGTGAGGCAGGGATCGGCGGAATGTGCGCCGCGCTTGGCGCCGGGTGCGGAATTCGCCGCGCCGGTCGTGCTGTAAGCCGCACACATTGACTCGGGTGCGTTATGGGAGTGGAGCGTGAAGCGGGGACGGAGCGGATGCAGCCGTCGGCTGGCGCGCGGGTACGCTCTTGGAGGGAACCGATGCGGACGGACGACTTCACGTACATCACGGTGCTGGAGTGGCCCGGCGGGCAGTCAATGGACGACCTGGCCGAGGGTGTGGCAACGGCGACGGGGCTGGACAGGTTCACCGCGCGACAGCGTGTGACGGGGGGCGTGCCGACGGTGATTCACCGAGTTGAATCAGGACGAGAGGAAGCGGTGCTTCATGCGCTGCGGGCGAGGGGGATCGGCGCGACGGGTGTGCCGAGTCGAGCGATCCGAGAGGTCGCCGAGCCGGTTCAACTCAAGCGTGTGATGCCGGCGCTGGGCGCGCCGGAGCCGATGTTTCTGTTTGAGCCGTGGCGTGAAGAGGCGCGAGGGGTGCGAGCGAGGGAGGTGTTTCTGCTGGTGCGTGCGATGCTCAGGACGAGGATCCGGGGCGAGGTGCAGGTGGACGTCTACCCCGAGCCGATGGTCGGTCCGGGAGGGGGGATCTATACGAGGTACAGGACGGAGCGGTATCGGCACGATCGGCACGAGCAGACGCACGTGATCGACGTGTATCTGCTGGACGGGACGGCGTACCGGGTGTCGGGGGCGAAGTTCAACTTTGAGAGCCTGGGGGAGGCGCGGGGGCTCACGGATCGTGAAAACGTGGACAAACTGGCGTGCTTCATGGCCGAGAGCGCGGCGGGGTGCGTGGTGGACATGGGATTCTCGGAGTTTCGGTGTCCGCCGGTGTTTTGCCGGGGGTGGCGCGGGCGGGCGAAGGCGAACGAAGTGCGCAGCGACGAAGGCGTGTTCGACTTCTACTCGGCGTGGCGATACGTGGTCACGCGGCGCGAACTGGAGCGGGGAAAGGTCGAGTAGCGCGGCGTGGGGGCGAAACCGGTGCGCCGGGGTTCCGAAGAAGGAAGGTGTGCGCTCCGGGCGGCGGGTCGTACCATTGCGTGCCGCGCCGGATCGATAGTGGTTAGAGGAGGTCGTGGGCATGTCGCAGATGATCAACACACTGCTGGAGCACGATGTCTTTGCGGTGACGCTGGGGTGCATCGTGGCGGTGCTGATCGTGGGGATTCGGACGATCGGATCGACGCTGCGGGCGGTGTCGCGCGAGAAGACACGGCGCGAGATCGCCGCGTATATCGCGGAGGGGTCGATGACGCCCGAACAGGGCGAGCGGCTGATGCGGGCGGGAGACTCGAACAAGGTGGCCTGAGGCGATGGACCGGGGCCAAGGAGCGGAGCATGTTGCAGATTCTGGCGCAGGCCTCACAGTCGGCGGAACAGGTGAATCCCAACCAGATCATCGCCGTCGGCGGCGCGTTTGCGGTCGCAATGCTCGCGATCGTGTGCGGGACGTTCTCGGGGGTCGCGAGGAACCGGCAGCGGGAGCAATCGCGGCGCGAGATCGCGGCGTATGTGGCGGAAGGGTCCATCACGCCGGAGGATGGCGCGAAACTGATCGCGGCGGGCAAGGGCGCCGATCGATGCTGCTCGTGATGTGGAATAGAAGCCTGGACCCTATGGTTTCGGGTGGGTGAGCCAGTCCGCGGCGCGCCAGGCGGCGGGTGTCCAGGGGCCGGCCTTGGTGACATTGACGAGTTCGCGGCGCTCGGCGTCGCTTTGCGGTGGCTGCTCCCCGCGATGCTTGATGTACCGCTGGAGGATGGCGTCGGCGGCTTGAGAGTCCTTCTCAGCGGCTTGCTGGTACGGTTCATCGACCCATCGCAGGACATCGAGGAACTGCTCGGCGGAGGGCATCTGGTGACCGAACTTCTCGAACTCGAAGAGGCGGATGTTGAGGCCGTCGCGGCGCATGATGGAAGCGGCTGACTTCATCTCCGGCTGGTTGAAGTCGCGGTCGCCGGTGATGGCGCCCATCCGTCGTGACTTGAAGAGCGCCAGCCGAGGTCCGGGAGGCCTTGAGTATCCCGCGGGGGCGAACCGGCTGTTGCCCAGGGGGACGGGCTGGTAGCAACTGAGCCCGACGATGGGGACGGACCCGGTGAAGTAATCTGGGAAGCAGGCCTGGAGCATGGAACTGACGCGCCCGCCCCCGGAGATGCCCGAGACGTAGACGCGGCGGGGATCGACGTGGAGCATGGCCGAGGCGGAGAAGATGGCGTCCAGGGCGAGTTGGTAGCGGTCGGCGACGGGGCGGTCATTGCCGACGTTCTGTATGCCGACGCAGACGATATTGAGTTCATCGAGCGCGGCGCGGAACACGGGCGGCGTCGGGCCCTCATCGGCGGCGTTGATCCACACGAGCAGGCCGGCGGGGCGTCGCGGGTCATAGCCGCGCGACGCGCGGAGGAACATCTTCTCCTTGGAGAGCACGCGCGTGGCGCCGGGGATCGTTGAGCGTCGGCCGCTGAGGAATCGATCGCCCAGCCATTTCTGATCGAGAAAAAACGGAGCGGGGACCGGAGGGGGATCGAGGACGGCTTCGGCGCCCGGCGCGGGCGGGGTGGGACCCGAGGGGGGAGTCGGTGAGACGCCGGCGGAGGGTTCGAGGCCGCGCCATGGCGTGCCGAACGATCCGCGGTATCGCGCCCAGTCGATGGAGAGTTGGCGAAACTTCTCGGGATCGAGTTTCACGACGCGAGCGCGTGAGTTGGAGGCGTCGGGGGCGGGCGCCAGTTCCTGGGCCAGGACCACGCCGTCGGCGGAGAGAAGCAGTTCGACGCGCTTGCGCTGGTCGTCATCGCGTCCCAGCAGGTGGACGACGCCGATGCGGGTGAGGGCGCCGCGTGCGTCGAGCATCCTGCTCCCGGGGACGACGCACTGGCTGAGGAGGGCGAGGTCGCGCGCGTTCAACTCGGCGATGATGCCGGCGAGATTCTGGAGCATCGGTCCATCGTCGATCTGGGCTGGGAGCGAGCCGCCGCTGGTGACGAAGGCACTGACGGCCTTGGCGTGCTCGAAATCGAAAACGCCGGGCTCGGCGGCCGTGCGTTCGATGCGCCCGCAACACAAGAACAGCGAGATCAGGAACACGTGGATCGGCACGTGGGAAGGATACGAAGGGGGGCGGGCGACGGATCGGGCCGGCGGGGATTGGTGGCGTGCAGCGAGGTCCGAGGGACGTTCTGGAAAGAACGCGGAACCGACGAGAGCACTCAGTTGGGGGTCGTCATGGAGGATCGCAGTCGCGAGACGGCGTCGGCGACGATCGCGATCGCGTGATCGACGTCGGCCGCGGTGGTTTCGCGGGAGAGGGAGAATCGGAGCGAGCCGTGCGCCACCCGTGGCGGGATTCCCATCGCCAGCAGGACGGGGGAGGGATCGAGGGAGCCGGAACTGCACGCGGCACCGGCGGAGGCGCACAGACCCTGTTCGCTGAGCAGGAGCAGGAGGGCCTCGGCTTCGAGGGCCGGGAAGCCGATGTTGGTGGTGTTCCAAAGTCTGAAGGGACCGGGATCGGACGGTGCCTGAGCGCCGTTGACGACCGCATCGGGAATGCGATTGAGCACGCCGGTTTCGAAGCGGTCGCGGAGTCCGGCGAGAAGTGTTCTGGCGTCGTGATCCTGAAGCCACGCGGCGGCGAGGTCGGCCGCGACGCCGGCGCCGACGATTCCGGGCACGTTCTCGGTGCCGCCTCGTCGGCCGAGTTCCTGAGCGCCGCGGATTCGCGGCGCGAGGCGCGCGCCGGGGCGAACATAAAGCACGCCGACTCCCTTTGGACCGTGAAACTTGTGGGGCGCGAAGGTGAGCAGGTCGGCGAAGAGAGGCGAAATCGGCGAAACTGGATGCTGGGCGGGGGGCTCGGGCGCGAGGCGCGTGGGCATCTTGCCGACCCACTGCGTGGCGTCGCAGTGGAACCACACGCCGCGCGAGATTGCGAGACGTGCGACGTCGTGCAGGGGCTGGATGACGCCCGTTTCGTTGTTGGCCCACTGGATGGAGACCAGACCGGCGTGCTCATCGATGAGTCGTTCGAGCGAGTCGAGCAGGACGCGTCCGGCGCGGTCCACGGCGGCGTATCGCACCTCGACGCCTTCTTCCTGTTCAAGAGACGCGGCCAGGTCGCGGACCGCGGCGTGCTCGACCGGGGACGTGACCAGGACGCGCTTGCCCGAGGCGCGGAGAGAGCCGCGGATCGCGAGGTCGATGCTTTCGGTGCCGCCGGAAGTGAACGTGATGGAGCGCGGCTTGACGCCGATCAGGTCGGCGATGGAGCGGCGGGCAAGCTCGACCCGATGACGGGCGGCCTGGCCGGCGCGGTGGACACTGGACGGGTTGTGCCAGTGATCTTCGAGCATCTCGACCATGGCGCGAACGACGTCCGGGTGCGGCCTGGTCGTGGCGTTGTTGTCGAGATAGATCACGCGGAAGTCTACGGGTGAAGGGCGGGCGAGCGAGGGCGAGGCGGAAGCCGCGCGATCGAAGGGTGGCGGATTACAATGCCGCGATTTAGATGATCCGTCATGGAAGGGAGCGCTCTCTTGGCAGATACAACGGCGCGATTCTCAGATCGACTGGCGGCGGGGATTGACCGAGTCGGCACCCCCGCGTGCGTCGGTCTGGACCCGGTCATCGAGAAACTGCCGGCGGCGCTCGTCGGACGTGTTGCGGAAAGCGCCGAGGCTGTCGGCGCGATCGAGCGATTCTGCATGGGCGTGCTGGACGCGGTCGCGGGAATCGTGGCGGTCGTGAAGCCGCAGTCGGCGTGCTTCGAGCGGTACGGGTCGGCGGGAGTGGCGGTTTTGGAGTCGGTGATCCGCGCGGCCAGAGAGCGCGGGCTGCTGGTGATCCTGGACGCGAAGCGCGGGGATATCGGAGTTTCGGGCGAGCACTACGCGTCGGCGGCATTCGATGGACCGGGGCGTGCCGACGCGCTCACCATCTCGGGCTATCTTGGGCCGGACACGATTCCGCCGATGGTTCGCCCGGGAACAGGCCTGTTCGTGCTGGTCCGCACGAGCAACCCGGGGAGCGACGCGACGCAGGGGGTGCGGCTGGCGGACGGGCGCACGGTTGGAGAGATGATGGCGGACCTGGTGAGCGGGATCGGGCGCGAGCACGTCGGGGTGCGAGGGCTGAGCGATATCGGAGCGGTGGTCGGGGCGACGAAGGCCGCGGAGGGGCGGGGGCTGCGACGGCGCATGCGGGAGCAGTATCTTCTCGTGCCGGGGTTCGGGGCGCAAGGCGGGACGGTCGCGGACGTTCGCGAACTCGTGCGCGAGGGAGCGCGGACCGCCGGTGAACTGGGCATCGTGGTAAACGCGAGCCGATCGGTGCTGTACCCAGGAACGGGCGGTGAGTGGAAGGCGGGCGTGCGTGACGCGGCGCGGCGGCTTGCGGAGGAACTGCGGGCGCTGTCGCCGGGGTGACGAGTTCGACGGGCCGCGGGCACGGGATCGGCGAGAAATCGGAAAACTGGTGGGCACGCCGGGTGGGCATGGCGGCGCGGGCTGGTATACTGCGGCATGTATTCAAGCCCGGTGAAATATGAGTCCAAGCGCATCCACGCCGCGGCGGTGTACTGCTCCGACGGTCGCGTTGGAGAGCAGTTCGACGATTTTCTGCAGTCCGGGCTGAACCTGCCCCGGTACGACCGTGTGGCCCTGCCGGGCGGGCCGGCGTGCCTGGCGGGGCATCCGCAGGCGTCGCTGGAAGAGCACGGCGTGGTGGACGAACTCAAGTTCCTTGTTGATGTGCACGCGCTCAAGCGGATCGTGCTCATCGCGCACCAGGCGTGCGCGTTCTACGCTGCCCGGCTTGAACTGAAGGAGCCGAGGCTGGAACTCGTGCAGCGCGCCGACCTGGTACGCGCGGCGGCGTATGTGCACCGCGTCACCGGTCTGGATGACGTGCAGGGGTACTTTGCGCGGCTGGTTGACGGCGTGGTGACGTTCGAGCGGGTCCAGGTGTAGGTGAACTAGCGGCGCGTCGCCGGCTTGCGGCCCGCCGGGTCCTGTTCTTGCCGCGTTGCGATCGGGACATAGCCGATCTCGAACCCCTTCGGCGGCGTGACGATCTGGGCCGGGTCCAGATCGGCGAGCGAACCGACCGTTGGCGGGGCGAGGTACTGGCGCTCGCGGGTCCAGGCGCGGTGCATCAGTTCGATTTTCTTCTGCGCCTGCTCTCGCTCCTGATCAGTCAGGTCGGCGTTGAGCATCGCGGGCTGGTCCGCGAATCGATACCAGTAATACGTGACGACGCTGCCGTCGCCGAGGTGCGCCTGGAACGGGCCGGCGACGGGACCGGGCGTTTTGAACGAACTGGTGGGGTTCGTGGGCGTGTCGTAGGGCTCGGGTGCGGGCTCCGCGGGGCGGTCGAAGCGGAGATCGGACAGACCGAACGAGGCGGGCACGTCCTTGGAATCAACGGGTGTCCATCGCTGCTTGGCTCCTTCGGTGATGAGCCGGAAGTACTCCGGCAGCATGACGCGCGAGTTGCCGGGATGCTCGATCTTCTGGACGAGGGGCGCCTTCCAGGTGTAGCCGTAGGTCGTCGGATCGATCGCAGTGGGGGTGCCGAAGAGTTTCCAGTCGATCGGCGTGCGGGCGTCGTCTTTGGCGCCGTCGGGGTAGAGGCGCCAGGTGGAGCCGCCGCCGTCGCGGAATCGCTGCACGAACGCGCCGGCGGGGTCGATGGCCTGCGTGGGTTCCGCGCCGCCGGCGAACCAGGCCTTGGCGGCATCCCAGAGGGCGCGCTTGCTGTAGCAGGTGAGTTGATGCAGCACGACCGACCGGCCCTGTGCATCGGCGGGGAAATACATGGGAGCGACCCGGGCGAAGGCGCCCTCCCGCTGTTCGGCGGCGATCACGCCGGGGACATACTGCGTCTCCATCTGGAACGCCTTGTTGGGGTCCGAAGGGCGCGAATCCAGCAGCAGCCCGGCCAGATCGGTGCGCTTCAGTGACGACCGAGACCAGAAGTAGGGGGTGAAGAAGCAGATGGGTCCCTTGAAGTTGTTGGTATTCAAAAAGAGGGTCCAGCAGTGATCGCCGGTGGGGATCGGCGCGCCGGCGGTCTGGGATTTTGCGGGGAGCAGCGGGAGCGGGAGATAGCCGTAGCCGAAGAGTTCACCGCAGGTTCCCTGCTTGATGTTGAGTCCGTCGATGGGGAAGAGGAGCCACGGGCTGATCTGCGCGACGCCGTAAAGACCCTTTGGATCGTCCCAGGTTCCGATGCCGTGGGCGGGACCGTTGGCGATTTCACCGAAGTTGACGGCGACGCCTCCCATGATGAACTTGGGAGTTTCGGTGGGGAATCGCGTGTCGCGCCACCAGCCCAGGCCGCCTTCGATATCGGAGTAGGCGTCTTTGGGGGCGGGTCCGGAGTATTGAGCGTGCATCCAGGTGCCGAAGAGCCCGGTCTGGAATCGGTGGCCTGGGTAGTGCTTGAGCAGGGGCCAGGCGGCGGCATAGAGAGAGAAGCCGGCGTTGTACTCGTCCGGCGCCCGCTCCAGAGGGACGAGCATGTAGCCGGCCATCTCGGCCGGATGCGTGACGACCTGGACGGCGGGGTCGGGCGGGGCAGGGGACGGTTGGGCCTTGAGCAGATCAAGCATGCCCTTTCCGAGTGCGTCGCCCACGAGGAAGTAGGTCTCGGCGTTCCCGAACTCATGGTGGGCATGGGTGGGGTTTGGAGAGTCCTCGGGCCGGCGCACGAAGTCGTGGGTAGGCACGAAGATGACGTTTCCAGCGAAGTCTGGTTGATTGGCGGCGTCAGCCTGGGCGCGGCGCAGGGCGCCCCATTCCTTGGGCGCATCGACCCAGGGGCCGGTCAGTTCGCCGATGACGACGGGCAGGGTCGGCGCGCCCAGGTCCTTGCGAACATCCTTGATGAGATTAATGAGGTTCGTCTTGTACTCCGGCACGGCGTGCGCTGGGTCGCAGCCATCGTTCCAGCCGTGGTACCACACAAACCCGGCCAGTTCGTAACCGTCGGCCTGGATGCCGGGGAGTTCGGTCTTGAGATTCGCCAGCGTGTCGCGGACCTGCTGGATCATCATTGTGTAGTAGGGGCCGGTGGCGCCACCGGAGGAAGGCGGGCGAAAATCCACGTACAGACTCTTGCCGCCCCAAGCCGTCTTGATGAGCAGGACCGGGTTTTCGAGTGCATCGCCGACGATGTTCCCGAACTGAAGTTCCGGCCCGAAGTGGTGCGCCCCGTCGTAGGGTGTGAAGCCGACGGTCAGGGGGCCGGCGCGCAGCGGCTTGTGCTCGGGCTGATACCGCACCCAGACGTCAGGGCGCTTGCGCCACGCGCCATTCTCATCGACCAGATGCGAGAAGGACTGCTTTTTCGCAGCGTCTTGCAGGAAGAACGCGAGGGTGCCCTTGCCGTCGTTGTAATGCGGCCCGTCAAGATCGGCGACGGCCTGCCCTTCCATGTTGGATTGGCCGGCGAGGATGAATACCTTGAGCGGGCCGCGCTGCGCCGAGGCGGGTGGGGCCAGGGCCAGCAGAGCGATGCACACGGCTAAGAACAATGCGGGGTATCGCATGTCGGCGTCCTTCAAGGAGAACAAGGGTGGGAGCGTTGGGATGGAGTGGTGCACGTGCGGGGGTTGGGGAAAGTTCGCTCGCGGATGCGGGGCGGATTCGCTTCAGCGCACTTCGAAGAGCACTTCGACCTCAACGGGAGCGCCTAGCGGCAGGGCGACGCTGCCGACCGCGGCGCGGGCGTGCTTTCCCGACTCGCCGAAGACCGCGACGAGCAGTTCGCTGGCGCCGTTGGCGACCTTGGGCTGCTCGGTGTACCCCGGCTCGCACTGCACGAAGACGCCGACGCGGATGACGCCGCCGATGTGATCGAGGGCGCCGCCCCCGCCCAAGGCGGCCTTGGCGGCGGCCAGGGCGTTGATGACGCACTGTCGCGCGCACTGCTGCGCCAAGTCGAGCGGGACGACTCGGGGGACGGGACCTTGCGCGATGAGCGTGCCGTCGCGCAGGGGGACCTGGCCGCTGATGTAGAGCAGGTTGCCGGCGCGTCGGGACGGGATGTATGCCGCGACGGGCGCCGCCGGGACGGGGAGGGTGATGCCGAGTTCGTGCAATCGGGCTTCAATGGCGGACGACATGGAATGCTCCGGGGCGTTACGGCTCGCGGCGCCGGGTTCGTCGCTGCAGCTCCGTGTCGACGCGGCGCACAGCGTCGAGAAGCAGTTCACGGTATGCGGCCAGGCGGAGTGGCGCGTGCGGGCGCACCGTGATGATCAAGTCCAGCCCTTTGGGCATATCGTGCTGGAGGATGCGGAATGCTTCTCGCAGCAGGCGCTTGATCCGGTTGCGGACGACGGCCCCGCCGACCCGGCGTCCGATTGAGAGCCCCAGCCGGGTCACCGCGGTGCCGTTGGAGATGCCGAAGACCGTCAACGGACCGGCGGGCTTACGGACCGAAGCGTCGAAGACGGCGTCGAACTCCCGCGCGTGCGTGAGGCGCTGGGCGCGACGGAAGTGAAGCCTCCGGGGCGAGTCCTGGGGCGCGGCTTCATGAGAGTTTGGCTGGGGTTCGACCACTCAAAAGAGAGGGTAACGACGCCGATCGGGCTGGGCGAGGCGAACGAACCGGGGCACGTCGCGCGTACAGTTCATGTCGATTTGCACCCGGTATGACAGATCATGTCCCGCCACAACACCACCCCGAAGACCAACGCAGCCGCGCGGGCCGGGGAAACTCTCACGAGAGTGTGGAGGCGGCTGGGCGAACTGTGCACAACCATCAGCCGACACACGAGCGGTGCGACCTATCGATCTCCGGAATGTCCTGCGCATCGTGTGCGAACCGGATCGAGAAGCACCTGGACAAGCAGCCCGGCGTCGCGACGGCGAACGTGAACTTCGCCACGAAGGTTGCCACCGTTACGTACGACCCGAACTCGGTCAATGCTCGCCGCCTCGCGGACGCGGTGCAGGAGATCGGGTACAAAGCGAGCCTGGCTGACGCGGCCAGCGGGCCGGGCGCGGCGAGCGGCCCGGGAGACGAGGCGTATCACGGCGAGCACGGCGGTCACATGCACGGCGGGGACGCGGAGGCGGGCTCGCTGCTCAAGAGGATCATCGTTGGCGGCGTCCTGACGCTGCCGGTGCTGGTGATCGCGATGTCGCACGGGACGATCGAGGCGCTCAGGCAGCCGTGGATCAACTGGGTGCAGTTGGCGTTGACGACGCCGGTGATCGCCTGGTGTGGATGGCCGTTCTTCCGCTCGGCGTGGAAAGGACTCCGGCACGCCAGCGCGAACATGGACACGCTGGTCGCGCTGGGTGCTGGGGCGGCGTATGTCTATTCGCTCGCGGCGACGGTGTGGCCCCAGGTCCTTCGGGGCTCGCCAGACGAGTCGGGCGCCCACGGGCCGGCGCACGTCTATTACGAAGCCGCCGCGGTCATTGTCGTGCTCGTGCTGCTGGGCAAGTACTTCGAGGCGCGGGCGACGGCTACGACCGGTTCGGCCATTCGACGGTTGATCGGGATGCAGCCCCGGACCGCTCGCGTGGTGCGCGACGGGCAAGAGGCCGACGTTGAGGTTGGGTCGGTCGTCGTGGGCGACGTGGTGCTGGTGCGGCCGGGCGAGAAGATCCCGGTTGACGCCGAGGTACGCGGGGGGGAGTCGGCGGTCGATGAATCGATGCTGACCGGCGAGAGCATCCCGGTCCAGAAGCGCGCGGGCGACACCGTCTTTGCCGCGACCATGAACACGACCGGCGCCCTGCGCCTTATCGCGACGAAGGTCGGCGCCGACACCGCCCTGCGGCAGATCGTCCGACTCGTGCAGGAGGCCCAGGGGAGCAAAGCCCCGATCGCACGGCTCGCGGACCGTGTCAGCGGCGTGTTCGTTCCGGTGGTGATCGTGGTGGCGTTGATCACATTTGCCGTGTGGTGGTTCGCGTCCGGGGCGGACCTGCGGATGAGCGCCTCGCTGTTGGCGTCGGTCTCGGTGCTCATCATTGCCTGCCCGTGCGCGCTGGGGCTGGCGACGCCGACTGCGATCATGGTGGGCACCGGAGTGGGAGCCGAGAAGGGCGTCCTGATCAAGTCGGGCGCGGCGCTGGAGACGGCGCACCGATTGTCGGCGATCATGCTGGACAAGACGGGAACCGTGACCGAGGGCAAGCCGGCGCTGGTGACGGTCGTCGCGGGCCCCGGGTTCAGCGAGGCCGACGTGCTACGTCTGGCGGCGTCGGCCGAGAGGCCCAGCGAGCACCCGTTGGCGGCGGCGATCGTGCGGGGCGCGACCGAGCATGGGGGGGCGCTCGCCGAGCCAGCGTCGTTCCGTGCCGTGGTCGGAGCGGGCGTCGAGGCGGACGTCGAGGGGCGCCGAATCGTCGTCGGCCAGGAAAGGATGCTCTCCGGGCGCGGCATCGAGACGGGCCTGTCGGCTCAGGCCGAGCAACTCGCAAGGGACGGGTGCACACCGATGTTCGTGGCGATCGATGGCCGCGAGGCGGGGGTGATCGGCGTGGCGGATCGCGCGAGGCCCACCTCGCGCGCCGCGGTCGCGCGACTGCGCTCCAGCGGGCTGCGCGTGGTGATGATCACCGGCGACACCGCCGCCACCGCCCGCGCCGTGGCGCGCCAGGTCGGCATCGACGAGGTGTTCGCGGACGTTCGACCCGAGCAAAAGGCGGAAAAGGTCGCCGAACTTCAGGGGCAAGGAAATGTCGTCGCAATGGTCGGCGACGGGATCAACGACGCGCCCGCGCTGGCGCGGGCCGATATTGGAATGGCGGTCGGAACCGGGACCGACGTCGCGATCGACGCGGCGGACATCACGCTCATGCGGGGTGATCTGAACGCCGTCGCCGACGCGATCGAGCTCTCGCGCGCGACGATGCGGACCATCAGGCAGAACCTCTTCTGGGCGTTCGTCTACAACGTGATCGGGATCCCGATCGCCGCCGGGGCGCTGTACCCGGTCACGGGGTGGCTGCTTTCGCCGATGATCGCCAGCGCCTGCATGGCGGCTAGCAGCGTGAGCGTCGTGCTCAACAGCCTGAGGCTGCGGTCGATCGCCGGTCGCCGGGCGAGCAGCCGGTAGAGACCGGTCGGCTCGCCACCGACCGATCAGCCAAGCACGAAATGGGCGCGGGTGGATTCGAACCACCGTAAGCAGTTAAGCTACCAGATTTACAGTCTGGCCCGATTGGCCACTCCGGCACACGCCCGTGCGCGACGCAGTATACGAGCATGCCGCATGGGTTTCCACGCGGCCCGCGCCGTGCTCAGGACGTTCACACCACCTGCAGCAACTGGAGCGTCTGTTTCACGATGCTCGCGGCATCCAACTCGCACATCTTGAGCATCTCCTCGGGTGTGCGGGCGCTCTTGGGGATGCGGCGCACGAACATCTGCTTGAGCGTGAACGCGTCGCCGGCATCCACCAACGCGTCGGCGACGGCGGAGCCGATGCCCCCGCCGTAGTTGTCCTCGAGCGTCACCACGTACCCGTTGTTCTTCCCGGCCAGGTCGAGCAGGGCATCGGCGTCGAACGGGATGGAATAGAGATCGACCAGCGACGCGCTGACGCCGGCCTTGTCGAGCAGGTCCAGCGCCTTGTTGGCCTCATGGACCATGTACCCGGCGGCGACCAGGAGCACGTCGCGCCCCTCGGCGAGCGTTTCGAACCCGCCGAGGTTGAAAACCGTGTCGTCGCTGTAGATGAACTCGGTGTCGGGGCGGAGTGTGCGCATGTAGCACGCGCCCTCGTACTCGGCCATGACGCCGGTGAGGGCGTAGGCGGCGAAGGCGTCGGCGGGCTGAAGGATGTAGCACCCCGGGTTGCCGCGATGATCCTTGATGGTGGTCCACGAGCGGAACCACGCCACGTCGGGAAGGCTCATCTGGCTCGGGCCGTCGCTGGCGAGCGTGATCCCTGCGTGGCTCCCGACGATCTTCAGGTTCGCGCCCGAGTTGATCGCCATCTCGATCTGGTCGTACCCCCGATTGACGAACTTGGCGAAGGTGGAGCAGAAGGGGATCTTGTCGGCGGCGGAGAGGCCGGCGGCGACGCTGAACATGTTCTGCTCGGCGATCTTGCACTCGAAGAAGCGGGCCGCGAGTTCGGGGTCCTTGCGGAACGTCTCGGCGAACGTCGAGTTGGAGACGTCGGCATCGAGCGATACCACGCGGTCGTTGGCCTGACCCAGCGCCCGCAGGGCGATGCCGTAGGCGCGGCGGGTCGCCATCTTGCCCGTGTGCAGGGCCGATTCCATGTCCATCTTCCGCATCATCTGCGTCAGCGTGGGCATGTCCTTGCTCGTGGAGGTCTTGACGGGTGCTTCCGCCGGCGGCTGGATGGTGAACTGGTCCGTGCTCGCGAGCGAGGTCGTCAGTTCGACTCGCTTCTCGTCAAGTTCAGCCAGGGCCCGCTTGAGTCCCTCGCCCGTGGCCGGCTTGCCGTGCCACCCGGCCCCGTGCGTTGACGGCGAGCCCCATCCCTTCACCGTCCTGGCGACGACCGCCAGGGGTTTTCCGTCCTCGCCCGCGCGTTTGGCGAACTCGTCGAAGGCGGCCTTGATCTGGCCGGGCGCATGCCCGTCGATAGTCCGGACGTCGTACCCCGCGGCGTCGAGTTTGGCCTTGATCGTGTCGGCCGACTGCTGACCCGAGACGCGATCCGTCTGCCCGAACCCGTTGCAGTTGAAGATCGGCAGGACGCTGGTCAGTTTGCGATCGACGATGTAATCCAGCGCTTCGGAGATCTGCCCCTCGCGGCTCTCGCCGTCGCCGATGATGCAGTAGATCCGGCGATCGATGCCGTCGAGGCGAGCGGCCTCGCCCAGGCCGGCGGAAACCGAAAGCCCCTGGCCCAGCGACCCCGTCGCCGCGTCGAAGAAGGGGAAGCCTTCCATGGGATTCGGGTGCCCGTCAAGTTCGCTGTGCCAATCGCGGAGCGTCTTGACGTCGTCCATTGTCAGGCGTCGCCGGTTGGCAGGGTCCTTGCCGACCATCACTCCGAGCTTGCACGCGGCGGCGTACACCACCGGAACCGCGTGTCCCTCGCTCAGCACCAGCCGGTCGCTCGTGGGGTAATCGGGGTAGTCCGGGCTCCAGCGCATCGCGGAGAACATCAGGACCGTCACGATGTGGCCGAGGCTCATGCAAGTGGTTGGATGACCCGCCCCCGCGACGGCAGTCATCTCGAGGGCGATCTTGTCGAGTTCGATCGCCTGGGCATGCACGACTGCTTCGAATGACATCGTGTGGAACTCCGTGTGATGTGGCCTACGTGGTGCTGCGAACAATACACAAACCCGCCGCGACCGGGGCGGCTTGGACAAAATCCGGACTTCGCAAGCGTAGGCATCGACTGTTCGCCGAACCGCGCTTGAAGGACCAGGGGGCTTGATTGTTTGATCAATCCGAGCCCACCACACTCGACAGGCGGGCGCAAGAACTATGCGTTTCTCGACCGGAAGGGTTCCTACAGGCCCGTGCATAGTTGCACGATCTGCAGTGGCGCGTCGGTCAGGTGCCCCGGAACGAGAATCGTGACGTGGTCGCCCGGTTGCAGTTCGGTCTGCGCGGTCGGGAGCAGCGTGGTGTCGAAGCGTTCGAGCCCGACCACCAGGCAGCCGCGGGGCAGCCCCGCGTCGATGATCTTTTTCCCGGCGAGCGACGATCCGGTCTGGACGCCGATGTAGACGGTGCGGGGCTCGACCCGCGAATCGCCGGAGCCGGTGCGGTGCAGATCGGCTTCCAGGAGAGCCTCGTAGATCGGTCTCCCGCGCAGGGCTTCGGCGGTGAGAAAGGCGGCGAGGGAGGTGATGCAAATGGGAAAGAGCAGGGCGTACCCGTCGGTCATTTCACTGATGAGCACGATGCCGGTCAATGGAGCGCGGACCGAGCCCACAAAGACCGCCGCCATGCCGAGCACGGCGAGCACCTGCGCATGCCCGGCGTACGCGGGAAGCAGGCGCGGGGCGGCGTCGCCGAAGGCGGCGCCCAGGAGCGCCCCCAGCAGGAGCATGGGAGCGAAGATGCCCCCGGGAGCGCCCGAAGCGTAACTGGCGGCGGTCAGCAGAAACTTGACGCACAGGATGAGGAGGAGCAACCCCAGCGAGATGCCCGTCGTGCCGCGGAGGACCTGTTCCGCGGCGAGGTGTCCGCCGCCAACGGCCTCCGGGAGCCACCATGCTACCAGGCCGACGAGCACGCCGGCCAACCCCGGGAGCATCCAGCGCGGGATGGCGCGCTGGCGCAGCGCGGCGGCCTGCGACGCCAGCAAGGACTGGTTGAACGCGACGCCCAGCGCCCCTCCGAACACGCCGATCGCACACGCCAGCGGGAGCGTGTCCAGCGGGAGCGCCTCCAGCCCGCGGATCATGAAGGACGGCGCGGCGCCCCCCAGCGCCTGCGCGACCACGGTAGCGCCGACGGCGGCGACCAGCGCGCCGGCGGCGGTGCGGGAAGAGAGTTCGCGGTGCAGTTCTTCCACGACGAAGAGAAGCCCAGCCAGCGGAGCGTTGAAGGCGGCGGCCAGGCCCGCTCCCGCGCCGGCCGACAGGAGCTGCGGGACGTCACGCTTGGGCGTGCGGAGCATGGAGGCCATGGCCCGGGCCGCTCCGGCTCCCATCTGGACCGTCGGACCTTCGCGTCCCAGGGACAGGCCGACTCCGATCCCCAGCACACCGCCGATGAACTTGACGGGGAGCAGCCGGCGCCACTCCATTCTGCGAACGTGAAGCAGGACACCCTTGAGGTGCGGGATGCCGCTTCCAGAGGCATGCGGCGCGAACCGCTGGGTGATCCATCCGACAAAGCACCCGACGCCGGCGCCGACGAGCGGGAGCACCACCCAGCCCCACCCAGCCGTCGCCGGATCGCGGTGCAGTTCGCGCAGCAGTTCGGCGCGGCCGAGTTCGGCCTCGGCGAGCGCGCGTCGAAAAGCTACCGCGAGCAATCCCGAAACGATCCCGACCACCGCCGCGCGCAGAAAGTGCAGTCGCCGCGAGGTGCCGTGCGCGCGTTCGGAAATCGTCGCGTCGGGAGCCGTCCCATGTTCGCGCTCCGCGAGCGTTTCCATCGATTCACGATAGTAACCGGCGCGCGAGGCGATGATGATGGCGCACCCGCAATGAGTTCCAACGTCGCGATCGCCCGCGCACATTTCGCTGGTGACCGGTCGCGATCGCCACGCCAGGGCAATCCCAGAGTTGCATTGCGTGTCGCGGGCGATATGGGAGGTGCATCTCCGCCGCCGCCCGCGTCGTTGTCGCTGGCACGCGGACGTGCGGCTACTGTTCCGATCCGGCCATGCCCCGCGATGAGCGCGATGTGAAGACGTTGCCCATGTTCACCCCGGCTCGGCGGCCATCTGCTCTCCTGCCCGAATCAACGAGGAACCTTCATGGCAGTATCGCACGGCACGACCTCCACACCGCACGTCTCGTTTCCTTCGACCGCTGCCCGCGAAACGGATCAACCGACTCCTTCCCGTACGGCCGGACCGCCGCGAATCATCATCATCGGCGCCGGACCCACCGGGCTTGGAGCGGGGTACCGGCTGAAGGAACTCGGGTATACGAACTTCCATATCTACGAGCGGCACGCGTACATCGGCGGCTTGGCGCACAGTTTCGTCGATGACAAGGGCTTCACGTGGGACATCGGCGGGCACGTGATGTTCAGCCATTACAAGTACTACGACCAGTGTTTCGATCGATTGATGGGCGCGGATTTCACGCTCAACAACCGTGAGAGTTGGGTGCGGATGTGCGATACGTGGGTGCCCTACCCCTTTCAGAACAATGTGCGGTACCTGCCCAAGCAGATCGCCTACGAGTGCCTCAGCGGGCTGATCAAGGCTCAGACGGGCCAGGGAAAGGTCAAGTCACCGGCGCTGGCGACGAACTTCGGCGAGTTCATCGACGCGGTCTTCGGCGAGGGAATCGCCAGGCACTTCATGCGGCCGTACAACTTCAAGGTGTGGGCCCACGAACCGGAAATGATGAACAAGCAGTGGATCGGGGAGCGTGTCGCGGTGCTCGACATCGATCGCGCGCTGAAGAACGTCGTGCTCGGGCAGGACGATTTCGGCTGGGGACCGAACAACCAGTTCAAGTTCCCGCTCCGCGGCGGCACCGGCGAGTTCTACGCACGGTTCGGTCCGGTGCTGCACGGGCACGTTTCGGTGAACCACGCCGTCGAGCGGATTGACATCACCCGGAAAGAGATCCGGTTCACGAACGGGCACGTCGAGCGGTACGACATCCTCCTGAGCGCGATGCCGTTGGACGTGCTGTGCCGTGATGTCCTGACCGAGAGCACGCCGCCGGGCGGCTCAAGCGGCGGGCGGTCCGGCGTCGGCATGCGCCCCATGATCGCGGGCGAGGATTTCGATCTGGCCCGCATCCGCGAGACGGCGTGCCGGCTCCGGCACTCCAGCGGCTACATGGTCGGGATCGGGCTCAAGAGCCGGGCGCCGGGCGCGGGCACGCCCGACTCCAAGAGTTGGATGTACTTCCCCGAGGAGAACTGCCCGTTCTATCGGGTGACGTATCTGAGCAACTACTCGCCGCACATGACGCCCGACACGGCGAACTACTACTCGCTGCTCTGCGAGACCAGCGAGAGCGAGCACAAGCCCACGCCGGGGAAGAACGGCGAGGACCACGACGCGATGATCGAAGAGACGATCCGCGGCCTGGAACGCTGCGGGATGCTCTTGCCGGACGAGCGGGACAACATCGTATCTCGGTGGTGCTACTACGCGGATTACTCGTACCCCACGCCGACGGTGGACCGCGACGAGATCCTCGCCGAGGTCATCCCGTGGCTCGAATCACGCGACATCTATTCCCGCGGGCGCTTCGGCATGTGGAAATATGAGGTGAGCAACACCGACCACACCCTCATGCAGGGCGTCGAACTTGTGAACCGCCTGCTGCTGGGCGAAGCCGAAACGACCATCGGGATGGTGTACCGCATCACCACCGACGGGCGCGAAGCCGCCGTGCATGAGCGCTCCGCTCACGCCGGCAGCGGCGAGAAGAAGCCGGCCCCGGCCGGAGCGACGCCGCGAACTCACGATGACGCGACCCCCAGCCCCGCGCCGGCCCCCGAGGTCGTCGTGCGCACCAAGCCCGTCGGCGATATCGACGAAGCCGACCTGGCCGAAGAAGAACTGGGCGTCACGCAGCGCCGCGAGTGACGGCCCCCGCGCGGACCTCTTCCCGAGTCGTGAGCGATCGCCATGGCCGGTTCATCGGAACGATTCTGGACTCCGAAATGGCGCATCGTCGCCCCGTGGTGGGTGCTGCAATCACTTGTGATCTACTTCGTCGGTACGGCGTGGGCGCGGTCGGCCACCGAGGTGGACGGCTCCAATCCACTGGGGTTGTATTCGTGGGACCAGTACGTTTCGGCGCTTGCCTGGAGCGACTCGATCTCCTGGTGCGCCGGCATCAGCGTGGCGATCGCCGCGGCGCAGACGGTGTTTCTCCTTCCAGTCCGGCAGCCCGGACCGCGCCGCGCCAAGGGATGGCCCATCCGCTTCAGCCTCGCCGTCGCCGCCCTGGCGATCACCGCTCTCTTCGCCGGGGTCTGCACGTCGTTCGTGCACGGCATCGATCTCTTTGTCCTCTCGCCCCGAAAAATGGACTGGAATGACCTGGCTCCGCATGCCTATCGATTCAGCCATCTCTATCTCGCCGGCGCGTGCGTGCTGAGTTGGGCGATCTTCACGCCGCTGCTCATCGCGTTCTGCAAGCCGGGCCCGCGCGAATCGGTGCTGCGTCGAGTCGCATCGCGGCTGTTTCTGGGGACGATGATCGAAGTCGCCGCGATCATCCCTCTGGATGTCATGATCCGTCGGCGGGGCTCGTGCTATTGCGCGGCGGGCACGTATTTCGCGCTGTGCTTCTGCGGCGTGGTGGCGCTCTTCGCCGCCGGCCCCGCGATCCTGCTCCCCGTCATGATCCGCCGACGCAAACGCTGGTACCTGAACCGCTGTGACTGCTGCGGCTACGACATGTCCGGATGCCTGAACTCGGCCCAGTGTCCGGAGTGCGGCGCGGGGTGGCGACGTGCACCGGATCGCGCCTCCGAAGCGACCCAAGAACACGCTTGACAAACGCCGCACGAGCACGGAATTCGCTCCTTCACCTACCGCTCACTGCCTCGGATGACTGACAATTCCGCTCGCCGCGTCTACCATCGTCCCCCCTTCGACCACGACTGCTTCGACGACCTGGAAGCCGTGCCCGCGGGGCCGTTTCTCGCACGCGAATCAACATCCATAGGAACCCAACCATGCCTCTTCGTCGAGCCAAGATCAGCGTCATCGGAGCCGGGAACATCGGGGGCGAGTGCGCCCGCAGCATCGCCATGAAGGAACTCGGCGACGTCGTGCTCCTCGACATCCCGAACAAGGAAAAGCCCGAACTGCACATGCCAAAGGCCAAATGCCTCGACCTGGCCTGCTGCGGCTCGATCGAGAACTTCGACGCGCGCCTCACCGGCACCTTCGACTACGCCGACACCGCCAACTCCGATGTGGTCGTCATCACCGCCGGCCTCCCGCGCAAGCCCGGCATGAGCCGCGATGACCTCGTGCAGGTCAACGCCGGCATCGTCAAGAACGTCGCCGAGAACGTCAAGAAGTATTCGCCCAACGCCTGCGTCATCGTCGTGAGCAATCCGCTGGACGCGATGGTCTATGTGGCGTGGAAAGTCACCGGCTTTCCCGCCGGCCGGGTCATGGGCCAGGCCGGCGCGCTCGACGTCGCCCGCTACAAGACCTTCCTCGCGTGGGAACTCGGCGTGAGCGTCGAGGACATCCAGGGCCTGCTCCTGGGCGGCCACGGCGACGACATGGTCCCGCTCCCGCGCCGCACCAGCGTCAACGGCATCCCCATCACCGACCTGCTCCCTGAAGCAAAGATCCAAGCCTGCGTCGATCGCGCCAAAGGCGGTGGGGGCGAAGTCGTCAAACTCATGGGCACCAGCGCGTGGTACGCCCCCAGCGCCGGCACGGTCGAGATGGTTGAGGCGATCGTGCGTGATAAGAAGCGAGTCATCGCCTGCGCCGCGTACTGCGAAGATGAGTACGGCGTTGCGCCCGGACAACGGGGCAAGGGCTACTTCGTCGGCGTCCCCGCGGTCCTCGGCGCCAATGGCGTAGAGAAGATCATCTCCTTCAAGATGGACGAGACCGAGCGGAAGTTCATGAACGAGTCCATCAGCCACGTGAAGGACCTCGTCGCCGTCGTCCAGAAGTTGTACCCGGAGATGGCGTAAGGCGGCGGGTGACAAGTCTTGGTTGACGTGCCACGGCTTGGCTGCTTCTGAGCCAAGCCGTGTCCTGATTTCCCGATCACCCCTACCGAAAACACGGCTTGTCGAAGACGTTGAGTGCCACGACTTGGTTGGCGTGCCACGGCTTGGTTGCTTTTGAACCAAGCCGTGTGTCTTCGTTCTGCCGCCGTTATCCAAGACACGACCATCACTCCGAAGACTCCGTGATGGTCGTGGCACACTCTCTTCCCCATTTCGGAGTGACGCACCCGGTTTCATGCGACAACTTGGTAAAAGTAGGGTGATCAGGAGATCTCCCTGCCCAGGCCCGTGGCTCAAAATCCCATTGAATCGCCCCGAGCCTTTCGGTATGCTCGCGTCTGCGGACAGCGGCAATGTCGCCGCGCGCAGCGTGAGGTGCTTATGCATTCGTATCGTGATCTTGTGGTTCGGAATATCGCGTGCGCGCTCCTCGTGCTCGTCATGTCCTGCTCCACCGCGCTCGCCCAGACCGAGCCCGAAGCGTTTGACCAGGTGATGTACCCGGCGCCGGTGGATTCGGGTCCGCGGTCAACCCTCGGCCCCGCGGGCTCCGTCCTGTACGCCAAGACAGTCAAGATCGACGGCGCGCCGTGGATCCGCGTCCTCTTCGACGACGCCGTCCTCACCGGCGGCGCGTACGTCCGCATCACCTCGACCGAAGACGGCGAGGTGCAGTTCCTCGATGATCAGACGATCAAGGAATGGCAGTTGACGACCGCGTATTTCAACGGTCCCGAGGTGCTCATCGAACTCGTCGGCGCCGTGAACACCAAGGACGCCCGGATCATCGTCTCCCGCGTCCTGGCGGGGAGCGCCGCGGTCCAGCCCGACCCCGAACGCCGCGTCTGCCTCAATACCGACGAGCGCGTCCTCTCGACGAGCATGCAGACCGCGCGGCTGCTCAGCGTGCGCATGCCGGTTCCCGCCTGCGCCGGCGGATTCCCGTGCGGCACCGTCGGCGGCGCGCTGTGTTCCGGCTCGCTCATCGCCGACGCGCCGTTCAACGAACCCAACAACCGGATCCTGCTCTCCGCGGGGCACTGTTTCGCCGGCGCGGGGATGACCGTCGCGCAGTTCGAGCCGATTCCTCTTTCGACGAGCGCCTGCCAGTTCCGCCATCCACCGGTGGCCAAGCAGTTCGCCGTGGACCCCAACCGCGTCCGCTTTCAGAACGCGGGCACCGGGAACGACTGGTCCGCGTTCGTGCTCTTTGCCAACCCGGTCACGGGCCGGACGGCGCTGCAGGAGCAGGGCGCGGCGTTCACGCGCGGCGCGCCCCCCGCCGTCAACGACACCATCCGCAAGTTCGGCTACGGCTCGCAAGGCGAGATCGATTCCGGCGCCTACTGCACCTGCGAGCCCGGCGGGTCCATGGCCCGATTCAACGGCGTCCAGCAGACCGACACCGGGAACACCGGCGGCGTCGCCGGCACCACCATCTGTCACGACGTCCACACCTGCGGCGGCGACTCCGGCTCCCCGCTCATCGGTACCGCCGGCGCCAACAACGGCCGCCTCGTCGGCATCCACACCGCCGGCATCTGCACCGACGGCCCGATCGGCGCCTGCCCGCGCGGGCTCCCGCTACCCCGCAACGCCGGCACCACCATCAACCACCCGGCTCTCGTCAACGCCATCAACCAGTTGACCGGCGCCGCGCCACCGGCCAACAACGCCTGCGCCAACGCCATCGTCGTCAACAACGGCACCACCGAGTTCTCCACCAACGGCGCGACCACCGACGGGCCGGCCGAGGCCCTTTGCCTGATGTTCGGCAACAACCAGGTCGCCCAGGACATCTGGTTCCGCTACACCGCCACCGGCGCGGGGAACACCATCTTCTCGCTCTGCGGCAGCGGGTACGACACGCGCCTGGCGCTCTATCCCAACGCGTGTCCGCCCGCCGCCGGGGGCACGGCCCTGGCCTGCGACGATGACAATGCCGCTTGCGGCGCGGGCAGCAAGCAATCGCAGATCACGTTTGTCACTGCCGCGGGGACCACCTACATCATCCGGGTGGGCGGCTTCGGCACCCAGGCCGGACTCGGCCGGCTCACCATCACACCCCCCGGCGCGCCCCCGAACGACTACTGCGCGAACGCCACCGATGTCTCGGCGCATGGCGTCTTCGCCGGCACGCTCGTCGGCGCCACCACCGACGGCTCATGCAGTTGCGGCGACGCCGCCGCTTCGCCCGATGTCTGGTTCCGTTACCTCGCGTCCCAGGAGGGGCTGCTGACCGTGAGCACGTGCGGCACCAGTGACACCGGCGGGGTTGACGCCGGCATGGACACGGTCCTCTCCCTCCACGACACGTGCCCCGGGACCGCCGCCAACCAGGTCGCCGATTTCTTCGGGAACAACGCCTGCAACGACGACACCACCCTCTGCGGCGCGCTCGACGCCGGAGCACGCACCGACTCGGCGATCCGCATCTACGTCGAGCGAGGCGACGTGCTCTACATCCGCGTCTCCCGTCCCTCGATGGCGGTCTCCCGCGCCTTCACCCTGCGCCTTTCGATCGCACTCCTCAACGACGCCTGCGCCTCAGCCTTCACCATCCCGACGCGCGCGCCGGGCACGAACGGACCCACTGATCCGGGCGCCTTCGGCGACGGCATCCGCGGGTTCACCACGCTCGGCGCCACCACCGATGGGCCCGCCGCCTGCGGCATCTCGCAGGACGTCTGGTTACGTTACGACGCGGTCGCCAACGGCTCGGTCGAGGTTGACACCTGCGTTGGTTCGAACTTCGACACGTTCATCGCGGCGTACAACGGCGCTGGCTGCGCTCCCTTCGGGATGCAGCTCGCGTGCAACGACAACGCCTGCGGCATGCAGTCGCGGATCTGCTTCCCCGTCACGGCCGGGAATCCCTACCTCATCCGCCTCGGGCGGGGCGTCGCTCCCGCCGGGTCGGGTTTCTTCAATCTCCGCTTCGTCGCCGCGGGCGGCGTGTGCAACAACGCCTGCGATAACGCCAGCACCGCGACCAACGGCGCCAACACATTCGACTCCACCGGCGCGACCACCGACGGGCCCGCCGGTTGCCCCGCCAATCAGGATGTCTGGTTCACGTACTCGCCCTCGCGCAGCGGTCAGGTCACCGCGGAAACTTGTGTCGGCACCGCGTTTGACACCGTCATCGCCGCCTACACCGGCGCCTGCGGCGCCCTGACGCTCATCCCGGGCGCCTGCAACGACGACACCGCCGGCTGCGGCAACGGCCTGCAATCTCGCATTCGTTTCCAAGCGCAGATCGGCGTGACGTACCTGATCCGCGTCGGCGGCTTCGGCGCTCAAGCCGGTCCCGGCGTGCTCACCATCACCGAGCCTCCCGCCCTTCCCGTCAACGACGCCTGCGCCAACTTCATCACCGTCACCACCGGCGTCACACCATTCAATACCAGCGGGGCCACGACCGACGGCGCCGCCGCCTGCCCCGTCAACCAGGATATCTGGTACCGCTACGTCGCCACCACCGCTCGCACTCGCTTCAGCCTCTGCGGCTCCTTCTATGACACCCGCCTGGCGGTCTACCGTACCAACGCCTGTCTGCCCGCGAACCAGGTCGGGTGCGACGATGACTTCTGCGGCCTGCAATCCCAGGTCACCGTCCCCACGCTCATCGGCGCCACCTATACCGTCCGCGTCGGCGGGTTCGGCGCTGAGGCCGGGGAAGGCGTGCTGACCATCTCCGCGCTGGCCCCCTGCTGCGATTGGAACAACGACGGCATCATCACTTCCCAGGATTTCTTCGACTTCCTCGTCGCCTTCTTCGCCGGCACCGGCGATTTCAACGGCAACGGCGCCGTCACCAGTCAGGATCTCTTCGACTTCTTCGCCTGCTTCTTCCTCCCGCCGTTCGGATGTCCTTGATCACCCGCGTGTGAGGAGGAGGAAGCACGTCGCTGATCTCGCCGACTTACTATGAAGTGGAAACGACTGCTCGGCCTCACACGAATTGACCTTGACAAACGGGGGGGGGGGATATTCTGTCAAGAATGGAATGGGGATCGGTTCCATCACGGGCGGTTTGGGTGGCGGCGGTCATTCTGACGCTCAGCGGGGTCATTTCCACTTCTTCGGCGCAATCTGATGCCGAGGCTTGGTTTCGCGAGCAGTGGACACGCGCACAGCAACTCGTCGATCTCGGTGACGTGAGCATCCACTGGGTCGAGGAAGAGTGGGAAGTTCCGCCCGCGAGCGAACTTGAGCAGATGCGCAAGTCCGTGGCAGGACACCCGAATCACCCCGATCGAATGCGTCTCGAGCAGTTCGAACGGCGCATTCGCGGCACACCCGACCGGCTTCAGGTCTCCGTGTGGGCTGGCGGATCGGGCAAGTGGCGATATTGCAGGCAGCCCATTTCTGCTGATGGCTCGCCCGGACCGTTCCGCGATGTCGCGTCGAACGGCAACGTCGCGTGGTGCCTGCTTCCCGGGTCGGCAACCGTCGTGTCTCTCAGCAAGGCGCCCCCGCCCGGGCGCGACTTCGCGTCGGTCGAGCCGATGATCCAGCGTCGCCTAAGCATGTTTTTCTTCGGCGGTCTCGGCGAGTTGAGCGCCTTGCACCCGACAGTCAAGTCCTTTGTGTTGGACTCTCAGCGGGGGTCGTGGGAGGCGCGCGCTGCAACCGAGTTCGGCTCGTCGTTGAAGGCGACGGGTACGTGGGACCCATCTGCCGGCAACGGCTCGATCGAGCGTGTTGAACTGTTTGCCCCGTCGCAGCCGACGCCGAACACCGTGATTACTGCTCGCGGTCCGCGGCTTTCCCTCACCACCAACAACCTGCCGGCAGTCGCGTCCGAAGTCGAGATCCTGCTCAACGGCCGGCGCGCAACTCGACTGGTGAACGTGCACATCGAAGAAGGCTCCCCCCGGCTCGCGGAAGTGATCAGGCCGCCGAGCGCGGGCTCCCACGTCGATCCGATCCGCGGCGAGCAGGTCATCGCGAGTTTCGCCGACTACCGCACCGGCGAGCAGACCGACACGGTCAGCGCCGCGAGCGGAACCGAGACTCGCACCACACCGCTGCTCGATGTCACGCGAGGCCCCTCGTATCTGAAATATGCCGGCTGGATAGTCGGGATTCTCGTCCTCGTGGGCACCATCGCGTGGTATCTCGCCAGGAGAAAGCGGGCACAGATCAAGGAGTACAAATGAACGCGTCGCGAACGAACAAGCAGGCTCGCTTTTTCACCCGATGTGCATGGCTGATGTCCGGAACGGCCAGCCTCGTTGCCGCGGCGGCTGCATGGGGAACCGTGTGCTACACCACGCAACTGCGTAACTGCTGTTCCGCAATCACAGGAGGCCCGCAGAAAAGGATGTGCAGTGGCCAGCCGTGTGACGACCTCATCTGGACCAACAGTGTGTTTACCCAGCATATCACCGCAACGAGCGGAAACGAAGGATTCGGCAACAACCCCGTGGCGCCACCCCCGCAGTGCTCGTGGGACATTCGTTATTGCGATCAGAACGGTCAGTGTCAGACGGCCGGACTGATTACGATAGACTGCACCAACGAGAAACTCACGGGGTCGGATCAGTGCGTAGCAACTCCGTGATCGCTGCGGAGAAGAATGCTGCTTTGCCGCAAGTAATCCGACGCATCGGATTCGCATTGCCTGCCGCAACGGTGTGCATCGTGCTGATGTCGGGCGTGATGAAGTTCTACGATCTCGGCGAGTTCCACTCAGGACTCCAATCATGGAACACACTACCAGTATGGGCCGCAGGAGTGGCGACGTTCGCGGTGCCGGTGGCCGAGGTTGGATGCGGGCTGTGGTGGGTCCTTGGCGTACGCCGTCGTCTGGCGTCGACAGCGCTGTTCGCGTTGCTGTCCATGTTTACGCTCGCATATTCGTGGCAGGCGTGGGCCGCGGCCCCGCCGGACTGCGCGTGCTTCGGCAAGATTCGCGCGTTCGAGAACTTGACCCACTACGTCCGCGGCATCGTGCCGCGAAATCTGCTGCTGCAAGGGCTACTCCTGCCCGCCATCCTCCTGCCAGTGCGTTCACGCTCATCGAAATCCTGATCTCCATCATCATCATCGGCGTTCTCGTCGCCATCATCGTGCCGACGCTCGGCTTCCAACGTACTGCCAGTTTCGATACCAAGTCGCTCGCGTTCCTCAAGTCACACGCGGCGACCTTCACGACGTATGCGACAGACTGGAAAGATCGGTTACCGTTCTTTACCGATCCATCACAGCCAACCACGCCGGTCACCAACCCCGCCCGTGGCTTCACGGTCAACGCGACGCATTTCAGTTCGCACATCTACTGGACCGTCGCGCTCGCGGAGCCCTATTACGAAGGGGATCATCAGCACGAATCTTTCTATTACCCCGGGGGCGGCCTTTCTCGCCCGGGTTTGGACGGTCCGGTTGAAATCTCCCCCTATTGGTACGGCTGCTCGTTCGTCGGGGCACCGGAGTACTGGAACGCGCGAACGCGTGTGCCCGGTATCTCACAACTTCGCCCCAACTCGCTCTCCGATGCGATCTTTCCCGCCGCAAAAATGCTCATGCTCGAAGGGTACCCGGCACTCCAGATATTCGAGCCGCGCGCGACGCCTGCCGGCATGAACTTTCTGGACGGCAGTTCCGCCCGGGTGCCCATCGGGAGCCCCCAACCCGATTCGCTCAACGATGGTGACTTTCCCCTCGACATGCCGCGCCACACCTACCCCTATCCCCCCACCATGCACTCCACCAACGGCATCCGCGGTCGCGACCGCTGAGCGCCATTCGCCAGCCCTCCTCTCAAAACAGACCGCCGGAGCGCCCTCCGTCAGGGAGCGGCGAGGGCAGCGTGTGAGGAGGGGGAAGCACGCCGCTGTCTCGCCGACTCCCGGTCGCAGGACGCTCCGGTCGGATTGAAGCCTCTTCGCTGTGGTTCTCGGGTGGCTGAGCGGCTTCGGCTCAGTGTCGTTGTCTTGGCGTGCGCACGAGACCGCCGGCGTGGTGCCTAGTCACATCCGACTGAGTGTTGTTGCTGCGGCACGCATCTGGAGTCAAGTCGGGCACGTTCTTGCGCCGCGCGTGCGACGCACCTCGTGCCTTGGACTCATCGTTTCGTCACCGCCAGGTATCCGAGTCGCACGAGAAACGCCTGGGCATCTTCGATCTCGTCGGTCGTGAATCCCCAGCACGCCTTGGGCTCATCGGGCGTCCCGATAAAGTCCCGCTCGTACGTGATCGGCTGGGCCCGGTTCGCGGGGATCTCGCTCAGCGCGACCATCACCGCTTCCGCTGCCTGGAACAAACGATCCGCGTCGACTTGCTTGCGTGGGTTATTCATGATCGGCCTCCCAGGGATTCTCCTTTCTCTCGGTCACGGGCCCGGCACCGGTCCAAACGCTGGATCACGCCGGGGCCTCTGTTCTTCAAACGGAACTCCGCTGCTTTCGCTCACGGCTCCCGGGATTCGTTCGCCTCGCCCTGTTGATCCTCATGGAAAAGACTTCGCACCGTCATTCATCCGCGATTCATCACTTGTTCTACTTATTCGGATTCCAATCTCTGTTCGTTCGCGCCCCAGATGAAGTTTCTGTCATGCTGGATTTATTGTTCTTTCCGGTGCTGGGCGCCGTTCCGCCAGTTTTCCCAGACCTCGTAGTCGTACCTGTCCAGATGTTTCCAGTTGCATGCGTCCTTGCACCATCCTCCCCTTCCATCCTTCCAGTATGATGCTCACGCCCATCGTGTGTTACACACAGAACCGCTTCGCCGGAGCCGAGCATGACGACATTCCAGCGTTCCACCATTCGCCCCGCGGGCCCGGCTCGACGCGCCGCCCGAAGACGGTTCATGGCCGCCGCCGCGTTCGCCGCGATCGGCGTCGTTTCACTCGCCGACGGCGACGCGCCGCGGGCCGACGAGCCCGAGCCGCGCGTCGTCGCGCCCGGCGCGGCCGACCAGGGTCAACCGCCGATCCCGCCGCCCTCAGACGCCACCGTCCTCTTCGACGGGACATCACTCGACACGTTCCGATCCGCGGACGGCGGCGCGGCGCGATGGACGATCGAGGGCAAGCACGGCGGAGCGATGACGATCACGCCGGGCGCCGGGGGTATCTTCAGCACGCACCAGTTCGGCGACGCGCAGGTCCACATCGAGTTCGCAACCCCCGCCGAGGTTCTGGGTGAAGGCCAGTCACGGGGGAACAGCGGCGTGTACCTCCAGGGCCGATACGAAGTGCAGGTGCTCGACTCGTTCAAGAACTCAACCTATCCCAACGGTCAGTGCGGCGCGATCTACGCTCAGCACGCGCCCTTGGTGAACGCCTGCCGCGGTCCGGGCCTGTGGCAGTCGTATGACATCATTTTTCGCGCGCCGCGGTTCGATGCCGCCGGCACCCGAATCCAGCCTGCCCAGATCACCGTTCTGCACAACGGCGTGTTGATCCACGATCACGCGGACGTACAAGGCGAGACAACCGCGGCACCCATCAAGGAAGGTCCCGGCGACGGCCCCTTGTACCTGCAGGATCACGGCTGCCAGGTGCGGTACCGGAACATCTGGATCCGGCCGCTCGCCGATCAGTAGTGGCCACGCCGGGGCGAGCCCGTGACCATGCGGATGTGGAATCCGGCTGTCAACAGCCGGATCCAAACTTGTCACGTACGCTGGGGCTTGTTCTTTTTCCTGCGCCGCGGTACTGTGCAAGCCCCGGTGCCTCGGGGGATTGGGTGGTGGCGGGTGGGCGGAGGGGACTGCGGGAGATGCGAGCCTTGAGCAAGAGAGCAATCCGGCCGCAGAGTCTGGTGGCGCGCCACGCGAGCCCGTCGCGGGTTTCTGCTCAGGCGCTGCTGCTGGCGCTCGGGTTGGCCGGCGGCGTCGCCACCGGCGCGCTGGGGCAGTCCGACCCGGGGTCCACGCCGGCGCCCGTCGGCACGGGGGCGCCGTCCCAGCCCGAACCCGCGCCTCCCGATACCTCGATCCCCCCCGCGCTGGCTCCGCTCGAGGGTCGATACATCCGCGAAGTGAAAGTCGTTGGCCTGAAGCAGGTCGAGCCGCAACTCGCACAGAATCAGATCCGCTCCAAGCCCGGCCAGCCGCTCTCGCTCGAAACGGTCCGCGGCGATCTGCAGCGACTCACCAGGCTCGGGCGCTTCCGCAAGATCGAGGTCAAGTCCCAGTCGCTCGCCGACGAGTCCGTTGTCCTCACCTACGAGTGCACCGAGACGCCGATCATCGAAGACGTGCAGGCCGTCGGCAACCGCCAGATCACCGTCGGCGACCTCGCGGGCGTCATCAACATTCTCAAGGGCACTCCCGTCGATCGATACCAGATCGACCGGGCCAAGCGCCAGATCGAGGACCTGTACCGCAAGAAGGGGTACTACCTCTCGAGCGTCACCATCGACGAAGAAGAACTCGAAAAGCGCGGCGTGCTCCTCTTCATCATCCGAGAAGGCGAGCGCATCCGCGTCACCGACATCCGGTTCGAGCCCTTCGACGGCAGGCTCTCCTTCACCGACGGCCAACTCCGCGACAACATCAAGACCCGGGAGTGGAACTGGTTCGAGACCGCTCCGCTCGATGACGACGTGCTCGACAACGACGTCGCGGAACTCGTCAACTATTACCGCGACCGCGGGCACCTCGACGTGCGGGTCGGACCGCGCATCCAGACGTCCCCGAATGGACGCGAGGCGATCGTCACCTTCATCATCGCCGAAGGCCCCGTGTACACGCTCCGGTCGCTCAAGGTCCGGCACGTCAACGAGTTCGGCGAGGACGCCGCCCCCGCGCAGACCGTGTACACCCCCGAGCAGATCAAGGGGCTGATGCTCATCAAGCCCGGCGACGTGTACAGCGCGGATCGCCTGCGCAAGTCGATGGAGGCCGTGCAGGAGGCCTACGGGAAGGAGGGCTACGTCGATGCCCGCGTGGTGCGCTCCGAACTCCGCGATCCCGGGAGTCCTCAGGTCGATCTCCAACTCACCATCAGCGAAGGCCGCCGGTTCCTCACCGGGCTCGTGACCGTGACCGGCAATCAGCTCACCAAGCAGAGCGTCATCCGTCGCGACGTCGAGATCGTGCCCGACCGCCCGCTGGACACCACCGCGATCGATCGCTCCAAGCGCAAGCTCGAAGAGACCCGCCTCTTCGCGCCGACCAGCATCAAACTCACCATCCAGCCCGAAGACCAGGAGCGCCCCGGCTACCGCGACGTGCTCGTGGAAGTCGCCGAGACCAACACCGGCTCGCTGGGCTTCGGCGTCGCGGCGGACTCCGACCTCGGGCTCGTCGGCCAGATCGTCTTTGAGCAGCGCAACTTCGACATCTCTGACTTCCCGGATTCCTTCGGCGAGTTCATCAGCCAGCGGGCCTTCCGCGGCGCGGGACAGACCTTCAACCTCACCCTCGCGCCGGGCACCGATATCCAGACCTACTCGATCTCCCTCTCGGACCCCCGCCTCTTCGATTCCGACTATTCCGGATCCATCAGCGGCGCGTACCGCAAGCGCGAGTACCGGCAGTACGACGAGCAGCGGATCGGAAGCAACCTCTCCATTGGCCGCCGCTTCGGCGAGCGTTGGTCCGGCGCGCTCACCTTCCGCGTTGCACAGATCGAACTCGCCGACATCGACGCCGACGCCCCGGTCGATGTCTTCAACGTCGAGGACGCCAACGTCCTCACCGGCATCGGCGCTCGCCTCACCCGCTACACCTCCGACTCCCGATTCCGGCCCACCAACGGCACCCGGCTCGAACTCGCCGCCGAGCAGGTCGGCGCATTCGGCGGCGACTTCGACTTCACCCGCTTCTCCGCCTCGTACACCGTCTATCTCCCCGTCTACGAGAGTTTCCTGGGCGCTAAGACTGTCCTTTCCCTCAAGACCGCCGTCGGGTACATCCCCCAGTCGCAGGACGACGTCCCCGTCTACGAACGCTTCTACCTGGGCGGTCGCGATTTCCGCGGCTTTGACTTCCGCACCGTTTCCCCCAAGGGAATCCGCAACGACACCATGACCCTCGGCGACGATCCCGTCGGCGGCACCTGGTCCTTCTTCGCCGGCGCCGAGGTCGAACACCCCATCTGGAAGGACGTCATCTCCGGCGTCGTCTTCCTCGATACCGGCACCGTCACCAATGACGTCGGCTTCGACGATTTCCGCGCCAGCGTCGGCCTGGGCCTGCGACTCTACGTCCAGCAACTCGGCCCCGTCCCCCTCGCCTTTGACTTCGGCTTCCCTCTCCAGAAACAGTTCGGCGACCAGGAGCGAGTCTTCACCTTCTCGCTCGACCTCCCCTTCCGCTAAGGCCTCACCCCGGCTTCCGCGCCCAGACCACCCACACCCGGTGCATCACCACGACGGGATCGGGATAGCCCTCCCGAAGCAGCCGCGACAGGTCCGCGTCAAACGACGCCACCTGCTCTGGCCCCAGCGACGCCCCGACCCCATTGCATGTGCGCATCCGCCCGCGCCACCCCTCGTGCGTGAACACCTGCTCGTGCTCGAACGAAAACTGCTCCAGCCCGACCAGCCCGGCCGCCGGAAGATCCACGAGCGGCTTCATGTGACACCCGTTGCCGTCCGCCAGCGGCCACGTCGGGTTGTACTTCAGCACCAGTTCCTCCGTCTTGGCGGCTAGCGTGCTGCGCTTGGGAAGGTAATCAAACGCAACTGTCAGCATCACCCCGTCGGGCCTCAGCGTCCGCACCGCCTCTTGCCCGGCCAGGACCGGATCGAACCAGTGCCAGGCCTGGCTCGCCAGAACCAGATCGAGCGATCGATCCGCGAGCGTCGTGCGCTCGGCGGTCGCCTGAATGGTGCGCACCGCCAGGCCCTCGGCCGCCGCGAGTCGCCGCGCCTGTGCAAGTTGCGCCTCGGCCGGGTCGATCGCCGTCACTCGCGCGCCCCGGCGGGCCATTTCCAGCGACGCCAGCCCCGTCCCGGCCCCGATATCCGCCACCTCGGCCCCTTGCAGCCGAACGATCCGGTTCAACCGCTCGTAGAACTCCTGCGGCGGGCCCGGACGAAAGCGCGCATAATCATCACTTGTTCGCCCGAAGTCGACCGCCCCACGCAGCTCCGGAGTCACGGCCCGTTCACGCGCTGGTTGGGGGTTCATGGCTGGCGGGGGGTTCATGTCGGCAGGATAGGAAATCCAGCCAGATGACGCCCAGTCCGGCCAGTTCGTGGCACCTGACACCTGTACTGGGTGTAGAGTGCACTCCGGCCACACGCGCCCTCGCGGAAGTTGTCATGCCCGCACGGCTGTCCGCGGCTTCTACCCGGGCCCATAACCGAATGTCGCCCCCAACGTCGCAGGTGGTGCAGGTTGCCAAGCCCCGGGGAGATCTCCGTGATCGCTGGTTGAACCGTCGGCAAAAATGGCCGATCCCTTCGACTTGGAGTCTACAGCGTCCCATTTCAGCAGCGGAGGATGGCCCATGAACCTGCGGATCAAGGCGAGCAAGCAGTGCATCGGCATCACGGCGGGCGTCATGTGGGCCATGGGAGCAATCCTCTCGCTCCCGGCCACGGCCCCCGCCCAGCAGATCCCCGCCCCCGAGACCGGCGCGCCTGTCACGACGTTTCAGCGCGATGGATTGCGCTTCCGCCTGACGGACGCGGCCAACCAGTTTGATGTTCTGCGCTTCGGCGCCCCGATGTTCGAGGACATGGGCCCGGGGATCCAGGCCTCGGTCGAAACCCGGCAACAGCCCTCCGGCGTGGACCTGGTCTATCAACTCAACAACACCGGCACCCAGCCCGCGCGCATCGGCCGGATCACCTTCGGTTCCATCAACCTCGGCAGCAGCATCACCTACCAGGACTTCCGGCACATCGGCGAGCCCGTGACCGCCGACTTCTCCACCTTCGTCGCCCAGGCGTATTCATACCCCAATGAAATGTACTCTCCGGTGTGGGTCGTTCGGAACAGCGACTACGCCGTCGGCTTCAGCCTGCAGTATCCGGTCCTGGACTACAAGCACGACGCCCGGATCATGATGCGCTCGACCCCCTTCGACGCCGACCCGGCGGTCTACGGGCCGCGCGGGTGGATCGTCGAGTACCGCTTCGCCAACTTCGGCGATGAAACGCCCCAGGGCCGCGTCCCGCGCGAAGGGTTTATCCCCGCTGGCGAGCAGCGCACCTACGTCATCTCCATCCGCGTCACCAAGAACCCCTCCGAGTGGATCCGCACCCTCGTGCCGTACCGGAACTACTTCAAGAGCATGTACGGCGGGGTGACCTACCGGCGCGATCCACGCCCCATCCGGCCCGTCCTGCTCGCCGTGGAACACAACCTCGCCCCCGCCAATCCCTCCGGGTGGGCCGGGTTCCAGTCCCAGCGCCCCGACCTGTACACCTTCCGCCCGTGGATGGACTCGATCAAGCAGGATACGAAGTGGTCGCGCGTGATGTTCTGGGCCCCGACCGGTCTGTACGACGGCCCCGCCGCCGCCCTCAACTACCCGTATCAGTTCGCCTCCCGATGGGTCGATGATCCGGCGCTCGCGTCGGCGCTTGATCCGCAATACGGCTTCCCCAGCATCCCCGCCGCCGGCATGACCCTGGGCCTCTGGTGGGGCCGCTCCGTCGAAGTCGCTCGAACCTGGAACCCCACGGTGATGGAGCATTTCGATCCGAGCAACCGCGATCACCGCGAGGCCGCCTTCCGCGAACTCGACGTCGCCGTGCAGGCCGGCACGACCGACATCGGGCTCGATACCTTCAGCACCGTCGTCACGCCCGTGTGGGAACTCTACCCCTGGCTGCGGACCATGCGCGAGCGGTACCCCACCGTCAAGTTCTGCATGGAGCCCGTCACGTGCGACCTGCTGCACACGCACGCGGCCATGTTCGTCTCCGCGTGGAGCCAACTCATGCCGCCGGATGCACCGCCGGATTGGATCAACGTCCGAAACGAACACTACCTTGCCGACTTCCTGAACCCCGGGCACGAGACCTGGGCCTCCATGTCCTACCACATGCACCGCGCCTACCACATACCCGTCACGCCAGATCTCGTCCAGACGCATACGGAGTTGCTGGCGTCGCTGGGGTACGTCCCGGTCATGTTCGACGACGTCCCCGCGCCCGGCGAGATCCGCGCCGGCGACAGTTGGATGAACACCGTGCCCCACGATCTGCTCCCGGCCTCGGGTTGGAACGTCAACTACAACTCCAGCATGGTCGTGCGCGGGCCGGACGGACGCATGAAGATCGTCAGTTCGCAGCCCCCGTCGAACCAGGGGCTTATGGACGGTGAACCCGTCCCGGGACAGGACTCCGCCGGCGATGATGACGAGCAACCCGTCGAGCCGCGGCTCGACGGCGACCTGCACGTCGCCGGCCCCACCAAGACCATCATCGTCACCCCGAGCAGCGGCAAGTCCAAGATGTCCCGCGCCGCCGCCTCTCGTTCGACCAACCGGGCCGCCCCCGTCCGTCCGGGCAACACCAACCGGGGCTCGGCGAGGTCGCGCGCCGGCGCCGGTATCTCGGCCGCCGCCCTCGCCCGCGCCGGCCTCCTGGGCAAATCGGCGTCCGCCATCAGCCGGGCCCAGGTCCAGGAAGCGATCGAACGCCTCTCTGAGCCCGGCATCAAGTAGCGCGGGCGCTGCGACCATCGTCTTCCACGCCCGGCGCCCAGTGCACGCGAACTCGCGCGGGACGAATAGGATCCCGCATGAGCCAGCCGTCTTCGCTCCTTGCTCTTCCCTCCCGGGAACGACCCGCGGAGAACCTGCGGAATATCCAGCTCTCACGCGACCTGTACTGGGAAAACGTCGTGCGCGAGATGCTCACCGGCCTCTCGATGATGCAGGGCCAGCCCGCCGAGATGTTCGACGGGCGCATCGCGGTCCTCACCAGGGGCGGCGAGCGCATCCCGATCGCCGACGTCTTCCCGATGTTCGCCTGCGCCCTGACAAACTCGGCGGAGGAGCGGGCCTTCTCCGTCGCCGTCGAATGCACCGTGTTTCGCATTCGGACTCCATCGGGCGAGGCGTTCACCCTCCCCCTTCAGGAAATCCGCGGGCTTCACGCGCTCACGCCCGAACTCGTCAAGAGACTGGAGCAGGAATCGCTCGAGCGGCTCGGCGCCCCCGAGGCCTCGTCCACGCCGTTCGGCTTCGCTGCCTACACCCAAAAGGAGCCCGGCGCCGAGCCCACCTCGTGACATGCACGTTCGTGGACGGCGGAGTCAGCCGTGATCAGCCATGTGCGGCTCAAGCAGCGTCCGCAGCGCCTGCCGCGCCCGGTGAAGCCGGGTCTTCACCGCCGCCGCCGAGAGCCCCAGTTCCGCTGCCGCCGCGTCCGTACCCAACTCCGCGATGTCGCGCAGCAGCAACACCTCTCGGTATGGCGCCGGCAGCGATTCGATCTTCTCTCGGACCAGCGCCATCAGTTCGCGGGTCTCCATCCCCGTCTCGCCCTCGTCGCGCCACGTCGGGGTCGATCGCGATTGATGCCCGTCGGCGATGAACTCCGGCAGCAGCCCGTCGATCGTGCACTCTGGCTTGCGGCGCCGGCTCCGAAGCCGCATCAGGCACGCGTTGACGCAGATCCGATGCAGCCACGTCGTGAGTTGCGAGCGACGGTCAAACCGGTCCAGCGACTTCAGCGCGCTCAGGAACGTCTCCTGCACCGCGTCGCAGGCATCGTCCTCGCGGCGGAGCATGCGCCGTGCAACCGGCAGCAGCCGGGGCGTCGCCTCGCGCACCATCGCCTCGAACGCCGCATCGTCCCCGGCCATGAGCCGGTCCATGAACCCCGCGTCGTGCATCGGCTCCTCCGCCTGATCCGCCCCCGACCGGCCCTCTTCACCTGGTTCCGGCGACTTCATGCTTCTGCCTCCTCGATCATCTGGCGTACGTACATGGACGCTCCGATCAACCCGATCTCCAATCGACGAAGCGACGCGAGGTACTCGCTCGCCGGGGCATCGATCCGGTGAACCCCGCTCAGATCCAGCGCGACGTTGTTCCGGTGCGGCGTCTCACGAAGGGCGCTACGTAGAAGTTCCAGCGAGTCGCGTGTGAGGTGCCCCTCGACTCGAAGCACTACACGGCCCGGTTCAACGTGTTCTTGACTGATGCGTATCACGCCGCTCACTTGGCAACACGCGTGCCAGCGTTTCGGCGGACGAGATCCATGTTGAAAGTGCCTGCAAATGCAGAAGTTACACGCAGAATCGGCTGATGTACGGTCTCTCTTCGCGGCGCGGCCCGTCGCGCCCGGCGCGGCCGAACGTCGCGCTGTGATTCAGGAAATCCCCAGCCGCGCCATCGTGCTCCGCAGCGTGCTCGGGGGCACTCCCAACACCTTGGCCGCCCCCTTTGGACCTCCCACGACCCCCCCAGTCTGTTTCAGCACCGCGAGGATGTGATGCCGCTCGATGTCGGCCAGGGATTGACCCCCCGCCGGGCCTGTCGATAGGCCCGGCGTAGTAGGCGCCGCCGTCTTTGCCCCGGCGCCGAGTTCACGATCGTCGATATTCAGCACGCCGCCTTCGGAAAGGATCAGCGCGCGCTCGATGACGTTGCGTAGTTCACGGACGTTGCCAGGCCAGTGGTACGCCTTGAGTCGCTGGAGCACCCCGTCGGCGAACCGGTCGATCTTCTTGCCCATCGCCGGGGCAAGTTGAGCGGCAAAGTACATCGCCAGCACGCCCACGTCCTCCGCTCGCTCCCGAAGCGGGGGCATGGTAATGGGAAACACATTGAGCCTGTAGAAGAGGTCGGGCCGGAACGTACCCGCTTTGGCGTCAGAGCCCAGGTCCCGATTCGTCGCCGCGATGACCCGCACGTTCACCTTGATCGTGTCGTTCCCGCCCACGCGCTCGAACTCGCTCTCCTGCAGCACCCGCAGGAGCTTGACCTGCACCTCGGGCGACACTTCGCCGACCTCATCGAGAAAGATCGTGCCACCGTCGGCAATCTCGAAACGTCCCTTGCGCGCGCCCGCCGCTCCAGTGAACGCCCCCTTCTCGTGCCCGAAGAACTCGCTTTCCACCAGCCCGGCGGGGAGGGCCGCGCAGTTGACCTTGACGAACGGGCCGCCGCGACGGGCGCTCTGCTCGTGGATCGCCCTGGCGATCAGTTCCTTGCCCGTGCCCGTCTCGCCCTGGATCAGGACCGTCGAATCGGTCGGCGCCACGCGACGCGCATCGGCCAGCACCGCCGCCAGCGACTGGCTCTTGCCCACGATCTCGCCGAAGTTCCCGGCGGCACGAAGATCGTCCTGCAGGATCGAGTTCTGCTCCCGCAGCCTCGCCTGCTCTTTCTCCATCAGCACCTTGTCCGTGATGTCGATGAACATCGTCCGCGTGAACGTCCCGCTCGGATCAGGCCGCGACCACCACTGGATCCACACCGGCTGCCCGTCGCTCCGGCGGCGAAGTTCAAGCGTCACGCCGCTCGTGTCGATCCCGCGGTTGATCGACTCGAACGCCTCCTTCAGCCGGCGCTGCGCCTCGGGCGTTTCGGGGATGAAACTCGTGCCGTACGTGCCGTTCACCTGCTCGGGCGTGATGCCCAGGATCCGCATCGCCGTCTTGTTGGCGCGGACGAACTTCGAGTCGAGCCCTTCGTGCACGTACGCGATGGGCGCCTCGTCGAACAGGTCGCGGAACCGGACCTCGCTGTCATGAAGCCGCTGCTCCGCCCGCAGGCGCAGCAACTCCGCCGTCGCCCGCTCCGCGAAGATGCGGAAGATGAACGTCCGCCGCGGATCGTCGGGCATCGGCCGATCGTCAAAGACCGCCAGGTGCCCGAGCGTCGCCCCATCGGCATCACGCAGCGGCACGCCCAGGTAACTGTCGATGCCCAGGTCAACCAGCGGCTTGTCCGACGGGAACTTCCGGCTCACCCCGGATGGATGGTGGCACAGCGCCCCGGCGATCACGTCTTCGCACGGCGTCCCGCGAACGTCCCATTCCACGTCCGCCGTGAAATGGTCGCGGAACCAGTACCCGTGCGTCGCGACCTGGTGCCCCCCGCGAAACTCCGCGATGAACGCGTACTTCGCACCCGTCGCTTCGGCCAGGTGTTTTACCAGCGAGCGGAAGAACGCATCCCCGACCGCGGCCGCCGTCCCGCGCACGATCGCCTCCAGCGCCGCCGCGTCGTCGGGCGCGCGCGACGCACCTTCGTGCTCCTTCGGCGCGGTGTTGCCCGGACTAGGACGAGGCGCACCCATACGCGGCATTCTTGCCAACCGGTCGGACGCGGCCTGCTCAGCCGCCGAACGCCTTCTTGTAGTCTTCCACGAACTTCTTCAGGCCCGTGTCCGTCAGCGGGTGGTTCAGCATCCCCTTGATGACGCCGAACGGCACCGTCGCCACGTCCGCTCCCCCCAGCGCGCAGTCCACCATGTGCTTGCTGTGCCGGACCGATGCGGCCAGCACCTTGGTCTTGTACCCGTAGTTGTCGTACACCTGCCGGATCTGGTGGATCAGCGTCATCCCATCCTCACCAACATCGTCCAGCCGGCCGATGAACGGGCTCACCAGGTACGCGCCCGCCTTGGCCACCAGCAGCGCCTGCAGCGGCTGAAAGCACAGCGTCAGATTCGTCCGTATCCCCGCGTCGCTGAACGCCTTGCACGCCTTGAGCCCGTCCACGGTGCACGGCAGTTTCACCACGATGTTCGATGCCACCTTCGCGTGCGCATGCCCCTCCCTCATCATCCCGGCGAAGTCGGTCGCGATCACTTCCGCCGACACCGGGCCTTTGACAATCTCACAGATCTCCGCCAGGCGCTTCGAATACGTCGTGTTCTTTTCTTTCGCGATGAGCGATGGGTTCGTCGTCACGCCGTCCAGTACGCCCCAAGCGGCGGCTTCCTTGATCTCATCCAGATTCGCCGTGTCGATGTACAGTTCCATGAACCATAATAGTCTTCCCCAGCGGTCCCTTTCGGGTTCTAGACCGGGTATCTTGTACACGCCTGTCGCGGCTGAGAACCTCGATTCAGTTCCCGGCATCCAAGCGGACCCGGCTCACTCGTTCGAGCAGGCCAGAAGGCGGACCATGACCCCGGCGGAACTCATCGTGATCGGCGCGAGCGTCTATCTCATCGCGGGCACGCTCTTCTCGGTTTATTTCGTCCTCCTGGGCGTCACCCGCCTTGACCCCGGCGCCGCCGGCTCACACTGGGCCTTCAGGGTCTTCATCTTTCCCGGCAGCGCCGCGCTCTGGCCCTGGCTTCTCCTTCGCCTGTGCCGCTCCGCCACGTCGGCCTCCACGCCCGCGCACGCCCCGAACGCCGGAGGGCCCCACGCATGACCCTCGCGCACCGTCGCCGGCATCTGGTCATGTGGACGATACTCCTCCCGCTCCTGGTCATCGGTCTCACCTCCGCGCTCAAAGCCCGAAAGCCCCGCGCCGTGTCACCCGCGATCCCTCGTGAGGCGGCGCGTCCCGTCAGCATCCCGCCGTCCAATGATCCCGGAGACGCCCCATGAGCGTTTCCTACACATGGGTCGGCTGGAACCGGCAAAAACGGATCTACGACGTCGTCATGGTCTCCAGCGCGGCGCTCTTCATCGCCCTCTTCATTGTCGTCGCCCGAGCGGTCGAGCCGCCAGGCCAGGGCCTGAGCGACGTGCAACTGCTCATCCGCGCCCTGGGCGTCGCCGCGATCGTCCTCCTGCACATCATCCTCTGCATCGGCCCTCTGGCGCGATTCGACCGCCGCTTGCTCCCCCTCCTCTACAACCGTCGCCACCTCGGCGTCTTCACCTTCTTCGTCGCGCTCGCCCACGCCTCGCTCTCGCTGATCTGGTACCACGGCTTCGGCAACGTCGCCTCGCCCGTTTCGCTCCTGCAATCCAATACCAACTTCCGATCCATCTCCCAGTTCCCTTTCGAACTCCTGGGCCTGCTCGCGCTGATCATCCTCTTCCTCATGGCGGCGACCAGCCACGACTTCTGGCTTAAGAACCTCTCCCCGCGCGTCTGGAAGTCACTGCACATGCTCGTCTACGTCGCCTACGCCGCGCTGGTCTTGCACGTCGCCCTGGGCGTCCTTCAGCACGAGACCAGCCCGGTCCTCGCCGCCGCTCTGGGACTCGGCGTGCTCCTGGTGGGGTCTCTACACCTCACGGCTGGGTGGTGCGAATCGCTCCGCGACACTCCTCTGAATATCGAGTCCACGAACGACGATGCTCGCGCGGACGCCTGGGTCGACGTCGGCGCTGTTGACCAGATCCCCAATGAGCGCGGGCGCGTCGTCTGCCTGCGCGACCCGGCCGGTGGTCACGCCGAACGGATCGCCGTGTTCAAGTACGACGGCAAGGTGTCCGCGGTCTCCAACGTCTGCGAGCATCAGGGCGGTCCGCTGGGCGAAGGCAAGATCGTCGCCGGTTGCATCACCTGCCCCTGGCACGGGTACCAGTACCTCCCCGGGTCCGGCCAATCCCCGCCGCCATTCACCGAGAAAATCAAGACCTATCAGGTTCGCATCGAGTCGCGCCGCGTGCTCGTCAACCCCCGCGCGCTCCCCCCCGGCACGCCCGTGCCCCCAGCCTTGATCCCGGAGGTCGCCGATGCCTGAACCTGCTTCCGCGCCCGCCGATCCGACGACTCCTCCCACGGACGAGTTCTACATCGGTTACGCGCCAAAGGCCCCACCCGCGGTCGCGCGACGCACGCGCCTCATCGTCGCCGCCTATGTCCTCTTCAGCATGATCATCGCGACCGTCTGCGTCGCGTTCATCAAGCCCACCGGCGACGGCGTCTGGGAAGACGGCTCCTTCAAATCGTTCACCGGCACCCTCCTCAAGAAGCCCTATCCCATCATCATCCTCGACAAGCCGCTCGCCGACGGCGTCGGGTCCACCGCCCTCCTCGTCGACTTCGGCAAGCGCGGGGCCCAGCAGCGCGTGCAATCCCTCTCCGGCCGCGTCAGGGTCACCGGCACCACCCTGCATCGCGACGGCCGCGGCATGATCGAACTCGCCCCAGACCCCGACGCCATCGCCGAACTCAAGAGCGAAGCCGCCATCCTGCCCTCCTTCGCCCGCGACATCACGCCGGTCACGCTCCGCGGCGAGATCGTCGATCCCAAGTGCTTCCTGGGCGCCATGAAACCCGGCGAAGGAAAGACCCACAAAGCCTGTGCGATCCGGTGCATCTCCGGAGGCATCCCGCCGACCCTGGTGTGTTGGGACGCCCAGGGAAACTCGACGTACTTCGTGCTCGCTGATGAATCAGGCAACCCCGCCTGCGACCTCTTTCTCGATGTGATCGGCCAGCCCGTCGAGGTTACCGGCACGCTCGCTCGACTCGGCGACCTCATGTTCCTGTTGGCTCGACGCCAGGATGTTCATCCATTGTAAGGTGTTCGTGGTCAAATCGGTGGGTATGATCCGAGTTAGCAACTGCTCACCCTCCCAACGCCATCGCGCCATCGGGACCGCCTCCATGAAGTCAACGACTCATTCATCCAAACTCAGGGCCGCCGAAACTCCGGCACCTGGTATGTCCTGGGGAACGGTGACGCTTAGCGATCCGGGTCGCTCCTCGGACTGCGTGATCGCCGCGGTTATGCTGCTCGATCAGGCCAGCGCCCTCATCGCCGGGCTCGACGATCGCGCGTTTGCATCACCATCCTCCCGTATCGCAGGCGGCACGATCGGCAAGCACTTCCGGCACTGCCTCGACCACTTCGCCGCCGTTGCCCAGACACTGATCGACGGCTCGCCGATCGACTACGACCATCGCGACCGCGATGTCCCGATGGAGACCGACCGCCGGGCCGCGCTCGATCGCTTCAGCGCCGTGCGCCGCGCCCTCCTGGAGATCCTCCCGGCCCATGTGGATCGACCGGTCTGCGTGCGAGTGATGCTCACCGGTGATGGGCACGAAGCCGATTTCAGATCGACCCTCGGCCGCGAGATCGCCTTCGCCGCTCACCACGCGGTCCATCACCACGCCATGATCAGATCCATCGCCGACGAGTTCGGCTTCACCTCTCCCCCCGAGTTCGGCAAGGCCCCGTCAACCATCAACTTCGAATCGCGCTAGCCCTCTTTCCTTTGAATGCCGGCGAATCGCCCCATCATCATCCAACCACGCTCACCCCCCCTGATACGCTACCATCCGCTTCACTTCCGCGCCTATGTGCACCGTTTCCATCATTCCCTTTGCTCTCCCACACGCGGCGACGGCCCCAATTCCCATTGGTTCGTCTCACGGCGCGCCCACTTCGCACGCCCAGACCGTCCGCCCCCTCGGCTTCCGCATCGTCACCAACCGCGACGAACTCCGCACTCGCCCTCCCGCCATCGATCCCGCCTGGCACGATTTCGAACCCGGCGGCCGCCGCGCCATCTACCCCATCGACCCCGCCGGCGGTGGAACCTGGATCGGCGGCTCCACCTCCGGCCTGGTCCTCTGCCTCCTCAACGGCAACCCCATCCCCGCCCCGACACTCCCCCCCAAGTCCAAACTCGTCTCCCGCGGCGTCATCATCCCACGCCTCTTCGCTCGCGCCGGCTCCGACCCCTCCCTCTCCGCCGTCCTCGCTAACCTCGCCTCCTTCGACCTCTCCGGCTTCGCGCCGTTCCGCCTCGTCGCGGTCACTCCCTCGGCTGACCCGGCCCGTCATGGATTCGTCGCCGTCGAAGCCTCCTGGGACCGCACCGAACTGATCCAGCGCGAACACCCCACCGGCCCCGCCTGCTTCGTCAGCAGCGGCCTGGGCGATCCCCTCGTCAAGCCCCGCATCACCCTCTTCAACGAGTTGGTCCGCGCCTCGCGAAGTTCACTCGCCGACCTCCCCGCCGCCCAGGACCGTTTCCACCGACACACCTGGACCGACCGGACCGAGATCAGCGTGATGATGAGCCGCCGCGAAGCCCGCACCGTCTCCATCACCAGCATCGAGGTCTCACCCACCGTCGATGCGGAGCACGCCGAGTGCTCCCTGCTCCTCGAGTACGAGCCGATCGACCACCGCGCCGCGGCTTCTCCCGCGCACGCCGATCAGGTCGTCCCGGCTGCCGCCAAGCACCGCGTTGTCGTTCCCGCTCGGGTCGCCCGCCGCGCGCAGTAACCGTCGGCTGTACCGAGTTCCTGATCCGTACGATCCGCCGTGAGCGATCACGCCCCGGCCAACTCACCCGCGCCAACGTCAACCGGCGATCCCGCCTCGGCCTCCCTGGAGTCGCCGCGGTCCCCCGCGACCCCCGCCCCCCCCGCCCCCCCCGCCCCCCGCGACCTCCTCGTCAGTTTCCTCGCCCAGCACGACGCGCCCTGCCCGCGCTGCGGGTACTGCCTCCGCGGCGTCGAATCCCGCACCTGCCCAGAGTGCGGCGAATCGCTCGCCCTCCAACTCTCGCGACGCTCCACCCTCCACCTCCGCGACGGCGACTTCCGGTATTTCCTCCTCCTGGGCTTCGGTTGGCCCATGCTCGCCGGCCTCATGAACGGCTTCCGCGCCTTCCAGCAGGCTCGCGCCATCGCCTCCTTCTACGGCTCCCGCCAGAATGTCGTCTCCTCCGGGTGGGAACTCGTCGATTGGTCCGTCTGGCTCCGCCTGGGTTGGTCGCTCTACCTCGCCCTCGCCGGGGCCGCCGGCCTGTGCGTCGTCGTCTGGCACTGGTCCAGACCCTGCGCCATCACCCGCACGCTCAAGATTGCCCACGCCTGCCTCTTCGTCTTCGGCGTGTACCTCGCCTGGCATGTCGCCTGGTTCGCCATCGAACTCATCCAATGATGCTGCACGCGACCGCGCCCCTTCAAGGCAGCGGCTGCACCCATCGACCCTGGATGTCCCACTGGATCCGTGCCGATCCGTCGCAGAATCCCGTGTTGAATCCTCGACGCGGGCCCGCCTTGGAATGGAACCGCCCCAGCCGCTCGACCACGTGCGATTCCTGCCGGAAGTCCAGCACGCTCGCCGTTCTGGATTGCGGGGTGTCGCCCGTCCGCGCCGAATCAACAATCAGCGGCGTCTCCGTCGGCCGCTCGATCTTCTCCAGATCGATGTACGCCGGATCGTTCTCGTCATCGAAGTTGTCCGGGTCCGGCGGCATCCCCTGCATCGATAGCCCCGCGTGCCCCGTCGCGTTCATCGCGTACGTCCGCGTCATGTCTCCGTAGAACGCATCCACCGTCGGGCACACCAGCACGCTCGGCTTCGAATACAACTCTCCCACCGTCGTCCCGTCTCGCCCCGTCGCAACCTGCACCACCAGCGCCCAGTTGGGAACCTGCCCGTACGGCTGCCCGACCGCCGGGCCCTTCCCCTTGTAGTCGTCCGCGTACGAGCGGCAGATCGCAACGCTCTGACGCAGGTTGGACAGGCACACCGCCTTGCGACCGGATTCGCGGATCGACGCCACCGCGGGCAGCAGCAGCGATAGCAGCACCGCCACGATCGCGATTGTCACCAGGATCTCGATCAGCGTGAACGCGCGGCGAGATGTCATGGTGCGAACGTCCAACATTCCCTCGCGTGCCTCGTCCGCCCCGCCCCGTCAGGCACACTCAAGACAGTATACTGCTCCCACGCCCCGCAGCCACATTCCAGAATCCAGTCAACTCCGCCAGATCGGTCACTCCGCTGGGGGTCTGAGGCGCCGACCCCTGCAAACGCATAACGAAAAAGCGGGCCGGCACTGTGGCTGGCCCGCTGCTCGCGTGTTATCGATCCTTCGTCGAGCCCGGGCTCAGCACCCCATCGGCGGGTTGAAGAAGCAGACGATGAAGTCGAAGAAGTCCTGGCTGTTGGTCGAGCCGTCGCCGTTGAAGTCGGCATTGCCCGCGAAGAAGCCGATCAGGAAGTCGAAGAAATCCTGGGAGTTCACGCCGCCCACGCCGTTCCAATCGCACGGGCAACTCGGCCCCGGATTGCACAGGTGCACCGGCGTCGCGCTGTTGCGCGGCGCCGGAACCGCGACAAGGAAGTCCGCGACGTTCTGGTTCGTGTCGCGGCATCCGCCGTTCAGACGGAACGCCGCCAACCCGTTGCCCGTCCCCGCCGCGTTGTCTTCGCCCTCGAAGCACACCACGTTGCCGTACCCGACCAGGTCCTCCACCGTCGCCGCCGCGCAGTCCGTGTCGATCAGCGTCCCGTCGCGCACCAGCGCCACCCGCCCGGCGGATCCGCCCATCGCCAGCGTTCCGACCGCGTCGGGCGCCGGGAGCGGCGGCTGAGTCATATCCATCCCGGCCGCTTCCTGCACCAGGTAGTACCCGCCCGCCGGGATCACGCCCGACAGCATCGTCTGCGCCAGGAACCCCGTCCCGCTCGAACCCGACGCATACTGCACCGACCACCCCGTGATGTCCACCGGCGCGCTCGTGCGATTGAAGAGTTCGATGAAATCGTTGCGGAACACGCCGCCCTGGTTGCCGCCCCCGCCGTACACCTGGCTGATCACCACGCTGGACGTCGAATCCTCGCAGACGTTCACCGTGAAGAAATCGATCGTCGCCGTCGCGACCCGTCCCTGCTGATCCATGATGATTCCCACCATCTGCACCGGCCCTGAAAGTTGGTTCGCCGGGATCGTCTGCCGGTAGGAATAGATCGTGTCGCCGGCCATCGCGTCGCCATTCGAGCCGTCGTCGAAAAACGCCTGGTTGAACGACCCGCCGACCTGCGAAAGATCGACGTTCACCGTAATGCCCGTGCTGTCGGGGCGGATGCCCGGGTTGACATCGACCGTGAAGAGCACCTCGTCGCCGCGGCACGCGCCGGGCGGGCTCGCCCCGCCGAAGCCCGTGGGATTGCAGTTCAGCACCACCACCGTGATCGAGGCGTTGCCCATCCGCCCCTGCCCGTCGGTAATCACCACCGGAACGGCGCGGCTGCCAAAGAGCGTCCCCGGCTGCACCGTCGCCTGCGTCGTGTACACGCCGTCCCCCGCCATCGCGTCGGGGAAGTTCCCGTCATCGAGCATCGGGTTGCCCGGGCCGCCGCCGATCTGCGACGTGTCGGCCGTCACCATGATCCCCGTGCTCGGCGGATTCTCGCCCGGCGTGACCGTCACGGTGAGCGTCACCGTCTCGTTGATGCACGGATCCGCCGGCGACGACATCCCGCTCCCGCTGGGAGGGGTGCTCGTCGAGCACGTGTTCGTCTGGCTGCCGGTGTTCCGCGGGCTCGCCGCCAGCGACGCGAAGTCCGAACTGTTGTCGTTATTGTCCTGGCACCCGTTGTTTCCCCGGAACAGCGCGTTGACGTTCATCCCAGGCGCCGGAGCCGGCGCAGGCCCCTCGAAGCAGTTCGCCGTCGTGCCGAACCCGATGAAATCAATCACGTTCACCGTCGGGCACGTGCCCGACAGTGCGGTCGTCTGCATCGCCAAGGCGACTTTCCCCGCCGAGGCGCCCATGTTGATCGTGCCCGTCGCGTCCGGCGCCACCGGGAGCGGCGCGCCGTTCGCGCCGCCCGACGCCCACTGCACCAGGAAGTACTGCCCCGGGTTCAGCGTCACGCTCGGCAGCGCCGTCAGCGCCCAGGTCGATCCCGTGGCCGACGCGTACTGCAGCGACAAGCCCGCGAGCGACTCCGCCGACGTCCCCGCATTGAACAGTTCCACGTAGTCGTTCGTGAACGCAGCCCCGGCATTCCCGCCTCCCGCGTATACCTGGCTGATCCGCACCTGCGCGCTCGCCGCCGATCCCGCCGCCAGCGCCGTCAGCACCGCCGCACCCATCGCGATCATCCGACAACCTGAGATTCCTCGCATCGTGAGACCTCCTCTATAGGGACTACCAGACTCATTCCCGTGCTGCTTGCTCATGTCGCGTCGCGCTCGGAGCCGCTCGCTTCGCGCAGCCCCAGCACCGACGAACGACGACCGTCACCAGACCTCGCCTTTCCGTGGCTGCTGCACAACGCCGAAGTTGTGGGGGACCGCAAAGAATAGCAAAGCCGCCATTCTCCGGCCTACTTGACAGGTCGATCCTTCAAAAATCCTGCCGTCTTCACCGAACATAAACGGGCGGGACATTCCCCATCTTGCCGCGCTCCGCTCACACACGCGTTATCGCCCACTCTGCTCTCGCCACGCACGCCATCCCCAGTTCAGCGACGCATCCAGAGGCGAAACCGATATCGACCCCAGCAGCCTCGACGCCAGTTTCGCCATTTCCGCCTGTTCCCGCACCAGCCGAACTTCTCGCTCTAGTTCCGCCGACACCGCCTCCGGCGACACGCTTCGCTCCGCCGGTACCACGCTGTCAACCGTGATAATGGCAAATCCCTGCTCGAGTGCGATCGGATCGGAGATGGACCCAGGCGCCAGCGTCGCGACCACCCGCCGCAGCGCCTCCGGATAACTCGGATCCACCGGGCTCACCACGCCGATCGCCCCCCCTCGCTCGCTTGAAGGATCGGTTGACACCTGCGCCGCGACACTGGAAAACGCTTCCGGCGGTGATCCGTCCTTGCCCAGCAGCCGCGACCGCGCGCTGGCCGCGTCGAGTTCGCTCCGCACCAGGATAAGTCGTGTTCGGTATCGCGTTCCGTACCGGATCTGGTACGCGATCTCCAGATCGGTCGCAGACACATGCACGCCATCGCGAACCAAGGCACGCAGCCCCGCGTTGCGGCGCAGCAGCGCCGCGAACCGGGTATCCCCGAGCCCGCGAGTCGCGCGGAGCCGCGAGATCAGGTCGCTCGTTTGGTCGTTGGACCCCGAAATTCCTCGCGCCAGCGTCTGCTGAAGCACCCCGCGCTCGTTCTCGACCGCCTGCTCGTCGATCGTCACGCCGCGCTGCGCCAGTTCACGCGCGATCTGCCGGTCAAGCGCGGCTTCCTCCAGGATCATGCCCCCCGCCGCTTCCTGCAGCGCGGGCATCAGTTCAGATGCCCACACCGGGTCGCCCCCGATCAGGGCGACCTGTCGGTCCCGCCTCGGCTCGCTCTCCGGAGCCCCGGCCGCTGCCGCCGCGGCGCGGTTCTCGCGCGCCGCGCGGTCCACCCCGGCGTACGGATCGGTGGCATCCGCCCTTCCGGGCCCTGAACATCCACACGACCATACAGCCACGAACAGCAGCGCGGCTCGCCGGCACAGGATCGGGTGGAACAGGGCCTTGGCGCAGCCGTACATCTGGGTGGAAAGCGCCGGGTGCGCCGGGGATGAGCAGTTCATCCCGAAGCGTAATCCCGCCAACCGGCACTGGTGTGGCGTCCGGCAGGCACATTTCTCGCCCGTCTCGGAAACGTTCAATATACTCCAGATATGTCCATTGACAGCCCGGCACAAACGCAGCGTTTCGGCGCGCCGATCGAGACATCGCGGACCCCGACGCCGCAGCCGCGGATCGCCGTATGTCCCTACTGCGGCGAGGAGACGTCCCCCGGCGCGCAATGCGCGCAGTGCAAAGGACTCCTGGATCCGCTATCGAAACAGGCGACGCAGAACGCCATGGGTCCGTGGTGCATTCGAGATGAAAGCCAGCCGTTTCGGCCCGGATGCTCGTTCGAAACGCTGGTGGCGCAGATCGCCAAGGGTCGTGTCCGCGCGGATTCGGTTATCCGCGGCCCCGGCACCCGCCAGTTCTGGATGCGCGCGTCGCAGGTTCCGGGGATCGCCAGCCGGCTGGGCGTGTGCCACGCGTGCCAGGCGTCGGTCGCCCCCGGCGCCGCCTCGTGCGCGTCGTGCGGCGCGCCGTTCGACGTCGAAACCGACCGGCAGTACCTCGGGCTCAGTCCGGTCAGGCTGCTGCCGGGGCACGCGGCGGCCGAGCAGGTCGCGGCGAACTCGCTGATCGAACCGCGCGCCGAGGCGCCGCGTGCGCGCCGGGCGCCGGCAACTGCCATATCTCAAGTCGCCGCGATGGAATCGACCGCGGGACCATCGCCGGAGGTTCAACCGGCGTCGGGCGCCGCTGTGGTGCGAGGATCCGATCGGGGACTCAAGGTGGCGGTGGCGGTGCTGAGTGTGGCATGCGTGGCGCTGGTAGCCGCGATCGTTCTGGTGCTGGTGTTTTTTCCCAGCGCGGTTGAAGAGGTCCAGAAGTTCATTGGCACGAACAAATAATGAACAAATCAAACAATCGTGCGGAGTAAATCGGGCTCCGCTGAGGAAATCGGCTGATTTCACGCAGTGCACCGGATGTGCACAGGCCCGAAAATCTCTGGATAGATGCTGGACGACAGCCGAGAATTCTTGTAGACTTTTCGAAGTCAAGGGATTCCCCTTTCCCACCGGTAACAGTCGATCGAGTTCTTCGAATCGACTAGGAGGCCTCAAGATGAACGTATTCTCGTTCCGCCGGCGGCGCGCATTTACACTCATTGAGTTGCTCGTCGTCATCGCCATCATTGCTTTGCTCGTGGGCATTCTGCTGCCCGCGCTGGGCGAAGCCAAGAAGACCAGTCGCAAGGCGACGTGCCAGTCGAACCTGCACCAGTTCGGCATCGCGTACCAGAACTACAGTTCGGACTTCCATGACAACATGGCGTCGTTCACGTGGTACTCCGGGGTCGCGTGGCGCGTGCAGGATCTGGCCAACGATTCGGACGATACCTACAACTTCCCGCCGGCCGCGAACGACACGGCGGCCGCCGCGAATCAGGCCGTGGCGATCTTCCGCTACCGGGCCGATCGGCGTGACATCACGGTGATCGCCGGTTGGATTCCGCACATCCTGTACAGCCACCTGGTGATGAACGACTACCTCCAGCAGCGCCTGCCGGAGCGAATGGTGGCGTGCCCGGATGACCGCGTGCGCCTGCTGTGGCAGGACGCCGTGGTGCAGGTCCCGGGCGATCCGAACGGGCCGTTCTGGGCGATCACCGAGCGACCGAGTTACCCGGCGGCGACCAACCTTGAGAAGCGCTGGCCGTACAGCAGTTCGTACACGCTGCCCCCGTCGTACTACTCGGCGGATCGCGGCACCGCCGCCGCCCCCACGATCTCGCAGTCGGCGATGGGTCACCGCTGGTATAACGTCGGCAATGCGAACACCCGTCTTGGGAAGCGGAAATACTCCGAAGTCCAGTTCCCGGGCAACAAGGCGATGATGTACGACAACTACGGGCATCACCAGAAGAAGCAACTCTTCTACGGCTACGACGAAGTCGTGCAACCGATCCTGTTTGCCGACACCGCGGTGAACGACAAGGCCAGCCGCGATTGCAACAACGGCTGGGATCCGAACATCGGCAGCCGCTTCCCGACGCGCATTCTGTACGTCCCCGAAACGTCCTGGGAGCCCCCGACCCGCTCCGGCGCCCCGCAGGAGTACGTGAACGGCAACCAGCAGTGGACGCAACTTGGGCTGTACGGCGCTGACTGGGGCCTCGAAGAAGCGTATTGATCCAAGGACGCGGATCAGGAAGATGCAGTTCTCCACGCCGCCCCGGGAAACCGGGGCGGTTTCTTTGTGCAGGTTGATGGATCCGCGAGAGGTGTCGCCGGGATTCAGACGCGCACGAGAGCGGGCGGGCGGTCAATGGCCGAAGAGGTTCTTCTCGCCGAACATGCCTTGTTCTTCGAAGTACTTCAGCGCCTCATCGACGGTGCGGAAGATGCGAGTGGCCGTCTCGGTGATGAACGGCGAGGGGTTCTTCTTGGGCTTCCAGACGACGTAGACCTCCTTGGTGTGTTCGAAGGCATGCTGGAGTTCGCGTTCGACGCCGGAGGAGAGGCCGGGGACGCCGCCGGGGAGTTCGGGGATGAGCGAGACGATCATGTCGGATTGATCGATGAGTTTGAAGTCGCGCATGTAGATCTGGCCGTCGATATCACCGGCGATGTCGAGGACCTCGCGGACGCGGACGCGGATGGGCCTGTCCCTGGACGCCTTGGACCCACCGAAGGAGTGGGGGGCGACTTCGAGCCACTGGTCGATCTTGCCGTCCTTGGCCAAGAGCACGGCGCGGTCGAGGAGGAGTTTTTCGTCGACGTCGCCGGGGTCGAAGGTGATGAAGTGCTTGGCGAGTTCAGCGCGGAAGTGATCGATCTCGGCGAGGGTGTCGGGCATGTCCACGACGTGGCTCATGGGGAAGGAGGGGTAGACCTTCTTCATGTCGGGCCGGCAGACGAGTCGGAACATGGTGCGGCGGGTATCGGCGTGGCGCCCGCGCGAGACGATGTAGAACCCGTTGCTTGACCCGAGGATGGCCTGCGAGAGGAGTTCGGTCGCGAGGAGTTCTTCCTCGCGCCAGACCATGCAATCCTTGAGGTTGGCGTCGATCTCGTGCTCCTCGTGCAGGCGGTGGTGGACGACCTCGATGTTGTCCACGAGGCAGATGAGCAGGTCGGGCCTCAGGGCGCGGATCTGGTCGAAATCAAAGGCGGAGAAGAGGCCGTGGCGCCAGCGGAAGGTGGCGTGGGTATTGACCATGACGTTCTTCAGATCGCGGGATTCGGCGATGATGTCCTTGAACGCCGCTCGGCGCAGCGAGTTCAGCCGCGACAAGGGCAGGTCGAGGATCTTGCCCGGGCGAACGTCCTTGGCTTCGGCGTACATGATGTCGCCGACGTGGTAGATGTCGAGGGACTCGCCCTGCTCGCCGGCGAAGGCCCGCACGGCTTCGAGGTAGGGCTTCTTATCCATGCCGACCTGCCCGGTGACGATCGCGCGCATGCGGTTCCTTTTTGAGTAGAGCCGGCGGGGTACCCGGGAACGATAGGTGCGAGGGATCGGCGAAATCGCGTGCGGTGCACTCGTGTTGCGGCGGTGCGGCGCGAGCGGATCATGCCGGATCCGTCGCGAGATCCGCCGCGAGGAGTACCATGAGAAATGGACGGCGCGGGAGAGCACGTTGCACGGCTGACCGGCGTGAGCGCGAGGTACACCGCCGGCGACGTTCTGCGCGGCGTGAGCCTGACGATCCGACCTGGGCGGCTGACCGCGATCATCGGGCCCAACGGGGCGGGGAAGAGCACGCTGGCGCGCGTGCTGGCGGGGGTCTTGCCGCAGCGGGCCGGGGAGATCCGGCTGGCGGGCCGGGATGCTCGCGAGTGGTCACGGAAGGAACGTGCAGCGCGGGTCGGGTATCTTCCGCAGCGCCCTGAACTGGCCGAGCCGCTGACCGCGGGGGAGGTTGTGGCCCTTGGGATGTATGTGAATCCACGGGAGGAAGGGGCGGCGGAGGACGCCCTTCGTCGCGTTGAACTCTGGCGCCGGCGCGACGAGATGTATCAGCGACTGAGCATCGGGCAGCAGCAGCGGGCATCGCTGGCGCGCGTGCTGGCGCAACTGCACGCGGCGGCGCGCGGGGCGAGAGTCGATCCCGCGCAGCAACTGCTGGTCGCCGATGAGCCGGCGGCGGCCCAGGATCCGCTCCATGTATCCCTGGTGATGCGCTGCCTGCGGGAGGAAGCGGCCGCGGGCAGGGGCGTGGCGGTTGTGCTGCACGACTTGACAGTGGCTTCGCGGAACGCGGATGACGTGGTCGCGCTCGGAGCCGATGGGCGGGTGCACGCGAGCGGTCCGGCCGAGCAGGTTCTATCGGCCGAGGTGCTGCGGGACCTGTTTGGCGTGGAGTTCCGCCATGTCCCGGTCCCCGGCGGCGGGTCGCGGACGGCGATCGTCGCGATGGATGAGTGAAGCGGGGTGGAACGCACGTGAAACGCGGATCAGCAATGTGGGCGCGCGGTAGTCAGCCGATCGCGGGTTGGATATGCTTTGCCCCTTCATTCCGCGGCGACGTGTTGCAGGAATGTTTGGTATGCGTCGGTGATGCTGGAAGGCCGAGATCGGGTCTTCCAACACTGGTGGCTTTGAAAGTTGGGACCTGCCTTGACAAACGAACCGACCATGCAGTCTCCGAGAGCCGCGACGATGGTCGTGGTGGGCGCGGCGTTGCTGGTCGGGATCGGGGTAGCGGCTGGAGCGACGCTGCTGCTGGAAGGCGGCGGGAAGCAGGCATTCCTCGCCGCGACGGCGGTGTTTGCGTCGGGGCTGGGAGCGCTGTTGCCGATGGCGGTTGATCGCCGGACCACGCTGTTTCGCTGGGGGACGTTGGCGTTTGTGGGGACGATCGTGCAGCCGGGGTTGGCGGCGGGCATCGGGCTGGGCTTGGACGTGGCGCTGGAAATCGCGCCGGCCAAACCGTTCTGGGTAGGGTGCCTGACGGGAGCGATGGTGATCCTGGTTGTGCAGGTGTCGTGGGCGGTAAAGGTGCTGAGTCGAGCGCAGCGGGAAATCGGTCCCGCGGCGGAACATGCGGAGGTTGCCTGATCCATGCTTGGAACCAGTTTTGTGCTCGCCGCGGATCCTGCCGGTCACGTGTACAACCACGTGTTCTATTCCACGGAGCCGCACGGCGGTGGGTGGTGGCTGTGGTCGGGGAACCAGGGCAATCTGATCCTGAGCGGGCTCATACTCACGCTGGGGTTCATGTGGGTCGCGGGCAAGATCCGGACCGGTCCGAAGGACAAGGGCGCGGATGCGTACGTGACGAAGAATCGGCTGGCGCACCTGGTTGAAGTGATCTGCGTGTATCTGCGAGAAGAGGTCGTGCGGCCGCTGCTGCACGACCGGACGGACAAGTTGATGCCGTTCCTGTGGACGATCTTCTTTTTCATTCTTGTGAACAATCTGCTCGGGCTGGTGCCGTTCCTGGACCTGCAGCACGCGCTGTTTCCGTCGATGCGTGAGAACCACACGGCGATCATCGGCGGCACGGCGACACAGAACATCTGGATCACGGCGCTGCTGGCGATCATCGCGGGGATTGTCTTCAACGTGGCCGCGATCATGCGACTGGGGATCGGCGGGTACTTCAAGCACATGACGGGCGGCGCGCCACTGCCGGTGATCCCGCTCATTTTCCTGATTGAACTGGCTGGGCAGATCCTGATCAAGCCCGTCGCGCTGGCGATCCGTCTGTTCGCGAACATGACCGCGGGGCACGTGCTGCTGGCGACACTGGCGCTGTTTGTCGCGCAGGTGTGGAACGAGTCGTTCGTCCTCAAAGGTCCGATCACGCTGATCAGCGTGGTGGGGGGGATGGCCGTCATGTTCCTGGAACTGTTTGTCGCGTTTCTGCAGGCGTTCGTCTTCATGTTCCTGACGACCGTCTTCATCTCCCTGATGGATCACCACGACGAGCACGGCCACGAGCACGAGCATGGCCATGCCCCCGGCCACGAGCACGCCCACGCGTGAATAACGGGCCCCTTGTTCCGCCGTTCGCGCCGCGAACCAGCGGGACGCACGAACCGCTTGTGCATGTGAGTCATTCTTCGAGAAAGGAAGTTGGATCATGAAGTCTCTGATGAACAAAGGTGTGCTCGCTCTGGCCGCGGTGCTCGCCACCCCGACGCTTGCGATGGCTGAAACCGCGGACGCCTCGTCCACCGGTAAGGGCCTCGCGGTGCTGGGCGCGGGCCTGGCGCTGGTGGGGGGCGGGATCGGGATTGGGCTGGTGGGCAAGGGCGCGGTTGAATCGATCGCGCGTCAGCCCGAAGCGACCGGCAAGATCCAGATCAACATGATCCTGGCCGCCGCGCTGATCGAAGGCGCGACGCTGTTCGCCGTCGTCGCGGGCTTCATCGCCAAGTAACCCATCACGTCGATCGTGCTCGAAGGAGCGCGGTCGGCCTTGTCCCGAGTCTGTCGCCGCCCCTCGCGTTCCCGCGGCCCAGCGCCGCATGCTCGATGGAGATTCCAGATGCCACGTCGAATCCTTTGCGTTCTGGCTTCGCTTCCGGTCCTGGCGGCGCCCGCGCTCGCGCTGGCGCAGGATGAGCACGCGGGCGGGCATGCCCCGGTCGGGGCGATCCCGTCGGTGGAGCAGGGGGCCGTCACGGCGGTGACGGGTCTGGTGGTCTTTGCGCTGGTGTTCGCGGTGCTGGCGCTGAAGGTCTGGCCGGTGATCACCAAGGCCCTGGACGAGCGAGCGGACAAGATCAGGAGCGAGATCGAGGCGGCCGAGATGGCCCAGCAGCAGGCCAAGCAGGCCCTGGAGCAATACGAGAGGAACCTCGCCGAGGCGCGGGCCAAAGCCCAGAAGATGCTGGACGACGCCGTCGCGCAGCAGCAGGCGATCGCGACCGAGCAGAAGGCCAAGTTGGAAGCGGACCTGGCAAAGATCCGCGAGAAGAACATGAAGGATCTGGAGTCGGCCAAGCGGGCCGCGCTCAACGAGATCTACGCCGAGGCCGCGAACGCCGCGACGATGATGGCGACGAAGATCCTGAAGCGCGAAGTCACGCCGCGCGATCAGCAGCGCCTCGTCGAAGAGTCGCTCGCGGAACTCTCGGGCGTCAGCCGGAACTGACCGGAGGACGGCATGAGGGAATGGGCATCGGCAACGAAAGAGACATCTCTAACGCCGAGTGCCAACCCCCGTCACAGATCACGATCTCTCTTCCCTGCCTCAGCACCAGCACCCAGCATCGGAACCCATATGCCCCTTATCGAAGCCGCTCCCGACGCACTCGCCCGCGTGTATGCCCGAAGCCTCTTCGAGATGGCGCGCGATTCTGGGGGCGGTCAGGCGACGATCGAGTCGACGCTCGGCGAACTCGAAGACATCCTCGAAGTCGCCCGCACGAATCCGCGGTTCGGCGAGTTTCTCTCGTCGCGCATCCTCCCCGTGGACAAGCGAGAGGCGTCGCTCCGCGCGATCCTGTCGGGCCGCGCGTCAGACCTCGTGATGCGCTTCATCCTGACGCTGAACCGCAAGGGGCGTCTTTCGCGGCTGGCGCCGATCGTCGCGGCGTACGACGAACTCGTGCAGGAGAGTTTCGGGCGCGTCGAGGTCGATGTCTATACCGCGTCGCCCATCTCGCCGGATGAACTCAAAGTCATCCGCGATCGACTCCACGCCGTGCTCCGCAAGGAGGTGATCGTGCACCCGTACACGGACGGCAAGATGCTCGGCGGTCTGAAGCTCCAGGTGGGTGATCAGTTGATCGACGGGTCGATCGCGACGCAGCTTCGCCGACTGCGCGACCGGCTTGATACCGAGGGATCCCCGAAGGTGCGGGCCGCCGCCGAGCGCATCGTTGATTCAAACTGAAACATCTTTCGCACATCGAACGCATGATCGTCGCCATGCCCAAGAAAACCATTCAATCCGTCGATGTCTCCGGCAAGCGGGTCCTGATCCGCGTGGATTTCAACGTCCCGATCGAGAACGGGCAGATCGCCGACGATCGGCGCATCCGCATGGCGATCCCGACCATCAAGTCGGTGATGGACCGCGGGGGGCGCGTGGTGCTCATGTCGCACCTGGGTCGCCCCGAAGGCAAGGGATACGAGCCAAGCGAGTCGCTCGCGCCCGCGGCGAAGCGACTGGGCGAACTGCTCGGCAAGCCCGTGCAGTTTCCGTCGAATGACGCGACGGACGCGACGGCCGCCGCCGCGGTGAACAACCTGAAAAATGGCGACGTGCTCCTCCTGGACAACCTGCGGTTCAACAAGGGGGAGAAGAAGGGGGATCCGGCGTTTGCGGGCAAACTCGCCGCGCTGGGTGACATCTACGTCAACGACGCGTTCGGGACCGCGCACCGGGAGGATGCGTCGATGTACGCGGTTCCAAACGCCATGAGCGGCAAGCCACGTGTCATCGGCTTCCTGATGGAAAAAGAGCTCAAGTTTCTGACGGAGGCGCTCGCCAACCCGGCGCACCCGTTCGTGGTGGTGTTGGGTGGGGCCAAGGTGAGCGACAAACTGCCGGTGATCAAGAACCTGATCGGTAAGGCCGACGACATTCTCATCGGCGGCGCGATGGCGTACACGTTTCTCAAGGCGCTCGGCAAGGACGTAGGCGACAGCAAGGTAGAGGAAGACATGCTGGCGCAGGCCAAGTCAATTCTTGAGGCCGCCGCCAAGAGCAAGTGCCAGTTGCACCTGCCGGAAGATCACGTCTGCGCGACGCAGTTCAGCGAGAGCGCCAGCGACATGGGCGTCTTCGGCGGGCATATCAAGAACGGGTACCTGGGGCTGGACATCGGTCCCAAGACGCAGACGGCGTATGCGATGAAACTGCGCAAGGCCCGGACCATCGTCTGGAACGGCCCGATGGGGGTCTTCGAGTGGACGCCGTTCCGCGTCGGGACCAACTCGGTCGCCCAGGCGATCGCGGCGGCGACGGCGTCCGGGGCGGTGTCGATCGTCGGGGGCGGGGATTCCGCGGCGGCCGCCGAGATGCTCGGGGTGGCCGACAAGGTTTCGCACGTCTCCACCGGTGGCGGGGCGTCGCTTGAGATGCTCGCGGGCATCCCCTTCCGCACAGTGGACCTGCTCGACAACGCCTGACCGAGTCCGGCTACTTCTTGGGCTTGCGCTGGAGCGGCTTGATGAGGGTCGGCTTGCCCCCCTCGGTCTCGCCCGCGGCGCTTGCCTTGGGCTGGCTAGGCTGCTCGGGCTCGTACACTTTGGCGAGCTTGGCGTCCTTGTCTTCTTCGGCGCTGATCTCGGGGCGCTCCTCGATCGTGGTCGCGCGGGCAGCCTCCCACACCTGGGCGCGGAGTTTGTCCTCTTCGGTCGCGAAGACGGCGCTGACCCCGCCCTGCCGGTACACCTCGTACAGCGCCCCGACGGTTTCCGAATACGACATCCCCAGCCCGGGCGCGGGGTTCTCCGGCGTGGGCGTGTGGGCCATGTATTCGAGCATCGCCGCGAGTTGATCCGGCGCCGTGTTCTCCTGCACGCGCCGTCCGGTCTTCACATCCAGGTAGTACACCTTGATCGGCGCCGCGGGCGATTCGGCGTTGAGCAGCAGTCGATCGCTCCACGCCGATACGAAGAGCGGTTTGTCGATCCGGATCGAGTCGCGGCGGGATCCGTACCCGCTCCCAGTCCCGCCGAAGAGCACGATGCGTGGCTCGCCCTGCTGCGTGATGTAGATCAGCGGCTCGGTCGCGGGCACGAGATCGATGTAGAACTTGGGGAATCGGGGATCGTCGCCGACCACGATGCGGTCGATCGAGGCATCAGCGCGTTTCACGAGCCCCTCGTACGCCGCGACGCGGACGTCGAGGGTCGAGGCGTTCACCAGTTCGCGCAGCGCGGCGCTGGCGTCCTCGCTGGGGGGCAGTTCGGCGATCAACTGAATAGCCGGCACGCGGTACCCGGGGGGGCCGTCTTCGGCGATGCGGGCCAGGTGCGGGAGAACGCGCATGTCGCCGAGTTTGGCTCCGACGTCCAGCGCCGCCAACCTCGGCGCGATGAGGGAGTAGTCGTAGAGATCGCGGAGGAAGGGAATGGCGGGCGGGCCGATCGCGCGGAGACACCAGGCAAGGTCGGCCGAGAGTTCCGGGTATTTCTTCATGTTCTCGACGTAGAGCCGCGCGCGTTCCTGCTGGTATGATTGGTCGATGCTCAGGTGCCGAACGAGCCCGAGGAAGTCCGCGGGGCGCTCGCGGTAGGACATCGGGACGCTGAGCGAGATGCTCCCGGCGTTGCGTCCGACGGCGATGGGATCGTCGTCGTACGGGCCCTGCGGAAAGCGGGTGTTGATCGCCGACACCGTCGCGCGGGCCCGCGTGAAGGATTCGTTGTCCAGCACGATCTGTATCTTGAGCGGGGAGGTGACGACCCCGCCGTTGAGGATCCGGCCGACGCTGCGCGTCACCCCGTCGCGCTCGGCGGCGCCGGGCTCGACAAAGGGGTTGATGAAGATCGGCCCGCGTGCCTCGGCGAGGACGCGAGTCTTGATGCCCGTCATCGTGGTGGCCGGGCCGATTCGCAGTTCGGTCGTCCAGAGGACGCCGCCCTCCAGGCTCGCCACGCCCGAGTTGGGCAGCGCACGGACTCGGACGTCGAAGTTGGAACCGCGCGGCGCGCCGGGAGGGATCGCGGCTTCCACGATCACGACGGCGACGTTCGGATCGCGCAGGAACTCGTCGGGGGATTTGCCGACCTCGCCGGGTCTGGCGTTGGCGCGCGTCACCCCGCCGCGGGCGAGTTCACGCTCCATCGTGGCGCGCACCGCCGGGTCGATGAAACCGCCTCCGGTCCCGTTGAGCCCGACCACGATCCCAAACCCGGAGACGAGGATCGGTTCGATCCCGTTGAAGGTGCACTCCGATCCGATCGTGCCGCGCAGGGCGGCGGGGACGTCCCGCGTGACCGCGGGTTTCGCCGCCCGTGTCACGTCGCGCTTGGGCTGCGAACACCCGGTGAGTGCCAGCGCCGCGATGACGAACAAGCCGAGTATCCCGGACCCTGGACCATTCAATCGACGCGTGCGCATGTGGACAACTCCGATCCTCTCGTGTTCCGCCCCGTCTTGCCCAAGCGGCGCCTCGGCCAGGGCGGGCTCGCATCGTATGGGCGACGCGCTCTCATTGCGGCCCGCTTTGCTTCGGTGAGAACCGTTCGCACGCACCCGTCGGCGGTTGCCCGCGCGGCCTGGATCGACACAATGCCGGAACTTTCGGCCATGTTGTTCGTAGTAAAGTAGGTAGTGTTTCTGGAGACGTAGCGATTGCGGCAGAACCACTACATTTAGAGTAGTGTGGAGATCTCGAACCCTATGGATTGGGTCTTTGATTCGCGTCACGAGTTTTTCTTTTGCGGTGTAAGTCAAGCATTGACAAGCGATTACAAGTACTTGACACCCCGACCGACACATTTTCCCCAAAACGTCCACAGCATTTTGTGGTTTTCTCGATTGAATACACTGCCGGTAGTGGTATGCTGTTCAGGTTGACATCCGGCGGTGGGATTCGTGCGGGTGCCAGTGTGTTGAAACTCAGTAGGCCAGGGACCGGCCTCGATTCTCGTGCTTGAAGCGAGCCTTCCATGCCCGTGCTGTGCGATTCTCAAATTCGTGAACTGGTGACGATCAAGCCCTTTGCGGAGGCGACGAAGCGGGCGAGCCGGATTTCCTATGGGGTGTCGAGTTACGGGTACGACATTCGGGTGGGGACGCGGTTCAAGATCTTCACCCCGACGCCGCGCACCGGTGGGATCACGATCGTGGATCCGAAGGCTTTTTCGCCGGACCTCTTTGTCGAGATCGATACGGCGGAGAACGGGACGGACCACGTCATCATCCCGCCGAACTCGTTTGCATTGTGCGAAACGGTGGAGTGGCTGGATATCCCGCGGGACATCCTGGTGCTGTGCGTGGGGAAGAGCACCTACGCGCGGTGCGGGTTGATCGTGAACGTGACACCGTTGGAGCCGGAGTGGCGGGGGAAGATCACGCTGGAGATCAGCAACACGACGCCGCTGCCGGCGAAGGTGTATGCGAACGAGGGGATCGCGCAGTTGGTTTTCCTGAAGGCGGATCAGGTGTGCGAGACGAGTTACGCGGACAAGGCGGGCAAATACCAAGACCAAGAAGGTCTGACGTTGCCCAAAGTTGATTAGGGAGACTTTGTACATGCAAGCAGTATTTTCGACGAACAACGAGAAATGGGAAGAGCAGATTGAAGTGCAGCCTTACCCGGTGTTCCATGACGTGGCCAGATTCGGCGATACGTCGCCTCGACTTGTTGAAAGAACTCGCACAATCAAGGTTGTTATTAGCAATCCTTGTATCTCACGATGGACGTCGTATCGACCGTTCAGATGCCGCTCGACGACGGACGCGCGGCGGAATGCCTGGTTGAATCCGCTTCCGGCGAGCGTGTCGTGCTGAATGTCCAAGGCGGCTGGGCTCGAAACTGAAGCAGGCAAGAGGCACGAGGCATCAAGGCATTCTCGATGGCAGACCTGATCAACTCGTATCGAGACCTGATCGCTTGGCAGAAGGCGTACGACCTCGGCAAGTCAGTGTACGAAGCCGCGGGCACCTTGCCGGATTTTGAGCGATTTGGCCTGATGAGTTCCCTGCGTCGGCTCTCATACGACATTGCCAGTCGAGTCGCTCAGGGGTACGGGAGGGGGAACACACAAGATTACATCTACTTCCTCAAGCAAGCACGAAGCGAACTGTATCAACTCGACACCCAACTCTTGTTCGCGCTCGATTTCAAGCATCTTCCAGAGGCCACGTACAAACCGTTGAAGGCTCAACTCGATGAATGCGAACGAGTTCTCGCCGGATTGATTCGCAGCCTCGGCGGCTGATGCCTTGTGCCTCATGCCCTGATGCCTTCCTCTCATTTCATGAACGCATTTGATTTCGCTGGATCGGACGACATGAAGATCACCCGCAAGTTCACCACCGCCGGCCAGGACCCGTTCGCATCCGTCCGCTGGGTCAAGCGATCCTCGAAGATCACGAACCCCGACGGCTCGGTCGTCTTCCAGATGGATGACGCCGAGGTTCCCGAGACGTGGAGCCAACTTGCCACCGACATCATGGTGAGCAAGTACTTCCGCCGCGCGGGGATTCCCGTGGACCCCGTTCCACTGAATGCTCAGTCACAGGCTGCCAAAACCACCGGCGAGAGGTCCGCGCGCCAGGTCATCCACCGGCTCGCGGGGTGCTGGCGCTACTGGGGCGAGAAGCACGGGTACTTCGACACCCCCAACGACGCGCAGGCGTTCTACGACGAACTCGTGCACATGATGGTGCACCAGATCGCCGCCCCCAACTCGCCGCAGTGGTTCAACACGGGCCTCAACTGGGCGTACGGCATCACTGGCCCCGCGCAAGGCCACTTCGTCCCCGACCCCAAGACCGGCAAGGTCGGGCTGGCCAAGGATGCGTACACGCATCCGCAGCCGCACGCGTGCTTCATCCAGAGCGTCGAAGATGACCTGGTGAACCCCGGCGGGATCATGGACCTGTGGACCCGCGAGGCCCGCCTCTTCAAGTACGGGTCGGGGACGGGCACCAACTTCTCTCGACTCCGCGCCGAGAACGAATCCCTCTCGGGCGGGGGGAAGTCGTCGGGGCTGATGTCGTGGCTGAAGATCGGCGACCGCGCCGCGGGCGCAATCAAGTCCGGCGGCACCACCCGCCGTGCCGCGAAGATGGTCTGCCTCGACATGGACCACCCCGACATCGAGACCTTCGTGAACTGGAAGGTGCGCGAAGAGATCAAGGTGCAGGCGCTGGTCGAGGGGCTCAAGGCCATTCGCGACAAGAAGGCCAGCGTGCGGGATGAGGAGACGATCGGCCAGACCGCGGACCGGCTTGGTCTGAAACTCGACTACGACTTCAACGGCGAGTCGTACCAGACCGTCAGCGGGCAGAACTCCAACAACTCTGTCCGGATCCCCGACGAGTTCTTCGAGGCGATCGACAACGACGCGGACTGGAAGACTCGCTACCGCACGAGCACGAAACCGGCGCGGACGTTCAAGGCTCGCACGCTGTGGGATGAGATCGGTTACGCGGCGTGGCGGTGCGCCGACCCGGGCGTGCAGTTTGATTCAACGATCAACGCGTGGCACACCTGCCCCAGCGGCGGGCGCATCAACGCGAGCAATCCGTGCTCCGAGTACATGTTCCTCGATAACACGGCGTGCAACCTCGCGTCCATCAACGTGCTGAAGTTCTACGACACGCCGACTCGGACGTTCGACGTGATGCGCTTCGAGCACGCGATCGACCTCTGGACCGTCGTGCTCGAAGTCAGCGTCCTGATGGCGTCGTACCCGAGCGAGGAAGTGGCGCGTCTTTCCTATAAGTACCGCACGCTCGGCCTCGGCTACGCCAACCTCGGCGCGATGCTCATGCAGGCGGGCATCGCGTACGACTCGGAAGCGTCCCGGGCGATCTGCGGGTGTGTCTCCGCGATCCTCACCGGCCGCTCGTACCGCCAGTCGGCGCTCATGGCGTCACAACTCGGCGCGTTCGCGGGTTACGCCGATGATCGCGACAACATGCTCCGCGTGATGCGCAACCACGCTCGGGCCGCCCACGGCATTCCCCGCGATTCCGGTCAGTACGAAAACCTCAAGATCGCGCCGGTGCCGATCGATCACGAAGTCATGCACGCCGGCCCGACGGCGGGCGTCACCGTTGCCAACGCCGACGAACTCCTCGAACACGCGACGAGGGCGTGGGACGAAGCCGTGTCGATGGGCGAGAAGTTCGGGTACCGCAACGCGCAGACGACCGTCATTGCTCCGACCGGCACGATCGGTCTCCTGATGGATTGCGACACCACCGGCATCGAACCCGACTTCGCGCTGGTGAAGTTCAAGAAACTGGCCGGCGGCGGGTACTTCAAGATCGCCAACGCCTCGGTGCGTCCCGCGCTCGAAGCGCTCGGCTACACGCACGAGCAGATCCGCGAGATGATGTGGTACCTGCTGGGTCGCCTTTCGCTCGATGTCCCGGTGCCTCCTTGCCAAGGGCCCGCCGGCGCAGGAGCACGCCCGGCGTCGGCGGGGACCCTTTCCGATCTTCTGATCGCCAAGGGACTTACCAAGGCAGACCTGGCGAGGATCACGGAGTCGTTGCCGGGCGTATTCGAGATTTCCTTCGCGTTCACCGCGTGGAGCCTGGGCGACGAAGCGTTGGCGCGAGCGGGTATCGATCCCGTGGCGGCCAAGGCCGACTCGTCCTTCAACCTCTTCCGGCACATCGGGCTTGACCGGGGGCAAATCGACGCGCTCAACGAAGTGATCTGCGGGACGCAGACGATCGAGGGGGCTCCGCACCTGAAACCGGAGCACCTGCCGGTCTTCGATTGCGCCAATACATGCGGGAAGAAGGGCAAGCGGTTTATCGAGGCGCGCGGGCACATCCGGATGATGGCGGCGGCCCAGCCGTTCATTTCGGGCGCGATCAGCAAGACGATCAACCTCCCCAACAGCGCGAGCGTGGAGGACATCAAGTCGTGCTACCGGTTGTCGTGGGAACTGGGCCTCAAGGCCAACGCGCTGTACCGGGACGGGTGCAAGTTGAGCCAGCCTCTGAACAGCACGGCGGACGCCGTGGATGAAGGGGCGGCCGAGGAAAAAAAATCTGCCGAATCGGGGAGGGCGTTGCTCCAGGCGTCTGCCAGGATTGCAGCGATTGAGGAACTCAAGGCGGCGGGGTGGAAGCCACCGTTGGCCGACGCCGACGACCCCGCTCGGCGCGCGGCTGGGCCGGGCGTTCCGCCGGCGCTTCCCATCGCCGAGCCGGTGGTGCGGATCGTGGAGCGTCCGATGCGGCGCCGACTCGATGACACCCGCGCGTCGATCACCCATAAGTTCAACATCGGCGGGCACGAGGGGTACCTCACCGTCGGGCTGTACGAAGACGGCATGCCGGGCGAACTCTTCATCACGATGGCCAAAGAAGGATCGACGATCGGCGGGCTGATGGACTCACTCGGGACGGCCGTGTCGGTCGCGCTGCAGTATGGGGTGCCGGTCGAGAGTCTGGTCAACAAGTTCACACATCAGAGGTTTGAACCGGCCGGGATGACGACGAATCGCGACATCCCGTTCGCCAAGAGCCTGGTCGATTACATCTTCCGCTGGATGGGCATGGAGTTCATCCCCGGATATCGCGAAGCCAACGCGCCGATGCGAGGGAACGCGTCGGAGAGCGGCCCTGGCAGCGCGGCCGAAGCACGATCAACAACCGTCATGGAGGACACCAGCACATGGGAAGCCGCAGAACCGGATCGCATGGAATCGCGATCGCGACCCACCCGCTCACCCGGCCCGGAAGTGACGCCGCCGCGATCGGGCGACGGCGTGGTCGAAGTGCGTACGGACGTGAGACGGACGAGCGTGCACGTCGGCCCCGAGGGTTCGGGCGGGATCTCTGGCCCGGGAGCGGTGGTGATGAAGGTTCGGCATACGCACGCGACGATGCGGACGGGCGCCGCCAGCGCCGCCGTGACCGCCGCCCTGTCGCTTGCCATGCAGAACAACATGGGTGACGCGCCCGCGTGCGATGGGTGCGGGGCGATCACCGTCCGCAGCGGGACGTGTTACAAATGCCTGAACTGCGGCAACTCCATGGGATGCAGTTAGCGGATGGACCGCGATTCGGGATCAAGGGACAAGGCGTGGAGACGCACCGGTGCTTATCCACAGTCCCAAGTCCCTTCTTCTTTCAGCATGCACTGGGTCGGCGGACCCCGGCGTTCGGACGGAACTGACGCCCCGGTCCAGGATGAGGGATTATCCGGCGACGGATCTGAAGTTGAACGACGGGACAGGCCAACGGCCAAGGAGCCCTGGCGTATCGCGACGGATCCCCGGCCCGGTGCATGCGTTTTCAAGAGTGGGAGGAAGCAAGGGACAGCGAGGAGTCCAGCCACCCAGCGACCAGTTCCTGTTGAGTGCATCTAGCCAGCCTTCCCTTCGCGCCCCCGAGCGACTCCCACCTCGCCGGGGGTGCTTCTTTTGGTTCGTTGGGCACTGAGGTTGTGCCTTCTACCCTCCGGGCATGGATCCGAGGGAGCAGGAACGGTTTGATAGATTGCTGGAGGATGTGCTGGAGACGCTTCCGCCGCGGGTGCGCCGGCTGCTTGACGAGATTTCGCTGGTCGTCATGGACAGGCCGACGCCGGACATGATCGATGAACTCCGGCGCGATGGGTTGCTGGTAAACGAGGACGGGACGGAGTCCGACGGGTCGGACCTGTGCGGGCTTCATACCGGGGCAGGACTCATGGAGCGCCCGGAGAACGACACGGGGTTGCTTCCGGATCAGGTGCACATCTTTCGCGACGGGATCGTTTCGCTGGCGCTCGAAGAGGAGGGCCTGGACTGGGACTCACCGGACGCCGACGAGCGTGTGTATGAGGAGATCCGCATTACGGTGCTCCACGAGATCGGGCACCACTATGGCTTGGATGAGGACGATCTTGACGAGTTGGGGTACGCCTAGCGATCCCCCGGGAAAAGTCGGCGGGGGCGATTGCATGTGAAACTCGCGCATCGGTCTGGCATGGCGGCGACTGGGCGTTACACTGTTTCCACGCCGTCGATCCGCCGGCTCGTGGAGCACCGATCAGGGTGCTGACAGCGGTAGGCGGCGCGCGGGGACGGCGTAGGGCAAGCGCGTCGCCGTGGTGATGGGGCCGGGCACGTGACCAAAGGAGCCGATCGATGCACGATTCACGACTTCAATTTTTCGGCGTGTTCGTCGCCGTCGCGCTAGGGTCACAGGTTGCGGTGCTGCCGGCGGCGCTGGCGCAGAACCAACCCCCCGCGACTCCGGGCGTGACGGAGCCCCCCGTCGGCCGGATCGTGAACCCGGCCGATTGCCACATGGAGTGCACCGCGTTCTCGGACCCGAATCCGGGCGACACGCACCTGTGCTCGGACTGGGAAATCTGGACGGTGTCGCCGTCGCAGCGGGTCTGGTTTACGTCGTGCATCGGCGGCGTGGAGCGCGTTCACACACACCTGGGCGATGGGGCGTTCGAGGGGTCTCACGCCGGCCGGTCGGAACTGCTTCCCAACACCCAGTATCGGCTTCGCGTCCGGCACCGAGATTCCAGTGGGCAGCCCGCGACCGAGTGGAGCGGTTACGGCGAGCGGCTCTTCTCCACCGGCGCCGCGAGCCAGATCTTTCCGCTTGAAATCGACGATATCGAAGACCTTCCCGCACCGACGCTGCGCAGTTCGATCGGACAGCCCATCGTTCTGCCGGGAGCGCCGGCGGGACAGCCGAGCGTGGTGATCGAGAACGCGAGTGGGAACCCGCTGCTGGAGTTCCGCGGCGTGGACGGCGTGTCGAACCAGGTGATCAACGCCGCGGCGCTTGCCGCGCACTTTCCGGTACGTCTCCACATCTCCGCCGGCGCGCTGGGGGCACCGCTGGTGCTGCCCGATACGGACCTGACATTCAACACGCACGACGCGGGTTCGGTCACCGTGTACATCCCGGCGGTCAGCGTGGCGCCGGGGGCGGCGAACGACGCGTATTTCTGGATCACCTCCAGCGGATCGACGTACGTCGGCTCAGCCGGTCAATCGACGCCCGACTTCTCGCAACTCGCGCGCGGCAATCCTGTTCCCTGGATCGCCCGTCAGCCCGGCTACCGCGTGGAGATCGTCGCGTCGGGCTTCCAACTCCCGTGCAACATCGTCTTTGTGCCCAACCCGGGCCCCAATCCAAACTCGCCGATCTACTACGTGACAGAACTCTACGGGACGATCAAGGTGGTGACGCGCGACGGCGCCGTGCGTGATTACGCCACGGGCCTGCTGAACTTCAATCCGACGGGCAACTTCCCGGGCTCGGGCGAGCAAGGGCTCACGGGCCTCGCCGTGGATCCGGCGAATGGGGACGTCTACGCCGCCATGCTCTACAGCAGCGTCCCCGGCCAGGAGGCGGTCCCGCACTATCCCAAGGTCGTGCGCTTCACGAGCATGGATGGGGGCTTGTCGGCCGCGACGCAGACGACGATCCTCGACATGGTCGGCGAAAGCCAGGGGCAGTCGCACCAGATTTCGAACTTGACGTTCGGGCCCGATGGGATGCTGTATCAGCACATGGGCGACGGGTTCGACGCCTCGACCGCCCAGAACCTCAACTCATACCGCGGCAAGATCCTGCGTCTGATGAAGACGGGCGCGGCGCCCGTGGACAACCCGTTCTACTCGGCTACCGACGGCATCACGTCTCGCGATTACGTCTACGCGTACGGCGTGCGCAACCCCTTCGGCGGCGCCTGGCGCGCCAGCGACGGTTCGCACTACGAGGTCGAGAACGGCCCGAGCGTGGACCGCTTCGCCAAAATCGTGCGCGCCCGCAACTACCTGTGGAATGGTTCGGACGCGAGCATGGCCAACTTTGCCATCTACAACTGGGCTCCCGCGACCGGGCCTGTCAATATCGCGTTCATCCAGCCCGGCACCTTCGGCGGGAGCCAGTTCCCGCCGGAGAAGTTCGACCACGCGTTTGTGTCGGAGTCCGGTCCGACCTGGGCCACCGGCCCGCAGGGAAACGGCAAGCGGATCAGCGAGTTCGTCCTGGACGCCGCCGGCAACCTCGTCAGCGGGCCTACCCCGCTGATTGAATACGTCGGCGGGGGGAAAGCGACGGTCGTCGGGCTCACGGCGGGGCCCGACGGGCTGTACTTCACCGACCTCTACAAGGACCTGGGCTACGCCTCGCCGATCGATCGCGGGGCGAACATCCTCCGCGTCAAGTTCGTGGGCGACGCCGCGTTCACCGCCGACGTCACCTCGGGCACGGCGCCCCTCTCGGTGCAGTTCGCGGATCAGTCAACCGTTCCTTCGCCGTCGGCGTGGCTGTGGGACTTCGGCGACGGCTCGTCGAGCACGCTGCAGAACCCCGCGCACACGTACAACGACGACGGGCTGTACACGGTCCGGCTGAGCGTGACGGGTGCCAACGGTCTCGCGGTCGCCGAACGACCGGGGTTCATCCGCGTCGGGGCGGTTCCGACGATGGCGCTCATCAGTTCGTCGCTTCCGGCGCCGGCGTCGGACCTGGCCGTCGCCGATCACCTTCGGTCCGTCGGGTACGAGGTGACGATCCTTGATGATGAGCCGGCGAATCGGCCCAGCGCCGCGGAGATCGCCGCGAACTACGGGCTGGTGCTGGTCTCCTCGACGCTGGCGTCGGGGAACGTCGCGGGCGAGTTCCGAACGGCGAATGTGCCGATGGTCTTCTGGGAGAACGCGCTGCTGAGGCCGGGGCGCGAATCGCTGACGGACAACGGCGTCGTGGTGGGCGGTTCGACGACGATCGACATCATCAACAACGCTCACCCGATCACCCAGCACGCCGCGCTGGGCAACCTGGTGGTCTTTTCTTCGGGTCAGAACATGAGCGTGGGCACCGGGACGGTGGGTGCGGGGACGCAGGTGCTGGCACGGCGCGCGGGATCGACGGACATCGCGCTCATGGCGGCGGACGCCGGCGCCACCGTCGCCGGCGGGTACGTCACGCCGGCCCGGCGCGTCTTCATGTTCTTCGAGGATTCGAGTTTCCTCGCCGCGACTCACGACGCCGAGCACCTGCTGGAGCACGCGGTCTGCTGGGCGATGAATCTGAGCGAGCCGACGATCACGGCCCAGCCGCAGAACGTCGCCGTCCCGGCGGGACAGTCGGCGATGTTCAGTGTGACGGTCTCCGGCAGCGGCCCGCTGTCGTACCAGTGGCAGCACAACTCCCAGGCGATCCCGGGGGCGACGACCCGCACGCTGATCCTGACCGACGTGATGGCGGCGGACGCGGGCTCCTACCGGGTCACGGTTTCCAACACGTGCGGGGAATCGCTGAGCAGCGCGGGGATCCTGACGGTCACCGCGGCGTGCCCGTGCGACTGGAACGCCTCGGGGTCCCTTACCAGCCAGGACTTCTTCGACTTCATCGCCGCGTTCTTCTCGAACAACGCCGACTTCAATAACGACGGCGCGACCTCCAGCCAGGATTTCTTCGATTTCCTCGCGTGCTTCTTCACGGGCTGCTGAACGGATCTGACTGAAGCCCAGAAGCCGGGCGCCACCGGCGATCCTCGGCGCGCTCGGGGTGCGTCATCGCGACAAGCGAACGACGTGCGAGACGCGGTTCCGGGCATCATCCCTCAAGGAAGGCCGACACGAAATCGAAGAAGTCCTGGGTGTTTGTCCCGTCGCTGCCGTTGTAATCCGCATCAAGCGCGAAGAAATCAGTGAGAAACTCGAAGAAGTCGGCCGTGCTGATGAGACCGTCGCCGTTCCAGTCGGCCGGCCGGTAGAGCGACTCGGCGAGCGTCAACACGGCCGGCAGAATTTCCTGTCCGGTGGGAACGATCTGCTCCGGAGGGAGGATGAACCCGAACGCTCCGGTATCCCTGAGTTCAATGGTCCACGAGAGGATGCCCCGGTCGCCGAAGGCGTAGTCGATCATCGTTCCGCTTGAAGGGTACAGCCTCGAATACCACTGGCCGGGCAGGTACGACACGTTGTTCACGTCGAGGATGGCGGTCCGCATCGCTCCGCTGAGCGCGACGAACGTCCCGTTCATGGGCGAGGGGCCCGGGGTGTAGCACCACGGGTACAGGATGTACTGCGAATAACTGTGCAGGTCGATGTGCGCACGGATGTCGGGTCGTGTGAGGATGTAGTCGCGCAGGTTCCGCGTCTCTGGCTCCGACCATGCCGACGCGCCGCGGTAGGTCTCGTTGCTCGGCGTCGGGCTCGCGCCCACGCCGCCCCACTGAAAACCCCAGTTGCGGTTGATGTCCACTCCGAAGGTCCCGTCGCTGTTCTGCCGGCGATTCTTACGCCAGAGCCGGTTTCCGGGCGTCCAGGTGAAGGCGTACCCGTCCGGGTTCGACACCGGCACGACGATGAACGTCACGCGGTCGAGCACGCGAGTGATCCGAGCATCGTTCCCGTATCGCCTTACCAGCGCATCGGCGATGTACATATCGGTCATCGGGCTGATCCACTCCCGCGCGTGCTGGCAGGCGTTGAGGAACATGGCGGGGCGCTGGCGCGGGGTGCCGGCGATGTCGCCGCCCGTCCCGACGATGGTCATCCCGCGCGTCTGGCGCGACTCGATCGTTTGCCCGATGCTGAACTGCGTCGTGCGCCCCGGGGCCATGCCCGCGAGCGTCGTCATGTACTCCTCGATCTGGGTCAACGATTTGTAATCGGCGAACCAGTCGGGACCGCCGCGGGGACGCGGCCCGCCGCCGATCCCGAGCCGCGCCGCTTCCGCGTCCACCAGCGCCTGGACGTCGTGGATGAGCACCTCCCATTCAATACCCGCCTGGCGCATTGCTTCCAGCGCCTCGGGGGACACGCGGTAGTCGACCCGGCCGATCCCCGTCGCCTCCGACCAGGGGTCCGCGTCGAGGGCGAGCATGACCCGGAGATCGCGCGGCGACCGGATTGTCGCGCGCACCACCTGGTTCCCGGCGTCGGCGGAGGCGCGTGGAGTAAGTCCGGGCGCGCCTGCCTGGATGGGTTGACCGATGGCCGTGCCCACGGCCGCGAGGCACTCGGCGGCGGTCAGCACGACCCACGCTGCACTCAATCGCATCACAACCTCCGTGTGGGTTCGGCGTTACCGCCCCTGCTTGGTCTTTCGCTCGCGATCGTCTCGCTTCTGCTGGGTGATCTTTGAGGGTTCCACGCGCGAGGCGCCGCGCGATTTCTCATCCGCGGAGCGCTGCTTGCGGCCGCTCGTGGATCCCGACTTCGCTTCCGCCGCACTGCGCGTTCCTTTGCTCGGTACTCGTCCCATGTGGTGCACTCCGATCGGCTGTTGCAACATCATAATGCGCGCGGGTCGGGTTGGTACGGAGATCCGGGCCTTGCCGTCCTCATTTCGTTCGGGTGGCGGATGCCACGTGCGCCCGGAGTCGGCGGTAGCATTCATGTCGTGTCGAGGCCAGCGCCGGTTTCCAGTCCAAGGAGTCCTCATGATGCGTATCACCGTGCTCCTGCTGATCAGCGTCGCGTGTCTGCTCACTGGCGTGTCGCGCGCACCGGCCGCGGAGCCGCCGGAGATCTTTGACAAGCGTCCCTACGCCGACGCCCGGAAGGCGGCGACGGAATCGAAGAAGTGGTTCATCGTCAAGGGGACCGCCGACTGGTGCCCACCCTGCAAGCAGATGGACCGCACGACGTGGGTCGACCCGAAGGTGGTCAAGTGGGCCAAGGAGCACGCGATCATCGTCGCGGTCGATGTCGATGCCCAGCCGGAACTGGCGCAGGACCTTGGCATCGAGGCGATGCCGACGATGATCGCATTCAAGGAAGGGTCGAAGGAGTTTGATCGGATCGTGGGGTATCGGGACGCGGCGGACTTTCTGGCGTGGCTGGAAGGCATCGACCGAGGGGAGAAATCCATCGAGGCAGCGAAGCGCCGCGTCGCCGGCAACGAGGGCGAAGAAAAGGTCGATGTCTCGGCGCGTCTGGACCTGGCCCGCGAACTCTCTCGCACGCGCCAGTACACCGAGGCGGCGGACGAATACGCCTGGCTCTGGAAGAACATGCTCCAGCACGAACCCTCGATGTACGGGGTGCGCCTCTCGTTCATGTCAAGCGACATGCGATCGCTGGCCAAGAGGAGCGTTGAAGCGAGGGCGAAGTTCGCGGCGCTGCGCGACGAACTCTCTCCCAAGGTACGCGAAGAGAAGGTCGCGCCCGAGGAGTTGGTCGACTGGCTGTCGCTCAACAAGGTCATCGACGATTCCAAGGCGACGCTGGAATGGTTCGACCGGGTCAAGGGCGAGCCGCGGTGGAAGGCGCTGCTGAGCCGAGCGTCGCGCGACATCGAGGACATGCTGATCGACGCGGGCCGCTGGGCGGATCTTCCGGCGCTGCACCCGGATCCGATCGCGGACCTCAAGGCCGCTCACCAGTTTTTCAGGCTGATGCCGGAGACCCCGGCGCCCAAGGGGATGGACGAGGAAACGGCGCAGATGCTCGCCGACACCCGATATCGGATCTTTCGGGATCAGGCCGCCCGGCTGTACGCGGGCCTGCTCGCGGCGGACAAGCCGAATGACGCCGCCGCGCTTGCGGAAAAGGCGCGTGAACTGGATGATTCCGCGGGCATGCTCAAGCGCCTGGTCGCGACGGCGCTGAAGGCGGGGCAGGCGCGCTCGCAGCACGGCGACTGGCTCAGGTTGGCGCAGGACAAACTCGGCGGAAAGAAGGACGTGTCGTACGACGAGCCGACGATCGCCGAGTTGCAGGAATCGCTGGCCGCCGCTCTCAAAGCGGGCGATACATCGACGCGGAAATAGTTCTCGGATGCCCGGGAGAATCCTCGCATGATCGTTGCCGCCGCGTTGATTGCCGTCTGCCTGACCACCTCTCCGCCCGACATCCGGACGTTTCGTCCATCCTCCCACGGCTTCAAGTTCCGAAATGCCTTCAAGGGGTCGCCGCTGCCCGTTTCGCTCGGTGCGATCGATGATGCGATTGGCGTCCCCGATCACTATGGGCTCTGCGGCGGGATGAGCGCGGCGGCCGCCGATTTCTTCATGGCCGGTCGATCCGTCCCGGCAGATGCGGATGTCCCCGGAAAGGGGACCGATCTCTACAACTACATCTTCAGGCGCCAGGTCGATTCCCTCCGACCCGGGTTCACTCAGGCCACGGTCTTTGCCCGATGGATGCGTTTGCCCGACGACGGGCCCGACGGCACCCGCGCCCGGTCTTGGCCGATCATCGCGAGTCTGAAAGCGGAGATAGGGAACGGGCGGCCGGTCATGCTTGGGCTCGTGCTCACCAGCCGCGAGGCCAAGGGAAAACTGTGGGAAAACCACCAGGTCATGGCGTACTCGATCGACGAGGATCCTGCCGTTACCCCAGCCCCCGCGCCGGGTCACACGGCCGCGTCATCACGGCGGGCGCGGTGGAGGATCTTGATCTACGACCCGAACTTTCCCGGTGCGGACGATGCGCGCCTGGAGGTCTCGCTGGTCTATGAAGGGGCCGTGACCGTGCCCGCGGGATTGACGGGTCCGCCGATTCTTCTCCCCACCGTTGGGTTGTCGGTGACTCGTCGCGCGGCCGGGCGTCGAGACACGCACGTCCGCGGCGTGTTCGTCATGCCCTACGAGGCGAGTCTTCCATCGGAGAGCCTGAGGTAACGGCGTCGGCGCAACCGAGCGGCGAGTACGCTTCACGCGCGTCCCATGCCTCCGCTGCCGCGACTCCACATCCCCGCGATCCAGGCGCTGGAGCGAGACCTGCGATTTGCTCCGCCCGCCGCCCTGCGCCGGCAGATCGATCGGCTTGAAGCGCTCTGCGCCGAGTTGATCGGCGAGCCGCCGGAGCGGGTGTATCCCTTGGACTGGATTGTCTTTCGCATCACCGGGTATCGATCGGACTCGGGCTCGCCCGTCGAGGCGCGGGCAGCGGGTTCCCGCTCGGGAAGCCAGGCGGGCGGGGCGGCGCTGCTGGCCGGGCGAGATCTCCTGGCCGATCTGGTCGCGCTGATCGAGCGCCTCTGCGACGCGGCGCGGCTTGCGGAGTCGGACCTGGCCGACGAGCCGGGCCCTACGGGGCCCGAGCGGGAGTGGCTCGACCCGGAGGCCCTTTGCGCCCGCTGGAATGTCAGCCGCAAGACGCTCGATCGGTTCCGGCGCGAGGGGCTTCCCGCGCGCCGGGTGCGTTCGCGCGCCGCGGCATCGCGGGCGGGTCAACAGGGCGCCAGTGGAGCGCCGCGGACGCGACTCGTGTTCCGACGCCGGATCGTCGAGCAGTTCGAGCGTCATCATGCGTCCCGGCTTACGCACGCGGGGTCGTTCACCCGGATCGACCCCGAGGTCCGGCGCAAGATCCTCCGCCTGGCCCCGAAGTACCACGCCCGGCTTGGGTGGACGCTCAACCAGACGGCTGGGCGGCTTGCGTCGCGGTTCAATCGCTCCCACGAGGCGGTGCGGCAAGTCCTCCGCGGGAATGCCCATGGCCCGGCCCAGCGTCCGCAACCGGGTTCCCGACAGGATCCGCGGCGCACCACGTCGCACCGCGACACTCCCGCGCGGCGATCATTCGGTGAGCCCGGCCCGCTGTCTCCCAGACAACTCCGCGTCATCGCCCGCGCCTACGCCCGGGGGGTCGAGGTTCAGCGGCTCGCCGCCCGTTTCGCCAAGACCAAGCCCGCCATCTATCGAGCCATTCTTGTTGCGAGGGCCCAGCCGTTGCGCCTGCTGGATTTCAGCGCCTTTGCCGACCCGGAACAGTCCGATCAGGGGGCGCGAGCCGTTCTCGATCATCCGGCGGCGATGCTGCGCGTCGGTCCGGTGCTCCCCGCGCAGCCGCTGCGCTCGCTGGCAGATCTGCTCGGGTACGTCGCCGCGATGCCCGCGGTTCCGCCGGCGATCGAGCGCGCCATCTCCACCGCGCTGCTCACGCTGGTCCATCGAGCCCGCCGGGGAGTTGCGCGACTCTCGCGGCATCATCCCACGGCGGGCGGCATCGACCGGATCGAGACCGACCTTCGCTGGGCGTGCGCCCTGAAGCATCGCCTGGTCCTTTCACAGATGCCGCTGCTGCTCAAGAGCCTTCGGGTGCAGATCGGGACCGAACTGGTCGAACTGCCTCGGGTCGAGGCGGAAGCGATCCTCGACGCATCGATCAAGTCGCTCGTCGACGCGGTGGATCGGCACGATCCATCGAAGGGAGGCCGGCTCGCCGCCCCCGCCGGGCTGGCGATCACGCGCGCCGTCTCGCAACTGCACCGCCCGGCATCGTCGGCCGCCGCTCAGCGTGCACGCCGATACACCGGACCCGCTGACATCCTGCTGGGGGACTTCTCCCGCCGGTTGTGCGCGTGGCAGTCGTTGCTTGAACCCTCCCCGCGCGTGCGAGCGAACCTGTCCGCCGTGCCGCCCAAGACCCAGCGACTTCTACGGCTCCACTTTGGATGGCCGGCCCCCGGTGAGCCCCCCTCACCTCCGATCACCCTGCATGACGCCGCCGCGACACTCTCGATCACCGCGCAGCACGCCGCGGCCCTGGAGCGACGAGCCATTGTCGCGCTGGGCCGAATGGAGCCCGTTGACCCATCCGTGCCAACGTGAGCCGCTCCGCTAACGGCTACCAAAGCAGGCGCACGCGGATCGTCTCCTCGATCTTCTTGAATCCGTCGGTCAGCCGCACGCCGTCGGTTGGATCGACGTCCAGCACGACATACCCGATCGACTCGTTTGTTTGCAGGTACTGGGCCGCGATGTTGACGCCGAGGTCCGCGGCGATGCTGTTGAGCTTCTTGAGAACCCCCGGCTGGTTCCGGTGAAAGTGCAGGATCCGGTGCCGACGCGTCTCCCCGGCACCCTCGCGCTTCGTCGGCTTCGCGGCGCCCGCATCCGTGTCCCGGTGCGGTGCGTCCTGCTCGGGCAACTCCACCTGCGGCACGTTCACCGCTCCCGTCGTGCTCCCATTGTTCACGAAGCGGATCAGTTTCAAGCACACGTCCTGCGCGATCGACTCTTGCGCCTCTTCGGTGCTCCCGCCGATGTGCGGCGTCAGGATGACGTTCTCGATCCCCCGCAGCGGACTCTGAAACATCTCGGCGGCGCCCGATGGTTCATGCGGAAACACGTCGATCGCCGCCCCCGCGAGTTTCCCCTGCTTGAGCGCTGACGCGAGCGCCGCGATGTCCACGATGCTCCCCCGCGCGTTGTTGATGAGCATCGCTCCCTCTTTCATCTTCGCGATCTCACGCGCGGCGATCATGTTCGTGGTCTGCGGCGTCGCCGGCACGTGTAGCGTCACGATGTCCGACGCATTGAGCAGTTCGCCCAGCGATCCGGCCCGGCGCGCGTTCCCCAGCGCCAGTTTGGGCAGGATGTCGTGGAAGATCACGCGCATGCCCATCGATTCGGCGAGGACGCTGACCTGTGAACCGATGTGCCCGTACCCGACGATGCCGAGCGTGCGCCCGCGCACTTCGTGCGAGCCCGCCGCGCTCTTGTCCCATTCGCCGCGGTGCATCTTGTGCGACTTGGCGAAGATCCCCCGCGCCAGCATCACGATCTCCGCGATCGTCAGTTCCGCGACACTCCGCGTGTTCGAGAACGGCGAGTTGAACACCGGCACCCCGGCGGCACACGCCGACGCCAGGTCCACCTGGTTTGTCCCGATGCAGAAGCACCCGACCGCCAGCAGCCGCTTCGCGCCCGAGAGCGCGCCGGCCGACACGTCCGTCTTTGATCGTATCCCCAGCACGTGCGCCGACCGGAGCACGTCGATCACGTCGCGCTCGCTCAGCGCGGGCCGAATCGCTCGGACCTTGAACCCCTCGGCCTCGCACAACTCGACCGCGCGTGGGTGGATCGATTCCGCGAGCACGACCTCCACGCGCTGCTTCGGAAATGGCCGATGACTAGGCGTAGGCATGCCGCGATGGTACCGCGCGCCGGCGTATGGCGCGGGGCCCGGCTGAACTTCGGCCCGCACGAGCCGACTCGGCTACTTCAGGATGTCCCCATCACCCGGTGTCTTCAGGGGCGACGCCGCTTCCGTTTCGCGCTTCGCCGCCGCGGCGGTCCCGCTGAGCAGCCCCGGCGAGCGTCCCGGCGAATACACCCGGAACACGTCCCGACCCTTCACATCCGTTACCCGCGTGCCGAGCGAGCCGTCGGGCGCCGAACCGATCACCAGCATCATCAGCGGCGCGCCGCCCAGCGACCGCAGTTCGATCGATCCACGGTCGCTCCATCCCCCCGGCACCGTCAGTTCAATCGACCGTGGCCCTTCCCCCTGCAAGAAACTCAGCAGTTCGTTCACCTGGCGAGCCTCATCGTCGCTCAGCGGCTTGGACCCGCCCGGCTCGACCCGGGACCAGCCGTCAAGGGTTCTGGTGTACTCCGCCCTGGGGAATGCCCCGGCGACCGCTCCCGCGGCCGGATCCGCCGGAGCCGACCCGGTCGGCGCCGGGGGCGTCATGACCACGCCTCCGACGTCGGCGGGCGCTACCGAGAGCGATGACGGCGCGATGTACGCCGTCGGTGTGAACGTCTCGACCGAGAGCGCCGCGCTGTCGATGACGAACACCGGGCCGTCCGCCGCCAGTGCCGCGTAGCGCCGTTGTCCGGTCCCGTCGCTGGGGTTGCCTACCAGCAGCGTGCGTGTCGTGGTCGCCGTCTTGGCGATCCCCGCCGCGGCTCCCGGCCCCTCGTCGATGATCCTCGATTCGGACTCCACCGCGATGGTCACGATGGGCTTGTCAAGCCCCGTGGTCGGCGTCGGGGGCGGCGCGTCGTCGAAGAACGAACTGATCGCCAGTTCGCCCAGCGTCGTGATCAGTTTGCGCACGCGTTCTGGATCCGCCGGCGCCGCGACGGGATCCACCAGCGCCCATGTGCCGTTCACCCGGCCCAGCGTCACGTGCCGATTGACGTTGTCCATCCGCACGCGCGAGATGTCCTGCCCGAGTCCCGCAAAGACGCGCGTCTCACGCCAACCCTTTGGGCCGGGTTCTCGGAACACGCGGTGCAGAGAACTGTCCACCACCGCGAGCATCGGCTTGGTTGGATCGGCCTTGCTCGCGGTTGTCGTCGTGCCGCTCGCGCTGCCGACCTCCACCAGCCCGTGGTCCCCAAGCGTCCGCGCCGCCAGCGACAGCGTCTGCATGCCGCCGTTGTCGAACTCGATCAGCACCGTCGTCGCATCCGCGCCGATCCCGGCCTTGATGTCGTCGTCGCTTGGGGTCGCGATCGCCCTGGCTTCCACGAGCCGGCGCAGCAGCGCGTGGGCCGCCGTCGGCACCAGCGCCCAGCGCTGCGACTCGGCGCCGCCCGAACCCAGGATCACGTCCCACTCACCCCCATCGCGACGCTGCATCACCTGCACGTCCTGCCCGGGAGTGGCGATGCGTATCGCGCGCACCGTTCCCGGCTCAAGTTCCAGCAGCGACGCCCCCGGGGCGATCGTCCCCGTCGGTGAGACATGCTCGGGCTTGGTCAGCAAATACCACGCCGCCCCTCCGAGCGCCAGCGCCACCAGCAGCGAAATGACAACTGTTCGTGTGGACATGATCCGTGAGTGTACGGACCATGCCGGGACGCGGTGAGTTCATGCTCTCTCGCGGGTCGATCGGCTCCGGGCCCGCGCATGCCCGTTCACGCCGGCCTCGCTGCTTCCCTCACGCCGCCTCGCGCCGCGCCGAGTCCACGTCGCCCGCGGGCGCCGCACCGGCATCGGGTCCGCCGAACTCCAAGTCCGGCTGCGCCTGAAGCGGCGGTTGATCCGAGTGCTCCACCTCGGGCAGCGGCATCGTCCACCGTGACACGCCCGACGATTGCTCGCTGGGCATCGGCGCGCCGGCGCGCCCGCCGCCCCGCAGGTGCGCGGCCATCGTCGCCGCGTCCGCATCGTTCCCGACGTGTCCTTTCTCGATGAGCGCGGCTTCCAGCGTCATGCTCCCGGTCTTGAACGCAGTTGCAACCGACAGGAAGGTGCAGAGCGAGCCGAAGATCCCGAAGTCAAACACCAGTGCCAGCGGCGTCAGCACCGCCTGCGCCGTGTCGTTTTCCTGCTGCATCCCGGCGATGTAGTCCGCTTGCTCATCCCCCGTCATGTCGTTCCATCGTCCGACCGCGGCGGCATACACGGCCGCGGAGTACTCGCCTTCCTCGTCGTACGCCTCCAGGTCGCTGGACTCGTACTCCTCGGCGACGCCCGCCGCGATCGCGTTGATGGCGTCGTCCTCAGTCGCCGTGAGGTGCTCGTCAACAAACGAGTTCACGACGAACGCGCGGGTTCCGAAGATCGCGATGAACGCCACCGCCCCCGCGAGCACGCCCGCGGGTACACCGCCGCGCATCTGCGTGGCCTTCATCATCCCAAGCCCCGCGGCTCCGCCGATCGCGGGCGCCAGCAGCCACAGCCCCCACCCCGATACCTGGATCAGTATCGCCCACACGATCGCGCCCGCCAGGGCGCCGAGGGCCGAAAACGCAAGTCCTTTTCCAAGCGACATGGTGCATCCTCCGCGCAAGAACCGCCTCAAGCCTGGTGCGTATCGGCACAACGCTCGATCGACTTGGCGACGCTCCGGAATCGGCGACCCGCGAAGCCGTCATGAGACGTGTAGTTGTTACAACCAGCCTCCGCACCATGCGTCGCTGGACAATAACCGCGCTCCTTCGGACGCAGACGCGCCGCTCCTCGGTCGCACCGCGCTGAGTCACCGCGCAATTCCTGCTCGTCGGCCCCTGATCCAGGGCGCCATTCGCCGCACGGGCACGAAGCGACGATAACTCCCATGGATGCGCTCGTACTCTGCGACACCGCAGGTCTTCCTGCCCCCGCCGCCTGCTGATCCGCGCGAAACCGACCACCTCGCCGGCGTCGAATCCGCATTGACCGCCGCCGGCGTGTCCGTCGCGCGACTCGAGCCCCGGGTCCAGACGCCGCGTCTCACCGACGCCACGCGCGTCGTCATCGTTCCCAATGCTGAATCGAGCGTGTGCCGGTACCTCATCCGCGAGGCCCGCCGCATCGACGCCGCCAGCATCCTGCTCATGGATGGAATCGTCGAGTGGCGCAACACCTTTCTCAATCCCCGCTCCGGCCCCGGCTTCCTGCGCCCGGCGCCGGTCGATCTCATCGCTTGCGCCGGCGACACCGATGCCAACCTCCTGCAGGCCATGGGCAATGATGCCCGCCCGACCGGCCTGCCGCGGCTGGCCCGGTTCGCTCATCTCTGGAGCGAGTCACGCGGCGCCGCGGTGTCCATCGCGACGCCCCGCACCCTGCTCATCGCGACCGCGCGGTGTGCCGTGTTCAACCACGCCGAGCACGCGCGCCTCATCGAAGCGCTGCGATCGCTGCACGCCGCCGCGCGCGACGCCGGGATCCGGACTCACTGGCGGGTCGGTCCCCTCGCCGCGGAACTCGGCGTCGCCAATGACTCCCGCGCGCTCATCGATCTCCTTCAAGATTGCGACGCGGTCGCGACGACTCCATCGACGCTGCTCGTCGAGTCGATGCTGGCATCAAAGCGCGTCGGGGTGATCCACCCGCATCCGACTCCGCTCTGGCAGCCCGCCGCGGCCCTCTTCTGCGGCCCGCACGACGAATCGCGTCGCCAGTCGATCGCCCGGCTCGACTGGCCCGGCGTCACGGGCCTGAGCGCCCAGGCGTGCCGAACCCTCCAGCAACTCGCGTCCGACGCCGATGCGGGCTCGCGCCGATTCGAGGACGCCGGTTCATTCCTTCAGCACCTGCTGGCGAGTGGGCGCCCGCCCGCCGAGCCACCTTCCGGGGTCGCCGCCCTCCATGCGCCAGTCGAGTCAACGCTCGATCGGCTGTGCGAACTCGTGAAAGTGCAGATCAAGCACCCGAGCCGATCGCAGCACGCCGCGTCCTTCGCCGATGGACCAGTTTCGATCTCCCCGCCGCCCCTCGCCGGCGCATCGGTCACCCGCGTGGTCTTCATGGTCTCCTGCGACGATGGGGCCGCGGGCACAACGCTCCGGTCGGCTCAGGCGATGGCCCGCGGTCTGATGCTCGGGCATCATCGCTACGACGCGCGCGTGCTCGCCTTCGCCGCTGCGGTCGATTCCTGGCGTGCCGCCGGCCAGGCGCCCCCTTGCGACGACGTCACCACCACGTGCGTGCTCGATCCATATGAAGACAACGCGGGGATGCTGGCGCGCGTCTCGGCGGCACTGGCGGCGTTTCGCCCGACGGTCATCGTCGCCGCCGACCGCGACGTCTGCTTCGCCGCCGCCCTTTCGCTCCGACATGCCACCCTGGCAAGCCATCAGCAACTCCGCGTCATCGCCCTGGCGTCGGACGAGCACGACCTCTTCCTGGCCGATCACTACAGCCGCTGGGACGGCGGCATCAGCCTGAGCGCCCGCGCCCAGCGCGGGCTCCGGCCGCTGGCCCTTCGGCTTGGTGTCCCCACGATCCACGTCGACGCCCCGTCTCTTGCCTCCCCGGCGCTGACCCGCGACAGCGCCTCGCTCCTCCACGCCTTCATCGGCAATGTGCGTAGCGCGATCCGCGCCTGGCCCCCGTCTGCCGTCTCCCTCTCGCTCATCGAAGATGAACACCGCTTCCGACCCGCGCCCGTCGAGGTCGTGACGCTGCGCGAGCGGGTCGAGCGGGACCTGAAACTCGCCGGCTTCGCGCAATCGCTGTGGTCGTCCGGCTCCGCCTCCGGCGCCCCCGCCGATGGCGCGATCATCGTGCCCGACGCCGCCGACCTCAGGGAACTCCTCGCGCTGCGTCAGCGGCTCCGCGCATCCCCTCTGCCATGTGCCCGGGAGCCGGATCGCACCGTCTGGTTTCCGTCGCTCCTGTCGGGTACGTCGCGGCTCGGCGACGAGATCACCGCCCGCGAGCAGGCGCAGCGAATCCGCGACCGTTTGCAGGACTCGCCCGTCCGCACCGCCCAGCGGCTCGCGATCTTCGGCCTGGGGAAGCATTTCGTCAGGCACTCGTGGATCGTCTCCGCGGGGTTGCCCATCGTCGGGATCATCGACGATCATGCCGCCGCCACGAGTTGCTTCGGCCTGCCGGTCGTGCGACTCGATCAAGCCGCGTCTGAACTGCGCCCCGATGTGGTGCTCCTGTTCAGCGATGCGCACGAGCGACAGATGTGGGATCGCACCATCGACCTTCGCCGCGCCGGCGTCAAGGTGGTGGCGATCTATCAGTCCGCCGACGGATCGCCGGGCGCCGCTGTTGGTGTCGGCTCGGATCAGAGTCGCGCCGCCTGAGTCGTTCGAGTCCTCATGACCACTCTGGAATCCGTGATGAATGCCGACGTCCCTTCATCCACGCCGCTCGCTCCGCCCTCGGCGGCTGCTTCCGGCCCGCGACCGTCCCCGGGCGATCCCTTCGAGCACGAGTCCCGGGCGGACCGCCTGCGCCGCCGCCTCATCGAAACCACCGCCGAACTCTGCGCCGCTCGCGGCATGCACCGCGTCGCGCTGTGCGGCGCGCCGCGCGATCTGTGGCCCATCGCCCGCCAGCCGTGGCAGTGGTACAACCTTCGTGCGACCGCCTTGCTGATCGACCGGGACGTGCCGCGCTTTCTCCGCGGGGTTCCGGTCCGCGCCTGCGTCGCTCCCGCGGATGCCGACGCCCTCATCGTCTGCTCGCAGGACGACGAGCACTGTTGGTACGACCTGGCGCGCCGCTCGTCCGCCGGCGTGCCGATTCTGCGCCCCTACTTCTCGCATCCGGCGTGGGAACCCGACGAAACCGCCCTGGGCCGTCTGGTCGAGCACTGGAACACGCCACGGTCAACGGCACGATGGCTCATCGCCAACCGCGGCGAGCGCCATGACGCGACTCTGCCGATGCTCCTCCCCTGGCGCACGGAACTCCATCTGCGCCGCTACGAGTTCGCCGCCCGGTACACGCCGGGCAAGCGGGTTGCCGACATCGCCTGCGGGCTCGGCTACGGGTCGTCAATCCTCGTCGCGGACGGCGCCGCCGCGTGCGTCCACGCGGTCGATATCTGCCCGGAAGCGATCGGCTATGCCCGCTCCCGTTTCGCTCACCCGTGCGTCGAGTTCCGGGCCGCGGACGCGTGCGCATCCGGCTTGCCCGACGCGTGCGTAGACGTTGTCACCAGTTTCGAGACTATCGAGCACGTCGCACAACCCCGCACGCTGCTGCGGGAGTTTCATCGAGTTCTCGCCTCCGCCGGCACGCTGGTCCTGAGCACGCCCAACGATTGGGGCTTGACCGAGCACCACGTCCAGAGTTTCACGTTCCAGTCGCTCAGTGCCGCCGTCGAAGAGTTCTTCGACATCCAGGGATGGTGGACCCAGCGGGACACCGCCCAGCGATTCGAGCGGGGCGTGCCCGAGGGCTTTGCGGCGCGCCGGATCGACGCCGACCCCGCCGAAACGCTGATCCTCGTCGGGCGTCGCCGGGGCGGCTGATCAGGCCACGGGGCGATGCCGACGCCCCGGGGCGGGTTCTTTCGGGCGCCGGCGAGTTCTGTGACAGGTGCCCGAGTTCAAGATGGCGCTTGCACCGTCGGTCGCAGGCTGTATACTGGCTTCTTCGAGTCGGTGTGCAATAGACGCCGCACGTCCGTACATCCATGTTTCATCGACGAGCGGCATCGCCAAGCGCGGCCTGAACACATCTGAGCGGCACGCGGAACGACACCCGGCCGCCACCCCCGGCATACTCACTTTAGAAGGAGGTCTCATGGCTTCAACTCGATATCTATTCCTCACGCTCGCCGCTTCCGGCATGCTCGCCGGCGCCGGCCTGGTGGGCTGCAACTCCGTGGACCGCTCTGCCAGCGACTCGCGTCCCGCGCTCTTCGACAACCTCGGTGCGCACACCTGGCGCGCTACGACGTCCTCCGCCGACGCGCAGCGGTACTTCAATCAGGGCGTCATCTGGATGTACTCGTTCAACCACGACGAGGCGATCCGCAACTTCCGTCACGCCGCCCAGATCGATCCCAACTTTGCGATGGCCTGGTGGGGGGTTTCGCTGTGCAACGGCCCGCACGTGAATAACCCAGCGATGGACGCGGCGCACTCGCGCGCCGCGTGGGACGCGCTGCAGAAGGCCTGCGAACTCGCGCCCCATGCGTCGCCGCTGGAGCAATCCCTGATCGCGGCCCTCGGGGCGCGGTACGCGGATCCGGGCGCGGGCACCTTGCCGCTCACCGCGGCGGAGCGCGCCCCGCTCGACGCCGCGTACGCCGACGCGATGGCCAGCGTGTACGCGAGCCACCCGGACAACACCGAGGTCGCGACGCTCTACGCCGAAGCGATCATGGACACCATGCCCTGGGATTACTGGTCCAAACAGGGCGAGCCGCGCCCCCGCACGCGCGAACTGCTGCGCGTGCTGGAATCGGTCCTCGCGGCCGACCCCAGCCACCCCGGCGCGAATCACCTGTACATCCACGCGGTCGAGGCCTCCCCGCACCCCGAACTCGCCGACGCCGCCGCGTCGCGCCTGCGCACCCTGGTCCCGGCCTCGGGGCACATGGTGCACATGCCCGCGCACATCGACGTGCGCATGGGACGCTGGAACCTCTCGGCGTCGCAGAACCAGAAAGCCATCCGCGTCCATGACCAGTACGTGAAGCGCTCTCCGACCCAGGGGTTCTACCGGCTCTACATGCTCCACAACGATCACTTTCTTTCCTATGCCTGCATGATGGCGGGCCGGAAGCAAGACGCGCTCGCGGCGGCGCGCGCAACCGTGGACGGCATTCCCGACTCGTTCTACAAGGACTTCTCCCCGCTCGCCGACACCGTGACACCCATTGAAGTCGAGTCATTGATGCGTTTTGGGCAGTGGGATGCGATCCTGGCGTTCCCGGAGCCCCGGGAATCGCTGCCCATCACACGGGCGTTGTGGCGATTTGCCCGAGGCGTGGCGCTGGCCGCCAAGGGAGACGTGGCCGCCGCGCGCGCGGAACAGGACCTGTTTGAACAATCGGTCTCGAACGTGCCCGCCGGAGCGATGATGGCGGCCAATCCGGCCTCGAACGTGCTTGAACTTGCCCGCGAAATGCTCGAAGGCGAGATTCTCTACCGGGAGAAGGACTTCGATGGCGCGGTGAAGCGGCTTTCTCGGGCGGTGGAGATCGAGGACACGCTGAACTACATGGAACCCCCTGATTGGGTGCAGCCGGTGCGGCACGCCTTGGGAGCGGTGCTGCTTGAAGCGGGCCAGCCGGAGCAGGCCGCGAGGGTGTATCAGGAGGATTTGCAGCGCTGGCCGGAGAATGGATGGTCGCTTTTCGGGATGTCGGAAGCGATGACGGCGCTCGGAAAGAGTGCGGAGGCCGCGGAGTATCACCAGCGATACAAGAAGGCGTTCTCGCAGGCTGATATTGATCTTCGGGCGAGTTGTCTGTGCGCTGATCACCTGCACGCGGCCAAGTAGGCGATCGTTCTTGACACTCCCCGAGCGATCGAGTAATCTGGCGGCCGGGGTGGCGTGGCGGGCGTGGGGGAAGCGACTCGGGGAGTTCACATGGGTATCGGGTTTGCGGAGTGTCGCGGGAACGCCCGGCGGGTGTTCGGATTGATCTGGCTGCTGGCAGGAGCATCGTGGCTCGCCGGTTGTTCGACGGGCGACAAGCAGACGGAACTGGAGAACGTCGCCAAGGACTGGTCGATGGTGATACGCGCCAGCCAGGTGATCCCGGTGTATCCGTTGACGGAGGATGTGCAGCCAGGGGACGTGTTCCTGGTGACGCAGACGGTGCAGGCGCAGCACGAGCAGTACAACCACAAGGGGTTCCTGCCGCTGGACGTGCACGTGGCGAGGCTGCAGCCGGATGGGTACGAGGCGTTCTACTCGAAGTCGTTCGTGGTGGGCGGAACGAGCAAGTCGGTGCCGGCGTACTGGCTGAAGGCGGAGCAGACCAAGGACAAGGCGTGGATTGATGCGCCGCAGGCCGGGTTTCCGACGTACCAGTTTTCGGTGAAGCGAGGCGGGGGATTCAACGCGGCGCTGCCGATCAGCGGCGTGCCGGTGGGCTTGACGCTTCTGGGCGCGGACGCGGCGGATGGGACGATCACCATCGACAAGGCGCGTACGTACGGGGTGGACACGCTGTCGCTGTACCAGCAACTGGTGGCCTGGGCGGCGACGCCCGAGGCGCGGGAGTTTCTGTCGAACCATTCGTCGCGGGCGGGGAAGCCGCAGTTCCTCCGCGTGATCTCGCGGGTGTACCTGACGGGGCGGATGATCGTGCAACTCAACTCGGCGACGACCAGCAGTTTGGGCGTCAGCGCCGGCGCGCCCAAGCCGGTGGATCTCCTGACGGCGGCGCCCGGCGCGGATACCAAGGCCGCGACCGCCGAGCAGTACGGCGGGAACGTCGCCCAACTCAACGATCTGCTGACCAAGAGTTTGCAGAGCACGAAGGTGAACGGGACGGACGTCCTGCTCCCCGGCGCGACGCTGAAGGTCGTCGCGGCGTCGTCGCGCTCGATCACGATGGCGGAGGACTTCATCGATCGCCCGCTGGTGATCGGGTATCTTGGCTTTGACGTGCTGATCGATGAACGGGGCCGGCTGGGGCTGGCGACTCGAACGACCGAGGTGCTCGGGAGCGCGACGATTCCCGGGGCCGCGGAGTTCAGCGCGATCGAGAGCGAGTTTGTCTCGCTTCGGAAGCAGATCCAGGACCGGGCGGACCGCGACGCGATCGCGGCGCGGCTCGCGGAGTATGTCGGGGGCCCGGTCCGGGCGGAGGCGGAGCGGATCGCGGCCAGCGGCGCGACGGTGACATGGGACGACGTATCGGGATCACTGGCGGCGTATGTGCAGCCGGAGATGTCCGAGAAGGACGGGCCACGGCTGCGCAGCGCGGTGGCGGCGATGAGGCGAGTATTATCTCAGTAGGACGCTAGAACCATGTCCGTGACGGTGATGTGAGCGTGGCGATAGGCGTTCGGCAATCGGCGTGAGACGACAAGGCAGACGGCAGACGGGAGCGTGCATGGCGAAGTTCCGGAAAGTGTCGGTCGATCCGCAAGGGACGCCGGAGGAGATCTGGAATCAGATCCGGGCGCAGTTGCTGGTGTCGCAATCGGTGGAACTGGTGGCGGTGACGACGCAGGGGGGGAAGGTGGCGCTGGAAGTGCGTGCGTGGAACGGGGTTCGGAAGGACACGTCGAACTCGGACAAGGCCACGCCCGGGACCGAGTATTGATCGGGCGGGGGGAGTGACTTTACAACGCCAGATCGCGGACGAGGCTTGAAGAGGCGGGCGGGACGTCCGGTCCACAAGTGGTGGAAGGCGATCTGGCGTTGTCGTAGTGGAAGGTCCGCGGGAAGTCGCCGGCGAGCCAGGAGCGGCATGGAACATGGCCGCCTCGGCGCGTGGCGGTCGGGTCAATCGGCGTGGAGTTCGTTGGGTCCGGCTTTGCCCGCGACGCGCTCCATGTAACCATTTCCCTTGCGCTCGTACTTGGTGAAGCCGAGGCGTTCGAGGTTCTGGTTGCTCAGCGCGCTCTTGCCTTTGAGGTCGGACCATTTGCCGGCGATGGTGGGCACCTGGGGAACGCGGCGAACCGGCGCGCCGGTTTCGGGGTGCGTGGTGAGCGCGTCTTCCTTCATGGATTGCACGGCTTCGAAGTACTCGCCGGTGCCCTCCCCCTTGCTGTCGAGAACTTCATAGACGTAGGTGGGCATGATGACGTGCTCCTGGACTGTGTGTGACGAGCGATGCGGGCTGTCGTTGCTGAACGGAGCCCTCCCGCACGCCGGGCTGCGTCTACGGAAGACTGACGAGGCATTGTATTGCGATTCGTCGGACATGGCTGACGCCGGCATGTTCGGATGTGACGAGGTGTTTTTCCGAAGCGAACCGCGCGAATGGTCGAGCGCGGACGGCAACCGCACCATTCCAAGAGCCCGGAACCAAGGCACGCCCTCCCCGCCGGCTTGCGCCGGGCGGCTCAGATGGACAAAGCGATGGTCAGACCCCTATGTTCCGGTTTGGAAATGGAGGACGTCATGAGCACGCGGCGGCCGATCGTGGGGGGCAACTGGAAGATGAATACGGATCGCGAGTCGGCGGCGGGGCTGGCGCGGCAGGTCGCGGCGGACCTGGTCCGGGATGGAGCCTTGTCGAGCGTGGATGTGGCGGTGTTCCCGCCGTTCCCGTACCTGGTGGAGGTCGGGCAGGCGCTGCGCGGGGCTGGGGCGGCGATCCTGCTGGGGGCGCAGGATTTCTACTTTGAGAAGAATGGAGCGTTCACGGGCGAGGTGTCGCTGGAGATGCTGGCGGACTGCGGCGTGAGCATCGTGCTGGTGGGCCACTCGGAGCGGCGGCACGTGATCGGGGAGACGGATCAACTGCTGAACCGCAAGGTGCTGGCGGCGCTCGGTGCGACGAACAAGGCGAATGCGGCGGGGTTCACCTGCGTGCTGTGCGTCGGCGAGACGCTCGCGCAGCGGGAGGCAGGTGAGACCAATACGGTGAACGAGCGGCAGATCCGAGCGGGGCTGAAAGGGGTTTCGCCGGAACAGATGTCGCGCGTGGTGATCGCGTACGAGCCGGTGTGGGCGATCGGGACGGGGAGGACGGCGACCCCGGCGGACGCGCGGGAAGCGCACGCGAATATCCGGCGTGTGCTGGCCGACATGTTCGGCGACGCGATCGGAGACCGAACGAGGGTGCAGTACGGCGGGTCGGTGAACGCGTCGAATGCGAGCGGGCTGTTCGCGCAGCCGGGGGTGGATGGGGGGCTGATCGGCGGGGCGTCGCTGAAGGCGGCGGAGTTTGGGGCGATCGTGCGCGGGGCGATGGGGCGATAACAGCGCGCCTCGGTCGGAGGGGGAGACGCGACGAGGGCGATGCCAGCGCCAGGAAGCAGGAGAGCGCGGATCGCACTGCTTTTCAGCGAAAGCGGGTGTACACTGTGGGGTCCCCGGCGAGCGCGCGATGCCTGACGCGCCTGCCGCGGCGTCAGCGATCATCAATCTTCAGGCGACCACTCACCGACGATCCCGAGCCGACTCATGGACCCCACGCCAGACGCCGTTTCTTCCGTTCCAGGTTCCTCACAGCCTGTGGCCGCTCCTCCGGTGCCGGCTGCATCGAGCGCGGCATCGAACGGCGGGCACGAGCACGCGGCGCCCCCCGCGATTTCCCCCGCGAATTCCCCCTCGCCTGCGACCACGACTCCCCCGGCGGCGTCGGGGCGCACCGCCAGCGACGAGTTGAACCGGGAGATTGACGAGGCGATGGCGAAGTTGGGGTTCGGCACGTCGGGTGGCGGGGGCGAGGAGCGAAAGGGGTCCAAGCCCAAGCCGCCCGCGAAGCCGACGGTCACGCCGATCGGCGGACCGATGAAGGCGAAAGTGCACGGGCCTCGGGTGGTGCAGGCGGGGCGAGAGCACCGCAGCGGGGCGGTGGTGTCGGTGGGTCCGACGGATATTTTCCTGGAGTTTGGTCCGAAGGAGTTGGGCGTGGCACCGCGGGCGCAGTGGCCTGAAGAAGAACTGCCGAAAGTCGGACAGGAGCTCGAGGTTGTCATTGATCGGTTCGAGGTGGCGGAGTCGATCTATATCTGCTCGCGGCCGGGGACGGTGCAGAAGGCGGCGTGGGAACTTCTGGAAGTGGGGCAGGTGGTCGAGGGGCGCGTGACCGGTGTGAACAAGGGCGGGCTGGAGCTTGAGGTGGCGGGGCACCGGGCGTTCATGCCCGCCAGCCAGGTGGGACTTGATCGGGTCGAGGACCTGAACGTGTTCATGGGGCAGAAGTTCCCGTGCCAGGTGAGCCAGGTGGATCGGCGCGGGAAGGGGAACATCGTGCTGTCGCGGCGGGACGTGCTGGAGGTGGAGCGCCGGCAGAAGGCCGAGAAGATCAAGGAGACGCTGAAGGAAGGGGACGTGGTGGACGGGATCGTGCGGAAGATCATGCCGTTCGGGGCGTTCGTGGATATCGGCGGGGTGGACGGGCTGGTGCACATCGGGGACATCACGTACGACCGGATCGGGTTCGGCGAGGGGGCGATCGGGAAGCACGTGAAAGAAGGACAGGCGGTGAAGGTCCGCGTCCTGAAACTGGACTGGGACAACAAGCGCCTCTCGCTGGGGCTAAAGCAGACACAGTCGGACCCGTTCCAGACGGCGCTGGCGGATATCAAGGAGGGGGCCGAGATCGGCGGACGGGTGACGCGGCTGGCGGACTTCGGCGCGTTCGTGGAGTTGTCGCCTGGGGTGGAGGGGCTGGTACACGTGTCGGAGATCGCGCACCGGCGGATCAACGTGCCGGGGGACGTGCTGAAGCAGGATGAGGTGGTGAAGGTCCGGGTGATGAAGATCGACGCGGAGTCGCGGCGGATTTCGCTGAGCGTGAAGGCGCTGTTGCCGGCTCCGGAAGCGCCGGCGGGGCGGCCGGGTGGGAAGGACCGCAAGCCGCCGGGCCGCACGCCCGAGGAGATCGCCAAGGAGACGCCGGCGCTGCGGCGGATGCGCGAGCAGGCCAAGTCCAAGGAACTCAAGGGCGGCTTCGGCAAGGGGTACGACGACGGCGGCGGACTCGCCGGGCTGCGGCTTGGGCAGTGAACGTGATCGTGGTGTGAGGTGTGGTCTATCTCGTTCGTTCCCTGTGGAAGGGGATGTAGCGACGCCGACGCGGCGGCGTCATCAGGCCGAACGCGATGAGTAAGGCGGGGCCCGGAGCGGGGATACAGCGGAAGGTGGCGTCGGAGTTGACGGCCCAGCGCTGCTCGCCGCCGACCCACATGGTGCGGTTCCAGTTGTAGACCATGATGTCGCCCCCGGAGAGTTCGGTGGAGAAGAGTTCGCCCGCGCCGTCGCGGCCGAGGCTGCAACTGAAGAAGTAGACGCTGGAGACCTTGCCGGTGATGGCGTTGTGGAGTTGGCGGGGGCTGTAGTCGAGTCCCTGGCCGGCGACGCCGACGCGGGTGTTGCCGATCTGGACCAGTCCCGGTGCGCCGTGGGCGTAGATGGCGACGGTGATGGGCCGACCGAGCTCCATCTCCCAGGCGCAGATGGTGTTGACGAGGGTGAGCGTATCGGGGGCCCAGGCGACGCGGCGGCCGTCACGGTTGAGTTGATCGAAGGCGATGTTGGCCATGGAATCGTTGGCGCCGGGCGACCCGCTGACGAGGTGGAGATCGGCGTGGGGCTGCGCGATCTGGGTGGTCGGGCCGGTGGAGTTGGGCCCGGCTTCACTGCCGGGGCCGGCGATAGCGGAGTTGACCAGGACGGCGCGGGTCTCCTGGGAGCCGTCGCTGAAGGTGGCGCGGATGTGGTAGAGGCCGCTGCGGTCGAAGGTGGAGGTAAGGACGCCGGCGCTGAGGTCGGCGCGGTAGTCGATGTTGGGCTGGTAGAAATAATCGTCTTGTGAATAGGTGCGGCCTGGTTCGAGCCAGACGCCCTCGCGAAGGGTCGGGAGGATGCTGGCGCCGACGATGATTCGGCCGGCGGAATCGGCCCAGGTGAATGAGGAGCCGGGGGTGTCGATGACCTGGCGGTCATAGAGCGCGTAGGGGAGGGTGGCGGGGTCGAGCCAGAGTTGCGCATCGGAGAGCAGATCGGCGCGGGCGGAACCGGAAAGCGACGCGGCCGACAGCACGGCGGTGAACAATCGCTGGGCGAAGCGGAGCCGATTCATATTCACGGTGAGCCTCTCTTTCTGTTTCTCTCCCTTATCGGAACGGACGAGTTGGCGGCGGGCTCACGCGGGTGTACCGGAGGCGGGAGGTCCGGCGAAGCGGAAGAGGTGGCGCGCTATCATGCAGCGTTCGCACCCACCGCCCGGGCTACCGCCCGCGCCTGGAGGATTGACGCATGATTCCGAAGCCGCCGCCCCGCGAGGGGGCCCTGGGTTTTTTGTATCTGCCGCCGTACCGAGTGATCGGCGAGAGCGTCGCCGGCGAGGCGACGACGGTGGTGGTCCCCGAACTTGACGTGTGCTTCGACGCCGGGTGCTGCCCGCGGGCGATCCTGGCGAGCAAGTTCCTGTGCATCTCACACGGGCACATGGACCACGTGGGGTCGCTGGCGTACTTCTGCTCGCAGCGGTATTTTCAAGGTATGGGCGAAGCGACGATCGTGTGCAGCAGCACGATCGCACCGGCGATCCATGGGATGATGAAGGGGTACATCGACCTGGAGCGGCAGGAGACGCCGTACAAACTCGTCGCACTGGAGCCCGAGGGGACGGTGGACATCAAGAGCAACATGTACCTGAAGGGGATCCCGCTGGAGCACGCGCACGGATCGATGGGGTTTGTGGTCGTGGAGCGGCGGAGCAAGTTGAAAGAGGAGTTCGCCGGGCTGCCGCAGGAGAAACTCAAGGAACTCAAGGACCGCGGCGTGGAGATCACGCGGAAACTGGAGATCCCGCAGATCGCGTACCTGGGCGACACGGCGCCGGGGCCGGCGCTCGTGCGCGAAGACGTGCGCAAGGCGCATGTGGTGATCTGCGAGTGCACCTTCACCGAGCCGGAGCACCGCGAGCGGGCGCGGGTGGGCCTGCACATGCACGCCGAGGACATCGCCGAGTGGCTGCGCGTGCTGGAGTGCGGCGCGCTGATCCTGATCCATTTTTCCCGGCGGACGAACCTGGGGTTGGCGCGCAAACGCATCGAGGAACTCGTGGGGCCGGAGAAGTCGCAGAAGGTCCACTTCCTGATGGACCACCGCGCCAACCGCGCGCGGTACGAGAAGCAACTCGCCGAGGCGGGAGAGAAGGAAGGGGCGGGAGTGGAGGGGTGAAGGCCGGCGACCTCGCGGGGTGCCCGTGAGACGGCCGGGTGCAATCAAACGAATCGGGTGTAGACTTGAGCATGGATGTCGCTGCATGGGACCTTGCACGATCGGTGTCTTCGTTCGCTCGTCGCACTGCCAGAGACACCGATCGCTCAAAAGCAGCGATCGGTGGCACGCATGCCCATCTGGCAGGTGGCACGATCGTTGTGCCACGACCGTCACGGAGTCCTCGGAGTGAAGGTCGTGTCTTGTGAAACGTTCGCCTGCGAAGACACGACCTTTGTTCCGAAGACTCCACAAAGGTCGTGGCACGCCAGGGTCAGTCCATCTGCCGTGATTCAGCGTTGCTTCTGGGCGTCGCCTATTCATCATCGACTCAGAAGTTAGCGATTGTCGGATCGCTGCCCCGCCGACTTCAACGGCGACCGCCTGATCAACTCCGCCGACTTCTTCGACTTCCTCGCGGCGTTTCTTGCCGGGTGCCCGTGAGGCGCGCGGCGACGACGCCAAGACGTGCTGGCACGTGAGCCGCGTGCGCGCGGCCCGTTGAGTCGGAGGGTGCCCGATCACGACGAGAAGTCAAGCGGCCGTGTAATCTCGTCATCTCCTTGACAACCTGTCGGCGGGGCGGGTACGGTTGCCTTCGCGCCTGTGTGGAGCTTGACGCCGCGGCGCGGATTGGTTGTGGTTCCTTATCCATGTCACCTCGCGGTCGTGCCGGACGGCGCGACCGTTTGCCTGGCCTACCCATGACAACCGCTGATCGACAGATCTGGACGGGCATGCTGACGCATCTTCGCGGGAACTCGCCGACGCTGTGCCGGCAGTGGTTCGAGGAGATCGAGCCGGCGGGGATGAACGGGGGCGTGCTGCGTCTGCGGGCGCACTCGCAGGTGCACCGCGACTATTTGCAGCGTTCGTGCCTGAACCCGTTCAATGACGCGGCGCAGTCGGTGTCGCAGCGGCTGATCACGGTGGAGTTCGTGGGGCCGGAGGAGGATTTGGCGGCATCAGCGTTCGCCGGGGAGGACTCGGAAGGGGCGCCGGCGTACGAGATGCCGCCGACGTCGAAGGGGCGCGGCCCGGGCATGGGTCACGAAGAAGGAACGACGGACCGAGAGGCAGCGCCGGGTGAAACGGCGCGTGAATCGACGCCGCGGGCGCATCCGGATCATTCTGACGGGCGGGTGCCGGGGCGTCCCGGGCGGGACGCGACGCGGGGGCCCGTGCCGTACTCCGGTGAGCTGCGCCGGCCCGATCCGCTGGGGCTGTCGCTGGTGCTGAACCCGGATTACGCGTTCGAGAACTTCGTGGTCGGGCCGGGGAACCGGCTGGCGCACGCGGCGGCGCTGGCGGTCGCGGCGAACCCGGGTCTGGCGTACAACCCGTACTTCGTGCACGGGAAGGTGGGGCTGGGCAAAACGCACCTCTTGCAGGCGATCTGCCTGCGCATCAAGGAAAACAACCCCGCTGCCCGGATCTTCTACACCTCCTGCGACGCGTTCATCACGTATTTCATGGAGGCGGTGCAGGCGGGCGAGATGACGGACTTCCGTCACACGTTCCGTGAGGTCGATGTGCTGGTGATCGACGACGTGCACTTTCTGGCGAAGCGCGACCGGACGCAGGAAGAGTTCTTCCACACGTTCAACAGCCTGTACCAGATGCACAAGCAGATCATCCTGTCGTCGGACGCGCCGCCGGAGGAGATCCCGGATCTGGAAGAGCGGCTGGTGAGCCGGTTCAAGTGGGGGCTGGTGGCGCACGTGGCGCCGCCGTGCTATGAGACTCGGGTGGCGATCCTGCGGAACAAGGCGCGCTTGCGCGGGTTCGAGATGCCCGACGACGTGTCGTGCTACATCGCGGCGAAGATCGATACGAACATCCGCGAACTCGAGGGCGCGGTGGTGAAACTCCAGATCCTGTCGAGCGTCGAGAAACGAGCGGTGGACCTGGAGATGGCGCGGGCGGCGCTGGGCGAGGAGCCGGGGCGCACGGAGAAGCAGATCCAGATCCAGACGATCATCAACGCGGTGACGGACTACTTCGGTGTGAAGGTGACGGACCTGCAATCGAAGCGCCGGCACCGGTCCGTCGCGCTGCCGCGGCAGGTGTGCATGTTCCTGGCGCGCAAGCACACGAGGCATTCGCTGGAAGAGATTGGCGGGTACTTCGGCGGGCGGGACCACACGACGGTGATGCACGCGGTGCGCACGGTGGAGTCGAAGGTGACGACGGAGAACGACTTCGCACGGGCAATCAAGGCGCTGGAAGAGACGCTCAAGACGCCGGGCGGGGCGTGAGAGGCGGGGCGGTCGGGGATCAGCCTTCGAGTTCCTGCCAGCGGGCGTACAACTCGGCGAGGCGCTGCTGCAGCGCGGCCATCCGGCGACCGGCGTCGGCCATCGCCTTGTGTTCACTGAGGACCTTGGGGTCGCTCATGATCGCGTTGATCGAGGCGAGTTCTGCTTCGCAGGACTCGATCTGAGCCGGGAGCGCGTCGAGTTCTCGCTGGTCCTTGTAACTGAGTTTTTTGCGGGGAGCCGCACTGGCAGAAACCGCCGGAGTCGCGGGGAGCGTGGAATCAGCGGCGGCAGACGACGCAGCGGCGGAGTGGCCGGGCCTCGGGGCGGGCGGTCGCAACTCGTGGCGCGTCACCTTGGCCCACTGGGCGTAGTCAGCGAAGTAGCGGGCGCCGCCGAGGCCGTCGAGCCAGAGCACGCGGGTGGCGAGGCGATCGAGCATGGCGCGGTCGTGCGTCACCAGGACAACCGCGCCGGGGAACTCTTCGAGGCTTTCCTCCAGCACATCGAGCGTCGCGAGGTCCAGGTCGTTGGTCGGTTCGTCGAGAATGAGGACGTCGGCGGGCTGGAGCATGAGGCGCGCGATGTGCACGCGGGCGAGTTCGCCGCCCGAGAGGCCCGAGACGACGCCGCGGAGTTGGGATTTGTGGAAGAGGAACATCTCGGCCCACGTCGCGATGTGCAGCAGTCGGCCGCGGTAGACGACACTGTCGGTGGGGGAGAAGACTTCGGCGAGCGTGGCGTTGGGATCGAGCGGCTCGCGGTGCTGACTGAAGAGGACGACGCGGAGATTGTCAGCCCGCTGGATCGTTGCCAGGGGCGGGGCGCTTCTTGGGAGCAGCCCGGCGAGGCGGGCTTCTTCCTTGAGCATCGCGTCAGTGGGGGGGTCGCTGGGAAGTTCGCCGGTGAGAAGTTTGATGAGGGTGCTCTTGCCCGCGCCGTTTGGGCCTAGGAGCCCGAGTTTCATGCCCGGGCAGAGGAGGATGTCGAGGTTCTGGAAGAGGACCTTGCCGCCCAGCGACATGCTCAGGCCACGGCCGGCGAGGAGTTTCTGGGTCTGGCGGTCGGTGGCGGAGAAGTCGATGGCGGCGGCGCGTGCCGGGGCGTTGCGGGCCCGGAGTTCGGCGAGTTCGTCCATGCGCTGGAACGAGGCGTCGATGCGGCTCTTGCTCTTGGTCCGGCGAGCCTTGGCGCCGCGGCTGAGCCAGCGCAGGTCCTCCTTGACCTCGGCGGCGAGGGTCTGTTCCTGGCGGGCCTGGGCGTCGAGGAACTCGGTCTTACGGCGGAGGAACTCGGCATAGCCGCCCGAGACGGTGAAGGTGCCCCGGGGGTAGGCGCGAGAGAGTTCGACGATGCGCGAGGCGGCGCGTTCAAGAAACATGCGGTCGTGGGTGACAATGATCGAGGCGAAGCCGCCCCCGGGGCCGCCGGTCGCGAAGGCGCCGCGGGTGGTGAGAAGGTCTTCGAGCCATTCGATGCCCTGGACGTCGAGGTGGTTGGTCGGCTCGTCGAGGAGGAGGAGGTCGGGATCGTGGGCAAGGGCGCGGGCGATGGAGAGGCGCTTGCGTTGCCCGCCGGAGAGGTGGTCGCAGGGAGTATCGGGAGGGGCGATGTCGATGCGTCCGAGCGTCATCTCGGCGGCGAGTTCGAGCTCGTGGTGGTCGTGCAGGTGGGGGAGGCGGCCGGCGGCGAAGTGGGTTTCGAGTTCGGCCATGACGGCGGAGAGGACGGTGGAGCCGGGTGGGAACAGATCGGCCTGGGCGACGAAGGCCATGCGCAGGCCGCGGCGTGGGGCGATGACGCCGGTGTCGGCGTCCTCGATGCCGGCGAGGATCTTGAGCAGGGTGCTCTTGCCCGCGCCGTTGGGACCGATGAGGGCGAGGCGCTCCCCATCGTCGATGTTGATCGACACGCCGGTGAAGAGCGTGCGGTCGGCGAAGTGCTTGTGGATGTCGCGAGCGGAGAGGAGCGCGGGCATGCGAGCAGAAGGTAGGTCGGCGAGAACGAGGTGATCAGCGCCGTGGCGGGGGCGGTTGGCGCGGGGTTCTGCTACACTTGGGCGGCTCGTGCCGTCCGAATTCTGAACCACACCATGCCGATTCACCCACTCCCACAGTTTGAGGCCGATCTTGCCGAGGATCGCCGGATCTATGAGCGTCTGAAGCCGCCAACGAGCATGGTGGTGCGGTTCGGGATCATGAAACTGGTGGGGGAGTACCCATACAGCGGGGACGCGAAGCCGGGGTGCGGGTCCAAGGTGGTGGTGCGGACGCACCGGGGGGTGGAACTGGCGGAGATGCTGACGACGACGTGCCCGAACGCGGGGTGCTCGAAGTCGGTGACGCGCAAGGAGATGCTGGAGTACATCGAGAACTCCGGGGGGCGCGAATACCCGTTCTTCAATCAAGGGCGAGTTCTTCGGATCGCGACGGTGGACGACCTGAATCAACAGGCGAAGATCGACGCCGAGCGCCCGAAGCACGTCATGCGGGCCCGTGAGGTGCTCTCGCAGATTCAGCCGCCGATCCCGATGAAGATCGTGGACGCGGAGCCGATCCTGGGGGGCGAGAAGATCACGTTCTATTTCACGTCGGAGGACCGCGTGGACTTCCGCGACCTGGTGTCGCGGCTGGCATCGGAGCATCACACGCGGATCGAGATGCGGCAGGTCGGGGCACGCGATGAAGCACGCCTCGTGGCCGACTACGAGCGGTGCGGACAGCACTGCTGCTGCAAGCAGTTCCTCAAGGTGCTCAAGCCGATTTCCATGAAGTCCGCCAAGATCCAGAAGGCGACGCTGGACCCGCTCAAGATCTCGGGGCGGTGCGGACGGCTGATGTGCTGCCTGCGGTACGAGGACGAGTCGTACGACGAACTACGCAAGCGCTTGCCGAAGAAGAAAGTGAGGCTGCGCACGCCCGAGGGGTGGGGGATCGTCATGGACACGCAGATCCTCACGCAACTCGTGCTCCTCCGGCTGGAGCACATCGAGAAGGACGTAGCGTTCACGGTTGAGGATCTGCAACTGGTGGACGGGAAGCAGACACCGGAGGTGGTGGAGGCGATCACGGCGGCGTCGCCGGTGCAGATGCCCGAAGGCCCTCCGCCGGGCGTGCGGGATGGCGGAAGATCGTCGCGGGACGAACGACGGGCAGGTCCGGGCGGAGCGACAGAGCGTTCGCAGGGGCAACCGGCGGGACCTCGATCGGAATCTCGCGGCGGGGCGGGTCGAGAGGATGGGCGCCGGAATGATGGGGAGCGGTCGTCACCGGGTCGCCCACCGGCGCGAGGGCGAACAGGGGAACCCAGGACGGGTCCGGGTCCGGGTCCGGGCGAGGGGCTGCACGAAGAGCGCGGAGAGCACCTGACGGAGCCGGAGGTGCCGGGAACGGACGATCATGGCGAGGCGTTGCCCGGGCCTGGGACCGCGGCGGAGGGAGGAGGCGAGCGTCGTCGCCGTCGGCGTCGCCGGCGGCGTGGGCCCGGCGGCTCGGCGTCCGGCGGTCCGGAGGGCGGCGCAGGTGGGGGTGGTGGCGGGCCGCGGCGAGATGTGCCCCCCGGGGCGTAGCCCGTTTGGAATGCGTTTGAAGTCGGCGCGAAAGAAGGCGACGGCGGATGCCGGCGATGAAGCCGCCCCGCGGGTTTTTTGCCTATACTTGACGCTCGGAACGCGAACCAGTGCCTGAACGGGGCACGCGCGAGCGGCACACGGACAAGTTATCTCGGAGCACCTGATGGCGACCACGAAGGATCCGCTTGACATGATGATCGGCACGGGCGAAGTGCAGCGCAACAGCGCGGCGTCGTCGCAGCACTCCAAGGCGGCTGAAAAGGCGATCGCCGAGGGGAACAAGGGCACGGCGATCGCGGAGCTTCGCCGGGCTGTGGCGACCGATCCGGGGAATCGTCAGGCGTTCTTCAGGCTGGCGTACATGCTCGACCTGGCCGGTGAGGAGGACGAGGCGATCGCGATGTACGAGCGGGCCTGCGAGCAGCACCCGGCGCCCGTCAACGCGCTGATCAACCTCGCGGTGCTATGCGAAGATCGCGGCGATTACGCCCGGGCCGAGCGCTGCCTGCGGCAGATCCTGGATACGAATCCCAACCACCTGCGGGCCAAGCTGTTCATGAAGGACGTGCAGGCGAGCCGGCAGATGGTGATGGAAGAGGACCACACGGCGGACCGCACGAAGCGCAACGCGATGCTCGACATGCCGGTGACGGACTTCGAGCTTTCCGTTCGCGCACGCACGTGCCTGAAGAAGATGAACATTCGCACGCTGGGCGACCTGCTGCGGACGACCGAGGCCGAGTTGCTGGGGTATCGCAACTTCGGCGAGTCGAGCCTGGTCGAGATCAAGCAGATGCTCGCGAGCAAGGGACTCCGGCTGGGCCAGGGAGCGGAGGACGCACACCGCGCGGCCCGACGGAAGATCATCGATCAACTCAAGGGCTCTGGGAACGAGGCGGTGCTCGGCAAGGCGGTGTCGGAACTCAACCTGTCGGTGCGGGCACGCAAGGCGCTGCAACTGCTGAATATTCAGACGCTGGGCGACCTGGTGAGCCACACCGAGGCGGAACTCATGGGCGTGAAGAACTTCGGCGCGACGTCACTGAGCGAAGTCCGGCAGCGGCTCACGGACTACAACCTTTCGCTGCGCACCCTTGACGAGCAATAAATTCCGCGCTCGCTCCGGCGTCGAGCGGGAAACCACATGGACGTATCAGGTATGGGACAATGCCCGTGGTGCTGCCGCGGGCAGTTTTCTTGATGCGGTGATTGGGGCGGCACGGTCGCTGGGAATGGGCACGGAGCCGGGGCGAACCAAACCGCTATCATTGTTGCAACTGCGCTCGGGGCGCGGCTGCGGATCGTCCGCCGCCGCTGAGAAGCACCCGTAGAACCTGATCCGGTTCGGACCGGCGGAGGGAAGCGACACATGGCAGATGTTGTTCAACTTGTTCGATTCCAGATCGCTCATAGCGCTTGGGCGCTGGGCGAGATCATCCGGCATGCCAAGCCGCTGGCGACGAGCGCGATTGAGCAGGACATGGGAATCGGCCCGGGCTCGCTGCGGGACAATCTCGCACACACGCTCGAAGCGATGATCTATTTCGCGGAGAATTTCGCAGGACGCGACTACGACACGGCCCGATACGCGAATGTGGAGCGGTGCTCGAAGACGCTGGACGGGTTGGAAGAACTGCTCGGCATTGCGCACGCGCGATTGCGAGAATCGATGGTGTCGGTGTGCGAGAGGGGGCTGCCAGAGCGTGTGCTTTGGCCGAATGCGGAAGGTGGGTCGATGCCGTGGGTCACGGCGGTGGCCCAGGTGTTCGATCATGCGACGCTGCACCGGGCGCAGTGCGTGAACATGCTGAAGCGGCTTGGGGTGGACCCGGCGCCGGATCTGGATCCGATGACGTTTCGATCGAGGGGTTTGTCGTGGTAGCGCGGAGCGAAGCGGCAGTGGAAACGATCGCAAAAGTTCGAGCTCAAGCCAAGCGACTGGTTGCCCGGCACAAGGGTCAGCCGCGAGCGCTGGTTGAGGAGGCCATCCGTCTTGCCGGCGAGGGAGACGAGCAGCTCGCGTTTGAGGTATTCCGCGCGAGCAAGGCGGCAGTACGTTCATTGACTCGCAAGGAGATCGAGACGCTGCGCACCCACCTGCACGATTGGAACTCGACGGACTGTTTTGCCTGCTTCGTGTCGGGGGTTGCGTGGCGCGAGGGCGTGCTGAGCGACTCGGTGATCGCCCGGTGGGCTCGCAGCGACGACCGATGGACCCGGCGGGCGGCGCTTGCCAGCACGGTGCCGCTCAATCTTCCGGCGCGCGGCGCCACCGCGCCCGAAGGCGAGCCGGCCAAGACGCTCGCGATCTGCCAGGTGCTCGTCGATGATCGCGACGACATGGTCGTCAAGGCGCTCTCGTGGGCACTGCGCGTGCTGGCCCGCAAAGACGCCTCGGCTGTGCGGGCATTCATCGCGCAGCACGCCGATCGTCTCGCGTCTCGCGTGCTGCGCGAAACCCACAACACGCTCAAGACCGGACTCAAGAACCCAAAGCGGTCCCTGCATGCGCCATCGACGCGCCGGCCGGCGGCTCGCTGAACACTGAAGGAAACTTCAATGCATACGGCATCGTGTCATCGATCAGGACATGCTCTCCCACTCAATGGCGCCAGCAATCCCGGATCTACGGCGAGTGCGACGACACCGGGCTCATTCGCACGCGCGCCCGACGTCGGCGGGCCACGCATGTTTGCATCGCCGGACACGCCCGGGATGCCGGCGCCGAGCGAGAAGACCGCGTGGGATTTTCTTCCCGACGGTTGGCAGGTTGAACATCTCGCCGAAGGACAAGAAGGCACCAAGCCACGAGGCATCGAGGCATCAGGTGGCACGACGACGGTGCAGTTCTCTTCCGCGCGAGGCACGATGCTCCGCGTGACATTCCCGAGCGGATTTGAACCGACGACACAACTCGAGTCGGCTCGACTGGGATTCGTCACGCGTGAAATGCGGCGAGTTGCTGAACGCGAGCCGCACTTTGAGGTGCTGTTTCCCGGCAAGGGAGCGGAGGCGGTGCGCGACGAGGTCGCCGCGGGGCGCATGGTGATCCCGGCCAATGTCAATCACCTGAAGTACGGGCTCGATCCGATGTGCATCGGTCGAGCCAGCCGAACGAAGGTGAACGCGAACATGGGCGCGTCGCCGGTATCGAGCGGCACGGACGAAGAGGTCGAGAAACTCAAGTGGGCGGAGAAGTGGGGGGCGGACACGGTGATGGACCTCTCCACCGGCGGGAACCTGGATGAATGCCGCGATGCGATTATCCGCCACTCGACCGTGCCGATCGGGACGGTGCCGATCTATTCGATGATCATCGGGAAGAAGATCGAGGACCTGGATTGGGCGACAATCGAAGCGAGCCTGCACCACCAGGCGCGGCAGGGCGTGGACTATTTCACCATTCACGCGGGCGTGCGGCGCGGGCATCTCAGGCACGTGAAAAACCGGCTGATCGGGATCGTCTCGCGCGGCGGGTCGTTGCTCGCGAAATGGATGCTCGTGCACGGGAAAGAAAACATCATGTACGAGCGCTGGGACGACATCTGCCAGATCCTGCGCCAGTACGACGTGACATTCTCGATCGGCGACGGGTTGCGTCCCGGCGGGCTCGCCGACGCGACCGACGCGGCGCAGATCGCCGAACTCGAAACACTCGGCGAACTCACCGAGCGAGCGTGGCGGCACGGCGTGCAGGTGATGATCGAGGGGCCGGGGCACGTGCCGTTCGATCAGATCGAGTGGAACGCGAAGATCCAGCGCACGCTGTGCCACGGCGCGCCGTTCTATGTGCTTGGGCCGCTGGTGACCGATATCTTCCCCGGCTACGACCACATCACGTCGTGCATCGGCGCGACGGCGATGGCGTATCACGGCGCCGCGATGCTGTGCTACGTCACGCCCAAGGAGCACCTGGGTCTGCCCAAGAAGGACGACGTGAAGCAGGGGTGCATCGCCTACAAGATCGCGGCGCACGCGGCGGACGTGGCGCTCGGAATTCCCGGAACGCGCGATCGCGACGATGAACTGACGAAAGCGCGTGCGGCGCTCAACTGGGAAAAGCACTTCGAGTTGTCGTTCGATCCGGACACGGCCCGCGCGTACCACGATGAAGACCTCGACGTCGATACCGACTTTTGCGCGATGTGCGGGCACGACTGGTGCAGCGTGCGCATCAGCAAGGAGATCCAGGAGTTCGCCAGCGGAAAGGCCGAGGGGTTCGAGCGCGTCGGCGCTAGTGGACGCGCCGGCGCACCGGTCAAGAGCGCCGCGCTGACGCCGGAACAGCAGGACATTCTCGCGAAGCGGGGCGTCCTCTCGCCCGATGAGATACACCGGCTCGCGAGCAAGACCAGGACCGCGATGGGGAGTGGGAGCCGGGCGGCGAAGGAGCGAAACTCCCCAGCGGAAGGCCGAAGCGAGCCGAAGTTATCGTGCCACTCGGACTATGTTGACCCGGAGACCGCGAAGAAGCTGCAGGTGCGGCGCGGCGTGAATGCGGACGGGACGGGACTCGTACAGGTGGACGTGAGGCCGGCGATGGGGATCGCCAAAGAAGATCGGGTTGTGTAACAGCGGCGCTGCCGGGCGCTATCGCGCGATCTCACGTTCGAGTTCCTTTTTCCATGGCTCGTGCGTCATCTTGCTCCGGACGCTTCGAAGAAAGTCGCGGGCCGCGTCGGCCGACTGCACCTTGCGGATGGCTGTCGCGAGTTCGATCGCGTCGCGCGCCTGCTGTTCTGGACGAAGGTGCGACTTCATCGTCTCGATCACGCCGGGAGACAGCGAGCCCATGAAGAGATACGCGCTCTGCCAGAGTGCGTCGAGGACCTCCGGCGACTGACTCACGGACTCCCCGGCACGGTCCACGAGCTGCGCGATCACCTCGTGGCGGGGAGGCGGCGCGGGCTCTCCCGGTTTCATCGCCGGCGGCCAGGCGCTGCGGAACACCGCCAGGGCGCCGCGCCGCGCGGTCAGCGCCGAAATCGGAGGATGTTCCTGAGCGATGCAGGCGAACACGAGCCGGGCGGCGTCGGCATCGCGCCCGAGCAGCGTCAGGAGCGAAACGGCGCGATCCGCGTCATTGTCACGCAGGGCCTGGGCGAGCAGCCCGGCGGTGTCCACCACGCCCGGGAGCCCGGGCTGGACATTCGCGCGCGGCGCCTCCGGCCCGAGCGTCACGAGCGGATCGCCGACATAGGCGACCTTCCACGGCGCGCCGTCGTCCAGCCGCGCCGACACGCCCACGGGCGCGGTCGCCAGCATTCGCTGGACAAGCAAGGGCGTCGCCACGAACGCGCTGAGATAGGGCTCATGCACCGATCCGATGTAGACGTAGGCCCCGGAATCGATGAATCGCCCGGCGATCGTCGAGCGCACATTGACCTGATTCGCCGACCATGAATGCACGAAGTGCACGATCGAGGGGATGCGGAGGAGCGGCACGTCCGTGCTTTTGCATTGTCCGGGGCGAAGGTCGAAGAAATCGGCGTAGCCGCTGGTGTTGACCGCGATCAGCCCGGCCTCGATGCCCGCGGGATCAGAGACGGGCAGATCGCGGAGCAGTTCCGGAGCGCCGGCGATGCGACGACGCCATGAGTCCGCCGATTGATCCGGCGCGTCGTTGACGGTGCAGGCAACACCCGCGGCGGAGAGCAACTCTCCGGCGGCCGTGCTGTCAAACGCGGCGAACGGCCCGCTGTTGTCGTACCCGTCAAAGAGCCAGGCGGAGCGAGGCTGAAGGAAGATCGCGCACATCGCCATATATGCCGCGCGAGACTCGGAGCCGAAGATCTGTCCGCACCAGGCCCAGCGCACGCGGGGCTCTGTCCGGGCCCTGCCGACCAGATCGGTCGTGGCGAGCATGTCCCGGTTGTCGGAGCGAGGGAGTTGCACAGCCGCCGGGGTGCCCATGCACAGGGTCACCGAATCGATATCGTCCGCGAGCGCGTCCCACGACGCGCCGGTCACCGAGCACGCCGCCTCGATCAACGTGCTGAACTCATCGCACTGCGCGAGCGAGTAGCGCTCGTCGGGCTCGGTCGGCGGGCGCGCGCCGGGGTCTGCAGCGGGCCCGAGGCGCGGCGGCGTGATCCACGCGAGATACTGCGCCCGCGCGGCGGCCAGCGCGAGCGCCGCCGTCCACGCGGGATCGGACTCTGACGCGCAGACGATCCCCGGCGAGGCGATGCCGAGCGGCGTCCATCGCGCCCGCAGCGACGCCGATGTCGAATCGGCCGATGGCGCCACGGGGTCGGCCCCGGGGTCGGCGCTGGACGGACGAGCGTTCCACGACTTCAGAAGCGCGGCGTCGATCTCCTCGCGCGTCGGTGGGTTCGTGTCGCCCTGCTTCCACGTCACGACGCGCGCCGGCAGAAAGGCGCGCACGAAGCGAGCGATGTCCTCGTGCGCTCGAAACGAGCCGTCGTCGATCAACACCGGAAAATACGAGCCGATGTAGCGCTTGGGAGGCTCCGGCGCGATCGGGTCGTTGGGGTTTGCCGGCGGCGCGGGAACAACCGGCGGCGTGGAAAGCGTCCACCGCGAGATGGCCGCGACGTACGACGCCGCGTCGGGCACGATGACGAGCGTCGAGCACACGGCCATGTTCTGGCGAACCAGTTCGACGCGCCGGCCCAGGCGGACCTGCGGCGGGATCGGCGCCGGAGCGGCGTCTGCTGGGGGGGGCGCCGGCTCCGGCTGGGCGGCCCTTGGCGCACCGTCAGCCGGCTGCAACAGAATCGTGACGACGAGGGTCAGCGCCGAGAGAGAACTGCCAACGAGCATCAATCATCGTAGTGGGCGCGCGCGGGGAGCGAGCGAAGCGATGCCGCGACGAGGGCCGGAAACGCGAGCGTCGTCGCTCACGGCTCGATCGGCACACGCTCGGTGATCTCAAGCCCGAATGCCTCGATTCCCGGCATGTCCGTGTTGCTGTTGGTCAGCAGGCGCAGGCGATGAAGCCCGAGGTTGCGCAGGATCTGTCCCCCGATGCCGAACTCGCGCAGGTGCATGGGCACGGCATTACTCGCCAGACCCGCGGGGTGTCGCAGGTCCGGCGTGTCGGCGCCGCGATCGGGCGCCGATCGTCGAACGGACTGCAGCCGCTCGAGCAGCCCGTCGCCCACGCTCTCGGGGCGCAGATACACCAGGGCGCCGCGCCGGGCGCGCTGGATCTCCCGCAGTGCGGCGTGGAGAAGGTCATGCGATGATTTCGGACCGGCGGAGCGTCCGGCGGGTGACACCGCAGACGAACCGAGATCGCCGAAGATATCGCCGAGAATATTTCGGCGGTGCATGCGCACCAGCACGGGCTCGGTTGTCTGCCGCGCGGCGCCCGACTCATCGAGCGAACCGACGCCGCCGCATGTCAGCGCCAAGTGCGGCAGCGCGTCCACCATCGATTCAAAGCCGATGAGCGTGAACTCACCCTCCGGAGTGCGGATCGGGACCCCGCAGGCCGGGGCGAGCCGCTTCACGAGCGATTCTCGCGCCAGACGATGCTCGATGACCTGCGCGACGGAGCACATCTTGAGGGAATGCTTCCGGCTCAGGGCGACCAGGTCGGGGAGGCGAGCCATCTCGCCGTCGTCGCGCATGATCTCGATGATCGCGGCGGCGGGGTAGAGTCCCGCCAGGCGGCACAGGTCGATCGAGCCTTCGGTCTGCCCAGTTCGCACGAGCGTGCCCCCGTCGCGCGACCGGAGCGGGTTGATGTGCCCGGGTCGCACGAAGTCGTCGGGCCCGTACTGCGGATCGATCAACATGCGGATGCACCGGGCGCGCTCCTTGGCGGAGACGCCGGTCGTAAAGCCGTGTCGCGGGTGACCATCCACGGAGACGGTGAACGCGGTGCCGCGCACGGTGGTGTTCACCGCGGCCTGAGGGGAGAGGTCGAGTCGATCACAGTCAGCCTCGGTCAGGCTCAGACACATGTAGCCGCGCGCGACCGACAGCATGAACGTGATCGCCTCGGGCGTGGCGAAGGACGCGGGCAGGATGAGGTCGCCCTCGTTCTCGCGAGATTCGTCATCGGTGAGGATGATCATGCGCCCGGCGCGCAGTTCGTCGAGGACGTCGTGGATCGGTGCAAACATCGGCGGATCGTAGTGCCCGATTCGTCAGGCACCATCGCGGCGCGCGGCTTCCAGGATTCGGCGCTGGGCGCTGGAGATCGGAAGTCGCAGGGCCGCCGTGAGCGGCAGGACGCGGAGCCCGGCGTCCCGGGCGGGTGCAAGACGGTGTGCGCGGCTCAGCCGCGCGATCCAGGACCGAAACGAAATCTCGCGGTGGCTGGTGGTGTGACTGAATGTCAACAGCGGTGTCACGCCCAGCGGGCCGATGCCGAGGCGTTCCATCGCCCGGGTGATGGTCTTTTCTCCGGCGTGCCGGGTGGTGGATTCAATGCAAAGGGCTTGCCACATGCTTGACCACATCCCCGCGGCGGGCCGTTGCTGCATCAGCACTCGGCCAAGCGAGTCGATGATGAGGATCGAGTCGCTGAACACCAGCGAGCGATGGGGTGCACGCCTGGGCCGCGGGATCAAGGCGGCGCGTCCCTCCGCGCCAGCCCGGCAACTCGGTCGCATGGGACACCCGGCGCACGCGGGGCGAGCGGGTGTACAGACGAGCGCGCCGAGTTCCATCACCCCTTCGTTGAACAGCGCGGGATTGTTGCACGCCGACACGAGCGCCCGCGCCCGCGCCCACGTCCAATCCAGGGTGGCCTTGTCGCCCGTTCGGCCGTTGCGGCCGTCGATGCGGAGCAGCACGCGCACGACGTTTCCGTCGGCGAGCGCCTCTCGCTGCCCGGCGGCCATCGAGGCGATGGCGCCGGCGGTGTACGCGCCGACGCCGGGCAAGCGCCGAAGCCGCTGGACGTCCCGCGGAATCTTGTCGTCGAACTCCGAGGCGATCAGCCTGGCCGCGGCGTGGAGGTGTCGCGCCCGACGGTAGTACCCAAGACCATCCCACATGGCCAGCACGTCGAGTTCGTCCGCGCGGGCAAGCGACTGAACTGTCGGGAATCGCTTGATGAACGCCGTGTATCGGTCGATCACCCGCGACACCTGCGTCTGCTGCAGCATCGCTTCGGAAACCAGGGACCGGTACGGGTCGCGCCGCCACCCATTCTGCTGGAGATCGCGCCCGGCGGGCCGGCGCCACGGCAGGTCTCGCGCGTTGGCGCGGAACCACGATTCAATCGCCCGCGTGATCGCCCGGTCGCGCGAGTGCCCGACGGCATGTCGTGCCTGGGCCGGCGAGGTTGGCGGTGGTTTCCTGGGCATCGGACTCCCGCTCGCGCCGTCGATGCTCAAACCCCTTCGCCCAGCGCCCGCTCGACCGCCTTCTTGACCGCTGGCCATTGGGCGTCGGGTGACTTGTTCACCGTCATCCACTCGCCGGACAGCAGCAAGCCGCAGACGCCTGGAACGGCGAAGAGCCGCCGGGCGATTGCATCGTCCCCGGCGTCCTCGGGCTTTCGGAATGATTTCGGTCGATCACTGATCGGCGCGCTCAGGAAGCACTTGAGCGCGTTGGGATTCGGCGTCGGCTGATATCTGGTGATGCGGTAGCCCATGGATCAACCGAACAGGGATCCGGCGCCCGGCCGGGATGAACCCCCGGCGGCAGCCCTACGTCGACCCTACTTCTTGTAGTAGTCCAGGTTGAGTTGCACGTACGTGTTCCACTCCGCCGGCAGATCTTCCTGAGGGAAGATCGCCTTGACCGGGCATTCATCGACGCACAACCCACAGTCGATGCACGTGTCGGGATCGATGAACAACTGCTCGGCCTTTTCAAAGGCCGCCTCGTTCTTCGTGGGGTGAATGCAATCGACCGGGCACACTTCGACGCACGAAGTGTCCTTGGTTCCGATGCACGGTTCGGCGATGATGTGGGGCATGCGTCAGTCGGTCCTTGGCTTGATCCAAACCGGAGGCTGCCGGATCGCTTCCAGAGGCGATTGATCGGGGATCGTTAGCCTTCCCGTTCAGCCCTCCGCGTTCAGAATGCGGCACCGGGAAGATACGGCGGACCAAGGGCGTTTTCAACGCATCTTCTGCAAGCACTCCCGGAGTGCTGCGACGCCTGATCGGCAACGCTGAGGCTTGTTTGAGGGTCCATCGGGGCGTTCGCAGCGCGCATCCCGCTCCGCAGAGGCGGCAGCGGCCGATGAACACGAGGACGGGACGCCCGCGCGTCAAAAGTTGTACGAGCGGCTCATCGGGGCGTATTCTTCGCGAATGCAACTTTCACGCCGCGTCCGTCGTCTGCGCCCTCCATCCACCATCGCGATGTCCGCGCGCGCCCGGGACCTCAAGGCCAAGGGGGTTGATGTCGTCGCCTTCGGGCAAGGAGAGCCCGACTTTGATACGCCCGAGAAGATCAAGCAGGCGGCGATCGACGCGCTCAAAGCCGGGCAGACCAAGTACATGCCGACGCTGGGCGACCCCGAGACCCTCGCCGTCATCGCCGATAAGTTCACACGCGAGAACCACCTCCCCAACTGCTCCGCGAAGCACGTCGCCGTTTCTTCGGGCGGTCGGCACTCGCTGTACGTCGTCCTGCAATGCCTGATCGACTGTCCGTCGGCGGGACAGCCTCAGGATGAGGTCCTGCTGCCGGTGCCCGCCTGGGTCTCCTACGCCCCGATCGCCGAACTCGCGGGCGCGAAGGTAATCGAACTCCCGACAACCGCGGCGACCGATTTCAAGATCACGCCGGCCCAGCTCAGGTCGGCGATCACGCCGCGCACCAGGGTGCTGATGCTCAACTCGCCGTCGAACCCGTGCGGCACCATGTACACCGAGGCGGACCTGCGGGCGCTGGCGGACGTGATCGCCGACGCCGGCGCGGGCATCGCTCCAAACCTGGTCGTCCTCACCGACGAGATGTACGAAAAACTGGTCTACGGCTCGGTGCCGCACTTTTCGATCGGGTCCATCCCGAAGATCGCCGAGCGGGTCATCACGGTCAACGGCATGTCCAAGAGTTTCGCGATGACCGGGTGGCGCGTCGGGTACACCGGCACCAGCGGGGAGTTCGGTCTGAAGTTCATCAAGGCCATGAGCGACCTGCAAGGGCAACTCACGACCAACATCACGTCCTTCATTTACCCGGCGATCCGCGTTGCCCTGACCCAGTGTCACGCCGAGGTGGAGCAGATGCGCCAGGCCTTCGCTCGCCGGGCGGAACTGATCTACTCGATGGTGTCGAAGATCCCCGGGCTCAGGAGCCCGAGGCCGACCGGTGCGTTCTACCTCTTCACCGACGTGTCGGCGTACATCGGCAAGACGACCGCGGGCGCGAATGGAGCCCCCGGGGTTTCTATTCGCGGCGGGACGGATTTCGCCGAGGCGCTCCTCGCCGAGCAGAACGTCGTCGTCGTCCCCGGCGACGACTTCGGCGGCTGCGGCCCGTCGCACATCCGCTTCTCCTTCGCGTGCTCCGAAGAGAACATCAGGAAGGGCATCGAACGCCTTGCGACGTTTTGCGCCGGAATCAAGTAGCCCGGTTCAGCCGCACGCCCCGCCTCCGCCTTGACGGACCTTGCATATTCCCCCCGGTAAGGTAGACTCTTTTGCCGACGGGTCGATCTGCCGGCACCTGGAAAGAGGGCTCCCACCATGTCGATTTCGTTCAGACGTCTGGCCGGCACCGTGCGATATGTCATGGCGCTGGCGCCGGCCCTTGCCGTCGTCTCAACCGCTCGGGCGCAGTGGGTGGTGACTAATCTGCACCCCGCCGGCGCAACGGAGTCGGCGGCGCTGGGTGTCGGTCAGGGGCAACAGGTCGGTTATGCACGCGTCGGACCCACCGTCGGCGACACCCGCGCGAGCCTGTGGACAGGCTCCGCCGCGTCGTGGGTCAACCTGCAACCAACCGGCGCGGGCATCACGTATTCCACCGTCTACGCGGTGGACGCCGGGGTGCAGGTCGGCGAGGTTTTTGTCAACGGTGGCGCGACGTCGCACGCCGCTCGATGGACCGGATCCGCCGCTTCGTTCATCGATCTTCACCCCGCCGACGCGTTCCAATCCACACTCCGCGGCGTCAGTGCCGGCAGGCAGGTCGGCACCTCGACCATTTTCTGGGCGCACGCCGGGCTGTGGACCGGCCCGGCGCCCTCCTGGATCGACCTCAGCCCGCCCGCCCCAGGCGGCGAGACCTATACCGCGGAAGCCTACGGCGTCAGCGGCGTGCAGCAGGTCGGCTTCGCCGAAGTGAACAGCGTCATCAGCGCCAGTCTGTGGAGCGGGTCCGCTGCGTCACGCGTTGACCTTCACCCCGCCGGACAGATTTCTTCGTGGGCCTACGGCGTGGACGGTGCGCAGCAGGTCGGCATCGTGCGAGTCGCGGATTCGTCGAGTCACGCCGCGTTGTGGCGCGGGAGCCCGGGGTCGTGGGTAGACCTCCACCCGCCGGGAGCACTCAACTCGCGCGCGCTCGATGTCTTCGCGGGCACCCAGGTCGGCGTCACGACCGCCGGCGGCCTCACCCGCGCCACCCTCTGGCGCGGCACCGCCGCCTCCAGGGTCGATCTCCACTCCTTTCTCCCCGCCTCCTTCGTCTCCTCCGAAGCCACCGCCATCTGGGGCGACGCTTTCTCCACCGTCATCGTCGGCTGGGGATACAACTCCGCCACGACGCGCGCCGAGGCGCTCATGTGGTCAGGCCCCGCTCTGTGCCTGGGCGACTTCAACACCGACGGCGTCGCCAACTCCGCCGATTTCTTCGACTTCCTCGTTGCGTTCTTCGCGGCGTCGCCGTCCGCCGATTTCAATCGTGACGGCACCGTGAACTCACAGGATCTATTCGATTTCCTCGCCGCGTTCTTCGTCGGGTGCTAAACCCACGCATCTGTCTGTCGTCCGCAATCCTGCCTTCGCCGATTCACGGCGCCAGGCGTTCCCACGTCCAGGCCGTTTCAGAACCCCCACCCGGCGCCGCCCGCTTCCACACCACGCGCTGGTGCAGCCGACCGGTCCGGCCCGACCATAACTCGACCGACCTGAGGCGGATGCGATACCCGCCCCAGTGCGGCGGGCGCTGGATCGGCCGGCCCAGTGCGGCGGACGTTGAGAGCGCCAACGCCGCCTCCACAATGTCTCGCATTGAGCCGATCGGAGCGCTCTGCGGGCTCACGCACGCGCCGATCCGCGATAGCAGCGGGCGGGAGTTGAAATACGCTTCGCTCTCCGCCGCGCTGACGCGCTCCACGAACCCCTCGATCCGGACCTGGCGCTTGGCATGCGGCCAGTGAAATGCTCCCGCCGCCCGGGGATTCGAGTCGATCTCCCGCCCCTTGCGACTCAAGTAGTTCGTATAAAACGTCACCGCCCCCTCTGCGATGTCGATCGACTTGCACAGCACGATCCGAACCGAAGGCAGGCCATCCGGCGTCGAGGTCGCCAGGCTCATCGCATTGAAATCATCGTATTTCTTGCTCCGCCGAGCTTCTTCATACCACGCCGCGAGCAACTCCATCGGCTCCGCCGGCGGCGTCCCCGAAAGGTCGCCCCGTGCGATGAGTTTATACAATGTTTGGTCGATCATGGAAATCTCGCTCATTGGGGTTGAAAGCCATCTAGAACGGAGTATATTCAGACATGCGGATCCGAAACTCATGTAGGTGACGCATGATGCTGAATCGACGCCGGCGTGTCTTTGGACTTTTGGTCGCAACGCCCGTCATTCTCGTGAGTGCCACGCTTGCGATCGCGGCGATCATCGAGCTGACCTTCGAGGACCTGCACCTGCGCGGAACCCAGGTTGGGGACGTTGACGCGGGGGTGATGATCGACTCGTCCACGTGTGCGGCGTGTCATGGCAACTTCTCCGAGGGAACCGACCCACACTCGTCATGGAGCGGATCGCTGATGGGACAGGCGGGACGCGATCCGTTGTTCTTTGCGCAGATGGCGCTGGCGAATCAGGACACGGTGAACGCGGGTTATTTTTGCATGCGCTGCCACGTGCCCAACTCGTATGTCACGGGGCATGCGATGCAGCCCGACGGGTCGACGCTCGCCGGTCTGGATCTCGACGGCGTGTCATGCCACTTCTGCCACTCGATGGTGGACCCGATCTATCAACCCGGCGTGAGCCCCTCGGAAGACGAGGGGATCTTGGCCGGGCTGGCGGAGGGCGCGCCGGGGTTCTATGGCAACTCGATGTTCGTGCTCGACCCGCTCGGGCGGCGTCGCGGCGCACGGCCGGACCCGGCCGCGCCGCACCCCTTCATCTATTCGCCCTTCCATGCCACCGGGAACTTCTGCGGCACATGCCACGAGGTCGGGAATGTCGCGGTGAGCAGGCAGCCCAACGGGACCTTCCGATACAACGCGCTCAACCAGCGCACACCGTCGGAGAATCCGCACGACCTGTTCCCGCTGGAGCGCACGTTCAGCGAGTGGCGGCTCAGCGCGTTCGCAAGCGGCGGGGTGGACCTGGGCGGACGATTCGGGGGGTCGGGGGTCACGGTGGTCTCGTCTTGCCAGGATTGTCACATGCCCCGGACCTCGGCGCAGACGTGCTTCTTCGGGCCGGAGCGGCCCGACGCCCGCCGGCACGATTTCGCGGGCGCGTCGGCGCAGGTGCTCGACATCATCGCCGCATTTACCGCGGATGATCCCGAGGTGAACCAGCAGCACCTGGCGATCGGACGAGCCAAGGCCGTGGATATGCTCCAGCGCGCGGCGTCGCTGAGCGCCGTCAAGGATGCGGGGACGCTTCTGGTGCGAGTCACCAACCAGACCGGGCACAAACTGCCGACGGGACACATCGAAGGTCGGCGAGTCTGGATCAACGTCGTCTTCCGCGACGCCGCCGGCGCGACCATCCGGGAGTTTGGCGCATACGACTACGCAGCGGCGGACCTGGACGCGGCGAGCACGCGCGTCTACGAGATGCGAGTCGGGCTCAGCCCAGAGGCTGCGGCGCTCACCGGCCTGCCCGCCGGACCCACCACCCACATGGCGCTCGCGGACACAATCGAACTCGACAACCGGATTCCGCCTCGCGGCTTCGCCAACTCGGCGTACGAGGCCGCGGGCGCGCCGGCGGTCGGACACGCCTACGCCGATGGACAATACTGGGACGACGCCCGGTACCCGGCGCCCGCGGGGACTCGCAGTGCGCTCGTGCGCCTGTACTACCAGAACACGCCGAAGGAATACATCGAGCACCTCCGAGACGCCAACACGTCGAACCACTGGGGCGACACGCTGCATGATCTCTGGGTCGCGACCGGTCGCGGCGCGCCGATCGAGATGGCATCGGTGACGCTCGACCTGTGCCTGGCGGATTACAACGGCGATCAGGCGGTGAACTCCGCCGATTTCTTCGACTTCCTGACTGACTTCTTCTCGCTTCATGCACGCGGAGACTTCAACCGCGACGGGTCGATCAACTCGCAGGATTTCTTCGAGTTTCTCGGCGCGTTCTTCACCGCGTGCTAACTTGACAACACGGGACCCTGGTGGAACGGCGCTCCGAGCCGTAACTCCGGGTTCTTGCTGCCCGCCGCCTGGCGCTGTGGCACCGGATTGTGCTCCAGGACCGGACAACCGCCGCGTCGCTCGGCGGGCTCTATCATTCGCCTTGCCGGCAGAGGCGGGCGCATTCCTCGCATCTCGAAGGGAGCCTCGTAATGCACCGAATCACATGTGCGGCGCTGATCGCGAGTTGTGTGGCGGGCGGCGTGTGCGCCGCGGGCCCGGCGTCCTCGCAATCGCGGCCCATGTCCGGGCCTCCCGCGACGGAAAACCCCGTGGAACTCGGCACGGTCCGGTGGACACGGGGCCTGGAGGCCGCCTGCGATGAAGCCAAGCGCCGCCAGCGTCCCGTATTCATCCTGTTCAGCGAAGTGCCGGGGTGTTTTACATGCAAGAACTACGGCGAGCGGGTGATGAGCCACCCGCTGATCGTCGAGGCGATCGAGTCGCTGTTCGTGCCGCTGGCCGTGTACAACAACATCGAGGGCGACGACCGCAAGGCGCTCGAGCAGTTCGGCGAGCCGACGTGGAACAACCCGGTGGTCCGGATCGTGAGCAGCGACCGCAAGCCGCTGGCGGACCGCGTGAGCGATGAATACACCACCGAGGGCGTCTCGCGAGCGATGACGCAGTCCCTCGGCGCTGTGAAGACACCGGTGCCCCGATATCTGGCGCTGCTGGCCGATGAGGGCCTCGCGAAGTCCAGCCGGACGGGCAAGGCCGTGTTCGCCGTGCACTGCTTCTGGGAGGGAGACCAGAACATCGGCGCGCTCGACGGCGTGGTGGGAACAAGGATCGGCTTCCTGGATGGTCAGGAAGTGGTGGAGGTGGAATACGCGCCGGCCAAACTCCCCTTCGCCAGGCTGCGCGAGCAGGTCGCGGGCATGAGTTGCGCGACCCGAATCTACGCCCGGGACGACGAGCAGGCGTCGAGCAAGTCCACAAGCCCATCGGACACGCTCTCGATCAAGAAGTCCAGCGAGCCGATCCGGCTTGACGCGGTTCAGAAATATCACCTGTCGCACACGGTCTACAAGCACGTCCCGATGACGGAGCCGCAGGCCTGCCGCGTGAACGCGGCGCTGGCCAAGGGAGAGGATCCCGACGTGTACCTGTCGCCGAGGCAGGTTGAGATCGCCCGCGACGTCCGAAAGCGTCCCGAGTTGCCCTGGCCCAGCGCCGTGGGTGAAGAGATCGCCCCGGCGTGGAAGCGGCTTGATCGGTTCCGGGCTGAACATCCCGAGTCTGAAAAATAGCACGGCGAACATGAGCGCCCCGATGACATTGTTCTACGACGGGACGTGCCGCTTCTGTGTCGCGGGAGCAAAGCGGCTCGAACGTCTGGCCCCTCCGGGCACGCTCGACTGCATCGACTATCACACGCCGGGCGCTCTGGACAGGTTCCCTCAGATTACCCCGGAGCGCTGCGAGTCGGCCATGCAACTTGTGACGAACGGGGGGCATGTATACAGCGGCGCCGGTGCGCTGGTGCAGGTGCTCGCTGCCCGGCGCTGGTTCGTGTGGGCGCGATGGTGTTATTCGATCGCACCGCTGCGCTGGGCGCTCGACTGCTTCTACCGGGTTCTCGCGAGGAACCGGCACCGGATCCTTGGACGAACACCCGCGGATTCGTGCGATTCAGGAACCTGCCGAACGCGATAACCATGTTCGGGAAGAACGTGGCGTGCGGCAGGGCGGAACCCGGGCCCGCCATCGGGCAGGTATTGCGCGGGACCCGTCGTCGCGGCGCGCCTTCCCACGACAATCGAGCGGGGGCCGGTTGACCGGGCGCTCGACTCGGCCGATATCCACCGTTGAACCAGTGTCGGAGCGCGCCTGATGAAAGCAGAGTCGAGCGGGCTGGTCGTTCGTCAGACCGAGCGGCACCGCTGTGAAATCCCTGTGCGGATCGTGATCGATCCGGCTCACGCCGAGAAGGTCGTGCTCACCAAGGCCGCGCGCGCATCGGATGGAAGCGTCGCGGCCACGATCTGCGATTGCAGCCTCGGGGGCCTGGGGATTCGCTCGAAGGTGTTCTTTCCCAAGGGGTGCACATTGACCGTGGTGTGCACGGGAGAAGAGGCCGACGCGCACGGCTTCGCCGGCGAGGTGAATGCTCGCGTCCAGCGCGCGATCATGCTCGATCGCGAGCCGAACTACCTGATCGGGGTGCTGCACGTTCGCGACCCGGCCGACAGCGGCGAGCAGGGCCCGCCCACGATCGTGCGCCGCATCATCGAGTACGCCAAGCGGACCTGGCCGGACGCGGATTCGCAGGGAGGCGGGCGTGCTTGACGCGAGCGAGTACATCGTCGCGGCGATGATCGAAGACGGTGCGCTCGACCGCGCGGCGGTGGAGAAGGCGCGCCGGCAAGCCGCGCAGGATCACGTGGGCGTGTGCGACGCGCTGGTGTCGCTGGGCGCCACGACGCCCAAGGCGATCGCGATCGCGCGGGCCGCGCTGATGGAGTGCGGGTACGTCGATCTGTCTCACTACGAGATCGATATCCGCAACTCGCGCCTCATGCCGCGAGGGCTCGCGGAAAAGCACGAGGCCTTCCCGATCTTCGACGTGGACGGCATCATCACCGTGGGGATGAGCGACCCGCTTGATCTCGCCGCGGTCGACCAGATCCGCGCGCTGCTGCGCGCGGAGGTGGAGCCGGTGCTCTGCGAGCCGGCGGCGCTGCGGGCTCTCATTGCCCGCGCTTACTCGCTCACCAGCGAGATCGAGAGCGGGATCGCGAAGGAATCCGATGCGCAGGAGGATTTGCTCACCGGTGAAGAGCCGATCGTGGCGGCGGTGAACCAGATCGTCGGCCAGGCGATCAGCGAGGGCGCCTCGGACATCCACATCAACCCCGACGAGAATGAACTGTACCTCCGATTCCGCATCGACGGGTCGCTGATCGCCAAGCACGGCCCACCGCGATCGGCGCACGCCGGCGTTGTGCAGCGGCTGAAGGTGCTCGCCGCGCTGGACCTGACGCAGACCAGGAGGCCCCAGGACGGCAAGTTCCGCTTCGTGCACGACGGACGGCCCGTGGACCTGCGCGTGTCCATCATGCCGACGATCCACGGGGAAAACGTCGTGCTGCGCGTGCTCTCGTCGGGCGTGGCGATCCAGGGGTTCATGGAACTGGGCCTGTCGCCGGAGCACTGCGACCGGCTGTCGCAGATCATGTCGGCGCCGCACGGCATGTTCCTTGTCACCGGGCCCACCGGGTCCGGAAAGACGACCACGCTGTACACGGCGCTCAAGCGGGTCAACACGCCCGACCGCAACGTCATGACGATCGAAGACCCGGTTGAGATCCGCATGCCGCTCGTGCGTCAGGTGCAGGTGAACGCCGAGATCGGGATGACATTCGCGGCGGCCCTTCGGGCGATCCTTCGGCAGGATCCCGACGTCGTGCTGCTTGGGGAGATCCGCGACGTCGAGACGGCGCGGATCGCGCTGCAGGCCGCCCTGACCGGGCACCTCGTGCTCTCCACGCTGCACACCAACGACGCGCCCGGCGCGATCACCCGCCTTCGTGACCTGGAGTGCCCCTCGTTCGCGATCAACGCCGCGCTCCTGGGCGTGCTGGCCCAGCGCCTGGTCAAAAAGGTGTGCGCCTGTTGCGCACGGACGTATACGCCGACGCTCCAGGAGTTGGCTCGCGTCGGGCTGCAGGCCGGCGGCGCCGCGCTCACCCGCGGCGCCGGGTGTCCGGCATGCCTGGGCACCGGGTACAAGGGCCGCGTGGTCGTCGCGGAACTGCTCTCGATGACCCCCGCGATGCAGCGGCTGATCGACGAACAGGCCGGGCTCGCCGACCTGCGGCGGGCGGCGCTGCGCGACGGGATGAAGCCGATGTGGAAAGACGGAGTTGACAAGGCGTTCCTCGGGATGACCACGCTCGACGAGGTGATCCGGGCGGTCGCCGTGGATCTTGACTCGTTGCCCTCCGCGCACGCGGGCGAGGTGACCGAACTGAGGAGGTCGGCATGAGTGCGGCAACATTTGAGTATCGCGCGATCGATCCATCGGGGCATCCGCGCCGCGGGACGGCGAGCGCCAGCGACCGCGACGCCGCGTACCGGCAGGTCGTCGCCATGGGCCTCACGCCCGTGTCCATCAAGCCCGTCGGCGCTCGGGCGCGCCAGCGCTCGCGCCGCGGGGGCTCGGACGACCTGATCCAGTTCACGAACCAACTCTCGGTGATGATCGAGGCGCGTATCCCAATCGGCGACGGGCTTCTCGGGATGGCCGAGCAGGAGTGCAGCGAGCGGGTTCACCGCGTCGTCACCGACGTCGCGGCGCGCGTGCAGGCCGGAGAACCCATCGCCTCGTCCATGTCGGCCCATCCGGAGTTCTTCGGGCCCGTGTACCTCGAGTGCATCCGGGCCGCGGAAAAGACCGGCAACATGGTCAAGGTGCTCTCCATGCTCTCGGAGATGCTCGAACGCATGCGAGAGACGCAGCGGCAGGTGAAATCGGCGCTGGCGTACCCGCTGGTCGTGATCGGCACGCTCGGGATCGCCACCGGCTTCCTGGTCGTGTTCGCCGTCCCCAAGTTCGCCAAGATGTTCGCGGCCAAGGGCGCGGAACTGCCCTTCCTCACCCGAGTGCTCATGTCGGTTGGTACCAACGCGCAGCAGTACTGGTGGGCGGTGCTGGGCCTGATCGGCATGGGGATCTGGTGGCTCCGGCGAGTCCGCAAGAACCCGTCCGCGCGGGCCAGGTTCGAGGGAGCCTGCCACCGCGTTCCCGTGCTCGGAACCATCCTGCGCGGGCTGGGCATCGCGCGGTTCATGCGCGTCCTCTCGCTGACCCTCTCATCGGGGATTGGGCTCATCGAGTCGATCGAGATGGCCGGGCGCGCCTCCGGGCGGCCCGCCCTGGTGAACGACTCACGCATGCTCGCCGAGCAGGTGCGGCGCGGCGGCCGGCTCGCCGACGCGCTGCACGACTGCCAGTACGTTCCGTCGCTGGCCAAGCGCATGTTGTGCGCGGGCGAGCAGTCGGGCGAACTCCCCCGCATGTGCGAAACGCTCGCCAAGCAATACGAGCGGGATACCAGCGCGCTCACCAAGAACCTTGGGAGCATCATCGAGCCCGTGCTCGTGGTGCTGATCGCCGCGGTCGTGCTCGTCATTGCGCTAGCGATCTTCTTGCCGATGTGGGATCTGGTGAAAGTGATGGGATGAGCCGATCTGTACGAACTTGACTCAAGTACGCAAACCAGCCCGCCGAATCACTTGGTACGGAGCGAATGCTCCAAATGAAGGAGCCTCAAGATGCAGATGGTGCTTGCCCGCAGGTCCGGCCTCGCGCGTGCGTTCACGCTGGTTGAGTTGATCGCCGTGATCGTCGTCCTGGCGATTCTCGCCGGGGTCGCCGTTCCCAAGTACTTCGATTACACCGCCAAGGCCAAGGAGTCCGCGACCAAGGCGACCCTGGGCGGCGTGCGCGCCGCCATCGCCAACTTCTACGCCAACTCGATCGTGAGCACCGGCACGGCAACGTACCCGACGCTGACGCAACTCACGACGATCGGCACGGTCCTCAATGAGGCCATGCCGAAGAACCCGTACAACGACTCGTCGGCCGTCTCCGCCGCCACCTGGGCCGCGACGCCTCCGGTCACCGGGTCGGCGGGGTGGAACTACGACGTTGCCAACGGCCGGTTCTGGGCCAACAGCACCACCAGCGGCGTCAACGAGCATCTGTGGTAAGTCACGCCGCGCGTCATCCGTGAGAAACGCCCGGTGCGGGAACCCAAGCGCCACACGACCCTCGCACCCGATGATCGCGCTGTCACCTTCAATCCGCTATCCACGAAACCGCCGGTCTCTTCGGAGCGGCGGTTTTACATTGATCGAACTCGTCGTCGTCATGACGATCCTGGGGATTGTCTCAACGGTGAGCGTGGTCTCGCTTGCCTCGCTGGGCGACACCCGGGACGCCGCCGCCGCCCGACGCATGCTGCATGACCTTTCGTACGCCCGCGAACTGGCGCTCTCGCTTGGACTCAGAACCTGGGTCAAGTTCAATGTCCCGGATCAGAAATACTCGCTCCTGGTCGAGAGCGCCGCGTCCCCCGGCATGGGCAGCGTGCGAGAACTCGTCGATCCCGCCACCGGGTTCGCCTACGTCCAACTGCTCGACAAGGACGACTTCCGCGGCGTGCGCATCACCGATGCCTCCATCGACGGCGGGGCCTATCTCGGCTTCGACTGGATGGGCGCCCCGCTCAACAGCGCCGAGCAACCCATCGCGTCCAAGGGCGTCATCTCATTGTCCGGCGGGCACATCGTCGTTATCGAACCTCAGTCCGGCACGATCACCCTCGGGAGGTCGCCATGATCAGACCCGGCCCCACAACCCGACGCAGCGCGTTCACGCTCATCGAGTGCATCATCGCGATCGTCATTCTTTCCGTCGCCGTTCCTGCCATGGTGCTGGCGATTCGCGAGACCCACTCGCGCCGCGCGGCGCCGGTCATGTCGTCGCGCGCCAGTTGGCTCGCCATGGAACTCCTCGAGGACATCATCGCCGACCGCAACAGCGCCACCCGAGGCTACGGCTACCTCAAGGCATCGAACTACCCGGCGGAAGCGTCCGTGTCGGAGTTCCCCGCGTTTTCCCGCTCGGTCAGGTTCGTCGAAACCGGGCCTGACCTCGCCTCCGCCGGCTCCGGGTACATGAAAGTGACCGTCTCGGTTTCCTGGATCGCCCCCGGCGGCACCCAGCGGTCGCTGGCTCTTTCCACCATTCTCACGGACTACTCGCCATGACTCACCCTCCACCAACACGCGCCGTCATGCGCGCGCCCGCGCGCCCTGCCCAGAGCACGGCGGGGTTCACGCTCGTCGAACTCGTCGCCGCTATCACGATCCTTTCGTTCATCGCCGTCGTCACCAGTTCGATCCTCTGGACGGCCGTGGACGCCACGTCCCGCGGCGGCGTGCAGGCCGACCTGCACGGAACGATCTCCACCGCGGTCGAACAAGTGAGCAGGCACCTCCGAAATATCCCGGCCAAGCCGGGATCGCCTGCCGCCCCCGACATCGCCGCCGTCACTCCCACCTCGATCACGTGGAGCACCGACACCAAACTCACCCTCTCGGGAACGGACCTGGTCATCTCCATCGGCGGGGGCCCGGCGCGCACCCTGCTCCGGGATGTCCGGGCGTTCCGCATCCGCGCGTACGACCAGGGCAATGCCGAACTGGCCGACAACCTGTTCGGGACGCCGTGCGAAGCCATCCGCAGGCTCGGCGTCCGCATCGAGGCATCGCGCGGCGACGGCCTCGAACTCGTCCGAACCAAGGTATTTATCCGCTCCTTGATCGCGGGGACCTGAACTATGAAACTCGTCTCATTCAGCCCGGGGAAGACACATCGCGCTCGTTCGCGGCGCGGTGCGGCCGCGCTCGCCGTGATTCTCGGCATGCTCCTCATGCAACTCGCGATCGTCGCGATGGTAGTGGGGGCGTCGCGCCGGCATGACCTGGCGGGGACCCGCATCAACTCCATGCGATCGTTCTATGCCGCCGAAGCCGGCATCAACATGGGCGTCCGAGAACTCATGAATAACACGGACGAGGACCAGGACGGCACAGTCGGCGCCGTCTCTGACGACGGAAATGCGATCACCGACCCCCAAACCGGCCAAGGCACGAGTTTCGTCGTGTCGAAAATTGTAAATGGTAATCAGGTGACGCTTCGCAGCGTGGCGACCGCCAATAGCACGGTGCGATTCGTCGAGATCACTCTCATATTCGAGTAACCCATGCACTACCTCGGGAGCATTATGAGAGCCTGCTCACCTCTGATCGCCGCGCTTGCCATGGTCGGGTTCGCTGTCGCCACCGCGAACGCGCAGGCACAGACGTACTACGTCCGATCCACCGGCAACGACGCCAACTCCGGTCTCTCGCCGGCCCTGGCGCTCCGCACGATCCAGGCCGCCGTCGGCAAGTGCACAGCCACCGGAGGCGGCAAGACCATCTACGTCGGCCCCGGCACGTACAACGAGCGGATCCGCATCACCAACTTCGTCTCCCCTATGCCCGCTTCCGGCGCCTCGACCCTCCCCAACTCCATCATCGGTGACACCGCCGGCGCCTTCACCAACGAAGCCGGAGGGCCCGTGATCATCTCCGGCGGGAACTCTCTCCCCTACGGCATCGAGATCAACGCCCGGCACTACTGGAAAATCGACGGCCTCACCTTCACGGGACAGACGGCCGCCGGCGTCTACGTCACCGGCAGCACCGGGATCGGTATCCGCAACTGCATGATCCGCCTGGCCACCTCCACCATGGGCATCTACAGCGACGGCTGGAACTGCACCATCGAGGACAACACCATCCAGCTCGGCGCCCCCACCGGCAGCGGGATCTTCCAGCGCTGCATGAACCCCGGCTCATATTCCATCTCCCGCAACCGCATCTACGCCCGGGGCGTCGATTATCTGGCCTCCAACTTCCGAACCTCAACCACCCCCTCGACCTGCTACGGCATCTACTTCAACGTCGAGTCCGACAGCATCATCGTCAAGGCGACCATCGAGAACAACGTCGTCACCGATCGCTACACCGGGTGCTATGTCAACGCCACCACCCTCCTGCCCCTCACGGTGATCTCCGTCTCCTCCAACACCATCGTGGGATGCACCTACCCCTTTGACGTACAGGTGGACGGCACCTCGCTCGCCACTGCCCAGAACAACCTCGTTGCCAAGTGCTATTACGGCGGCCGGATCGGGATGCCGCTCGGCACGCTCAACGGCATGCTCATCTGCGGCACCGTCGTCGGCCTCAACGCTTCGGTGCTCGTGCAGACCGGCGTCATCACCGCCGCCGATCCGATGTTCGTCAATCCCTCTCAGGGCAACTTCGCGCTCGCCCCGGGTTCCCCCGCCATCGATCGCGGCGTGGCCCTCGGTGCGCCGACGCTCGACGTCAGGAACCGGCCACGACCCGCCGACGGCGACGGCGACGCGGTCGCGCTCCCCGACCTGGGCGCGTACGAATACCAGGCCGAAGGGCGCTTCCGCATCGTCTCGTGGTTCCAAAAGGACCAGCGGGCCGTCCCGCGGTACAAGTTGCCCGACGTCGCCCCCGTCAAGCTCGGGGACGTGATCAACTAGCCGGCCCGCGTCGCTCCGACATCGCGGCGGCGCGGGCGCCGCCACGCCGCCGCCATCGGGCGGTGTACACTCTTCGACGCATGAACGCCGCCCTTGAAAAAGCGGGCGCCCTCATCGAGGCGCACCGGTACATCCTCAGTTTCCGCGACAAGATCGTGGTCGTCAAGGTCGGCGGGTCCGTCCAGGAAGACGAGGACAAACTCCGCGGGCTGCTCAGCGACATCTCCTTCATGGCCGCGGTGGGGATCCGCCCCATCATCGTTCACGGCGGAGGCAAGTCCATCACCGCCGCGATGAACGCCGCCGGGCTCAAGACCACGTTTGTCCAGGGCCGCCGGTACACCGACCGGCAGACCCTCGAGATCGCCGAGCGGGTGCTCGCCCACGAGATCAACCGCGAACTCGTCGAGCATCTGAACCAGACGGGCGCCACGGCGCTGGGTCTTCACTCCATGGGCTCGTGCGTGCTCTTCGGCGAACGCCTGTACCTCGACGGCGCCGGCGGCAACGGCGCGACCGGCACGATCGACATCGGATACGTCGGCAACGTCACCGAGGTCAACACCGTCCTGCTCAAGGCGCTCTGCGAAGACGGGTACATCCCGGTGATCGCCCCCATCGCGATCTCGCGCACCGGTTCGCCGGAAGGAGTGTGGAAACTCAACGTGAACGGCGACACGGCCGCCGGCGTCGTCGCCGCGTCGCTCCAGGCCGAGAAACTCGTGATGATGTCCGACACCAACGGCATCCGCACCGACCCCGCGCGGCAGGACAGTTACGCCAGCACCTTGACCCGCGCCGAGATCGACGCCCTATGCGAACGCGGGATCATCGGCGAAGGGATGCTCCCCAAGGTCCAGGCGTGCATCACCGCCCTGGAAGCCGGCGTCCCCAAGGCCCACATCATCGACGGACGCATCCCACACTCCATCCTGCTGGAAATCTACACCGACGCCGGCGTGGGCACGCAGATCATCCTCGAATAGCCGCCGACCCCTTCGCGGCGACCTCACCACCCCTGCCGCACCCTCGGCCAAGGTCCAACTTTGCCGCCGATTCGGTTGCGTCCTTCCGGTTTCGTGATACATTCTCATCCGGCGTCGGCCAGTCCTGGGAGAGACCCGCTGATGCAAGGCCTTGGTCAGGCCCGTCTTTCACGGCGGGCTTTGTCGCTATCTACAGAAGGAACGCCACATGTCGCACCTGTCACGCCGACTGCTTTCCGCCGGGGTGGTTCTCGGGCTTCCCGCTGCGCTCGCCCAGGCTCAAATCGGGCCCGATGTCATCGTCGGCGAGTTGCCCGATGTCGCGTTCTACACCTCCAGCGGCGCGATCAATGGACTCCACGCCTACGCCGTCGGAACGCTCTCCTGCAACCTCGGCGACGCCCCCCTGGAGTGGATATCCAGCACCAACCGGCATCCGGTGATCTCCCAGAACATGTACCGGCTCATGAACGGCCGCTTCGAGCACATCGGCCAGGCGTTCCTGAAGCACGGGTTCACCGCCCTGCAGGGAAACGTGTGCAGCACCTGCACGCCCTACCCCAACGGTTCACACCTCGGCGTCGGTTGCTCCGACCCCTACTCGGCGAGCCTGAATGGATCCCAAAGCGGGCTGGGGCCCAAGTTCGAGGTCAACGCCGCCACCGGGCTCTTTCCGTACCCCTTCTCGAACCTCCCGGGCAGCGGGGCGCTCAACCGCCGCCTGCAGGTGCGCCAGTCCGATCTCGCCCTCCCCGGCGCGCTCTACTTCGTCGCGAGCCGCTACGTCGCCCCCGACGACACCGAGGCCGGCAACGACGACAACAACCAGTCGTACCGCCGGGTGACCATCAACGCGAACTATTCCCTCTCGCTCCAGGACACCACCCAGCGCACCAAACCGGCGATCCAGGCCTGGCGCGACCACGGGGGCGGCGCCGGCGTCGCCGATCCGAACGTCATGCTCACCAACGTCGATGTGCCCACCGACGGTCGCCTGATCGTCGGCTCCCGCGCGTACGACACGGGCACGGGCACGTACCGCTACGAGTTCGCGGTGCAGAACGCCAACTCCGACCGCAGCGCGGGCATGTTCAGCATCCCGATCCCCGCCGGCGCCACGATTACCAACATCGGTTTCCACGACGTGGATTACCACTCGGGCGAGCCGTACGACCTCACGGATTGGACCCCGTCGGTCTCTTCGACGCAGATCACGTGGTCCACCCAGACCTATCCCCAGAACCAGAACGCCAACGCGCTGCGCTGGGACACAATCTACTCCTTCTGGTTCGAGACTGATTCGGCTCCGGTGAGCGGGACCGCCACGCTCGGCCTCTTCCGTCCCGGCACCCCCACAAGCGTGACCGCCGCGGCGTGGGTGCCCAGCGGCGGCCCGCCCCCTCCCCCGCAGCCCCCGGCCAACGACAACTGCGCCAGCGCCGCGACCGTCATCGCCGGCGGCACATCCTTCACCACCATCAACGCGACCACGGACGGCCTCAGCGAAACCCTGTGCACCATCAACGGCTCCAGCCAGGTTGAAAACGACGTCTGGTTCCGGTACACCTCTCCGTCGTGCGCCGGCACCGTGTCGATCTCCACATGCGGTTCACTCTTCGACACGCGCCTGGCGGTCTACAACGCCGCGTGCCCCGCCGCCGCCGACAGCGCCATCGCGTGCAATGATGACAGCGCCTCGTGCGGAACGGGCTCGCTCCAGTCGTCGCTCGCCTTCACCGCCGCGGCGAGCACCCAGTACCTCATCCGCGTCGGTGGTACCGCCGGCGCCACGGGCAACGGGACGCTGAACATCGCTGGGCCCGCCTGCGGGCCTGTCGCGCCTCCCAATGACGCCTGCGCCTCGGCCATCCCGCTCACCAGCGGCGTCACCGTTGCCGGCACGACCGTCAACGCCACCAACGACGGCACCGCCTCCTGCGGCACGTCCTCTTCGTCACCCGACGTCTGGTATTCCTACACCCCCGCCTCTACCGCGACGGTCTCGGTCAGCACGTGCAACAACGCCTCGTACGACACCGTGCTGTCAATCCACTCCGGCTGCGGCGGCTCGCAGATCGCCTGCGTTGACGACACCTCCGGATGCGGGCTCACCACCACCGTCTCGGCCACCCTGACCGGCGGGACGACGTACCTCATCCGCGTCGCAGGCTACAACGGCGCCACCGGCACCTTCAACCTCACCGCCACCGGCGGAGCCGCGCCGCCCCCGGGTCCCGCCAACGACTCTTGCGATAACCGCATCGGCATCCCCCTGGGGACCATCGCCTTCAACACCACCGGCGCCACCACCGACGGCCCGGCCCACGCCTCGTGCGCCTCCAACAACCAGACTCTCATCACCAATGACATCTGGTACAACCATCCGTCCCAGGCGTCCGGAACGCTCACTGTCAGCACCTGCGGCTCCTCCTACGACACCTGGATCGCCGTCTACGACGACTACGGGTGCCTCAACTTCGATTCACGCCTCATGGCTTGCAGCGACGACTTCGCCTGCCCCGGCGGCGGCACGACGCAGTCCCAGGTCGCCGTCTCCGTGCAGTCCGGCCGCTCGTACACCATCCGCGTCGGCGGGTTCAACGGCGCGACCGGCGCGGGCCAGTTGACCCTCTCCCTCCAGTCCGCCGTCAGCGACAATATCCTCGTCGCCTTCGACTCCACCACGTCCGTCCCCGGCGTCGGCGCCGTCGAAAACGAGGACATCGTCGAATACAACCCCGCCAGTAATACCTGGACCATGCTCTTCGACGGCAGCGACGTCGGCCTCGCCGGATTCGCCATCTCGGGATTTGCCCAGACCTCCGCCGGTGACATCCTCCTCTCGTTCACCACCGCCGGCACGATCCCCGGGATGACCGGCGGGCCCGGTGGATCCACCACCCTCGATGACTCCGACATCGTCCGTTTCGTCCCCACCGCCTTGGGCGCGACCACCGCCGGTTCGTTCGTCTTCTACTTCGACGGCAGCGACGTCGGCCTCACCCAGAACTCCGAAGACATCGACGCCCTTGCCATCGCCCCCGACGGCCGCCTCGTCATCTCCACCTCCGGCTCCGCCAGCGCCACCGGCGTCTCGTCCGCGCAGGACGAGGACCTCATCATCTTCACCCCCACCAACCTCGGTTCCACCACGTCCGGCACCTTCGCCTTCTACTTCGACGGCAGCGACGTCGGCCTAAGCAATAACAACGGCGAAGACGTCGTCGGTGCCGCGTTCGCCCCCAACAACGACCTCCTGCTCGCCACGCTCGACAACTTCAGCGTCGCCGGCCTGGCCGGTTCCGACAACGACGTCATCCGCTTTGCCCCCACGTCCCTGGGCTCCGTCACCGCCGGCACCTTCTCTCTGTACCGCGCGCTGACGTCCGCGGGGATCTCCGCGGCGGCCGGTATCGCCGACATCGACGTGCGCACCTCCGCCTTCGTCAAGGGCGGCCCGGGCGGGCTCCCCTGCCCGGCCGATCTCACCGCCGACGGCCACGTTGATTCGCAGGACTTCTTCACCTTCCTCGCCGCGTTCTTCGCGCAGAACCCTGACGCCGATTTCAATCGCAACGGCCTGATCGATTCACAGGATTTCTTTGACTTCCTCGCCCTGTACCTCGCGGGCTGCAACTGATCATGCGAGCGCGCGAGTCAACTCATCGCGGGGCGGCGCCACGGAGCCGCCCCGCGATGTTCGCCTGATCTCGCCGTACGATCACATCCGTTCCAGCGTCGGGATCCCCAGCAGCGACAGGCCGTCTTCCAGCACCCGCGCCGTCAGCGAGCACAGCCGCAGCCGCGACGCGAGCAACTCCCGCGTCGGCGCGCCGACCACCTTGCAGTTCTGGTAGAACGACGAGTACGTCGTCGCGAGATCGTACAGATACTGGCAAAGCCGGTGCGGCTCGAGCGAATCAGCCACCGCGCGCACACTCGCCGGATACCTCAAAATCGCCAGCGCCAGGTTCTTTTCCTCCGGCGTGGACAGATCCAGCGGCGCGTTCTGCCACGCCGGGAGCGCTCCCAGTTTCTCCTCAGCGGTTCGGAAGATGCTCTTGATCCGAACCTGCGCGTACAGCAGGTACGGCCCGGTGTTCCCCTCGAACGACATCATCCGGTCATAACTGAAGACATAATCCTTCGTCCGTTCGGTCGAAAGGTCCGCGTACTTGATCGCGGCGATCGCGATCGTCTCCGCCGTGGCCCGCCGCTGGGCCGGAGAAAGGTCCGGGCTCTTCTCCGCGACCGCCCGATCCGCCCGCGCGATCGCTTCGTCCAGCATGTCCGCCAGTTTCACGCTCTCGCCCGAGCGTGTCTTGTACGGCCTCCCGTCGTCCCCCATCATCGTCCCGAACGGCGCATGCTCCAGCCGCGCCGTGCGCGACGCGGCGCCCGAGCCCGGCGAAATCGTCGAGTAGCCCGCCTTGTGCGCCGTGGCGAACACGGGGGCGAAGTGGCTCGCCTGACGGGCATCCACCACGTACACGACCCGCTCCGCGTGCAGCTTCTGCACGCGCCGCCGCACCGCCGCCAGGTCCGTCGTCGCGTAGATGAACCCCCCGTCGGACTTGCGCACGATCAGCGGCGTGCCAATCCCCACGTCGTCGAGTTTCACCACGATCGCCCCCTGGTCCTCCACCGCGATGCCGCGCTTCATGAGGTCCCCGACCACGCCCGCGAGTTCGTCCCGGTAGGACGACTCGCCCGCCGTGTGCACGCCCGTGACGTTCGCCTTCAGCCGAGCGCAGATCGCCACGCATTCGTCCATCGTCACCTTCGCGATGCGCTCCCACATCGCGACCGTTTCACGGTCACCCGATTGCAGCGCGACGAGCGTCCGCTTCGCGCTCGCCTCGGCCTCGAGCGCGCCCGACACCTGCGCTTCCAGTTCCGCGATCACCTTCGGGCCCATGTGCCACCGGCGCGCCATCTCCAGCCCGGCTTCGTCGGCGTCGCATTCCTTCTGCGCCGCCTTGTACATCAGGTCCAGGTCATCGAGCGTGATCGCGTCCGGGTCGATCGTCCCCTCGCGCGCCAGGCGCATCAGCCGACCGGTCACCATCGCGATCTGCAGCCCCCAGTCGCCGACGTGATTCTGACGGATCACCCGGTTCCCCAGCCGTTCCAGCGTGCGAGCGATCGCGTCGCCGATCACCGTCGAGCGCAGGTGCCAGACCTGCACCTGCTTGGCGAGGTTGACGCCCATCAAATCCACGACGATCGTTTGGGAGTGATCGGGGTGGGGTGGAGGGGGCGGCGGTTCGATGCCCAGCCGCGACGCGCCCGCCGAGCTGTCCAGCGATTCCGTCAGCCGGGCCAGAGCGTCCGCCCGCAGCGTGATATTAATGAACCCCGGGCCCGCGATGTTCGCTTCCGTCACTGGCTCGGCGATGTCCCCAAGGTCCAGCGTGGCCACGATCTGTTTCGCGACCTCCCGCGGCGACGGCGGCGGAACGCCCAGCATCCTGGCCAGACTCATCGCCGCGTTGGATTGAAAGTCCCCGAACTTCGGGTTCTTGCTCGCCGTGATCATCGGATCGATCACCGGCGACCGCGCGGCGGACGCGCCGTCCGCCGCCGGTCGTCCGGCGGCCAACTGCGGAAACGCCCGCCGTATCGCCGACGTAAACCGCTCCGAAAGAATCTGTACAGGGTCGAGCGACATGGGCGGATAGTAGCGGACGCGCCCGCTACATCCCGATCATCGCGGTGACGGTCTCGCTCCAGGGGCGGCGCTGGCCGGTGGAGTGCACGGCAGGGCGCGTGGCCCCGATCGCACCTGAATGTGCCACCAATCGTGGCTTCTGCACGATCGGTGTCTTTGATCAGCCCAAAACGCACCGATCGCTCGAAAGCGGCGATCGGTGACACACCTGCACACCTGTCGGTGTCTTTGCATTTCAGCCGGGTGGGGGGCCGAATCCCCTCTGTCCCTATGTCCCTTCCCCTCACACCCCCTTGCGCGGCTGGGCTCAGATGCTGCGAGCCCCCTTCGCATCGAAACAAGAGTCGCACGCGCAACAAAGGGCGGCGCGTGATGTGACAACCATCTTTATCCCGCGCTGCCCACCAGGTCCGCATTCGTCTTGTACCGCTGCAGCGCCGCCAGCAACTGCTCGATCTGCATCGGCGGGGGCATGTTCATCAGCCGCCGCCGCAGCGCCGTCACCGTCTTGAGTTCCTGCTCGCCCATCAAGAGGTGCTCCTTCCGCGTTCCGCTCGCGGCCAGGTTGATCGCCGGGAAGAGCCGCCGCTCGCTGATCTTGCGGTCCAGGATCAACTCCATGTTGCCCGTGCCTTTGAACTCCTCGAAGATCACCTGATCCCCCTGCGAGCCCGTATCCACCAGGCACGAGGCGATGATCGTCAGCGAGCCCGCCTCCTCCGTGCACCGCGCCGCTCCGAAGATCTGCTTGGGAACCTCCAGCGCCCGCGAATCAATCCCGCCCGTCAGCGTCCGCCCGCTCGAGGCGTGCTTGCGCGATCGGTTGAACGCCCGGCCCATCCGCGTCAGCGAATCCAGCATCACCACCACGTGCTTGCCCGCTTCCACCAGCCGCTTGCATCGCTCCAGCGTCACCATCGCGATGCCGATGTGCTTCTCCACGTCGTGGTCGCTGCTCGACCCCACCACCCGGCATCGTGCCCCCCCGCCCCCGCCCCCGCCGCCCCCGCCCCCGCCGCTCCCCCCTTCACCTTGGCCGCCGCCCTGTTCCGTGTACTCGGCGAACGATCGCCGGAAGTCCGTGACTTCCTCCGGTCGCTCGTCGATCAGCAGGATCACCAGTTCTACGTCGGCGTGATTCTTCAGAATGGCGGTCGCGATGTCCTTGAGCAGCGTCGTCTTTCCCGCCTTGGGTGGCGACACGATCAGCCCGCGCTGCCCCCGCCCGATCGGACAGAACAGGTCGATCAATCGGCACGACGCCGGGCATCCGGGATATTCCAGCGTCAGCCGAGGCTGCGGATCGATCGACGTCAGTTCCTCGAACTTCCTCGAACTCGCGAACTTCTCCGGGTCAATCCCTTCGATCGACAGAATCGCTTCCACCACAGGCCGCCCACGCCCCCCCATCCCCGCCCCCCCCGATCCCCCGGCGCCCCCCGATCCCTCCGCGCCCCCGTCGAACCCTGAGCCCTGCCCCTGCTGACCGCTCCCGCCTCCACCAGCCACACCACCCCCACCGGCGCCCCCACCTCCCCCCGGCCCAGGACCGCGCCCGCCGCGACCTCGGCGGCGCCGCCGCCGGTTCCTCGATGGCTGCTGCCGATACCCCACTTCGACGGTCAGACGCAGCCCATCGCGCAACTTGTACCGCTCGCAGAGCGCGATCGGCACAAATGGATCGTCATCGCTCACCACCACGGTTGAGCCCGAAAGCTGCCGAAGTCGCCCCTCGGCCCGGGCAGAGGGCGGCGGCCAGGAAAGAATGCCTGTAACTGTGCTCATAGATTGTGACGATCCAACCCTCGCGACGCGGCAGGCGCGGTCCCATGCGCCGGCCAAGCGCCGCCCCTCCCACCCCGGGCCCTCTCCCCCGTACGGTCCCAAAATCAGATGCCCGAACCCGCGCACCCGATCCTTCGTTCTTATTCAGTCCGGCCTCCACGACCGGCGTCCGATACGCAAGCATACCCCTCCCGTGTGGCTGAAACCGCCGCCGCCTGCAATACAATGCCCCAATGGGTGATCCTCCCCCCAAGAAATCCATCATGCGCTCGATCGGCGAGTTCGTGGGCCATATTGCCCGGGCTGTTCGGACGGACGTTACCAAGCCGTCGGTCGGCTCGCATCGCCCCGCCGGTTCGCATCCGCGTCACCAAACCCACCACGAGACGGTACATACAAAGGACGGGAGAATGATCCTCCGCCGGACGACCATCGAAGAGATCGAGGTTCGTCCGGAGAACGGGAGTCCGCCTGCGCCCGGCGCCAGCGGCGATCAAGCCCCCGCTCCATCGGAGCGCAACCGAGATCAGATCAATCACGAGGATACAGAATCATGAAACTCGTCGCCCGCACATCGAACGCCTCGGTCCTTCTCCTGATCGTCGCGGCCGGGTGTTCGCCCGCGTTCGCCCAGCCGGGCGACCCAAAGGCGGCCCAGCCCGCCGCCACGCCCCAGCCGCAGTCACCGCAACAATCCGCCGGGGTCGTCACCGCCGATCGCTTTCGGGAGATCTGGGCAGGCAAGAACAAGGAGATCTTCGAGCCGGCGTTTCTGGCGCGGGAACTCCGTGAAGAGCCATCGTGGAAACCAACCGAGGTCGTCGCCGCCAAGCTCGAGGCGGCCAAAGGCGACATCGACGAACTCATCAAGGTGATCGACGGCCCGCCGGCGGATTGGCAGGTGAACACCAAGGACGAGGGATTCGATGCCAAGGTTCCGCACTGGCCCCAGTTGACCGCCACGATGCGTGTGCTCTTTGCAGATTCCCGTCGCCTGCAGGCGCGCGCGGGCGAGGGTGACGCCGACGCGGCTGTCAAGCGCGTCCTGGCCATTACCAAACTCGCCCGGCACTTCCAGACCGAGAAACTCGTCGGCGCCGTCAGGACCGCGCGCCAACTCGCCGCGACCGGGCTCCTCGAGGCCAAACGGCTCGCCGATGCAGGCAGGCTCACCCCCGCCCAGAAGTCCAGGCTCCTCGAAGCCGCCATGTCGTTCGATTCTTCCGACCCGTGCGATATCCGCGGCGCCCTCTTGAACGAGACGCACATCACCATCGATTGGACCAAGAAAATCTGCGTCGGCGACGAGGCCCCCAACATCTTCATCGCCAAGTTCGCCCGCAACGCCAAGAACGACGAGATCGCCCGCAGCGGCGTGCGCCTCATGGATCAGGCTACCCTGCACCGCCAGATCGAGAGCGTCCTCCCCTGCTACCGCGAAGCCATCGACAACTGGGACTCCGACTACGCACTACAGACCATCAAGGCGATCGAGCAGCAGCGACAAAACGGTGACTACGGCGGGCCCGCCGTCATCCTCAACGCCGATCTTCAGCACTACCGGGCTAGCACCTACCGCTTTGTCGCGCTGATCGGAGACGTCATCCGGTCCCTCGGCGGCACGCCAAAGACCACGCTCCCCGCCCGATGACCGGCGCTGAGGTCCGGCCTCGCTGCATGAACATGGGCGCACCGCGTCTGATGCGCCCATGTACGAAGTCACGTTGTCCGCCGCCGAGCGAGGCCGTTACGGGCACTGGCTGAAGAAACACACGATGAAGTCGAAGAAGTCCTGGCTCGTCGTGGCCCCGTCGCCGTTGAAATCGGCCTGCCCGGAGAAGAACCCGATGATGAAGTCGAAGAAGTCCTGCGATGTCAGCACGCCGTCGCCGTTCCAATCGCACGGGCACGGCGGGTTCGCGATCTCGATCATCACCATCCCCATGCCGCCGAACCCCTGGTACCCGTCGATCTGCACGTAGTACTCCCCGCCCGGACGCAGGCCCGTCAGGTCGTGCAGCGCGGGATCCGTCCCCCAGATGCCGTGGTTCCCGCTGTCGTCGTTCGCGGCGATCAACTGGTACGTGCCGTAGTTGGCGCAGTCGCCTACCTCGTACACCGCAAGCTGCGGGTTGGTCAGATCTTCGTGCGTATCGTGCGTCATATGCCCGGCGTGGATCGTCACCGTGCCCGTCGGCGGCGCGATGAAGTGATACCACGCCGAGTTCTGAACCGCCGGGTCGCCCTGGCACCACCCGTCCCGCGAATAGCACCCTCGCTGCGGGCCAGAGCCCGGGCCCGGCGTGACCTCGCCCGGTTGCGCCGTGGCGCAGTAAATGTTGTATCCCACCGGCTGCCCAAGCCCGATGAAGATCGCCCGGCATGGGTCGTCGTTGGTCGGCGGCGGGGTCACGACCACCTGCAGATCCGTCGTCAGGTAGTCACACCCGTTGCTGTACAACACCTGTACCGCGTAGTGCCCCGAGATTGTCGCGGAAAATGTCGGGCCCGTCGCGTTCGGAATCGGTACCCCGTCCCGGTACCACTGGTACCCCGTGATCGTCCCGTTGGGTGGCGGCTGAGCGATCGATCCCAGACGCACCTGAGAGTTCGGGCCCGCGCAGCTTATCCGGGGATCCAGCGCGACGACACTCGCCGGCGGGCTCGGGCGGATCGCCTCCGGCCGGACCTCGTATGTATTGCCCCCCAGCAGTTCTTGACGCTCGAACGCGCTCACCCGCAGGTGGAACATTGTGCTGTCGTCCGCGCACGGCGGGTTGCCCGGCGTGAACATCATCGTTGCCGGGAATGCCTGATTGAACTGTACCGGCAGCCCCTGGATCACCGAGCCGTCCCCCAGGATCCGCACCAGCCCGCGCGGATCGATCTCGATGCCCTGCCCCTGCGCGCCGTTCTGAAGCCACAGCGGGAAGAGTTCGCCCAGGTCGATCATCACCCCGCCGTGACGGAAGAACGAGTCGTTCGCCTCGTCCGCCGGCACCGTGAAGCGCAGATCGAGAAGATTGCCGTTGCGGCTGATGTTGCGGATGATGAACACCAGGTTCAAGACATTGTCCACCACGTTGGTGTTCTTCCACGCAATCTGGTTGCTGTTCTTGACGTTCTGCGAAATATTCACCCCGCTGGCTTCGCCGACGATCGGGTCCGCGGTCGTGGGAGAGGCGACGAATCGCGCGACCAGGCAGTAATGCCCCGTCCCGGGCAGGTTGCTCCAGTCAAACTCCTTCACATGCTCCCGCCCGGCGCTCAGGCCCGTCACCGCGATCGGCGATGTAGCCACCTCGGTGAAGTTCGTCGGCCACGTCAGCCCCACCGACGCGTTCGCAAAGTACACGTGCAGGTTCCCGCTGATCGTCGTGCATCCGCGGTTGCGCACCTTCACGTAGATGTTCGGCTGGTCCGACGGGTTGAACTCGGGGTTCTGGTGCTGGTGCTCGTTCAGGAACCGATTCGGCCCGACCGGCGTCGCCGACGCGTTGCGCACCCAGATGTCCTTGCTTTCCCACAGCACCGCGCCGGTTTCGTTGTTGGGCTCGCTGGCGATGTCCGCGTCGGAGTCCCTCATCCACGCGTCCGCCACGCCCGCGCGCAGATCCGTGATCTGCTCGCTCGCCGTGTACGCCGAGTATGTTCCCGCCGGCTCGCTCAGTCCGCAGGTGCACTGCCAGTCGAACCAGATGTCATCGATCCCGGCGTGCCAGAGCCAGAAGATCGGCGCCCCGGGGCTCTCGTACCACCCCATCACGCCGCCGACGGCTCCGTGTACCCCGTTGTGGTACCCGGATTCAAGGTTCGACCGAAACGTGCTGAACGTCGTGTTCGCGCACAGATTGGTCCCGACGTTCGCCGGGATGCCGATCCCCGGACACGAGTTCACCAGCGCCAGGCAGTGGGCCGCGTTCGCGCCGCACGCCGCCACCAGCGCGCAGTCCGCGTCCACGCCCCCGCCCACCAGAAACTCAGCCGGGATGCACGTGCTCGGCACCCACTTAGGCAGCGGCACGAACTGCGGCCGGTTCTGCGAGATCAGGTAGTCCTCCATCCCCTTGATGTACGCCCGGTGCCAGCACAGGAACCGCGCGCTCCCGTGCTTGTCCGCCGGCGGACAGATGTGATCCTCGATCTTGGTCTTGCTGATGTAGTTCGACATCTGCGTGAACAGGTCCGCGCGCTGCGCCGGCGTGAACGAGTAGATGTCTGGACGATCACCCGCCGAGGCGCGGGAGCCGCACAGAACCCCCGCCAGGCACGCCACGAGGCAGGCGATGAGGCCCGACGAACAACTCCTACGAATCGATGTCGTTTTCATGCGTCGGACTCCTTGACTCCAGGTTACCCGCCACCTGCTCCGGCCGCTCGACTCCGCGCACGCACGCGGCCTAACCAGACCAACGTACCCGAAGGCGGGTTGTCATGTCAAGGAAAATCCGAACCTTTCGGAGTCGTTCTACTTTGCCCGCGGCTGGGCAGTCTCGGCATTCACCCACCCGAGATTGGTCGTGCCCGCGGGGCCGCTCACCCACCAGCATTTCGCCGACGGGTCAACCGGAATAAAGAAGATCTCCCTGTCTCCAAACAGCACCGGCATGGGTCCGGGCACCCCCGGATTGGCGGGGTCGACCGCCGCAGCGCGCCCACCCGCGAAGTGAAACGATGCCGCGATCAACTTGCCATCGGGCCTCCACGACACGTCGGCCGGGTAATGCGCAAACAACTGATCGCACACATCCATGAGCTTGATGCGGCGGGTGCTTCCATCCGCGAAGTCGTGAATCCGGAGCTCACCGATCACGCCGTACGCCAACTTCGTCCCATCCGCGCTGAACGACATCGAGTACACGCCGGTGGATTTCACCAGCGTGTCCGTCGCCAGGGGCGCGACCTCGGCGTCGATCTTCGCAAGGTCGGCCTTTGGCATCGGCGGGAGCGGCACCCGCGGCTCGCCGGGGGCGGCCTGCGGCAACCCCTCCACCACTTGGCGCGCGGGCGTCGCCGCCGCCGGACTGTTCTCTTCGCCCCCTCCCCGGGTAATCACCAGATCCGACAACGTCTCCTTGCCCTGCCTGGACCGGGCCACGAGCCATGCGATCCGTCCGTCAGCGCACACCGTCGGCTGGAAGCACCGCCCGGACCCGTCGCTGATCTGCCTGGGCTTGATCATCGCGCCGTCCTTCCCGTCCGTGCGCACGAGATAGATCTGGCCCGACTCCGTGCTCTGGAACACAATCGACTTCCCGTCGGGCAGCCAACTGAACTGTGCAATCCCCGGCACGCCACGGGTCACCTGTCGCGCCTTGGGCTCCCCGACCGCGATGTACATCCTGAGTTGCCGGGTCTTGGGGTTCTCGGCTACGAACAGGTCCATCATCGCCGATCCGGGCTCGGCGCTCAGGTACGCGATCATCGCCCCGTCGGGCGAAACCTTTCCTGACTCGCACGCCACGGCGATCGTCGCCGCGTCCTTGGGGTTCACCGCGACGCACCCCGATTTCCCCTCGACGCTCACCCACCACCGGTGATCATCATTTTGTGACTGTCCCAGGCACGTTCCCGCGAATATCAGGATCGACGCCGCCGTGGTCATCCCCTTCATCGTGCACTCCCGGCCGCTCGGGCCTGCTGTCCCCGCCACCCCCGCGTGTACTCCCATGGACCATGCTACCGGCCGCGGAGTCACCCGTGCGCAACGACGCCGTAACGGGTGTGACTATGCCATTTTCATCTGAGCCGCCCGGCGCGAGCCGGCGGGGAGTGCGTGCGTGGTCTCCTGGCCCACGCCATGATTCGATCGCACCGGGACGCCGAGCGCTCCTGCCGACCGCTGGCGCGGTCCGGCTCAGAAAAGCAGATGGTTCCAGCGACCCACGACCCCAAATATAAACACGCGTCCGAATCCGGACGCGTGCGTGACTTTCGCCGTCTTATGTCGAGTTAGCCGCCGCCCGGGATCTGCACAGGCCCGGCGGGCGTCCGCTTTTCGCCCGGCTTGGGGCCCTCATCCTTGGGCGCGTCGCCCGACCCGCTCTCGTCCTTCTTCTCGGCGGGCGGCTTGCCCGAATCTTCCTCGTCCGCCTGCGCCAGGACCCGTCCCGACGCGGCGAACCCGCGCAGCCCCGTGCCGTCGAACGCGCTCGCGCTCGGCTTCACCGTGGCCACCGTGTTCCCGATGTTGAACTCCAGCCCGCCGAACGCTTCTTCGGCGCCCCATCCCGAAAGCTGCGCGCCGTCCTTATCCTGCACGGCTAACAGCACCAGGTAGTTCCCGTTCGGATACGGCGTGGCCGACAGCGGGCCCGCCAGGATCAGTTCCATCTGCCGCCGCTGCTCCTCGTACTGCGCGTCCGTCAGGAACTTTTCGACCAGTTCGCCGCTTTCCATGTCGCGCCAGAACTTGTTCAGGTCCTCGCGCGACTTGATCGGTTCCCCCTTGGTTGCGACCGTCGAGCCGATCATCGCCCCGACCGCGTACGCCGCGTCCGGCGTGATGCCCATCGGCAGATCTTCGCCCTCCTTCGCCTCCATCAGCGCCCGCACCAGTTTCTCGAGCGTCACTTTGTTCGCCGCGGAGTCGTACGGGGCGGCGTACACGACCCGCACCGCCTCAACGTTGTTCATCTGCTCTCCCCACGTCCCGTCATTCTCAAGCGCCGTGATCACCTTCTTGCTGTCGGCGTTTACAACCGCCCGCAGTTTGCTCGCGTCCCCGCGAGCGATCGCGTCGGCCAGCCGAACGACCGCCCGAGCCAGTTTCTCATCCGACACTTCAAGATTCGACGCGAACTGCACGCGCGGGTCCGCCTGCATCTCCTGGGAGATCGCCTCGAACGAAACGTTCTCCGGTGGCGGCGGCGGAGGGGGCGTGTTGTCCACCACCGGCGCGGGCGGGGGCTGCTTCTTCGAGCACGACGCCAGCGCCACCACGCTGCCCGCCATCAACACCAGCATGATCGGCTTGGCCGCGCGCCGAATCCGTGTTCCCAGATCACCCTTGCAGCGGTTCATCGTGAGTCTCCACTTTGGCTTGCTTGTCGATTCGTCGCATCAGCCCTGCCAACGTCTTGCCGGGCGCCAGTTCATGGTATTCGATCCCCACCCCGCCCGCGGTTCCTCCCCGCCCGTGTACCCCGGCGATCAAGTTTGTGCAACTCTGCGCCCACCGCACCGGCGACGTGAGTTGCTCCACCAGCCGCCGCCTGATGTTCGCCTCGATCGACTCGCCGTTCCCGGCGGCGTGCGGGCACGCCGTCACGTTGGAATACACCTCGCACCGCGGGGCACGCACCGTTGTCCGTTCAAGCGCCGCCCGCAAACGGTCCGCGGCGGGCGCCATGATCGGCGAATGAAACGCCCCGGCCACCGGCAACGCCGTCGCTCGTAGCCCCTTCGCGCCGGCCACGCCCACCGCTCGCTCGCACGCGCCCCTGCTCCCGCTGATCACGATCTGACCCGGCGCATTGAAGTTCGCGCACACCAGCACCTCGCTCCCGCGAGCTTCGTCGCACACATCCTGCGCCTGCGCTTCGTCGGCGCCGATCAGCGCCACCATCCCGCTCGCGACCGCCTCGGCCGCGTCCTGCATCGCTCGCCCCCGCAGTACCACCAGTTCCAGCCCCTCCTCGAATGAAAACGCTCCGGCCAGGTGCAGAGCCGTGTACTCGCCCAGGCTCAGTCCCGCCGCGGCGACGACGCCCGCCTCCACCGTTCCGCTCTGGTTCCCGCAGTCCCACCCCGCCAGCAACCCAGCCCAACTCGCCACCGACGCGACGTAAATGGCCGGCTGGCTTACATCCGTCTGGTTCAAGCGTTCGACCGGCCCCGAATAGCATAACTCCGACAGCGGGGCCCCGAGCCGGTTCTTTAGCAGCGCGTCAGCGCGCTCGAACACACTCCGCGCCGCCGCCGAAGCCGCGGACCACGCCCTGCCCATCCCCACCGCCTGAGCCCCCTGTCCAGGACACAACATCACGCGTTCTGCCATCGATTCTCCAGAAAGGAAATGGCCGACGAAACGTCGGCGTCCACGGATTGTAGTAGGAACCACCCCGCTCGTTTCCCCATCAACATGACCTGACCCGTCCTTACCCGGAATCCACGCCTATCCGTACAAAATCCAAAAGAGGCACGTTCTGGATCTCCACCCGTTTCTCAGTCAGTCTCCGGCTATCAAAGCGGTTGCAAGCTTCGCATCAATGATCAACGGCTACCTCATCGTTCTTGGAGCCCGCCCCATGAATACGTCGCTCGCGCATCCCGCAACTCGAACCCTGTTGACGGCTCTGCTCGCCGCCCCGCTCGCACTGACCGGGTGCGTCGTCTACGTCCACGAATCCGGCTCGGCGTCGTCCTACTCCCCGTACTCCGGCACCGATCTTCGACTCGTCATCCTCCCCGACCAAAGCGAACGCACCGACGAACTCCATCCAGACGAAGCGATCGTCGGGTCCTGGCGCGGCGAGGGACGCTTCACATCACCGCCCTCCACCAAGTTCGTCGCCTACGGGCTCGAGATCCGCGACGATCGCGGCGACGGCGTCTCTCGACGCTACATGTCCGCGAACAAGGACGAGATCGCCGGGTTGCCCTCCGAGCCCGCCGCGAGCCCGCAGCCGCTGCTGTTCTCCATCCAGCGCGACGCCGGCGCCCTCATCTTCGAAGGGCAGCGCGACGGCTCGATCGGGTCCGGCACCGTCCGCTTCCGCCGCAACGACTCCTTCGCCTCGGCGGCCTCCAGCCTCTCGGGCCGCCCGCTCTCCACGTCCGAACTCTTCCTTCTCGCGACGCGCGGCATCACCCAGGCGGACATCGACGAACTGCGAGCCGCCGGTCAGTCGCTCTCTCCAGGACAGATCGTGCGCCTGCGCGATCAGGGCGTCAGCGGCGCGTACCTCCGTGACATCAACGCCGCCGGGCTCACCTCCTACACGCTCGACGAAGCCGTGCGACTCCGCAATCACGGCGTCAGCGCCGACTACATCCGCGGCATGCGCGAAGCCGGCATCGCCCCCGCCGCCGACGACGTCATCAGACTCCGCGATGCAGGGATCAGCGCCGACTTCGCCCGCGAACTCCACGAGTCCGACGGGCGCGAGCCCCCGCGCGTCCCCGACATCGTGCGCCTGCGAAACGCCGGCGTCCGCGCCTCCACCATCGCCGACCTCCGCCGCGCCGGATACGACTTCTCGATCGATGACACGATCCGTCTCAACAACCACGGCGTCTCCGCTGCGTACGCCCGCGACGTGCGGGGCGCCGGGTACGAACCCTCGGCGGACGATCTCATCCGCCTGCGAAACTACGGCGTCTCGACGCAGTACCTCAAGGATCTGCAGGACCCGGGCAAGCCGACCCTGCCGATCGATGCGGTGATCGACGCGCGCAGCCGGGGGCTCAGCGCCGATTTCGTCAAGAGGCTCCGTCAGTAGTCGCGCCGCCGATCCGCGCCCCTCTGCTCACCGGCGCACGACCTCGCCCAGCATCAGCCCGATCAGGCAGACGCCCAGCACGATGCGGTACCACCCGAACGGCGTCAGCCCCCGGCGGTTGAGAAACGCCACCAGCCATTTCACCGCGATCGCCGCCGAAATCGTCGCGACAATCAACCCGATCACCACCGGCCCGACGCCCAGCACCTCGAACAGGTTCGCCGGCGACCCGCCGTGCGACGCGCCCCCTGCGCCACCCGCGTGCGACCCCGCGCCCCCCGCCGTCAGATTCTTGTACAGGCTGTACAGCGTCGCCGCTCCAAGCGTCGGCAGCCCGAGCAGGAACGAAAACTCCGCGGCGGCCGCGGGCCGAAGCCTCGCCATCACGCCCCCGGTGATCGTCATCATGGATCGGCTGGTCCCGGGAATCAGCGCCACGCATTGCATCATACCGATGAACAGCGCCTTGGGAATCGTGATGTCGTCAACCGAAAGTCCCTCGCCCGCGGGTCCGCCCCGTGAGACGTGCCCGAATCGGCCCAGGCGCCACTGCTCGATCGCCATCATGTATACGCCGCCGATAATCAGCGCCGCCGTCACCGGGCCCGGGTGGAAGAGTTTCGCTTCGATCCAGTCGTGCAGCAGTTTGCCCGAGATCGCCGCCGGGATGAACGCGACAACAAGATTGATCGCGAGCCTCAGCCCGGCCGGGTCGCGCCCCAAGAGCCCGCGGAGCATCTGCACCACGCGCGGCCAGTACAACCCAAGCACCGCAAGAATCGCCCCACCTTGTACCACGATGTTGAACGCGTCGAGCGCCGCCTTGTGATCCGGTCGCCCCGGGTCGTCCAGCCCCAGCAGCGACGACACGATAATCAGGTGGCCCGTCGAACTCACCGGCAGATACTCGGTGATCCCTTCGACCAGACCCAGGATGACTGCATGCCACCATTCCAAAGCGCGCTCCTTGCACACGTCAAGTCCGGCCCGGCCCCGCGGCGACTGTAGATCGACCGCACGCGCGAAATGTGTTCACCGCCGGCGCGGGTGTGACCATGCTGTTTTCAGCTGAGCCGCCCGGCGCGAGCCGGCGGGGAGGGGGTGCGTGGTCTCACGGCCCACGCCATCATTCGATCGCGTCGGGCCGCCGAGCGCCACACCGACCGCTGGCACGGTTCGGCTCAGAAATGGTCACACCCGCCGGTGCCCCGACGCTCATCCCACCCTGATCAGCCGGCATCGCTTCCCCTACCCTGATCGATCATGCCTGATCCTGTCGGCGGCGGCGAACCATCTCTCCCGGACCCGATCGTCGGTATTGATCTGGGTACGACCAACTCTCTGGTCGCGATCGCCGCATGGCCCCCGGGCGATCCAGGCGCCCAGGCCGCCGCCCCGCGCATCATCCCCGACGCGCAAGGCCGCGACCTGCTCCCCAGCGTCGTGCGATACGACGTCCTCTCCGGACCCTCCGCGTCATCGGCTCCGGGCCCCGTCGCGGTCGCCGTCGGCTACGACGCCAAGGACCGCGCTACCGAGTTCCCGCTCACGACCATCGCCAGCGTCAAGAGGCTCATCGGCCGCTCGCTGGATGATGCCCGATCCGACCTGCCGTACTTGTCGTTCGGCGTCGTCGAAGGGCCCCACCGCACCGCGCGCGCCCTGATCCCCTCACCCGACGGATCCGCCAGCGCCATGGTCTCCCCTCAGGAGGTCTCCGCCGAGATCCTGCGCCGCCTGAAAGAACAGGCCTCGGGCGCGCTGGGAGTCCAGGTGCGAAAGGCCGTCGTCACCGTTCCCGCCTACTTCGACGACGCCCAGCGCCAGGCCACACGCGACGCCGGGCGTCTTGCCGGGCTGGACGTCGTCCGAATCGTCAACGAGCCCACCGCCGCCGCCCTCGCCTACGGCTTGGGTGTCGGCCCCGGCGCTACCTCCGACCCCCGGGTGATTGCCGTCTACGACCTCGGCGGCGGGACGTTCGACGTCTCCATCCTCCGCCTCACGCCCCCGGCCCATCTCGCCTCACCGGCCCGCCAGGGCGATCCTCCGCTTCCCGGCGCCGGCGCCTTCCAGGTCTTGGCCACCGCCGGTGACACCCACCTCGGCGGCGACGATTTCGATCATGCCCTCGTCACGCTCTTCTCCAGCGAGATTCGCGCCGCCTTGGCGCCGACCGTCGAGTCCCTCGACTTCCCGCCCGAGACCCGTCGCGCCCTGCTCACGTTCGCCGAACTCACCAAGATCCGTCTCAGCACCGAGTCGCAGGCGCACATCCGCATTGACCTGGGCCTATCCCGCGACGGCTCGCCACGGACCTACGAGCGCACCATCACGCGCGACGAGTTCGAGACCCTCATCTCGCCGCTGATCGACCGCACGATCAGTTCCTGCAAGCGGGCCCTCCGCGATGCACGCCGCGGCATGCAGGACTCCGCCGAGACCGTCTCCGCCGTCGTCCTCGTCGGCGGCGCGACCCGCACCCCGCTCGTGCGTCGGCGCGTCGCCGAGTTCTTCGGCATCGAGCCCTACGTCGCCCTCAACCCCGACACCATCGTGGCCCTGGGCGCCGCGGTGCAGGGCGCGATCATGTCCGGCGCCACCTGGAACACCCTCCTCCTCGATGTTGTCCCGCTTTCGCTCGGCATCGAAACCGTCGGCGGGGCCGCCGCCAAACTCATCATCCGAAACTCGCCCATCCCCACCAGCGCCGCCGAGATGTTCTCCACCTCGGTGGACGGACAAACCTCGATCAAACTCAACATCGTCCAGGGCGAACGCGAGATGGCCGCGGACTGTCGCTCGCTCGGCACGTTCCATCTCTCCGGCATCCCTCCGATGCCCGCCGGCATCCCCAAGATCCGCGTCACCTTCTCCCTCGATGCTAACGCCATCCTCCATGTCACTGCCGTCGAAGAGCGAAGCGGAAAGGTCGCCTCGCTCCAGGTCGTGCCCAACCACGGCCTCACACGCGACGAAGTCGAACGCATCGAATCCGAATCCTTCCAGCACGCGCGCGAGGACATGGCGCGCCACCGCATCGCCGACCTCATCGCCAATGCCGCGCTCGACCTCAACTGGATCCAAAAGGGAATGGCCCGCGTCGGCTCGCTTCTCGAACCTGGATATGCGCACACACTGAGCGCCGGCATCCTTCACTTGCAGCAGTTGCTCGACCGCGCCCGCGCCGATTGGCGCGCCGTCGATGCCAACGAGTTTCACGCGGCCAAGGAAGCCCTCGACCTCGCCAGCGTCCGCCTGCACGAAATATCAATCGCCGAGTCGTTGAAGGGCTCCGACGCCTGATCAGTTATATATCCGGATGCATGGATGAAGCGGTAGGGTGAGGGTCGTTGCAACTCGCTCTCAGTTGGCATATTCGCGCGAATTATCTTGGAACTTCTTGACTCGCCCCGCGTCGTATGAAATACTCCACGCGAGGCAAGGTATCACAATGTTCCGAATCTTCTCCAACCTCATCGCCGTCTCGACCGCCGCCTATCACGGGCTGGTCGAGTGCGCGAGCCCGGACGGATCGACCCGCATCGGCGACCAGGATCGCTGGTTGCCGATAAACCCACACGGGGTGCCGGGCAGCGATCGAGAAGTCGGGCGCCTTACGCCGACGTCTGGCCACAGGTAATGTGGCGACGCGTCGGCCGGTTCCCCGGGCCGACGCGAAGAGACAGGACCCCCACTCCAACTCTTCTGCATCGTCCTTGCGAAGCCGGGCTGTTCGTCCGTGAAGCCGCGCGTGCCGCTGGCGGCCTCGCTCGACACGTCCGCGTCGGCTCCTGACGAGCGGCGCGGGAACAGGGATCAAGGACACCGGTCAATAACGAGCGACCGGAATCTACCCAGGTCGAGAAACGCGAGGCGACATGAATCAACCGCACAATCGCCGATCAATCTGACCACGGATCCACGGGGGCTCCGTTCCAACCTGGCACATATGTTGCGGCATCGCGTGACGCGCGTTGTATGGACGCCGCTCGCCGCAACATAACAACTGTCACGGCGCTGCCGGCTCACCGGCCGGGGCAGCCCCATGAGCCGTGACACATACACATCGTCAACACGGAGTTCAAGCCGCCGATGGCTCCGTGACCTCCCTGGAACCATCGGCGGCGAACTCAACCGGCATTCCCGGCCAAGGCGAACGCCTGCCCGCTGGTGCGGGGTCATCGGGAGTGCTTCGACACTCACCCTCGTCGGCGGCTCGGAGTGCGCCGCATCCCGCGACGAGGAACTTCGCGGGTCCGCTCCCCTGAAAAGGCGCGCGGACCTCTTGGGCTACTCCGTCGCAAACGACCGCGACTCGAAAGGAAGGTGCAACATGATCCGCAATACGTAATCCAGGCCGCGCCGCGGATCCCTCTGCTCGGGGCGAGTCATCGGCGAGCACGTGGCGTCCCCAGGCCGCGGCCGGCAGCACGACACCATTGACCAGCGGATTCTGGCGCGGGTTCGACCGCCGCGGGGCGAGCAATCGACGCGGCATCACTCTCGCCGACATCGTGGGGCGCACGGGGCCGAAAGGGCGTGCGTGCCTCTTTGTTCTTCGCTTGGTCAACCGGAATCAGGGTTGGGTCCTCGGGTGGGGATCGGGGTGTGGGGGGTGGGGGGGGGTGGGGGTGGGGGATCGGGCGGCGGGAACGCCGCGGCGGCACGCGATCGGCGCGTGTTCGGAAACGCCGCGGGACAAGTCGGCGGCGAATGTTCGTGGCCCTGCTCGCAGGCGCTTCGACATCGCCGCCGGCTTGTTGGGCGTCCGCGAATGTTCCGGCCAGCGCGGGTTCACTCAGCCCATCGCCCTGATGCCCGAATACGCCAAAAACGCGCCGTACGACGCCAGCAGCATCGCCCCCTCGATCCGCGAGACGGTCTTCCCTCCCGTTCTCGCCAGCACGATCAAGGCGATCGACAGCGCCCCCATGTACCCCAGGGAAAGTTTGAACGACTGATCAACCTCCGGCAGGCTCAGCAGCCCCGACACGCCGAAGATCGCACCCGCGTTGAACAGGCACGATCCGATCGCGTTCCCCATCGCCAGGTCCGTCTGTCCCTTCCGAACCGCCAGCACGCTCGTGATCAGTTCCGGCATCGTCGTGCCGATCGATACGATCGTCACCCCGACGACCACCGCCGGCAGCCCCATCGCGATCGCGACCCCCGACGCGCCGTCGCTCGCCAGCGACCCGCCGATCGAGAGCAGCACCAACCCACCCAGGAAACACGTTCCGATCATCCACCATCCCATCGGCGGCGTGGAGTGCATCGGATCCGGCCCGAGCGGATCGCTCGCCGCCGGACTCGCCGTCTTGTCCCCTTGCCGCAGCGCGCTCATGATCGTCCACACGCTGTAGGTGCTGAAGGTGCCGAGCATCGCCGCGGCTTCCCAGCGCTGGTATCCGAAGAACATCCCCAGCGTCGCCATGAAACACAGGATGAGCGCGTTCAGCCAGATCTCGACGCGGATCAGCCGTTCCTGCACGATCAGCGGGCGGATCAGGGCCGCGACGCCGAGCACCAGCCCCATGTTGCAGATGTTCGCGCCGACGACGTTCCCCAGCGCCAGATCGCCGCGGTCCTTGTATGCCGAAATCAGGTTCAGCGCCAGTTCCGGGGCCGACGTCCCCCACGCCACCAGCGTCAGCCCGACGATCAGCGGCGACACGCCCAGCCGTCGCGCCGCGTCCACCGACGCCGACACCAGCAGCCGGCCCCCCACAAGCAGCAGCGCGAGTCCGCCCAGGAACTGGAGTACGTGGACATGCACGCCCAGACGTTAGCACGCTCAGAAAGCGTGGAAACCGCTCATCCCTTGGAACTGGCCGCCGGTGGTGCGCTCCATCTCAGGGCAACACGACCACCGGGATCCGCACCACATCTCGGCGTGTGCTCGGATCGAACACTCGGAGCGAGGTCGTCAGCGACGATTCCTTCACCGCCGAGGTGCTCACCTCGATGGTCACACGACCGCTCGATTCCTTCGTCGGGGCCACAAACTCGACAATCCGAACGACTCCCGGCGACTCCGAGTCACACTGAATCCCTGCCGCCGCGCCGTCCACCCGTTGATCCAGCGTGAACGTGCACCTCGACACGCCCGCACTCCCTTCGCCTTTCCGGCACACAAAGCCCGGCGGGGTTGCCTCCACCGCCGGGAGCACCTTGATCCACACTGGTATCTCGATCAGCGGCGTCGTCGCGCTGACCGTCTCGATCCGTATCACGTCGTCCACAACGCCCGGACGAGACAACCGCCCGCTCACCTTCAACCTCTGCACGTACTTGTTCTCGCGCGCGATCTCCGGCAAGTACACCGCGAGCCCCTGCCCGGTGGATTTCTCCGGCATCAGCCCAAGATCGCCCGGCGTCACCCGCGCCACATAGACCTGCCGAGCGAACTCCACTCCCGCGCGAGCCGTGATCTGCAACTGCTTCGGGTGCCAGTCCACCGTGCGGTCCGGCGTAAACTCGATCGGCAACACCTCGCGCTGTCCTTGCTCTCCCGGCCCCATCGATGCCGGCTTGGCCTCGATCTCCGCCGCGTGCTGCTGCGGGCCCAGCCCCCCTCTCACCGCCGCTCGAATCGTGAACGTGGTCGTTCCTCCGGGCTTCAACTCCGCATCCTTGAACGTAGTGCTGATGCACCCGCATGTGCTGCGAACAACCGACAGCCGCACCGTATCGTGCGAACGATTGACGATCTCGAACTCCCGTACGGCGTCAGCGCCCAAAGCCACTCGACCAACATCGGCGGGGGACTTGGAGCGCACTTCGACCAGTCCCGTCACCAGGGGTAAGGTCTTCGGTGCATTCCCGGCTGGTTGCTGCCTCTCCAGCCCCGCTGGCTGTCCGCTGAAGCCCGATCCACCGTCCATCGATCGATCGCCCGGACGAGCCATCGCTGCCGCGCCGCACAGCACCACGCTCCCAATCGCGAACGATGTCCTCAAGCGTCCCATCGCATCACTCCTTGTTCGACGGCGCTCGTTCCGCCGGCCTTCCGCGAACCGGCGCTTGAGCATCCGGCTTGGACCGTTCCCGTTCCGCCAGGTCCGCGTCCGGATCGTCGAACGGTTCTCCCTTTGCATTGATGTTCAGGTACAGGTTCGCCTGCGGCAAACCGCTCGCATCCGTGCTCCGAAATGCTGATTCATCGATGCGAGAGTTGAGACTGAACACGACGCACTTGGCAAGGTGCAGATGCGGCACCAGCGGCACATAGGGAACGCCCTCGGGACCGAATGCCTCCAGAATGGCGGCCCGATACGCTGCCTGGGTCGCCGGATCGAGCGGATTCACCCCGTCAGAGTTCACCCCGCTGCGTTCGATCGCCTCCCGCAGTCTCTTGAACCCGGCGCGGTTCTCGTCCGTCTCCTTGAGCATGTATGTCTCACGCCGTCCCTTGACAGGAATCCAGATCGCGTCCGGGCACGCATCGCAGTTGATCGGGGCATGCGAGGGGACGTACCGCTCAAACGCTGTCACATAGATAATCTCGTGGGGACGCCCCGCGAGAACGTCATCCACTTCGATTCGGGTGGGTGCGTAGGACTTGCCGCTGTCGATATCCACGTGCACGATCGAAACAACATTGTTGATGGCGAGTTGAGCACTCAGCCGGACCACGCCGTCCGAGTCCATCGCGCGCTCGATCCTGAGGCTCGGCGCTTCGATCAGCCGTTCGCCCAGGCGGCGCTTCCCGGTCGCCTCGATGTACCGGCCAAGCAGCAGCGGCGGCGTCGGATACCCCGTCGGCTCGGGATCCGGAAACCTCTTTAACGTCTCCGGATTGGCTGGATCAAACGCTACCGTCGTCACGCCGTCCGATGAATACGATGGCTTCCATGCATGCACCGAACCATCTGGTTCGGGAAACGTCACCACCCAATGCTGATACGAACGCCCCAACTCATCGAATCCCTCTCGTGCCGTCTGCACCGTCTCGAGCGGTCCACCCGGATCCGGCTGACGCACAATCTCCTGATACCACTCCAGCGATCGAATGGACCGATCGTGAATCAGCATCGCCGTCGCATAGGCGATCGCCTCCTCGCGCGTCGCGTCGGGCGGCGCCTGATGGCATCCGAGCATCGCCAAGATCCCGGCCGCGGCAGTAATCAGCATGGCTCGTTGCTCCTATGCACCCGTGAACACGCGGCGGATCGCTCCCTCTAGACTCAGTAGCAGTTGATCGCCCAGCAGGTCCCCGACGGGGCCGTCACTCCGCCGCTGCAGTAACACCCGGACACCGTCCTATCGAAAGTGGAGAAGTGGATCGCCGGTCGAATCGACAGGAACACAGATTACCCCCCCCCCCGCCGTCAAGCCAAATCTTCGCGAATCATCAGAAAGTCGACTTCCCATTCCACTCCCCACAACATCACTTCGCCCCCAGCAATCGTTCCGCTACGTGTAGCAACTCCTCCGGCTCCACCATCCGCCCCGTCCCCACGTGCCGGCACGCCTGCCATCCGTCCGCCGGCCCCACGATCGTGAAGCCGTCTTCCTTCAGCCGAGCGACATTCCGCTGCGTGCTCGGCTGCGCCCACATCACCGAGTTCATCGACGGCGCGAGCAGCACCGGCGTCGCCGACCGATCGACCGCGCTGAGGATCAGCGTCACCACATCGTCGGTCATCCCCGCCGCCAGTTTGGCCATGCAGTCCATCGTGCACGGCGCGACGATCGCCAGGTGCATCGCCTTGGCCAATGAGATGTGCTGCGGATCGCTCGACTCAATATGGTCCCACGCGCTGGTATACACCGGCCTGCCCGACAGCGCCTGAAACGTCAGCGCCGTGACAAAGTGCGTCGCGGCTTCAGTCATCGCGACCGTCACCTGCGCGCCCGCCTGCGCCAGGCGCGACACCAGCGTCGCGGTCTTGTACGCCGCGATACCGCCCGTGACTCCGATCAGTATTCGCTTGTCCCGCAGCGTGTCCGACATGAAGTCTCCAGCCCGTCAATCGGAGCCGGGCGCGCGGTCGGCAACAAGAGGCGATGGTGGATTACGTCAGCGACGGCTTCTTCTTGGGAGGCAGGATCGCCTTGTATTCCGACCCCGCCGTCGGATCGTATTCAAACGAGATCTTCCCCTGAAGGATCTCTTCGATCACGAGTTCCAGATCCGACCGGCCCTCGCGCTCGACCATCGGGCGCGCGCCGTCCATCAACTGCACCAGCCGGCGCTGGATCAGGGTGCACAGTTTGAACCGGCCACCCATCTTTTCGACAATTTCTTCGCTTTTGAGCGCTTCGATCATGGATAGTCTTTCCTTGGATCACCGCCCGCACTGGATACCGGCTCAAATCCGGCGCCCTTCGGCCGTCCGATTCGTCCCGACTGATACCGTGCCCGACCCAAAAACCGCAATCAGACACCGATAGCGTACCTTTGGAGCGATCTGGTCACGTCACACAAGATATTCACAGGACTTGCATTGTCTGGCAAACAGGTGGTATACTAGCGCATGTGGGGTTGGCGGGCAATTGGGCATCCAGCCTCGGTGTGTGCCGGCTCCGCGCCTCGGTCGCGGTGAGACGGCCGGATCGTACACACTGGTGCCGATCGCTCTTCGGTTCCCAGCCCGCGAGATTCCTCGTGGAAAAGGTATTCGGGGTGGGGTGGGAGGGGCGGATGGGCTTGTTTTGCGGATTTCACGCCGAAGTTGGGCCTGCGATGCCAACTCCGCGTTTGGGGATGCCGGTCGGTGCTTGATTCGTGATCGTGCACCGCGATCGGCTACAAGGCGACTTTATGCCTCCGACAACTCAGCATTGGAGCTACGGCGACCGCGTCGTACATTCCGCCAAGCCCGAATGGGGCCACGGCGTCGTCACGTCCGCTTCCGCGACCACGCAGGATGGTGTTCCGTGTCAGCGGCTCACCATCCGCTTCGATCGCGCGGGGATCAAGGTCCTTTCCACCGCGTTTGCCGAACTCAAGCCCGCCAAGGCCAGCGAGGAATCCGCTGCCATCCCGGCCGAGACCTCGCGCGAACTGCTCGGAGGCCGGTCAGCGGATCCAGGCGGGCCGGTGAGCAACGGCCATGGCGCGCCGAAGGCCGCGGCGCGCAGCGGGGGGGATGGGGGAGCGGATGGGGGAGCGGATGGTGGTTGGCTCGGGTCGATCAAGCCTGTTTCTCCGTCGGAATCGCTGCTGAAGATGCCGGACTCCACGACGGATCCTTTTTCGACGCTCGCCGCGCGCCTGAACGCGACGCTGAGTCTGTATAAGTTCACGGATGCGGGGGCGAGCCTGTTGGACTGGGCGGCGGCTCAGACCGGGCTGAAAGATCCGTTGTCAGTGTTCAGCCGGCACGAACTCGAGCAGGTCTATCGCCGTTTTACGTTCATCCGAGATGATCATCTGAAGAAGTTGATGAACGACGCGCGCCGGCAGGATCCCGAGGCGCTGTTCAAAGCCGCCCGTTTGGCGCCGCCCGCCGGTCAACAGGCGATGCGCCGGATCGACGCGTCTCGTTGACAAGCGGCAACAACCGGCGCAACCGGCATACACCGATCGGTGTGACTCTTCCGCGCCGAGCGGGCTCGGGCCTTGAAAGCGTCCGCCGCGGGCTCTTTTTCTGGGACGTTGGATCCACGGAACGCATTGGCACGGCGATTCGCGGCGTTGGCTCATCGGTTGTTCAAGTCCGGTCGAGCGCACGACTCGCCGCGGTGCTTTCCCTTCGGACCATCTTTCTCGCTCTTTGTGATCGTGCGGCTACGCGAACTTCGTTCGGCTTTCGATCATCAATCCAATACCCGGAGCGCTGACATGAACGAGCATGAATTCCAGGGCAAGTTGACCGAACTTCTTCAGCAGATCGGCCAGATGCCCTCTCCCGAGAAGGAACAGCTTCTCGCACTCGCCGACGACGCGAAGGAACGGCACAACAAGATGCGCCGTACCGTCAGCGAGCTCCAGGAATCGCTCGATTACCTCCGGCTGAGCATCAAGTACCTTGTATTCGACCTGGAGGCGACCCGGCGCGAGAATCAGTACCTGCGGAAACTGCTGGAGAGCCAGGCGGGCGGGAGCAGCGACGCGGGCGAACCTGAGAACGAGTAGAGCCGAACCATTCGGCGCCGGGGGCCCGGCGTCCCGCGCGGCGTCGCGCGACCGAACACATTGCACACCTGCCGAGGGGCATGACCTCACCCCTCACTCCTGAAGGAGCCATGCCCGCCCGTGCGGGCATGGTTCCTTTTTGGGATCCGATACCGTCGATTTATCTCGTATCGGGTCCGGATGCGCACGTTCGGTTCGACGAAGCACCCGTTTGTGTTACACTCGAACTTGGAAGGAGAGAACAAGATGAATGTGTGGGTGCGCTGCGGCGTTACCGGACTGTGTGCGGCGATCGGGGTCGTGGCCGGCGTGGTCGTCGCGGGTCCGCTTGATCCGCCAGCGGGCCCGGTGGCGCCGACGTACAAGACGCTGGTCGAGGTGGAGCCGCGGATCGCGGTGAACGCGACGAACACGCCGGGGGACGGCGACAGCCACTTCAAGATCACGCAGTCCGGGTCGTATTACCTGACGGGGAACATTGTCGGGACGGAGCGGTCGCACGGGATCGAGATCGCGGCGGACAGCGTCGTGCTCGACTTGAACGGCTTCTCGGTGATCAGTTCAGGGCTCGGGCTTGACGGGATCAGCACGGCGGGTACGCCCCGGGTGAGCATCACGATCCGAAACGGGGTGGTGTCCGCCTGGGGCACCGGAGGGGTTGATCTGCAGGGGACCGGGCATGTCATCGAGAACGTGCACACGCGCGTGAACAACGGCGTCGGGATCGCCGTGGGCGCGACGGCGATCATCCGATCATGTCAGGCATCGGGGAATCAGGGCGCGGGGATCACCGCCTCGGACGGCTCGACCATCAACGACAGCGCGGCGGGCAGCAACACGGGAGCCGGCATCAGCGTTGCCGAAGGGTGTACGCTCAACAACTGCGTCGCCAAGAGCAACGGCGCGGTGGGCTTCGCCGTCGGCGGTGGGTGCGTGCTGACGGGGTGCTCGGCGGCCGACAACACCGGCATCGGCATCCTGACGTCGGACTCCGGGCTCAATGACGGGGGCACGACGATCACGGGGTGCTCGACGAGCGGCAACGGCGCCGACGGAATCCGCGGCACCATCGCCACCACGATCAGCCAGTGCGCGGCGAGGCGAAATACCGGCGCCGGCTTTGTCGTGAGTTTCGGCGGGACCGTGACCGGTTCGTCCGCGTCGTTCAATACCGGGGGCGGCTTCGGGGGCAATACGGGCTGCACGTTTGATCGGTGCACCGCGTTCAACAACGGAGGCGTCGGGTTCGCGCCGGGCAACGCCGGCGCGGTCATCAACTGCACCTCCCGCGCCAACTCGCTCGATGGAATCGACGCGGCGAACTTCTGCGTGATCAGCGGCAACACGTGCAGCGGGAACGGGCCGACGGTCGCGGGCGGGTCCGGCATCCTCGTCACCGGGACCGACTGCCGCGTCGAAGGCAACAACTGCGACGGGAACGACGACTTCGGGATTGAAGTGAGCGGAACCGGCAACATCATCATCCGCAACACGTGCACGGGGAACACGGTGAACTGGGCGATCGTCGCGAACAACTACTTCGGCCCGATCATCAATCGCGTCGGGGCCGCGACGGCGGCGCAGGGGGGCAACGGCACCGGAGTGGATGGACTGTCGAGCACGCATCCGAACGCGAACTTCTCGTACTAACGCGCCGGCGGGAGTCGGTGCGCGGACCGACATGATGACGGGGTGTTTGCATCATCACCATAAGGACAAAGGAGACCGCGATGAAACGTACTGGGCTGTATTGCATCGCCTTGAGCACGAGCGCCGTCGGCGGGCTGGGCGCGCTGCTGGTGGCGGGGCCGCTGGACCCGCCGGCGGGCGCGGTCGCGCCGACGTACAAGACCTTGACCGAGGTGGAGCCTCGCACCGCGATCAGCGCCACGAACACCCCGGGCGACGCCGACTCGCTTTTCCGGATCACCCAGCCGGGGTCGTATTACCTGACGGGCAGCATACAAGGCGTCGCGGGCAAGCACGGGATCGAGATTGCCGCCTCGGATGTCACGATTGATCTGAACGGGTTCGAGGTCGTCGGCACGACGGGCATCGGCTTCTTCAGCGGCGTGACGATCGGACCCTCGGGGTTGTCGAACATCACGGTGCTCAACGGGACGGTGCGCGGCTGGGAGGGCGACGCCGGTGTCGATCTCTTTGGCGCCTTTGGAGCGTCGGGGCTTCGCGTGCAGGGCGTGCTGGCGACCGGAAACACCAACGCGGGGATCCGGGTCGCGGGGGGGGCGGCGGTCGTGGACTGCACGGCGTTCCAGAACGGCGGCGCGGGGATCACCGCGAACAACGGGGGCACCATCACGAACTGTGCCGTCACGTCCAACAGTTCGCACGGTATCAGCGTCGGGACGGGGTGCCTCGTGAGCGCCTGCGTCGCGCGGAACAACAGCAGCGATGGGATCCGCTGCGCCAATGAGTGCGTCATCTCGGGGAATGCCTGCTCGTCAAACGGAGTCGGCGCGGGGTCGGGCGCCGGCGTGCACGCGACCGGGAACGACAACCGGATCGAAGCGAACAACTGCACCCTCGCGGACCGGGGGGTGGACGTGGACGCGGCGGGGAACTTCATCGTCCGCAACACGTGCAGCGGGAATACGACCGACTGGGACATCGCGGCGAACAACGTGTACGGGCCGATCATCGACCGGCGTGCGCCGGCGAGTCCGGCCGTGACGGGATTCACCGCCGCGGATGCGACGGGCAGCACGCATCCGAACGCGAACTTTTCGTATTGAGCGTGGTGCAGGCCGAACCAGCGATGGATACACCGGGGATGCAGGGTGAGGAGGAGTTGAATGAACCGCACAGTGCGTGTTTGCGTCATGATCGTTTCGGCGTCATTGTTGAGCGTTGGCGCGATGCTGATCGCAGGTCCGCTGAACCCGCCGGCGGGCCCGGTGGCGCCGACCTATAAGACGCTCGTTGAAGTTGAGCCGCGGGTGGCGGTGAACGCAACAAACACACCCGGGAGCGCGGGCGCCGTGTTTCGGATTACCCAGGCGGGAAGTTATTACCTGACGGGGAACGTGATCGCGCCAGCCGGGAGCAGCGCGGTGATCGAGATCATCGTGAGTGGTGTCAGCCTGGACCTCGGCGGATTTCTGATCTCGGGAGCCGGGATCGCCCAGAACGGCGTTCGAACGACGGCCGGGGTGCAGGGTGTGAAGATCACCAACGGGTTCATATCGGGGTGCTTGAGCCACGGCGTGACGGCGCCGGGGACGTACGCGGAGATTGAATCGGTGAACTCGAGCCTGTGCGCGGGGAATGGGATCGACGTGGGAGCGTTCGCGCGTGTGCGCGGGTGCGCGACGCGGGGGAACAGTTCGCACGGGATCCGGGTTGGCTCCAACTCGATTGTGGCGGATTGCATCACGAGCTCGAACGTCGGCAATGGGATCGAAGCATTGAGCGGAACGAGCGTGATCGATTGTGTCTGCGAGGGGAACGGTGTGGGGATGCTCCTCTATTCATTCTGCTCCGCGTCGAACTGCCGGGTGAGCAACCCCGGGGCGGCGGGTTCGATCGGCTTCCAATCGTTCATCGGAGAGAGCGGCGTCACGCTCACCGAGTGTCGCGTTTCAGGGGGCGGCCGCGGGTATTGGTTTCAGGGGGGAAAGATGACGTTGACGCGGTGCTCGGCGTCGGGATTGACCGGCGGTCAGACGGCGTTTGAGATCGGGCCGAACTCGTTGCTTTCGGAATGCCGGGCGGATAATAACTCCGGGCACGGGTTCCTGCTGTTCCCTCGCTGTCACGCGGCGAACTGCGCCGCCACGCAGAACGCCGCGGACGGGTTCAACTCTCTCGGCGCCGGCGCCGGGTCGTTCGTCAACTGCACCGCCACGGGCAATACCGGCAACGGGTTCAATCTCAGCGACGGCGCGACGGTGCAGGGGTGCACGGCGAATGACAATCTCAGCCGCGGTATCTCGATGAATAATGGGGGTTCGGTGATCAACTGCACCACGCGCAATAACCAGAGCGACGGGATCGCGGTCAACTTCTCGTGCCTCGTCCGCGGCAACTCATGCAACGGCGACGGAACCGGAATCGGGTTCGAGGCGGCGGTACGTGCGACGGGGCAGGCGAACAGAATCGAGGGGAACAACATCACCTTTGCCGACCGTGGGATCCTGGTCAGTTCCGGCGGCAACACGATCTTCGGCAACTCCCTCAAGGGGTGCGTGCTGAACTTTGATATCGCCGGAGGAAACGACACCGGCCCGATCGGGAACGCCGCGAGCGCGACGAGTCCGTGGGCGAACATCCAGTACTGAAGGCAACAGGAGGTCACTATGAACCGTACCGCTATCCTCTGCACGGCTATCGGGTCGCTCTCGCTGCTAGCGGCCGCCGCGCTGCTCACGGCCGGTCCGCTGGACCCGCCCGCGGGCCCAGTGACACCGACGTACAAGACCCTCAGCGAGGTTGAGCCGCGAGTAGCGATCAACCTGACCAACACGCCGGGGGACTCAGATAGCATCTTCAAGATCACCCAGCCCGGTTCGTACTACCTCACGGGCAGCATCACCGCGGTGCCGGGCAAACACGGGATTGAGATCGCTGCGAGCGGCGTGACAATCGACCTCAATGGCTTTGATCTGGTCGGAATCCAGGGGATGGGCCCCTTCGACGGCGTGAGTGCCACCGTCGCCGGTCTCTCGAATCTTACCGTGACTAACGGGTCGGTCCGCAACTGGGGGGATGAGGGAGTGGACCTTGGGTCCGTTTCCGTTACCAACGCCCGCGTCGCCGGCGTGCTCGCGAGCGGCAACTCGGGGGCCGGCATCAGCGTCAGTACGCGCGGATCGGTCCTGGACTGCGCGGCGAGTCTCAATGCCGACGGCGGGATCCTCACCAACTCGAGCTGCGCCGTGATCAACTGCACTGCGAGCGGCAACACCGGCAGCGGTGTCAGCGTCGCCGACGGGAGCACCGTCGCCAACTGCTCGACCAACTCCAATAGCATCAACGGCATCCGCGCCTTCGGGTTCGGCTGCACAATCACCGGCTGCTCGGCATTCGCGAATGCCGCTTCGGGCATCAGCGCGAATCAGGAGGGTTGCACGATCAGCGGGTGTTCCGTGAACTCCAACGGTGGGACCGGAATTATCGCCGGCGGCGGGAGCACCGTCTGGAACTGCTCCGCCTTTGCCAGCGTCGGTTCCGGGATCAGCATCGGCAACGCCGGCACGGTCGTCGACTGCTCGTGCTTTGGCAACCGACTCGACGGAATTGTGTGCGTCGTGGGCTGTACGATCCGTGGTAACACGTGCATGACAAACGGGCTGCTGTCCGGCAACGGAGCGGGTATCCACTCTACCGGTCCCGACAACCGCATCGAGGGCAACAACTGCACCGACGCCGACCGGGGGATCGACGTGGACGCCGCGGGGAACATGATCATCGGCAATACGTGTTCTGGAAACACGATCAACTGGGACATCATCGCCAACAACGTCTTCGGCCCCATCATCGATCGCACCGCGCCAGGCAGCGCGACCGTCAGCGGGAACTCGGCTCCTGATTCAACAGGAACGACTCATCCCCACGCCAACTTCACGTATTAGCACGTCACGAAACACGACACCGGCAATCGGTGTCGCGACAGTCTGATTGGAGTGTGCATCATGAACCGATTCCTTCTCATCTCGCTTGGTTCTCTCGCCATGAGCGCCCCGGCGCTGGCACAGTCCAACGTCGATCCGCTGCATAAGTTCGCGTGGCAGGAAAACGTGGGGTGGCTGAACTTCCGCGACGCGGGGCAGCCCCCGGCGGCACAGGGTGTCCGCCTGCACGGCTCGTTCTTCTCTGGGTTCGCCTGGGGCGAGAACATCGGGTACGTCAACTTCGGTGATGGGACGCCGGCGAACGGGACCGCGTACGCCAACGTGAACGGGACGGACTTCGGCGTCAACCGAGACGTGGGCACCGGCGCGTTGTCGGGACTGGCGTGGGGCGAGAACATCGGGTGGATCAACTTCACGTTGCCGACGCTGCCCGCGGGGCAGCAGCCGCGGCTCGACGCCGGGCGGCTGCGCGGGTACGCCTGGGGCGAGAATATCGGCTGGGTCAATCTTGACGACGCGGCACGCTTCGTCGAGTTCAACGTCTGCCCCTGCGACTTCAACTCCGACGGCTTCCTGAACTCACAGGATTTCTTCGACTTCCTGACGGAGTTCTTCGGACTGACCTCCCGGGGCGACTACAACGCCGACGGGTTCATCAACTCGCAGGATTTCTTCGACTTCATTTCGTGCCTGTTCAGCGGGTGCGCGTGATCCGCGATGGGTGGCTGTCCAGTGCCGTCATGACTGACTCGCAGGTTCCTTCGTTGACCCCCGGCGCGTTCCGCATTGACAACCACCCGGCCCTCGAACTCCAGCGGCTACGTGAGCAGGGCTGTTCGCTTGCGATGCACGACGTCCGCCCGCGGGCGCGATCGGGGGGAGGGGGGATCGATGGGAGGTCACTCGCCGTTATAGTTCGTTGATGTCTTCCGAACGCCAACCGCGTGAACCGGCCTTGGGTTCGCCCATGCAACCGGCGCCGCGCCCGGCGGGGCCTGCCTCGATCGCTCGCTTCACCCGGAGCCTGCCGGGCGTGATCGGGCTGGGGTTTCTCACGTTCATGTTCCTCTCGTGCGTCCTCACGCTCCCGTGGACCATGGGGTCCACCACGGTCTCTGATCCATCCCCCGAGGGCTCCCGCCTGACGCGGCCCGGACCGCCTCGGTACGCCCAGCAGGATCCGGACGCGAGCCAACTCCCTCCCACCTGGTGGCCCATCCGATCCGATCCGGCCGAGTCGTGGCTCCCCGCGGACCGTGACCTGGCCGAGCGGGTTCGCGCCGCCGCGACTCGACGTGCCCTGGACCGCCTGGCCCGCCAACGCGGCGTCTCGGTTGACGAACTCGCCACCCAAGCGGTTACCCTCTCGCCCGAGCAGATTCGCGCGGCCCGACCGTTCTTTGTCATGGGCACCGACCTGCTCGGGCGCGACCTGTTCAAGCGAGTCCTCGCCGGCGGGGGCATCTCGCTGACGATCGGCCTGGCCGCCGCGCTGCTTTCGGTATTCCTGGGCACGATGTACGGCGCGATCGCGGGGTACGTCGGCGGGCGGCTGGACGCCGTGATGATGCGCATCGTGGACATCCTCTACGGGTTGCCGTATGTTCTGCTTGTCGTGCTCCTCGCGGTCGCGGGCGATGCCGTGATGGACGAATACGTCACCCGCGCCCGGGCCCGCGCCCACCACGTCGCGCACGCGACCCGCGCCGCGATCGGCGCCGCCGCCGCCCCGCCCAGCCGCGCTGAGATCGAGCAGTGGCTCGCGGTCCATCCGACCGAGCGCGCCGAGTTCGAGACCGCCGCGCTGTCCGCGCTCCCCCCGCGCGTCGTGTCCGAATCCGAGCGCACGGCGTACGACCTTCTGGTGCTGCTGGTCGCGATAGGCGGTGTGAGCTGGCTCACCATGGCGCGGGTCATCCGCGGGCAGGTCCTGAGCCTGAGGGCCCAGCCGTTCATGGAAGCCGCTCGCGCCCTCGGCGTCCCGGTGCGCCGCCAGTTCCTCCGCCACCTGCTCCCCAACCTGCTCGGGCCCATTATCGTCTACGCCACGCTCACCGTGCCCCAGGCGATCCTTCAAGAATCGTTCCTGAGTTTTCTGGGCATCGGCGTGCGCCCGCCGCTGCCGAGTTGGGGTAACCTCGCCGCCGACGGCCTGCCCGAACTCAATCCCTACCAGTCGCGCTGGTGGCTCCTGGTCTTCCCGTGCCTGCTGCTGGGACTCACACTCCTGGCGCTCAACTTCGTGGGCGAGGGGCTCCGCGAAGCGATGGACCCGAAGCGCCGGCAGCGGTGAGTGACACCATGCCCAGGCTCGCTCGCGATCCCCACATCCGATGCAGCACGGTTCGCCGAGCCCGGAGTAGGCACCTCATCCGGGCAGCAGGTCTTCAAGCCTCGTCGTGGGACCCAGCGCGAATCCCGGGAGCACGAACGCGCCGCCGAATGCCGAGTTCGCCGGGTTGGTGCCCTGATCCAGGTGGTGTAACTGGGCCACGATCGGCACGTCGCTCTGGACCCGGATCGAGTAGTAGAACCGACGGTTTTCCTCCGCCTGTTGACGGATCTCGGGCAGGTCCCCCACGTTCAGCCACGATGCGACGCCGCCCCCCACCGTGCGCTCGAGAGAGAGTTCGAACCCGTCGGTGTATCGGAACGTGATGCGAATGTCGGCCGTCTGCGACGGGATGCCCAGCGGCTCGCCGAACGGATTGAACAGGTGCAGCGACTCGAAGAGGTTCGCGTTTGTTCCTTGCGTGCGTGACGGATCTGAGAACCCCTCGGCGAAGTGCTGCTCCGTGCCGGCGAGCACGGGCACCGCTCCGCCGATCTGCTCGAACCGACGCCCGAAGTACGACACGTGCACCGGCCCGGAAGCGTTGTAGACCAGCGTGTAGGCGTCGGCGCCGGGGGTGAACTCGCCGCGGGCGCGAAGCACGGCACCCGGGGCGATGATGTACCCGGGCTCGAACCCTGCGGGCACCGATGTGGGCGAACCGCTGGGGAATACGCTGACGGTCAGCGTGACTTCCACATCGGTGTCGTTCAAGACACTCAGCCCGATGACGCCCAGCGCGGCGCTGAACACCCCGAAGCGGAACGGCTCGATTGCCACGGGGATCGCCCCGACGCGCGAGCCCGGGCCGGCGTCGCCATACTCAGCGTGCCCGCTCCCGCGAGCGATGGTCGAATAGTGCGAACGCGCGACCACGATCGGGACGGTCGAACTGACACGGGCGAACCCGCGCGCGGTACTCAATGAGCCCAGCGACAGCCCGCCGCGCCGAAGTGCACCGGTGCTGAACCGGATCGGATCGAGTGTCGAGCCGTCCGCGGTCGTGATCTGGACGGTCACCTCGGCGTCTTCGCACTCCGGGTTGTACCAGACCAGGAAGTCACGGTCATCGGCGTTCCCGAGCCAGACCTCCGGAAAGACCCACGTATTCGCGGTCTCGGGCGTGAACGACAGCGAGATCGCGGCGTCAAAGTCATAGTGGCTCAGGCTCGCGACAACAGGTAGCGTCGAGCGAAGTTCCAGCGCGAACGGGCGGTCCGCCCGCTGCACCGCTGAATACGTGAACCACTCCCCCAGGCCGATCGTCGCCCCGCCGCGCGACCGCGCCGCGATCATGCCCGACACGATGAAATCGTCCCGGCGCAGAAACGGCGGGCTCGCCTGTTCCTCAAATCGCGCCACGAGTTCGAACCACACCGGCTCGTCATTGGGGTTCTCGATCGGCACAAACTCCCGGATCGACGCGCTTCGGAAGCCCTCGGGCTCGAACTGCCGGTATTGATAGAAATCCGGCGCGCCCGTCGCCTTGAGCACGTACAGGTCCAGGTTCTGCACCAGCAGGTCCGGCGTGACCTGCTCCGGCGGGTTGTTCTCATCACCCGGGTCGTACGCCCGCGTCACCGGCGTGCTCGTGAAACTCCCGGCGTAAAAACCCGCGAACGATCCATCCCCTGACAAGTCCGCCACCGGCAGCGACGCGATCGTCTGCACCACGCCCCACGACCGGTCGTCCAGCACGCGCCCGAACACCACCGACACGTCTGGATCCAGCGAACCCGAGTTGTCGCGAAGGTTAAAGATGAACGGCCCGGGTCCCGGGAACGCGTCCAGCAGCACCCCCGTCGCCACCGTCCGCTCGGTGTTGGCGATGTGCCCGCCGGTCGTGATGGGTTCCAGCAGCGGGCTGCACGCGGCGACCGCGCCGAGATTGCTATCCCGCGGAAACGTGAACAGGCCGCCCTGGAGGAACCCGGCCGTTGACCGGTGAAAGAACGTGTAGTCGCAGGTCGTCCCGCGATCAAAGCCCCGCAGGTATTCGCTCACCAGGTCCGGCAGCAATCCCGCGAACATCTCGATGTCGATGTCCCCCATGCTCGTACTGAGCCGGATCACCGGGTTGTCGGGGTTCTGCAGATCCGAAAGCGACGGCAGCGGAGCCGGCGAAAGCAGCGTTCTCGGTTCCAGCGGTTCGATCCACTCGGGGTGCGGACATGTCCGAGCCGGATGCCGACCAAGGCGTCTCACAGAACTCATGGGGATCACTCGCGTGGGCGAGACCGCTGACGCATGTAGCATATCAGGCCGGCGCACCGAGCGTTACAGCCCGCGAGAACGATTGCCCGTCCTGGCCCTACCTCGATGCGTACGCCGCGCTGAGGATCTCGTCCGCCGTCGCGAGCCGCCCGTTTCGCCGAAGCGCACCGGCGACCATCCGTTCCGCGCTGGCTTCGCTCTCGCCCAGCGTCACCATCGCGCTGATGGCTTCCACGGCCGCGGGCGAGAACTTCGCCTCCAACTCGCTCGCGGACTCACCCGGAATCGCCGGTCGCCCCGCGCTTCCCAGAAGCCCCGCGAACCTCTGCGCTTTCTCGCGGAGTTCGAGCACGATCGTCTCGGCGAGTTTCTTCCCAATCTCCGGCAACTCCTGCAGCCGTCGCACGTCGCGCGACACGATCGCGTCCGCGATGGCCGCCGGCTCCTGCGCCAGGGCGCGCAGCGCCCGCCGATTTCCAAGCCCCTTGACCGTCGTGAACATCTCGAAGAACTCGCGCTCGTTGTCGGTCGCGAACCCGACCAGCCTCGGGATGAACGATGTTCCCTGCCCCTGACCTTCCAGGTACTCCAGCGTGTGGAGCACGATCGAAGGCCGGATGGTGGCCAGCGACGCATCGGCCCCCGCGGTGTCGAGCGAGTACGTCGCGCGCAGCCGCCCACTCAGGTACGCCGGGATCATTACCTCATACGCCAGTCCCGTCGCATCGACCGCCACGAGAGCGGTCGTTCCTTCAATCGATTCAAGCGACCCAGCGATTCGAGCAATCATGGTGTATTGAAGGTGGATCCGGCGACGAATTCGAGACGCCCGTCCGCGCGCTTGTCTGGCTGCTATCAGCCGGCCGCTCGGTACCGAGGACTATTTGCATCATGGTAGGTGCTGGAACTCTGTTCAATTCCTGAACCGGGGATGGCAAGTCGGCCGAGATTTGCTAGACTATGGCTTCTGGTATCGGTTTCACAACCAGTCGGACGGTCTTGCTTCCGGACGCATGAACAGACCAGAGACCTCACCGCAACGAATCGTGAGCAGTCGGCGTGGCGCGTTCACACTGCTCGAGATTCTCGTCACCATCGCCATCATCGGCGTGCTGGTGTCGCTCGTGCTCCCGATCGCCCGGAGCACGGTTGCGTCAGCGCGCGGCTTCAAGTGCCAGATGAGCCAGCGCTCCAGCGCCTACGACTTCAACGTCTTCGCCGACGACGTGTACCACGGCGACCGCGGGCGCGACTCCGCCAACCACCTCCGCTTCCAACTCGATACGTTCGTATCGAGTCAGTACTGCCTGGAAGAGTTCTGGTGCTGGGAGGGCCAGACCCGTCATGACCTTCCCGACAACGACAAGAACGACCCCCTGCGCTGCCCCGAGGTGAAGGGCACCATCTCGACCTTCCGCAACGCGCCATGCCAAGGCGGCGGCGTCGGCCCGTGGCAGAATGTGTCCTTCGGGTTCAACTTCCGGCTCAAGATCGCCGAGAGACCCCCCCCGCAGAGCGGCGTCGTCACCGTCAGGCTCCAGAGTGCGATCACGAGCGAATCCGGCGTGCCGCTGCTGTGGGATGTTGACGGCGTGGCCGCTAGCAGCCGCCAGAGCCCGCCATTCTTCTCCGCCCCTTCACTGGGAACCACCGGAGTGTTCGGAGACGACCGCTTCTGGTTCCCGGCCATGCGTCATAACGGCGGCCTGAACGTCGGCTTCGTTGACGGTCATGTCGAGTCGTCCGGGCGCCCGCTGCAGGAAGCCGGCTGGAGATGGGGTTTCTCACCCGTTCCCTGATGGGCGGCTACCGCCAAAATTTCGCGTCACTTCCGGTAACTCCACTGGCGGCGCCGACATTCCCCGGCACAATTATGCTCGACGCATCCGTGTCCGGCATCGTGCCGATTCTCTAGCGGCTGCGCGCGTTCGGTCTCGATCTCGTTCCGGAGAGTTTCAATGCCAACGGCTCGTTCTTTCGTCGGCCAGCGTCTGGCCTGGTCCGTTCTGGCGGCGTGCGGCACGCTGCCGGTCGCGCCGCTCGCTTCGGCCGATAACGTCCGCTGCCTCGCGATCGTCGGCGCCCAGGCACCCGGCGCCCCCGCGGGCGCTCTCTTCGCCTCGCTGGGGCGGCCCACCATCGCCCCGGGAAGCCGCATCGCCTTTGATGGAACTCTTCAGGCCGGCGCCGGCGGGGTCACCGCGGCCAACGATGCGGCGCTCTGGATCATCCGCGAGGGCGCGGGCGCCACGCTGCTGGCGCGCGAAGGGTCGCAGGCACCCGGGATGCCCCCCGGCGTCACCTACGTCGACCTCGGGCTCCCCGTGCTCGATGCCTCCGCGACCGATGCCGCCGCCTTCTGGGCCAGCCTGTCTCACACCGCCGGGATCGGCCCCGACAACGATCGCGCCGTGTTCCAGTACGTCAACGGGATGACGTACTTCTACTACCAGGCCGGCAATCCCTTCTTCGGCGCGCCCGAAGGGCCCTTGGACGACATCAACGACTTCCGCACCCACCCCGCCATGAACTGGAACTGGAGCGTCCCCATCAAGGCGACGCTCGTGACCGGCGCCGGCGGCGTGCCCGTGGATCAGTCCCAGGGCATCTGGGCTCAGAACTTCGTCGGCGACGTCGCCGCCGTTGCACGCCAGGGCGACGTCGCGCACGACATCGCCAGCGCGCCGCTCTATGACGGCAACTTCTCCTCTCCCGTCATCTCCTTCCGCGGCGACATCGCCTACCGCGCGAACCTCCGCCGCGGCACCGGCGGGGTCGACGCGTCCAACGACGTCGGCATCTGGATCCGCATCGGCGAACAGGATGTCTTCTACCTCCTCGCCCGCACCGGCGACAACATCGGGCACGGCGACATCTCCGCGGCGCTCTACGAGTCGCTGGGCATGCCCGTCATCACCGGCGAGCCCCGCGTCGGTTTCCGTGCCACCATGCGCGTCGGCGTCGCCGGCATCACCCCCGGCGACGACGCCGGCATCTTCACCCGCTGCCCCTGCGGCTCCACCTTCAACCTCGTGCGCGAAAACCAGCAGGCGCCCGGAGCCTTCGCAGGCGTGGTCTTCGACTCCTTCAGCGATCCGGCCTTCTCTCAGGACGGACGCGTCATGTTCGCCGCGACCCTCCGCGGCACCGACGTCGCCGCCGCCAACGACACGTCCATCTGGTGGGGCGACGCCCCGGCCCTACTCATCCTCGCCGCCCGCGAAGGTGCGCTGGCGCCCCGCGGCAACGGGGCCCGCTTCGCCAACTTCGACTTCCAGGCCCCGGACTTCTGGCTCGCGACCTCCTCGGGAAACCAACTCGTCTTCCCCGCCACGCTCTCGACCGGCGCCAAGGGCATCTACGTCTATTCCCCGGGTCGCGGCCTGTCCTGCCTCGTGCAGGAGGGTGATTCCGTGCAGGTCGCCCCGGGCGACAACCGGCTGATCGTCTCACTCCTTCCGCGAACCGAAGGCCTCGCGCACGACGGCCGCCGAACCGCCGTCTCGCTCGATCGAACCTTCGCGTTCCTTGCCACCGTCAGCGGCGGGCAGGACGGCATCTTCATGGCCGACCTCCCGCCCATCGCGCTCGGGTGCCCCTCCGACTGGAACAATGACTCCTTCGTCAATAGCCAGGACTTCTTTGACTTCATCACCGACTTCTTTAGCGGCGCGGCGGACATGAACTACTCCGGCTTCACGGATTCGCAGGACTTCTTCGATTTCCTCGTCGCCATGTTCAGTGGTTGCTGAGCCCGGTTGATCTCCTCGCGACCCGAGGGAGGGGTGGGGGGGGTGGGGGGGTGGGGGGGTGGGGGGAACACGCTGACCGGCCTGTCAATTCAGTCCGGATGCAGGCCATGCGCACCGCTGTGGGCGGTAGACTACTGGAGCACCCTCGCCCTGCATTCGCCGGCGGGTCGTGCACGGAAGCCCGCCATGCCCACACCGCATCGACCCGCCCGACCTCGAATCACCCGATTCATTCACCTCGGCGCCGGCATCGCATCGGCGGCGTGCTGCATGGTCGGATGCTCGTCGTCCTCGATCGTCAAGCCCGCGTCTTCGCGCTTGTCCGCCTCCAGTTTCGCCGCCGGCCCCGGCGACCCGGGCGCCGCGCTCGTGAAGCGCGACGTCATCACGACCCCTCCGGTATCCCCCGACGCACGCTCCTCCGCCGCCCCTGACCCCGGCGTCCTCGACGTCGCCGCCTTCGCCGGCGCTCCCAACCTTCCTGCGCCCAGCGCCCCGTCCATCCCCGCCGACCAGGGAGTCCTGCTCGATTCCCTCGTCGGTCAGATCAACGGCAACCCGGTGTACGCGTCGAAGTTCTTTCGCGATACGAAACTCGATGCCGCACTCGCGGGCATGGCCCTGAAGCACAAGTCCGACGCAGCCTGGCGTGCCGAGGCCAACGACGCGATCCGAAAAGCCCTGCTCGACAAGATCCGCGACGAACTCGTCCTGGCCGAAGCGAGGTCATCACTCACCCCCGAAGAGCGCAAGGGGATCCTCTACTTCATCGGGCAACTGCGCAACCAACTCGTATCGGGAGCCGGCGGGAGCGAAGCCGTCGTCAACGAGACCCTCCTCGAACGCGAGGGCAAGAACCTCGACGAAAAAGTGAAAGAGGACCTCGAAACCCAACTCGTCAAGCGCGAGGTCTACCAGCGGGTCGCTTCGAAGGTCATCGTCAGTTGGAAGGACATCCAACTTGAATACGAGCGGCGCTTCGACGAGTTCAACCCCCCGCCCGTCGCCACGCTCCGCATGATCTGGCTGCCGGCCGGCGCCACCGAACAGATCGAGCGCGTCAAGCAGGATCTTTCCGGCGGCGTCCCCTTCAAGGACATCGCCGCCCGCGATGAAAACGAGTTCAACTCCGGCGGCGCGGGCGCGGCCGAACGCACGATCAAAGGTTCATTCAATCAGACCGATTTCTTCCCTCAGCAGCCCCTCAACGAGGCGGCCCGCGGATTGTCCACGGGGTCATTCACCGGACCGATCCCGTTCGATCGCCGGGTCGCGTGGATTTCGCTTGAATCGGTCGTGACGCCGCCCGCGAAGTCGCTCTACGACGTGCAGTTGCAACTCGATGCCGAGATCAAGAAGCGTCGCTTCGACCAGGAGACGGTGCGCTACCTCTCCAAGCTCATGAACAAGGGCAGTTTCAGCGATGTCAACGACATGAACGCGAAGTTGCTCGCGACCGCCGAGGCGCGATACCTCGTCCCCAACCGCTGATGATCGCCCTGGTCCGACATCTCCGCAGGCGGATCCTGGGCATCCGCGGGGACTTCGACATTACCGGCCGCCGGGGTGAGCGCGCCGCCGCCACGTTCCTCCGTCGCGCCGGCTACCGCGTGATTGCCCGCAACGTCCACGTCGAGTTCGGCGAACTCGACCTGCTCTGCCTGGCGCCGGATCGGCGCACGATCGTCGCCGTCGAGGTCAAGACCAGGCGCCTCGACCCCACTGCGTCAACCGATCCGCATCGTCCCGCGTTTCCCGCCGAGGCCAAGGCCAACGCCGAAAAGCGCCGGAAGGTCCTCTCAATCGTGCGCCATCTCGCCCGCGCCAACGGCTGGGCCGACCGCCCCTTGCGCGTCGATGTCGTCGGCGTCGATCTTCCGCTCCGCGGCCGGCCCGCCGTCCGGCATCACGTCAACGTTCCGGCCTAGCCGCGCATCGGCCATCGGCGCCGCTATCGAAGTTCACGAATGCGCATGTTGCGAAACCGGACCCGGAGCGGATCAGCCCGGTCCCCCACGCCGTGCACCTGCAGCGCGATATGCCCGGCGGCGTCCATCGCGTCGAACATGGTCGCCGCGGGAACCCCGTTCACCCACGTCTGCACCACCGGTCCGCGCGCCACGATTCGAATGGTGTTCCAGTCCCCGGGTTTGTAGGCCGCTCGCGCGTACGGCGCATCGATGAGCGGCGCCAGCCAGCCACGCCGACCCTCGTCGTAGATCCCGCCGGAAAAAGCGCGCGGCGCGGGATCGAGTTCGCACTGATACCCCACGACCCGGCCCGATCGGTTGTCGATGCCCCCCTCCACGTGCGAGCGGAACTGGATCCCCGAGTTGAGTTCGGGATCCTGCTTCACCTCCAGCAGCAACTCGAAGTCCGAGTAGGTCTCGCGACTGACCAGAAAGGTATTCGGCGAGTTCGGGCGCGTCTCCCCCACGATCTCGCCCGGTTGCTCGCTGAAGACGCCGCCCCCGCCGCAGGTCGTCCACCCGCCCAGACCGCTGGCATCGGTGAGATTCTTCCATGGCCCCGCGGTCCGATCACGCTGCGCGATCCGCTCGGGTCGATTGATCGATGTCGAGAAACTCCTGACCACGGTGTGGTCGCCCAAGAGCGAATGGGCGTCCATGATGTCGGCCGGCGCGATCCAGACGTTGCGGTAACGCACCGGTCCCTGGGCGGCCGTCTCGTGCGCTTGCAGGCGCAGTGGGCCGATCTGAGTGACGCCGTCGCCGGAGCCCTTCGCCGGCCCCGGCTCGCCCTTCGCGGCGGCGGCGCCCGTCGGACCGCTCACCTCCACCCGGTCATGCACGAGCACGCCGTTCCAGTACAGCGTCAGCCGCGCGGGCGACACTTTCACGCCCCGCTCGAATCGCGGAGCGTCGAAAAACACGTCGTACGCCTGCCACGTCCCGGGGCCCGTGGACGCATTGACGTCGGGCGCCTTGACGTTGTAGAGTGAACCGGCTTCGTTGATCCGTGGCGCCGCGCCCGCCCTGGTTCCCAGTACCTGGATCTCATACAGCGACTGCAGGTACACGCCGCTGTTGGCGGCGAGTTGCCCCTCGCCCCCCGGCGGACAGTACCACTCGACGTGGAGCCGGGCATCACCGAAACTGATGCGCGACGTGAGGTCCCCCTCGGCCACGTTCATCTCGACGTATTCGCCCTGATCCAGCAGGTCCTTCTGCGTCCGGTTCTCCCCGGCGGTCGGCATCGCGCCCTGCCGTGCCCCGGTCACGAAGTTCGCGCGGGCCGAGCGGCCGATCAGAACCGCCGCGTGCGCCGGCGGCTGCACGCCCACGCCCAGCGCCGTCTCGTACGTCCACACATCGTTCACCACACGCGGCGCGGCCCGAGCCGGCTCATACACGACCGTCGGCTTCTCGACGGGGATGTTGTTCAGCGTATACCACGCCTCCGTCGCCCATATCGTCTCGCCCGATGCTGACTTCGGATCGACGTGCAGATACACGCACGAGCCCCGGACCAGCCCGGGGATCGTCAGCCGGACCGATCGGCCATCGTCCGAAGCAACCGCCCCGGCGACCGTCATCGCCCGATCATCGATCTTCGGTCCCCCGTACTCCGCCGTCGGCTTGTAATGCCATTGCCGCACTTCAAAGTTCTTCGGCTCCGTGAGCCACGCCGTCTCGACCGGCTTGGTGAACGTGATCGTCAGGCCCGTCGGGGTGGCGTTCACCGCGAGCATCTCGAACGGCACCACGCCCGTCGGCACCAGCCGCTGCAGCCCGAACTTCGTCTCCTTCCAGTTCCAGTTGCCCCCCGCGCCGATGCCACCGACGTACAGCGCTCCATCGCCCGCGGGAGACCATGCCATCCGGTTGATCCCGACGCTGAATCCCTGCGAGAACCGGAACGCCGCCCCCTGCCATTCGCCATTGACCCGTTCGAGGTTCGCGCGCCGGATCCCGCCCGCGGTGAGTTCACCGATGAGCATCTGGCTGCCCGAGCAGTACGGCGCGAGCGCGGGCGTGTCGATGAGCAGCGGCTGCGTCGGTGAGTTGCTGCACTCATTCTGAGGCAGGTACAGCGCCGCCGGGGCACGCACGCGATCACACCACGCACTCGCGATCCCGCCGCCGGGGTACCGATCCCGCAGCGGCGGCACCATGTTCGTGTTGTTGAAGTGCCCGAAGAACCGCCCGGGCACCACCTCCGCCATCTGGCTCGTCGGCATCCACGTCCCCTGATTGTCGCAGTAGAACAGCGACCCGCCGGGCCCGATCCCCAGCCCGTTCGGCGTCCGACAACCCCCCGCGATGACCGAGGCGATGTTCGCGACCGGATCAATCTCGAGCACGCAGCCCCGCATCGGTCCGTTCGGCGCGGCGTTGGTCCCCATCCCTTCCCACTTGGGCGGCGCCATCGCCGTCGCCAGCCCGCAGTACAAGAGCCCGTTCCGCTCCACCAACCCGAAGTTGAACTGGTGGTAGTTCCACCCTTCCCACCCCGTCGCCACATCCTCGTGCGTTTCGTAGAACCCGTCCGCGTCCCGGTCGATCAGCCGCGTGACCGCGCGCCGGTGCGACACGTACAGCACGTCGCCCACCGACGCCGCCCCGCACGGCTCGTAAAGCCCGTCCGCCGCGACGCTCACGCGCCCCTCGATCACCCCGCTCGCATCCGCGGTCGCGCCGAGCAGGCCATCGACCGCGTACAACTTGTCCGGCGTCTTCTTCTCAATGTCCGGCAGCGACTCTTCCGTCCGCTGCAACGGATCGAACGTCCCGACGATCAACCGGCCCCGTGAATCGAAGCACAGCGCGCCCACCCGCGGCTCAAGACCCTGCGTCCGGATCGTCTCCAGCCTGAACGAAGGATGCACGCCCTCCAGCGCACGCCGGTCGCCCGGACGCGTCCGCGGCGCCGGCGTTCCCTCGCCGCTGCCGGCGGCGATTCGCTTCGCGCCCGGAGACGTCACCCGGGCCAAATCCGACTCGGTCCAGAAGTTCGACGCCGGGACGAGCGTGAACGACGCCGCGCCGGGCGTCTTCCATTCCAGCCGCAGACGCCGGCTGCCCCCCGAATCGAAATACTCGATCCGCAGCGGATGAAATCCCGGCGCCAGTTCGAGCGATCCGGAGTCCTTTGACGACGCCCCGTGCCTCCCGTCGTGATCGATCACCTCTCGATCGTCGATGAACAGCCGCGAACCGTCGTCGCTGATCAGCCGGAAGACGAACGAGCGTGCCGAATCGCCGCCGAGTTCTCCCGCCCCGGGAATCTCGATCGACGCCCGCACGACGCACGTGATCGGAGCGGCGATCGTCGGGAACAGCGTCAGGTTCGCGTCCGCGGGGTTTGCCGCGCCGCTCGTGAAGTCAACCACAGGCCGCAGTTCGTCAACGTTCGGGGTCTGATTCTCAAGCAGGACCGGGATGCGTCGAACCTCCCCCTGCCCGGAGATGTCGTACGCCCGGAACGTGACGCCCCGCTCCCACCCCGCCGGATCCGGCTGAGCGACGACCGGGACCGGAACCAGGGCGCCCAGAGCGCTGATCGAGCACAACCAGAGCCGACATGCAAACTGTTTCATGCCGTCAGCATACCGATGTCTCCGCCGAACGCCTAACGCCCAGTGCCTAACGACAAACTCACAACTTCGCGCCCCCCCTTTCCCCCAAAAAAGAAAAACGCCCGCGGCGTTCGCGGGCGAGTCTCAATATGCGGCTGAGAGGACTTGAACCTCCATGGGATTTTACTCCCACTAGGACCTGAACCTAGCGCGTCTGCCAGTTTCGCCACAGCCGCGGCGAGTGCGGATGAGGATAGCAGGCGCCAGTCCGCGAAGCAATATCAGGCATGCTCGGGACCGGTTTCAATGTCGCCACAGCGCTCGCCGACGTTTGCCACACGACGCCCAAATCGCCCCCATGACCAGCACCGCCGATCCCGGCGCCGGAGTCGCGAAGACCTCAAGAGTGCATTCAAACGCCCGCGGCGCCAGCGGGAACGGCGCATACGTGATGGAACCGACCGCGTCGTCGGCGGGGTCCGACGGGTCGCCGCAGTCAGGAGGGTTGGCGGTCCCCACCACCAGCCACCGGTCCGCCGCGACAAGGTTGCCCGCGAACGTGACGGCGTAGTCCAGCGCGCCGGGATTGGGATCAACCGTGATTTCGTACGTCGAAACGAACGTGTTCCGGCCTCGCACGCCCGGCTCGGGTGGCGGCGGTGCCTCACCGTTGGAATCGCAGTGCCACAGCGGCGACTGCGTGCCCAGGGTGTTGTCAACATCCGTCAGCATCTCGAACGGGTCCTCCGCCGGAACGCCGTTGGCTCCTTGCGACGCGGGCGCGAAGTTGAACGGCGCCAGCCGCCCGGGCGTCCGAGATTCGTTCGAGTTCCCCGCCGGGCCGGAGACCATGATCGTCCCCACATTCCACCCCAGGTAGCCCCCCATCGGCGCGGGCCCGTCGGCGTCGTCAAATACGCCGAACTGGATGCGGATCCGATGCGCCCCTCCATCCAGCGCACTGAGCTGGTTCCCCGGCAGCGGGGTGTCCACATTGCCGACCCGCTCGACAAACCGGCACCGAAACTCCCACGCGCTCGCGGCTCGTTCCATCCCCGTCGCCGCCAAGAGTGCGGCAAGGCACGCCATCTGGTCTTTCATGGCTCTCTCCCATCTTGTGCCACATGCCCTCTTGCACAGCCAATCTACCCCACCGTTCCCTCGCTGCCACTCAACAACGCGCGATCCCCGAAAAATTGCCTCCACTCGCTCCAACTTCAGGTAAATGCGACTTGCCGCGGAAATCCGTCAGCCCTCTGCCTCCAGACCATCGCACTCTTGGCATCGGCGTCAGCCCGATTCCAAACGGCCCACGTCTCGGCGGCGCCGCCCAGAACGACCAGGGGGCCGCCGCCAGTCCTCGTCCCGCGGCTCGAACCACACCACGTCCCCGACATCTCGAAAGGAACCATCATGCTTCGCGACGTCCTGACCAACTCGATTCGATTGGCTGTCTCGGCCGCACTCGGATTGCTCGGTGCCGCCTCCAGTGCCACTGCCCAGACCGCAGAGCCACGCGGCGGCGGCGCGGTCGGCTTCAACGTCGATATGAACCGAACCGTCGGCACCGGCTCCGGCGTCCCCTCAGCCTCTTACGGCGCTGCCTCCGGCCAAGCCGGCTTCTGGAATAACTTCATCGTGGGGGGCGCGTCCACCATCTCCCTCAGCGGCCTCACCGGCGCGCCCTCCGGCGTCTCCCTCACCCGCGTCGCCGGCGCCGGCATCCAATCAGGCTGCCCCGGCGGCACCATCCCCCTTGATTTCTCCAGGCTCATGTGCGACTACGACTACGCCGTCGCCGGCGTCGTCAACCCCGTCGAGTACCGCTTCGACAACCTCCTCCCCGGCGGGTACGCCGTCATCACCTACGCCGGCCGCGCCGACAATGCCGCTACCTTCCAGACCCAACTCTGGATCAACAACACCTTCGTCGGCCAGGACAACATCACCGGCCCCGTCACCGGCGGTACCTTCACCCTCGGTGTCACTCACACCCAGCGCAATGTCACCATCTCTCCCGGCGACTCGCTCCGAGTCATCGCACGCGACAACAGCGGCGAGTTCGGCGACCCCGTCTCCATCGCCGGTATCCAGTTGATCCGCGTCGCCGATCCCATCGCGAATATCGCCTCGCCCGCTCCGTTCGCTTGTGTCTGCCCGCCCGTGACGATCACCGGCACCGCCTCCGGAGCCGGCTTCGCCGGCTACTTCCTCGAGTTCTCCCCGACCGGCGGCGACCCCTGGTCCCTCATCGCCAGCGGCGCGAATCCCGTCGTCAACGGCACCCTCGCCACTTGGGATCCCGCCCTCCCCGAAGGATACTACGTCCTGCGCCTCACCGTTCAGAACACCTCCGGCGGCAACAGCACCGCTGTCCTGGTCGTGTACCTCAACTCGGCCATGAACCCCGTCTCCATCAACGCGCCCGGAACCAGCCAGGTCCTCGGTGGAACCGTCTGCTTCGACGGCACCGTCTGGGACCAGTGCGGCTCCACCTACGTCATCGAGTATCGCTCAAGCAGCGGGTACCTGCCCGTCGATCCCGCCATGCCCTCCTACCCGGGCCAACTCATCAACCTCGGCCTTGGTTCCTGGAACACCTCATCCGGCCCGGCCGCCGTCTCCGACGGCCAGTACGACGTCCGCGTGGTCGGCACCAACGACTGCGGCGACTCGGCCAACGCCACCCGACGCATCATCATCGACAACACCCCGCCGACCGCCGAAATCACCTCCCCAAGGAACTGCTCCGCGGTCTCGGGCTCCGTCACCATCCGCGGCACCGCCAGCGACGCCAACCTCGCCGGGTGGGCCGTCCAGTACGTCGGCGGCAGCACCAACCAGTGGACCACGATCAACTCCGACACGCGAGACGTGATCAACGGCGTGCTTGCTGAGTGGGACACCTCCAGGCTCGAACCGTGCTGCTACGCCATCCGCCTCATCGTCACCGACCAGGCCCTGGTCGACTGCACTCCCAACTCGCACCTCTCCGAGTTCGTCGTGCTCGTCGATCTCTCCGACGGCTGCACCGCCGACTTCAACGGCGATGGCATCGTGAACAGCCAGGACTACTTCGACTTCCTCGTCGCATTCTTCTCGGGCTGCCCGTAGCGCCAGCCCGGCCTGAGTATCTCCCCGCTTTTCTCGCGCACGCGGCGCTTTGCTCCCATTGCGGATCAAAGCGCCGCGTCTACGCGCACGCCCTCTCCGTTCCCGCCGTCGTCCATCCCGCGCTAACCTTGATCAGGCCGACTCACCGGCATGGGCTCCGGCTGGGGTCATCACACTGGAGGCAGGATGCCACGATTCCCCAAGCGTTCCACACTGATCGCCATCGCCGGCGCGGCGTTCGCCTGCGACGCCGCCGTCGCCCAGACCGGAACCGGATTCACCATCAGCGACGGCGACACCTTCTTCACCCAGGGCAACAGCCCGTCGGGATCCAGCGGGCCCACGGGCACCGGCGCCGCCGGCGCCAGTTTCCGGGTCGCCGGCGCCGCCGCCACCGACCATGTCTTCCAGCACTGGTGGTGGTACCGCATCAACGGCGCCGACACCCGCGAGTTCGCTCTGGCTAACGCGGCCGGAACAACCGTCACCGCAAACATGGCGGTCACCACCTGGACCTACCCCTCCTTCACCGTGCAACTCACGTATCTCGTCACCGACGCCGGCGAGTCCGCCGGCCGCATGCACGAGACCCTGCGCATCACCAACACCTCCGCCTCGATGTTGTCCATGGCGCTCTTCAACTACACCGACTTTGATCTGAACCAGACCTCGTCGCTGGACTCGGCGACGCTGGGAATGTGCCCGACCGTCATACGCTTGTCGGAGAGCCCCACGACCGCCGAGTTCGAGGGGTACGGCGCCAATGCCTACGCCGTCGCGATCTTCGCCTCGCTCCGTATCGCCCTGTCCGACGCGGCGGTGACGAACCTGGCCAACACCGGCCTCCCGTTCGGGCCCGCGGATTTTACCGGCGCCATGCAATGGAACCGCATGATCGCTCCGGGCGCGACGACCGTCATCGAACTCGAACTCCGCTTGAACCTCGCCGACGCCGTCGGCGCCTGCTGCCTCCCCGACGGTACGTGCATGTTCACCTCGGTCGGCTGCTGCCGGGAGATGGGCGGCGTCTACCGCGGCGACGGCATCGCCTGCGCGGACATCGCCTGCGTCGGCGCCTGCTGCATGAGCCGGTGCTCCTGCGCCGTCATGATGCCCGCCGCCTGCGCCGCCGCGGGTGGAACATACCAGGGCGACGGCACCACCTGCGGCGCCGCGGCCTGCTTCCCCCGGCCCGCCTGCCCCTGCAACTGGAACGCCAACGAAGCCTTGGACAGCCAGGATTTCTTCGACTTCATCGCCGACCTCTTCGAGGGCCGCGCCGACTATAACTGCGACTCGCTCGTCAACAGCCAGGACTTCTTCGACTTCATCGCGTGCCTGCTCGACGCCCCCTCGGGTTGCCCCTGACGCTCTAGCGCTGATCGCGGTGGTATTCCTTCCCGCCCCACACCACCGGTCGATTCCTCTCGTAGTTCCGCGCGGCTTCGCGCAGCAGCCCCGCCACCAGCCACCCGCCCACCACCGACGCCGGCGACGCCCACACCGGTGTCCTGCCCAGTCGATACACCAGGCTCATCGCCCCAAGCCAGGCGATCAGGCCCGACGATCCGGCCAGCAGCGCCGCCCCGACGGCCACGTCGCGCCCCGACTCCGGCGCCGCCACCCACAACCCCGCTCCCATCACCGCCGTCCCCAGTGACGCCAGCGGCAGCACGCACATGAACAGCACTACCACCCAGGCGGACCGCCTGAGCCGATCGGGCTTGCGACTCGCGCACTCGCCGTAGATCCGAAGCCACCCGCGGCGGAATCGGTCCCATTCTTCATACATCCGGCAACGCAGCAGGTCACCCGAGAAATAGAAACCGCACCGATGCCCGGCGCGCGAGAACGTCCGCGCCAGCCAGACATCTTCCAGCACCTCCGTCATCACCGCGCGATGCCCGCCCAGCGCTTCGTACACGACGCGCTTGACGAGTATGAACTGACCATTCGCGAACGGGCGCGGGTGGACGCGGTCGTTGGCCCGGTACAGCGGGTACTGACGCAGGAGTTCGAACCCCGCCACCGGCTGCGCGATCAACTCGAACCAACGCTCCGACGTCAGAGTGCTCAGCACGCTCAGTAGGTCGTCCCCGCGCTGCCGCATCAGTGACACCGCCGCCGTGATGCAGTTCGGCGCGGGTATCGTGTCGGCGTCCAGAAACAGCAGCAGGTCCGCGCTCCGCGCCGCCTCCGCCGTGCTCACCGCGGTGTGCAGCGCATGCACCTTCCCCACCCACGGCTCCGGGCATTCCGTGATCCGCAGCACCGAGATCCGCGGATCGCTCCCGCTCCCTTCCCGGATAATCGCCTCCGTCCGGTCCGTGCACCGGTCCAGCGCATACACGACGCTCAGTCGGCCGTAGTCCTGCTCCAGCATCGCGCCCAGATTCATCGCGATCACGCGCTCCTCATTGTGTGCCGGGATCACCACGCACACCGCCGGCTCCGGCGTCCCCGGGGTAGGGGGGAGCCCCGTGCTCGTCGCACCGGTGCCCGTGAGTCCATCGCGCAGCGACGGGATGCACACCATCGTCCGCAGAATATGGAATGCGGTGATGAGCCAGCAGATCGCCGTCGTCGCCGAAACGGCGACACATGCCCAGAGCAGGATGGCCAGAGCGATGTGCATGCGGTGGTCGGAACGCCGTCTTCGCCGCAGCACGCTGCGTCGCCGTGTGGTTCATACACTGTCGGGATGGCGCGCCGAGAGGATATCACAACCGGTGACGGCGAGTTGGACGGGTTGTCGGGCAGGTGCGAGTTGTGGCCCGTCGGCACCTGCGCGGCCGACGACGATCAAACCGTCCCCGCGGGCTCCCACGTTTTTTCAGCCGCGTCCCTGCGAGAAATGGACCGCCTCGCGGTGGACGAGTTCGGCATGCCGACCGTCCTGCTCATGGAGAACGCCGGAACCTGCCTAGCGGCCCACGCCAAATGCCTCCTGGCATTCTCCCCGTCCTCATCCGCGCGCGCGTTCCGCGTGCTGATCGTCGCCGGCAAGGGAAACAACGCCGGCGACGGCTTCGCCATGGCCCGCCACCTCTCAAATGCGGGTTGGCGCGTCGCGATCGTGCTCGCCGCCGCCCCCGACTCGTATCAAGGCGATGCACGCCTCCACCTGACCATCTGCGAGCGGATGCGCCTCCCGATCGTCACGGCACGCCAGGGGGGCGCCGCCGACGCAATCGAGCGCGCGGCCCGCGCCCTCGTCGAATCCGACGCCCCGAATCAAGCGGGTGGCCCGCCCCAAGTCGATCTGATCGTGGACGCCATCCTGGGGACCGGACTGACCGGCCCGGTCCGCGGGGTCGCGGGAGAGTTGATCCAAGGCATCAACGCCGCCCGGAATCAGAATTCCGACATCGGACCCCGGGTGCTGGCCGTTGACGTTCCGTCCGGGATGGATGCGGACACCGGAAGCCCCGCCGCGCCGGAGAGTCCGGTTGTGCGCGCGGATCTGACGGTCTCTCTGGTGGGACTCAAACCGGGTTATCTGACATTGGGCGCCCAGGAATACCTTGGCCGCGTGGTTGTGGGGGATATCGGCATGCCGGCGGCCTTGCTGTCCCGTTTCGCGCAGCGGCCCGCCGCGTGCAAGCGGCCGGGTGATGAGGCCGATAGAACCAAGCCCGCGCCCCGGGCGTATCGACGTGGGGAGTAAATGTTTCCGAACGAAGGCAAGCTCGATCGACTTGAAATGGTTGACTCCCGGCGTGCCGATGGCAGGATATGGTTGTATCGGAGGGCCGCCGATGGCTGTGCGCATGGAACTCTCGCGCATCCTGATCCGCGAACTCAATGACTACCAGATCATTGAACTTCGCGAAGTCGCCCCGATTTCCGGCGATGTCGACGCCGACGGGGGCGACAAGAGCGACGGTGAACCTGGCAAACCCGGCGGCAACGGCGTCAAGCAGGAGTTCTCGCAGGTCGAGGGGGGGCGTGCCTTCCCCATCGTCATCGGTCTTCCCGAAGCGCAGGCCATCGAGCGGCGCCTCAAGGGCGCGCCCATCAAGCGTCCTCAGACGCACGACCTGCTGATGAACATCATCGAATCCCTCGGAGCAAAACTGGAATCGATCGCGATCAACGACCTGAGCGATCAGACGTTCTACGCCGTTCTGAACTTGCGCGACAAGTCGGGGAAACTGCTCGAGATCGACTCCCGGCCCAGCGACGCAATCGCCCTGGGGATCGCCAGCAATGTGCCGATCTACGTGGCCGAGCACGTGCTGGACGCCGTGCAAAAAGACGAGGAATAGCGCCCGGCGCCGATCCGCGGCGCGCAGGCATCCTGCAACAGCCTGATTGGTGCGCATGAACCCGGCCGCGGGGGATCGGCATTTCCTGCGCCGGCGCCGCCTGATGCGCCGAGCCTGCGCGAGCACCGGCGCGCACGGGGCCGGATTCCGCATGAACGGCCGTCATTGCACCGCCGGGCGCTTGGCACGGCGTTTGTGGAAGGCCGCACACGTGGGCGGAGCACCACGAAGGGGCTGGGCAGGGAACACGCCGGAGTGCGCTGCATGAGATATGTCGCGGGACATGCATGGAACTCGGGAGAACGGGATGCAGCCGAGGCGCTCGAACGCCTGGCGCGTGGATCGAAGCACCCGGCCCAGACGCCCGCCGCGACGATCGGTGCGATGATCGTGGGCCGCGCGTGGGAGTTGGCCGCGGCGAGCATGATGCACCCGCTCGCCGGGTCGGCGGACGCACCAAGTCCCCGGGTTTCACGCGCGGATGAAGGGGGTGCGGCGTGAACTACGGACTGAACATCTCGGCGTCGGGCGTCATGACGAGCCTCTACCGGCAGAACGTCCTGTCGAACAACCTGGCCAACGTCGGGACGCCGGGCTTCAAGCCCGACTTGCCATACATCAAGCAGCGCGAGGCGGTCCGGCGTGAAGACGGCCTGATGAACCTCCCGTCCAATCGCCTGCTGGAGCGCCTGGGCGCTGGCGCGCTGCTCGGGTTCAATCGAACATCCAGCGCGCAAGGGGACCTCGAAGTCACCGGCAACCCGCTCGACGCGGCGATCCGCGGCGCGGGGTATTTCGTGGTCGAGGCGTCCGCACGAGACGGGGAAAAGCGCATCCGGCTGTCGCGCGACGGACGCTTCACGCTGAATGAAGAAGGAACGCTGGTGACGGCGGCGAGCGGGCTCGCGGTGCTCGATGAGTCCGGGCGCACGATCACGATCGACCGGTCCGCGGGGCCTGTATCGATCGGCGGCGATGGGAGCATCTCGCAGGGCGGGCGTCCGCTCGCGCGGATCCAGGTGTCGCGCGTTCGCGGAGAGCCGCTGCTCAGGAAGATCGGAAACAACCTGTATGAGCCGACCAGTGCGCAGGTCCAGGCGATGGAGCCGGCAAGCGGCGTGCAGGTCGTGGGGGGGTCGATCGAGCGATCCGCCGTGGACCCGGTGCAGGCCATCATGGGGATCACGGATGCCGGGAACGCGGTGGCAAGCAACGCCAGGATGATCCAACTGCAGGACGACATGATCGGGCGCGCCATCAACACCTTTGGACGCGTGGCCTGATGACCGGGGGGGCCCGGGCGTCGGCGAATCAAGAGAAGCAAGGAACCGCTGCATGTCTATCACATCTCTGCATTCCGGGGCGTCGGCGCTGTCGGCGTTGAACACGGCGCTCGACGTCACGGCGAACAACCTGGCGAACGTGAACACCGCCGGGTTCAAGGCCAGCCGCGCGAACTTCCAGGACCTGCTGTACATCGAGAAGACCCAGCCGGGGATCGAGAACGCGACCGGGCAGCGAACGCCCACCGGTCTGTACGTGGGGCTGGGCGTGAAAGTCGCCGGGACGCAACTCGACTTTGCCGAAGGCTCTCCGGTGCGCACGGATCGGCCGCTGGACGTGCTGATCGAGGGCCACGGCTTCTTTCGGGTCAACGTGCAGGACTCGCTGGGCACGGGCGGGGTGGCGTACACGCGATCGGGGCAGTTCGCCGTCAACAACGAAGGCCGACTCGTGCTCGCGACCGACACCGGGCGCGCGCTCGTGGACGACATCACGATCCCCCCGAACGCGAGCAACATCAAGATCGATCAGAACGGCCAGGTGTCGGTGTCGATCGATGGGGAGGCGGAGCCGCAGGTGCTCGACACGATCCAGACCGCGGTGTTCGTGAACCCGGCGGGTCTGAGCCAGGTGGGCGAGAACCTGTTTGTCGAGACGGCCGCCTCGGGCCCGCCGATCGTCGGCGACCCGGGCACCGAGAACTTCGGGCAACTGCAGCAGGGCGTGTACGAATCGTCGAACGTCGATCCGACACGGGAACTCATCGAACTCATCAGGACGCAGCGCGCGTTCGAGATGAACTCGCAGACGATCCGTGCCGCGGACGAAGCGTTGCGGACGGTCGCCAATCTCCGGCGATGACAACGCGTGAATGGCCGTGATGCCGGAACATGAGCGGCGTGCGCGGAGCGCGCGCCCGGACCAGGGAGTACGTCATGCGGGAAACGGAGCAGCAGACAGGTGGCCGCCGGGTGGTTCGGGGCGTGGTCCGCGAGGCGGCGTGGCCCGCGAAGCGCACGCGCCGGGCGATCGCGCTGGCGATCATCGCCGTCGCATGCGTCCCGGGGATGTCTTCAGCGCAGACGGTGATATCGCTGCGCGGCAGTGTGCGGCTCGCCGCGGACAGCGCCGTGACGATCGGCGACGTCGCCCTGGTCCAGGGAGATGACGCCGAGCGCGTCGGCAAGGTCGTGTTGTCGGACCAGCCTGACTGGAAGGAGCGAGTGGCGGCGAGCCGCCGCGGCGCGGGCGACGGGTGGATTGAACTGTCGCTTCAGGAGGTCCGGCAGACCCTCGAGAAGCACGGGGTAAACCTGGGGCGCACGACGCTCCGCGGGTCGGTGTGCAACATGCGGGTCGGAGACGCTGTAGTGACGGGCCCGGCGAGACAGGCAAACCTGCCGGGACGATCCGGGGCGAGGTCGGAGCCCGAGGCGATCGATTTCTCGGGCCCGGCGACGGTGCGTCACGCGGTGGCGAGCGCGGTGGCACGGCACCTGAGCGCCGAGGTGGACGACGTGCACCTGGGCTTTGACGCCAAGGACGCCGCCCTGCTGGGCCGGTTCACCGCCGGGCAACGGGTTGACGTGCAGCCGGCGGCGGCATCCACCAACGAGGTGCTGCCGCTGCGCATCTACATCTACCAGCGGGAGCGGCTGGTCGCGAGCGAGACGATCGCGGTGCGGGTGCTGGTGCGGCGCGAGCAGGTCACGGCGTCGCAGCCGATCGATCGGCGCACGCCGATCGACGAATCAATGGTGTCGAGTTCGTCGTCGTGGGTGCCCCCGAGCACACCGATGGGCGTGACGATCGACGAGGCGCTGGGCGCGCTGGCCCGGGCACGGATCGCGGTGGGACAGGTGATCACGCGTTCGCTGATCGAGCAGCCGGTGCTGATCAAGAAGGGTGACAAGGCGGAGGTCCACTGCCTGAGCGGGACGGTGACGCTCAAGGCGATGCGGGCGCGGGCGCTGGCCGATGGGCGCGAGGGGGAATACATCGCGTTTCAGATCGACGGATCCAAGAAGACGTTTTCGGCGCGCGTGAACGGCCGGGGGTTGGCGGTCCTGGCCATCGGACGCGACCTCGCCAGCGAGTGAGAGGCCGGGGTGGGACACGGCAGCAGGAGCACGCAATGAACCGGGCAATGATGATGGGTGGAATAGCGCTGGCGTGCTCGGGGCACGCGGCGGTGGTCTACGGGCAGAGCCTCAACGAGCGCCCGGTGGACGCGCCGCTCCGGTCGTCGCCAACGGCGCCCGCACCGGATGCGGCGGTGCTGGTGGGCGTGAGCCTCTTCGCGGTGACACCCCCGCCCCCCAAGACGTTCGCGAAGAATGACCTGATCGAGATTGTCATCAACGAATCGAGCCTGCAGAAGCACGAGCAGTCGCTGGATACGAAGAAAGACTACTCGATCGAAGCGGAACTGGCGAAGTTCCCGAGCCTGCGCAACCTGCTGGAACTGCAACTGCGCAACGGGGACTCCCAGGCCAAGGCAAGCCTCGACGTGTCGTCGAAGAACACGTTCAAGGGCGATGGGCAGTACGAGCGCAAGGACCGGTTCACGGCGCGCATTACCGCGACGGTGCTGGAAGTCAAGCCCAACGGGACGCTGGTGCTGGAAGCGAAGAAGTCGTTCACCTCCAATGACGAGGAGACCGTGCTGGTGATGTCGGGCGTGTGCCGACCCGATGACATCACGACGCAGAACACGATTCAATCATCGCAGCTTGCGAACCTGTCGCTGACGGTGCGCAACGCGGGGGACGTGAAGGACGCGAGCAAGAAGGGCTTTATCCCGCAGGTGCTCGACACGATCTTCAACTTCTAGGGGGCGGCCCGGGCGCGCGCGAATCTAGTCCTCGCATTCGTGCATGCACATCGCGGGCGTCTCGTCGGGCCGGACCCAGCGGGCCGTGCGCCCGCGCGGAGCGGCGGCGGCCCGGAGGTGCTCCAGGTAGAGCGCCAGGGCGCGGTTGCTGAACGTCGAGAGGTACTCGACGCTCGCGGTGCGGTTCATCGAGAGGATGGCATCGACGAGTTGTTCACGCGTGAGCGCGCCGGAACCGGCGCTCTGAACGGGGGGGTCGGCCAGGTGACGGGCGGAGTCGTGAACCATCGTCGTAGACATGCAGGATCTCCGGGAGAGGACAGCGAGATATCGGACTGCATATCACCGTTTCTCGCGTGTTTTACCGCATTTTTTGTTCATTCGGGATCGCGCCGCGCACCCCTACGAGTTGTCGTGCCGGCCCGCGTGTGCACCCAATACGTAGTGGCCCGCGTACTGTCCAGCATGCGTGAGGTGTTCGTATTCGATTCGCGTGACGCCGATGGGCCGCCGGAGTTGCGAGCCGAACGAGGCACGACGGGGGGGGTGCGATTTGGACGCTGCGTTGCCGGGAATCCGCTCGCGAAGCCGACGGGGCTCGCGGCGAGTTCGGCGGAGGACGCCGTGGTGTGCTGGTCGGGTTGGATTGCGGACGATGAGAACCCGGCGGCGGCGTCGCCTCGGACGTGGAGTGCGGCGGGGTGGGCGGGATTGGAGCGGGCCTGCCGACAGATCGCGGAGAAACGGGCCAGTCACGAGGGGGCCGGCATGTGGGCGGGATCGATCTTGAACGTCTGGTTCTGGAGCCGGGCGGGGCATGTCTTGTCCGATCTGCCTTCGTGCTTGAAGTTCATGCGAGATTGCGGGGAGTGGGAGGGCCAGTCGAGCGTTCGGTTCGGAATCGTGCTGGATCCGGTCGGGATGCTGACGGCAGAGATGCTTCCCAAGGCCGAGGACTTCGTCGCGCGCATCATTGAGGGCGCGGCCGGTCAAGACCGAGTCGGCGCGCTGGCGGTGTGCAACGTGTCGGTGGAGCGGTCGTCGGCGAGCGTCGGGCCGCCCTGGCGCTCGCCGGCGCACCGCGGCTCCATCGCCCCCGAGCGGCTTGGTGACCTGATGCTGGCGATCGGTCCCAACACGGCGGTCGCGCTGGTTGACGAAGACGTGGAGGCGCAGCGCGCGGCGCTGGGTGTGTGAATACACAGTGGCATCTTCTGCGCGCTCAGGGAGACGTGCCGTCGGTGAGGCGGAGTCGGCCCCAGTACAGGCGGTCCGGCGCGATGATGAATCCGTCGGCGCCGTCGTGATGCGCGAGCCATGAGCGTCCAAGCAGCCCGAAGGAAGCGTTGGCGTCGTCGAGGACCAAGGCGTCAACCGGCCCGAACGGCGGGCCGACGCCCAGGTCCACCTGGTCGATGCGCACGATCGTGAAGCGGCGCTGGCCGGTGGGATTCGCACCGGTGATGGCGACGGCGCGGGCTTCGTTCCATCGGGAGGCGTCGGGGGCGAGCGCCGGTGACGGCACGACCTGGGGCGCCCCGCCCGGTGATGAACGCACCGCCGAGGCGGGAGAGTCCCATGGTTCGAGGGTGACCTCGCCGACATAGGTGGCGCCCATTTCGCGCGCGGCCTTGGCGGTGATGTAGGTATGTTCGCAGAGGTTGGCGAGGCGCATGGTGAGCGAAGCGGGGGCGTCGCCGCGCAGGTGAACGCCGGTGATGACGCCCTGGTTCACGCCGTTCACGGGATCGATGAGGGACTCGATCGGGCGCGAGCGATCGATGGCGTGAAGCGCTGGGGGGGAGGAACGGGGCGCCGGGGTGCGCTGAGACGTGGAGGATGAAGTCACCGCGCAGCCGAAGAAGAGTGGGGCCAGGACAAGGCCGGAGAGGAGATGAGTGATGCGGTGGTGCATTTGGGGGCTCACAAGGAGAGAATCATCGCGTGGAAGGCGAGGTCGCCTATGCTCAGGAGATGCCGCCGAGTATTCAACTTCCGGTGCTTCCGTCGATGGCCGACGGGTGTGCGATGTACCTTGAAAAAAAGGAGAAGTGCGGAGTGATCGGGGTGTGGGGGGGGCCGCACGCGGCGTCGCTGACGTACACGGGGATGTACGCGCAGCAGCACCGGGGGCAGGAATCGGCGGGGATCGCGGTGAGCGACGGGGATCGCCTGAACGGGGTGACGGGGATGGGGCTGGTGGCGGAGGTGTTCGACGCCCGGACGCTCGAACACTTGCAGCGGCACGCGTCGCGGGGCGCGATCGGGCACAATCGATATTCGACGGCGGGCGGGTCGATGGCGTGCAACGCGCAGCCGTTGATCGAGTCGTACGTGCGGGGGCAGGTGGCGGTAGCGCACAACGGGAACCTGATCAACGCGGGACTGCTGCGCCGGCATTTCGAGGAGCGGGGGCATCTGTTCCACACGACCAGTGACACGGAGGTGATCATCCACTTGCTCGCTTCGCCGGAGCAGCAGCAGGCGGTGGATCCGATCGCGGCGACGCTCCGGCACCTGCAAGGGGCGTTCAGCCTGGTGTTCCTGTTCCCGGATCGGATCGAGGCGTGCCGAGACCCGTGGGGGTGGCGGCCGCTGGTGATCGGGAGACTGCCGGACGGGCGTCCGGTCGTGGCGAGCGAGACGGTCGCGCTAGACGTGATGGGAGCGAGCGTGGAGCGCGAGGTGGAGCCCGGAGAGATCGTGACGCTGTCGGATCAGGGCGTGGTGTCGCGTCGATTCGCGGACCCGGCGGAGCGGCTGGCGCTGTGCGTGTTCGAGCACGTGTACTTCGCCAATCCGGCGAGCACGATCTTCGGCCAGAACGTGCAACTCGTGCGGGAGGAACTTGGGGCGATGCTCGCGCGTGAAGCGCCGGTGAAGGCGGACTTCGTGATGCCGATGCCGGACTCGGGGCGGTCGGCGGCGGCGGGGTACGCGCGGGAGGCCGGGCTGGCGTACCGCGAGGGGATCGTCCCGAACCGGTACGTCGGGAGGACGTTCATCAAGCCGACGCCGGAGGCGCGATCGAACGCGGTGCGGTTGAAACTCAACGTGATCCGTGAAGTGGTGAGCGCCAAGCGCGTGATTGTCGTGGACGATTCGATCGTTCGCGGAACGACGACGCGGGAGAAGATGGCGCAGATCCGGGCAGCGGGCGCGGAGGAGATCCACCTGCGGATCTCGTGTCCGCCGATCAAGCACCCGTGCTACTTCGGCGTGGACTTCGCGACGCGGGATCAACTCATCGCGCACAAGCGTTCGGTGGAGGAGATCCGGGCGTTCCTGGGGGTGGACTCGCTGCACTACCTGTCGCTGGAGGGGATGCTGTCGTGCGTGACGCGCCCCAAGGAAAGTTACTGCACGGCGTGTTACAGCGGAGACTACCGGCTGGACCCGGAGCACCCGGTGAGCGACGAGGTGACCGGGTCGCAGATGCGGATGTTCTAGAGCGTGCGTTTGGACGAGCGAGGAATCAGATGTCCCGAGGAAAGCCGGTCGCGTCGGAGTCGCCGTACAGCGTCCACCCGGGGGTGGCGACGGTGCAGGACTGGATCGCGTCGCTTGCTGACAAGACGGGCAGGTCGCTGGAGCAGTGGCTTGGCCTCATCAAGAAGGCCGGTCCGAAGGACCAGGCCGGGCGACGCGAGTGGCTTCGGCGTGAGCACGGGCTGGGCACGAACGCGGCCGGGTGGCTCGCGGAGCGAGCGGAGGGGAAGGGAGCCGAGGACAGCGATCCGGCGGAATACCTTGTCGCGGCGGTGAAGCACGTGGATGCGATGTTCGGCGGCGCCAAGGCGGGGCTCCGGCCGCTCTACGACGAACTCCTTTCGCGGTGTCTGGCATTCAATGCTGGAGTCAAGGCGTGCCCGTGCAAGACGATGGTGCCGCTGTATCGCGAGCACGTTATCGCGCACATCAAGCCCGCGACGCGTACCCGCATCGACTTCGGGCTGGCGCTCGGGGCGATGATGAAGTCGGGGAAGCCGAGGATGCCCTCGCGGCTGATCGACACGGGGGGGTTTGCGAAGAAGGACCGCATCACGCACCGGATCACGGTGCAGGGATCGCGCGACATCGACGACGACCTGATGAAATGGTTCGGCCGGGCGTTTGAACTGGACGCGTGAGCCCGGCCGCGTCGGCGCCGGCAATCTACGGGGCCAGTTCGGCGGCGATCGCGTCGATCCGCTCGATGCAGCGGTGTGCGCCCGCGTGGAGCAGGACGCGCGAGTGAGAGGGATCCGGATGGGTGCCGGTGAATCCCCAGACGGTCATCCCAGCGGCGACGCCCGCGCGGACGCCCAGGGGTGAATCTTCGATGACGATGCAGTCTGACGGGGCGACGCCCAAGTGCAGGGCCGCGTGCAGATAGACGGCGGGATCGGGCTTGGGGCGTCCGAGCGCGTCGCCGCTGTAGTGATGCGGAGCGAAATAGGCGATGATGCCCGCGAGGTCGAGTTTGAAGACGAGTTCATCGAGGGGGCTGTTCGAAGCGGCGGCGATGGCGATATTGAGTTCTTGCAAGCGTCGCAGCGTCTCGGCCACGCCTTGGAGCGGTGTGAGGCCATTCTTCTTGAGCGCGGTCATGAAGTGGGCGGACGCAACGTTGACGAGCGGTTTGGAGAGGTCGAGGTTGTGGAGTTCGATGAGGCGCCGGGCGACGCCGCGGGGATTGAGCCCGGTGAAAGCGGCGCGGCAGTCGAGCGGCGACATGGGCACGCCGTGGCTGGTGATGAGTTCACTGAGCATCTGGTTGGCCAGGGGCTCGGTATCGACGAGGACGCCGTCGCAGTCGAAGAGGATGGCGCGCGGGAGGCGGATCACGCCAGAGAGTATCGCGGGGGCGGGGGTCGGAACCGAGCCGGCGATGAAGATGGGGACGACAGGGGAGTAGGGTCTACCCTGATCGCGTATGAGCCAGACGCCGGGGCAGGTCGAATCGAACGTGAGCGAGCGGTCGCCGCTGCGGGAGATGCTGTCGATCGCGGCGCCGACGGTGGCGACGATGACGTCGTACACCGTGATGCAGTTCGTGGACAAGTTGATCGTGTCGCGGATCAGCGAAGAGCCGATCTATGTGGGGGCGCAGGGCGACGGGGGGATCGCGGCATTTGTCCCGATCGCGCTGGCGATGGGGACGATCCAGATCGTCAATACATACGTCTCGCAGAACCTGGGGGCGGGTCGCGCTGAGCGGGCGCCGGCGTATGCGTGGAACGGGATCTGGCTGGCGCTGGTGTGGGCGGCGGTGCTCGTGCCGTATGGAGCGGTGATGCCCGCGATCATCCGTGCGATGGGCCGGAGCGACGCGCAGGTGCACCTGGCGTGCTCGTACGGGCAGATCCTGGTGTACGGCGCCGCGCTGACGATGTGCACGCGGGCCATTGCGCAGTTCTTCTACGGGATGCACAAACCCAACGTGGTGATGATCGCCGGCGTCATCTCGAATGTCATCAACCTGGTCCTGACGTACGGGCTGGTCTTCGGGGCGTGGGGTTTGCCGGCGCTTGGGATCGCGGGGTCGGCGATCGGCACGGTGATCGCGACGGGGGTGGAACTCTCCATTCCGATGTGCCTGTTCCTGGGGAGAACGTACAACGAGTTGTACGGGACGCGCGCGGGGTGGAAGCCGTCGCTTCAGCACATGAAGGACATCTTCCGCCTGGGATGGCCGGGCGGGGCGATGTTCGGCAACGAGATGATCTGCTGGACGTATTTCATGGTGTATCTGGTCGGGCGGTTCGGCGAATTGCACTCGTCGGCGGCGTGGATCGCGCACCAGTGGATGACGCTGTCGTTCATGCCGGCGGTCGGGCTCTCGGTCGCGACCACGGCGGTGGTGGGCAAGTGCATGGGGATGCGGCGGCCGGACCTGGCCAGGCAGCGCGCGTACCTGGGCCTGCGGATGGCGCTGGCGTACATGGGCACGTGCGCGGTGCTGTTCGTGCTCTTCAGGCATCAGATGATCGAACTGTTCATCAAGGAGGGCACGATCGCAGCGGAGGCCGAGATCGTGGTACGGCTCGGCTCACGCATGTTGATCGCGACGGCGGCGTTTCAACTCTTCGATGCGACCGCGATGACGCTCTCCGGCGCGCTGCGCGGGGCGGGCGACACGATCGTGCCCGGAGTGGTGACGGTGATGCTGGCGTGGACGGTGATTGTGCTGGGTGGGCACACGATCGTCGCGGTGGCGCCGGGGCTTGAGTCGATCGGCCCGTGGATCGCGGCGGCAGGGTATATCGCGTCGCTGTGCGTGTTCTTCCTGTGGCGATTCCTCTCTGGAAAGTGGGCGAGGATTCGGTTGCTGCAAGAAATCCCAGCGCGGTGAGGCGCCGGGCGAGGTCGGGCTCAGCAGCCCCGGACGAAGGCGTTGATGAAGTCAAAGAAATCCTGCGAATCCAGCGCCGTGTCGTGATTGAAATCAGCGCCAGGGTCCAGGATCAGGAACGCCGTCAGGAAATCGAAGAAGTCCTGCGAGTTGACGACCTGGTCGGCGTTGAAGTCAGCGGGACAGGTGGTGCCGGCCCAGAACTGTGCGAAGATGCTCGCCGATCCGCCACCGGCGAAGCGGTCAAACTCAGAGAACGTGAACGATGCACGGGCGCTGAGCGTGTACGTGCCCGGCGACAGCACGCCCGACGTTCGGAACTCCGACGTGCCGAATCCCATGTACCGATATAAGTACACACTGACGGACCCTCGCACCAGCGACACCTCGGCTTGTCCGGTCGCCGCCACCACGCTCGTCGCGTGAACGCCGGTGCCGCTGAGGTAGTACGCCGTGTCGCTCGCCACCGTGAAGGTGTAGCCGAAGAGCGACGTGGTGTCCCCGAAGAAGAACGTCGAGTTCGGATGGCCAGGGCCTGAGAACCCCACGGTTGCCTGGACGCTGGTGAAGTCGCCGAGGATGCGAGAGGATTGGGCGGCGTCCGCGGTGATGCTCGCGCCGCACGACGCAGATGAAATGGAGATCGATCGGTACCAGAAGTCGAAGTTGTTCGATGAATCGGAAGCGCTGTCCGAGTCCGTCGAACAACCGGAACCGCCCGCGTTCGTACGCACCAGCAGCGACCGCTGCTGAGACACGGGCGTGACCTGCGCGAAGGAGACAACGGGCACGCACAGCGCCCAGGCGAACGAACCCGCGGCGAAACGCCATGGCGACCAAGGGGAGGCAGGCATTGGTTGTTCCTTTCAGACCGAGACTCAATCGGGCAACCCGCGAGCGGCCTTGCCCGGCTCCGCCGATGTTCATATCCTAGTCCACCGTGTATGACCTGTCGCAGGAACTTCGCTCGCCACGACGGCTCCTTACAGGGCCTTGGAAGTAGCGCGCCCGCGGTTCATGAGATGAGATGGATCATCCACAGGCCCCGTGAGCGCGGGGCCTGATTTGTTCCGTGCGACGATGTGCGATTGATCGATGGCAACCTGTCACGAGACACCCAATGTCCATCCCAGCGGAATCACAAGCCAATAACCTCGGCGCGGGCCCCTCGAGCGATCAGCCTCGGTTTCGATACAACGCCCCGCTGGCCGACGCGATCGAAACGCGCTGGCAGCAAGAGTGGGAGGCGCGCCGGACGTTCGTGCAGCCCAACCCGGGAGAAAGCGGTTTCGATGCGAGCAAGCCGAAGTTCTACTGCCTGGACATGTTCCCGTACCCGTCCGGAGCGGGGCTGCACGTGGGGCACCCCGAGGGGTACACGGCGACGGACATCCTGTGCCGCTACAAGCGGATGCAGGGGTTCAACGTGCTGCACCCGATGGGATGGGACGCATTCGGATTACCCGCCGAGCAGTACGCGATCCAGACGGGCATTCACCCGGCGATCACGACGAAGCAGGCCATCGAGAACTTCCGGCGTCAACTCAAGCGGTTCGGATTCAGTTACGACTGGACGCGAGAGTTCGGCACGATCGATCCCGGATATTACAAATGGACGCAGTGGATCTTCCTGCAGTTGTACGGGGCGTGGTTTGATGAGGGAGGGGCGGAGGGACGAAGCGAGGAAGCCACGAAGGGGAGAGAAGAGACGGCGAAGGGGCGGGCTCGGCCGATCGCGGATTTGGTGATGAAGTTGGAGCGGGGCGAGATGCCGCCGCAGGTGAATCCGCGCGCGGGCGAGGTGGAACCGCTGTCGCCGGCGCCGGCGAGTTGGAGGGATGCGACGCCCGCGCAGCGGCGGTCGGTCATCGACAGTTACCGGCTGGCGTACCTGGGTGAGCAAACGGTGAACTGGTGCCCGAAACTGGGCACGGTGCTGGCCAACGACGAGGTGATCGAAGGCAGGAGCGAGCGAGGCGGGCACCCGGTGCTGCGCAAGCCGCTCAAGCAGTGGACGTTCCGCATCACCGCGTACGCAGAGCGGCTGCTGGGCGGGCTCGCGAAACTGGACTGGCCGGAATCGACCAAGGCGATGCAGGCGGAGTGGATCGGACGCAGCGAAGGGGCCGAAGTGGACTTTCCTCTGGAAGGGAATCAACCGCTGCGAGTCTTCACCACTCGCCCCGACACGATCTTCGGCGCGACGTACATGGTGGTCGCGCCGGAGCACCCGCTGGTGGCGCGGGCGCTCTCGTCGCCGACGGCCCAGGGCCAGGCAGCCGCGCTGCGAGAGTACGTGGATCGCGCGAGGCGACGATCGGACGTGGAGCGGATGGAGAGCAAGGAAAAGACCGGCGTCTTCACCGGGTTGCACGCGATCAACCCCGCGACGGGCGAGCGGATTCCCGTGTGGGTCGCGGACTATGTCCTGATGGGATATGGACACGGGGCGATCATGGCGGTCCCTGCGCACGACGAGCGGGACTACGACTTCGCCAAGGCGATGGGGCTGCCGATCCGTGACGTGGTGTACTCCAGGCCGCACCTGGCGATGGCGTATTTCGCGGCGCACGCGCCCGCGGCGGCGCGCACGCCCGAGCGCTGGATGGGCGTGCTGGCGGACTTCCTGGGGTGGGTGACGACGCAGAACGCCGGGCCCGACCGGTTCGATGAAGGGCTCGCGCTGATCGCTGGGCGGCGCTCCGGTCAGGCCGACGGGACGGCGGTGCAGATTCACGGGGAGCCGCCCGCGGATCGCCCGGGTTCGATCGGCGAACGCCGGGGCGTGTCGAACATCGTCTGGCTGGATGCGATCGAGGCGATGAAGTTCGAGTCGATCGAAGAGTTCACCGATCGGTTCGATCGCGCGGCGGTGTGCGACCGTGCCGGTGAGCCGTATGTGGACGAGGGGTACGCGGCGAACTCCGCGAACGCGGCGGTGTCGATCAACGGACTCGGTACGGCGGGGGCGAAGGCGCGGACGATCGAGTGGCTGTACGCCGAGGGGATCGGCGCGCGGCGCGTGAACTATCGGCTGCGCGACTGGACATTCAGCCGGCAGCGGTACTGGGGCGAGCCGTTCCCGATCGTCTTCGACGCCCAGGGGAATCATTATGCGGTGCGTGACTCGGCGTTGCCGGTGGTGTTGCCGGCGATGGCGGACTACGCGCCGGTGGAGAGCGACGACCCCATGCCGCTGCTCGCGAAGGCCACGGCGTGGATGAACACGACCGCGGGCGAGGCGGGCGTGCCCGCTGACGTGCTCCCGCCGGGCACGCCGGTGCGGCGTGAAGCCAACACGATGCCGGGGAGCGCGGGGAGTTCGTGGTACGCGATCCGCTACTGCGATCCGAAGAACACCGAGCGCTTTGTCGGGAAGGAAGCGGAGCGCTATTGGCTTGGCACGGAGTACGCCGGGGTGGATCAGTACCTGGGCGGATCCGAGCACGCGGTGGGGCATCTGCTGTATGCGAGGTTCTGGCACATGGTGCTGCACGACCTGGGGCACCTGTCCACGGTCGAGCCGTTCCAGCGGCTGTTTCATCAGGGTCTCATCACGAGTTTCGCGTACCAACGAGCGGACAAGTCACTCGTCGCGACCGACCTGGTCGAAGAGGTGAGCGAAGGGAAGTACGTCGAGAGGGCGACCGGACAGCCGGTGACGCAGATCGTCGCGAAGATGTCCAAGTCGCTGAAGAACGTGGTGAACCCCGACGACATCATCAGGGAGTTCGGCGCGGACACCTTCCGGCTCTACGAGATGTACATGGGCCCGCTGGAGGCGAGCAAGCCATGGAACACGCGCGATATCGTGGGCCTGCAGCGGTTCCTGCAGCGGTTGTGGCGCGTCATGATCAACGAGAGCACGGGTGAACTCAAGTCCGCGCCGGCGGCCGTCGAGGCCGTCGAGCGGCAACTGCACAAGACAATCGCCAAGGTCGGGCCGGACATCGAGCGCCTGGCGTTCAACACCGCGATCGCGGCGCTGATCGAGTTCGTGAACGTCGCGACGAAGGAGGCGGGAGAGGGTGCGGCGGCCGCCTCGCTGACGCGGGATCAGGCGGAGCGCTTCGCGAAGTTGATCGCGCCGTTCACGCCGCACGTCGCCGAGGAACTATGGGCGAAACTGGGTCATTCGGAATCGATCGCCTGCGCGCCGTGGCCGGTCGCGGACGCGGCGAAGATCGCGCAGGAGACGGTGGAGATCGCGGTGCAGATATCGGGGAAGGTGAGGGCGAAGGTGAACGTGCCGGCGGGGGCGGATGACCAGGCGCTGGAAGCCGCGGCGATGGGTGATGAGAAAGTGAAGGCGATGCTGGAGGGCAAGACGGTGAAGAAAGTGATTGTGGTGAAAGGGAAACTGGTGAACATCGTGGCGGTGTGAGGTGAATACGATATCGCCAGCGGATCAGAGCAAGGATTCTCTCAAGATGCCACGTATTGCACCGGTCGATCAGGCAGCCGCGGGCGGGCGCGTGAAAGAGATCTTCGACGGTCCGCTCAAGGGCAAGACGCACAACATGTTCCGTTCGATGGGTGTCTCGGCGGCAGCGCTGGATATCTATCTCTCGCTGGTCTCGCACCTGCGACGGGGCGCGCTGAGCGTGAAAGAGATGGAGATCATCCAACTTGCCGTGGGAGAGTTGAACGGGTGCGACTACTGCATGGCGGCGCACACGCCGGGGGCGCAGAAGGCGGGGCTGACGCTTGATCAAGTGATGGCGGCGCGGCGTGGCGACGCGGGGCGGATGGGCGATGCGAAGTTCGCCGCGCTGCTGACATTCGTGCTCGCGCTGCACGAGAAGCGGGGACATGTAAGCGACGCCGATGTGGAGTCGCTGCGAAGCGCTGGATACTCCGATGCGGCGCTGGCGGAGATCATCGGGTGCTACGCGCTGGCGGTGTATACGAACTACTTCAATCACGTGAATCAGACGGAGCTGGATTTTCCGCCGGCGCCGGCGGTGTAGAGGCATCCAGCGATCACCACCGCCCTTGCAGAATCTGCTCGATCGCGTGCGCCACGCCGTCCTCGTCGTTGCCGAGCGTGTGCCGGTGGGCGACGGCCTTGGCTTCGTCGATGGCGTTGCCCATCGCGACGGCTAGGGCGGCCTGCTGGAGCATCGCGACGTCGTTGATGTCGTTCCCGATCGCGGCGACGCCGGTGGCGGGCAGCCCGCGACTCCCCGCGAGCCACTCGATCGCGCTCCACTTGTTCGCCGCCCGATCGAAGCATTCGAGGATCAGGGTCTTGCCCTCGGGGTCGTCGTCTTCGGGTCGCGGCACAACGGCGTGAAAATGCTGCATCATGACCTGGTTCGCGAAGGAGTCGCGCACGATGAGCGCGACCCCGTCGGTCCGGCGCTTGGGCCCGCAGACCCCGACGCGGACGGTGTGCGGCAGGTGCTCGTCCTCGTCGAGCGACGCGACGTAGCGCACCGGGACGTTCATCTTCGCGAACCACCAGCGCGTCACGGGATCGACGCCCGCCTCGCCCGTCGCGCTGACGACGACGTAGTCGTGCCCGGCATGCTCGGGGTCTTTCAGGACCAGCACGGCGTGCCCGTGCGATGCCAGGACGTTCACCAGTCGCCGCACGAGGTCGTGGTTCATTGGGAATCGGTGCAGCGTACGGCGGGTCAGGGGGCACGCGATCATGGATCCACCGGCGACGACGACGGGGTCGGCCTGTTCGATCTGATCGGTGAGGTGCTTGCACTCGATGAGACCGCGGCCGGTGCAGATCGTGACCAGGAGGCCCTGACGCCGAGCGTCGGCGATGGCCTCGCGGTTGGGCTTTGAGATCTGGCCGCGAGAGCACAGGAGCGTGCCGTCGAGGTCGATGGCGAGCATCGAGTATTTGAGTTTGGATTCGGACATGTGGAACGATCGTACCGGGCGGCTGAGCACTGCCGCCGCACCAGCGCTAAACTCCTCGCTCATGCCTCTCCCTCGCGTCGCCATCGTGGGCCGACCTAACGTCGGCAAGTCGTCGCTCCTGAACATGCTCGGGAAACGTCAGGTATCCATCGTGGACCCGACCCCCGGCACGACGCGCGATCGCGTGTCGATCATCGCGACACTGGACTCGCCGGACAATGATCCATCACGTCCACCGCTGGAGATCGAACTCACCGACACCGGCGGCTACGGGGTGTATGTCGCCGAGGGACAGCGGTACAACGACGTGGGCGAGGATCTGACGCGGCTGACAAAGGACATCGAGCGGCAGATCGCGCAGGCGGTGGAGTCGGCGGACGTCGTGCTCTTCGTCATCGACGCGCAGACGGGGCTTACGCCGCAGGACGAACGGATCGCGAAACTGCTGCGCGAGCGGGGGCTGGGCGGCAAGGGGCGCAGCACGCTGCCGATCCGGATCGTGGCGAACAAGACCGATGGGCCCAAGTGGGAGGCGCACGCGGTCGAGGCCGCGTCGCTCGGGTTCGGTGAACCGATGATGGTGTCCGCGCTGAACAACTACTGCCGGCGTGAGTTTAGCGACGCGCTGTACGAGATCATCGAGCGGCTTCCCGTGCCGGCGAACGACGGTGATGGACAGGCGAGCGGTGACGGGCGATCCGCCGAGATGAAAGTCGCGATCATCGGGAAGCGCAACGCCGGCAAGTCCACGCTGGTGAACGCGCTCGCCGGCGAGCAGCGCGTGATCGTCAGCGAGATCGCCGGCACGACGCGCGACGCCATCGACGTGCGGTTCAACATCGACGGGCACGCGTTCGTCGCGATCGACACCGCCGGGCTGCGGAAGAAGAAATCGTTCGAGAACCGCATCGAGTGGTGGGCGTATGACCGCGTGCAGAAGTCGATCGAGCGGGCGGATGTTGTGCTGCTCCTGATCGACGCCGCCGTGCCGATCTCGCAGGTCGATCAGCAGCTCGCGATGCTCGCGCAGAAGGCGTACAAGCCGGTGGTGCTGGTCGTGAACAAGTGGGACCTGGTCGAGGGCAAGCCGGGCAAGGACGGGCGCCCGGTCACCACCGATGACTTCGAGGCGTACCTGCGAAAAGAGTTCCGCGGGCTGGACTACGCCCCCATCTCGTTCATCTCGGGCCACACCGGCGCGAATGTCCGTCAAACAATCCGGCTGGCGCAGGAACTCTTCGATCAGGCGCGCAGCCGCGCGACGACCGGCGTGCTCAATCGAATCCTGCGCGGCGTGCTGGACACGCAGGGCCCGTCCAACAAGTTGGGTACGTTTGCCAAGGTGCTGTTTGTCGCGCAGGTGGCCACGTGCCCGCCGACCATTGTCGCGGTGGTCAACCGGCCCGACTTGTTCACCGTCGGGTACCAGCGTTTCCTCGTGAACCGCTTCCGCGCCGAACTGCCCTTTCCGGAAGTGCCGATCAAGTTGATCATCCGCGGGCGCAAGCGCGACGGAGTGGACGACCTGGCGAGCACGGGCACCGGCGCCCGCACGCCGGAGAGCGCCGACGATTCGTTCGATGATGAGGCGCTGATCGCCGAGCTCACCGAGGACAACGTGCTGGAGCGCACCGGCGCAGCGGCCGACGTTGACGAAGCGTTCGAGGGCCTCGACTCGGATGAGGAGTCGTGGGATGAAGAGGCCGAGGAGCCGCGGGCCTGATTCGCGTTCGGATCCCGAGCAATAATGCGGCATGCAGATCACCCGCTCCGGTGCTGACGTTCTCATCCTCACCCCTGCCGGTCCGCTCCCGATTCGGCAGATCCTGGGCATTGGGCTCAACTATGCCGAGCACGCGAAGGAGCAGGGCTCGGCGCTGCCCGAGCGTCCCGTGATCTTCTCGAAGAACATCATCTCGGCGATCCTGACGGGCGAAGCGATCCGGGTTCCGAAGGTGTGCCAGGACAAGCCGCAGGTGGACTTCGAGGGCGAACTCGCGTTCGTCATCGGCGCGCCGGCGCGGGATGTTCCGCCCGAGCGAGCGCTGTCGTACGTGCTGGGGTACGCGTGCGCCAACGACGTGTCGGCGCGGTGGTGGCAGAAGCAGGGCTCGGGCGGGCAGTTCTATCGCGGCAAATCGTTCGACACCTTCTGCCCCGTCGGGCCCGCGCTGGTTCCCGCCCAGGAGATACCGGATCCACAGGCCCTGCGCCTGACGACGCGCGTCAACGGGCAGGTGATGCAGGACTCCTCGACCGCGGACATGATCTTCCCCATCGCGACGATCGTGAGCGAGTTGTCTCGCGGCACGACGCTCGTGCCGGGCACGCTGGTGCTCACGGGCACGCCGCCGGGCGTGGGCATGGCGCGATCGCCGCAGGTATTCCTGAAGCCCGGCGATACCGTCGAGATAGACATCGAGAAGATCGGGACGCTGCGCAATCGCGTTGAGTTCGAATAGCGTCGGCGCGGGCCGTTGTCCACTCAGGGACAGCCGAGGAAGAACTCGCTCATGAAGGCGAAGAAGTCGGCGGTGTTGGTCATGCCGTCCCCGTTGAAGTCAGCCTGCTGGTCAAAGAAATCATTGAGGAAGGCGAAGAAGTCGTTGGTATTGACGCCGCCGACGCCGTCCCAGTTGACGCGGCACGTGTTCGGGAACATCAAGAGATCGCTCGCGTCGACGAAGCCGTTGTAGTCCAGATCGAAGGTGCTGTAGTAGTACCCGAAGGAACGGATGCGGACGGAACCGTTGACGGTCTGGTCGTCGTCTTCGAAGAAGTCGCCGTCGTACTGGTTGATGTAGGCCTGCACCGCGGCGCGGTCGGCGCCGGTGACGACGCCGTCGCCGTTGACGTCCTTGAAGATCGCGTCAAAGCCGATGTCGGTCCAGGCATACAGGCCGGATTGCGGGGGCGCGTCGTAGGTCGTTCCGGCCAGCGCGGTCGCTCGCCAGGTGGTCACGTTCAGGTAGTTGTTGGCGTTGCGTCCGGCCCAGGCGATCGCCAGGGGGTCCGTGCACGCCGGCAACGCCTGCGAGTTGCAGAACGCGATGACGTCGGCGAGCGCTTCGTAGACGCTGACGGCGTCGGCGACGTCGAAGTTGGCCGGCGGATCCTCGGGGAGTCCGTTCAGCAGCGCGTACCCGTGCATCGTCAGCGGGAACACGAGCGAAACCGTCGTCGAATCCGTGCCGATCGAGTGCTTGAATCGGATCCGAACCGGCGGGTCGTACGAGCCCGGAAAGAACCCGCCGAACGCGAAACTGGCGTCCTGGTACCCGCTCGTGCGGACGAAGAACGACCCTTCGACCACGAACGTCTCCCCGGCCTCCATCGTGCCGTTCATGTTCCCGTCCTGAGAAATGAGCGCCGGTGTGAAGCACCCGCATAGATTCAGCGCGAACTCGGCGCCGGTGCGCCGAAAGAACGGCGGCGTGAGACAGTCGGCCTCGAAGTCGGTGGCGCTGGTGATCGCGCGCGCGGCGAGCAGTTGCGGGCGCGCGCCAAAGCGCCCTGCCTGCGCGACGTACGTATCGCTGAGCGTGGATTCTCCGCCCGTCTCCGGTCCGTCCACATCCAACTCGATGTAGGTATACAGCGGGCTCGCGCCGAACAGCGTGGGAACGTGAAAGCCCGAGATCGGCGATACCGGCCCCGGCGGGCACACGAGCCCCTTGAACACCGCGTCGAGCCGGAGCAGGTGCGCCCCGGCCGCGGCGACGAACGAGCCGACGTATGGGTCGGTCGTGGGCGACGTCGCGGACCACCCCCCGATCGTGACAGACGTGAGGTCCGGGAGGGTCGCGCCGGGGATCAGCGTGCCCGACACGCCGTAGTCGGTGCGGCGGACCACCGCGTCGTTGGCCGGATCGGTCCACACCCGGGTCGATTGCGCCATCAGGCTCGAAGCGGCCAGCATCGGGCCCGCGAGGGCGATCACGTAGCGGGCGTGGGCGGCTGGGATCTTCATGACTTGGAGACCTCCGCGATGTAACCATCGAGTTGATACCGTTCGATCCGGTAGCGAAGGCTGCTTCGCTGGAGCCCGATGAGCTTGGCGGCACGCGACACGTTGCCCCGCGTATGCTCCAGCGCCTGCTGGATCAGCAGTTTTTCCACTTCATCAGCCGTGTGGACCCCGTTCTCGAAGTCAAAGACGATCTGGCCGCTTCCCGCAAGCGGAGCGGCGGGATCGAGCCTCAAACCGGCGGGCACGCCGTGCGACGTGGCGCCGGCCAGGCCCAGGTCCGCCGACGTGACTTCGGACGATTCGCTCAGCATCGCCGCGCGCTGGACGGCGTTGGCAAGTTCACGCACGTTTCCCGGCCACGCATGCGCCCGGATCGCCCGCTCGCTTTCTTCGCTCAGTTGGAGTTTCCCCCGGCCGTAGCGTTGCCCGAACCGCGACAGCATCGCGCGGGCGATGATCACGCTATCGCCCCCGCGGTCGCGCAGCGGCGGGATGCGGATCGTGAACGCGTTGAGCCGGTAGAGCAGGTCCGGGCGGAACGCCCCGGCCCGGGCGCGCTGGTCCAGGTCCTGGTTCGACGCGGCGATGACCCGCGCCCGCACGGTGCGTTCCTTGCTCCCGCCTACGCGCCGGAACACCCCCTGCTCGACCACGAGCAGCAACTTGGCCTGCAGTTCCAGCGGCATCTCGCTGATCTCGTCCAGGAAGATCGTGCCCCCGTCGGCCATCTCGAACAAGCCGGCGCGCGATTCGCCCGCGTCCGTGAACGCGCCCTTCTCGTGACCGAAGAGTTCCGCCTCGATCAGCGACGCGGGCAGCGCTGACGAGTTGACGTGGACAAATGGAGGAAGGTCGCGAGCGTTGGCGATCTCTCCCGCGGGTCGGTTCGGGTCGTCGCGGCGGCGAGACGCCTGCACGTGGATGTAGCGGGCCAGCACGCCCTTGCCCACGCCCGTTTCCCCCAGCAGCAGGATGCACGGCAGCGAGTTCTGCCCGAAACTTCCCAGCCCCGAGGCCGCGCCGTTGAGCCCCCTGGTCGATCGCTCCGGCTCGATGGGAATGGCGGCAAGTCTGGTGGCGAGCAGGAGCGCGGCTTTCCACGCCGCGCTCTCGCCGACGACTTCATCCTTGAGTTCGCGGGATTGTTCCAGCCGTTCGTACAGGCGCACGCGCCGCGCCAGGCGTCGGTGCTCGAGCCAGCGCTGGGAAAGGAACGCCAGGTCGTTGAGCCGAAGTGGCTTGATCAGGTAGTCGTCGGCCCCTTCTCGCAGCGCCTCCACCGCCGTTTCGATGGTCGCGTTCCCGGTCATGAGCACCATCACCCCGTCGTACCCGTCGCGTCTTAGTTCGCGGACGAACTCGATCCCGTTCTCCGCGCCCAACGCGATATCCGAGAGCACAAGGTCAAACTCGTGCTCCGACGCGAGCGCTCTGGCCTGGCTCAGGTTGCCAGCTTCAAATACGGACTGTCCTGACTTGGCCAGGATTCGCTTGATGGAGAACCGCAGGTCCTCGTTGTCCTCGATGATCAGTGTCTTGGGCACGCGAGGTGATTGCTCCTTGGTTGGGCGTTCTGCTCGAGTCGAGATCCTTTGGCGTGCCGCCCGCTCGCAGCGGCAGTCGGATCAGCACACGACATCCGGGTTGCTTCCTGTTTGGGTCGCTATTGCTGCTGATTTCCATTGTGCCGCCGTGTGCGCGAACAACTTGCAATGCTACTGCAAGTCCTATGCCAGTGCCATTCTTCTTTGTCGTGAAGTAGGGTGAAAAGGCCTTCTCGCGCAGTTCGGGTGGTATCCCGGGGCCCTCGTCGGCGACAGCGATCTCCCATTCTTCCCCCGCGACGCGAGAAACCAGCGTGACTCGCCCCCCAACCGGTGATGCCTGAATGGCATTCGTCACCACGCTGACCACGGCGTGCTCGAGGTGAGCCGCATCGCACCATGCCCGGTTCGGCGAGTCGGCCGTCTGGACCTCGATCACGACCCCGGTCGTTTGTGCCAGCGCCCGGTGGGCGTCGATGACGTTCGAGATGAAGGCGCGGGCATCCACCGCCGAGAAGTCCATCTGGAGCGGGCGGGTTGTACTCAGCAGGTCCGAGAGCCACTTCTCAAATCGATCGACCGCCTTGAGGATTCGACCCTGGTGCTCTCGCAGTTCGGAGTCGGCCGGCAACTCCTCGCGGGTGAGTTCGGCCAGGCCGCGAATGCCCGACAACGGGTTGCGCAGGCTGTGAGCGAGCCGGCGGACCATTTCCCCCAGTGCCGCCAGCCGCTCCCGCTCCACGCGCTCATCCATCATGGTCTTGATGGTGGACGCCATGTGGTTGACTTCGCTGCTGAGTTGGGCGATCTCGTCCTGCCCGTGCACGGGGATCTGGTGATCGAAATCGCCCTTGGCGATGCGCGCGGCCGCCTCGCGCAGGTGCTGGACGGGTTGCTGGACCCAGCGCCGCAGAAGCACCAGAGCCTGCACGCCCAGCAGCAGCGACGCGACCGCCGCCGATATCAGCACCGTGACGAGGTTGCTCACGATGTCGTTGCTCAGGCCGATGCCGCGACCCAGGTCGTCGAGGATTCGGATGCGAACCTGCTCGGATACGTCGCGGGCGCGGTCGATCTGCGCCTGTGCGTCGGTGCGGCGGACGGGGTCCGACTGCTCGAACCACCCGCGCGCCGCCTCGATCGCCCGCTGAGCCGGCGTCGCGATCGCCTGGATCGCGCTTTCGGGCCCGGAGGAGAGGTACAGGTCGCTGTCGGACATGCGTCCGATGGCCTGGTTGACGCCGAGCATGCTCGTTTCAAACTCGTGCTTTGCGACCGCGCGGCGACGGGCCGAGTCCGTGCCCGAGGCCTGCCACTGCTCGCGGGATTCGTCGGATACCAGCCCCAGGAACACATCCGGAGCCTCGTCGGCGCGGAGGGCGGCGTCGGCGCGAGTCAGGTGCTGCTTCGCCGTCGCGATGTCGTCGAGAAAGCCCGGCGCGTCCTCGAACGGGCCGGATAGGGCTCGCCGCTGGATCGCGAACGTCCAGATGGTGGCGGCCAGACTGCCCATGACGGTCAGTCCCAATAGGCCGAGCAGAATGACGAACTTTCGCTGAAGCGACATTGGGTGGCCAACGCTGCTCGTCGCCTTTAGGGCAACGGCCCTTCGGTCGGTACATAACGCCATTGCCATTCACGCTGCGCGAGCGGGGCGGAGGATTCCTTGACGTGACCGTCGATGAACGCGAAGTTTGCCTTCCCGCCGTGGCGCATCCCCGGGAACCAGTATCGATCGCCGGCAAACACCTCCGGGCTGTTCAGCGTCGGGGCCGAGAGCATCGGCGACACCGCGTTCGCCGACGCCGCTTCTCCGTCCACGTCCCAGAGCAGCGGCGTGAAGGTCTGCGTCAGGATCCCGCTGGACAGACGCACCGGGACGGCGCTCCACCCCTGGCCCTCGATGTTCTGCTCGCTGGCGTGCAGCCGCATGTTGAAACCAAAGGACACGTGCTCCGGCGGGATGACCCCGCCGCGATGGCAGTTCCGGCCCGACACCAGCCGGACCGGGCCGACGACGTTCGGGCAACGAAGCGGATCGCTTCCGCTCGCGTCGGGCATCTCGACCTGCGTCGATCCTGGATACCCCCAGAAATCCCCGATCTGATACTGCGAATCGATGAAACTGATCAGGGAGAACGACTGTGTGCCGGTCTGAAACCGTCCGCGATCGGCGCCGAGCGATTCATCCGCGAAAATCGAGAAACTGAACGCCACGCTGCGCTGCGCCATCTGGCACTTAAAACTCCGCGACGATTGAAGCGTGCCGCGAACCGCCGGCAGCAGGATCGCGATCAGCACCGCGACGATCGCCAGCGAGATCATGAGTTCGACCAGCGTGAACCCTCGCCGCGTCTGGCGGGTGTGCCGCTCATGATCGGGGTCGGAATCGCCGTCGGGTTGGCTCGCGCGTGCGGACACTGTTTTCTCTTTGACTAGATTACCGCATGAACCCCCCGGGGGCAATCGTCAAGGGGGCAACAATCCCCATACGTAAATTCTACTGCCGGAATAACCCGCAGCGACACAACCGAGAGGGTTCCGACCACAATTGGCCACATTTTTAGCCAGTCATGTTCGAACTACATTCGGTATCTCGGGATTCTTCGTGGAAGAACTCTGAACATCCTGTCTGCGCTTACGCCGTCGCGGCGACGGGCTCGGGACGGCCAACTCGAACCTCGGCGGGGATCCGCAACTCGAACGCCGCTCCCGGCGCCGCGGCATAATCATCCAGCAGAACCAGATCCCCGCCGAGCGAACGCGCCAGCCCGCGCGACAGCGACAGCCCCAGCCCGAGGCCGGGCGCGGCATTGTTCGTCTCGCGTCCCGCCCGGTTGAACGCCTTGAAGAGCCGTCCGCGAAGGTGGCGCGGGACGCCCGGCCCGTGGTCGGCCACCACGATGCGCAGTTCGCCGGGGTGCGCCGCCGCCTCGATGTGAATCCGCGGATCGGACGTCCCGTCGGGGAACGTATGGTCGGCGGCATAGCGGCACGCGTTCTCAACCAGGTTCGCCAGGATCCGCTCGATGGTCTGCGGATCAGCGTTGAGCCGGACTCCGTGCGCTGGATCGATCTTCGTCGTCAGGTCCATCCCCGATTCGACGGCGCGGCGTTCCAGCGTGGGCATGATCCGGCACAGCAGTTCTCCCGCATCGAGCACCTCGGCCCGGCTGGTGGCGCGAACCTCCGACAGCCGCGCGTAGCACAGCACGTTCTCGACGATCTTCGCCAGCCGTTTCGACTCACGCTTGAGCGTTCCGAGATACTCGCTCCGGGCTTGCTCGTCGCGCACCATCCCGTCGGCCAGCATCTCGGAGTACAGGCAGAACGTCGTGAGCGGCGTGCGCAGTTCATGCGTGACCGCGGAGACGAACCTCCCGCGACGCTCCCCCAGTTCCATGCTGGCGTGAAGCACGATCCCGATCGCCAGCAGCGCCACGAGCACCGCGCTCCATGCGATCAGCAGCGATTTGCGCAGTGGCGTGATCCCCCGCAGCGGCGTGGGCGGCACGTCGGGTGTCTGGAGCGTCGCCCGGATGCCGGCCAGCGTGCGCTCGGGATTCGGCGACGGGGTCAGGTCCGGCTTGAGTTCGGCGGATGGGAGCAGGTCATCCACGCTCGCCAGCAGCGTCGCGCGGAGGCGAGGCCAGTCCATCCACACGCCCTGGGTGATCTCTTCGCCGCGGATCCGCACCGTGCGGAGCAGGAAGAGTTCCGGGTCCTTGTTGGCGGTGGCGACCCAGTACGGCGCGAGCATCCCCTGGGCGATGTCCCCGGTGTTCGTCGAATCCGTCTGCGCCATGTTGGAAGTCTGTGCCGAGCGCAGCGCCGTATTGGCCGTCTGCTGGCGCGCGTACCACTCCGACGTGCGCGGCTGCTTCGCGCCCAGGTCAACGGTCTGCACCGGGATGCGTGAGAGCGGCGCCCCCGCGAGCGAACGGGGATCCGGCGCCCCGCCGTCGTCGCTCAGCCCGTGCGCCCGCGCCGCGCGCAGCGCCATCGCCGGCAGTTGGTTCACCGGGAGCAGCAGTTCGAGCCGATGCAGGTCGGTTTGCGCGGCGTCGTAGTCGCTCGGGGAGATGATCGAGCGCCGCATCGCCTCGCCGCGCTGCGCGGTGTCCGCCGGGGCACGCGGTGTCGAGAGCACCCCCGCCTTGAGTTGAAAGTGGAGCCGGCAGAAGTCTGGCTCGCCCGTCAGCAGCGGCGACGGGACGCTCACGTCCCCCGCGCACGCCTGCGTCAGGAGTTGGATGTAGGCCTGGTCCGGCTCATAAAACGTGAAGTAGTGAAAGTACGGTCGGGCCGCTTCCTGCGTCAGCAGGATGCCCAGCGATGATTCCATGCGCCACAGCGCGACCCGCCTCTGATTGCCCAGGTTCTCGACATACCGAAGGTTGTGCTCTTTCTGTTCATACCGCAGCAGTTGGGACGTGAGCCACGTCATCGCCCCGAACACCGCGGCGACACACACGGCAAACAGCCCAAACGCCCGCTTTCGTTGCTTCATGACAGGTTCCCTCCGGGTTCCCGGAGTCGCTACGCGAGCATGTACCCCTTGGACCGGACGGTCACGATGACCTGAGGCTCGTTCGGATCATCGCCGAGCGTTTCGCGAAGCCGGGCGACGTGCATATCCACCGTACGTGTCTGCACACCCCTCGGATCGATCCCCCACACCCGTTTGAGCAGTTCCTCGCGCGTGACCGCGCGACCCCGGTTCGCCGCCAGGTACTTCAGGATGTCCGCCTCCCGCTCCGATAACACGACGCGCCGCCCGTCCTTGAACCGCACCTCGCGCCGGGCAAAGTCAATGGTTCGATCGGCGATCACCAGGGGCTCGGTGCTGCTCGGTCGCTCGGCGGCTCGACGAAGCACCGCCTCCACCCGCGCGAGCAGTTCCAGCGCGCTGAACGGCTTGACGACGTAATCGTCCGCGCCCCCCCGGAGCCCGCGCACCCGGTCCTCTTCGGTCCCCCGCGCGGTGAGCATGATCACCGGCACCGCCGAGCAGCGAATCCGCAGCGACTCGAGCACCCGGAACCCGTCCATCTTCGGCAGCAGCACGTCCAGGAGGATCAGGTCAATCCCGGGGCGCGACGCCGCGTCCAACCCCGCCTGGCCGTCCGCCGCTTCGATCGGCGCGTATCCAGAGACCGTCAGCGCATCGACGATCCCGCGCCGGATGGCCGGATCGTCCTCTATCACAAGAATCGTCGAGTTCGCCATGGACGAGATCCCGGGAGTGGTCACCTGCGTCGAAAGGTATGGACGGCGCTGCGCCAGCGGTTGACCCCTGGACCCAATTGTTGGCGCCGACCAGCGATCACGCGTGCTCGACATATCGGCCGATGGCGAGGGTTCATACATGGCTGTCTCCGGCTGAAACGCAACGTCGATTCAGTTTCTGATGCTGAGTGAAGAAGGGGTAGGGAAAAGGATCGATGGGCGGGTGATGGGGCTGGCTGAGCGATGCAAGACGGGGACGGACCCATCGGTCCGTCCCCACCACGAATGCGAACGCGGACTCTTTCGAGTCGGCGGCGCACCGGCGTGCCCACGCCGAGAGGAGGTGATTCAGAAACTGGTCATTTCTGCTGAGACTGCTGGGATTCCTGCGGCGTCGCTGGCGGCTCGCTTGCCTCCATCACCGGTCCCTTCACGAGGATCCGCTCCCCCTTGAGCATCAGGTACACGTCGCCGCGGAGAGAGATGATCCCGGCCCGGCCTTCATCAGCCAGCGCCCGAGCGATGTCGAAATACTCGGGCGTGCCGAACTCCACCACGCGGTCGGGCTTGGCCTCTTCGTCCTTCACCATGATCCGCGCGTCCACCCACTTGGCGCCGCGCCGGAACAGCGTCTGGTCGTCCACCTGCTGCACCGTGGTGATCGACACCCGGTTCATGTTGTCGTCGTACCACGCGTTGCCGATGTTCGAGCACGCCTGCGCCGCCTGCGCCTTTACGTTCATCGACTGCGCGACCCCGGCGTTGCCCGTTCGCATCCCGACCGCCCGGCTCTGCAAGTTGTCGCACGCTTCCTTCGTGGCCTCGCCGAGCGAATACCGGGTCGGGGGGTGGTTCTCGCCCGGCTGCGTCGCCAGGAACGACGTGTACTCGGTCAGCACCCCGAACTTCGTTGACAGACGCACGATCTCCTCGACCAGTTCGCGAGTCCGAGGGTCGGTCGTGTTCGGGTCGGCCGTCGAGGCGCTGGGCGCCTCGGCCCCGCGCTGCCGAATCTCGTCCACCAGCATCGCGATCTTGCGGGTCGCCCACAGCCGCGGCACGAACGCGTTCCGCGTCGTCGCGCCGTCCAGTTTGAAGTGAAACTCGTACGAGCGTTCCTGGCCGGCGTCCATCCCCTTCAGTCGGAATCGCAGTTCGTCCGCATCCTTGTATTGCCCAAGCAGCACCACCTGGTCCCCCTCGAACAGGTCCGGGAGCGCCGCCGGCATCAACTCGCGAGTCGCCCGCGGCAGCGTGTTCCCGTCTCGGTCGATGCTCGCCAGCGCCGGCTCGGAAAGAATGGGTCCCTCGAGTCTGCGGAACACCGCCGAGACCGCGCTCTCCACATTCTCGCCGGGCAGCACATTGATGCTCGATCCCCGCGTCGTCTCCGCGATCTTGTCCAGCAGCGGGGCGTTCACGTCATATCCGACTCCGAACGTGAAGATCCGCCGCTTGTACGCGTTCGCGCGCGACGTGTCGTTGCGGATGTCGATCTCGGACGTGTTCCCCACGGTCGGGAGCCCGTCAGTCAGGAAGAGCACCATCGGCAGCGCGCCGTCGGCCGGCTTCGGACGAACCGCGGTCAGCAGCGCATCGTGGATGTTCGTCCCGCCGTTGGATTCCAGGCCCGCGATGTACGACCGGGCATCGGCCAGCGTCTTGGCGTCCTTCACGACCGACTTCTCCGAGAACATCGCGATCGAATCCGAATAGTCGATGATGTTGAACGACTCGCCCGGGTTCAGCCCGTCAACGATCGCCAGGGCCGCGTTCCGCGCCTGCTCGATCTTCTCCCCCTTCATGCTCCCTGATCGATCCAGCACGATCATCACCTCGCGCTTCGGCGCCTCGTGCTGCCGCCGCTCCCGCTCCTGCGGCAGCCCCGCCAGCAGCAGGAAGTATCCCCCGCCCACTTCCGGATCCGGGTACGCCAGCAGCGACGCCGAGATCGATCGATTATCCGCCAGGTACGACAACCGGAACGACCCGGGCTGTGTGTTGTCCGGGTGCATCAGCGCGACCTTTAGTTCGCCGTCGCCCACGCGCTGCGTCGTGATCTCGTGGCTCGGTGAGTAGACGGTTGAAATCGGAGACTTCGACTTGATCGTCGCGCTGATGTTCCACTTCACGCCGGTGTTCTCGAGCGACTGCGACCGCGGGAGCAGGTAGTCCACCCGTGCGCCGTCTCGCGAAACCACGTGCTCGTAGGTCAGCGTGACCGTTGTGCCGCCGGGACCGACGGGGAACACGCTGGACCGCACCATGTTGTACCCGGCGAACTCCAGCAGCCCGGGGTCCTTGGCGCGCCGAACGATCTCTTCATAGATCCGGCGTGCCTCGTCGCGCGGCAGCAGCCGGGCCGTCGGCTCCTGGATCTGCATGTGCGGCGCCGCCCCCAGTATGAACGAGCGCACCGCCGAACCGTCCGGAACCGGCAGCACCATCTCCGCCTCAAGGTTCTGCTGCGTGTCGTTCCCGAGCGTGATCGTCAGCGTGGTCGTCGCCACCTGCTCGACGATATCGATCTTCGCTTCCACCGCCTCCAGCGACACCCGCGGCGTGTTGTCCCGAATGACGTAACACCGCTGGTACGGCACGACCACGTTCCCGCAGTGAAAGTCCGGCTGCGATGTCCGCGACGCCGCCGTTGGCGCCCGATTGCTGCCGACGCCTACCCCGCCGAGCGGCAGAACCCCCAACCCCGCGGCGGCGGCAAGTGACAGCGTCGAACTGCGGACATGGAACGCCTTTCGGTTGCTTCGCATCGGAAATTCTCCTGGACCCTGATTCCGTATGGCCGACGGGCTGGCGGCGCCTCCGGCACGCGGCGGTGCCACAGCGTCACCCGCGTCGTGCGTCGTCGAAAACATACCGGTGAGATCGGCTCGTGCGCGTCACCGCCATGTAACTCTGGCGAGCACACTCATACCCGTACACGCGGGCGCACGTTCAGCCCCATGGACCGGGCTTCATCCCACGTGCGCCAGCACTTCGTCGAAGTTCATCGCGTTGCCCGGCTCGCGGCTCTGGATCCACTTCACCTTGCCGGTGCCGGACGCATCCCGCCCGATGACCACCGTCCCGCGGGTCGAGCAGTTCAAGTCGGGCCAGTACAGCCCGAACGCCTTGCAAACGTCGCGGTGCACGTCCGAAAGCAGGGTCTGCTTGAGCCCCATCGAATCCGCCCATGCCTTGAGCGTCGCGAAACTGTCGCACGATACCCCCACGACCGACGCCCCCTTGCGCTCCCACTTGCTCATCTCCTCCGTCACGCACTTCATCTCCGTCGAACACACGCCCGTGAACGCCAGCGGGAAGAAGCAGAGCACGACATCGCCCTTCTTCACGGCGTCGCTGAGTTTCCACTCGGCCCGGTTCTGGTCCTTGAGCACGAAATCCGGCGCGCTCTCGCCGACGGTGATGGGTGTAAGGTGCGGACGCAGGGACATGGACGACTCCTTCAAGGGAACGCTCAACGGTACGCATGCTTCTCCCTCGCCGCTTCGGCGTTACACTCTCCGCGTGACTCAGCGCGCCGACGACACGTGGACCACGCGAAGACTGCTGGCCTGGATGAACGATGCGTTCACCCGCAGCCAACTCGATTCGCCGCGCCTCTTCGCCGAACTCCTCATGGCCCACGTGCTCGGGTGCGATCGTCTGAAACTCTACATGGATGCCGACCGCGCCGCCACGCCCCTGGAGCGCAGCACCCTCCGGGACCTCGTCGCCCGCGCCCTCCGGCACGAGCCCGTGCAGTACCTCGTCGGCGAGGCGTGGTTCTTCGGCCTCCCCCTGCACGTCGATGCCCGCGTCCTCATCCCCCGACCATCCACCGAGACCATCGTCGAGCAGGTCCTTCAGCACACCCGCGCCGAGCCCGGCTTCGGCGGCAAGTCCGGCGAGGGCGTCTGCTTCGCCGATAGCTGCACCGGCTCCGGCTGCATCGCCGTGGCGCTGCTCAAGAACCTCCCCGAAGCCCGCGGGCTCGCCACCGACGTGTCTCCCGACGCGCTCGAAGTGGCCGCGAGAAACGCATCGCGGCACGCCGTCGCCGAGCGCCTCGAACTGCTACGGGGGAACCTGCTCGAACCGCTGATCGACCACCCCGCGGGCCGAGACCTGCACTATCTCGTCGCCAACCCGCCGTATATCCCGGACGCCGAATGGGACGCCGTCGCGCCCAATGTCAAGGACCACGAGCCGCACGCCGCGCTCCGCGGCGGCTCGACGGGGCTTGACTTCGTGCGTCCGATCGTCGAGCGCGCCGCCGAACGCCTGCGCCCCGCTGGCCTGCTGCTTGTCGAAATCGCCAGCGCCACCGCGCCCGCGGTCCTGGACCTGGCCGGCTCACAGCCCGGGCTGGAACATCCGCGGATCGAGAAAGACTGCGACGGATTGCCCCGCGTCTTGGTCGCACGCCGAAAGCACTGATCCCCTGTGTCCCGGCCCGGCGGCCGCCCTCTTGGTCTGCCCGGCGGTCGAGATTCCAGCGTCCCCCTGTCTCGTGCCGACGCTCCACCTCCGCAACAATCACGCATGTCAAGGCCGAGCGACCCTTCGCAGCATTTCAAGCGCCCGTCCCGCGGCCGGTCCGCGCCGCGGCCAGCCCTCAAGGTCTTCACCACGACGCTCTGGGAGTACCCCAGCCAGCACTTCGACGCCGCCGACGGCTCGACGATGCAGGGCGATAAATCCTACGTCGGCGCGACCCCGAGTTGGGTCATCTGGCAACTCCTCACTCGCTACACCCGCGAGAATGACCTCGTTGTTGATCCCATGTGCGGCAGCGGCACCACCCTGGACGTTGCACGCTCGATGGGCCGGCGCGCCCTCGGCTACGACCTGGCGCCGACCCGCGACGACATCTTCCGCGCCGACGCCCGCTCGCTCCCCCTCGAGAACGACGCAGCGGACTTCGTCTTTCTTGACCCGCCCTACTCGACCCACGTCAACTATTCCGACGACCCGCGCTGCATCGGAAAACTCGATGCCGGCGACGCGACCCACGCTCCGCCGCGCGCCGGCGGAAGCCCCGAAGGCTACTACGACGCGATGACGCGGGTCATCTCCGAGATGCACCGGGTCCTGCGCCCGCGCCGCTACGCCGCGCTGTATGTCTCGGACTCCTGGCGCAAGCGCGCCGGCGACGATGCCATCTCACCGCCTGCGCGCGGCAGCCGTCGTCGCGCCCACGCGACCAAGGGCGGCGTCTTCATGCCCATCGGCTTTGAACTGTTCTCGATTCTGCGGGAGTTCTTCATCCCCGTTGACATCATCGCCGTCGTTCGCCACAACCAGAAACTCGCGCGCGGCAACTGGCACAAGGCCGCCGAAGAGCAGAACTTCTTTCTCCGCGGATTCAACTACCTGTTTGTGGTGAAGAAAGAGACGATCGACGCCGAGCCGGGCAAAAAATCACCCCGAGGGTGAGTTTCATGTCAGGGGCGAGTGCGTGGTCGGGGTCTCTCTGGCCGGGCGGGAATGCTTAGTATCCGATTCCCCCTGGGCGCGCAGCGAACCGCGCCGCTGGAACGAACTCGCACTCATGATCTTCTTTCAGGAGCGTGCAGATGACCATTCGGAATGTTCTCAAGCAAGGGTTGTTCGGCGGGATCGTGGCGGCGCTGGCGCTGGCGTCGAGCGGCGCCGTCGCGGCCGACACCGATGGCCATGCCCGGCTCGGGCCCCCTCGGGCGGAAAAGGTCCTGCGCATGCCCATCCGCACGGATGGTCCCAAGTCGCTCGACCCCGCCAAGGGCTCAACCGTCTATGACAACCAGGCCTGCTGTCAGTTCTACGACACCCTCCTGCAGCAGAAGTACCTCTATCGACCCGAGCGGATCACCAGTTACACCGATGTCACCGAGCCGCTGCTGCTGGCGGAAATGCCCGTCGTCAAGGACCTGCCCGGCGGGGTCCAGGAGTGGTCCTTCACGCTGCGCGCCGACGCGACGTTTCACGATGACCCTTGCTTCCCCGGGGGCAAGGGCCGCGCCATCACCGCCGATGACGTGTTCTATTCGTGGAAGCGCCTGGCCGATCCTGAATACGAACTCGAAAACTACTGGCTGCTTCAGGACACCATTGTCGGGTTCGACGAGTTCAAGGACGCACAGGGCAAGGCCGTGTCGGGCGGCGGGCGGTTCGACTACGACGCGCCGGTCGAGGGGCTCAAGAAGATCTCCAACACCCAGTTCCAGATCATCCTCAAGCGCCCCGTCGTCCGCTTCCCCTGGGTCCTGACGATGTTCCAGACCAGCGTGGTCCCGCGCGAAGCCGTCGAACGCTACGGCGTGCGCTTCGGCACCCACCCGGTCGGCACCGGCCCGTTCATCCTCCGCAACGAGGACGACTGGAAGCCCGGCCAGTACCTCACCATGTACCGCAACCCGAACTACCGCTCCGAGAAGTACCCGACCGAGCACAACAAGGCCGACGAAGCGCTGGGCCTGCACCTGGCGGCGGGCACGCCGCTCCCCATCGTCGACAAGGTCGAGATCACGTTCTACGTCCCCGATCCGCCCATGTGGCAGGACTTCATCGACGGGAAAATCGGTTTCACCCAGGTGCCCCCCGAGTATTTCCCCAAGGCGTTCGTCAAGCGCACCCGCAAACTCGACGCGGACTGGGCGCGCAAGGGGTACGTCGCCCACGCCGTGCCGCTCCTCGATTTCATCTTCGAGGGGTTCAACATGGAGGACAAACTCCTGGGCGGGTACGACCCGAAGCACAAGAAACTTCGACAGGCGCTCTCGCTCGCGTACGACTGGGATGAACGCAACGACTCGTTCTACAACGGTATCAACATCATCTTCGACGGGCCCATCCCGGTCGGGCTTGATGGCTACCCGAAGAACGGCGACGGTCCGGTCTCGTATCGCGGCCCCAACATCGCGCGGGCCAAGAAACTGCTCGCCGAGGCCGGGTACCCCAACGGGGAGGGACTGCCCGAGATCGAGTATTACTCGTCCAAGGGCGCCAACAGCGAGCAGCAGGTGCAGATGCTCATCCGCCAGATGGCGAAGATCAACGTCCGCATCAACCCCAAACTCGTGGACTTCTCCGAACTCATCGACGCCATCAACAAGAAGAAGGCGCCCTTCTTCGGGTTCGCCTGGGGGACGGATTATCCGGACCCGGAAAACAACCTTGCGCTCTTCTACAGCAAGAACAAGGCCCCCGGCGCCAACCACTACAACTACGACCGGCCCGAATACGACGCGATGTACGAGCGGATCCTGGTGATGAAGCCCGGTCCGGAGCGCACCGCGATCATCGAGCAGATGCGGGACATGGTCTGCGAAGACGTGCCGTTCCTGGGCTCGATGGGTCGAACGAGGTACTACCTCGTGAACCCGTGGCTCAAGAACTTCAAGCCCACCGAGGATTTCTACAACTGGATCAAGTACCTGGACGTGGACGAATCCAAGCGTTGACACCCGCGCGCGACTCTAGGCCGACTTGCTGATCAGCCGCGCCAGGCCCGGCAGGTCCTTGCTCGCGAGGATCTTCTGGACCTCGACCTTGTTGATGGGCGTCTTTTCAAGCGCGACGCGGGCACGCTCCCACAGGCGGTCGGCTTTCTTGGCATCCGAGCACAGCGCCAGTTCCGACACAATCTCGCCGAGCCGCTGCGCCGTGATCGTGTCCAGGTGCTGGTAGTAGCGGTTGATCACCTTGCGCTGGTACCCGCTGTATTCCTGACCACGGGCCATCAGCGGCTCCTTCCCGGTTTGGACCTGGCGGCGGCGAATCGCTCCAGGGCGCCCAGCGTCTCCCTGCTGACGTGGTGCTCGATCCCCTCGGCGTCGGTGTTCGCGACGGACTCGCTCACCCCCAGCGCCATGAGGAACGCGACGACGATCGCGTGCCGGTGGCGTGCGTGCTCCGCGAGCCTCCGCCCGGAATCGGTCAGGAAGATGGAGCGGTACGGCTTGCTGGTGACGAGCCCGTCGCGCTGCAGGCGCGTCACCGTGCGGGTCACCGTCACGTGCGTGACGCCGAGCCGGCGCGCGATGTCCACGACCCGCGCCTCGCCGTGGGATTCGATGAGGTCGGCGATCACTTCAACGTAGTCCTCGGCGATCTCGCCGGCGTGGGCGCGGCGCGTCCGTCGATGGATGTCGGCGGAGGTGCTGGCGGCGACCCGCCCCCGCGCGACCCCGCTCCGCGAAGTGGCCGGCCCGGATGATGACCGTGATGCTGGCATGCTCCGGCGATCATACCGCCCCCGCCCGGGTTGACAAACCACGTAGAAGTTCCTATAGAATGTAGCCGATGATACATTCGATCACCCGGAGATGGCTCATGACCCGGCAGGCAAGCAGAGATCCTCGCGCGGCGGGCCCCTCGTGCCGGGCGCGCCGCGCCGTGGCCCGGGACCTGGCCCGCGCCCTGGGCGCCGCGTGCCTGATGACGCTGGCCCTGCTCACGTCGGCCTGCGGCAAGCCGGCCGACCCCGGCGCCCGGGGCACGCCCTCGGTCGTCTGCACGACGGGGATGATCGGCGACGCCGTCCGCGTCATCGCCGGCGACCGCGTGCGCCTCACCACCCTGATGGGTGAGGGCGTCGATCCCCACCTCTACAAGCCCTCCCCGATCGATATCCGGACCATGTCCGAGGCGGACCTGGTGCTCTACAACGGCCTGCACCTGGAGGGCCGCATGGGAGACGTGCTCGAGCAGTTGTCGCGCACCAGGGCGGTCCGCGCGGTCTCCGACCAGATCGACCCCGCCCTGCTGCGCACCCCCCCGGAGTTCGCCGGACAGCACGACCCGCACATCTGGTTCGATGTTTCCATCTGGAGCACGGCCGTGCGCACCATCGCCGATCGGCTCGCGGAACTCCAGCCCGCGCACGCCCAGGAGTTCCGCCAGCGCGCCCAGGCCTATCTGAACGAACTCGACGACCTGCATCGATGGTGCGGGGACCAGATCGCGACCATCCCGGAATCCCACCGCGTGCTCGTCACCGCCCACGACGCCTTCGGCTACTTCTCCCGAGCGTACCACATCGAGGTGCGATCCATCCAGGGGGTCAGCACCGACAGCGAAGCCGGCGTGCGAACCGTCAATGAACTCGTGGACTTCATCGTCGCCAGGGAGATCCCGGCGGTCTTCGTCGAGAGCAGCGTCCCTCCCAAGACAATCCAGGCGCTCGTCGAGGGGAGCCGGGCTCGCGGGCACGCGATCCGGATCGGCGGCGAGTTGTTCAGCGACGCCATGGGCCGCGCGGGCACGCCCGAGGGCACGTATATCGGCATGGTGCGGCACAACGTGTCCCTCATCGCGTCCGCGCTTTCGCGCGGCGCGGAGTCAACCCCGCGGCCGGGCGATCCTCACACGGCGGGTGACAAGGAGTGAACATGTCTGTCGCGGTTGAAGTTCACGACATGACCGTCGCGTACCACCGCAAGCCCGTGCTGTGGAACGTTGACGTGTCGCTGCCCGCGGGCGTGCTGACGGGGATTGTCGGGCCCAACGGGGCCGGGAAGTCGACGTTCCTCAAGGCGATCCTGGGGCTGGTTCCGCTCGCCAGCGGGTGGGTGCGAGTCTTCGATCAGCCGCTGGCGCGCGTGCGGTCCCGCATCGGGTACATACCGCAGCGAGAATCCGTCGATTGGGAGTTCCCGGTCAGCGTGCGCGACGTGGTGCTGATGGGGCGCTACGGGCGCCTGGGGTGGGTCCGGCGTCCCTCGGCCCACGACCGCGACCGGGCGGCCGACTCGCTTGATCGCGTGGGCATGGGCGAGTTCGCCGATCGGCAGATCGGGCAACTCTCCGGTGGGCAGCAGCAGCGAGTGTTCCTGGCCCGCGCCCTCACGCAGGATGCGGACATCTACTTCATGGACGAGCCGTTCGCCGGGGTGGACGCCGCGACCGAGGCGCAGATCGTCGAGGTGCTGCGCGCCATGCGCGCCAAGGGCAAGACGGTGCTCGCCGTGCATCACGACCTGCAGACCGTGCCCGAGTACTTCGATCACGCGGTGCTGCTGAACATGCGGCTCGTCGCCGCTGGACCCACATCGCGGGTGTTCACCAAGGAAAACCTGCACAAGACCTACGGCGGGCGGCTGACGATGCTGGTCGACGCCGCCGAGGCCGTGAAGTCCGCGTCGGAAGCGGCGCGGCCTTCCACCTGACGTTCGCGGCGTGTTGACCATCCATCATCGGCGCTCCCGACCATGCCCGACCTGCTCCGTCTCATTCTGCTTCAGGATTACAACACCCGCGTGGTGCTCGCCGGGGCGGGTTTGTTCGGGCTGGCGGCGGGCGTGATCGGATGCTTCGCGGTGCTCCGCCGGCGAGCGCTGGTGGGCGACGCCCTGGCGCACGCGGCCTTGCCCGGCATCGTCGCGGCGTTCATGGTGTTCCGCGAGCGCCATTTCGCCGCGTTTCTCCTGGGCGCGCTCGTCTTTGGTTTGCTGGGCGTGCTGTGCATCGCCGCGATCCAGGCCTGGACGCGGATCAAGGAAGACGCCGCGCTGGGCATCGTGCTCTCCGCGTTCTTCGGGCTTGGGCTCGCGCTGTCGGGGATCGTTCAGCGACAGCCCGGGGGGAACAAGGCCGGACTCGATACGTTCATCTTCGGCAAAGCGGCGTCGATGGTGCAGGCCGACGTCGTCTTGATCGCGGCGGTGGCGCTGGCGACCCTCGCGATCGTCGCGGTGTTCTTCAAAGAGTTCCGGCTGCTGTGCTTCGATCGCGCGTTCGCCGCGTCGATCGGCCGACCGCTCGGCTTCCTGGATTTCGCGCTGCTATCGCTGGTATGCGCGTGCGTGATCGCCGGCCTCCCGGCCGTGGGCGTCGTCCTGACCGCGGCGCTGCTCATCATCCCCGCGGCCGCGGCCCGATTCTGGACCGATCGGCTTACCCGCATGGTGCTGCTCTCCGGCGCGTTCGGCGCGGCGTCGGGTCTCTCCGGCGTCGCCATGAGCGCCGTGCTGCCCGCGCCCAACGGATCCGGCGGTCTACCCACCGGCGCGATGATCGTCCTGGCCGCCGGGCTGATCTTCCTCGTCTCCATGCTCGGCGCACCGACCCGCGGCGTGCTCGCCGCCAGCGTGCGCCGCGCCGGCTTCCGCCGCCGACTCGCGATCGAGCACGTCCTCAGGGCCGCGTACGAGTTCGGCGAACGGCGCGGCGACCCCGTCACGCCCTGGCACGCGGGTGATGTCATGGCGCCGCGAGTAGACCGTGCGTCGTCCCACGGGATTCGACTCGCGCTCCGCCGTGGGCTGGTTGCCGAAGTTCACCCCGGAGCCCGGCCCGGGCCTTGGTACACGCTGACCGCCACGGGTCGCACTCATGCCGCGCGCCTCGTTCGTGCGCACCGTCTCTGGGAACACTACCTGATCCGTCATGCGGGCGTCGCGCCGGACCACGTCCATCGCGGCGCCGACGAGATCGAGCACGTGCTCCCCCCGTCGCTTGTCCGGGCGATCGAGTCCGAACTCGGGGCGTATCTCCCCGCGGCGCCGTCTTCGCCGCACCCAACCGCGTTTGACTCGGAGGACGCCCGATGACCAGTTGCTTGCATACCGTGCCCCTGGGACTCGCGTTCAGTTCCTACACCGTCTGGCTGGTGCTGACGGCCGTGCTGGCTTCGGTGGCGTGCGGCGTGCTGGGGTGCTTCCTCGTGCTGCGCCGGCTTTCCCTGCTGGGGGACGCGATCTCGCACGCCGTCCTCCCGGGCCTCGCCGCCGCGTTCCTCATCACCAGATCCCGCGACGTCATGCCGATGCTGGCGGGGGCGGCGATCGCCGGCTTGCTCGCCGCCGGGCTCTCCGCGACGCTCTCTCGCTTCGCCAAGGTGAACCAGGACGCCTCGCTTGGGGTCTCGTTCACGACCCTCTTCGCGCTGGGCGTGCTGCTCATGGCGTACATCCCCCGCAACATCGATCTGGACCCCTCGTGCGTCCTGTACGGGGCGATCGAGATGGTGCCCCTGCAGGAGAAGATCTCGGTGCTGGGCGTGGGCGTCCCGCCGTTCATCCGCTCCATCGCCGTGGTCCTCCTGCTCAACACCGCGCTCATCCTCGTCTTCTGGAAAGAACTCAAGTTGACTTCCTTCGATGCGGCGTTCGCGGTGTCAATGGGCTTCAGCGCGGGAGCGGTCCACTACGTGCTCATGGCCGCGGTCGCCTGGACCAGCGTCGCCTGCTTCGAGGCGGTTGGATCAATCCTGGTCGTCGCGATGCTCATCGCCCCGGGCGCGACGGCCCACCTGCTGACGGATCGGTACCCGCGGCTCTTCTTCCTCGCCGCGATCCTGGCGGCCAGCAGCGCGGCGATCGGGTGCTGGCTCGCCCTGGTCTTCAACACCACCGCCGCCGGCATGATGAGCGTCGTCGCCGGGGTTCAGTTCGCGCTGGCCCTGCTGCTGGCGCCGCATCACGGCGTGCTCGCGAAACTCGCCACGCGGGCGGCGCTCGCGCTGCGCATCCGCCGGGAAGACATTCTCGCGGCCCTGTTCAGACGGACCGAACTCGCCTCGTCCGGCATGGCCGCTTCTGGGGCCACGTCGGCGCCGTCTGCCGGCACGCGAACCTCGTATCCCGCCGGCCCGCTGACCGTGCTGGCGACCCGCGCGCTTCGGCGGGCCGGGTATCTCGCACGCGGGCCCGCCGGCGAACCGGTGCTGCTGCCCGCCGGGCTGGATGCCGGCCGGCAGATCGTGCGATCGCACCGCCTCTGGGAGTCCTTCCTGTCGGACCAGGCGGGGATCGAGGTCGATCACCTGCACGACCCGTCGCACCGCATGGAGCATTTCATCACCCGGGACATGTCGGAGCGCCTTCGTGATTCCTATGCCGACCGCCCGGACCCGCACGGGAAGCCCGTCCCGCCGCCCACCAGGAACCCGGCGCGATAAGCCCGGTCCAGACGCTCGCCGGGCTTGCGTTCTTCGCGCCCCGTGGTACCATGCCCGCACGTCTGCATGCTGATTTCCTGACCGGCGGGGTGATATGTCTGATAACCAACTTCCTGACGCGCGGACCCAGATCGATCAGTTGGCCGCCAACTGGAAGCCGATCCCGACCGGGACGGGTTATTCCTTCGGCCTGGTGATGATCATCCTGGCCATCATCGTGATGCCGCTGGTCTATCTGGCGTTTCTCGGCGTCGTCCTGTACACCGCGTACTGGCACCTCGCCCACGACATCCCCGACACGCACGCCGTCCGCGGCGGGCGCAGCACGCTGCTGATCTGGACCGTGTACGTCCTGCCGGCGGTCGCAGCGCTGCTCATCACGGTCGTGCTCCTTCGGCCGATCATCGCCTCCATGCGGCGCAGGGGCCGGCCCATCGTGCTCGAAAAATACGAAGAGCCCGAGTTGCACGAGTTCGTCGAAAAAGTGTGCTCGGCGATCGGCGCGCCCGTGCCGCGGGAGATCCACCTCGACTGCGACATTAACGCCTCGGCGAGTTTTCGATCCGGCCTGCTCAGCCTGTTCCGCCGCGGAGACCTGGTTCTCACGATCGGCATGCCGCTCGTCGCGGCGCTCAGCAAGCGCCAGTTCGCCGGGATCCTGGCGCATGAGTTCGGACATTTCGCCCAGGGCGCCGGGCTGCGGATGACGTACCTGGGCGGGACCGTCGTCAACTGGTGCGCCGGCGCGGCGTTCCGGCGCGATCAACTCGACGTGTGGCTGCTGCAACTGCGCCAAGTGCGACACCTGGGCGCCGTCCTCATCGCCCTGTGCCTGCAACTGGTCCTCTGGGCTTCCCGATTGTTCATGCGCCTGCTCGCGTACACCGGCATGGCGCTGTGTTCCTTCATGCTCCGCCGAATGGAGTTCGACGCCGATCAGTACGAGGCGCAGATGGCCGGTTCCGACGCGTTCGCGGAGACGTTCCAGCGATTGGCGGAACTCGCCGAAGGCGCCCCCATGGCGATGCAGGAATGCCGACGGATGTTCCAGAATAGTCGTTCGGTGCCCAACAACGTGCCGGCGCTCGTGGCCGATTACTCCAGGCGCCTCCCCCCGGAGACGCGCGACGCCATCACCAGCCACCTCGCGACCGAATCCGCCGGCCTCTTCTCCACCCACCCCGCCACGAAGCAGCGCGTCGCCGCCGCCGCCGCCCTCAACTATCCAGGTCTCTACACCGACGAGTCGTCGGCCCGGCAACTCTTCGGCGACTTCACCGCGGCGAGCGTCAAAGCCACCTACGGCTACTGGAAGGGAATGCTCGGATCCTCCCTGGCGTCCGTGACGTTCATCGACACGATGCCGCTGCTCAAGATGACCGGCCGCGGCGAGGCCAAGCAGGACGCCGCGACCCTCTACCTCGGGTTTGAGCCCCCCACGTGGAGACCGTTCTTCCCGGGGTTCCTCAAGATCAGCGATTCAGAGAACGTCAAGCCCATGATCGAGCGCCTGAAGCAGGCCAAGGCGAAGATCGGGACGCTGGCGTCATCCGCCAAGCCGCAGGCCGCCGCGTTCCGTTCCTCCAGCGAGCAGCGCATCAAGTGGGAACTGGCCCGCGCCATCATGGACGCCGGACTGCCGGTGAACTTCAAGTCGATGAACCTCAAACCGACGACGCGCGCCGGCGTCAGCGAGGCGATCGACCGCTGCAACAACGAATCCATCCAGGCCGCCGGCGTCGTTGACGAACTCTCCGACGCCGCCGCCGCCCGGCTCAAGGCCGCCCTCGGGATACTCGGCGTGAAGGGGATCGCATCCGTCATCGACGACGCGCCCGATCGCCGCGCTCGCGCTCAGGCCCTGCTCATCGCGCTGGGTGCCTTCCGCGAGATGCTCCCTTCCGTCTCGAAGGTGCGCGAACTGGTCGGTGTCATCGGCGTCGCCGGCCTGAGCGTCAAGGACAAGAAGAGTTACGACAAGGCCCTCGCCGTCGTCCGCCCCTTGAGCGACCAGATGCGCGACAACCTCGATGCGGCACGCCGGATCGGCGGCGGCGTCCCCGACCCCCTCGACCAGAACGAGTACCCCACCAACCTCGGCGATTCCCTCGTCGGCGCCTCCCCGGGCTGGCGCGAGATCGACCAGATCATCGAGGCCGGCCAGAACTTCGTGGACCGGTACGCCGACGCCTATCGGCGAACGCTCGCCGAACTCGTCCACGTCGCCCAGCGCACCGAGCAATCTCTCGTTCGCGCCGCCCGGCAGACCTCGGCGTCGTGAGCGCGGATCGATCACCCCGTCCTGCGCCACAGAAACCGGATCCCCCTCCGTCGCGAATAACTGCTATCGGCGGAGCAACACGACGTCACGGCAATCCGCACTGGATCCAAACGGATCCGCGTGCGAATGTGGTATGTTGCCGGCTGTCACCCCTCGCAGGGTCCCCCCGGCGCACCCGGGTTGACCACTTCCTGCCCACTTCATTTCGTCTTGTTTCGCTTTCCTCGCTACCATCCTGATCCCGCCCCGGCTGGGGGTGCTTTGGTTCTGGTCCGTCCCGCTACAACTTTTCGCGGCGCGATTCACTTCACGAGCATTCGATGGCACGATCCCGCAAAAAACTCGGTGACATCCTCGTCGGCTGGGGGATGGTCAAGCAGGAGCAGGTCGAGACCGCTTCCAAGGCCGCCAAGGCCTCGGGCAAGCGCCTGGGCGAAGCCCTCGTCGAGGCCGGGTTCGTCAAGGAAGACCAGGTCGCCAAGGCGCTGGCCAACCAGTTCGGCATGGAGTACATGGACCTGGCTTCGGATTCCGTCGTCAAGCAGATCGACCCGAAACTGATGTCCGAGGACCTCATCAAGAAGCACCTCGTGCTCCCCCTGGCACGCACCAACGGCAAACTCCAGGTCATCATCCACGACCCCATGGACCTGGAACTCCAGGACATGCTCCGCTTCCGCCTCAACGTCGATGTCGATCCGCGTCTTGCCTCCCGTTCCCAGATCAAGGACTTCATCGACACCAAGCTCGGCAAGCCCAGCGGCGCCCCGTCTCTCACGCGCGAAGTCAAGCCCGGCGAGTCACTCATCACCGAGTCCATCGACCGCACCATCGACAAGTCCGTCGATAAATCGATGGACAAGTCGATCGACGTGACCGCCGAAGACGCCCCAATCGTCCGGCTCGTGCAGCGCATGCTCAACGAAGCCGTCAAGATGCGAGCATCGGATATCCACATCGAACCCTTCGGCGACCGCGTTCGGCTCCGCTATCGCATCGACGGCGTCTGCATGGAGCGCGACGCCCTGCCCAAGCGCATGCAGAACTCCGTCCTCAGCCGCGTCAAACTCATGTCCGGCATGAACATCGCCGAGAAGCGCGTCCCGCAGGACGGACGCATCAAGATCGCCCACGAGCAGACCACCGTGGACTTTCGCGTGTCGGCCTGCCCGGCGTACCACGGCGAGTCGGTCGTGCTCCGTATCCTCCGCCCCGACTCGGTGAAGATCGGCCTTGTCAACCTCGGGTTCGAGGAGGACAACCTCGCCGTCTTCAACAAGATCATCCGCCGTCCCAACGGGATCTTCCTCGTCACCGGGCCCACGGGCTCCGGCAAGACCACCACGCTCTACTCCGCGCTGGACGTGCTCAATCGTCCCGACAAGAAGATCATCACCGCCGAGGATCCCATCGAATACAACTTCGAGGGGATCAACCAGTGCCAGGTGCACGAAAAGATCGGGCTGAACTTCTCGGTCATCCTCCGCACCATGCTGCGCCAGGCGCCCAACATCATCCTGGTCGGCGAAATCCGTGACCGCGAAGTCGCCGAGATCGCGATCCAGGCCGCCCTCACCGGGCACCTGGTCTTCTCCACGCTCCACACCAACGACGCCCCCTCGTCCATCACCCGCCTCATCGACATGGGCGTCAAGCCCTTCCTCGTCGCGTCCGCCATCCAGGCGATCATGGCGCAGCGACTCATCCGCGTCTTGTGCAAGGAATGCAAGACGCTCGATCCCGATCCGGATCCCAAGTTCCTCTCCCTCATCAACTGCTCGCGCGAAGAGGCCGAGGGAAAGGCCATGAAGCCGGTCGGGTGCTCGAACTGCAACAACACCGGCTACCGCGGCCGCAAGGCGATCTTCGAAATGATGATCATGAACTCCGAGATCCGCGAACTGGCCTTCAACTCGGCCCCCATCGCCAAGATCCGCCACGTCGCCATCGCCAACGGCATGCGCACGCTCGTCGAGGACGGCAAGATCAAGGTCCTCAAGGGCGTGACCAGCCCCGCTGAGGTCGCCGCCCACGCTCAGGTCGCCGGCATCGCCGAGACGGTGGACGACGATAGCGAGTAAGCGGCGCGCCGCCGCCCCCGTCACCCGCGCATGATCGTCAGGATCGCCGTCACGATCCCCGCCTCGATCGCCAGGCGCGCATCCACCAGGTCCCGAAGCCGGGCCGGCGCCGCGGCCCGCAGCGTGATCGATGTCCCCGCCGTCACTCCCGCCCAGAGCACCCGTGGCCACAGCGGGAGCGCGACGCTCGCCGCCAGCGCCCCGGCGATCGCCAGCCGCATGCACAGCGCCACGTCCCAGGCCCGCCGCCGGCCGATCCGGTTCGGCAGCGTCGCCGTCCGGTGCCGCCGGTCCGCTTCGGAATCGTCGATGTCGCACAGGATCGCGTCGGCAACGACCCGGGCGGCCAGCAGCACGCACGAGATCATCACCGCGCCGGCGTGCGCCCGCGCGGTCTGGAGCATCCCCGCCATCGAGCCCCCCGGGTGCGCCGCCGCGATGCTCACCATCCCCGCGAACCCCGCGATCCCCGCTCCCACGTACATGTTCTTGAGCAGCAGCACGTCCTTGGGCCGGGCCCGATCGGCCCGAGGCCGCCCGGCGTACACCAGCACCCCCGTCACCGCCAGCAGCGGGATGATCCACCCCGCCGCCACGATCCACGTCCCGAGCCACGCGGCGATCCCCACCAGCACCACCACCGCCGCGCGGATCGCGCGGCTGTTCCCCGCGATGAACGCCTGCCGGCCCGCGTGCGCCGCTTCGTCCGCCGGGTCCAGCCACGCGTCGCGCACCTTCACCCGGTCCAGCAGGTACACCGCCGCCGCCGCGGACACCGTGAAGCCCGCCGCCCCCAGCCGCGTCAGTGCCCCCGCCTGCCGATCCATCCCCGTCGTCTGCGACACGCACACCACCGCCCCCAGCAGGTACGCGCTGGGCCACACCGCCACGTGCGACAGCACCGCCGCCGGCGAGCCCCGCCGACCCCCGCGACCCGCCCGGATCACCGTCGTCTGTTCCGTCTGGCCGCGCACGGTCAATGCTACGGGCGGCCACCCGGCCGCGAGCCCGACGGACGCGGCGCTCGCCGCTCACCGCCCCCCCTCTCCCCCGCCAGCCGCGCGGCGGCATCCGCCCCCGTCTGATACACTCTTGCCCGTCTGTTCACTTCATTTCGCGCTCCAGGCCCCCGGCGGGCAAAGGAACCTCAACGCATGGCCACGTTCTCTATCGCATGGATGCCCGGCGACGGCATCGGCAATGACGTCATGGAAGCCACCCGCCTCGTCCTCGACGCCCTCAGGCTCGACGCCGAGTACATCCACACCGACATCGGCTGGGAGTTCTGGTGCAAGGAGGGCAACGCCCTCCCCGACCGCTCCATCGACATCCTCAAGAAAACCACCTGCGGCCTCTTCGGTGCGATCACCTCCAAGCCCCAGGACGAAGCCAGGGAAGAACTCGCCCCGGAACTCAAGGACAAGAAACTCGTCTACTTCTCGCCCATCGTCCGCCTCCGCCAACTCTTCAATCTCCACACCAACATGCGCCCCTGCAAGACCTATCAGGGCAACCCCCTCAACTACCGCGGCACCGCCATCGCCAACCCCCCCGGTCCCGACGGCCGCGTCGAGGACGTCATGATCGATCAGGTCGTCTTCCGCGAGAACACCGAGGGCTCCTACGGCGGGGTCGAGTTCTTCCCGCTCCCGCCGAGCGTCTACGACGCGCTGTGCCTGAACCCGAAGATGAAGCCCTGGAAGGACAAGGGCCTCGAAAACGTCGCCCTCTCCACCCGCATCGTCAGCGTGCAGGGGTGCACCAACATCTGCCGCCAGGCCTTCGAGTACGCCAAGCGCACCGGCCGCAAACGCGTCACGCTCGTCGAGAAGCCCAACGTGCTGCGCGAGACCGGCGGCCTCATGACCCGCATCTTCCGCAAGCTCGCCGAGGAGTACAAGAGCCCCGCCGCCGGGGGCATCTGGGCCGACGAGGCGAACATCGACGCCATCTGCATGTGGATGTTCAAGAACCCGCAGGATTACTCCGTCATCGTCGCCGAGAACATGTTCGGCGACATTGTCTCCGACCTCTGCGCCGGGCTCGTCGGCGGGCTGGGCTTCGCCCCCTCGGCCAACCTCGGCGACTCCTACGCCGTCTTCGAGCCCACCCACGGCTCCGCCCCCAAGTACGCCGGTCAGTACAAGGTCAACCCCCACGCCATGCTCCTCACCGCCAAGATGATGCTCGACTGGCTCGGCGACGGCCACGGCGGCGGCGGGTCGCGCGAGAAGGAGATGGCTTCCCGCCTCGAAGCCGCCATCGCCCGCGTCATCAAGGAAGGCAAGGTCAAGACCTACGACATGGGCGGCACGAACACGACGATCGAGGTCGCCAGGGAAGTGGCCAGGTACGTTTAGCCGCGGCGCGCGACGCCATGCAACTCCCCCCGGTGTGTCCCATCCCCGGGCGAGTCCGCCCCGCATCCCCGGAGACAACCGGGTCGCCCGCCCGCGAAGGCTTCCGCTCTGTATCGATCCTCGCACTCGGAAGGCACGTTGCAGGACCCCGACGGCCGTGGGGTCCACTTTCAACGGAGGCGGTCCACTAGCGCGTGGTCGCTGAAACATCCCTGCCAACCTGGAGCGTGTCCGACGCGCGCCGCAGCATGCCATCCTCCATCTCATACACGGTGTCAAACACATCCAACGCGCGATGGTCGTGGGTGACGACGATCACGCCCGCGCCGTGCCGGTGGGCGACCTCACGGAAGAGCTCCATGACCTGTCTCCCGCGCATGCTGTCGAGGGCCGCCGTGGGTTCATCCGCCAGGATCAGGCTCGGCTCGTTGGCCAACGCGCGGGCGACCGTGACGCGCTGCTGCTCGCCCCCGGAGAGCTGCGTGGGCATGCTGAAGGCCCGCTTGCCCACGCCCAGGGCGCCCAGCACCTCCATCGCCCGGCGTCGCGCGACGGAGGCGGGGCGCCCGACCAGCTCGCCCACGACCTGCACATTCTCGACGGCGTTCAGGAAGGGAATCAGGTTGGACTTTTGGAACACGAAACCGATGTGCTCCCGGCGGAAGCGGCGCAGGTCGCCCAGCGCACGCGGGCCGTTCTGCATCAGCCGCCCGCCGATGGCGACGGTCCCGCGCGTCGGCGGGCTGATGAGCCCGACGCAAAGCAGGAAGGTTGACTTGCCCGCGCCGCTGGGGCCCAGCAGCGCGACGACCTCGCCGCGCCGCACGCCCATGGACGCGTCGCGCAGGGCCACCACCTCGGTGTGCCCGCTGCCGTACACCTTGGTGAGCCCGCTCGTTTCCAGCGCCAGTGGTTCGCTCATGCCGCTCGTTTCCTCGCCGGTGCCGGATCAGCCGATCGCCTCGTTGGGCGCGACCCTCATCGCCTTCCAGATCCCCAGCCCGCTCGCGACCACCGAGATGAGCACGACGATCCCCGCGACGCGCAGCAAATCGTCGTTCGTGATCAGCACCCGCCGGGGGAACAGGGGGAACAGCCGCGTGCCGATGAGGTACCCAACGCCGTAGGCGAGCGCGCCCATGATGAGGGATTGCTGGAGAATCAGCCCGGCGATCGTGCGGTTGGGAGCGCCGATGAGTTTCAAGAGCGCGATGGGGTGCAGTTTGTCGAGCGTGAGCGTGTAGATGATGAGGGCCATGATGACGCCGGAGATGATCGTGAGCAGCACGCGGAAGAGCAGGATCTGCCGGCGTGCGCGGTCCACGCTCCCCTTGAGGAGCAGTTCCTCCTGCTGAGCGCGCGTGTACGAGGTCACGTCGCCCCAGCCTTCCATGCACCGTTGCACGCCGGCGGGGTCGGCGCCCGGCAACAGCCGGGCGATCACGGCGCTGACCGCCGGGCCCGGGAGCGCGGCGAGGCTCCGCGACGGGCCCGAGGCGCGGTCCAGCACGCCCGGCTGGGTGCGTCCCACGTCGATCTGCTCCGCGCGGGCGCGCCGCGCCGAGCGCTCCAGCCGCACCGATTCGCCCGGGTCGTCGAACTGGATGGCCTGCGCATCGCGGCTAGTAAAGCACGCGATCCCGTCGCCACCCGAGGCGACCAGCCATCGCGTGATTCCCACGACCGCGTACGTCTCCTTGCCGAGGCGGAGCCTCTCGCCCAGTGCGAGGCCCAGCGATTCATCGGCGATCATCTCGAAGTGGTTCTGCGCGAGCGGGCGGCCCGCCACCAGGGGCAGACCCTCGCCCTTATCCGTGGGCCAGCCCAGCCCCAGCACGCCCATGCGCAGAGGCTTGCCCGCGTGCTCGCGCTGGATCGTGTGGAAGACAAACTCGCGGGCGTCGGTGACCCCGGGGACGGCCGCGACACGATCGACCAGACTCCGCGGCAGGCGCGAGACCTCGGCGAAGGGCCCGCGCGTATCGCGCTGCACAACCCAGAGGTCCGCCCCGACCCCGCGCGTCACCACCAGCGCGTCGTCCACCAGCCCCCGGTAGATGCCCCCCATGCCCATCACCACCATGAGGAGCATCCCCACGCCGATGGTCGTGAGGACAAAGCGCCCGAGGCTGTGGCGGATGTCACGCACGGCGAGGTTCATTTCGGAGCGATCCTCCGACCACTCCGCAGCGCTCCGGCGGTGGGCGACGCCGGGCTGACCACGACATCCCCGGGAGACAGGCCGCTGGTCACCTCGACCGCTCCGCGTCCGCGCAGGCCCACGGCGATCTCGCGCCAGCGGGCGATGCCGCCATCGTCCACCATCACGCCCGCCTTCCCGTCCCGAACCAGCACCAGGGCCGCGGGTAGCGTGACAACCCCCACCTTCCGATCAACCCGGACATACGCCTCGGCGCGCTGCCCCACCGCCCAGTTCCCGGGCAGCGCCTCGACACGCACGTCCACCACGATCTCTCGCGTCTCGCGGTCGGCCTCTCGACCCACGCGGGACACCGCGCCCGCGTATTCGACGCCCGGCTCGGATCGGAAGACCACGCGCGCGGGCTGTCCCTCGGCCAGGCGCGCCAGTTCGGTCTCGTCCACCCACGCCGTGATCCACATCTCGTCCAGCGACACCAGTTGCAAGACCGACGAGCCCGCCGTGACGACATCTCCAGGGTCTCGGTCGCGCCGCACCACCAGCCCATCGAACGGCGCCTCGATCGTCGTGTCGTGCAGCCGCGTGCGTTGATACTCCAGGGATCGCTCCGCCGCGGTCAGGCGTCTCTCGCCCTCCACGATCGCGGCCCGGGCCCGCGCGCCCTCGGCCTCCGCGACCGCCAGCGCCTCGGCGGACGTGTCCACTTCCTGCGCCGACGTGGCGTTCTTCGACCACGCCTCGCTCACGCGCTGATGGGTGAGCCTGGCCTGCGCGAGGACCGCCGCCGCCCGCCCCTGCTCTGCCACAAGGCGATCCAGCCCCGCACGCGCTGCGGCCAGGTCCGCCTCGGCCACCCCCACCTGCTGCGTGAAGTCCGAGTCTTCCAGGAACACCAGTGTCTGGCCCGCCCGGACTCGATCCCCCTGGTCCGCCGCGATCTTCACGATGAGCCCCGGGATCTTCGGCCCGATGATCGCACTCACCCGCGCTTCGAGCGTTCCCGTGCCCAGCACCTCCGCCGTCACGTCGCCCCGGGTGACCGTGTGCGTCGTGACGGCGACGGGCGCGAGCAGCATCCACCACACCCCGGCCACGATGACGGCCAACGCACCGCCCACGCGAGCGATCATCCACACCCGCCGCGCGCGCCGTTGCCACCACGTCACCGACACGGGCGGGGACGGGGGCGCGGCGGATATCGGCTGCGGGCTCATGCCCCGGATGGTATACGAGCCTCCGCGAGCCTCCGGACATCACGATGCCTCCGTCGCTTCGCGCTTCGCCCGCATCGTGGCGTCGGCGGGGGGTGGGGGGCGCCAACCGGGGGCGGGTGGGCATGATCCGGAACGTGAGCCCGGCGGGGTTGCCCGATAAAGCGATGACGGGCGCTCGTGCGGGCTGGTCCGTCGGGGCGTGTGTTCATCCTGCCGCGGTGCCGCGAGGCTCCACGCGCATCATGGGCGCCTGCATGAGCGAATGACCGCTTCCGCTCCGTCCGCCGCGACGGCGAATACCTCCGCCGTCGCCACGCCGATGGCCTTGAACTCCCGAACGGGGGCGTCGGGCTGTAGCCACGGGTGGAGCAAGGCCGCTTGGCGCCTTGCGGAACCCATGGAAGGCCCTCCATCTGCTCGGGCCACTCAGTTCGTCGGGTCGATTGTGGCGACCCACGTCGGCTTCCCGCCCGTCATGCGCACGATCACGATCGGCTTCCGCGCGTTGCGCTTCGCGTCGATCGTGATCGTCCCCGAGACGCCCTTGTACCCCTTGGTGTCCGCGATCGCCTTGGCCAGGTCCTTGCCCTCCAGCGACGACGCCCGCTTCATCGCGTCGGCCAGCACCATCATCGCGTCGTACCCCAGGCCCCCCAGGGCGTCGGGCGTCTGCCCCTCGTACTTGGCCTTGTACTTCTCGATGAACGGCCCGATGTTGCTGTCCGGCTGGTCCGGCGCGGAGTGGTTCGAGTAGTAGCACCCCTCGACCGCGTCCTTGCCGATCTCGGCGAACTGCTCCGAGTCCCACCCGTCGCCCCCGATCAGCGGGATCGTCAGCCCCAGTTTGCGCGCCTGCAGCGCGATGTTCCCACCCTCGGTGTAGTACCCGGGGACGAAGAGGATCTCGGGCTTGGCCTCCCGGATCGACGTGAGCTGCGCCGAGTACTCCTGGTCCCCCTTGGAATACGGCTGGTCCGAGACGATCGTGCCGCCCCCGGCGACGAACGCCTTGGTGAAGTCGTCCCGCAGCCCCTTGGAGTACGGGCTGGTCTGCTCGAACAGGATCGCCGCCTTGGTCAGTTTGAGGTTCTCACGCACGAACTTCGCGATCGCCGCCGCCTGCTGATCGTCCGTGAAGCAGACGCGGAAGACCATGTCCCGCCCCTCCGTGACCCGCGGGTTGGTGCTCGAGGGCGAGATCATCGGCACGCCCTGCTCCTGGCAGACCGCCCCGCCCGCCAGCGACAGCCCGCTGGCCACCTCGCCCAGCACCGCCGACACCTTGTCCTTGGAAATCAGACGCGTCACCGCCTTGCCCGCTTCGTTCGAGTCCCCCTTGTCGTCGTAGGTGATCAGTTTGAACTGCTTGCCGTTGAGCCCCCCCGCGGCGTTGAGGTCCTCGATCGCCAACCGGATCCCGCGGTCGGTGGACTGCCCGAAGGTCGCCTCCGACCCCGTGAGCGAGGCGTAATGCCCCACCAGGATCAAGTTCGCATCTCCCGCGGAGCCGCCCGAGTTCGGGGTTCCGCCCCCGGAGCCGCCGCCGTTCTTCGCGGCTGGCTTGCTGTCGCACCCCACGCCCGACAGAGCGGCGAGGCCCATCGCCAGCGCCCAGGCGAATACTCCGGTCCGTTTGATTGTGCTGGCGAGCATCGTGTCGTGTCTCCTGCTGGTGTTTGCGGGCGCGCCCCGCGGGGTTGGCCCCGCCCCCGCGCCCCGACTCCCCCCGCCGAATCGTGTGGCGACATTGTACCAGAGACCACTTTTCCGCGCCCTGACGCCGCCCGCCCTCCCTCCCGCCCGCCCTCCCGCGCCCCCCTACGGGATCTCCGGCTCCACCAGCAGCGTCAGCAGCGACAGCGATTCCTGCCACCCCAGGTAGCACATCTCCGCCGGGATCACCGCCGGGATGTTCTCCTGCACGATCCTCAGTTCCGTCCCGCACATCACCTTCCGGAACGTCACCGTCACGCTCATCTGCCCCGGGAGATTCGGGTCGTCGAAGGTGTCCGTGTGGCGGATCAACTCCCCCGGCTTGATCTCCAGGTACGTCCCCCCGAACGAGTGCGACTGGCCCGTCCCCAGATTCGAGAACGACATCCGGTACGCGCCCCCGACGCGGAAGTCCATCGAGTGGACCTCCGCGGTGAAGCCGTGCGGCGGCATCCACTTGACCAGGGCGCGCGGATCGGAAAACGCGCGGAACAGACGCTCGGGCGCGCACTTCAGCACGCGGTGCAGTGTGACGGAGTTTGGCATCGCCGATCGTAGCCTCCCCCGCGCGGATTCCGGCCGCTCTCGCCCGGGCGCGGGTCCGGTGAGATAAACTTCCTTCGCATGCCGCGCCCGCCCCTCCCCCCACCCCAGGAACTCCCCGACGATCACGACCGGCCGGCCCCGGGGCCGATGCACCACGTGCACCTCCCGCCAACCCCGGAGCCCGGCGACCCGTCGCTCCGGATCCCCGAAGCCCTCCGCACCCCCATCCGCAAACCCGACCTCCCGGGCGCTCCCCGCACATCGGGCACCGGGAGCATCAGCGGCATCGGCATCGGGTTCGCCATGGCCTTCGACTTCGTCGGCTCCATCATCGCCGGGTCACTGCTGGGGTACCTCTTTGACCGCTGGCAGCACACCCAGCCCGTCGGCGTGCTCGTCGGTCTGGGCGTCGGGTTCGTCGGCGCCATGATCCGCATGGTCAGAACAAGCCAGAAGGCCGAACGCCGCGAACGTCAGAACAAATAACCCGAATCCCCAAACGACTCACGGCTGGGACACGTCCACCCGCGCCGATCTCTTCAAGTACCCCGCGTTCAGCAGCGCCCGCACCACCTGGTTCGCGATCGGGCCCGCCACCCGCCCCCCCGACCCGCCGTAGTCCGCCACCACCGCCACCGCGTACTTCGGCCGCGGCACGCCCGACGCCTCGTCCCCGCACAGCAGCACGCACCACGCGTGGTCCCCGTCGCGGATCACCTGCCGCTGCCCGGATGCGTCGCGGGCCACGATCGCCGAGGCGTCCGCCGTGCCCGATTTCGCCCACACGTGGATCCCCGGCTCGCTCAGCACGTTGAAGATCACCTCCCGCACCGGGCCCGTCAGCGTCGGGATCGTGATGTGGTGCGCCGTGCTGTTGGTCTCTTCCGTCGCCGCCCGCTCCAGCCCCTTGAGCGCCTGCTCGACCCCCAGCGGGTTCAGATGCAGGTCCGTCGTCACCGTTGGGGCTCCCATCATCAGCCTCGGCCGGATCTTCATCCCCGCCCGCGCCAGCGTCGCGTACGCGTCCGCCGCGTGCATCGGCGTCCAGGCGATCTTCCCCTGCCCGATCCCCAGCAGGATCGCATCCGTCGGTGACGACCCCGCCGCCGGCGGCAGCGCGCCCTCGTATTCATACCCAAGCCCCAGGTCCCACCGCTGCGCGTGCTCCCCCACCCCGAAGTTCTCGAACCACTTCGTGATTCCCCCCACCCCCAGCCGCCGCCCCATCTCGAAGAAGAAGATGTTGCACGAGCCCATGATCGCGTCGGACCCGTCCAGGTCGTGCCCCATCATCACGCTGTGGTTCGTCGCCCCGTTCGTCTGCTTGTACGTCCAGCACCGCAACTTCTCAGGCTCGTTGGGCAGAAAGTGCCCCGTGCACGCGATCCGCTCCAGCGTGTTGTACTTCCCCTCCGTCACCGCCGCGCACAGCACCAGCGGCTTCACGATCGACCCCGGCGCGTACGGCTGCGAGATCGCCCGGTTCACCGCCGGCATGAACAAGGGGTCCCGGTACACCGAGTCCGGCGCCTCCAGCAGGTCCTCCCGCGTGAACGACGGCGACGTCACCATCGCCAGGATGTCCCCCGTGTCCACCTCGATCACCACCGCCGCTCCCGCCAGACGCTCGCTGATCGTCGGCACGCCCCGCGGCAGTTCATCGTCATTGTGCCGGGCGCTGTGCCAGGGCTGCACGATCATCAGCCCCGAGTCCGGCCACAGCAGCGCCTGGATCGTCGCCTGCAGGTCCGTGTCGATCGTGAGCCGGACGTCCTCGCCGGGAACCGGAGCACGCTCGAACTGTTCCCTCGTGTCGAGTTTCGTCGTGCGCACCCCCCGCACGCCCCGCAGCCGCCGCTCCGCCGCCCGCTCCATCCCCGCGCTCCCGATCGCTTCGTTGTCCAGGTAGTACGACCCGTTGGGCGATCCATCCGCCAGCGTGCGGGGGATCCCCTCGTTGTCCTCCGCGAAGATCCTGTGCCGCATCCACCCCACGATGTGCGTCGACACCCCCGGCACCGACACCTGGATCGGTACCTCCGACTTCAGCGGACCCGGAAACGTCGATCGGTCCACCGTCACCACCCGCGCCGCGTTGGGGTACTCCCGAGTGCCCGCGTACTCCACCGACACCCCGGGCATCGGCGGCGTCCCGTCTCCCGTTCCGGCCCCGCGCGCCCCGCTCCCGGTCTCTTCCGATTCCGCCGACGCGTCCTGCGCCGCCCGGATGATCGTGAACGCCGTCTGATCGTCCACCGCGCGCAGCACGATGTGCGCCATCACCTCCTCGGCGATCGGCCGGTCCAGGTCCTTCTTCGAGACCGTCGCGTCCACCCCCGCCTCCACCGCCTCGCGCTCCAGCCTCGCGAGTTGGTTCGTCCGGTATGCCCCAGCCACCGCCTGCACCCGCTTCTTGATCCCCTCCAGCCGGTCGTCGAGTTCCGACCGCGGCACGCCCCCCAGCCTGGCCAGTTCGTTCCACATCCGGTCGAGCCGGTACTCAAAGTCCGGCAGGTACGCCTCCGCGCGCTCGCGCCGCTGCGACCTGGAGAGCGCCGGCCACTCCTGCCGGTGCAGCCGCTTGGCCCGCTTGTACGCCTGCGAATACGCCCATTCCCCCGTGATCACCGGATACTCGACCGCCACGTTGAAACTCGGCCGATCCTCCGCCAGCACCAGCCCGTTGCGGTCAAGGATCCGCCCGCGATTGGTCGGCAACCACTGCCGGGTGACCAGGTACGTATCCGCCTTTTCCGTCAGTTCCTCGTGGTGCGCGATCGTCCAGCGCGACAGTTGCAGCAGCGGCGCGATGAACCCCAGCCCCAGCAGCGCGCCCAGCAGCAGCACCCGCCGATGGAACATGCTCAGCGACGCCCGCGGCGTCCCCGTGAAGGCACTCGTCGTCGAACTGTGTGCGGATCGAGACAACGCCGTTCCGTGCGATTGAGTCAGCCCGCGCCCGTCACGTCATTCTATCGGTTGCCGGCCGCCGATCCGAACAGAACGCTCGTCATCCCGCCGCACCGCTCACACCCGCTTGTCGCGCGTGATCTGTGCGTACGCGTTGTGGTTGTGGATCGACTCGAAGTTCTCCGAGTTGATCGCGTACCAGGTGATCCGGTCCTCGGCGTCCAGCGTCAGCGCCAGATCGCGGATGATGTCCTCCACGAACTTCGGATTCTCGTACGCGGCTTCCGTCACGTATTTCTCGTCGGGCCGCTTCAGAACCGCGTACACCTGCGTCGAAGCCGCCTGCTCGATCATCTTCGCCAGTTCTTCGATCCAGAGGTTTCCCTTGAACCGGACCGCCGCCTCGATGTGGCAGCGCTGGTTGTGCGCGCCGTACTTGCTGATCTCCTTCGAGCACGGGCACAGGCTCGTCGCCGGCGCGAGCACCTTCATCACGAAGTCGTCCACTTCCCCCGCCGAGCACTCGAACGCCACCCGGTAGTCCATCATCCCGGGCATCTTCGTTACCGGCGCCAGTTTCGTGATGAAATACGTGAACGTGGCCTCGAAGTGGGCGTTGGCCGCGTCGAGCCGCTCCCGGATCGCGCGCGCCACCTTCGGGATGCACTCGGGCGTGAGCGCCCGGCTGTATTCGTTCAGCACCTCCAGAAAGCGCGACATGTGCGTCCCCTTCTGGTAGTGGGGGAGCGACACATACATGTTGATCGTCGCCACCGTGGTCTGCTCCCCGCCTTCCGGGGTCCGCAGGCACATTGGGTAGGTGACGTTCTTCACGCCCACCTTGTCGATCGGCACCTGGCGCGTATCTCGGCTGCCCTGCACGTCCGGCATCGGCCGCCGAGCGCCGGCGTGCGGCGCGGTCACTGGAACGTCTTCGCTGATCGGCATGCCAGCGGATTCGTTCTCCGACGCTGCTTGGATTCCGTTCTTTTTCGGCATTGAACAATGGTAGGAAAGCACGCCCATTCGATTCACCACTCGGGACCCGGTTTCGCGCCGATTGCACCAACCTGGAATCTCCCGGTTCGATCGCGCCGGCGTGTCAGGATTCACCCCTCTTTGGCGGTTGATGAGCGTCCAAACGCGGGGCATACCATCTCCCGCGGGGGCCGTTCGGGGGCGATTCAGATCCTTTCAGGAGTTCGTTCAATGCGCACCCGCCTTGTTCGAGTTGCTTCGACCGCCGCGCTGCTGCTGGCGAGCGTCTGCGTCGCGGGCTGCAAGACCGGCTACTCCGCGTACATCAATAACAACACGTCCCAGCCCGTCATCGCCAAACTCATCGACACGCGCGCCAAGCAGTTGCTCGCGTCGGACCGGATCGGCCCCAACAGCAAGACCGCCCTTGAAGTCGGGCAGATCCCCGAGGGGAACGAGGTCATCCTCGAGGTGGATAACCAGGGGAACCCGGGCTACCCGCCGACGCTGAGGTTGCTCCCCGGGCGCACCGTGGTCAACGTCGTGGAGGAATCCCAGACTGCGCGCGCCAAGATCCACCTGGAAGTGGTTCCCCGCTGAGTCGCTTAGCCGGCGGGACCGAGGCACAAACCGTGAGCGACGCTTCGGGCGTGAACTCGAAACAGGTCGAGAGGTTCCCGGTCATCATCGGCGCGACCGCGAGCGGGAAGTCCGCGCTGGCGGTGGAGGTGGCGCGGAGGCTGATGGACCAGACGGGCCGACCGGGCGAGGTGATCACCGCGGACTCGATCCAGATCTACCGAGGCCTGGACATCGGGTCGGCCAAGCCGACGCGCGATGAGCGGGCCGACGTGGCGCACCATCTGATCGACATCGTGGAGCCGACGGAGCGGTTCAGCGTGGACGCCTGGCTGCAGCGGGCCGAGGGCGCGGTGGCGGACGTGCGGGCGCGCGGGGGCGTGCCCATCATCGCGGGCGGCACGCACCTGTACATCATGGCGTTCCTCGAAGGGCTTTTCGACGGGCCGGAGCCCGATCCGGGGCTGCGCGCCGAACTGACCGCGATGGATCCGGCGCAGCGCCGCCGGGAACTGGAACGGGTCGATCCTCTCGCGGCGGGACGCATCCACGCCAACGACGTCCGCCGGACGGTGAGAGCGCTGGAGGTGTACCGGCAGACCGGCACGGCGCTGAGCGAGCATCAGCGTCAGTGGGACCGGGGGCGCGGGCGGCGCGACTGTGCCGTCTTCGGGGTCGAGTGGCCGGTGGAGGCTCTCAACCGCCGCATCAATGCGCGGGTGAAGCAGATGATCGGGCGGGGCCTGGTGACGGAGGCGCGAGCCCTGTACGACGCGGGCAGGCTCGGCCCCCAGGCGAGCGAAGCGCTGGGGTATAAGCAACTGATCGACTACTTCGAGCGGCGACGGACGCTCGGGGAGGTGATCGAAGAGATCAAGATCCAGACGCGCCGGTTCGCGAAGAACCAGCGGACGTGGATGCGCCGACTGCGCGCGTCGCTCGACTCCTCGGGCGCGGCAGAATCGGAATGGTTTGACGCCGAGAAGATCGGTGTTTCCGAGATGGCCGATCGCGTCGTGTCGGTGTGCCGAGGTAGGTGAAGCCAAGCACGTCGCAAGCACCAGCTCGGGGCATTGACAAGCAGCGAACGGCTCGGGGTGTTCGCATGACGTCAGCACGGGTGTGAACACCTTCATGATTTTCTCACCACTTCCTACGACGTGAACCGTAGAAGAAAGCAGGGGCGCCGGCGCCGCGACGCGGCCCGCGCGGCAACGTGGGCCGGCATGCACACCATGGGAGGCCGACATGAACGAGCAGCACATCGAGCCTGTGACCCCGCCGCACACGCACCGATCATCCGGCGGGGAGCCGGGGAAGGCGGCGCCGGAGCCGGGCGTGCATGAAGCCGCCGAGCAAGTTCTGCACGCCTCGCATATTCCGCAGCGTGCCACGCGCGACCCCGAGGTCGTCGAAGCGGTCGAGCACGAGGTGATGAGCGTTGCGTCGCCCGACGGCCGGGCGCCCGACGAGAGTTCAAGACGGTACGGACGGGTGATGTTTCTTTCGCTGGGGCTCGGCTCGCTGCTGATCGGCGCGATCCTGATCATCGTGCTGGTGGGCGGGTGGTACGCCTTGGCCGCGGCGTCGATCTACGTGTTCCTGCTGATTGTGGCGGGGATGCCGGTGTGGGGCGCGGGGATCCTGCGGCGTCAGGAAGAGTCCGATGTGCACAAGGAAGTGGTGACGGAGATGCGACAGATGCGCCGTCATGCACACAATCGGTAGAAGCCGGCACGCGCGCGGCTGGGGAGTGCCGCTTCTATACTGCACACATGCTCCTGACGGACAGCAACGACGGGATCACGTCGATTCGTTTTGATCGTGCCGAGAAGCGCAACGCGTTGACGCCCGACATGCTTGCGGCACTGCGGGATGCCGTGGCGGCGGCGTCGGTCGCCAGTCGGGTGATCGTGCTGGGCGGCGAAGGGGAGTCGTTCTGCGCGGGCTTTGACCTTTCGCTGTGCCGGGGGAACGAGCGAGGGTTGGATGATCTGCTGCGGGGGCTGTTCGACGCGGTGGCGGCGCTGCGCCGCTCGCCATGCCCGGTTGTCGTGGCGGCGCACGGCGCCGCGATCGCGGGCGGCTGCGCGCTGCTGGGCGGCGCTGATTTCGTGATCACCAACTCCGGCGCGAAGTTCGGCTACCCCGTGGTGCGGCTCGGGATCAGCCCGGCGGTGACGGCCCCGTTCTTGCGGGAGTTCGCCGGGGACGGGGGAGCGCGGGCGCTGCTGCTCGAAGGGCTCATCATTACGGGCCATGATGCCTGGCAGATCGGGCTCGCGAGCGACTGTGTTGATCAGGCCCAAGACGTGTGGCCCCGAGCGGAGCAGATCGCGCGCGGCCTGGCGGCCAAACCCGCGCCGGGCCTTCGCGCGACGCGGCGCTGGCTTGACGAACTCTCGCAGGCCGAACTGACGAATCGTGCGCCCACGATGACCGAGCGGGCCGGTCTGGAGGCCTCCCTGTCGGTGGCAGGCAACGCCGAGAGTCGCGCTCGACTCGCCAGGCTCTGGGAGAAGCCGTGACCGGGCTGGGGGCGGGGCACCGGGGACCGGATTGTCACTGACCGATTCCGGTAAGGCCGAGAGATGACGCATCGGCTCTCCCAACGTGCAGCCCGGGCCGCAATGCAGATGCAAGGGCTTGTGCAAGCACTCAAGGCGGATGCTCTCTCGCTCGCGGCGTGGCAAGTGGGAATGTATGGCTTGATGGCCCTGGCGCAGTTTGTGTTGTTTGGGTCGATCTGGGAAGTCAGAGTGACACCGGCGATGCCTGCATTCTGGTTTACTATGCAAATTGCGATGTTGGCGTGGTTTGCGACGTCATATCCCGTAAACTGGTGGCTGATTCGATCTGGAATCAAAGAGAGGATGTAATCCCGGGGCCTGCGGAGGGCAAAGGCTCGATTTCTGTGGGCCAATCGAGGCGAGAAAGAGCGCGAAGGGGTGTTTCGATTCAAAAAACTGTTTCTCGATCGAGTTCCGCGCCGAGATTTCGACTTCCTTAATTTGGTGTATCCGGCTTGACTCAGGCCGCCCGATCTTCGTATGAACGGGGGACGGGCTTCGAGCGTATACCAAACAAGACCTTACTACAATGGCAAAGCCTGCGACGAAAACTCGAAAGAAGGCGCCCACGAGCGATGGGCGGGGGATCCCGGAGACCAAGAAGGGGTCGAATGGTCATCGGGCCGCGTCGCAGAACGCTTCGGGGAAGCAACTCGTGATCGTCGAGTCACCATCCAAGGCCAAGACGATCAACAAGTACCTGGGCAGTGATTACGTGGTGATGGCGAGCATCGGGCACGTGCGAGACCTGCCGAGCAAGAACCCCAAGGGGGTGAAGGCGCCGGTGCCGGGGGTGGACCTGGAGAACGACTTCACTCCGACGTACGAGGTGATGTCGGGGAAAGCGAAGCAGATATCGGAGCTCAAGAAGGCGGCAAAGAGCGCGTCGCAGATCTGGTTCGCGACGGACCTTGACCGTGAGGGCGAGGCGATCGCGTGGCACTTGTCAGAGGAACTGGGGATTCGCCCGGAGCACGCCAAGCGGGTGATCTTCAGCGCCATCACGAAGGACGAGATCCAGCGCGCGTTCTCGAACCCGCACCAGATCGACATGGACCGGGTGAACGCGCAGCAGGCGCGGCGGGTACTGGACCGGATCGTGGGGTACCAGGTGTCGCCGCTGCTGTGGAAGAAGGTGGCCAGGGGGCTCAGCGCGGGCCGGGTGCAATCGGTGGCGGTGAGGCTGATCGTGGAGCGGGAGCGGCACATCCGGGCGTTCGTGCCGGACGAGTACTGGACGATCGACGGCGCGTTTGCGTTGAACGAGGCGGATGCGCGGCGCCTGGGCGAGGAGTGGGGACGGTTCATGTCGAGGCGGGATGAGAAAGGGAACCCACCGACGCTGAAGATGCAGGCGGAGTGGATGAACGAGCACGGGGGGATCCGGGCGCAGCTCGTGGAACTGGGGGGCAAGAAGTTCGACCCGCGGACCGAGGTGGACGCGGTGATCGGTCCGATGGACGACTTTTCGCCCGATGGGATCGCGGCGCGGCTGGACAAGGCGGCCAAGGCGTTCGCGGTGTTCACGAGCCACGACTTGACGCCCGAGGTATGCCACGCGGCGGAGATGTCGGGGCTGACGCAGATCAAGGGGCGGGTGAGGGACACCTTCGGGGAGGGGGCGGGGAAGGGGCCGGCGCGGTGGGTCCGGACGGTGGGGGGCGTGGTGGATCCGTCGGTGGAGTACCGGATCTCGTCGATCGAGACCAAGCGGACGACAACGCGTCCGCCGGCGCCGTTCATCACGTCCACGCTTCAGCAGGCGGCGTCGTCGCGGTTGGGGTTCGCGGCGCGGCGGACGATGCAGACGGCGCAGCAGCTCTACGAGGGGATCGAGATTCCGGGCGAGGGGCCCGTCGGGCTGATTACGTACATGCGCACGGACTCGACGCACCTGTCGGGGGCGGCGCTGGAGATGGCCAGGGGGCACATCGGCAAGCACTTCGGGGCGAACTATCTGCCGGAGAAGCCGAACTTTTTTTCATCGAGCAACAAGGCGGCGCAGGAAGCGCACGAGGCGATCCGCCCGACGTCGCTGGACTATCCGCCCTCGCGGGTGCGAGGGGCGCTGAGGCCGGATCAGTTCCGGCTGTACACGCTGATCTGGGAGCGGTTCCTGGCGTGCCAGATGACGCCGGCGCAGTGGGACGCCACGGCGGTCATGATCACGGGAGGGACGAACCCGGCGATGCAGGCGACGTTCCGGGCGACGGGGCGCGTGCTGGTCTTCGATGGATTCTACAAGGTGCTGGGCGTCCCGAAGTCCGCTGACGAGCAGAACCTCCCGCCGCTCAAGCAGGGGCAGACGCTGAACCCGCTGGTGATCGACCCGGCGCAGCGATTCACCTCCCCGCCGGCGAGGTATTCCGAGGCGTCGCTCATCAAGACGCTCGAATCGGAGGGGATCGGCCGGCCGTCGACGTACGCGTCGATCATCCAGGTGATTCAGGACCGCAAGTACGTGGAGCAGGTGCAGCGGCGGTTCTTTGCGACCGACCTGGGCGAGGTGGTGACGGACAAACTGATCGAGGCGTTCCCGACGATCATGGACGTCGGGTATACGCGGGACATGGAGGCGGAACTCGACAAGGTCGAGGAGGACCACCTCGACTGGGTTCAGATGCTCCACCGGTTCTACGGTCCGTTCAGGGACGCGCTGGAGCACGCCGGCGACAACCTCAAGCACGCCAAGGCGGAGACGCGTCCCGCGCCGGCGGAGTACACATGCCAGAAGTGCGGGAGCGGGCTGGTGTACCGCTTTGGGAAGAACGGGCGGTTCCTGTCGTGCGCGAGGTATCCGGCGTGTGACTACGCGTGTCCGGTGGATCGCGACGGCAAGCCGCGGCCTGCGATGCACGCGAACGTGGCGTGTCCCAAGTGCGGCGGAGCGATGATGAAGCGTACGGGCCGGTTCGGTGTGTTCCTGGGGTGTCTGCGCTACGGGGACAAGGAGAACCCGTGCGACGGGATCCTGAACGTGGACAAGAAGGGGCACGTGGTGGCGCCGAGCATGCCGCCGGTGGTGACGGATCTGAAGTGTGAGAAGTGCGGGAGCCCGATGAACCTGCGCAGCGGGATCCGGGGGCCGTGGCTGGGATGTTCGGGGTTCCCCAAGTGTCGGGGACGGATGGCGTGGACGAAGGTGGAGGAAGCGACGCAGAAGCGGCTGTTTGCGGAACTCGAGGCGCACGAGAAGGCGCATCCGATCCCGATCATCCGGACGCTGGACGGAGTCGCGCTGACGGATTCCAAGGGCAAGCCGCTGCCGAGCGCGCCGACGGTGAGCGTGCTGGCGGGTGAGGATTCGGCCGAGCCGAGCGGCGCGGACGAACTGGCGGATGCGTCGGTGTGAAATGGGCGCCGGGTCAATCGGCCGCGGGGAGATATGACTCAGCGGCGAGGAGTGCGGGCGTATCCCCGGCGCGGCACCTGGACCGCCGCGCCGAGATCGGCGGGGTCGCGGTCGACGCGAGTGGCATGCCAGCCTTTG
>JBFWWU010000005.1:0-236183 GCA_050246015.1 Phycisphaerales bacterium
ACGTCGTCGGCCCCGCGCCGCGCTCGCTCGCCACCGCCCCGCCCCCCCCCCCCCCCCCCGCCCCCCCCGCCCCCCCAGCGCCCTCCGACGCCGTCACGCCAGACCCATCGAGCCATCCCAACCCGGCCCGGGCCGATACCCCCACGTTCGAGTCCCCAGTTACCTTTGAACTTGACGCCCCCGACGGCGGCGTCATCCTCGTTTCCATCCCCGGCCCGGACCTCCTGGCGGCGGACAACGCCGCCGCCGTCGTCCTCGCCCCCGCCGGAAAGCCCCGCATCCTCGTCGTCGCGCCCGATGCCGCTCCGGACGAACTCCTGATGCTCGCGCTCGAGAGTGTGTCGCCCGCGGCTCTCTCGGGCATCGACCCGGCGCGATACGCCCAATTCGCCAGCGGCCAGCGGATCTTCGATGCCTCCGGCAACGAACTCGCGTCGCGCCTGAGCGACTGGGACCTGGTCGTCTTTGATCGCTATCGGCCCGACCTGCTGCCCCCTGCCCCGTCGATCAGCATCGGCGCGGGTCTCCCCATCGCCGGCCTTTCGCTGCGCCCGGGCCCCTCCGGCTCCGCCCCAGCCCGCTTCAGCACCTGGCGCCGCACCCACCCGATCATGCGCTCAGTCAGCCTCGACGGCGTCATCGTTTCGCCGCCCCTGGTCATGGGCCTCCCCGATTCGCCGTCGATCAACGCAACCGTCCTGGCTTGGAGTGATTCGTCCGGCCAGACGTCCTCCGGCGGGCCACTCGTCGCGCTGCTCGAACCCGTCACCACCGCGCCAGCTTCCTTGGATTCGTCAGCCCCGGCGCCGCCCGCGCTTGGGTCGCGCCGCCTCGTGCTCGCCTTCGAACTCTCACGGTCCAACTGGGGGATCGAGTTCTCATTCCCCGTCTTCATCGCCAACGCCGTCGAGTACCTCGCCCTTCAGAATGCCGGCATGGTCTCACGCTCGTTCCGAACCGATGAGCCGGTCTCCATCACCCTCCCCGCCGGCACCCTTCCGGCCTCCGTCAGGGAGATCTTGATCGAAGGACCGCGGACGTTGCGTGCTCCGGTCCGCCGCCTGGGCCCATCGGACTCGACCATCGCCCCCGCCGCCGAGGTCGCGGCCGGCTCACTCGAACATGCCGGGGTCTACCGCCTCCGCCAGCCCGACGTCGAACTGCCGGCGTCGCTCGCCGCGATCGCCGTCAACCTGTGCGACTCCTGGGAGTCCCGCGCCGCCGTTGCCACTACCTTGGATCTGCCAGACTCGCCCCCCTCGATGCTACAGGACGCGGCCCGCGAATCGCGCCGCGAAGTGTGGCACTGGTTCGTCTTCGCCGCCCTGGCGCTCCTGGCCCTTGAATGGCTGCTGTTCGCGCGCGGGATGAAAGCCTGAGCCCGACCGATCGCGGTCCTCATCACGTCCCCGCCGGCCGCGCCGCCTTCTTCTCGCGGGCGCCCTCGCCGGGCTTCTGGCTTTCCGCGGCACGCAGCGCTTCCAGGATCTGGTAGTCCTGCGCCTTGGACAAAATGCTGATCAACTCGCCGCCGGTCATCGGCTGCTGCTCCGAGCCCGCGCTCAAAATCCCCAGGTACGCCAGTTCCCGCGTCGCATACCGACGCGTCGGACCCACCACCCGCATCATCACCCCGCCCTTGATCCGGCAGATCACCGCCAGCGCCCGCGCCAACGTCCCGCGCTGCATCGCCTGCGACCCCGGCTCGTCCCAGGACGCTTCGAGCCACCCCAGCCGCTTCGCCTCCGCGACCCGCTCCGCATAGGTGCGCGTCGGTCGCGGCGTCCCCTCCGCGTTCCCCTCACCGCCCGCAGGTCCGCCCGCCGTCGCCCGCACGCTCGCTTCCACGTGCAGCACCAGCGCGTAGAACCCCTCCGCGTTCGTCACCACGGGCCGATCCGAAAGCCGGTCCAGGAAATCCAGTTCCGCGAGCGTTGCCTCGTCGCCATGAAGCCCCGCGGCTCGAGTCGTGTCAAGCGAGTCGGTCACGGTCGTGCGCTGGCAGCACGCCAGCGCCCCGCACAGCACCGCCGCGCTCATCGACACACCGCGCCGATGGCGCCTGCGCCTGTTCCGTTCGATCCAACCGCTCATGTGGGCCTCGCTATCGCCGGGCAGACTGTACGTCCCAGCCGCTCCCACGGCAGGCCGGGGGATGAACCCCTCGCGAACCACGCCATGCACGTTGACGCTCCCCGACCCCCGGCGCTGGTCCGGGTTCACGCGGCCTCTCGCCGCTCCGGCGCGGTCACGCCCGTCGCGGCGTCAAGACCCGGCCCCGGCGGCTCGTCCGCCGCTTCCATGGGCATCGGCCACGCGGCCGCCATCTCCGCCGTCGGCTCGACCCCCGCGTCGATGGTGACCGTGAACGTGCTCCCCTTGCCCGCTTCGCTGCGCAGCGTGCAATCCCCGCCCAGCAGTTCGGCCAGCCGTTTGCAGATCACCAGCCCAAGCCCCGTGCCTCCATATTTCCGCGTCGTGGTCGAGTCCGCCTGAGAGAACGGCTTGAACAGCCGCGCCGCCTGCTCGGGCGTCATGCCGATCCCCGTGTCGATCACGTCGAAGACGATCCGCGAATGCTTCGGGCCCGTGGCTTCCCACCGCGCCACCAGGCCCACGCTCCCGGCGTGGGTGAACTTCACCGCGTTGCCCAGCAGGTTTACCAGGATCTGCCGCAGGCGCGTCGGGTCCGTCTTGGCGCACTTGGGCAGTTCGCCGTCGATGCGGGCCGTCAGTTCCAGCCCCTTGTTCTTTGCGTTCATGCTCACGATCGCCAGCGCGTCGTCCATGAGCTGCGCCGGATCGACGTCGATCCGCTCCACGAGCAGCCGACCGGACTCGATCTTCGAGATGTCCAGAATGTCGCTGATGATCGCGATCAGGTGCGCCCCGTTCCTCTTGATCGTCTGGATGCACCTCGCCCGCTGCTTCTCCGACAGTTCCGGGTCCTCCAGCATGTCGGCAAACCCGATCACGGCGTTCATCGGCGTGCGGATCTCGTGGCTCATGTTCGCCAGGAACGAACTCTTGGCCTTGCTCGCGTCCTCCGCGTGCTCGCGCGCCACCTCCAGTTGCTTCACCGTCGCCATCAACTCCTCTTCGTGATCCTTCAGCACGGCCCGCGCGGCCCGGAGTTCCGACAACTGATGCTCCCGCTCCGCCGCGTGCCGCCGCATCGCCCGGCTCACCTGAAGCCCCGCCAGCGCGCCCATCAGCGATACGACGAACGCCCCGGTCCCGATCCCTATCTCGATCTGCCGCATCCTCGCCGCATGCGCCAGCCCCGATTCCAGCGCGCCGCGCGATTCGGTCATGATCCCGGCGCGCGCATCCCGCAGCGCCCCGCGCGCCAGGCTCAGTGCATGGTTCATTTCCACCACGCTCGCCACCGCCGACCCGATGTCGCCCCCCTCAATCTGCACCAGCGCCCGCTCCCCCATTTCCCAGATCGCGCTCACCGGCGGCCCGGAGCGAGCCAGGTTCGACTCAATCGCCCCCGCCTGCCGGGTCTCCGCGCCCGCGAGCCGCTTGGACAGTTCGTCCGCCATCGTCCGGTACACCGCCGTCCCCTGGTTCAGAGCCTCGCGAGCCCGATCAATCTCCCGGGATTCCAGCGCGTCAACCACCGGCTCGCACGATCGCACCGCGACCGTCTCCAGTTCCGAGAGCGCCACCAAACGCTGACCCCACTCCTGGCTCAGCGACACCGTGCGCTCCAGCCGCGCGTGCGTCCGCAGGCTCACCCATGCCACGCCCAGCAGCGTCAGCGTGTTCAACGCCGCGAGCATGAAGTACAGGTACTTCGAGACATCTCGCTTGCCCACGACGCCGGGCGAGGCCACGCCCGACGACGCGAACCCCGGGTTGGCCTTGCTCCGCTGCTTCATCCGCGCGCGACGTCGTGAACGCGGCGCCCCCCGTCGCGCCGCGCCGATGTCTTATCGGCCCGATGCCCTTCCCCCTTCGCGCAAACGAGAGCCGCGTTCGTTTTTACAGCGCCCGCTTGCGGAGCGTCACGCTATGAAACGGCCGCCCCTCCCGGCGGTACTTGCGCTCGAAGTTCGTCCCCACCAGTTCGCCTTCGGGAACTCCCTCCGGCCGCCGGAGCGTCTCCGCGTCGAACAGCCTTCCCCGCACGCGCAGGAAGTGCTCCTGCATCCACGCCCAGTACCCCTCGTGGTCGGTCACCACTCGAAGTTCGCCCGCCCCGCTCAAGACCCGGTGGCAGTCCTCCAGGAAGCGGTCCTGCACGATCCGTCGGCGGTGGTGCCGCGATTTCGGCCAGGGATCCGGAAAATACAGGTGGATCACCTCTACCACCCCGTCCGGCACCCGCCAGTGCAGAAACTCCGAGGCGTCCGTGTTGAGCGTGCGGATGTTCCTGACCTGCGCGCGCCGGCACCGGTCGGACGTGTACAACCAGAACTCGCGCGCCCACTCGATCCCCAGGAAGTTCCTCTCGGGCTGCACCCCGGCCGCGTGCAGCAGAAACGTCCCCTTCCCCGATCCGATCTCGATTTCAAACGGGCGATCCGAATGCTCGAACCAGGTGCGCGGATCCACGCGCGCCGAGAGCGGATCTCGCACGATCTCGTCCGGCAAGGGCCCAAGTTCGGCGTCGGTCACGCCAACCGGAGCCGCCTCCAGTTCTCGCCCGCGAGAGAGTCCAAACGACATACAACCAGTGTAGGTGGAGAGAATCTCGGGTATTCGCGCCCGCCGCACGCGGCACCCCTGTTCTGGCCAAATCCGACAGGATTCACGATCCGTTCGCACCCGACATGCGTAATTCTCAGAGTGGATTCCCGGACATTGTTGGTGGGGACCGGAATTCGAGTCGATAACAAGCAACGTTGTCGCCACGGTCCGCCGCCAACCGGACGTATCGCCGTGGAATCGCGGCTTCCGCGCCTGGCGGGAGCAACTCGTTGTCAGCCGCCGCCGAAAGGCGTCGGATCTGTAATTGAAGAGGGCGATTCGCGCCTTTCACGCGTCGCACCGGGTATGAACACTGGGACGGCGCGTGAACAGCCCAGGGAGTCCGCATGCCCGACGATGTGATGTCATTCCGATCTTCCGGCGCCGAGTTCGCTTCACGCTCCGAGACTGAAGCGAACGACGGCGCGGTGCTCGCGTCGCTGGTTGAATCGCGCCTGGACCGGCGCGCGTTCCAGCAGCATCACTGGGAAGGGTCGTTCATGCAGTATCTCGATACGTGCATGCAGCGTCCCGCCGTGGTCCGCAACGCCTATCAGCGCGCGTACGACGCGATCCTGTCGTACGGCTTCGAGAAGTACCGGCTGTTCAAGAAGGACTGCATCCGCTACCACTTTTTCTCTGACCCGATCGAGGGGGGCGCGGATGCGATCTACGGGCTGGATTTCGCCCTGATGCAGCTTGTTGACGTCTTCCGGTCCGCGGCGGAAGGGTACGGGACGGACCGGCGGATCCTGCTGCTGCACGGGCCCGTGGGCTCGAGCAAGTCGACGATCGCGCGTCTGCTCAAGAAGGGGATGGAGGCGTACTCACGGACCGACGCCGGGGCGCTGTATTCGTTTTCGTGGATGCTCGACGACGACTGCGGGCCGGGCGCCAAGCGGACCGAGTTCAGTTGCCCGATGCACGAAGAGCCGCTGCTGCTGGTGCCCAAGGAAGCGCGGGAGGAGATCCTCGTTCGCCTGAACGAGCGGCACAAGCCGCAGCACCGCGCCGGCCGGCTCCGCGTGGTCGGCGACCTGTGCCCCTTCTGCCGCAAGGTCTACGCCGACCTGATGCGACACTACTCCGGCGACTGGCGCGCCGTCATGGAGCACGTCAAGGTCCGGCGGATCATCCTGAGCGAAAAGGACCGGGTCGGCATCGGCACGTTCCAGCCCAAGGACGAAAAGAACCAGGACTCCACCGAACTCACGGGCGACATCAACTACCGCAAGATCGCGCAGTTCGGGTCCGACTCTGATCCGCGGGCGTTCAACTTCGACGGGGAACTGAACATCGCCAACCGCGGCGTCTGCGAGTTCATCGAAGTCCTCAAGCTCGACGTCGCCTTCCTGTACGACCTGCTCGGGGCATCGCAGGAACACCTGATCAAGCCCAAGAAGTTCGCGCAGACGCACATCGACGAGGTCATCCTCGGGCACACCAACGAGCCCGAGTACCGGCGGCTTCAGTCCAACGAGATGATGGAGGCGTTCCGGGACCGCACGATCAAGATCGACGTGCCGTACAACATCCGCCTGGACGACGAGATCAAGATCTACCAGAAGGATTTCGGTCCCGAGCGCATCAAGGCCGTGCACGTCGCGCCGCACACACTCGAAGTGGCGGCCATGTGGGCGGTCCTGACCCGACTGGAAGAGCCCAAGAAGGCGGGCCTGACGCTGCTGCAGAAGCTCAAGTTGTACAACGGCAAGGCCATCCCCGGGTTCACCGAGGACTCGATCAAGGAACTGAAAGAGGAAGCGAGCCGCGAGGGGATGAACGGCATCTCGCCGCGCTACGTGCAGGACAAGATCTCCAACACGCTGGTCTCGCGGCAGGCGGTCGAAGACAAGGCGATCAACCCCTTCATGGTGATGAACGAACTCGAAGGGGGCCTGCACCACCACTCGCTGATCAACGACGAGGACCTGAAGAAGCGATACCGGGAGATCCTCGCGATCGTGAAGGAAGAGTACGAGGACATCATCAAGGCCGAGGTGCAGCGGGCCATCAGCGCCGACGAGGACGCGATCAAGCGGCTGTGCCAGAACTACATCGAGAACGTCCGGGCGTACACGCAGAAGGAGCGCGTCCGGAACAAGTACACGGGCAAGGACGAGGAGCCGGATGAACGTCTGATGCGGTCGATCGAGGAGAAGATCGACATCCCGGAGAGCCGAAAGGATGATTTCCGCCAGGAGATCATGAACTACATCGGCGCGCTGGCGCTGGACGGGAAGAAGTTCGAGTACAACACCAACGCGCGCCTGTACAAGGCGCTCGAACTGAAACTCTTCGAGGACCAGCGCGACACCATCAAACTCAAGAACCTCGTCTCCACCGTCATCGACGACGAGACCCAGCAGAAGATCGACATCGTCAAGCAGCGCCTGATCAAGCAGTTCGGGTACAACGAGACCAGCGCGACCGACGTGCTCAACTACGTGGCGAGCATCTTCGCCAGGGGCGACGCGAAGGGGAAGTGATCAACCGTTGACAAGGATTCCTTGATTTGGTATGATGTATTAGTGAAGCGAGTTGCATGATTGTCGTTAGCATCAAGGTCGTTTCGCTTATACGTGCCTAACCCCCCCCCTGTGCTTCGGTGCAGGCCGCGAAGCCGCCGCAAGGCGGCTTCTGCTCTTTTGGGCTACTGTGCCTGTTGCGTGAACACCAACGTCTACGTCGATGGGTTCAACCTGTACAACGGCGCGGTAAAGAACACGCGTACAAGTGGCTCGACCTTGCCGCGATGTGCCGCCTGTTGTTGCCGAAACACCATATCAACCGCATTCGATACTTTACGGCCCACGTAAGCGCACGAATAGGCTCGCCTGATGCGCCGCTGAATCAACAGGTCTACCTCAGAGCGCTGAAGACCATTCCCAATCTGTCGATTCACCTCGGTGAGTTCCTCACTCACGATCGATACATGCCGCTCTCAAGCAGCACGACGAACCCGCCTGAAAAAGTGAAGGTCCGCAGGACGGACGAGAAGGGCACCGACGTCAATCTCGCGACCTACCTGCTATTTGATCTGTACGAGAGCGATTGCGAGTGCGCCGTGGTCGTATCGAACGACTCGGATTTGTTTGAACCGCTCCGAATCGCAAAAGAACACCTGAAACGGCGCGTCGGGGTCATCAACCCACATGAACATCCGTCAAAGAAACTCAAGCAATGCGCCACGTTCGTGAAGTCAGTTCGAGAGGGGGTGCTCGCCGCGAGTCAGTTTCCGCCGCTGCTAACAGATAGGCATGGCTTAATCACGAAGCCGCCGACTTGGTGACTTCACCTGCTTGCGACCCGCCCCCCGTTCCGCTAAACTGGCCTCCCATGGCCATCAAGCAACTCACCCCCGAGCAGGTCCAGTCGATGTCCCGCCTTGAGAAGGACCGCTGGTGGCTTGAGAACGTCTTCCGCGGCAACATGCCGCAACTCACGATCCGCTCGGCGATCACCGGGTTCATCCTCGGCGGGCTGCTGTCGGCGACCAACCTGTACATCGGCGCCAAGACCGGCTGGTCGCTGGGCGTGGGCCTTACCAGCGTGATCCTGGCGTTTGCGATGTTCAAGGGCCTCTCGGCCGTCGGGCTGGCGAAGGACTTCACGATCCTTGAGAACAACTGCATGCAGTCGATCGCGACCGCGGCGGGGTACATGACGGGCCCGCTGATCTCGGGGATCGCGGCGTACATGATGGTCGCCAACATCGTCATGCCCTGGCACCAGATGCTGCTGATCAACATCGTGCTGGCGGTGCTGGGCGTGCTGGTCGCGTTCCCGATGAAGCGCCGGTTCATCAACGACGAGCAGCATCCGTTCCCCGAAGGGGCCGCCTGCGGCGTGGTGCTCGACACGCTGTACACGTCCGATGCCAAGGTCGGGCTGTTCAAGGCCAAGGCGCTCGTGGCGGCGGCGGGGCTTGCCGGGTTCATCTCGTTCCTGGCGGGCGGCGGATACCAGAGTTTCTTCCAGAAGAAACTGCTGGGGTTCAAGGAAGCCTGGACGCTGCCCACGGAGTTCTTCGGGTGGTACTACGACTGGGCCGCCAAGGCGAAGTTGTGGACGCCCAAGGTCTTCGGGAGCGATATCCGCAACCTGGGGCTAAACCCGACGCTGGACCTGGCGATGTTCGGGGCGGGCGGGCTGCTGAACATCCGGTACGCCACCAGCATGTTGCTGGGTATGGCCGTGATGTGGGGGTGCATCGCGCCCTGGGCAGTGCAGAACGGGGACGTCACGCGCCCGACGCGCGACCCCGTCACGCACCTGGTGACGGGCGCCGAAACGATCATGCCCGCGATGCAGTACGACTACCGGGAAGTGCTCGTCTCTTGGGCGCTTTGGCCGGGCATCGCCATGCTGGTGGTCGCGAGCATGCTGGCCCTCTTTGCCAAGCCGAAGGTGCTGATCTCGTCGTTCCAGGGGTTCCTGCAAGGAAAGAAGTCGGGTTCTCAGGCCGATGCGGACCCGGTGAAGCACATCGAGTTGCCGCTGTGGATTTCATTCGTCGGCGTGCCGCTGGTGGGGGCGCTGGGAGTCTGGATGCTGCACGACTGGTACGGGGTGAAGTGGTACTGGGGCGCGCTGTCGATCCCGCTGATCATCGCGCTGACGCTCATCGCGGCCAATGCCACCGCGCTCACCAGCATCACCCCGACCGGATCGCTCTCGAAGATCACGCAGTTCACGTTCGGCGGGCTGGAGCGCATCACGGCCGAAAAGGCCGGCCTGGCGGCGAACCCCGCGACCAACCTGATGACCGCGCTGATGACCACCGAGGTGGCCAGCAACGCCAGCAACCTGCTCATGGACATCAAGCCGGGGTACATGCTGGGCGCCAAGCCGCGTCAGCAGGCGCTGGGGCACTGCATCGGGATCATCGCGGGGGCGGCGGCGAGCACGCCGCTCTTCTACCTGCTGTTCCTTTCGCGGAAGGAAACGGAAGGGAAGTCGGTCATCGAGCGGCTGGTATCGAACGACTTCGGGTTTCCGGGGGCGCTGCAGTGGAAGGGGGTGAGCGACCTGCTCTCCAAGGGATTCGGGCAGTTGCCGCAGAGCGCGCTGTGGGCGATGGGTATTGCCGCGGTGCTCGGACTCCTGCTTGAAATCGCGCGGATCAGCAGCAAGAACAAGTTCCCGCTCTCCCCGATCGCGCTGGGACTGGGAGTGGTCATCCCGCCGGAATCGACGATGGCGATGTTCGCCGGGTCGGCGTTCTTCTACATCACGGGCAAGATGTTCAGGAAGAAGGATGAGTCGTTCGGGAAGCGTCTGTTCGTGGACACGCACGAGCCGATGTGCGCGGGGATCATCGCCGGGGCCGCGCTGGTGGGAATCGGGGACATCCTGATGACGGTGTTCGCGGGCTAGCCTGGAACGGCGGGATCATCACGGCGATTGGCCGGGTCTGGCGCGGAGGGACGTTTGCCCAGCGAGCAAACTACTTCGGGCGCGGTGCCGCGGGCCATTCAAGCCGGGCGGCCCGGATGACCGACCTGAGTGGTTCTGTACGGGCTCGCCGACGCATTTTTTCCCGGATCCCGCGCACCGGCGTGGCACGCCCGGTGCGATGGGGGTTGTGTTCTCCTACACTCGCTTGTTTCCGCCGCACGCCGGCTCGCACGCCACATGTTTGGAAGTGAACCATGGCCCTTGCATCGCAATCCACCCGTCCCCAAGCCGTCCGCAACGCGAGCACGTTCCAGTCGCCGCGACAGAAGCGGCAGAAGAACTACGTCATCTGGACGGTGGTGGCGCTGCTGCTAGCGGGTGGAGGGGCGTGGGCCATCTGGGGCCGGGGGTCCGGGCAGAAGAACTCGCCAAACAACGGTCCGGGCCCGGGGAACCCGAACGCGGCTCTGCTGAACGATTCGGAGACCAAGAAGCCCGCCGCGACCCCCGCTGCTCCGACCTCGACGACCACACCAACGAATGTGGCGGACTCGTCCAAGCCCAAGGCGCCGGTGGAACTGGAAATGGGCAAGCCCGACGGTCAGCCGGTGGGCACACAGCAGCCGATTGATGATCCGCTGGCCAAGCCGACGCCGGCGCCCGGCGGCACGCCCGCGGGCGTCAGCCCCGGATCGGGGACTGCTCCGCCTCCCGCGCCAACCATTGTGCCCCCCGCGCCGGCCCCGGCGCCGGTGGACGATGTGCCCGCCGAGGCTTCTCGCCTGATCGATCAGGCCAAGCAGGCAATGGGTCAGAACAAACTGATCGAAGCCCGCACGGCTCTGCTGGGCGCTCTCAACAACGATCGCCTGAAGGAATCCGAGCGAGTCGGCCTGCGGTCGTGGATCAGCGAACTGAACGAGACGATCATCTTCAGCCCGACCATCGTCGCGGGCGATGCGTTCACCGAGTCGTACAAGGTGGTCTCCGGGGATGTTCTGGAGCGGATCGCGCGCAACAAGGGGCTCGCGGTGGACTGGCGCCTGCTGGCGCGCGTGAACCGCATGAAGGACCCGGGCAAACTCCGGCTCGGGCAGACGCTCAAACTCGTCAAGGGGCCGTTTCACGCCGTGGTGCACAAGTCGCAGTTCCGCGTGGACATCTATGCCGGCACGCCGCTCCCGCCTGGCACCAGCGGATCGCCGCGACCCGACGGCAGCGAACACGGGTGGACCTACATCCGCTCGTTCAATGTCGGCCTGGGCAGCGACGACGGCACACCCGTCGGCACCTTTGTCGTGAAGAAAAACTCCAAACTCATCAACCCGCCCTGGGTCAACCCCAAGACCGGCGAGCGGTTCGGCGCCGACGACCCCAAGAACCCCATCGGCGAACACTGGCTCGGGATCGTGGGCGTCGATGACGCGTCGAAATCCAAAGTGGGCTTCGGGCTCCACGGCACCATCGACCCCGGCAGCATCGGCAAGCAGATGTCCATGGGATGCGTCCGCATCATGCCCGAGGACATCGCCGTCGTCTGGGAGATGCTCGCCGAAGAGGTGAGCACCGTCCGGATCGTCCCGTGAACCGACCGGCACGACAACGCTCGCGCCCGAATGAGCGGACCGTGCGCCCAGACAAGGAACCGGCGGGCCCCTCGTCCGCCGCGCCCGCACCGGCGCCGCAAGCCGACGAGCCATCTCTGGACGAACTGCGTGTGCGGAAGGTCCTGGCTCGGCGTGCGTGGACACTGCGGCTGCGCACGCTAGCGCCGGGGGAGCGCCAGGATCGATCCGCGCTGATCTGCGAGCGGCTGTCGAAACTCGGATCGCTGGGCGGCGCCTCGCGCGTCATGCTCTTTGCGCCGATGGCGAATGCGACGATCCCCGAGGTGGACCTGACGGAACTGGCGCGGCGCTGGCTCCGACGCGGAAGGCCAGCGATCTACGTGCCGAGGGTGCTGTGGAGTTCGCGGGAGATGATCCCGGCCCTGGTCACGGACTGGGAGCGCGACCTGGTGATCGGCCGCCATGGCGTGCGCGAGCCCGGTCCGGAGTGCCCGAGCCTTGATCCCGAACACCTGGACGTAGTCCTCGCGCCCGGGCTCGCGTTTGACCACGGCGGCCGCCGGCTGGGCCGCGGCGGCGGGCTCTACGACCGCTTCCTGGGCCGATATGCCCTGTCCGACCGCGCCGTCGGGGTCTGCTTCGACCGCCAGATCAGCACCGAATCCCGTGTCGATTCGCTGATCCCGGTCGCGTCGCACGACGCTCGGGTGCACGCCGTCGTGTCGGAGTCGCGGCTGATCGAACTCCCGCCCGGCTCACTTCGCTGATTCGGGCCGGACGCGGCGAACCGATCGAATCACGACGGGATCCACGGGCACGTCCTGCATGTCCAGTTCCGGGATCGACCGGGTCGGGCCGTTCTTGATCTGATCGATGACCGGCATCCCATCGATCACCCAACCGAAGACGGCGTACCCGGCGTCGCCCGTGGTCGGCCTGGCGGAATCGAGTTTCGGATTGTCCAGCACGTTGAAGTAGAACTCACGGGTCGCGGTATCCGGATCGGCGTCACGGGCCATCGCGATGGTGCCGCGGACGTTCTTGAGCCCGTTGCGCCACTCGTTGCGGATCGGCTTGTCCGGACGGCCCCCGGCGGCGTCTCGCTTGGCCCGTTCGACCAGCGTCCCATCGGGACCCAACTCGAACCCGCCCCCTTGAATCACGAAGGACGGGATGGTCCGATGAAAGATGGTGCCGTCGTAGGCGCCGCGGTCGGCATACATGAGGAAGTTGTCCACCGAGAGCGGGGCCCGCGAGCGGTCAAGCGCGACGATGATGTCGCCGGCGGTGGTTTGCAGGCGGACAATCGGAGCCGGATCCGCTGAACTGGGTGCCGAGCGCGAACCCGAACCGGCGCACCCGGAAGCCTCGAACAGGAACATGGCGAGCAGCACAAGGCCCGGAGTCTTCATCGGGTCATGATACCAATCGGCGTATTCCGGCGGCCGTCGTGGAGCGGTCACACGATACCCCACATTGACCGGGAAGCCCGGGGACCTACTATGTGACCGATGAGCCGACCGTGACGGATGGCTCTGGCCGGGTTCGGTCAGGGTCTGAGGCGCGGTCATGGGCCTTCCCATCGCGGCAGCATGGAAGGTTCCGCTCGACTGGCAGGGCAATCGGCGAAAGCAGGTTGCCGGGCCAGCACGCGTGCCGCGGCTACCGCTCTTCTCGCTTCTGACCCGCCGGGTCGGACGGGGATGGTCGGACCGCGACGGTTCGGACCACCCACCAGAGACTCGTCTCGAATGGAGACGGGCTCGCGATCGACGGAGCGATTCACCACACATGCAGGCGGCGAGCACGCCGCGACCGAATGCCGGCGCCCAGGCCGGACCATCATTCACACTCGGCGGGCCAAGCCGGGATGCCATTGGCCGATGGTGTAACGGTAGCACAGCAGATTTTGGTTCTGTTTGTCCAGGTTCGAATCCTGGTCGGCCAGTTGAAACTCGACGGGACGGGGGCAGGAAAGGAAGACCGGGACTGGGCACGCGAAGGTTTGTTCACGCGGCAGTCAGAAGAGATGTCAACGACTGATTCCATCACCGCTCCCATCGCGATACTCCTTGCCGCGGGCAAGGGGACGCGGATGAAATCGGACCTGCCCAAGGTGCTGCACGAAGTGGGCGGGAGGCCGATGCTGTGCGCGGTGGTGGACGCGTGCCGGGAGGCCGGATGCGGGCGCATCATTCTGGTCGTCGGGTACAAGCAGGAACTGGTGCGTGAGGCGATGGCCGCCCAAGGCCCGGCGTGGTCGAGCGGGCTTGAGTACGCGGTGCAGGATCAGCAACTGGGCACGGGGCACGCGGTGATGTGCGCCCGGGACGCCGTGGGCGAACTGACCGCCCGACCGGTGTTCGTGCTGGCGGGCGATGGACCGCTCATCCGCGCGCAGACGCTGCGACAACTCCTTCAACGGCACACATCGAGCGGCGCGTCGGCAACGCTGGCCACCTCGATCATCGCGGATCCGACCGGGTACGGGCGAATCGTGCGGAACGGCTCGGGCGCGTTCATGGGGATCGTGGAACACAAGGACGCGACGCCCGAGCAGCGCGGCATCCGGGAGGTCAACCCGAGCTACTACTGCTTCGACCTGGCGGAACTGTACCGGACGCTGGCGCGGGTGAAGAAGAACCAATCCAGCGGCGAGTACTACATCACCGATGTGCCGGCGCTCATGCTCGCGGAGGGCAAGCGGGTCGAGGTGATCGCGGCCGTCCCGCCCGAGGATGTCCTCTCGATCAACACGCTGGATCAACTCGCCGAAGTGGACGCGATCTATCGAACCCGGCAGGTCGCGCGAGCCACGGCGCCAGGAGTCGCACGATGAGCCGGCAAGACGCGAACCAACTCAAGGTCTTCGCCGGTCGGCACTCGGTCGATCTGACGCAGCGCGTGTGCGAGCACCTGGATATCCCGCTGGGCCTGGCCCGCACGGAAGCCTTTCCCGACGGGGAACTCATCGTCAAGCTCGAAGAGGACGTTCGCGGGCGCGACTGCTACGTGGTGCTTTCCACGTGCACGCCGGTCAACGACAACATCCTGGAACTGCTGATCTTCCTGGATTGCCTGAAGCGCGCCAGCGCCAAGCGCGTCTGCGTCGTCACGCCGTATTTCGGGTACGGGCGCCAGGACCGCAAGGACGAGGGGCGCGTTCCCATCACCGCCAAGCTCGTGGCGAACCTGATCACGACGGCCCGCACGGACCGGGTGCTGGCGATCGACCTGCACGCGGCCCAGATCCAGGGATTCTTTGATATCCCGGTGGATCACCTCTCGGCGACGCCGGTGTTCCTGGACTACTTCGAGGCGCACCGCGAGCAGCTCGGCGACCTGTGCATGGTCAGCCCCGACGTGGGCAACGTCAAGGTCGCCGAGACCTTCGCCAACCTGCTAGGGGGCGACCTGGCGATCATCAACAAGCGCCGCATCAGCGGGTCCGATGTCGTCACGGGCAACCTGATCGGCACGGTCAAGAGCAAGACCGTGCTGATGTTCGACGACATGATCACCACCGCCGGCACGATCTGCGAAGCCGCCAAGGTGGTGATGGAGCACGGCGCCCGCAAGATCATCGCGGCGGCGACGCACCCGGTGCTGGTCGGGATGGCGATGCAGCGCATCGCCGCCAGCCCCATCAGCGAGGTCGTCGTGACCGACACGATCCCCTGCGGCGAGCGGGTCGCGCCGATCCGCGACAAGCTGGTGGAACTCTCGGTCGCCAAACTGCTGGGGGAGGCGATCCACCGGATCCATCACAACCAGTCCGTGAGCGCGCTCTTCCGCCGCACCGCCGGAGGAAAGCGGTAGCCTCGCCCGAGGCCGCGCGACACTCGAATCACCCATTGACAGACCGCAATAGAAGCGCCGACACGATCGTCGGAAGACCAAGAAAAGAGGAATCAGCCATGCAGAATGCCCCCGCCATTTCCGCCACCCGTCGCGACCGAGTCGGTTCTCGTTACGCTCGCCGAGTCCGCGAGTCGGGGAAACTCCCGGCCGTGGTGTACGGACACGGCGCCCAGCCGCTGGCGATCGCGCTGGACGCGCACGAGACGCTCAAGCACATCAACAAAGGTGAGAAGGTCTTCACCATGAAGATCGAAGGCGAATCCAAGGACCAGACGGTGCTCCTGAAGGACCTTGGGTTTGACTACCTGGGGTCCAACATCATCCACGCCGACTTCGCCCGCGTGGATCTCAACGAGCGAGTGCACACCAAGGTCCACGTCCAACTCATCGGGGACGCCAAGGGTCTCAAGACGGCGGGCAATATTCTCATGCACCCGACGACCGAACTGGTGATCGAGTGCCGAGTGGCGGACATCCCCGACCACGTCGACGTCGATATCTCGGAACTGGATCTGGGGCACTCGATCACGGCGGCGGAAGTGAAACTCCCGACGGCCGACATGAAGATGATCACCGATCCGCACGCGATCGTCGCGCAGTGTGTGGTGCAACTCGAGATGAAGGTTGAAGAAGCGGCGGTCGTGGGCACCGAGGCGGCGCAGCCCGAAGTCATCACCGCCAAGAAGCCCGAAGACGAGGCCGCCGCGGGCGCCGCCAAGCCCGGCGCGGCGCCGGCCAAGGGCGCGGCCCCGGCCGCCGCCAAGCCGGCCGCCCCCAAGAAGTAACTCGTCCCGATCGCCTCCTCCTGGTTTCCCTCGTCCCTGCTCCCATGAAACTCATCGTCGGCCTCGGCAACCCCGGTACTCAGTACGACAAGACTCGGCACAACGCCGGGTTCATGGTCGTCGACCGGCTCGCCGACCGGCACATGCGGGGCATCACGCCCAAGGCCAAGTTCGCCGGCGTGGTGGTCGAGGGACCGATCAAGCGCGAGCGCTGCGTCCTGCTCAAGCCCACGACCTACATGAACCGCTCGGGCCAAGCCGTTGCCGAAGCGGTTGGCTTCTACAAACTCAGCCCCGCGGATGACATTCTTGTGATCGTGGACGATGTATCGCTCCCCAGCGGGCACATCCGACTGCGTCCGTCAGGCGGGGCCGGAGGACACAACGGGCTGGCGGACATCCAGCGGGCGCTGGGGACCGACGTGTATCCGCGCTGCCGGGTCGGGATCGATGCGACTCCCCCGTTCATGGATCAGGCCGACTATGTGCTGGGGCGCTTCACGCCGGAGCAGTGGAGCGCGGTGGACGCCGCACTCAGCAAGTCCGCCGACGCCGCGGAGGTCTTCGTCTCCGAAGGTCTGGGCAAGGCGATGAACCAGTTCAACCCGGCGAGCCCGCCACGTCCCAAGCCCCCGCGTCGAGACCCCGCGCCGGGCGACGAACCCGCCGCCCCGACCACCGATTAGCCGTCCACACCCCACCCACCCACAGACGTCCCCCCCCGCACTCAACTCCCCGAATCAGTCACCAGCATCCAGGAAACTCACACATGGCAAAGACCCGAACGTACAACTACGAGGCGATGTTCGTCATCTCTCAATCGACCGCCGTTGATCTTCAAGGCGCGGTGGACCACATCAAGGAAATCCTGACCAAGGCCGGGGCCTCACTGATCGCGATGAAGAAGTGGGACGAGCGGCGCTTCACCTTCGAGATCAAGAAGCAGAAGCGAGGCGTCTACATCCTCGCCTACTTCTCTGCGCCGGCATCCGGGCTGGCGGCGATCGAGCGCTCCTGCAACTTGTCGGAGAAGATCCTGCGGGTGCTCTTCACCCGCGCCGATCACCTCACGATCGATGAGATGAAGGCCGCCGACGCTCAGAAGGAACTCGCCGACGAAGCCAAACTCCGCGCCCAGCGCGCCGCCGAAGGGCTCGACATGCCGGTCGTCGCGGCGTCGCGGGCTGACGACGCCGAGGAACCCGAAGACGTCGTGGACGCGGCGCTGTAAGCCGGTGGCCCGCCACCGAACATAGACCTATCCTTTGACGCCGCGTCCGCAGCCGACGCCGCAATGGAGCACACGATGGCGAACTACAACAAAGTCCTGTTGATGGGCAACCTGACCCGGGACATCGAGTTGAAGTACACGCAAGGGAACCAGGCGGTGGCGTCGTTCGGCATCGCCGTCAACCGCCGCTTCAAGGCGGCCGACGGGCAGATGCGGGAGGAAGTGACTTTCGTGGACTGCGATGCGTGGGGGCGCACCGCCGAGACGATGCAGAAGTACCTGGCCAAGGGGCGTCCGGTGTTCATCGAGGGTCGGCTGCGTCTGGATACCTGGAAGGACAAGAACGACGGCTCGAACCGATCGAAACTCAAGGTCGTCGTCGAGAACTTCCAGTTTGTGGACTCCAAGGGAGGCGGAGCCGGGGGCGGGGCCCCATCCGGGTACGCCGATGATGCCGGGACGGGCGGAGGATCGGTCACTCGCCCGATGAGCCGGCCCGCCGCGGGCGCGGCGCAGCCGGCGGCCGACCCCGGATACGAACCGATTCAGGAAGACGACATCCCGTTCTGATGCATGGAGCATCAGGCTGAGGAACGATGTGATTCATCCGACCGCTGTCGCGGTTGGATTCAGAATGAAACCGTTGGAGCCACAGGTCGGCGTGTCGCCGACTTGCCGGGCTCCTCAACTTTGGGCCGCGGGCATGTATCCGCCCGCCGCGAAGGACAGCGAAGATGGCAAAGACTCTGGAACTGCTTCTGACCGAAAACGTGGACAACCTGGGGATCGTGGGAGATGTCGTGAAGGTGCGCACGGGCTACGCGCGGAACTTTCTGCTGCCGCGGTCGCTCGCGACGACGCCGTCGGAGGAGATGATCAAGTCGCTCGCGGCCAAGCGTGCCGACGCCGAGCGACAACTGGCCGAACTCCGCAAGGCGCGAGAGGGGATGATCGAGAAGTTGCAGGGGTTCGAGTTGCAACTCATCCGGTCGTGCAACGACCTTGGGATCCTGTACGGCGCGGTGACGCAGCAGGACATCGCCAAGGCGCTAAGCGAGAAGGGGTTCGGCATCCGGGCCCGCGATGTACGCCTCCCGCACGCGATCAAGCGCGTCGACACCTACGAGGTGCACATCAAGTTTGAGTCGGACCTGGAAGCGATCGTGAAGTTGTGGGTCATGCCGGACCGCAAACTTGAAGAAGAAAAGAAGGCGGACATGGACTTCGACGCCGAGGGCAACCTCGTCGAAGGCAAGGCGGGCGACGGCGACGGCCGGGGTCGCCGAAGCAGGAAGCCGGACGATGCCGGGGCCGCGCCCAAGGGTGACAAGCCCGAGAAGGCCGACAAGGCTCAAAAGGCCGAGAAGCCTGCCAAGGCGGCCAAAGCCGACAAGGCGGAGAAGGCCGAGCCTAAAGCAGAGCCCAAGGCTGAGAAGAAGGCCAAGAAGAAGGAGTAATCGCTCCCCGGCGTTCCCGGCCCGTTGAAACGGCGAACATCCGACACCGACCTGTGCGCCCGCGGCGACCCGATCCCGCGGGCGCATGTCGTTCATCCCCTGCCCCTCTCGTCCCGCGGCTTTCTCCCTCTCTCTGGCCCCCGCCAGCCGACCCCGCATGCTGACCATATCGAGCGATTGAGCGATCATGGGTGCTTGGCAACGACCGGAGCCGGCGTCGGTACTGTCAGTGGCTGGAGATTCCCCGGCCAAGCCCGATAGAGTTCCCTTCGCATACCCCCTGTTGTTCCCCGCGCGTGACCAAGCCGCGCCCCACGGAGATTCCCATGCATCTTTCCAGATCGGCACTTGTCGGCCTCGTCGCCGTGTCCGCCTCGATTGTTACCCCGGCGCTGGCGCAGCCGGGCGTGAAACTGACATATCCGCCGACGGAGCGCGACGAAGCGAAGTTTGACACTTACCACGGAACAAAGGTCGCCGATCCGTACCAGTGGATGGAAGAGGCCGACACACCGGGCTCGGCGGTCTGGCCGAAGATCGCCGCGTGGGTGGAAGCGCAGAACAAGGTCACCTTCGGGTACCTGGGGCAGGTGCCTCAGCGCGACGCGATCAAATCCCGCATCACGAATCTGACGAACTACGAGCGGTTCGGGCTTCCGTTCGTGCAGGGGGGCAAGTATTTCTATTCAAGAAACGACGGGCTTCAGAACCAGTCGGTGTGGTATGTCGCGGACTCGCTTGAGGCCGCCCCGCGCGTCCTGATCGATCCGAACACCTACTCCAAGGAAGGCGTCGTCGCGATCGCCGGGCTGGCGGTGACCGAAGACGCCAGGCTGATGGCCTACGGCATCGCCGAGAAGGGGTCCGACTGGAATGTGTGGCGCGTGCGCGACATCGCAACCGGGAAAGACCTGCCCGACACCATCGAGCACGTCAAGTTCGGCGGAGCCTCGTGGCTCAAGGACGGCTCCGGGTTCTTCTATTCGCGCTTCCCCGCCCCCAGGCCGGGCGAGGACATCAAGGCGATGAACAAGAACCAGTCGATCTATTTTCACAAACTCGGCGACTCGCAGGACAAGGACACCCTGGTGTATGCCCGCCCCGATCAGCCCGAGTGGTACCTCTTCGGGAGCGTCACGGACGACGGACGGTATTTCGTCATCTCCGGGAACCCGTACCAGCAGATCGAGAACGCGCTCTACTACAAGGACCTCGCCGATCCGCACGCGAAGGTGATGCCACTGCTGGACAAACTCGACGCGCAGTACAACTTCGTCGGCAACGACGGCCCCACGTTCTTTGTGCAGTCCGACCTGGACGCCCCGCGGGGTCGCGTCTGGGCCATCAACATCAATCACCCCGAGCGCGCCGCCTGGAAGGAAATCATCCCTCAGAACGAGAACGCGCTGCAGTCGGCGAGTTACGTCGGCCATACGTTCTTCTGTTCCTACCTCAAGGACGCCCGCACCCAGGTCCGCGTCCACGATGCCCACGGAACATACGTGCGCGACGTCGAGTTCCCGGGCATCTGCACCGCCGGCGGCTTCGGGGGCGAGCAGGACGACACCGTCACCTTCTACACCTACTCGGGCTACACGTCCCCCGGGCAGATCTATCAATACGACATCGCCTCGGGCAAGAGCACCCTCTTCCGCGCACCGAAGGTTGATTTCAACCCCGCTGATTTTGAAACCACCCAGGTCTTCCTGAACAGCAAGGACGGCACGCGCCTCCCGATGTTCATCTCCCACAAGAAAGGCATCTCGCTCGACGGCTCCAACCCCACCATCCTCTACGGCTACGGCGGGTTCAACGTCCCCATCACCCCGGGCTTTTCTCCCAATGTCATCACCTGGATGGAGATGGGCGGCGTCTACGCCGTCGCCACCCTCCGCGGTGGGAGCGAGTACGGCGAAGACTGGCACAAGGGCGGGATGCGCCTGACCAAGCAGAACACCTTCGATGATTTCATCGCCGCCGCCGAGTGGCTCATCGCCAACAAGTACACCTCTACACCCAAGCTCGCGATTAACGGGGGTTCCAACGGCGGGCTCCTGGTCGGCGCGTGCATGACCCAGCGCCCCGACCTGTACGGCGCGTGCATCGCCGACGTCGGCGTCATGGACATGCTCCGCTTCCACAAGTTCACCGTCGGCGCCGGCTGGATCGGCGACTACGGCTCCGCCGACGATCCCGAGGAGTTCAAGGTCCTGCGCTCGTTCTCGCCCTATCACAACCTCAAGAAGGGAACGTGCTATCCGCCGACGCTGATCACGACCGGGGACCACGACGACCGGGTCTACCCGGCCCACTCCTTCAAGTTCGCCGCCGCCGCTCAATGGGCCCAGGGGTGCGACAACCCGATCCTGATCCGCATCGAAACCGCCGCGGGCCACGGCGCGGGCAAGCCCACCACCAAGCGGATCGACGAGACCGCCGACAAGTTCGCCTTCCTGGTCAGGACGCTGCACATGGACCCGGTGCTGCGATAACGCATCGGTTCATGCCGCCCGCACGCTGGCACGCCGGCACGCCGCGATCAGCCGGCTGAGCATCGGCGCGACGTCCGCCAGGCGCCGGGTCGCCGCCAGCGACATGGTGACGCCATCGGCCATGTCCCCGATCCGCGCAAAGCCCATCGGGGCCGCGCTGCCCTTGATCTTCGCGAGCTTCGTCAGGCACCCTTCGACGTCGCCCTTCTCCATGCTGTTCCTGATCGCCTCGGCGAACGCCTGGAGATCGACGATGAACGATTCCACCAGCGCGGCGTTTGGGTGATCCGGCGCCAGCGTGCTCGCGAACGACGCGCGGGCGCCCGAACCGCTCACCAGCAGGAACTCCGCGAGCGCGCGCAGCAGCAGCCCCTGCTGCACCGGCTTGGCCAGGTACGCCTGGGCGTCCGCCTTGGCCAGTTGCTGCGCCGCGGCGGCCGATGTGTCCGCGCTCACGAGTATCACCGTCGTCTCGACCCCGCTGTCGCGCAGCGCTTCGGTGATCGGCTTGCCGTTGATCTGCTCCAGGTGGTAGTCGGCGACGATGATGTCAAAGCCTTCTCCCGCGCGGTCGATCCCCTCCTGCGCGCTCCCCGCCGTCGCGATCGAGATGCCGGTGTCCGTCAGGTGCTTGCGCATCAGCCGGCGATCGGCCTCCGAATCGTCGATGTACAGCAGTGAACCCTTCAGGTCCGCCGGGTTCACTTGTTCCAGGCTGTACCAGTCCGAGAACAGGCCCGCCGCGATGACCCGCTTGGTGTCGATCGGCTTGTCGAACAGGATCCCCAGTTCATGGATGTTCGCGCGCCGGTGGATGCACCGGACGACGGCTCCCTTGACGGTCATCGGCTTCCCGTCCACGCCGGGCAGCACGATCTGGACCCGGGTCCCCGAATGCTGGTACGCGCAGTGGAGCACGCTCATCCCGGTGCTGGAGAGGTTCCGCGTGCAGACCTGCACCCGGCTCGCGCCGCCACCGGGCCGGACAAAGTCGAGCGACAGCGACACCTGCCGGAACGGCCGGCGTGTGTGTTTCCGCTTGGATTGCGTGACCGTCTCTTCTTCCTGCGAATCAAGCTCGTCCAGCAGTTCTTCGAGGTCTCGCTTGGAAAGCCCGAGCGTGTTGGCTCGCCCTCCAAGGGCGACGGTTGAACTGGGCTGCGGTCGGCTGCCGGATAGGGACATCAGGGGACTCCACGCGCATTTGGACGATGGCGCTCTTCGTACGCTGAATATCGGCTGCGATGCAACCCCGCTTCGTTGTCCGGGGCAGGCGTCCATGAATATGCGCCGCCTTCCGCTCCGCGCTGGCACCCCACTGGAATGCGGGCGGTTCACTCTGTAGCATCTGCAACGAATGCACCGGGAGTTTCGTGTTATCGTGATCGGAGGCGGGCACGCCGGCGTCGAGGCCGCCTGGGCCGCGGCGAATCTATGCCCGGTTGATCCCGCGCGACCCGCGCCCAACGCGACGGTCGCCCTGGTGACGCTCGATCCTTCCAAGATCGGCGTGATGTCGTGCAATCCCGCGATCGGCGGGCTCGCCAAGGGGCAGATCGTCCGGGAAGTCGATGCCCTGGGCGGGCTCATGGGCCTGGCCACGGACGCGACCGGGATCCAGTTCAAGGTCCTCAATCAATCCAAGGGTCCGGCGGTTCACGGCCCGCGGGCGCAATGCGACAAGCACGCCTACGCCGACGCCGTGCAGCGTCTCATCGCCTCCCGCCCTGAGATCGAGGTGATCCCCGGCTCGGTCGAGGATCTCGTCATCGAGCACGCCCGCGTCGCCGGGGTCGTAATCCGTCCATCCTCCCACGGCGCTCACGACGCCGACCGGATGCTCCGCGCGCCCTCGGTCGTGCTGACGACGGGCACATTCATGCGCGGGCTGATGCACACCGGCGAATCGAAGACCCCCGGCGGCCGTTTCGGCGAGGCCGCCGCCACCGGCATCTCCGCGGCGCTCCAGCGGCTGGGGTTCGAACTTGGGCGCCTCAAGACCGGCACGCCCCCGCGACTCAAGCGCGGGTCCATCGACTGGGATGCCCTGGAACCGCAGCACGGCGACGCCGTCCCCACGCCGTTCTCGGATCTGACCGGTACCGGCAGCGCGCCCGAGGCCGAACTCCAGACGGCGCCGTCGCTGACGCGCTTCCCGGTCCTGGATCAGACCTCCTGCCGCCTCACCGCCACCACCGCGGCGTCTCACGCCCATGTCCGCGCCAACGTCCATCGCGCACCGATGTACACCGGCCAGATCGAGTCCGTCGGCCCGCGCTACTGCCCCAGCATCGAGGACAAAGTCGTTCGCTTCCCCGGGCGTGACTCGCACCAGGTCTTCCTCGAACCCGAGAGCCACCGCGACGACTGGATCTACTGCAACGGCATCTCGACAAGTCTCCCCGCCGATGTCCAGGACGTCATCGTCCGCTCCATGCCGGGGTGCGAGCGGGCCCAGGTCTATCGCTACGGCTACGCGGTCGAGTACGACATGGTCCGTCCGCATCAGATCGCGGCGACGGGCATGACCAAACTCATCGATGGGCTCTTCCTGGCTGGGCAGATCAACGGGACCAGCGGCTACGAGGAAGCCGCCGGGCAAGGCATCATCGCGGGGATCAACGCTGCGCGGTACGCCTCGGGGCACACGCTGCTGACCCTCGGGCGCGATCAGGCGTACATCGGGGTCTTGATGGATGACCTTGTGACCAAGACTCCGGTGGAGCCGTACCGCATGTTCACCAGCCGGGCCGAGCACCGCCTGCTGCTCCGCGCCGACAACGCCGCCGATCGTCTGACGCCGCTGGCGATCGAGTTGGGCCTGCTCAACTCATCCGAACTGGGGGCGCGACGCCGGGACCTCTTCGCCGCGCGGCGATCGCGCCTTGGCGAACTTTCCCGCGCGATCGCCGCGATCAGGATCGACCGCACGCCGCTTGCAGACTTGATCCGGCGTCCGGATTTTTCTGCCGCGCACCTTGGAGCGGAACTGCACGACCGGGACCCGGATGCTCTGGGTGACCCGGCGAACTCGCCCGTCGATCGCGCCGCGCTGCTCACCGCTTTTACCGAGCGCTTCTACGAGGCATACATCGCTCGTCAGCACGCCGAAATCAGGCGCCAGAACGAAATGGAGCGGAAGCGTCTCCCCGACAACCTTGACTACCGCTCGCTTCCGGATTTGCGGTCAGAGGCACGCGAGGCGCTCGCCCGGTTCCGCCCTTCGACCTTCGGGCAGGCGCTTCGTCTGGAGGGAATTACCCCCGCAGACCTCACCCTGCTCGCGGTGTTGCTGAAGCGTCACGGGCGGCACTCGGCCGCCTGAAACGCGCACCTTTTGCGCGACCACCCTTTCAAAGTGCGAGCAAAGGCCCGATCTTGACCCCGCCTCGCGAGTGTGGGCTTCCCGGCACCGATGCTTGGCAGGAGCCTACATAACCTACGATCCCGGCGCGCTTCGCGGCGGGCTGATCCCTGTACCGAAGCGCTGGAGGTCCCCCTTGTTCCGTATCCGCCGAGCCAAGATCGACGACGTCGGCACGCTGCTGAAACTGGCGAAGATGGTTCATTTCATCAACCTTCCCGCCGACCGTGACATCATCACGAACAAGGTCATGCGAAGTCGTGAGGGATTCCTGAAGGCGCTCGCGCTGGCGTCGGGGCAACCACAGCCCGCCGATCCCGAGCCCGAGTTGCTCACGGAGGCTCGACGAGCGGCCTCGGAGCCTTCGGTGTCGGCGTCCCACAACGGCGTCGCGAGCGACGCGCCGGCGTCGGTCGCCGGCTCCGCTCCGCCCTCGCGCCACCCCCGGGCTCATCAGGACGGGCTGGTCTCGTTGCTTCAGTCCTCTGACCTGTTCATGTTTGTTCTCGAGGACCTCACCGTCGCGGACGAAAAGGGAAACGCCGGAGCGGTCCTGGGCACATCGCAGATCATCACCCGCATGGGCGGGCCCGGCCGGCCCAATGTCTCCTTCCGCCTGTCCCGCAAGGAGACATTCAGTTCCACGCTCCAGGTTGGGGCGACGCACATCGTCGCCAAACTGCACTTGGATGAAACCGGCCCGACCGAGATCGGCGGGCTGATCCTTCAGCCCAGTTACCGGGGGCACAAACTCCGGCTCGGGCGGCTGCTGAGCCTCGTGCGCTTCCACGTGATGGGCCTGTACCGCCCGCTCTTCTCCGAACGCGTGCTTGCCGAGATGATGGGCCCCATGACCCCTGATGGGCGAAACACGATGTGGGAATACCTGGGCCGGCGCTTCATCAACCTCACGTACGCCGAGGCGGACTCCTTCTGCCAGTACTCCAAGGAGTTCATGACCTCGCTGCTACCGCACGAGGAGATCTATCTCACGCTTCTGCCGCCCGAGGCCCGCGCCGTCATCGCGCAGGTCGGGCCCGAGACCGTCCCCGCGCGGCGCATGCTCGAAAAACTCGGCTTCGCCTACCGCGACCACATCGACCCCTTCGACGGGGGGCCGCACCTCGAAGCCGCCACCGATGACATCTCGATCGTGAAGAACACCCGCTCCGGCTCCGGCATCACCCCCGTGCCCCAGCGTCAATGCGACAAGCACGGTCTGGTCAGCGTCCTCGGATCCGACGGCGATTTCCGCGCCATCGAAACCGACTTTTGCGTTGACAGGAAGGGACGCGTGGGGCTCACCAAGCCGCAACTCAAACTGCTGGGAGTCCTGGACTTCGCCAACGAGACCGGCGTGCAGATCGGGTACACCGACATGCCCACTTCGCAGCGTGTTCAACCCGTTCGCCGCCGGGCCCGGTCCAGGACCCGGTAGGCCGCGCCGCCCGGCCCGGCTACGCCACCGCCTTCTTCCCGGCGCCGAGCAGAAACGTCGCGAGATTCACGCACAACCGATCGGCGATCACCGCGAATCGGTCGTAGTGCTCGTCCGCCTGGGCCTTGATGTCGGCCGGCGAGAGCCCGATGCCCGAGAGTTCATCCACGCTCGATTCCGCGAAATTCCTCACCATCTCCCGGTCGCACTCGAAGTGATATTGGAAGGCGTACGTGCGGAGCCCGGCTCGGAATGCCTGCACCTGGCACACATGCGAGGATTGCAACAGCGTCGCGCCCGCGGGCAGTTGCTTCACCTCCTGCCCGTGCGCCTGGAACTGCCGGCTCGACCACGGGACGCCCACCAGGATGATGTCCGTGTTCGCGATCGGGTGCTGGTCGACCGCCGGGAAGCCCCACTCCGGCTTCTCCATTGGCCCGACCGATCCCCCCAGCGCGTGCGCCAGAAGTTGGTGCCCAAGGCAGATCCCGATCACCGGCAGTCGGCGCGCGTGCGCTTCCTTGAGAAACTCCATCTCCGGCTTCATCCAGGGCAGGTCATCACCGACATTCTGCGGCCCGCCCAGGCTGATCACGCCGTCCACGTTGTCAAAGTCCGCCGGCACGTGCGGGGTCGTCCTGGTCGCCGGGAGATCCAGCCGGCGGATGTCCATGCGGAACCCGTGATCACGCAGCGTGAGCCCGAGCCGGCCGGGTGTTCCAAGCGGCGAATGTTGAAAGACGATGATGCTCATGGTGCGGTCATCGTAGCCGGGGCCCGCCGATCCGCACCCGGCGATACAGTTCGGGATGAACACCACGCGTCGTCTCCTTGCCGGCTTGTGCATCCTGGCCGTCGCGCCCTGCTGCATCGGGCAGCCCGCGTCGCCGGCACTCGCGCCCCAAGCCGCGGCGGCCGAGCCCGTCTCCCCCGCCCAGCGTGTCCAGACTGAGCGCCTGGTCGCGACCATTAAGTCTCTCCCGACCAAGCGGGCCGCGCGCGGCGACGCCGATCATCAGGCGGGCTTGCGCGAAACCGAACGCATCATCGCCGACCAACTTCGCGCGCTGGGCTATGAGCCGCGCCTCGAAGAAGTCGCCGCCATCGGCCTGGGGCGCGAGAAGACCGAGCCCTTCCACAACATCATCGTCGACATCAAGGGCACAGGCACGCCACGCGACGTGGCAGCCGCTCCCGGCGACCCCCCGGTCGCTCCGGGCGGGCGTCCGGATCAGCATCCGCCTAGCACGCCGCACGAGCGCCGGGCTCCATCTTCACAGCCCGGCCTGCTCATCGTCGGCGCGCATATCGACGCCGTTCCCCGCGCACCGGGCGCCGACGACGACGGCACCGGCGTCGCCGCGCTCATGGAAATGGCCCGCATCTTCAAGGACTATCCGATGAAGCACGACGTCCGCCTGTGCTTCTTCAACTTGGAGGAATGCGGGCTCGTTGGCTCCACCATCCACGCCCAGCGCGTTCGTGACGACATCGTGACCCCCAACAAGCAGCCCGTCATCGGCATGATCGCAATGGACATGCTGGGCTTCTATTCCGACGCGCCCGAGAGCCAAAAGAGCCCGATCCCGCCCATCGGTGACTGGTCGCCCCCCGATGTAGCCGACTTCATCGCGATGGCGACGGTGCTGCGTCATCGCACGTTCAGCCAGGCGTTGACCAAGGCGATGAAGGAAGCCTCCCCGGGCCTCAAGGTAGTCACCGTCGATTTCCTCCCCGTCGCTCTGCCCGACCTGCTTCGCTCGGATCACGCTCCCTTCCTCGCGATCGGCGTCCCCGCGGTCATCGTCAGCGATACGGCCGAGTTCCGCTCCAAGCACTACCACAAGCCCAGCGACACGCTCGACACACTCGACCTGCCTCGGTTCACCGCCACCGTGCGCGGGCTGGTGGGTGCTGTGCACCATCTCGCCGAGCCGGCCGGGCCTGATCGGCCCGCGTCAGAGCCGGCCTCCGCGCGGTGAGAATCTGGCGAAGCCGCGCGCCGATAACGCCGGGTGAACGCAGCCAATTCGGCCTCGATCGCCCGATCCGCTGGCGAATGCCGCATTTGGTGGTACGTTGTGCTTCGGAACGAGGGGTTCCCGCTCTCTTTGCGCGATGTCGTTCCACTGGGTCCGAGAATCGGCCACGTCGTGCCTTGCGCGATGCCCTACCCGAATCATGCCTACCGCTGTTCGTGATAACCGACTCCGTCCACACACGCGGGCCGTCGCGCTCCTGGCCGGCGCGATGTCTTTCTCGCTCGGCTCCTCCCGGGCAACTGCCCAGATCTCCCTGGTTCCTTCAACCGCCCCGTTCACGGATATCAGCGCCATCGGCACGCCGATCGTCCCCTTTAGCGACGACAGCGAAACCATCCTCACGGTTGACCTGCTCGGGCCCGCGGGCTGGGGGGGCAACCGCGTCTTCGCCGGCGGCGTCAGCGTCCTGGTGGGTAACAACGGCGGGATCATCTGGAACCCCATCATCGCCGCCGCCGATCAGATCGGCTTCGCCAACACCCCTCTCCCGGGCTCGCCGAGCAACTCGGCTTCCGGGGGCAACGGCAACGGCCTCCGGCAGTTCCTCGCCGTCCTGTGGGACGATCACCTCCCCTCCGACGTCTCACCGCCCACCGAACTCGACTGGCGCGTCATCGACGGCGACCTCCTCATCCAGTGGACCAACGAAGACAACTTCGACGCCGTCGGCCCCGGGCGCGTCACCTTCCAGGTTCGCTTTTTCTCACAGGCGCACGTCGCGCAGAACGGCGTCGTTGCCAGCCTCATCTACGACGACACCTTCTATGGCGCCGGGCTCGACGCCTTCAACGACGGCGCGTCAGCGACCATCGGGTACATCGGCAACGGGGTATCGGAAGCCTCGGGGACGCTCGCATACTCATTCAACAAGGCCGCCGTCGCCGGGTACCGCGAGAGCGCCAGCCCCCGGCTCCCGCACGCCTTGGACATGCGCATCCCTTCCCCCACCGGCGCGGCCATGGCGATTCTGGGGGTCGGCGCCGCCGGCGTCGTCCGGCGATCCCGCCGCTGAACTCCCGGCTCGATCCCGCTCGCGCCCTCATACGATCCTCGCATGCTTACGCTCCGACCCGCCGCCGAGCGCGGCCGCACCCGCATCGGCTGGCTCGATAGTTTCCACACCTTCTCCTTCGGCGAGTACCACGACCCGACGCATATGTCGTTCAGTTCCCTGCGCGTCATGAACGAGGACTTCGTGGCCCCGGGCATGGGCTTCGGCATGCACCCGCACCGCGACATGGAGATCGTCACCTGCGTCCTGCAGGGCGAACTGGAACACAAGGACAGCCTCGGCAACGGCGAAGTCCTGCGCCCGGGCGAGTTCCAGCGCATGACCGCCGGCACAGGCATCCTGCACAGCGAGTTCAATCCCTCCAAGACCAATCCCGTCCACCTCTACCAGATCTGGCTCTTCCCCTGGGCCAAGGGGCTCGTGCCCTCGTACGAGCAGCGCCCCATCCCGTCGAGCTCCCCGGGCACGCCGACCCTCGTCGCGTCTCCGGACGCGGCGGCCGGCTCGCTCCTGATCAATCAGGACGCGCGGATCTACCTGCTGAGCGTCCCCGCCGGCGCCCAGAGCCACCTGGACCTCGCCGCGGGCCGGCGCGCCTGGGTCCAGGTGCTGCGCGGCGAATCGTCCATCAACACGATCCACGGCTCGACCGGCGACGGCGTGGCCGTCGCCGATGAATCCCGGCTCGCGTTTCGCTCCACCGCCGGCGCTGAACTCATGATCTTCGATCTCCCGTGATCGTGTTCCATCCCGCACCGCGCCGACGGGGCATCTCAAACGGCGTGCGTATCTTTGTGCATGTCCAGCCTGCTCATCGTCAACGGGCGAGTGATCGACCCGGCGTCGAAGTTCGACCAGGTCGCCGACGTCGCGATCGCCGACGGCATCGTCGCTGCCGTCGGCAAGGGGCTCGCTCGCTCACACGCCGGGGAGGTTATTGACGCCCAGGGGTGCATCGTGACCCCGGGGCTGATCGACCCGCACGTGCACCTGCGCGAGCCGGGAATGGAAGAAGCCGAGACGATCGCCAGCGGGACCGCGGCCGCCGTCGCCGGTGGATTCACCACGATCTGCTGCATGCCGAACACCTCGCCCGCGATCGACGACGACTCCGTCGTCGAGTTCATCTTCAAGCAGGCCGAGATGACGGGCGTGTGCCGCGTGTTCCCCGTCGGGGCCGTCTCCAAGGGCCGCAAGGGTGAAGAACTGGCCGAGATCGGCATGATGGCCCGCGCCGGAGCGGTCGGGTTCAGCGACGACGGCGACGGGGTCGCGTCCGCTGGGCTCATGCAGCGCGCTCTGTCTTACATCAAGCCCACCGGGCGCGCCCTCATGCAGCACTGCCAGGAAGTCACCCTCACCCGCGGCGCCAGCATGCACGCCGGCGACGTCGCGACACGCCTGGGACTCGGCGGCTGGCCCCGCGTCGCCGAGGAACTCATGATCGAACGCGACGTCCGCCTCAACCGTTCCATCGGCTGCCGATATCACGTCCAGCATCTTTCCAGCGGCGGGTCCGTCGATATCGTCCGCCGCGCCCGCCTCGAACAACAGCCCGTCTCCGCCGAGGCGTCTCCCCACCATCTCCTGCTCACCCACGACCAGGTGCTCCGAGAGGGCGGGTACTGGACGATGGCCAAGATGAACCCGCCCCTGCGCGAGCAGGCCGACATCATCGCGATGCTCGAAGGGATCGCCGACGGCACGATCTCCGTCCTCGCCACCGACCACGCCCCGCACACCGCCGATCGCAAGGCCATGGAGTTCGAGGTCGCCCCCTTCGGCATCGTCGGGCTTGAAACCGCCCTGGCGCTGTACATCGAAGCGCTCGTCACCAGCGGCGTCATCGATTGGCCCCGCCTCATCGCCATGATGACCATCGAGCCCGCGCGACTCTGCGGCCTGGACAAGATCGGCGGCGGCGTCGGCCTGGGATCGCTCCACGTCGGCGCGCCCGGTGACGTCACCGTCATCGACCCCGCCCTGGCCTGGACCATCTCCCTGGCCGACCTCGCGGGCCTCTCTCGCAACACCCCGTTCCTCGGACGCGCCGTGACCGGACGGGCGGTCGCGACCATCGTCGAAGGAACCGTTCGCATGCGCCGTGATCGATAGCGGCTTGGCTATATCTCCGTCAGCGACTTCGCCGCCCACAGGATCCCGCGGCGTGTCAGGTCGCGCACCTCCGATACGTCAAAGTCCGCCGCCCGGCGCCCGATCGATGAATAGAACACCCGCCCGCGCCCCCATGGCCTGGTCCACACGACGGGCATCACCGTGTCCGCGATCCACTCATACCCGGGCCGCGGCGCGAATCGGGTGTTCGCCAGCACGTGGTTCGACGGGTCCACGTGCATGTAGAACTGCTCGCTGGTGATCTCGAAATCCGGGATCCCGCGCGAGATCGGGTGCCGGTGATCCGTGATGTGCACGCGGTATGTCACTAGGTTGCCGGGGTGGGCCACGAACTGTCCCCCGACCATGAACTGATACCCCGCCGCGGCGCGGAACGCATCGCCCATCCCGCCGTGCCAACCGGCGATCCCCGCGCCGTTGTACACCGCCCCGAGCAGGTTCTGCTCCTCTTCCGCGGTGATGACCCCCTGGTTCCAGCAGGGAACGATCACCGACACCGCCCGGAGTTTGGCCCGATCGGTCAGCACCCGCAGATTGTCCGCGAACTGCACGCTGAACCCTGCCAGGTGCAGCACGTCGGCCAGCAGGCGCACACACTTCTCCGGCTCGTGCTCGTCGGTGCCCCCCCAGATAAACAAGGCCGATTTCATCGGTCCAATGGTAACCAACCGCGGCGGACGACGATCACGCCACCTGGGCCAGTTCAACCGCCGACTCGAACGCCACGGCCACGGATTGCCGCTCGTCATCAAGCGCGGTCGCGCGCACGACTTTCGCCTCCATCAGCGCGTCTTCCAGCATGATCGGCGAGCGTGACCACGCCACCCCGACGTCGATCTTCTCCCCGGCGATCACCGGTCGCGCCGCGCGGATCTCCAGCAGCGCCCCCGACGCCGATACGTCCCGCGTCACCGCCGGCACGTACCGCTGCGTCCCGCGCCGAAACACCTTGCACGGCCTCTCGATCGGGATTCGCACGCACAGCCGTCGTTCGGTGTTCGACATGTTCCACTCTCTTGCTCGCGGCATGGGCACCGCGTATTCCCGTCACCCCGCCGAAGCCATGCTCTTGATCGGCCCGCCCTCGCGGGTCTCCTGAGCGTTCCATTCGCTCCGTGTGAAACTCCGGGGGCCGCGCACCGCGTGCGCCGAACAGGGCGCAGGAACTGCGCCCGCGAGTCCCGCACGGAAGCGACGCCCCGCGCCCCGCCCGCGCTCTGCACCGCACCGTGGTGTCCGGACGATAACCCCCGGTGGACTTCTCCATCATCATCCCGACACGTCACCGTCCCGGCAAACTCGCTCAATGCGTCCGATCGCTTTCGAGCCAGCAACTCGATCCGCTCCCGGGGTGCACGGGCCGCTTCGAGGTCATCGTTTCGATCGATGGCTTGGACGACTCGGTTTCACCGCACGCCGCCACCGACGCCTGGTCTCACGACTCTTCCGCGTCGTTCCGGGTCGTCACGGGCGAGAAACGAGGCATTAACGCCGCCCGCAACCGCGGGCTCGAACTCGCTTCCGGACGCTGGACCCTCTTCGTCAACGACGACCTGTATGCCCAGCCGGGCATGCTTGCCGAACACCGCCGCGCTCACCTGGAATCTCTCGCTCACGAGCCGACCGCCCGCACCGGCGCGATCGTCGTCGGCGACGCGCCCTGGTGCGTGCACCCCGATGATTCCCTCTTCGATCGACTCGTGCGCGAAACATCCATGATCTTCTTCTACGACCGCATGCACGAGTACCGCGCGGACGGGGACGAACCGGCCCACGCCTGGCGTGACTGGGGATTCCGTCACTGCTACACCCTCAATCTCTCGGCCGCCACCAGGGCCTTTCACGCCGTCGGCGGCTTCCGTGTTCTTCCCGAGGTCTACGGGTACGACGACCTCGAAGCCGGGTGGCGCCTTGGGCATCTTCTCCATCTCCCCGTTCTCTTCCGTCCCCGCGCCAAGGGAACCCACGATCACCGCTATTCGCCCGACGAGTACCTCGCCCGGGAGCACACGCTCGGCCGCGCCGCCTGGCACCTTGCCCGCGCTGAACCTTCGTGCGCCTACGACCTCTTCGGCCGCGACATCACCAGCCCGGACGAACTCGCCTACTCGCGCGAGTTTGTCTGTCGCGAGCGTGAGGCCGTCGATCGCATCCGCGCCGCGTTCATCGAACTCGCCCGGACCCCTTCGGACGCCATCTCCGGCCCGGCGTCCAAGCGCCTGATCCAACTCCTCTACCAGCAGCACCTGCTGCTCAAGCGATGGGAATGGCGCCGCGGTCTCCTCCACGCCGCTGATTCGGCAGCCTCCTTTGAAGTCGCCCCGCGTCGCGCGTCGCTGGTCGCCTGAACGGGCCTCGGCGTCATCCACGTCCCGCTTCACCGGTACAGATGGTGGACGCGCACTCCGCACCGTTCATACACCGCCCGCCGGCCATACACCGCGTCCGCGTGCAGCCACGACGAGATGATCACGTCCGTCGCGCCGCTCTGGGCCGCTTCCGCCGGCGAGCAGACCCGCCACCCCAGTAGCCTCGTCCCCCACTTGGCCGGATCATCATCGGCGATACCCACGATCGGCACCGCGGCCTCCGCCAGCACGCTCCCGAGCTCGATCGTGTGCCGACCGGCCCCGTGAACGATCACCCGCCGCTCGCCCGGTCCTGACTCCTTGGACTCACGCGCGATCTGCGCCAGCACGCCGCGAAGCCGCGCTCCCGCGTCCGCGGGCACGCTCCCGGATCCGGTCGCGCCGCTCGCGCTGAACGCGCACGCCCGGTCGCTCGGCCACGCCCGCGGCTCGCTCGCGGCGACCCGGTCCAGCACCTCGCTCACCAGTGCCGCGTGCCTCTCAAGGTTGAACCGCTCGCGCACCGCCCGGCTCGCGGCGATCGACATCCGCCGCAACGACCCGGGCACTCGCACCATCCCCGCGATCTCCCGCGCGATCGACCGAGCCACCTCCTCATCGCTCGCGTCCGCGGGCGCCCGAGCGAGCAGCCCGCTTTCGCCGTGCCGGATCGCGTCGCCCGCACCCGAATCGACATGCGTCACCACCGGCACGCACCCCCGCGCCATCGCCTCGAGCATCGAAACACTCAGCCCCTCGTACCGCGATGCCAGCACGAACACCTCCGCGCTGTCCAGGTACTCATTCACTCGATCCGGGCTCGCCGGATCCACCAGTCGCAGCCGACCCGGCAACCCGCGGCGGGTGCGGGCGATCGCGCCGGCCACCTCGGCCCCGGCAGGCCCGTCTCCCACGAGCGTCAGTTCGCTGGCCACTCCCAAGCCGGCCAGTGCTTCGGGTAGCCGCAGCAAGGCGCCGATCCGCTTCTGCTCGTGCTCAAGCCTGCCCGTATAGACCAGCCGGATCGGACGACCCGCTGACCCCAGACCACTCGCGCCCGCATCAACCGCGCGCGGTTCCCCAACCTCAACCCCATACGGCACCCAGTACACATCACCGGCGCGCCGGGCCAGCCGGGTTCGCAGCCGCTCCGTGATGTGCGTGCTCACCCCGACAAACGCACTCAGCAGCGGCTCGTAGTGCGCGAGCACCTGCGTGTCGTACGCGATGTCGCTGTGCTGCCACCCCACGACTCGGAGGATCTCCGGGTGCGTCATGCTGATCGCCGCCGCGATCCCGTACGCATCACCCAGCGAGTTCGGACACACGACGCACGGCATGCCCGCTCGCCGGCTGAGACGCTCCACGACATCGCGGTACGCCGGTACAAACGCCCGCAGATCCCCGGCCGCCGCTCGCAGCGATGGCAGCCCGCCAAGGTTGATGACGTCGATCCCCGCCGCCTCCGCCGCGACCCCCAGCGGGCTTTCGCTCGCGTCCGCGTCATGCGTCACGACGACGACCCGCCGCCGCGGCACCCCGCCCGCGCCCCGTGACAGGGCCCCCGCGAGCCGAATCGCCCACGTGCTCATGCCTCCCAGGCTGAAGCCGCCGGGGAGCATGATCATGACCGGCGCCGCCACGCGGCGTCCCGGGATCTCCGCGGCACGGCCCCCGCTCCTCTGTGTCTGCGGTGTTGACACGTCAACTAGCATCGGATCACATGGCGCCGATCGGTAGTTTTCGCGCCCGCCGGCCGTGTGTTCCCCAGCGCGCATCACTCTTGCGCCCGCCGCCGCCGCTGATCCGATGCACCATGCATGCGCCCCTTCCAGTTCACGTTTCCGGTGGTGCTGCTTCAGTCCGGCCTAGGCCCCGACCCATACCCCGGCGTTGAAAAACGCCTCGCCGCGCGCGGGATCCGCGCCGCACGCATCCTCCCCGATCAACCGCCCCCCGAACTGGCCGACATCACCCGCGTGCTGGTCCTCACCGAATGGCTATCGCCCATCAGTCGGCAACTCCTGCGCCAGGCCCGCGCACGCGGCGTCGCCGTGGTCGTCATCCCCGATCACCCGACCGACCCCCGGTGCGACAACGACCTCGCCCATCTGCACGTCGAGTTCCCCGGTCGCCTCTTCGTCGCGCACGGCGAGGAACTGGGTTCGATGCACGCACCCGACGTCCCCGCGCAACCCGCGGGTCGCGGCTCTGCGATCCTGAACCTCATCCAGCACGCGATGAGCGCCGCCGCCACCATCACGTCGCCCCGGTCGGACCCCGCCGCGGCCAAGCGCGTCGCGCCTCGGGCCCCCGGGCTGCACCTTCGCCCGATCCTTGACGCGGCCCCGCTCCTGCCGCCATCGACACTCCCCACCGTCGTCAACTGCGTTGTCATCGATGATTCACCCGTCGGCGGCGTGCGCGTCTGGGCTGATCGTCTCGCCCGCGGCTTCGCCGACCACGCCCTGGGCTTCTGCGTCCGAACCCTTATCGTCGCCACGCGCCCGGACCTGTGGGACTCCTGCAAGGACGAAGTGCTCGGCGCGGGACACACGTCCGCGTGCATCATCGATCCCACCGCCGACCAGCCCGCCTGCCTGCGCTGTCTCGTCGATTCCATCCGCAGCACGGCCGGCGGCAAGGCCCCCGACTTCGTCATCCCCAACTACTCCGACCTCACCCACGCCGCCGCCGCTCAATGGCGCCAGCAAGGCTCGCGGTCCGTCATGATCGCCCACACCGACGACGACTACTACCGCTTCCTCGCACGCTCGTACTTGCCCTTCGACGCCGCCGTCGGTGTCAGCGCCGCCTGCTCACAATGGCTCGAACCGATCGTCGCCGCGTCCCGCTCGCCGATGGACACCATCACCTACGGCGTCCCGGTCGCCTCCGCCCCGCGCACCGTGCCCGCGACCGGACCGATTCATCTCGCCTACATCGGCCGCATGGTGCAGGTCCAGAAACGCATCAGCGACCTGCTCCTGCTCGCCGACGAACTCGAATCGCTCGGCGTGCCATTCGTCCTCCACATGGTCGGCGACGGTGCCGACCTCCCCGCTTGGCGCGTGCAGTACGACCGCCGCACCTTCGCGCTGGGCCGCGTCGAGTTCCACGGCCGCCGCGACCCCGAGTGGGTCCAGCAACTCCTCCCCTGCCTTGACTTCGCGGTCCTGGTCAGCGATTCCGAGGGGACCAGCATCACCATGCTCGAAGCCATGGGCGCCGGCGTCGTCCCCGCCGTCACCGAAGTCAGCAGCGGCGTGCAAGACTGGGTCATCCCCGGCGTCACCGGTGTCACCGCCCCCGTCGGGCAGCCCGCCTCCCTCGCACGCGCCATCGCCGCGCTGGCCCGCGATCGCGCCCGGCTCCAGGCCGTCTCCCGGGCCGCGTGGCAGAAAGTCCGTGAATCCATCAGCGTCGAACGCATGTGCCGTCAATACGCCGCACTCTTCCGAACCGCGCTCGCCACGACTCGTCCCTCGCTCCCACCTTCTGACCTGGGCCTGCGCCTGCATGAACCCTGGCGCTGGACCAAGCGCTGGTGCGAGTTCCCCGGCCACGCCAAGGCCGATCTTCACGACATGCTCTCTCGCTGCGGCCTGCGCCGACCCGCCTGGCACGCCCCAACGGACGGCTGCGACGCCGTCATCATCGACACCGACCTGGCGCCCCCTACCCCCGCACTGTCGCGCGACGTCGCCGCGTGGCGCGCCAGCGGCCTGGGTGTCGTCATGTGGCCCAACCTCCTCAACATCGACACCGGCGACGACGCCCGGGCCCGCGCGCTCAACTCCGCCGGCCTCCTGCTCGACGCCGCCCGCGCCGCCGTTCGCGACGGCTGCACCCGCATCGCCATCTACGGCATCGGCAAACACACCCGCCGCGTCCCCGCTGTCTTCGCCCAGCCGCTCCCCTTTGTCGGCTTCCTCGACGATGCCGATCCGCCCTGGGAGTACATGTTCGGCTTGCCCGTCTGCCGCGCGGCGGACGCCCTGGCGACCCTGCGCCCCGACGCGGTCATCCTCTCAAGCGATGCCTGGGAACCCGCGCTCTGGGATCGAAGCGCCCTCTTCCGCGCCGCCGGCGTAAAGGTGTTTCCTCTCTATGCGTCCTATGAATCCAAGCCCGCGAGGTCCGACGCCGCCCCAGTGGCCGCCTGAACCGGAGCGTCTGAACCCCGCTCGACGAACTTTGTAGTTTCTTGCTCGCACCGGCCGATATCACCTCTTCAGGCGCCAGGCGCGTGTCGCACCGCGCGCCCAGCCGACGCGGGCCGCCCCTTTCCCCGCGTGCGTAGGCTTCTTCAGCCGGCCTGCTCGGAACGTCCCTCGCGTCACATGCGACCAACAACTCGGGTGTATGCTCGTCCACTCGCCTCAACCGCCTGACTCCGCCGCCGACTCATCCCACGGTCGCCCCGCGCCGGCTCGCACGCGACGAACCAAGGTGCCCACCTCTGGCTTCCGAGCGTTCCTTGCCCGCGCGTACAGAATCACCGCCACCGTCGTCACGCTCTCGCTCCTGGGTGCCATCGTCGCCGGCGCGGTCATCTACCGCCCGCTCCTCCGCGACGCTGTTTCAAAACTCAAAGAACAACCCGTCCGAGTGGAAATCGCCTGGCCTCGCCTGGCCCTTGCCGGTCCCACCCTTGTCGCCTCCGGCCAAGAGCGTTTCGCCCTCGCCGAGCACCCCGCCACCTGGCTTGACACGGGCTCGCAATCGGTCCTGCTTCGCCTGGCCTACGACAACCTATCCCCGGACCCGCTCGACGCGGCATCGATCCGCCGCACCCAGGCCGCGCTCATGGCGACCGGCTGGTTCGAAACTCCCTGCCGCGTGACCCGCCTGCTCGATAACAAGGTCGTCATCCAAGGCGACTGGCGCGAGCCCGTCGCCGCCGTCCGCGCCGGCAACCGCGACTACCTCGTCTCCGCCAAGGGCGAGCGCCTCCCTCCGGAATACCCCCCCGAAGGATCCGGCCTCAAGGTCCTCATCGGCCCCGAACGCGACGCCCCGCGCGTCGGGGAACTCTGGCTCGGCGGCGACGTCCAGGCCGGCCTTGCCCTCCTCAACTGCCTCCGCCGCGCGCCCGAGCAGGAACGCCAGGACATCCTCGATCAGGCCCGCGCCATCGACCTCTCCGACTACGCCGCCACCAAGAACCTCTACATCGTGACCGATACCGGCAGCCGAATCCTCTGGGGCGGCGAGCCCGGCGCCTTCATCCCCGGCCAGGCGCACGACGACGTCAAACTCCAGCGCCTCGCTCGCCTGGTCCGCGACCACGGCCGCATCGACGCCTCGCGGGACTACCTCGATATCAGCCTCGCCGGCCTGTACTAGCACCACGCCCTACGCGCCCAGCGCGTTGAGTTAGAATCCCGCCATGTGGTGGGCCCTGCCCGTTCTGGTCTTCCTCGCCCTGCTGATCATCCCGGCAACCCGCCCGGCGATCGCATGGGTGTTCACGCTCCTGATCGTCCCGCCCATGCTCTGGCGGCGCGTTCGTTTCGCCGCGCGCCCCGCCATGCACCCGATCGACCCGGCGGACCCCGTCATTCCCGAGCGGTGCCGGAACGCGCTCGCCTTTCGTGCGGCTGAACTCGCCGCGCTTCAGTTCTCTCCCCAAGCCGCGTGGCGCATCGACAAGTCCGAGGGCATTTCCGATCTGTACATCCTGATGCACGCCGACAAGGACCGTCGCGTCCTGGCGTGCACGACGATCACCTGGACTCGCTCCGCCGTCTCTCAGAATGTCATCGGTTTCGATACGTCGCACGAGCGGGTCCGCCTCTGCACCCTCAACTCCGCCCGGGGCCCCGCCGGCGACCCGCCCTTCCGCAACCACTACTTCCCGAGCCTCACCAAGGCCGAGTGGCTCCTCCAGGCTCACCGCGCGCTCGAAGTCCGACTCTCCGGCCCGGGCTCGCCCGTGCCGTTGCCGACCGACGCCGATGCGTGGCTTGATCGCTATACCAGCGATCGGTCCGCCTCGCTCCAGTGCATGCACCGAGCCGGCGACCTCCGGTACTCGCGCCGCCGCGACGAATACCGCATGACACTCCGCGGCATCGTCAAGACAACCAGGTCCGCCCTCGCTCCGTGGGCCGCCCGGGAACTCCGCGCGATCACATCGCGAGAGGAACAACTGCTGATCGAACTCGGCCAGTCGCCGCTGCTCGAACTGGCCCGGCGCCAGGCCGCCGACCAGCCCGCCGTAGCCGACGGCTTGCAGATCCGCGACGACCGCGGCTCCCCGCGCCGCGTCGCCAACCAGCAGACCGCCGCGGGAGACGACCGCAATGCCGATACCCGCTTCCGCTCCATCCTTCAACTCTCCGCGCAGGCGCGACAGTCCGTCCTGCGCCCCGCCAGCACGCGCCACAACGCCCTGCTCGTCGGCCTGGTCATCGCGGCCGTGCTCCTCGGCGTGCTCTTCTCCTTCCTGTCATACGCGCTTATCGGCGTCGTCGTCATCGGCTCGATCATCCTCCAGGCGCTGCGCAGCGCGGGAAAGGTGGTTCCCTCCGAAGAGGCCGCCGCCCAGGTCTTGCTTCGTCATGGCCTCTGCGCGTCGTGCCTCTACAACCTCGGCGATCTGTCCGAATCTGACGACCGCTGCCTGGTCTGCCCCGAATGCGGCGCGGCGTGGCGCCGCGACCGCATCCAGTCGTTCTCCCGCTTCGACTCCGCCGTCCCCAACGACTCCGCCGTTCACAACGCCAAGCAGGCCTTCTCCATGCTCGGATTCGGAGCCGACACCGGCTCGACCTGCAAGGACGACCGCGGCTCACCACGAATGCTCGTCTCCCCGCACCTGCGCACACACATCGGCGCCGCCGTCGGAGAGCAGCGTGATCGCCTCCTCGCCGCCCGCGCCGACACCCGGCGCATCGGCCGCTGGTTCCGCTGGATCGCCGCCTGCCTCATCTTCGCGCTCTTCATCGGTCTCCCCCTGTTTGCCATCATCTCCACCACGCTGCGCTCGGGCCGGGCCGTCTCACTCGGCCTCATCGTCGGCGTCGGCATGGGCGGCCTGCTCTTCATCGGCGTGATCCGCGGCAACTTCGGTTTCAGTCCCGCCAAGGTCCGCCGCACCATGCTCCGACACCGCCTCTGCCCTTCGTGCGCGGAGTTCACCGGTGACAAGCCACCTGCCGTCGACGGCTGCATCACCTGCGACTGCGGCGCCGTCTGGCGCGTCTCGCCGCCGCTCGTCTCCGCCATCGACCCCGCACCACCCCCGGCGCCGGGCGCCAGACCGGCCGACCCCGCGCCCTGACCCCCGCTCTCGGCCGCCACGCGTAGCCCGTGTCCCTTGTCCGAAGTGATACGGCGCCGACCCTCGGTTACGCCGCGACCGTCGCTCCAGCCGACTCCCCCGCGGCACGCCGCGCGTCCCGCCGACGACGCTTGTAGATCAGCCTCAGATTCCTCGCATAGATCACGATTCCGGACGCCTGCCCCAGGAGCGCTACCGGGTCCTGTCGCCAGACGAAATAACTGAACAGCAGCAGCGACCCGCCCAGGCTGAACCACCAGAACGACTCGGTGATCACGCTCTGGCGCTTCCGCTCACTCGTGATCCACTGCAGCACCATCCGCCCCGAGAACAGTAACTGCCCGAGCAGCCCGATCCCCAGCCACACCACCCCCACCCACGACGTGATGTTCAGCAGCGAGAACACCCGGTTCTTCCGCGGCGTCGTCAGGTTCCGGATGATCTCCGGCGGGTAGATCCCCTTGGCTTCCTCCAGCGTCAGCCCGCGCGGGCTCGGCGAACTGGCGCTCAGAAACCGGATCGTGAGTTCACCCGTCTCCGGATCCGGCGCCGCCTCCAGCACCCCACGGACGCTATCGACCCGGTACTGAAGGGTGATCGCGCCATCCCGCACCGGGATGCTCGGCTTGGACGCCGGTCCGAACGCGATCCACAGCCCCAGCCCGAGCACCAGCGCCATCAGCGCCGCCGGCTCCCACTTGATCCGCTTGCGCTTCTCGTTCATGCGCCCGCTCCGGACGCCGCCGTCCCCACGGCGACCGTCCGCTGATCCTCACGCCCCGACACGACCACTTCCATCGATCGGTCCGCACCCCCGACCTCCATCGACTCCACCGGTCGCCGTCGATTCCGCATGTACCGCACCGCCAGACAATCGATCAGCCCCGGGATCGCGCGCTTCGTGATCCCGAACCCGTACTTGGTCTCCCCCGCCACCCGCGGCCGATGATTCACCGGCATCTCCACCACCCTGTACCCAAGATGCCGCGCCGTCACCGGGATGAACCGGTGCATCCCCTTGAACTCCAGCGGAACCCCCAGCGCGATCTCCCGCTTCATCACGCGCAGCGAGCACCCGGTGTCCCGGATCGTGTCCCCCAGCAGCCACCGCCGGAACTTCCGCCCCACGATCGAGCCAACCCGCCGCACGGCGTTATCCCGCCGCGCGTGCGAACGGTCCCCCTGCACCATGTCCGCGTTCGTCTGCCCGAGCAGTTCCATCATCGCCTTCAGGTCGGCCGGATCGTTCTGCAGATCCGCGTCCAGCGTCGCGACAAACCTCCCCCGCGCCGCGCGAAACCCAGCATGAAACGCCGCCGACTGCCCGTTCCCCTTCCCGGGCGGCGTGCGCGTCATCGTGACGCACCGCAGCCAGGGCCGCCCCGGCATCAGCCCCTCGACCCGCCGCCTCGTCGAATCCGTCGATCCATCATCGACAATCACGAACTCGAACGGGACCCCCAGCGACCTGAGCGCTTGCTCCGACTCCTTCACCAGCGCGTCGATGTTCGCTTCCTCGTTGTGCGCGGGAGCGACCAGCGACACGCCGCGCGCGCCGAGTTCCCCCTCCGCACCGCGACGAGCATCAGATCCCGTACCGTTCATCTTCCCGGAGTTTAGGGGCGCTCGCTGGTCCGGTCCTCGAACCGCGCACCATGCCGCCCGTACACACACCCACTCGCCCCCCCGGGAAACTCACGCTCCACCCCGTACTATCCGACCAATTATCAGGATCCGGCTTCGCTTCGGCCGCGGGCTATCGGACGCTCGCTGCCTCGCCCGCACGCCCCATTGCCCGCTCCCCCCCCTCCCCCCTCTCCCCCCTCTCCCCCCCCGCGCAGGAATCTTCGTGACGACGGACTCTCCGACACTTCCTTCGACGACTCCCGCCGCCGCGATCTCCCCCGCCGCCGCCGGGCTCGAGCCCCCCAGCGTTCTCATCCTTACCCGGAACGAAGAAGCCAACATCGAGCAGTGCCTCCGCACCGTCTCATTCTCCGACGACATCGTCGTCCTCGACAGCCACTCCACCGACCGCACCGTCGCGATCGCCTCGGCATTCCCCAACGTCCGGGTCGTGCAGCGCCAGTTCGACACCGAATATCTCCAGCGCAACTTCGGGTTCGAGAGCATCGTCTACAAGCACCCTTGGGTCTACGTCTGCGACGCCGACGAACGCATACCCGAAAGCATGCGCGAGGAACTCCTCCACGTCGTCAATGATCCCGCCAACTCTCACTCCGCCTTCCGCATCCGCTACAAGAACTACTTCCTTGGCAAGTGGATCAAGCGCTCCAGCGGCTACCCCGTCTGGATCATCCGCCTCGTCCGACCCGAAAAGGTCCGCTACGAAAAACGCGCCACCAACGTCCACCCCATCGTCGACGGCTCCACCGGCAGCCTCCGCTCTCACTTCAACCACTACAGCTTCAACAGCGGCCTTCGGCGCTGGTTCGACAAGCACAACTTCTACTCCGACCGCGAAGCCTTCGAGGCCGTCCAGGTCCGCAAACTCGGCATGGGAAAGGCCGGTAGCCTCTTCTCCGCCGACCCCATGGCCCGACGCCGCGCCTTCAAAAACCTCGCCTTCTTCCTCAAGGGCCGCGCCTTCTGGCGATTCCTCTTCCAGTATGTTCTCAAGTTCGGGTTCCTCGACGGCGTCGCCGGCTTCCACTACTGCGCCATGATCTCCATGTACGAGTACTGGATCGAACTCAAGATCCACGAGCAGGAACGCTCCTGGCGCGAGCGCACCGAGGACATCGTCAAGCGCCGCCTCGCCGCCCCGCTCGGAAAGGAAGGCTCGCGATGAACCCTTCCCCGCCCGAGCCCCTCATCGACATTATGATCCCCACGCTCAATGAAGCGTCCCACATCGCCCAGACCGTCACCAATGCCCGCGAAGTCGGCGACGTCTACGTCCTGGATTCCTTCAGCACCGACGGCACCCAGGAACTTGCCCGCAACGCCGGCGCCACCGTCGTCGAGCACCCCTTCGAGAACTACTCCCGCCAGAAAAACTGGGGACTCGATCACCTCCCCTTCAGGGGTAAGTGGATCTTCATCCTCGACGCCGACGAACGCATCACCCCCGAACTCCGCGAAGAGGCCCTCCGCGTCGCCAACGACCCCGCCTCCGCCGACGGCTTCTACGTCAACCGCGTCGTCATCTTCATGGGCCGAGAGATCCGCCACGGCGGCCTCTACCCCTCCTGGAACCTTCGCTTCTTCAGGCGCGGCTCATGCCGCTACGAGGACCGCGCCGTCCACGAGCACATGGTCTGCTCCGGGCCCACCGGATACCTCAAGCACGAGATGCTCCACATCCGCCGCGAGAGCATCTCCGAGTACATCCTCAAGCACATCCGATACGCCGACATGGAGAGCGACGAGTGGATCAAGATCCGCCAGGGTAAGGCCGGCGCCGCCAAGGGCCGCGCACTCTTCCCAAGCCTCCAGGGCTACCGCCAGTGGCTCCGCCGCGAAGCCTGGCCCCGCGCTCCCATGCGGCCCCTCCTCCGTTTCCTCTACATGTACCTCTTCCGATTCGGCCTCCTCGACATGCGCCCGGGCCTCCACCTCGCCCTGCTCATGGCCAGTTACGAGTACATGATCGGCCTCCTCTACCGCGACAAACTCCACAAACTCCGTCAAGGCGAAGGCCGCGAATCCTGACCCTCTTCGTCACGTCGTCCCATTCCTCCCCTCCACCTTCGAGTGCCCCCACGCGCCGCTGAGCGCCCTCTCCTCACTTGCCTTGCCCCCGAAGCCCCGGCTTCGTCCCATCCTGCTTGCATTCTCCAGCGAACCTGGTATGCTGGGAGGGCCGGGGCGTTCTGCTTCGGCTTCGGGGATGATGTTCCCAAATCAAATGCACGCCGGTCGATTCGGCGCGGGATCTGAGCCGGGAGGGGTGGATTCTTACGTAACGTGTGGCATGAGTTGGTGTGTGGCGTGTGCCGCGCGGCCGAAGCATACCGAGTTCATTTGGGGAGTTTCACATGAAGCAGCAGAGTGTGATCAAGAGTCGAAGGGCGTCGGTGGTGATGGGCGTGGTCGCCGCGCTGTTAGGGGAGGGGTACGGGTTGCCCGGCCACTTTCGCTGACGGAGCGTCAGTGAACTGGTCGCGGCGAGATCTTGGGCCGGTGACGGCGCCGGACACGAACAAGATGATCGCGGTGACGCACCTCGGGGCCGGGGGGAGTTTGACGTACGTGACCGGCCAGAAGGCGGCGAGCGGGGGTACCACGCAGATCTCGACGTGGCAGTACCTGGACGACGGCACGCCCGGATGGGCGACGGGTGGCAACCCGCCGGAGCGGGTGTGGCCGGCGGTGCCGGACGGGCCGTGCTATGGGGTGGCGGCGTGCGCGGACGGCGCGTCGGGGGTGTATGTGGCCGGGGCCGCACATAAGGCGGGCGAGGGTCTCAACATCGCCGTGCTTCATTATGATGCCGCGGGGAACCTTACGCAGGGCTTTCCGTACATATATAACTATGCGCCGCAGAACGGGGACGACGTGCCGGTGGCGATGGACCTGGACTTCGCGCAGGGCGCGCTCTGGGTCGTCGGACGAAGCCAGGGAGTCGGGACGGGCAACGATTACGTGCTGATCGGTTTGCCGACGGGCGCCGGCGCGCTCACGACGACGCTCGTGATCCGATATAACCATCTGTCGAACGGATCCGATGTACCGGTCGCGGTGAAGGCCGCCCCCGTGCTCTCGGTGGGCACCAACACGCTGGGCGTGTTCGTGACGGGCACGTCGTTCGATGCCGCGACGAAGGACGACATCATGACCATCGAGTACCAGGTGGATGGACTGACGGGAGGGTGGCACTCGCCGTGGTCGCGGCGGTACACGGGCCAGGGGGGCGCGACGACGGAGCGGGCGGTGGATCTCGTGATCGCGGCGACGAACGAGGCGATCGGGGTGTATGTCGCGGGGAATCGCGGGACCGGTTCGAGGAACTTCCTGACGCTGGGGTACCCGCGGACGCCGGGGCCCAGCACGCCGGACCCCTGGGCGCAGGAATATAACAACGGGGGCGATGACCAGGCGGTGAAGATCGCGTGGGGGTTCAAGGAGGGGATGACGGTGCCGAGGATTTATGTTGCCGGGAGTTCGGTGGGGACGGGCGCGACATATGACATGGCGGTGGTGGCATATGATGCGCCGAACGGCGCTTCGTCACCCGGGTGGGGAACACCCTTTCGATCAGGCGAGGATGAATCGGACGATCGCGTCTCCGACATGATCGTCGTCGAGGACAACCACCTCTACATCGCCGGGCGGTGGTATAACGGCGCCGATCTTGACTACCGAGTCTATAAGCTCGATCTATTGAATCCGTCTGAAGCATGGACCGTGCCGCCGGACTACGACGTGGGCGCCGGCGGCTCGGACTTCGCCGCGGCGCTGACGTACCGCGACAACCCGGAGCCCCCGATCCCCGGCGGCGAGCGCTCGCACTGCGACATTTTCGTCACCGGGCGCAACCGAACGATCTTCGAGGTCGAGTTCCGCTACGCGACGGTGAAGTTCTCACAGTTCGTGAACTGACGGAGTTCCATTCGTTCCGGACGCCGGCTGACGCCGGCGACCGGACTTGTTAGGTTGTCCATTCGACGGGAGGACGCCGTGAAACTCTTACTTGCTACGGTATGTCTCGCCGCGTGCACCTTCTCGGCCGGCGCGCAGGTGATCCGGATCCAGCCCCCGCCGGGGATACTTGGTTCGCTCTTCGGCGAGTGGGATGCGATGCGAGCATTCACCGTCGGCGATGCGAAGCCGCGAGTGTACCTCGCGATCGGCATGTCACAAGGCTTTGTGACGGGATCTCCTGGGGGGCGTGCGTTCGTCTTCGACGCAAGCAACGGCCAACTTGTCCGGACGCTGGAGTCGCCCCTTCGACAACAATTCGGCCACTACGGGCACTCGGTCGATGTCGCGGAGCGGGTCGAGAGCGACGAACTCGCCCGCATGCTGGCCGCCGCATACTTGGAATCCGTTCCGGGCGGTCCGAGCGCGGACGGCCGCGCCCACGTTCAGAATCCGTTGACCGGGGCCACGCTTCACACCCTGGCGCCCGAATCGCAGTACTCGCAGTCCAACTTTTCGCTTCACGGCGCTCGGTTCGTGCCCGACCTTGATGGCGACGGCGTCGATGATGTCATCGTCGCCGCGGCAAATCAGATCCCGTATGGTCGCGTCTACGTCTTCTCGGGCGCGACCGGCGAGCGCATCCACCTCCTCGCGTCGCCGGTGAACGCGATGGGAGAGTTCGGGTCGGCGGTCGTCGCGCTCTCCGACGGTGACGGCGACGGGTTCGGCGACTTCGCCGTGCTCGACATGAGGGAGCCGTGGAACGACGGCTCAGGGTTCCGCGGCGTCGTGCACCTGTTCTCCGGAGCATCGGGCACGCTGCGCGCCTCCGCTCGGTATCGATCGCCGTTCTATATGAACGCGTGCGGTGATGTGAGTGGTGACGGTGTCACGGATTTTCTGCTTCAAACCAGCGCCCAACTCCCGGAGTATCCGGGGTCCAACGGGACCGTGCGCCTGTACTCCGGCACCGATCTGAGTATTCTTCACACCTTTCCTAGTCCTGATCCGGTGGCAAACCCCGGCGGATTCGGCGGCGCCATCGGGGGATGCCCCGACCTTGACCACGACGGCTGCCCGGAGATTCTCATCGGGAGTGCAACATATCAGGTTCAGCCGGGACCGGTGCCGGCACCGACTAATGGGGCCGTGTACATCTATTCTGGTCGGACTTTCTCTCTCTTGCGGCTCCTAGTGCAGCCGACCGGGCTGCTGAATACGGCATTCGGCAATGGACTGACCTGGGTCCCCGACGTGAACCACGACGGCGTGCCGGAGATCGCCGTGGCCGCGCCGAACGAGCCGATCGGCCCACCGCCGTATCAGATACGCGGCGCGGTGTACATCATCCTGTCGTGCCCGGCGGACTGGGACGCCGACGGCGACGCGACCGCCGCCGATTTCTTCGGGTTCCTGGATTCGTTCTTCGCGCTGGATCAATACGCCGACTTCAACCGCGACGGGCTGGTCAACTCGCAGGACTTCTTCGACTACCTCTCGGCGTTCTTCGCGGGGTGCGAGTGAGCGCACACCCTGTATCACACCGTCCCCAGTCGCTTCTCCCACCCCGCCACCGCCACCGCCGCCGCCGCGTCTCCCGTCACGTTCACCACCGTCCGGCACATATCCAGCACGCGGTCCACCGCCAGGATCATCGCGATCCCCTCCGCCGGCACCCCGACCGACTTGAGCACGATCACCAGCATCACCATCCCGCCCGACGGAATCCCCGGCGACCCGATCGCCGCCACCACCGCCGTCAGCACCAGCGACAACTGCTGCCCCAGCGACAGGTCCTGCGCGTAGAACTGCGACAGGAACACCGCCGCCACCGCCTGCATCAGCGCCGTCCCGTCCATGTTCATCTTCGCGCCCATCGCGCACACGAAGTTCGTTATCTCCGGCGGCACGCCCAACTTGTCCCGAACGTTCTGGATCGTCACCGGCAGGGTCGCCGCCGAACTCGAACTGCTGAACGCCACCAGTTGCACCTGCGCGATCCCCCTGAAGAACGTCCCCAGCGGCATCCTCGCAAAGATCACCACCACCAGCGGATACATCACCAGCAGGATCAGCGCCAGCCCTGCCAGCACCGTCACGCAGTACGCCCCGAGTGACACCAGCGCGTCAAGCCCCAGCGTCGCCACGATCGGCGTGATCAGGCAGAACACCCCGATCGGCGCCAGCCGCATGATCCCGCGCACGATCAGGATGAACGCTTCATTCAGCCCCTCGATCACCTTGAACACCGGCTCCGAGGTCTCCCGCGGCAAGAGGCTCAGCGCGATCCCCATCAGAATCGCAAACACCACGATCTGCAGCATGTCTCCCCGCGCCAGCGCGTCAAACGGATTCGTCGGCATCACCTCGCGCAGCAGGTCCCACGGGTTGGTTGATTTCGACGCATTCAGGATCCGGCCCGTTGACGACGCCCCCGACGCCGCCGCCGCCGCCGTCGATTCCATCAGTTTCGTCCGCGACTCGTCGCTGATGAACCGCGCGTCGCCGGGCCGGATCACGTTGACCAGCGTCAGCCCGATCCCCACCGCGATGAACGCCGTCACGAAGAAGATCGTGATCGTCTTGAGCCCCAGCCGCCCCAGTTGCCGCAGGTCCCCCAGCGACCCGATCGCCAAGGTCATCGCCATCAGGATGATCGGCGCCGCGATGAACTGCAGCGACCGTTTGAAGATATCGCCCGCCACCTGGTTCAGGTTCGTGATGAACGACAGCACCCCGGACGCCAGCGTCCCCCCGCCCGCGCGCGCCTTGAGATCCCCGCCGAACTGATTGAGCAGCAGCCCCACCACCACGCCCAGCACGAGCCCGATCAGAATTTTCCAATGCAGCGCCAGTTTCATGGCCGCATGGTACAAACTCCGCCCCCGCCCGTGCGGCCGCTCGCGCTCCCTCGGGTCACGCTCCTACAACTTTCCGCCTTGCAGCGATTCCGTCAGTGAAAGCGTCTGGAGGTACAGCCCGCCGAAAATCGCGGTCGTCACCGTAAACAGAACGAGGAACAGCAGCAGGCACACCACCGCGGCCACCTTCCGTTGCCGCGGCATCAGCCCCAGCCCCAGCAGCGCCCCGACCCCCACCACCCACACCGGCGCGAGCACCGCCCACCCCGGTATCGTCTGCCCCACTCCTGCCCCTCTGAACCAGGCGGAAAACCGAAGCACCGCCTTCACCGCCTCCGGCAGCCTCACCCCGAAATCCGAAAATATCTCCCCGTACTTCGGTACGACCACCAGCAGCACCGCTCCCAGCATGACCGACTGAATCACCAGCAGCATCGCCCCGAACGCGAACATGATTGTCCACCCCGCGCCGCCGCCGCGCGCCGGCGCCGATCCAGATCCGCTCAACCCCGCGTTTCGAGTCGTCATCGCGCTCATGCCATATCATACATCACGCGACCCTTGATCCGCTCGCCGGATGTTGTCGATCCGTGCCACATTGAACGTGTTCGCAAACACCCGGCTCGGCAAAAACCGCCTCCGCACCACGCCGGTAGACCTCCGGACAGGGTTATCTCAACGCCAACCCGCGAGCGCCCCATGCACTCACCAAACCACCTCTTTCCCCGTCTTGTCACCGCCGGCGCCATCTGTCTCGCCTCCGCCGCCTTGGCTCGCCAGCCCGATGACGCCCCGCGCGCCCGCGGCTTGCTCAGCCTCCCCGCCAGCGTCGCCGTCACCCGCGACATCGAATATGCCCGTCCCACCACGGGCAAACCCCTCCTACTCGATGTTTACCTCCCAAAGCAAGAGAAGCCCGACGCCGCCGAACCCCGCGCCGCAACCACCCCCAAGCCGACCCCACTCCCCGTCATCATCTGGATCCACGGCGGCGGATGGGAATCCGGCACCAAGAACGGTTGCCCCGCTGCCCAACTCGTCCCCCACGGCTACGCCGCCGTCAGCATCTCCTACCGCTTCTCTCAGGTCGCCCCCTACCCCGCCCAGATCCACGACTGCAAGGCCGCTGTCCGCTGGGTCCGCGCGCACGCCAAGGAGTACAACTTCGACCCCGATCACATCGGCGTCTGGGGAGCCTCCGCCGGCGGACACCTCGTCGCCCTCCTCGGCACCACCGCCCGCGACAAACAACTCGAAGGTGACCTCGGCGACTGCGACGAGCAGTCCAGCGCCGTCCAAGCCGTCTGTGACTGGTTCGGCCCCACCGACCTCATCAGGCTCTGTCGCATGGCCGGCGGGGAATCCGCCGATCAGGCGGCCCAACCCCGCACGGGGTTCACCCCGCCCCCCCGACACCCCGACCATGCCAGCACGTCCGACCCCGACCCGGCCGCCCAGTCCGATAAACCCTCTCAACGTCCCGGCGCCAGCAACGCCGATTCTCCCGATGACGCCGGCGCGAAGCGCCCCCGCGTCCCCACCCCCGGACCGATCTTCAAACTCCTGGGCGGAAAAATCGAATCCAGACTCGCCCTCGCCGACTCCGCCAATCCCATCTCCTTCGTCGATAAGTCCGACGCTCCATTCCTCATCGTGCACGGCGACGCCGACACCCTCGTCCCCATCGACCAGAGCGATCTCCTGCTGGCCGCACTAAAACATGCCGGCGTCGACGCCCGGCTGCACGTCGTCAAAGGCGGCGGCCACGGCTTCTGGAACGCCGACCTCCTCCGCATCGTCCGCGAGTTCTTCGACGCCAAACTCAAACCCTCTCCCCAGCCGCCCGCTCCCACCCCTCACCCGTAGTCCCAGCCCTCCGGTTGCCGACTCGTGAAAGCGTCGCCCCGCGTTTCAATCAATCACTCCGTCCGCATCAGACTAACGCCGATCTCCGCCGCGCTCCCGGCTCGCCCGTTCCTCACAAAGAAACTCCCCGCCGCGCACCCCGCCCGCAGCGCCGCTCCACCCGAACTGCCCCTCGCCAGCGCATACATAAGCCCGGCGTTGAACCGGTCCCCCACCCCGGTCGTCCGAACCGGCTTTTCCGTGTAGTCGCTCGGCGCCCACGCCGCTTGATACGCCCCCTCCTCCCGCCAGGCGATTGCGGCTCGCTCCCTCGCGTGCACCACCACCATCTCGATCCCCAGCCGCCCCCCGATCTCGCGCGCCGTCGCCTGCATCGCCTCCGCGCTGTTGTCCAGCCCCGACGGAGCCGACAGCGCCCGAGCGATTACCCCCGACTCGTGCAGGTTCGCTCCCAGCACCACCCGGCATGTGCGCTGCATCGACGCCACCACCCCCAGCACTTCTTCCACGTCCCCTGCCGACCGGCCCGCCGGATCCGCCAGGTCCACCAGCACCCACGGCCTCTGCGTCAACCCCGCCAACACCCGCTCTGCTACCAGCCGCCAGCAACCTGTCATGCGCGGATACTTGCTCCAGTTCACCAGCGCAATCACGTCCGCGCTCCGGCACGCCTGGCTGTACACCCCGGCGTCGATCACCCCGTTCATTTCACCTTCATCAAGCGTCCCCAGGCAACTCGTCTCGTTGAGCATCAACTTGCCATCGTCAAACTCCAGCGCCAGCGTCCGCCCATGCCCGCCGCCGATCGACGTCACCGTTCGGCACCGCGAAACGATGTCACCAAACGCGGAGTGGATCGGATTCCCAAGAGTGCCGAACAAATCCACGCTCGCGCCCAGCCCGGCCAGCCCGTCCGCCAGATTCGGCCCGTTTCCACCGCCCTCCACCCCAACCACCACGATCTCCCGACCAAAACTCCGTCCCGACGCTTCCTTGATCATGTCTGCGAACTGGGATATCCGGCTAACCCGTTCGGGGGTGCCGTCCGCCTTGCGACTGTGGATAACTTGAATGATCTCATCCACAAACCCGTCAAAGCCAACCACCGCCCGGATGCGCGGCCGAGTTTCAGACGAGCATTCGACTGCCGAATCGGGTGGAATCACAGGCAAAACTCTATTCCCGCCCTGCCGAAGTCAATGAAGCTTCTCAACGAAGGCCACCACGGCGCACGTTTGCCGAGCAAATCGTTGGCAACCCGCGGTCCCTGAGGGGGAATGGGCAAGGTTCCACCCACCGGTTCCGCCCATCGCGAAGAAAAATCAAAAAAGAATCTCAAAGTGCAAGTGACCCCCTTGACAGACTCGGCGTTTTTGGTACATTGCAGATGCCTTTTCCGGTCTTTCAGCCGAAAACCCGCAAGTCACGTCCTTGACACAGCCGAATCAGGCCAAGGTCTAGAGAGAAGGGCGTCGCAAGTTCCGAGAGAGAGAGCGGAGCGAGAGAGAGTAGGGTTTCGGAGAGAGAGATTGGAGCGAGAGAGAGGCGAGAGAGGGCACAAATCTGTCCTCGATCCCGGCTGTGAACTGACCGGTCACAGCCGGGTTTGCTTTTTGGAAGTCTGCGGTGTTTGCTGCGTCGGCCGGTACAGTGTCCGCGCGGCCAATGTCGCGGTCACTCGGCGTTCACGCACCGCCCAACGCTCCACGCCCTCAGTTCCTCGACCTGCTCCCTCATCGTGATCGACAGCGGCGGCGACTCCCGCAGCGTCTTTGCAAGCGTCTGGGTCGTGAGATCGGCCCCCTCCGCGAACGCCGTGTTCAGACCCGCGATGATCGCCTGCTCGATCTCCGCTCCCGTGTACCCCTCGCTGGCCTGCACCAGCGCGTCCAAATCAAACGAGGCTGGTTGGCGTCCGCGCTTGGACAGGTGAAAACTCAGGATTTCGCGCCGCGATTTCGCCCCGGGCAAGTCAACAAAGAAGATCTCGTCGAACCGCCCCTTGCGCAGCAGTTCCGGCGGAAGCGCGGCGATGTCGTTGGCGGTGGCCACCAGAAACACCGACGCTCGGTGTTCCTGCATCCAAGTCAATAGCATGCCGAACATGCGGCGCGACAGCCCCCCGTCGCTCGCGCCGCTTTCCGGCGATGCCGACGCAAACGCTTTTTCGATCTCATCAATCCAAAGCACAATCGGCGCCATGGCCTCGGCCTGCTTGAGCGCGTCGCGCAGGCGCCGTTCGGACTCCCCGACAAAGCGGTCGTAGAGCATCCCGACGTCCATGCGAAGCAGCGGCCGCCGCCACGCCGTCGCGATCGCCTTGGCGCTCAGGCTCTTGCCCGCCCCCTGCACGCCCAGGATCAGCACCCCCCGCGGCGGATCGATGCCGAAGGCCCGGGCTTCTTCGGTATCCGCGGCGTCGCGCCGCTTGAGCCACCGCTTGAGGTTGTACATCCCGCCAATCGCGTCCAGATCCACCGGGGCCTTGATGTACTCCAGGAGCCCGCTGGAATCGAGCAACTGCCGCTTGCGCGCCAGCATCGTGTTGAGGTCGTAGATCGTGAACTGCCCGTCGGGGGCCGCCGTCCCCGTGATCAGCACTCTCGCCTGACGCCGGGAAAGACCCCGCAGATTCCGCACCACGAGTTGGAGTTCCTTCTTCGACATCTCCGCCTTGATCGGCTTCTCGCGGTTCAGCCGCCGGAGCGTGGATCGCACGATGCCCTCGAGTTCGTCCGAATCGGGCAGAGACAGCTCGAACACCGTGGAATACGACGCGAGCACCGCCGGCACCTGGGACTGCGCGTCGATCATCACAAGGCACCCCCCGCGCTGGCCAAGCCGCGCGATCGCCTCGCGGCACGCCCGCAGCGTCGCTTCATCCCGCAGGTGCGGCCCAAGATCAAACGCGATCACGATCGGATCATCGTCACGCAGCAAGAGATGCGTCAGCGCCGCCGCCGCGTTCTCGGTTCCCGGGACCACCGACGCTGATTCGAGCACGCCGTCGCTCATGCCGCGCACCACCGACCATTGCAGGACCGCGCGCGGGCTTCCATGCGACGGCGCGTGTGCCGACGCTTGCCTCACGATGTCCGCCGCTTCCTGCTCCTCGAGTGTCACGATGCGTATGCACGCCGGGCGAGTGGACAGCAGCCGCTCGAACCGCATCTGGTCATCCATGATGATGATCATTCGCCGGGATCGGCGACCCGGACGAGCCTCGCGCGAATCCGCCACCGCTCAGCACGGCCCCTATCGATCCGCGGTCGCGACTCATTGTGGAACCGGGCACCAAACGACTCGCGCAGGAAACCAGTCGGCTCGATCGCTGATCGATCTGTCACGCGACGGTAACACCCCGGAGCCCCGGAGACACCTCCTGTTCCCCGGCCATCCCCTCTCGTACACAGACGCTGCCCGCACCCGATCCGAAAGGAACCAGAATATGAACTCCCTCGCTCAACGCAGCCTCGCCTCCGTTTCGCTCGCCGTGCTCGTCGCGGGCCTGCCGTGCTGCGGCCAGACGTCAGCCAGCGATGAACCCGCTCCCGCGCAGCCGAACCACGCCAGTCTCCTGGGCAAGCCCGATCTGAAGGTCCAGGACGCCTCGAATGACCTCACGCGCTCCCGCGTCACCGCGTATCTCGACACCGAAATGGCGTCGCACGAATCCATGCTCTGGTGCGCCACCATGTGGAAGGCCTGGGACAGCATGTCGGAACTCATGCACGCCCCATTCCAGGTCGGCGCCGGCCCGAACGAGCCCGAACCCGAGATGTCCGCCCACCTCCGCGCGCTGGTGTGGGACCCGGCGCTGCTCGACCAGGACTCGTATCTCGCGATGGCTGGCTACGGCCCGACCATTGTCGAGCAGATCAAGGCCGAACTCAAGAAGAAGTTCGGGGGCGCGGCCTCGCCATCCATCCTGCCAGAACCCAGTTCCCTTCCACCCGACGGTATCCTCGCCTACTCGTACCTCTTCAAGAATCTTCAGTTCGAGCACCCGTTCGATCGGAGCGACCGCGGGCTGTTCTTCTCGCCGAGTGCAGACCCCTCCGCGCCACACGGGAGCCTCGATCCCGTGATCGTGCAGGCCTTCGGGCTCAGCAATCAACTCAAGGACTGGTCGGCGGTCGCGTCGCAGATCATCGTTCATGACTACGCCTCGCCCCAGGACTTCGTCGTCGAACTCAAGACCAAGGATGCGGATGACCGGCTCATCATCGCCCGGCTCACCCCGGGCAAGACCCTGAAAGAAACCGTCGATCAGGCGATGACCCGGGCCAAGGCGGACCAGGTGCAGCCGGGCGTCACCAAAGACGAGCAGTTCATGGTGCCGGTGCTCAACTTCGACGTCACCCGCCAATACCACGAGATCATCAGAAAGCGAGTCGCCACGCCCGGCTTCACCGACTATCGGGTCGCCAATGCGCTTCAGAACATCCGCTTCAGGCTCGACGAAAAGGGAGCCATCCTGAAGTCCGAAGCGTTCATCATGCTGGACCGGGCGATGTCGCCGCGCACGCCCAGGCGCTTCGTTTGCGACGGCCCCTTCCTCATCGTCATGGCGCAAGCCAACGCCGACACGCCGTACGTTGCCGCATGGATCGCCAACGACGAACTGCTCGTCAAGCACAACTGACCGAGGCGGTTCGAGGTCCGGCGTGCTCCCTCACCATCGCGGCCGGCGCGGGTTTTAGTGCCGCATCGCCTTCTCGATCTCATCGATCCCCTTGGGGATCGACGTGAGCACCTGGTTCCCCGACGCCGTCACCAGCACGTCATCCTCGATCCGGATCCCCATCTTCTGTTCGGGGAGGTAGATCCCGGGTTCGATCGTCACGACCGCGCCCGCCTTGAGCGCCCCGTCTGGCGTGACGTCGTGCACTTCCAGCCCGAGGTTGTGCCCAATCCCGTGGATGTAGGCGTCACCATACCCGGCCGATTCGATCACGTCGCGTGCCGCCTTGTCGATCTGCCAGAAGTACGCACCGACCTTGGTGGCCTTGATCGCCGCCGCCTGCGCCTTGAGCACGACCTCGTACACCTTCCTCTGCTCCTTCGTGAACGTCCCGCTCACGGGGAACGTCCGCGTCACGTCGCAGGCGTACCCGTCAAAGTCCGCGCCCGAATCGATCAGCAGCAGGTCCCCCGCCGCCAACATCCCGACGTTCGCGTTGTAGTGCAGCACCGTCGCGTTCATCCCCGACCCGACGATCGAGTTGTACGCCGGTCCGCTCCCCCCAAGGGATCGGTAGGTATCGTCCAGCGCGTGCTGCACGGCTCGCTCGCTGACCCCCGGCGCCATCAGCATCATCGCGCTGTGGTACCCCGCCGCGGTGATCTCCGCCGCGTGCCGCATCATCGCGACCTCGGCCCTGGACTTGCAGCACCGCATCTGCGGGAGCAGGCTCGTGCGATCCTCGATCGACACCCCCACGCTCCGCTCCGTCACCTTGCGGAATAGCGCCAGGTCCGGCGAGACCGCCCCGTCCGGCATCGCGAACGCGTGCAGACACGCGAGCCGCCGGCACTGCCGCGACGCCGTCATGATCTCGCGCGACAGGATCGTCGTCCGGAAGATCTTCTCGAACCCGTACTTCTTCCTCAGCCCGGACCCGATCTCTTCCCGATACCCGTCCCACCGCTCCAGTTCCGCGTTCAGCGGCTTCAAGAACAGCACGCACCGCTTCGACGGGTCCTCCGCCGCCGGATTGAACAGCACCGCCGCGCCCGGCTCGTTCGTGATTCCCGTCAGATACTGAAAATGCCGGTTCGGCCTCCACGCCCCGAGCAGGTGGTCGCCCCCGTCCCCAGCGAACACGATCCCCGCCGCCCCCTTCAGCGACCTGAGCACCTGACCGCGACGGGCGGCATACTCCGACAACGGAATCGACGGCGAAACAGCGGCCTTCTTCATGGGCCAAGCGTAGCGACGTTTCACCACCTTGCCACGCTTCCCTCTCTCGCCTGCTTCTCGGACGCGCCGCCAGCGTGTTACCGGCACGGTGTTGGCCCCACGCGAAAGAGAGGTTATATTCCAAACGAGACGCGCTGGCCCCGCGGCGCCGTCGCGTGCGCCTCCGATACAACCGTCACGCCTGCAACATCCTGATTTTGTTTGAGAAGGACGCCCCCATGAACTCGCTCATCCGTTCCGCCGTGGCGCTCGGCGCCGCCCTGTTCGCCGCGGCCCCCGCCGCCCACGCCCAGGTCATCGCCGACTCCGTTGCTGACTTCTCCGGCGTCCAAGGGCAGCACGGCTGGTTCTACGGCTACTACGACGGCGACGTCATCTTCCCCTACACGCCCGCCGACTTCGCCCTCTTTCCCACGTTCGACGTCGGCATCAGTGGCGCACCGGAGTACTGGCACCTCGCCGAAGGCCCCGGCGGCTACTTCACACTCATGCGCGCCTCGCGCTGCCACCCCAACGGTCGAATCACGTCCGGCGACCGACGCCCAATCGACCACTGGGCCGTCCGCCGATTCGTCTCCCCCATCAACGGACTCGTCCGCGTCCGCGCCGCCTTCTCCGACCTCAACACGACCTGCGGCAACGGCGTCCGCGTCCACATCTTTGTCGGCAGCCAGGAGATCTACACCGCCGTCGTCACCAGCATCTTCGACCGCGTCTTCGAGATGGACCTCTGCGTCTCCACCGGCACCATCATCGACTTCGCCGTCGATCCGCTCGAATCCTGGGACTCCTGCGACGCCACCAGCACCGTCATCACCATCGTCGGCCCGATCATTCAACACCCCGAGAACGTCACCACGTGCCTGGGCGGCTCCTCCTCGCTCTCGGTCGAAGTCCGCGGCGACGACACCAACACCTTCACCTACCAGTGGCGAAAAGACGGCGTCCCCATCCAGAACGGCCCCCACTACGCCGGCGTCAACTCCAAAACCCTTTCCATCCTCGACGCCCGCGTCGCCGAAACCGGCTCCTACGACTGCGTCGTCTCCGTCTGCGGCGGGGCGTTCATCTCAAGCCCCGCCCGGGTCGAACTCTGCTACGCCGATTACAACTGCGACTCCGCCGTCAACTCCCAGGACCTCTTCGACTTCCTCCGCGATCTCATGCAGTCCAATCCGCGCGTGGATTACATCAACCGCGACGGCTACATCAACACCCAGGATTTCTTCGACTTCATCAACGTCTTCTTCACCGGTTGCTGAACTAACACCCCGCGAAGAACGCCGCCAGAAAATCGAAGAAGTCCTGCGAGTTCGTGGTCGCGTCGCCATTGAAGTCCCCCGCGGCGCCGAAGAACGCCGTCAGGAAATCAAATAGGTCCTGGCTGTCCACCGATCCCGACGCGTTGTAATCGCCCGGGCAAGGCGACATCGCGCCGGAAATGACAACGTCGCTGTCGCTTTGATCCATGCCGATGTGCCCGTCGGCGTCGCGCACGATCAGCCGCAGCCGAGCGCTCGTCGTCGAAACATCCGGCACGTTCCACGCCTCGGCCCCGTCGTCGGCGGCGTTCGACGCGATCACGAAGGGGTACGTCGCGCCCGAATCCACGCTCAGCCGCATCTCCACGCTCGTCACGAGCGCGTCGTCGTCGCTGATCCAGTTGATCGTCGTCCCCGCACCGGGCGGCACCGTCTCCCCGCCGCGCAGATTCCGCAAGTACACCGAGGGATTCACGCCGTTCATCGGCGAGGGCATGTGCATGCAGATGCAGTGCATCACCCCCGCCGACGCGACCATCGCTTCGCAGTTGACCTGCCGGATGATCTTGTTCGGGTACACCTGCTGCCACACCGCCAGCGCGGGCGTGTTGTGCTGCGTCACCGACGAGTTCGTGTACGTCGGGATGATCACCACGTTATTGCAGATCACGACGTTCGTGTACGTGTAGTGATTGCCGCCGACGCTCCGCGCCGGCACGCGGAACACGGTCCACCCTTGCGCCTCCAGTGCCGCCGCCGCTCCGTCGCAGATCACGTCCTGCGTCGACCCCACGTTGAACGGCCAGTCCGAAATCACCACCGACCGGTCTCCCGTCACCTCCATCCACATGTCGATGTGCTGCGTCAGATCCACCGTCGTGGGGAACGGATTGAAGAAGGTGGTGTCGAGGTTCTGGAACGCATCCCAGTAGTCGTGGATCTGCTGCTCCGTCAGACCGGGGTTCTCGTTGTTGATCAGCCGCGTGCAGAACGACTCTCCAAGGGCGCTCAGGTGGTAGTTCCCCCCGCCGTGCACCAGCGGGATGTTGTACCGCGCATGCCGCTTGAGCTGCGCGAAGTACGCCGGGTACGCATCATCGAGCGGTCGCGGGCGGTTGTACACGTGATCGATGATCGCCCGGCAGTTTCCCTCATAGATGTACCTCGGGCCGTAATCCCGGATCCAAACCGTGTTCGTGCTGCGGATCACGAAGCGCACGCGGCTCATGTTCACGCCCCCGGCGGTCAGCGCGCTCGTCGCCGACGCCTGCTGCGACGTCGAATCCAGCGCGATGTACACGTCCGCGTTCCCGTCCGTCGTGATCCACCGCGCCATCTGCGTGATGATCGATGTGAACGACTTCCATGTGAGCAGAATCCCTTCGACCGGCTCGTACTCCGCCGTGCAGTGCACCGGACCGGTCGGCGTCGAGAACGGGCCCCGCGCCACCGGCGCCGACAGCGGGTGCGACTTCAGATACGCCCGTTCAGCCTCCGTCAAATACCGCGGCGTCCCATCCGGAAAGACCAGTTCGCCGTCCACCACCGTGGGCTCGCCGACGCCCGGACTGGAAGCGACCTGCGCCAGCGATACCCCTTGACCCATGACTGCCGCGAATCCGATTCCCGTCATCACCAGGCGTCGCTTCATGAATGCCTCCGTTTGCTCGCACGAGTCTCAACCATACCTGAATCCGCCGCTCCTCACCATCGAACGACCCCGCCGTCCTGGAACTTCTTCCACTTTCGTGTACCCCGACGGCATGTGCAAGATCGGTAACCGACTGCCTCGATTTGGGGATAAAGGCATGGCCGAGGCGCTGTTCAACCAAGCGTCCGAAAAGAATGTTTTCCTCCCAAGTTCACAATCAATTGGCGACTTTGCAATCGCGAAGTATGCTACGTTCCGTGCTGGCGCGGACTCTCTAGGCGCCATCCGAGGAGTAGAGGGAGTAGACGTGATTTCGAGCGAGGCGGCCGCGTGGCCGTCTCGATGAGATATGTCCGCTTTTTGCAACGGGAATGGAAGGAGAACTCGAATGAAACTGCGATTGACGGCTGCCTTGTTCGTGCTCGCTCTCGCCGGGAGCGCCAGCGCGCGTCCCGACGGCGACGTGATCTTCTCGCTGGAGACCCCGACCGACACCATCGGCCTCTGGAACTCCGTCACCAACATGACCAGCACCATCACCACGTTCGCCGACCCGAACGTGCGCCTCGGCGGCCTCCTCCTGGCGCCCGATGGCAACCTCTACGCCTCCGACGGTCCATCACCCGTCCTCCAGGATTCCACCGGCCGGATCATCCGGATTCAGAACCCGCTCAGCGGCGCCCCCATCATCAGCAACCTCACCTTCGGCAACACCATCTCCAACCCCATCGGCCTGGCCTGGCACCCCTCCACCGGCGGCATCATCGCCGCCAACAACCCCGGCGGCACCGACTTCCCCAACAACCGCGTCGACGGTTTCATCCACGTCTCCACGCCCGCCGGCGTTCAAACCACCATCTTCGCCGAGACCGGCTTCCCGCCCGTCCCGCGCCCCGGGTTCGCCGCCAGCGCCTACCTCACCGAGGATCCCCAGGGCACCGGTGACTACCTCGTCACCTCCATCGAAGGCGGCGCCGGGCCCGCTGGTCAGGGTGAAGGCAGCCAGATCTACCGCATGCGCGTCAACCCTGACCTCTCCACCACCCTCACCCTCTTCGCCGACCTCAGCGACCCCGCCGTCACCGGCCTCCCCGGCTCCCTCACCTTCGTCGCCGGCATCACCAGCCGCCCCGGGTCCAACGAACTCTACGTCACCGATCGCTTCACCAACAGCATCTACCGCGTGCTCATGAACGGCGACGGCTCCTTCAACTCCATCTCCGCCGTCACCTCCACCGGCGTCCCCTCCGCCGAGGTCATCGTCTACGACCCCTTCAACAACAAACTGGTCTTCGATACCACCGACGGCATCAAGCGCATGAACCTCGACGGCACGGGCCTGGAAACCATCGTTCCCGGCGTGCACGCCCGCGGCCTGGCGATCGTCCCCGCTCCGGGCTCCGCGATCGGCCTGGGCCTCCTGGGCGCGCTAGCCGCCCGGCGCCGTCGCCGCTGAACGCCCTCCCTTCATCACACGAACCGCCAAGCCCGCGCATTCGTCGCGGGCTTTTTTTGCCTCGCCGGCTCTCCGCGCCAAACACACCAAGGCCTCGATTCGTGGCATGTTTGGTATTCGCCGGACCTGAATTCTCGCCTGGGGTCGAACGACCCAGCAGCCACAGCCGAATGATTGTGGTATCAATACAGTAGTGCCCGGTCGGATTCAGTCAGTTCGGAAAAGGTCATCCATGCACGAGATCAAGCGCGTCATCCGTCAAGCCGCGATTCGGCTCGCTCTCGTATCGTACCTGCGGCACGCGGTGTACCTGCTCGCCGCCGCGTTGTCGCTCGCCATCGCGGCGCTCCTGGTTGAACGGCTTTGGCCGCTGGAGCAGCCGCTGCCGTGGCTCACGATCGCGTATTGGTCTCTGGGCGCGATCGCCGCGGGAGCACTAGGGTGGACGATCGCGGCCCGGCACAGCGAGCGCGCCGTCGCGCGTCACGTCGACGAAGCCGCCGACCTGCGCGAATCGCTCAGCACCGCGCTCTGCGTCGCGAATACCGACGACCCGTGGGCTCGCGCCACGGTCGAATCCGCGGTTCAGCGAGCCCGGGGGGTGAACATCCGCCTGGCTGTTCCTATCCAGCCGCCCAAGTTCTGGCCGGTGCCGCTGGCGCTGGCGCTGACGCTGCTGGTGATCTCTTTCGTCCCGCCTCGCCAGACAAGCCAGACCATCGCCAAGGCGGAGGAAAAGGCCCGGATCGTCGCCGCGAGCACCCAGGCCGAGAAGGCCAAGGAGATCGAGGCCAAGGTCGCTGAACTGCTCGATCAGAAGCCCGAGAGCGCCGCCGCGGATGACCAGGCGCTCAAAGCGCCCGAGGCCAAGACCCCGGAGGAAATCACGCTCCAGGCCATCAAGAAACTCACGAGCACGCTCGATCGGCTTGAAGAACTCAAGCAGGGCGAGGAAGGCAAGACCGCCCAGACGGTGAACCAGATGCTCAAGGAGCTCAAGCAGCCCGGCCCGGGCCCGCTGTCGGAAATGAGCAAGGAACTGGCCAAGGGCAACTTCGCCAAGGCCGCCGAGCAACTCGCCGAGCAGATGAAGAAGGCCCAGATGGGCGAGATGAGCGAGGCGGACAAGAAGAAACTCGCCGAGCAACTCGAGAAGATGTCTGACCAACTCAAGCAACTCGCCGACGCGCAGCAGAAGGCCGCCGAGAAGGAACTCGAAAAGGCGGGCCTGAACAAGGAACTCGCCAAGGACCCGCAGAAACTCGCCGAGGCTCTGAAGAACGCCACGAACCTCACCGAAGAGCAGAAGAAGCAGATCCAGTCGCAGTGCAACGCCTGCAAGAACGCCGGCGAATCCGGCAGCAAGATGAGCCAGTGCATGGGGCAGATGGCCGCGAGCATGATGCAGAACGGGCAGATGGACCCCAATGCGATGAACGCGCTGCAGCAACTGGCCCAGGAGATGGGCGACCTGGACAAACTCGCAAACCGGATGGGCCAGTGCGATTCCGCGATGGCCGACGCCAAGGCCCAGATGGAAGCGCTCGCGAAGTTCTGCGACAGCCAGTGCAACGGCATGGGTGAATGCAGCGGCGACGGCAGTGGCAAGATCGGGTCGTGGAAGTCGGGATGGTCCGAAGCCCAGGGCAACGGCAGCGGCGGCCCCGGCCGCGGGCAGGGCTCCCGCCGCGACGAAGCCAAGGCCGACTTCGCCATGAAGATCGAGAAGCAGAAGACCAAGACCCAGGCCGGCCCGATCATCGCCAGCGAGATCCTCGACGCCGACGAGCAGCAGGTCGGCGAATCCACCCAGACCGCCTCGAACGTCGCCGCCCTGGCCGAGCAGAACTACACCGAAGCCATGGAGAGCAACAACATCCCGCGCGAGCACTTCGACGTCGTCAAGCACTACTTCGGCAAACTCAAAGCCAAGACCAAGGCCAGCGCGTCCGAAAACTCCCCTCCCGCCGAGAAGTCGAGCGGATCCAAGGACTCGGGCGACGGCAAGTAACTTCAGCGGCATCATTTCAGTCGATCCCGTCCAAGAACCCCCGCCCGGATCGCCGAAATCCAGAAGGCACGAACGCGGCACGCCAGGCCTCCCTCGCGTGCCGCGACTGTTTCCGAAAAGGACTCGACCCGATGTTGGTCAGCGCCCTCAAACCCAGTCGCGTCACGGCCCGATGCAGGACCCCCGCCGTCGTATTCCTGCTGGCGGCATGGGCGCTGGCGCTCGGCTCGTGCGACAGCAAAGCGCCGCGCCAGGCCGGCGCCTCCGAACCAGCCCCCGCGCCCCCACCGCCGCCCACTCTTGTCCTGTACTCCAGCGCCGACGACCACCTCGTCAAACTCGTCGTTGAGCAGTTCGAGAAGGACTCGGGCATCAAGGTCGAGTGGACCGGCGACACCGAGCAGACCAAGACGACCGGACTGGTCCAGCGCCTCATCGCCGAAAAAGATGCTCCGCAAGCCGACGCCTGGTGGTCCAGCGAACCCATGGGGACGATCCGGCTCGCCCGCGAAGGATTGCTCGCGCCGTACAAGAGCAAAGTGGCCGAAGCCAGCATGACCGGCGGCTGGCCCGGGAATCTGCGAGGCTCCGACGGCACTTGGTACGGGTTCGCCCCTCGCGTCCGCGTCATCGTCTACAACTCTCTCAAGGTCCGCAAGGAAGACCGCCCCCGAACCGTCGAGGATCTCACCAAGCCCGTCTTCCGCGGTCGGGTCGGGATGGCGCGCCCCCAGTTCGGCACCACCGGCGCTCATATGGCCGCTCTCTCACTCGTCTACGGCGAGGATGCGTTCTCCGCGTGGCTTGAGGCCATGAACACCAACCGCGTCAAACTCTTCGACGGCAACGCCGCCGTCGTCCGCGCCGTCGGCACCGGCGAACTCCTCGTCGGCCTGACCGACACCGACGACGTCTGGGCCGGCCAGGCCAACAACTGGCCCGTCGATCTCATCTACGAGCCCAATGACTTTGCCTCATCCCCACTGGCCTCGTTCAAGGGCTTCGGCAAAGTCGAATCCCTCGCGCTGGGCGCCGGCCCGCTGCTGCTTCCCAACACCGTCGCCCTCGTCAAGGGCGCGCTCCACCCCGACGCCGCCAAACGATTCATCGATTTCCTGTTGAGCGAGCGCATCGAGGGGCTGCTCCTGGCGTCCGAATCACACAACCTCCCCCTGCGCGAGCGGCTCCTCCGCGACTCTCGGTTTCAGACCTACACCCTTCCGCTGCGGACCCTGCAACCGATGAACGTCGATTTCGAGCGCGCCGCCGATCTCATGGAACCGACGCTCAAACTCTGCGACGAAAAACTCGGGACTCGATGATGCGAGCCGCCCGCCCCAAGCGGCGCGGCACAAACCGACGCCAAACATGAATCGCGAGATCAACCTCAGGACGTGACGCGTCACCCCAGGAATCCCCCGATTTGACTCGGCCCCTCCGAGTCGTCACCATACGCTCGTTCGCGCCTCGGGCGGTCCGCGGCTGCGATGACCCCCCCGCCGTCGCGATCCGGAGCGAGCGCGTGATCTGTCCATTCTGCGGCAAGAACGATGACAAGGTGATCGACAGCCGCGCCAGCGACGCCGGCAAGGTGGTCCGCCGGCGTCGCCAGTGTCTCAAGTGCGACAAGCGCTTCACCACCTACGAACGCGTGGAAGAGGCGTCGCGCCTGATGGTCGTGAAGCGCGACGGGACCCATGTTCCCTTCAGCCGCGACAACGTGCTCAAGGGCATCACCGCCGCCTGCGGCAAGCGCCCCGTCGCCGAGGCCGACAAGATCCGCATCGTCGATGAAGTCGAGGATGACCTGCACCGCGAGTTCGACCGCGAAGTTCCGTCCAAGGTCATCGGCGAGCACGTCATGAAGAAACTCAAAGAAGTGGACGACATCGCCTACATCCGCTTCGCCAGCGAGCACCTTGGCTTCAACTCCGCCGGCCAGATCGCCGAGGAAGCCTCCACGCTCAAGGACCGGGTCCGGGACGTGAAAGACCAACAGAAACTCTTCTAGCTTCTCGGCCGGTGCGCCTGCGGTCGGTGGATCATTGCGTCTTGAGCGACAGCGCGCCCTTGACCTCGTTCAAGTCCGCGCGCTCCAGCCACGTCCGCACCAGCGACGGCGGCACGCCGAACTCTCGGCGGAACGCGTCGGTGAAGTGGCTGTGGCTGGCGAAGCCGACGTCGATCGCGACCCCGGCGAGGTTCGCGTTGGGATCGCTGAACCGCGTGATTGCCTCGCGGAGCCGCAGCCGGTTGAGGTACCGGTGGATCGGCACGCCCACCACGCGCCGGAAGAGCCGGCACAAGTGGCACGGCGCCGCGTGCACATGCCCCGCGATCTCTTCGAGCGTCAGCTTCTGCGCGTACCGCTGCGCGATGTATGACTTCACCGCCTCGGACTGATCGATGTGCACCTTGAGCGTGCTGTGACGCATCTTCGGGGGCGTGCGCTTCGACGCCGCCGCCGCGATCGCCACCGCTTCACGCACCAGTTCCTGGACCACTTCCTCGATGAGAACAGCGTCCGCGTCCGGCCCGCGCGAGGCGTATTCAAACGCCAGGTGCTGCAGCAGGAACGTCCGGGGCGAGTTCGGCCCGTGCGAACTCAGAAACGGATGCGTTGGCCGGCTTGCCGCTGACGGATCACACTCCCGCATCGTCTCTTCAACAATCTCCGGCGTCAGCGCGATCCACGTCGTGTCGTCCCCTTGTCCCCCCGGGTGACTCGTCCGGAACACGTCGTCGGCGTTCTGGAAAATCACGATATTCGGATCCGCAACGAATGTTTCGCCGGGCATCCGCATGACGAACACTCCCCGCCTCGGAAACGCGATCACGTTCACTCCCGAGCAGTTCTCGGGCCCGATCCCGTCGTGTTGAGGCCGGCAGATGGTGTACCCAAGTTGAAATCGCGGGGAGTTGTACAGCACGCCGCGCGAGGGCCAACCCCCGATGCGCCGCCCGCCTCCCATCAGCGCCCCGCTGGCCACCGCGGAGACCGGTGTCACCCCCGAGGGGAGCCCAGAATCGCACGAGCCGTCGCTGCAGCACGAGACACGCCGCGTCGCCGTAGTTTCAAATCGAATATCGCTCATGGGATGTGTCCTTCCTGCCCAATGCCCGCCAGCCCGCTCATCGCTCCAGCGTGCCGCACGTTCATTTGAACCAGTCGAAGCCTTCGGTATCCGGGTCGAGAGAGTCGAGTACCTTTATTGCCATCCACGAGGTTCAGTTTCCTGCGCCGCGATCGCCCGGCGGCTCGCCATCGCGGCGCGGACCGTGTCCACACACAACCGCCGGCGGCACGCCGGCGCCGTCCAGGTTCTCAGTGATGCGTCTGGTTCCCCGACCCGTCATGATTCGATGATGGACAGGTCGTTCGCCAGAGGCGGTGATCGGTTTCTTCGTCAGGCACCGATGCTGTCAGGCGGCTTTCTTGACGCCCGGCAGGCCCTTTGGTCTGACATTCCAGGATCGCCTGATCGTATCGAAAAATTGTCTTGTGAGCAAAAATCCTCTCGCGAAGACGGCCGCCCGGCATGCGGACGCTCCGCAGCCGTCCCCCTCCCCTCGCACAGTACGGTTCACACTCCCATCCCCTGCCCGGACCTGACACAAAAGCGAATGGATCTACTACATTTGTCGTATGCGTACGGCACCCATTCGGACTCAATAATCTGTTCCGCAACGCTCAACCGGCCGCCGCGCACGCAGTATCCTTCCCAACCCGCATGACTCCCACCAATTCACGGATTCTCCTCGGCGGATTGCTCCTGGCTGTCGCGCTCATCCAGGCATCCGTGCCCGCCTGCGCGTCGCGCCGTCCGCCCGCGCCCGCCGCCGCGTACTCGGCCGACGAGCGCGCCGCCGACCTCGCCTCCTTCGATTATGTCTGGCAAACGATCCGCGATAAGTACTACGACCCATCCCTCGGCGGGCTCGACTGGCAGGCGGTCCGCGACGAACTCCGGCCCGGCGTCGAACACGCGACATCCCGCCACGAGGCACGCAACATCATCACCGCGCTGGCGCACCGTCTCGGAAAGTCCCACTTCAACATCATCCCCGCGGACGCTTACGCCGACGTTGATGCCGATGCCGACCCGAGTTCAACCGTCGCCGAGTCCGCGGCCGCGTCGTCTCCCCATCGTGACTCGGCCTCAGGGTCGGGCCCGTCAAAGTCGAAGGCTCCCAAGCGGACGCTCGCCGGCGACGGGGCCTCGGGCATCGAAGTGCGCATCGTCGGCCGCGCCGCCATCGTCACCGCCGTCGTGCAGGGCTCGCCCGCACAGGCCGCGGGCATCAAGCCGGGGTGGATCATCGAGTCCGTCGACGGCGTCCGCCTGGCCCCGCACATCCAGAACATGATCGACGCCTTCCCAGAGTCCTCCAGCAAGGCTTTCTACCTCGCTGAATCCGTCCTGAGCCGCCTCGGCGGACGCATCGGCGACACCGTCTCCATCACCTTCCTCGACGACCACGACCAGCCCGTGACGCGCGACCTCACCCTCGCGCCCATGAACGGCACCAAGGCCCAGTTCGGCAACCTCCCCACCCTCTACGTCTTCACCGACTCCAAGACATTCGATTCCAACATCCAGTACTTCCGCGTCAACATCTTCTTCGATCCCCCCATGGTCATGTCCGCCCTGGCAACGAGCGTCCGGCAGGCCAGCGACAACAACGCTCCGGGATTCATCATCGACCTCCGCGGCAACCCCGGTGGGATCGGCGCCATGGCCATGGGATTTGCCGGCTGGTTCATCCCCGAGAAGAACCTCAAGCTCGGCACCATGACCATGCGCGACAGTTCCATCAACTTCCTGGTCAATCCCAGGATGGGCGCGTTCCCCGGTCCGCTGGCCATCCTCATCGACGGCCTGTCGGGCTCCACCTCCGAAATCCTCGCCGCCGGCATGCAGGACCTTCAGCGCGCCCGCCTCTTCGGCCAGCACACCGCCGGCGCCGCCCTCCCTTCGACCTTCGAGGTCCTCCCCAACCGCGACCGTTTCCAGTACGCCCTGGCCGACTACACCTCCGTCAGCGGACGCACCATCGAAGGCAACGGCGTCACCCCCGATCAGGAAGTGCTCATCGACCGCCCATCGCTCCTGGCTGGGCGCGATCCCGTCATCGACGCCGCGGTCGCCTGGATTCGGTCGCACCGCCAACAATCCGCCGACCACGCGATCCCCGCCCACGCCGTCAGTCCCGCGGACAAGCAAGAATGAACGCCGGCCCCGCGGCCCAAGCATCCACCCCAACCCACTGAACTGTTTCGCACGGTCAACGTCGCACCGTCAAGGAGTCTCCCGAATGTCTCGATCAACCAATCATCCCGCTTCGTTCCTCTTCCGCGTGCTGGTCGGCATCGCCTCCGGCGCCGCCGGCTCCCTCGCCGTCGCCCAGCCGGCCCCGGATCCCAAGCCCGCGCAGCCCACCGCGCCGGCTCCGGCCGAGAAACTTCCGTCCGCCGACGAAGTCGTGGACAAGTTCATCAAGGCCTCCGGCGGCGCCGAAGCCTGGGACAAGGTCAAGACCATGACCATCAACGGCGCCTTCGAGCTCGCCGGCATGAACCTCAAGGGCAAGACCTCCATCTGGATCGGTGAAAAGGGCAAACTCCTCAACGTCACCGAACTTCCCGGCTTCGGCGAGATCAAGCAGGGCTCCGACGGTGAGACGATGTGGTCCTCCGACGCCGCGATGGGACCGCGCATCGTCGAGGGCGAGGAGCGCGAGACACTCGCCCTCATGGAGAAACTCCGCGACCCCCAGGCCATGAAGACCGAGTTCAAGACCCTCGAAGTCGCCGGCGTGACCGACATCGACTCCAAGCCGGCCTACAAACTCGTCGCCACGCCCAAGGGCAAGGACGCCCAGCCCATCACGAGCTACTTCGACAAGGAGTCGGGCTTGCTGGTGAAGATGTCCATGACCATGTCCAGCCCGCAGGGCGAAGTGCGCATCGAGGTCTTTTCCTCCGATTACAAGGAAAAGGACGGCGTGGTGATGTCCATGAAGAGCCGCATGGTCATCGGGGGCATCCAGGAGATCATCACCACGATCGAGAAAGTCGAGATCAACCCCGATATCCCCGCCGAGAAGTTCGAACTCCCCGCCGACATCAAGGCGCTCAAGGACGCCGCGAAGCCCGCCACCGACAAACCGGCCACCGACAAGCCCGCCAAGGACAAGCCGGCCGAGCCCGCTCCCGACAAGAAGTAAGCCCTCGACCGGCCCCTACGATGTTCCCGTGATCATCGATTACCACAGCGCCAGCGAGCAGGACACGATCCGCGCCGGCAGGGAGATCGCATCGGTCCTGCGCCCGGGAGATGTGCTCGCCCTGCACGGCGAACTCGGCGCCGGCAAGACCCGCTTCGTTCGCGGCGTCGCGGTCGGGCTGGGCATCTCCCCCGCCGCTGTCAGCAGCCCCACCTTTGTCATTGCTCAGGAATACCACCCGCCACCCCCCACCGCCTGCGCGGCGCCCCGCCTGGTTCATATCGATGCCTACCGCCTGCGTGACGCCGACGACCTCGAGGCCGCCGGCTGGGATCACCTGATCCAGACGGAGCCCGGCGGCGTCGCCCCGATTCTCGCCGTCGAGTGGGCCGCCCGCGTCGAACCGCTGCTGGAACGGTTCCCCTCGCGCGCCTCGATCACCCTTCGCCACGCCGCCGGCACGTCGTCCCCCGATGCCGATGCGGGCGCCCGATTGATCGAGTTTGACATCCCGGACTCATGGGCCCAGCGCCCCCGCTTCGCCGATCTGCAATCATTCGTCGCGGCCCGTCTCGCGCACGACGAGCCGGCGCCCGCTCGGTGCCCCATCACGGGCAAGCCCGTCCCCGCCGATTCTCCCACCTTCCCGTTCTTCGATGAACAGGCCCGGCTGGCCGACCTCAATCGGTGGTTCACCGGCGCGTACGCCGTCGGCCGAGACCTGACCATCGATGATGAAGACGCCCGGTGAAGCCCAAGGGACCAACGGCACGTTCGCGCTGTCGTCGCCCCTCAAAACTCCACCACGCACTTGAACGGCTCGATGCTCCCGAGGTTCTTCATCGCGCTCACCGCCGCCTCGGGCCGGATCCGATTCGCCGCCAGTCCCGACAGGTCGTATTCCCCGCGCGACATCGCGTGCACAGCCTCGCTCGCCGACCCATCACCCGACCCGGCGACGCGCAGTTCCGAACTCACGATCGGCGTCAGGTCGATTGGCACGAGCCATTCCGGGCGCGATTCCGACGGGTCGGGAAAGTGCGACCCCGGCGGGTAGCCCGGGCTTCCCAGCCGGCTCTTGAGGATGATCAGTCCACGCGGCCGCACATGCTGCAGCGCGAGTTTCAGCCCGCCCGAGGTCCCCGTCGCGTCGATCACCACGTGCTGATCCTGCCGCCGCCCGGCTTCTTCGGCCGGCCGATGCTTCACGCGCCACCGCTCCAGCAGCCGCCCCGCGGCGTCCGAGCCCCCCCGGCGCTCGACGCCAGTCAGCACGCGCACCGAGGGGCACACGCCCGACAGCACGTGCGCGATCAGCAGCGCCAGCAGGCTGTCGCCGATCACCGTCACGTACGCGTCGAGCCCGGCTCCCGCCGCACCCCCGCCCAGCACGTGCTTCACGTGCATCGCCCGCGCCACCGTCACGCCCAGCACCGCCGTGTCGTCCCCCAGGCTCGCCGGCAACTCAACCAGATTCGAGATCGGCACGGCGACCAACTCCGCCAGGCACCCGGCCCGCGCCGCCACGTTCGGCCTCCCCGCCGCCACCCCGCGCCCCGGCATCCCCAGCACCACCCTCACCCGGCAGTGCGCCGAGAGCCCGCTGCGGCACAGTTCGCAGTGTCCGCACACCACGTGCGGCCACACGAACACCCGCTTCCCCACCAGCGCCTTGCGCTCACGCACCGCCTGCGGCGCATCGGCCGGGATGTTCACGCTCTGCACCACCCCCACCGCCTCGTGACCGGGCACCCCCGCATATATCGATGGCGCATCCGCGATCGCTGCGTCGATCTCCGAAACTCCCGCCAGCCGCACGCGCACCAGCGCCTCCCCCGGCGACGCGACGGGCTCCGCGAAGGTGCTCTGCAGCCGGATGACGCCCCCGTCGCTCACGATCGCGCGCACGCTACGCTCCGTCCTTGCTCTGGCTCGTTCCGCGCCCCGTCGTTTCGCTCACCGGGGGCGCCCCGATCGGTTCGGCGCTCTCTTCGTTCGGCGGCGGCGCGATGAACGGCAGGTACTCGCTCCAGAACGTCGCCCGCGAGAACGCCGGGTATTGATACGCCCGGCGCCCGTCAAACGGGCTCGATGCCTGCGCCGCCCACGTGGACCATGCTCGCCGGTCCGGCTCCATCGCCTCCCCGGTCAGCGTCTTGAGCGACGTGTACGCCGCCTTGTTCACGATCAGGCTCGGATCATCCAGCGCCGCGATCAATCGCTGCAGCACCCGCGGCTCGGCGTACTGCCCCAGCGCGTCCGCCGCCTCCGCTCGGATGCTCGCCTCGGGTTCCTTCCTCACCTCCGTCGCCGTCATCAGCCCCTCCACCGCCGCCGGGTTGTGCAGCCGCTGCAGCGCGATCACCGCGTTGCGGCGCACGAACCGGTCCTCATCCTTCAGCAGCGGCACGAGCATCGGCACCTGGTCCGGCGTCCCGTGCAGCGCCAGCGCAAACGCCGCCGTCGCCCGTACGTTGGAATCCGAATCCGTCAGGTGCTTCACGTACAGATAGTTCACGTAGTTCGGGTCGTCCCCGTTCTTCGAGTACGCCAGCATCGCCGTCCCGCGCGCTCGCTTGTCCGCGTTGAACTCGTCGTTGGCCCACGCGACCGCGTCGCGCTCCGTCGCCCTCAGGAACAGCGGCGCCAGCACGCTGTCGTTCTCGGCCATCTGTTTGGACGTCTCCGGCGGGATGCACCCGCTCATCACCGCCGCCCCCGCGCAGCACGCCAGCACGGCCCCGTTCCTCACGCGGCCACACCGTTGTCTGGGAAAGCACGCTCGCGTGCCCGCGGGCTGTGAGTGATCCGTCATCGGCGCGAGTATAGGCCCCCGCGCCCGCCATTCCGCGCAGTTGACCGACGCGCCCCGGTCCCCTGCCCCGCCATGTTCCGCTTCATCCCCGCGCCCCCGCCGATCGCGACACCCCCTCGCTCCGTACCATATCCCCTCACCCCACGTGGTATCACAGTTGCTCCGGATCTGCCAATGAGCGTGAAGTACCAGGACTATTACCAGACTCTCGGCGTCCCCCGCACCGCCTCCCAGGACGACATCCAGAAAGCCTACCGCAAACTCGCGCGCCAGTACCACCCCGACGTCAACAAGTCCAAGGAAGCCGAAGAGAAGTTCAAGGCCTTCGGAGAAGCCTACGAGGTCCTCAAGGACCCCGAAAAACGCAAACTCTACGATCAACTCGGCAATAACTGGAAGGGCGGTCAAGACTTCAGGCCGCCACCCGGCTGGGAGGAAAAGTTCCGCCGCTCGAGCGGCTCTCCCGGCGCCGGCGGCCACAACGTCGACTTCGGCGGCGGCAGCACCGACTTCAGCGACTTCTTCGAATCTCTCTTCGGCGGAATCGGCGGCTTCGGCGCCGCCCGCTCCAAGTCCGCTGGCTCCCGCCGTGCCAAACCCCGCGCCTCCCGCGGCGACGATCACGCCGTCGACATCGCCGTCCCACTCCCCACCGCCATCACCGGCGGATCCCTCCCCATCAATCTCGAACTCCTGGAAACCGACCCGAGCGGCCTCTCACGCCGATCCTCCAAATCCTTCGACGTCAAGATCCCCGCCGGCATCACCGACGGCAGCACCATCCGCCTCGGCGGCCAGGGCGGCGCCGGGCACGCCGGCGGCGACCGCGGCGACCTCCTCCTCCGCGTCCGCATCGCCGGCGACGATCGCTTCTCCGTCCACGGACACGACCTCCACACCACCCTCCCCATCTCCCCCTCCGAAGCCGTCCTGGGTGCACGAGTCGTCATCCCCCTGCCAATCGGGCAGGCCACCGTCACCATCCCGCCCGGTTCGCAGAGCGGTCAGCGCCTGCGTCTCCGCGGCAAGGGTCTGCCCAAACGCGGCGGGGTCGGCGGCGAAGCCGGCGATGTCCTCGCCGAACTCCGTATCACCGTCCCCAAGCACCCCACCGACCCCGAACGCTCCCTCTACGAACAACTCGCGAAAATATCGAACTTTGACCCGCGGAATTCGTAAACGCATCAGAGCGATTCACGAAGAATCACTCACCGGCGAGTATCACAATCCGATAGGAACCCTGACCGCTCGCCGCGAACCGACTTGGAGGGCCACATGACGACCCTTGCACTGTATTGGGGCTTCTTCGATCCGCTGTATTTCATCATCCTCGCCCCGGCGCTGCTGCTGGGCGCGTGGGCTCAGTGGCGCGTGAAGTCCGCCTACGCCGCCGCCAGCCAGATGCCCGCCTCCAGCCGCATCTCCGGCGCCGAAGCCGCACAGATGATCCTCGACTCCCACAACATCAAGGGTGTCGGCATCGAGTTGGCCCACGGCGGCGAACTCTCCGACCACTACGACCCAAAGGCCAAGATGCTCCGTCTCAGCGAGCCGGTCTACCACGGCCACTCCGTCGCCGCCCTGGGCATCGCCGCGCACGAAGCCGGGCATGCCGTCCAGGACCATGTCCACTACGGCCCTCTCAAACTCCGCAACGGAATCGTCCCGCTCGCCTCGATCGGTTCGGGCTTCTCGTACTTCATCCTCATCGCGGGCATCATCCTCGCGGCGATGCAGTTCGTCATCGGCCCGGCCCTGATCTGGATCGGACTGGGTCTCTTCGCCGTCGTCGTACTCTTCCAACTCATCAACCTCCCCGTCGAGTACGACGCCAGCCGACGCGCCAAGGACCTCATGCAGTCCTCTCATCTGGTCGCCCCCGGCGACGAGGCCCGCGCCATGAACCGCGTCCTCAACGCCGCCGCTCTCACCTACGTCGCCGCCACCCTCTCGGCCATCCTCACCCTCATCTACTTCGTCATCCGCTCCGGCGTGCTCAACGACCGTCGCTGATCGGGGCCTGCATCCTTCTCCACACCCACGCGCCCGGACTCCTCCGGGCGCGTGTGCATCTCCGCCGGCCCCTGCTTCACGCGTACCGGATCCACTCCAGGCACAAGCCCGTCGGCGGCAACGTCGCCCCCGCTCGCCGTCGATCCCGGCTCGCCAGGATCTCCTCCATCGACTCCGCCGACCGCACCCCGCGCCCCACCTCCACCAGCGTCCCCGCGATGATCCTCACCATGTTCCATAGAAACCCGTTCCCGGTCACGCGGATCACGACCCGACGGGCCGGAAAGTCCCGCTCGCTCCCGGGGGGCGCCGACACCAGGCCCCCGTCTCCGCGGCCCGAATCGTTCCGGTTCCACCCGGCCCCCGTTCCGCCCCACCCCCGTTCGCACCCGTCCACGACCTCCACCTCGCACGAGTGCACCGTCCGCACGGTCGTCAATCGTCCATGCCCCGCCGCCGCGAACGCCGCGAAGTCATGCTCACCCACCAGCCGCCGCGCCGCCTCGTTCATCGCCGCCACATCGAGCCGCTCCCAAATATGCTGCACGAAGTACCGATCAAAGAGCGGGCGAGCCGGCGATGAATGAATCGCGTACGTGTAACACTTCGAGATCGCCCCGGAAATCGGCTGAAAATCGCTCGCGACGGGCTCCGCGCCAAGCACCATCACGTCCTCCGGCAACCGGCCGTTGATCGCCCGCACCAATCGGTCCACGCCGCGCGCCGTCGGCCACCCCCCGTGCGACCGCGGCGTCGCCTCCACACTCCCCCCCGGCTCCGCCTCTCCGCTGCACGTAAACGCCGCCACCTGCCCGCGCGCGTGCACTCCCGCGTCCGTCCGGCTGGCCCCCTGCACTAGCACCGGCTCGCGCACGATCTCCCGCACCGCTCGTTGCACCTCCTCCTGCACCGTCCGCAGGACGAGCCGCGGCTTCTCAACCGCCGCGCCTTCATCACCGTCGGCCCTCTCAGACGCTCCGACGTCCCCGGGCGCGGGCGGATGCTGCATCTGCCAGCCATGAAACGCCGTCCCGTCATACGCCAGTGTGAGTTTGTATCGCGGCATGGTCGTGCGCCACCCCAGGGACGACACAGCGTAGTAACCTTCCGCCATCTCTCGCCCGGCGACGAGAAAACCAGGCGGCTCGCCTGCACGTGCGATGCCGCCTGGTTTGGGAGTGGCCTGCAAGAAACCCACCCGCCCGAGGAGTGATTCCCGAGCGGGTGAGTATGTGGGCTTGTCCTTCACGCTTCCAAACGGAACTTGGCTGACTCGCTCACGCCACCGCGACGCCATTCCGCTCGACCCTTTCGCGCCGCCCCAACGACAATGGCGGCGGGCGCCTGCCGCCGTTGTCACGGCTCGGTCGCCCGCACGCCGGTATCGCGCCGCGCTCGATGCGTCTCCACCAAAGCGCGGCGACGAAGGAGAGCGCTGTCCGCGAAACAGGCGTCTGACCGGTGGCGACACCCCCCAACCCCCCAACCCCCACCCCAATCCCAACCCCCAACCCGCCCTCACGCCGTCATGCTGCTACCTTCCCGCGCGTCGCCACGCCGGATCCGCTCGCACACGCTCCCAACAAGGCATCGGACGCCGGTCTCCCGAGTCCGTGCCACTCCCACACCGAGGGCCCCACAAGGGGATCCGGTTCCCACCGTCGATAGACTGCGCGAGCCCGAGACCAACCCCACGGCACGTCCCGCGCTCGCCGCCCCCGGCGGCTTCCGCCTCCATAAACGCAGATCCTGCGGAACACTCACGCGGATCCGAAATAGATTCTTGAATTGTGGGCGGTGGACGTGCGGGAGCCCGAGGTCGGGGATTATCTGGATGACCCATAAACAAAGCGTCCGGTCGCAAAGACCGGCCTCTTGCAATCGTCTTGCTTTTCATGCCCTCACGGCGTAATCGAAAACTTGTACTCGTATGGGAACACCGCCGGCTTCGTGGAAACGTCCAAGCACCGAAGGGCGTCGGAGTTCGCAAGATCCGTGATCGGCACGATCTTGTAGGCGTAGTTCGTTACCCAACCGATTCCGCCGACCTTCTTGCGATCTGGATACACGGTGGTTGTTCCCCGTCACAGCGGTAACCGTGAAGTCATTCGTGTAGTCGGTGTAGGGGAGCGTGCCGGTGGTTCGAGCGTAGATGGTGACGGGCGAGCCGGTGCCGGACCAGTAGACGGGGCCGTAGCGCCGAATCGTCACGGAGGTCGGGAATGAGCCGATCGCGGTGGATGAGTTGTGCGCGGGCACGCAATCAACGGCGCGGAAGTTGAAGGGCGCTTCGCCGACGGCGCCGCCGCCGTCGGCTTTGACGGTATCGATCGAGCCGTTCAAGGCGCGAATATGTCCGGAAGCGACGTAGCCGTAGGTGCTGATGGTGTCGGGGCCGGCTTTCACTAGGTGAATCGAGCCGTAGTCACAATCGATGTTTGAGTAGAGAATGTGACTCGCTGTCTGTTTGTTTGTTCTCGTGCTGGCACGCCTCGAATGGCGTTACGTCACCGGCGTCATCTTGCCGTACATGAACTCCTCGCGCACGATCTTCCCGTTCTCAATCTGGTACACCCCCACTTCTTCCATCAGCGTCCGCGAGTTGTTCGTCGTGTCTTCCACATCCATCGCGAACTTGATCGCAAAGCCCGACGCGCCGACAAACGGCCCCTCCGCCGACGCCCCGTGGATCCGGTGCGTGGACATCCACCATTGGTTTTTCCCCTCCACCGCATCGCGCCCGTGCCATGCCATGGCCGTGCCCTCGCCCTCCACCGACACCACCTTGGGTGACCAGTATTTCTCCTCGATCGCCTTCATCTGTCCCGCGTTGAACATCGCCACGATGTCGCGCGCCACGTCCCCCGCGCTCGGTCCCGATCCCGTCGAGACCCGGGACGGATTCTCCTTCGGCACGCTCGCCTTCACGGTCTTCTTCGCCGCGACCTTCTTCGGCGCCTTCTTCGCCGCCGGCCTCTTGGTCATCTTCTTCTGGGCGGGCGCCTTCTTCGCGCTCTTCTTCGTTGCCTTCTTCTTCTTCGCCATGTGCTTCATCCTTTGCTGTGCTCGCGTCCCGCGAGGCCTCACCCCTCCGTGCGCGACACAACAGTACCCGGCTTTCCACGAATACGAGAATCTGCACATCGAACATCCCCCCGGACCGCGCCCCGCTCCCCCCATTTTGCTAAGTTCGCTCGCCCAACCAAGCGCCGAGTCGCCGTTTTCTTGTACACTGAACTGTCCAAATCGAGAGAGAGAGATCGCAGCACCAAGCCAATCCCAAACAACCACCCGGGTACCGCCCGCGCCTGCCCCGCAAGGAGACGCCGATGTCCACGCACTCGATCCGCCGCCTGCTTTCCGTCGCCGCCGCCTTTACCGCCGGCGGGTTCGCTGCCCTGGGCTTCACCTTCGCCGATCACGGCAACGGAAGCAAGGCCCACGTCTCCCTCGTCCCCGCCGGCTCCGCGACCGGCACCGTTTCCGCGCCACGCCCGACCCAAGCCCCCTTCCCGCCCGACAACCGCGCCGTCAACGGCGGCTTCGTCAACTGGGAAAACCCGCACGTCCACCCCCTTGACATCACCCCCGACGGCTCCACGCTCCTGGCCGTCAACACCCCCGACAACCGCCTCCAGGTCTTCACGCTCACCCCCGGCGGCCCGATCTCCATCGGCGCGGTCCAGGTCGGCCTCGACCCGGTCTCCGTCCGCGCACGCACCAGCGATGAAGTCTGGGTCGTGAACCACATCTCCGACAGCATCAGCATCGTCAACCTCGCCACGATGAGCGTCGTCAACACCATCAAGACGCTCGACGAGCCCGCCGACGTCGTGTTCGCCGGCAACCCCGTCCGCGCCTTCGTCACCTGCTCGCAGGCCAACACCGTCCAGGTCTTCGACCCCGCCAGCCCCGCCGCCGCCCCGCAGAACATCAACATCGAAGGCGAAGATCCCCGCGCCCTGGCCGTGAGCCCCGATGGGCTCACCGTGTATGCCGCCATCTTCGAGTCCGGCAACGGCTCGACCGTCCTGGGCGGCGGCGCCGCCACCACCATGACCAACATCGGCTTCCCCCCCAACGTCGTCGATGACAACAACACCCCCTACGGGCCAACCCCGGGCGGCGCCTTCAACCCCAACGTCTTTGCCCCCAACCCGCCCCCCAACTCCGGCGCGCTCTTCAGTCCTCCGATCAACCCCGTTCTGAATCCCCAGACCATCCCCGTCTCCCTCATCGTCAAGAAGAACCCCGCCGGCCGATGGATGGACGACAACGCCCACGACTGGACCGATTTCATTTCGGGACCCATGTCCGCGCAGTCCGGCCGCGTCGCCGGATGGGACCTGGTCGATCAGGACGTCGCCGCCATCAGCACGTCCAACCTCAGCGTCTCCTATGCCACCCGGCTCATGAACATCTGCATGAGCCTGGCGGTCAACCCCGCCTCCGGACGCATCACCGTCATCGGGACCGACGCCACCAACGAAGTCCGATTCGAACCGAACGTCAACGGTAGGTTCATCCGCGTCAACTTCTCCTCCGTCGATCCCGCCGACCTCGCCTCGCACATCACCACCGACCTCAATCCGCACCTCACCTACGCCGCCCCGACCATCCCACAGTCCGAGCGCGACCGTTCCCTGGGTGACCCCCGCGGCATCGCCTGGAACGCCGCCGGTTCTCGCGCCTACGTCACCGGCATGGGCTCGAACTCCGTCATCATCATCGATTCCAGCGGCACCCGCGCCGGCCTGGCCGACCATATCAACGTCGGCGAAGGTCCCACCGGCGTCGTCCTCGATGAGCCCCGTTCCAAGGCCTACGTCCTCAACAAGTTCGCCTCCTCCATCTCCGTCATCGACACCACCACCGAAACCCAGACCATGCAGGTCGCCTTCTACGACCCCTCGCCCTCCGCCATCAAACTCGGCCGCAAGCACCTCTACGACACCCACAAAAACTCCGGACTCGGCCAGATCGCCTGTGCCTCCTGCCATGTCGATGCCCGAAAGGACAACCTCGGCTGGGACCTCGGCGACCCCGCCGGCATCCTCGACCCCGTCACCGGGCAGAACCTCGGCATGAACGTTCCCGGGCTCAACACCGGCTTCCAGCCCTTCCATCCCATGAAGGGGCCCATGACCACCCAGACCCTTCAGGACATCGTCGGTCAGGAGCCCTTCCACTGGCGCGGCGACCGCGACGGCATCGAAAACTTCAACGGCGCCTTCATCGGCCTCCAGGGCGACGACACCAACCTCACCAACTCCGAAATGCAGGAGTTCGAGAACTTCCTCGCCACCATCACCTTCCCGCCCAACCCCTTCCGCAACTTCGATAACTCGCTCCCCACCGCCCTCGACCTCACCCCGCTGGGACAGGTCCGCTCCGGTCGCTTCGGCAGCCCCGGCCAGCCACTCCCCATCGGTAGCGCCGTCCGCGGGCTGGCCCTCTACCGCGATACCAACCGCCGACTCGACGGCGGCGCGCTCGCCTGCGTCACCTGCCACACCCTCCCCACCGGCGCCGGCGCCGATGTCCGCCTCGTCGGCGCTACCTACCAGCCCTTCCCCGTCGGCCCCATGGGTGAACACCACCGCGCCCTGGTCTCCATTGACGGCCTCACCAACATCTCCATCAAAACTCCCCAACTCCGCAACGAGTACGAAAAGACCGGCTTCAACGCCTTCTCCACCCGCAATACCGCCGGCTTCGGCGTCCTCCACGACGGCTCCGTCGACACCCTCGCCCGCTTCGTCGGCGAACCCGTCTTCAACGTCGCCAACGACCAGGAAGTCGCCGACCTCACCGCCTTTGTCATGGCCCTCTCAGGCTCCGACCTCCCCCAAGGCTCCCCCTCCAACATCTTCGAGCCCCCGGGCGGCTCAAGCAAAGACTCCCACGCCTTCGTCGGCGCACAGACCACCGTCCTCGATGGCTCCAACCTCCCCCCCGCTCAGGTCACCCTCCTCAACAACATGATCGCCCAGGCCAACCTCAACAAGGTCGGCCTCGTCGTCAAGGGACGACAGGACGGCCGCGAGCACGGCTGGGTCTACATCGGCGGCGGCACTTTCCAGACCGATCAGTCCACCGGCGCTCACGTCCTCTCCGCCGCCCAACTCCTCGCCTCCGCCGCCCCGGGCGCCGAACTTACCTACACCGTCGTCCCCATCGGCACCCAGAACCGTATCGGTGTCGATCGCGACAACGACATGTGGTTCGACGGCGACGAACTCGCCGTCTGCTCCGACCCCGCCAACCCCGCGCAGTTCCCGGGCTCTCCCACCTGCCTGGACCAGAACGGCGACCTCGTCATCAACTCCCAGGACTTCTTCGAGTTCATCACCGACTTCTTCAGTTCCGCCGCCGACTTCAACGCCGACGGCTTCACCAACTCCCAGGACTTCTTCGACTTCCTCTCCGCCTTCTTCGCCGGCTGCTGAACTCGCTGACTCCGCCGGATCGACTTCCGCCGCCCCTGACACACGGGTCCCGCTTGTCGTTTCTTACCCGCCCGTGATCACCGGCGCTGTGGCGCGTCACCGGCTGAACCGACCGATCCTCGCTCAATGGATCTGACGTCCACTGGCACCGGGCGTCCTTCCCGTCTCGCCCTTCCGCGCGCCGGTACCATGTCCGCTAGCCATTCTGGGCCGCATCAACCGGAGCCCGCGTGTACGTCGGCATCGTGATCGGATTCTCCATCGGCGTGCTCCTGACGCTCGCGGCGTCCTGGCAGTTCGTGCGCCGGCACGTCTCCCGCGTCCGCGCCGCCGAACGCCGGGCACGCGCCGCCGAACGCATGGCCGAGATCGGCGCCATGACCGGTGGCCTGGCCCACGAGATCAAGAACCCCCTCTCCACCATCGGCCTCAATGTTCAACTCCTCATCGAGTCCACCGAAGACCTGGACATCCCCGACGCCGAACGCACCCGCATCCTCAACCGCATGCGCGGGCTCTCACGCGAGGTCGAACGCCTCCGCGGCATCCTCACCGATTTCCTCGAGTTCGCCGGCAAGGTCCACGCCGATCCTCGCCCCACCAACCTCGGCGTCCTCGTCGATGAACTCATCGACTTCTATCGCCCCGAAGCCGAACGCCTGGGCGTCCGCGTCCGTCCCGAACTCGACCCCGCTCCCCTCGTCGCCAACGTGGACCCCAAACTCATCAAGCAGGCCGTCCTCAACCTCATGATCAACGCCACCCAGGCCATGGCCGCTCCCGACGCCCCCCCGCGACCTCGCGAACTCATCCTCCGCACCGCTCGCAAAAAAGACCCCGACGGCTCCTCGCTGGCCCTCATCGAAGTCACCGACACCGGCCCCGGCATCCCACCCGACACCCTGCCCAGGATCTTCCAGCCTTATTTCACGACCAAGTCCGGCGGCTCCGGGCTCGGCCTCCCCGTCGCCAGGCGCTTGGTCGAGGAACACGACGGCCGACTCGATGTGCATTCCGAACTCGGCCGCGGCACCTCCTTCTCCGTCCTCCTCCCCCTTCACCTTGCCTCCCCTGCCCACTCCGCCGCCGGACACGCCACCAACTAGCCCCGCCGATTCTCTCCCCTTCGCTGGTGCCGCGCCGCCTGCGATGAATACTTCCCGTGCCCCGCGTCCTCGCTTTCGACCCCCCCCGCCCCGCACGCACGCTCTGGAGACCCGGCCAATGCTCCCCCAGGCTCGATTATCACGCTTGTACCCAGCGCTCCGGCTCGCCGCCGCGCTCGTCTGCGTCCCATCCGTCGCTCACGCCCAGAGTATCAAGCGACAACCCGAAGTCCCCGACATGCCCCCCGCTCCCGCGGGCTCGGCTCGCACTCTCAGGATTCCCGCCGTCAGCGAGCCCTGGTTCCAGCGCGCCGGCTTTCCCCGCAGCGTTCAGGTCAACGTCAGCGAAGAACACCTCGACATCCTCAGCGATGCCGCCAACGAACCCTCGATCGCCGTCGATCCCACCGCGCCCAACCGCATCGTCATCGGCTGGCGACAGTTCGACACCGTCGCCTCCAACTTCCGCCAGGCCGGCTTCTCGTATTCCCGCGACGGCGGCCGCTCCTGGTCCCCCGTCAACCGCCTGACCCCGGGTCTGTTCCGTTCCGATCCCGTCCTCGAAGCCGACGCCGACGGAAACTTCTACTACTACAGCCTCCCCAGCACCGGTGACCCCCCCGGCGGCTGGCGCTGTGAAGTCTTCAAATCCACCAACGGCGGCACCTCCTGGTCCTCGCCGGTCCCCGCAGGCGGCGGCGACCGCGCCTGGTTCACCATCGACAAGTCCGGCGGCATCGGTGACGGCAACATCTACGGCATCTGGAACCCCGCTTTCACCTGCTGCCCGGGCGCCAACGCCGCCCGCGATTCCTCACACGGGTTGCTCCCCTGGCCCCCAGCCTTCGCCACCCCCATCCAGACCATCTGGGGGACCAATGCCGTCGGGCCTGATGGCGAACTCTACATCGCCGGCCGCCTCGGCTCGAACTTCGGCATCGTCCGCTCCGATGACGCACGAAACTCCATGGCGTCCCCCTCCTTTCCTCTGTCACGCAACTTCAGTCTCGGCGGCCCCATCGTCCTTGGAGTTGTCAGCAACCCCGGCGGCGCTCCCGGCCAAACCTGGGTCGATGTCAACCGCACCGCCGGGCCCAACCGCGGCCACGTCTACGCCCTCGCACTCATCGACCCGCCCTCCGGCGACACCACCCAGGTCGTCTTCATCCGCAGCACCGACCGCGGCCTCACCTGGAGCACGCCCGTTGTCGTCAACGACGACAACTCCCTCTCCGCCGTCCAGTGGTTCCCCTCCATGTCCGTCGCCCCAACTGGCCGCATCGACGTCACCTTCAACGACACACGGAACACCAGCGACCCCAACCGCTCTCAACTCTTCTACACCTTCTCCCTCGACGAAGGCGCCACCTGGTCGCCCAACGTCCCCGTCGGTCCCCCGTGGAACAGCACCTTCGGCTGGCCACAGCAGGACAAGATCGGCGATTACTACGACCAGGAATCCGATCTCGTCGGCGTCTCGATCGCCTACGCCGCCACCTACACCGGCGGACAGGATGTCTATTTCCTCCGCCTGGGCCAATACGACTGCAACTCCAACGCTCTGGGCGATACCGACGAGATCAACGCCGATGCGTCCCTGGACTGCAACGACAACGGGATCCTCGACACCTGCGAGATCGCCGCCGGCACCCGCCCCGACACCAACCACAATCGCCGACTCGACTCCTGCGAACTCTGCCCCGCCGACTGGAACGCCGACCTCCTCCTGAACTCCCAGGACTTCTTTGCCTTCCTCGCCGACTTCTTCACCAGCGCTGCCGACTTCAACGGCAGCGGCTCCACCACCTCCCAGGACTTCTTCGATTACCTCGCCGCCTTCTTCAACGGCTGCTGATCTGACTGATCTGATCTCCACGACCGGCGCGAGCGATCCTTCTCAAAAGCACAACCGCCCGGCGTATTCGCCGGGCGGTTGCAACCTTCATGTCACCTTTCCTTGCCGCGCCGGCTCAGGCCTTGGGGCCCTTCACCCGGCAGCCGTACGCCTTCGTCTCCGGCGTCGTCACCGTCTCGCCCTTGACGATCTGCTCGAGCGCGTTCTTCACGTAGTTCGTCTTGCCCGGCTTCTCCGGCGTGTTGTCGTCGTCGATCGCGCCCCGGTACGCCAGCACCCCGTCAGCGTTGATGATGAACATCGTCGGCGTGTTCTTCGAGCCGTACGCCCCGGCGACCTTCCCGTCCGTGTCCTGCAGGATGTGCCCGTCGAGTTTCCAGTTCTTTTTCGCCGCCGCCAGGTCGTCCTTGCTGATGTTCGTCGCGATCCGCACCCACACCACGTTCTTGTCCTTGAACGCCTTGGCCGTGTCCGTCATCGTGCTCGCGCCGTTCTCGTAGTGCTTCTTCACGTACGGGCACTCCGGGTTGAACCATTCGATCACGACGATCTTCTTCTCCTTCGTGAAGTCGGCGAGCGTCACCGTCTTGCCGTCGGTGTCCGTCAGGCTGAACGCCGGCGCCTTCTCGCCGACCTTCGCCCCGTCCGTCTTCATTTCCTTGTCTTTCTTGCCCTCCTTGCCGGGCTGCGCCGCCGGCGTCCCGCCCGTGTGCTTGGTGTCCTGCGCCGATGCCATCGACACGCCGCAGCCCAGCGCCAGACCGCCGGCGACAATCAAAGCCAGAAGATTCTTCGTCATGTGCAATTCTCCGTTGAGGATGACTCGGCAGGCCTTGCCGCTTGCGGGAACACCCCGCGTCTTCGGCACCCACGTCGTCATCGCTTGGAACCAATCGTGGTCGAGTATGAAACCGTGAACGTCAGACCGACATGAATCCCGCCTGAATGCTATCCGCTGACGCACTTCTACCGCTCAATTCCTGCTACTTCGCTGTTTTTTGCGTCACCGAGATCGAAAACACCTCTGCCTTGCGCGGCTCAGCACGCCGAACTTCTACAATCCCCGATGCCCGGATCGGGTGGTCTTCATCGGCTTCAAACTCCAAACGCAACTCAGAGCCCTTTCTTTCACCATCACGGATCGCATTCGTCATCGTCGAAGACGCCGGATCCGGGTAAAAAACCAGCGCCTGCGCATTGGGAACACTCAAAATCAGCGTGTTGCGCTCCCATTTCCCCTTCAGCGGCGACTTCTGACGCGTTGTCGGCTGCTCGTTTTCCCCGTTGTCAATCGTCACCAGCGCCGGGGTCGGCAACGCCGAGCGAACGTCCGAAAATAGCTTCTCATGCACCGTCGGCTCAACCTTGGTTTCTTCAATCACGGGAATTTCGATCTGCACCTCGCCCTTCCCCGGAATGCACTGGGCTTCACAGACCAGCCATTTCAAATTCGCCTTGATCGTGATTGTTGATCCTATCTTCGCATCATTTCCAATAGTGATCGGCGCAATTGCTATCACTTCACGCTCATAGATGTAGTCGATGATTTCGAGCGGATAGACCTCCCGCTTCGGAACGGGCCACATCAAACTTCCCATTTTAACTTCTGGCGGCACCGTCCAGGCTGCCTTGACCGGCATCCCCGTGTCATTCAATCCATCCCAATACAGGTGCCAACCCTCGTCGATAATGAATCGCAATCCGACCCAAATCACCTCACCCGGGACGGCTCCTGATTTCTCCAAGATCAATGACGGGCGCGCGTGCTCCACTACAACCTCTGAGCGGTTGAACGTTCTGGAGGAACTGGAATCCACCACCCCCATGCCGTTGGCGAGCAAAATAGCGGCGGTCACGATTCCTACCATGCCTCTTCCTTCGAGAGCCCGTCTCCATTTCTGGGATGGGGCTATGGGTGTGATTTCATAGTACGCCTCCCCTCCCCAACAGTTCGGTTGCATTGCGTTCGGTACACGGCGCTCCACATGAGGGTCCTCCACAGAGAACGCCACCGCTTCCGGCGTTATTCTTCACGTCATGAACACGCATGGACGCTCAATCGTCATCGGCCTGGTCGCATCGGCGTTCGGTGGAATGCTGGTCGGGTGCAGCACGGACAACATCACGGAGAAAGACCACCGGCCCATCGCCCTGGCGGAGGTTCGGGCGCTGATGACTGGCAAGGAGGCAAGCCGAACGCTCCTGGTTGATTCGCGCTTGCCGGAGAAGTTTGACGAGGGGCACATACCGGGCGCGCGGAACGTACAACTGGCTGATGCACGCGCCCGCACCGGCAACGTGCTGAACCCTCAACTGGCCGAATACAAGAATCTGGTGGTCTACGGCGAAGACCCCGGCGCCGCCTCGCCGCGGGCGCTGACCACGCGACTCATGCAACTCGGGCACAAGGGCGTGCGGATCTTCGAGGGCGGGTACGCGGAATGGCTGAGGGCGGGCCTGGGGGTCGATCGAACGTCGTCGGCGCCGAAGTAGTTCCAGGGCCTCCGGCGTCCCCGGCCGGCGGCGCGAACTCGCCAAAGTCGGCACGCTTTGCGGGCCGTGGTGGTATTCTGCGTGGATGCTCTGGTCAGCGGTGATGCTCTACGTCACGCTCGGCGCCTGCGCGGTCGGGATTGCCCTGCTGGTCCGCCGGTATGACTTGTACATCTCCGAGCCGATCCCGATGGTGGTGGCGGCGATCGCGCTGGGCATCGGGGCGATGATCATCGCGACGGCGGTGCAGGTACGCGTCATCCATTCCCTCGCGGCGGCCCGGGTGCTCATGACCGATCCGTTGCTCGCGGTCCTGGCGGGATCGACCGAAGAACTCGGCAAGGTCGCCGTCGTCGCGGCCATCGCGCTGGGGCTGCGGAGGCACTTCGACGAGCCGATCGACGGACTGGTCTACGGCTCGTTCGCGGGCCTCGGCGCGGCGCTGATCGAGTCCATCTGGGTGCTGCGCGGCGAGACTCTGGCGGTGCTCCCGCCGCAGGAGCCGATCCGGCTCGCCGGGCATGTCATCATGGGGGGTATCGGCGGGTTCGGGATGGGTCTGATCACGCTGCGAAGGCGCGGAGCCGGAGCGGCGATTGTGCTCTCGTATTTCGGCGCGGTCGCGCTGCATTCGCTCTGGGATCTGGTGGCGTTCACGGCGGCCAACGAATACCAGCGCACGCATCGGTCCAGTCCCACACACTCCGCTTTGGCGGTGGGGTTGATGCTGGCGGGCATGATCGCCTACCGGTGGCTGGTAGGACTCGGGGCCCGGCTGACTCGCGCGAAACTACAGGTGTGCGACGTGCTGAGCGGGCGGTGTCCGCCGCGGTGACGAATCGGAGAATGTACGGGCTGGCGACCACCAACCGCGCCGGCCCGATCTGGAACCCTCGGGGTCGAGCGCCTATGGTTTGGGCCCGACCCGGAACGTCCGAGGCGGGGCAAGACAGCCAAGACCGTTTACTACCGAGCCCGCTCCCTCCCTTGGCCGGGAAGAGCACCACGGGCCGGTGGGAGGTAGTGCAGCGATGGCCAAGAAGAAAGAAGTTATCAATACGCTCAAGATCATGGCCCCGGGTGGCACGGCCACGCCGGCGCCGCCGCTGGGCCCGGCTCTGGGCGGCGCGGGCGTGAACCCCGGACAGTTCATTCAGCAGTTCAACGCCGCGACGAAGGATCTCAAAGGTCGCGTCGTGGGGTGCATCATCACGGTGTACAACGACCGCTCGTTCTCGTTCGAGGTCAAGTCGTCACCGGCGTCGGTCCTGCTGAAGGATGCGGCGAAGGTCGAGAAGGGCTCGGGCGTACCGAACAAGACCAAGGTCGGCAAGGTCACCAAGGCGCAGGTGATGAAGATCGCGCAGGAGAAGATGGCCGATCTCAACGCGGGCTCGCTGGAAGCGGCCATGCGGATCATCGAAGGCACGGCCCGGTCATCCGGGATCGTGGTGGAGGGCTAAACACACATGAAACTCAGCAAACGAGCCCGCGCCAACGCCGAACTCAGGCCCGCCGAGGCCCTCGAGGTCCCGCAGGCGGTCGCGGCGGTGAAGAAGTTCAAGGCCCCGAAGTTCAACCAGACGGTGAACGTCGTGGTGTACATCAACCTGGATTCGAAGTCCGCCGAGCAAGGAATCCGCGGCTCGGTCTCGCTCCCGAAGGGGATCGGCAAGGCGAAGCGCGTGATTGCCTTTTGCCGCGAGGATGTCGCGAAACTCGCGAAGGAAGCGGGCGCGATCGAAGCCGGCGCCGAGGACCTGGTCGCGAAGATCGAAGGCGGGTGGATGGATTTCGACGTGGCGATCGCGTCCCCGGACATGATGCGCATCGCGTCGAAACTAGGCAAGGTGCTTGGCCCCAAGGGGCTGATGCCTACGCCCAAGAACGGCACGGTGACTCCGCAGGTCGCCGAGGCGGTGAAGGAGTTCGCCGCGGGCAAGGTCGAGTTCCGCGCCGACAAGGTGGGGAACATCCACTGCATCATCGGGAAGATGAACTTTCCCGAGGCCGACCTGGCCGCGAATCTCGACCACTTCATCAAGACGATCGAGAAGGCCCGTCCTTCCAGCGCCCGCGGGCAGTTCGTGAAGAAGGTCTTCATCTCCGGGTGCATGACCCCCAGCGTACAGGTCAAGGTCGCGCAGGTCGTCGTCGAAGAATAACGTGTTCTCGTGCATGGCCGGCGTCCCGCCGGCCTCTACCGCTTCTACCGATTCTTTCTGACTTCCCGGCTTTCCTCGGTTCCGATTCCAGTGAGGCACACCCCATGTCCAAGCAAGTCAAAGGCATCATCATCCGCGGGTACAAGGAGAGGCTTGAAGGCGTGAACGACGCCGCGCTGATCAGTATCCGCGGTCTCAAGGCGATCGACACGACGAAGATCCGCGCGTCGATGCGCCAGAAGAACATCCGCATCACGGTGATGCGGAACTCCCTCGCGGGCAAGGCCTTCGAAGGGTCCAAACTCACGGGGCTTGAGCCGCTGATGAAGGAAGCCAACGCGCTGTGCTACGGCGGGAACTCGGTCGTGGAAGTCGCGCGCGAACTCGTGAAACTCATCGAGGTCTTCCCCACGCTCGAACTGAAGGGGGCGATCCTGGACGGCGACCTGTTCGCCGGCGACAAGGGGGTCAAGGAACTCAGCAAGTACCCGACGCGCGAAGAGGGCATCGCGCAGGTCATCACCCTGATCGTGAGCCCGGCCAAGAAACTCGTCGCCCAGATCAAGGGCCCGGGCTCGAATATCGCCGGGCTCGTGAAAGCGATCGAAGACAAACTCGAAAAGGGCGAGGCGATCGCGAAGAAGGCGGGCTGAGAGGGGTCTACGAGGGGCAACGAGACGAGTACGTGAACGCCGATCCTTGGTGGTCGGCGTTTTTCATTGCTCGCCGGGGACTCTCTCGCCTTGGCTGAGTAGATCAAGAAGCGCCGAGTGGACCTGAGCATTGCTCAGCAGGCCATCTCCGGACCTGGGTGACTCGCGGCCCGAGAAATCGGAGAAGCGCCCGCCCGCCTCGCGCATCACGACCACCGCCGGCGCGACGTCCCATACATGCACCAGCGGCTCCACCACCGCGTCCACTCGCCCCGTGGCGACCAAAACGTGCGCATAGCAGTCGCTCCAGCCCCGGAGCTTGCCGACGCATGTGCCGAGTTTCGGCAGAAAGTCCCCACGCCCCGTCTTGGCGAAGTACTCCCACCCAGTGATGCAGACCACCGCGTCTTTCAATGACCGCACGCCGGAGACCCGCGCCGGTTTCGCTTCGCCTCGCGCATGCACGTGCCATGCCCCGCCGCCCGCACGTGCGTAGACCATCTCGTCCAGCGCCGGCATGTGGACGACGCCCACGACCACGTCATTGCCACGTTCGACGGCGACGAGCGTGCCGTACAACGGCACCCCGCAGACGAACGACGCGGTGCCGTCGATGGGATCGAGTATCCAGCGAAAACCTGAAGTTCCATCGCGCTCGCCGAACTCTTCCCCGACGATCGCGTCGTCGGGGAACTCGCGCGTGATGAGCGAACGGAGCAGATCCTCGGCGGCGCGATCCGCGGTGGTGACCGCCGTCCCGTCGCGCTTGGTGTGCACCTGGAATCGATCAGACTGGAAGTATTGGAGCGTCAGGTCGCCGGCGGCCCGCGCAAACACCACGGCGCACTCGAGTCGCCGGGCGATGCGGTCGTCCGGCTGCGGCGTCGGGTTGGGCGGTTGAGGATCAGGCATCGTTCCGACTGTAACCGCGCCGTGGCGGAGGAACGTGCCAAACACGGGGGCATCGAGGGGCTTGGTGCCCGATGATCGGCTAGCGCCGGACGAGCCCGAGCCGGCCCAGGAACGACAGGACGGGGCTCACCGTCGGGACGACTTCCACGATCGGCGCGGATCCCGGCAGCGCATCGATCGCTTCGCGAGCGGTCGCGAACCCGTCGGCGGGGTCAAGACCCCGTTCGAGCCAGAGGTCCCATTCGGGGTCGAGCCGCTTGACGAGCCGACCCGCGGGGATGATCGGTTCCTCGGCCCGCAGGCCGGTGAGGAGTTGGTAGGCGATCTCGACGATGGAGCGAACCTCATCACGGACCAGTTCGCTGTTTCCCTGGGTCAGCCCGCGGAGTTGGCGGTGCAGACCGAAGAGTTCGACGATCAGGGAGCCGTGACGATCGACGATGACCTCGCTCATCGACAGCGGCCCGTGGTGCAGGCGGACGGCGTGCGCCGCCTCGAATGCTTCCAGAAGTTGGACCGTGGCACGCTGGGCCTCGTCGGCGTGCATGCGACCGCCCTTGGCCCGCAGCAGCCCGTCGAGGAACAAGAGGCCGCTGGCGTCACCCGGGAAGGGGGTGACGATATATCCGGTCTTGGTCCCGTCGAACGAGTACTGCTCGATTTTCTGGATGTGCGAGTTGGAAAGGACGCAAACCGTCTGAACGGCTGAAAGGAATCGGCGCTGTTCGTTCTTATCGTGACACGCCGGGAACTGATACACGATGTGGCTGGTATGGTGCGACTCGTGCAGGGCGAGCCAGCGGGCGGCTCCCGCAGCGGGCGCCAAAGACCGGATGAGCAGGAAGGGCCCGAGTTGGTTTCGTTCGCGATGCTGAACCATGAACTGTCAGACCCTCGTCCCCCCGCCGGCTGATCGCATGTCGAAGGCAGACAGCGAACAGTTTGCCGAAGTACATCACGGGACTCGGCCGTTCCCCACGACTGCGCTGGAATCCGCTGACCCACAAGGGGCGGACTCGTTCACTATCGTCTGAAGCGGTAGGTAGACGCCAGAAGCCGCCAAAGAACCTCCGAAGCGCCAGATGCTTGGCGGACCGGGAAGCGTGGAGTATAGCGGCCAGAAGGCCGCAGGAAGCGAGATATTACCCAAACAAATAACGATTATTTGACCTGTTTGTCTGCAATTGCATGGAGGAAACTCGCTCCGCACTCGGGGCATGTGCCTGAGTGCAGGCCGGCGAGCGAGTAGCCGCATTCATCGCATTGTCCGGGAATTCGCTTGTGACGGCTGAAAAAGACGTGCATGGCGGCGAGCGCGGAAGGAGCGGAGCACGCTGATGCCAGCCCGAAGCCCTTGAGATCTTCGGAGAACGCGGCGGCCGCGATCAGGCCGAAAACGGACGCCGGCACGAGGATAAGCCAGCGCTCCAGCGGCGAGTAGTAGTGGGGGCCCGCGCGCGGTGTTCGTTTGCAGGCGGGAATGAGCAGGCCGGCGATGACGGCTGCGTCCAGGAGCATGAGGACCGCGCCTGCGGCGAGCGCCAAGCGCTGCTCGCGCGGGGAGGTATCGGCGGTCGCGCCGATGAACGACATGGCCGCCACCGCCGCGACGTGGGCGACATTGAGCAGGATCAGCGGATAGACGATGCTTGCCCGCATGGGTTACTCCGGGCGGCGGGGGCGAGCGAGCCGAGACCACACGGCGTAAGCCGGGACGCCCAGGACCAGCACGCCAGTCCACACGAGACTCTGCTGGATGGGGATACTTCGCAGGGTGAGCGCGGTCATGGCGGCCGCGGCCAATACGAACAGGCCGGGAACAACAGGGTACCCCCAGCAGCGCACGGGCCGGGCGGCATTTGGAAGCCGGATGCGGAGCACGAAGATCGAGGCGGCCGCGAGCCCGTAGAAGATCCACATCGTGAAGATGAACCCGCTGGTGAGGCTCTCGAAGGTCTTGAGCCCGAGCATGGCGGCGCACGAAAGGATTCCTTGGATGATGAGGGTCCGCGCCGGCGTCCTGAAGCGCGGGTGCACGCCCGCCAGCCAGCGGAAGAGAAGCCCGTCGCACGCCTGCGCGTAGGTCACACGCGCCCCGGTGATGATCGCTCCGTGGGTCGCGCCGAGCGTGGCGACGATGATGGCGATCGTGACTGCGGTCGCTCCGGTCGAGCCCACGAGCCGAGTGAGCACCGCCGGCGCGACGGTGGTCATGCCGCGCATCTCTCCCAGCGGCAGGACCTTCATGTACACGGCGTTTACCGCGACGTACAGCAGCGTCACGAGCAGGGTGCCCGCGACGAATACCCGCGGCAAGGTCCGCGATGGATCGCGCACTTCGCCGGCGATCGCTCCCACGTCGCTCCACCCGTCGTAGGTCCACATGATCTTCGCCATGACGGCGCCGATGGCGACGAGCATCGAGCCTTGAACGAACGGCGTGCTGTCGATGCCCGTCATGCCCCCCGCGGCTGCTGGGCCGGGCGGCGCCGCGTCGGCGAACAGCCTTCCGAAGCCCAGGATCACGATGGCGGCGAGTGACAGGACCTTGAGGATGGTCAGGACTCCGGCGATCCCGGCGCCCAGCCGCATGCCGAGCACGTTCACGCCGGTGAGGAGCACGATCATCAGGCTGGCCAGCAGCGGGGCGGCGGTCAGCGCCATGCCCTGGGTTCCCATCGGCCGCAGCGCCGCGTCGGCGGGCACACCCACGAGGGTGAGGGCGTGTTCGGCCATGACAACGGCAATTCCGGCGACGGCGAGGGGCTTGGTGATGATCAGGTAGGTCCAACCGAAGACGAACGCCGCGCACCTGCCAAACCCTTCGCGCACGAAGACGTAGACGCCGCCGGATTCCGGGAACATCGTGGCCAGTTCGGAGTAGGTGAGCGCGCCGAAGAGGCAGACCACGCCGCCCACCCCCCACAGGAAGAGGATCAGCGCCGGGTCGTTGAGGAACCCCGCGATCGAGGCGGGGGTCCTGAAGATGCCCGACCCGATGATGATGCCCACCATGACCCCGATCGCGCCGAAGAAGCCGACGGAGCGAGGAAGCGCCCGAGGGGCTCCCCCGGGCCCGGGCCGAAGCGACGTTGAGAGGTCCGGCATCCGCGGAGTGTACCGCGCCCCCCGCCGAGCCGTTCCCGGCGGAAGCGCCAAACGTGAGCGGGAGGACGCGACCGCGTCGCGTCCTCCCGCAAAGAGGCACTCGAATGTTCTCGTGCACATCGGGATCAATCGATGGGCACGCCCGCGGCGTCCGCGGCGGCCCGGTCGGGGTACACCTCGACGCGAGTCATCCCTTCGGTCGTGGAGCCGGAATCGTGGTTCTTCGACGTCCCGACCTTTCCATCGCCGTCGGTGTCCAGATTGACGATTTCCCCGGTCTGGGGCTCGATCCAGATCGTCTTCCCATCGGCGGTGTGGACGTCGGTGAGGGCATGCCCATTCTTCAGGATGGTGTCGCTGGTCCAGAGCCAGTTCCACCAACTGTGATCCGGGTTCGGACAGACGTCCCAGATCGCGGTGAACGTGGAGTCATAGCCGAGCGCATCCAAGGCACGCTCCAGATCGTGCGCGAAGTCGTCGCAGTCGTACTCTCCGGGCTGTCCTTCATCGACGTAGGTGCGGTCCTTCACGCGGGTGACCCCGTCGCTGCTGAGCGCATCGCACACGTCCTGGAGGAGGTCCTCCAAGCCGGCCGGGGGGTTGGCGGGGTCCCACGCCACCTGGGTGAGGCGCTTGCCGCGGAGGCTGGTGGAGACGATGCCGTCGCCGGCGATCTCGCCCAGGACGACGCCGCCCAGATCCTCGCACACGGCGGCGGGGAGCACCTGGAAGGTGCCGCCGGGGAGTTGGCACCGGTGCATCCCCGTATTCAGCACGCTCCCCGGGGCGATCTGGGCATCGGTGGCGATGAAGATCCCGTCGCTGAGGATCGCTCCATCGCCCACGAACACGGTGTTCCCGATCGAGACGGCGTTGCCCACGCGGGCGTTGTTGCCGAGGTGGGTGGCGCCGTTGATCCGGCACGCGGACCCGATCATTACGTTCTGCCCGATCGTGCAGCCGTTGTTGATGATGGTGCCGGCGCCGATCTGGCAGAACGGGCCCACGGGGACGCCGTCGCTGACGACGGCGTCCATCCCGACGACGGAGTTCTGGCCGATCACCGCGCCCGCGCCGACGACGGCGTTGGGCAGGACCTGCGCGCCGGCGCGGATAATGGCGTTGGGCCCGATCACGGCTCCCGGGTGGATATGCGCACCGGGCTCGATCAGGGCAAAGCGGCCGAGCCGCGCACCGGGATCGACGATCGCCCCGGGCTGCACGTTCGCCGGCGGATGCGGGGCCGGCACGGCGGGCATCAGGTTCTGCTGCCACGTCCCGGGCGGGGAACTCTCGAAGTTGTCGTCAAAGATCTCGATCTGCTTGGGCAGCCTGGGGTGGTACAGCGGGTCGTCGGAGTCCGGCGCCCACAACCCGTGCCCGGTCATCTCGAGCGCGGCGCCGTCGAGCACCCGCGTCTGCGTGCCCCGCTCGAACACCCACACCGGCTCCCACGTGATCGTCCAATCGATCTCGCCTTCGCCGTGCACTATCATCGCTCCCGGCGTGTGCGGCGTCACGGGATCGAGCATCACCCGGACGTTCCACGTCTCCGCCGCGCCCCCGGCGTAGGTCACGACGATCGGCTGCACGCTCTGGAGGCTCAGTTCCACCAGTTCAATCGGAACCACCTCCGATGAGCCGGGCGGGGGCAGTTTCAGCCCGTCCCGCCGCATGATCACGGTGTCCGTCGTTCCCAGTTCGAATGGCCCGCCCGCTCCCAGTGGGAGACCCGTGAGCGGGATGAACGCGTCAAAGGGGAGCGAGCCCGGATTGAAGAAGTCCGCGGGGATCGACACGCCCCCGCTCGCCGAGGGGGTCTGGAACAGCATGTTCCCCGGCGGCAGCGTCACGGGCGGCGGACAGGGATTGAAAAAGCACGTCAGGAAATCGAAGAAGTCCTGCGAGTTCGTCATCCCGTCGGCGTTGATGTCGGCGTTACCCGAGAAAAACCCCGTGAGGAAGTCAAAGAAATCCTGCGAGTCCACGGTCCCGTTGCGGTTCCAGTCGCAAGGGCAGGGCGCCTGCCCGGCTGGGCGAGTCTGGATGTCGTCGAAGTACATGCCGCTGGTGCCCTGGCCGGCCGGCGCGGGCTCGTCGGCGTAGAAATCCAGGCACTGGAACGTCGGCTCGCCGTCGGTGCTGGCGCCGTCCACCCAGGTCTTGTTGACGATCAGGTGCTGATCGCCGTACCAGACGTTGAGGCGATCGTTGTTCAGGTCGATGTCCAGGTGCACCTGCACCCACTGCCCGCGAACCAGCGGGACCGCCGGATCGGTCGGGCGGTCAAGATCTCGCACCTGGTTGGTGTTGGCGTTGAACTCGAGATCAAGCGACCAGTTCAAGTTCGCCGGATACGAGTTGAGCATCACGATGAACGCGCGCCCCGTGGCATCGGTAGGGACGAACGTCTGCACGGTGACGACCCAATGCCCCTGATCGATGTCGAGCACCTGCACCGTGTCGTCTCCCTGGCCGGTGGACCCGCCGACGCTCCCGACGATCTTGAGCGACTTGGAGCCCGAGAAGGCCTGCTCGCTCGACACGGCGCCGCAAACATCGGTGCTTGAGAACCATTCCATCCACCCGCCCTGGCCGCAGATGGGCCCGAGCGGATAGGACTCGAAGTTGTCGTTGACCTGCGCGGCGGCGGTGCCCGTCGCGCCGGCGATCGCCGCCAGCAGCGTCACCGCCGCTACCTTGCCTTGTCCCAGAATCTGTTGCATGATGAACTCCTCTTGGTGTGATCTGTGCGGGTCGACCTGCCCGCGTGTCAAACGCCGCCGCACCCGAGAGACTCGGGCTCGAAACGCAACGATGAATACTCAGCGCCGCGCTGGTTGCACGCGGCGAACGATGTCGAAGACGCCCCCCGGGAAGCCCCGCGATCAACTCGCCGGCGTCTTGCCGATCCGTCGCGCCGTCAATGACGCGGCCCCCGGTCCTTGCCCCTTCACGCGGTCCACTCACCCCGCGAGCGTTGCGGGTCCCCACCATCAGGAACGGCCGCGCACGCCGCGCACTCACGCGCGGCGTGAACTTGTTATGTCCAATGTAACCCCGGCGGCGGCGGATACGAAGGGCATTTTGGCGAAACCCGCCGAATTGCCGGATTATCAGGACGCTCCGGTTGATGAATCCTCGGACGCACTTGCAGCGACACGGGCCGCGAGCAATCGCACCGCTTCGAGATCTTCCGGCAGCACCAGGGCCCGCTCGGCCCGCGCCAGCGCCATCCGAGATTGGGAGATCGCGGCGAGCTGCACTGCGACGCTCCCAGCACGCACCCGGGATCGGCGAAGACGCCGGGCATCGCGTGAACGGCGATGTGGAGCCCCTCATCGCGGGCGACGCGCTGCAACGCTTCGACATCCACGCGCTGCACGTACCCGACGACCGTCGTACTGACCGCCGGCCAACGCTCGGATTCGGGCGAGTCCGGCCGGCACTGAAGCGTGGGCGCGATCCGGCGGCGCCGGAGCGTGCGGGCGGTCGCTCGTTCAACTTTGACGACGGTCTCTCCGAGCCGGCCGAGCCGGGCGATGCGGTCCACCCACCGCACGAAGGTGACGATCACGATGGCGAAGATGAGGACGGTGAGGGCGAGCAGCGCGCTGCGCCCGGGCGGGTGGAAGAACCCGCGCTTCTCGAACACGATGGCGACGATGCTGAAAATGAACGCGCCGATGAAGGTGGAAAGAGCGTTCTGGGAAACATCATCCGAAACGACGAGCGCGAAGGATCTCGGCGTGGCGGTGCTTGCCGCCGACGAGAACGCGGCGATCATCGAGCCGACCGCGAACGTCGCGATGACCAGCATGCTGCCGGAGAGGATTTTGAGCACGGTATCGACTGCTTCGTCGGGAGTGGCCGGGGTGTGTCGCGCCAGGTCGGTGTACTCGAATCCCTTGGCGATGAAGACGCAGGCGATGTACACGAGGCATGCGGGCGCACCCAGAGCCGCTGCTTGAGCTGCCCAAGCCGGAACTTTGCGCGACCAATGATCAACCGAGCACTGGGCAATCGACCTCGCTGGCCTCTCCATTACTCCTGCGACAGGATGATGACGCTGTAGGGCCCGATCCCCACGTTGGCGTTGTAGTTGACCCCGTCCCGCGCCCCCGGGACCGCGACGGTGTCATAACTGAACGTGTTCGCGAAGTCCGCGCTGTACCCGTTCCAGTCGCTGTTGAACCGCACGCGCCACGTTCCCTCCCGCGGGAAACCAAGGTTGTAGTTGGTGTAGGTTCGGTTGCCGAGATTCACCACGACGACGACATCGTCCCGTGGCCCGCCCTGATCCCAGCGGTGGAATCCAATTACTTTGTCCGTGTTGTTGACGTGGTGCACGTTTACGTTCTGGCCCTTGAGCCCGCGGGTGGTGTCATACCAGTTCCGTCGCAGCCGGATGAGATCGCGGTACAACAACTCGATCCCACCGAATGTCGCGCGCCTCGACCAGTCCACGGGGTCTGTATCCTGGAAGTACCCATCCTCGAGCACCTCCTGGCCCTGGAAAATCATGGGGATCCCCGGAGAGGTCATCACCAGCGCCGCCCCCACGGTGGAACGCTTGCGGCTGAACCAACTCCCGGCGTTGCCGGGCCAGATCTCTTCGGGCACACGTGATCGTCCGTTGGCCACCTCGTCGTGCGACTCGGTGTAGACCACGCGCTGGAAGGCGTCCGAGTTGTACCGGTTCAGGATGGAGTCCCTGAGGGCAAACATGTTGCGGTCGGCGTCGCTGGCGGCGACGATCGCCGCGCGCACGGGGTGGACGAACCCCGCGTCCCACTGCGAATCAAACCCCGCGCCGCCGGCGCCGGTCTGGCGCGTGATCCAGGCGTTCTGCTGCAGGTCCTCCGCGATCATGATCTTCCAGGGCTGGGTCGTGTCCACCTCGTTGTTGGCCCACTGCATGAGGGTCCATCCATCGGGGATGTCGGTTCCCTGCCCGTTGCTGGTGTTGCGGATGTTGACGGTGGAATCCCATCGCAGGCCGTCGGCGCGGAACTCCTGGAGCCACATCAAGGAGTTGTCGCGGATGTAGGAGCGGACCTCGGGACGTCCGTAGTCCGGCCGGGTGTTCCCCCAGTTGGTGACGGCGCGGAAGTCGTTATAGAAGTAGATCCCGCCGAGGTCATTCTGGAACCACCCGTCGAACCGCCAGAGGTCCAGGTCAGTGGGGCCATAGTGGTTGTGGACCACGTCCTGGACGACGGCGATCCCACGAGCGTGCGCCTCGTTGATGAACCGCTTGTATTCGTTCATCCCGCCGTAGGCGTTCTCGATGGCGTACGGGTGGGCCGGGTTGTATCCCCAGGAGAAATCACCGGGAAACTCGTTGACGGGCATGATGGCGATGACGTTGACTCCGAGGTCGCGGAGTTGGTCCAGCCGCTGGATGGCCGAGGCGAAGGTCCCCGGCGCTCCGCCGGGCGAGTCATTGAACGTCCCGACGTGCATCTCGTACATGACCATCTCGTTCCACGCGGGGGTGACGAAGGGGTGCGAGAGGCGCTGGGCCCCGATGTAGACGTCATCGATCGCGATGCCGTCGCCGGGCGCCGAATCGTCCCCGCGTTGCTGCCAGCGCACGCGAAAGGCGGGCCCGGGCGTGAATCCTGCCGTCGCCGCCGCCGCCGACAGATTGATCGTGCGGAGGGTGAACCCCGTATTGATCGGGGGGAATGAATCGACAAGGAACCAGGACGCGCCGTCGTTTGAGATGAAGACGCCGTCCTCGGCGTCGGGCGTGTCGCCGATGTTGCGGATCTTGTACGTCAACCCCAGGTTCGCGACCTGCGAGGCGTTCAGAGTCAGGGTCAGATGGGTGATGGCGGGCCGGCCCGGGGCGTAACTGTCGAGCACGCACCCGAACTGTCCCGTGGCCCGGTACAGCGGGTTTGGTTTCACGCGGCTGGTCCCGACGCCACCGCTGGTCCAGGGCGCGAAGATCCGGCCCGACTCGAACGTCTCGTTGAACCACTTGAAACTTGGGCCGACCACCGACCAGTCAAAGGTGTCGCCGCGCACGATCGAGTTTCCGACGGAACTGGTGAGTTGCCGGGCTCTTGGATCGTTCTTCCAGATCGTCCCTGCGTTGATAAGGACGAACTTGTACTCGGCGCCTTCGCCGGCTCCCGGGACGTCGGCGGACCACGACCCGCCCCCCTCGCTGGCCAGCGGGTTCGCGGTTGGCGACCAGCCGTTGAACGTCCCCGCGACGCGCACGCTGGTTGCATTGGGGGCCCAAACGCGGAAGGTGGTCCCACCCGGGTACGGGATCGCCCCAACCCCCGGCCGGGCCGACGGCGTCTGGGCCGCCGCCGGCACGCCAATCAGGACACTCGCGACCAGACTCGTCCAGCCTGCGTGGCGGCGGTGTGTGAGCATCGCGGAACCTCCGAAGAATGGGCAGGCCGGGATTCGAACCCGGAACCTATCGCGTGTAAGGCGATTGCTCTGGCCAGTTGAGCTACCCGCCCGGCCAACTTTCAACGATAGGATCCTACGGGATTGCAGAACGCTCTTGAGGCCGCACCCGCGATCATCTCCGCCTCGATTCGTGCGTGAAAGCGCACTCCGACATCCATGACGCCTCGCCGATCCAACTCTCAGCACGCACGGCTCAATCCGGCTCGGCCCGGCGGCACTCCTTCCGGCGTCGTGGTACTGATCCGCACGGCAACGTGGTGGATCGCCCTGGCGGCGCTGCTCGTGGCGCTCGTCGCGTCGGCCTTTCTTGTCAACAAGCACTTCGGCGGATCGCTTCCGGGGTGCGGCCCAAAGAGCGGGTGCGAAGCGCTCGATCGCTCGGCGTGGAGCCGCGTTCCCCTCCCCGGGGGCCTGCTGTGGCCGGTTTCATTCCTGGGCCTGGCGCACTTCTCCGGGATGCTGGGGGCCTGGATCGCGTCGGCCCGGCGTGCCGGCATCACCGTCGGCGTGCTGGCCGCGGTCGGGGTGCTGGATTCTCTGCTCTTTTCGGGTGTGATGATCTATCTCAAGACGTGGTGCACGTACTGCGTGACGGCCCACAGCGCCAATCTCGTCTTCGCCATCGCCGCGTGGGCGACCATCGTGAGAGACTTCAGAAAGGAACGTGCGGGCATGACCGATCGTCAATCATGGACTCTTGGGCGCCGAATCCGCGCCGGTCTGGTCCGCCGCGCCCCAGTCGTGTTTGTCGTCGTATTCGTCGCGACCTCCACCGCTCTTGGAGTCGCCAGTGCGCGTCACGAAGCGAGCAAAGCGCGCGAAGCCGAGGCGGAACGGGCGCGATCCGTCAAGGCGATACTGGACGGCGATGGTCCGGACCCCGCTTTGGCCCCCTTCGTCCTACCCGATCAGCCCTCCGCGAGCGACCGCTGGGGTCCAGCGGGCTTCACAGGCCGCTACCGCAAGGGCCCGGAGTCCGCGGGCATCCGCATCGTGGTTCTCACGGACTTCCAGTGCCCGGACTGCAAGCGTGTGGAAGGGGAGGTCGTCGCCGCGATGCAGGCGCTGGACACCGCCCGCGCCGGCGCCCCGGACACCCCCACGGTGTCGCTGAGCATCAAGCACTTCCCGATGTGCAAGGACTGCAACACGTACGTACCGCAGACGATGCACGGGAACGCGTGCTACGCCGCCCGCGCCGCCGAGGCCGCGGGAATCCTCGGCGGCGACGACGCCTTCTTCAAGTTCGTCCAGTGGCTCTTTGAAGTCGATGGAAAGTTCGAGACCAAGGAGGTGCTCGCGCGCGGCGTCGAACGCGCTGGGCTCACCGTCGGCGTCGATGCGTTCGCGGCCGTGATGGAAGGCGCCGAGCCGCTCAAGCGCATCCAGGCCGATGTCGAGGATGGGATGGCCCTGGGGATCTTCTACACGCCCATGGTGTTCATCAACGGGGTGGAACTCAAGGGCTGGCAGGTAGCGGGCTCGGTCCGGCGCACGATCGACGAGATCGCGGCCCGCAAGCCGCCCAGCCGGACCGCCGCCGCTGATCACCCGGTCCTCGCGGCCCAGCGATACGTCGATGACTGGAAAGAGCAGCCGCCCGCGCGCCCGTTCATGGAGGACCTGCCCGAGTGGTCAACGGGGGCGCCGGCCGACTGGAGGCCCGCCGATCCTGCGAAGGATGCGTCGCTGGTGAGCGTCATCGTGTTCGGCGACTACAGCGAACCGGCGACGGCCCGGCTGGACTCGCAACTCCGCGAGGCGATGAAGTCCGGGAAGGGCAACGTCCGGTACACCTTCCGTCACTACCCGCTGAACCCCGAGTGCAACCCGGCCCTGCCTCCGAACCTCAACCCCGCGGTTGTGCGCGAGAATGCGTGTCTGGCGTCGCGCGCGGTCGAGGCGGCGGGGAAAGTCGGCGGCAACAGTGCGTACTGGAAGATGCACGAATGGGTCATGCAGCATCAGGCGTCGCTGAGAGACAGCGACGTGAAAGCCGCCGCCGCCGCTCAGGGACTCGATGCCGCCGCCTACGCCGCCGCACTCGCGTCCCCCGACGTGATGTCCGCGATTCGCGACGACGCGCTCGCCGGTCAACTCGCGGGGCTGACCAGCCTGCCCATGGTTTTCGTGAACGGCAAACAGGTCCCTCGGCCGCTGCGAGAGGGGGACAACGTCATCAAGCGCGTCATCGACGAAGCGGGCAGGCCGGCGGCGAAATAGCCGTCCACGCCGACCGGGCCCGGGTTATCCCGGCGTCGATCATCGCGGATGCGCGGCCCGCTTCACCGCCAGGGCCCGCTTCACCGCGAAGTAGGCGGGCTTGGGCTTTCCCGCCGAATCAATCAGCGACCACGACAGCGCCGGCCAGCAGTCATTGAGTTGCCAGACCAGCGCTCCCATGCATCGCGGCTGGTTGGCGACGGCCCATTCGAACGCGATGCGCACCGCGTCGGCCTGCGCCCGCTGCATCATCCGATGCCACTGGGCGAAGTCCGTGGGCGCTTGTCCCGCACGAGAGAGCGCCGTGTCGTACATCGCCGCATTCCCTCCCGTCGCCCGCTGACGGTGCTTGATCGCCTCCGAATCCACCCGCAACCCGCTGGCACCAATCGCACGCCGCAGCGTCGGCAGGCTTGCGGGTGACTGTTGGCCGAACTCGCTCACGAACCGCGGGATGCGCGCGCGATACTCCTCGAACGTCGCGTCCCAGGTATGCCGATCGCCGTGGTTCGGATCGAGCACGTCGCGCTCCAGCGCCGCGGGCACGGTGTTCGCGGAGAGCGGACTGTTGGCCCAGTAGGGCGTCGTCGGGCACAACTCCTTCACCACCTTCGGCAGGAGATCAAAGTAATACCCCGCGCCCCACGTCTGACCGGGCTTGAGCCGATCCTTCCACCCCCATTTCTGCCACCCCCACACGCACTCGTTCCCGCCGCACCAGAGCACGACGCACGGATGCGACGACAGCCTTGACACCTGGTGGCGCGCTTCGGCCTCGATCAACGCGGGGTACGGCGGCTCTTCCGGGTACATCGCGCAGGCGAACATGAAATCCTGCCAGACCATGATGCCCGCGCGGTCGCATGCGTCGTAGAACGCGTCGTGCTCGTAGTACCCGCCCCCCCAGACGCGCAGCATGTTCATGTTCGCGTCCGCCGCCTGACGCACTCGCTGTCGCAGCCGCCGGGGCGTGACGCGGGTCGGGAACAGATCGTCCGGGATCCAGTTCGCCCCCTGACAGAAGATCGGCTTTCCGTTCACCTCGAACTGGAACTTCGACCCCCATCGGTCCGTCTCCGTGTTCAGCCGCACCGTCCGCAACCCAATCGTTCCTCTGTCGCGATCAAGAATCCGAGGTCGAGCCCCCTTCGACGCTCGAAGGCTCACCGTCACCTCGTACAGCGGCTGCTTCCCATGCCCCCGCGGCCACCACAACGATGGACGCGATACCTCCAGCCGCAGCGCCGCCGAATCACCATCGATCATCGCGGCGTCTGCCGATAACGCCTCCGGCTCTCCCTTCTCGCTGATCATCGCTTCGATGACCAACTCAGCGAGGTGGTTGCCGCGCTCCACATCGACGTGCACCTCGACCGTGGCGAGGCGCTGGTCTGCCCGCGTCACCAGCGGCCGCAGGCTCACGATCCGCGCGCCGCTCCAGCCTTCCAGCCGGATCGGCTTCCAGATCCCAACCGTGGGGACCTTGGGCCCCCAATCCCATCCAAAGTTGCACGCCGCCTTTCGGATGAAGATGTACGGATCCCAGTCGCCGTTCACCGGGCGCGCCCCGAGCCTCGCTTGCTCCTCCCGAACGTGACGCAGCGGCGAGCGGAAGCGGATCAGCAACTCATTCGCCCCCGTGCGCTTGAGCGCTTCGCGCACATTAAACCGATGCGGGTGGAACATGTTGGCCGCTTCGCCGATGCGCTCGCCGTTGAGTTCGAGCGTCGCGATGGTGTCGAGCCCGTCGCACACCAGGTCGATCCGTTCGTGCGCGAACAGGCGCTCGTCCGCGTGAAAGCGCGTCCGGTACTCCCAGTCCGCCTTGCCGACCCAGAACTGGTCGAGTTCGTTGAACCCGATCGCGGGATCGCCGATCACTCCTGCCCGGATCAAGTCCAGGTGCGCGCACCCCGGCACCTGTGCGTCGATCCATCGACGTGTCTCCGCCGGCGCATCAGGGGTATGGCTGCGCACCCGCCACGGGCACCGATCGAGCGACTGCCGAAGTGGAGGCATGGCCCACGATAGCCTCGGCCCACTCTGCATGCCTTGACGCCGCATTCCTCGATGCCTTCTTGTGTCTCCACCCGTCTTCCACGCCGCCAGCACGCTGAATCGATGCGTGCCGCGCCGACGGAATATCATCTACATCCGCACTCTCCCGATCTCCGAACGGAACCCGATCCATGACCGCGACCAAAGAAGTGACCTTCCGCGAAGCGCTCCGCGAAGCCATGAGCGAAGAGATGCGCCGCGACAAGCGCATTTTCCTATTGGGTGAAGAAGTCGCCCAGTACAACGGCGCGTACAAGGTCTCGCAGGGGATGCTGGACGAGTTCGGCCCGCAGCGCATCATCGACGCCCCGATCTCCGAGAACGGCTTTGCCGGCCTGGCGGTCGGCGCCGCGATGTACGGGCTGCGCCCCATCATCGAGTTCATGTCCTGGTCATTCTCGCTCGTGGCGGCGGACCAGATCCTCAACAACGTTCCGAAGATGCTCTACATGTCCGGCGGGCAGTGGGGTTGCCCCGTCGTCTTCCGCGGCAACAACGGCGCGGGCGGACAACTCGGCTCGACCCACTCCTGGACGGTCGAATCGATGTACGCGACGGTCCCGGGACTCAAGATCGCCATTCCGTCGTGCGCGTACGACGCCAAGGGGCTCCTCAAGACCGCCATTCGCGACGACGACCCGGTCTTCTTCCTCGAGTCCGAGCGCATGCTGTCGGACAAGAGCGAGATCCCGACCGAGGAATACACGATCCCCTTCGGCCAAGCCGAACTCCGCCGCGGGTCATGGAGCGGCGAGCGAGATTCAGACTGCACGCTGGTCTCCTTCGGACGCCCGGTCAACTTCTGCCTTGAGGCCGCCGACGAACTGGCGAAGGAAGACATCGTGTGCGATGTCCTGGACATGCGCACCGTCCGCCCGCTCGACATCGATTCGGTCGTCGAGTCCCTGAAGCGCACGGGGCGGATCGTCGTGGTCGATCAGTGCTGGCCGTTTGCGAGCGTCGCGAGCGAGGTCGTCACGCAGGTGTGCGAGAAGGCGTTTGATTATCTGGATCACCAGCCGCTGCGGGTGAACACGGACGACGTGCCGACGCCGTACGCCAAGACGCTGGAGGCGGAGTACCTGCCGCACAAGGGGAAGATCGTGCGGGCGGTGAAGCAGGCGATGGCGCTGGCGTGAGGTTCGTGTCGGCTGCTGCGCTTCACACGAGCGATGGCGTGGACGAGGTATCGCACAAATAATCTGAATATCGCCACGTTTTTCCTTGACAGCCCCCCCCCCGGGGGTTAAACAACAACATGGGATCGTTGCATAGGCGAGCAAGCGCGCTTGTAGTTCTCCTCGTGAGCGCTCTTGTTTCAAGTGCGTTCGCGGAATCTCCGCCGACGGAGGAGGGCGTCCTTTCTCTGCCGTGCTTTGCGGACCCGACTGCGTCACAAACAGTTCTCCGGCTGGAGAGGGGCGATGTTATTCCAATCGTGTATTTCGAGTCGTACGTCACGTGGAACTACGCTCTTGCGGACTCGTATTACGACGGGGACCCTAATAACGCCTCGTTCTATACCCCGCAAAGCGGGTCCCGAACGGGTCCGACCCAACTGGGGTAATGCATGCTCGTTTCTGGCTGATTCCAGATACTGGAATCCGCGATTTCGGATGAGCGGGACGTCTCAACTACGTCCCACTCGTCTCAGTTCCGCGCAGTTTGCGGGGAACAAAGCATTGCTTAGTGTGTTCTTTGGGCTCGGATACGAGCTTCCCACCGTCATTGATCGGGGTCTGTGCTCGTTTCCCGTACTAATGAGCATGCTGGATGGCAGCGGCCGCGCCATTCCGCTGAACAAGATACTGCCCGAATATGGCGATGGCGATGGTGATGCTCCGGGCGCGGTGCATCGAACTCAGCTGCCTCCTACCCATCACACCCTTGATGGCATCGTCGGCAGCGATATTCCCTGAGGCTCCCGTCGTCGGGCGGGTGGCGTCAAGGCCGTTCTTTTTTTGTCGGCAAACAAGATATACAAACTCGCTCACACAAACTTCGTCTTCCCCGGCACCGCCACCTCCGGCTTGGGCAACTTCATGTCCCACGAGAGCGAACCGGGGACGAGCGATTCCTTTGAGTTCATGGCCTGTTCCCAGGTGATGGTCTGGCCGGTGTAGGCGGCCATGCGGGCCATGATCGCCATCATGCACGAGTTGGCGGCGCGCACCCCGTCGTTGATCGGCTTGCCCGCGCGGATGGATGCGAAGAGTTCCTTGTGCTCATCCTCGTACATCCTGCCGGCGTCGCCGGGGTCGCCCTTGCCGTCCCAGATGACCGGGGCGTTGCCGTCCGCCCCACCACCACCAACGCCGTAGCCGTGCATCGGGAACTTTGCCGTCCATCCGTTGATCACCGCGTGCCCCTTGGTGCCGTAGACGTAGTCGGTGTTATCGCTGGGCAGGCCGTCCTGCTGCCGGCAGGTGTGGAAGGCTCGAAGCCCGCCGGCGTACTCGTAGGTCGCGGCGAAGTGATCGAACGAGTTGCCGGACTCTTCGCCGGTGCGGGCGGCGTTCCCGCCCAGACAGATGACGCGCTCCGGGAGCCGATCGTTCATCGCCCAGGCGAGCCGATCGATCGAGTGCACCGCTTGTTCGACGATGTGGTCGCCGCTGATCCATGTGAAATGCCACCAGTTGCGCATCTGGAACTCGAGTTCTTGCCATTCGGGTTTTCGGGGGCGTTTGCCGAGGGTGCCGGTGAGGTAGGTGGTGTGGACGCTGGTGATGTCGCCCAGGGAGCCGTCGAGGACCCGTTTGAACGCCTCTCGCATGGAGGCGTTGTAGCGCCAGCAGAAGCCCACAAGCAGCGCGAGGTGCTTGGACGTGGCAAGTTCCGCTGACTCGATGACGCTGCGGATCCCCGGCGCATCAACTGCCAAGGGTTTTTCGGCGAAGACGTGCTTGCCGGCGGCGATCGCCGCCTTGAGGTGTTGCGGCCTGAACCCCGGATAGCCGGTGATGAGCACGACGTCGACGCCGCTATCGATGACACGCTGGTAGGCGTCCCACCCGACGAACTGCCGCTCCGCGGGCACGTCCACGCGCTGGCCGACCTTGTCGCCGACCTGCTCGCGCATGTGATCGGTGATGTTCTTTAGGCTGGAGTCGATCCGCTCTTTGAAGACGTCGCCCATGGATTCCAGGACGCATCCGCCGTCGGCTCCGAGCGCCTGGGTGGCGGCGCCGGTGCCGCGCCCGCCGCAGCCGATGAGCCCGAGGCGGATCGTGTCGGACCCCTCGGCGAAGAATCCGCTGGGGGCCATGGCGTGGGCAAGCCCGGTGATCGACCCCATCCCCCCCGCCGCCCCGGCCACGGTCGGCACCACGACCGCCGCCGTCTTCACAAACGTGCGGCGCGTCATCCCCGACGACATCCCCGACCCCGGAACGTGCAGATCAAGCGACATGGCGACACCTCCAAAGCGGACTGGGAAAGCGTCACCATAGCACGGCGAAATGCCCGAATGTACGACCGAATCGTGCTCCGGCGCGATACATGCTTCGACCGGCCCCGAAAGCGCCGATCGCACAGCGGCAACGATCGGCGGCGCCTAGCGGCACACCGACAGGAAGCACACCAGGAAATCGAAGTAGTCCTGCGAGTTGATGAAGCCGTCGTGATTGAAGTCGGCGGCCGGCGCGCTGGCGAAGAAGGCGGACAGAAAGTCGAAGAGGTCCTGCGAGTTGGCGATCCCGTCGCGGTTGAAGTCGCACGGAACGGGGCCGGCGCCGACCCGGAAGAACTCGATCGTGCCCACGATGCGCCAGTACGACTCCGCGGTCCCGACTTCGATCGTGATGGTCTTCCAGTCGAACTCGTCGTCGAAGTCGTCGAGCGAGAGATCCTCGGCCAGGTCATCGGAGTTGAACGCGGCGCTCTGCGTATCGACGAGTTCAACCTGCGCCCGCATCATGCTGGCGGGGGCGACGAACTGGGCCCGGTACACGTCGCCGAGCGCCGAGTTGTCGATGATCCAGATGGAGCCGGCGTTGACGCCGCACAGCCGGTCGTAGTCGCTGGCGGTCGCGTTGCCGTCGAAGATCGCGCCGTCGTAGAAGCCGACATGAGCATCAGGCTCGGCGTCAACCGTGGCGCGGAGAAAGACGAACTCGGCGGAGAGAGGCCCGCCGACCTGCACATTGGGTGGCGGCGGGACGGTCCCCTCGATGCTGGTGATGGAGCCGCGGAAGAAAAAGGCGAGCGCGTGGTCCGCGCTGGCATACGGTGCCGCCGAGGCGGATGCGACGGCCGCGACGGCGATCGATGCGAACTTCGACATGTGAACCTCCTCTATCGAGGCCGCGCTGTGCAGAGCAGCGGATGTGGGGCCACGCACGGATCCTCGGCCGGAACGAGTATTCGTTGATGCGCTCGGAAAAGATCCGCTGTTCAGGCGAAGATTACCTCAAGGTCGGTGGCCGCGCCATGCGCGCCGGGAGCGGTTGTAGGGGATCAACACGTCGCCTTTGGAGGGTTCGGATGCGCGCTCGGAGAGTGTGGTTGGCCGCTTGGAGCCGCGGTTTTGGATGCATTCGAGACGCGAAATCGTGAGATCACGATGCAATTCGAAGTGTTCGGCCCTCGATTTAGACGGTTCGAGGCATTTGGCAGAAACGGTAAGTCTGCAACTGAGCGCGCGAGGGCGGGAACCGCGCACGAGTCAATCTGAAGTCAGCCGGAGCACGAACATTCTGAGATCTTCGTTTCCGCCGGGCGTCAGCACTTCATCAACCACCTGATGGGGGCACCGGCTACTTATCGATGACCTTTTCCTTGTGGATGTCCGTGTGGACGGTCTTCTGTTCCGGCGTTTCGACGACGGTGCGGGTCTTGGTCTTGGATTCTGACGCGCAGCCGGAGTAGGCAAGGGCAAGAGCGACGACAGCCAGGGCTGAGGCGATGCGGCGGGTGTTCGAGTAGTGGTTCATTTGAGGGAACTCCTTCGGAGTGGGCTCGCCCCCCAGTCTCCCGTCCCGCGGCCGACCTCCCACCTAAGGAGGGTTGGCGGCCGACGGTGTTAGCGGGGTGAAGGGTGGGTGAATGGAGGCTTAGAGATGGGAGGGCGGTGGGATCGAGCGTGCTTGCATGGGGACGCGGATCGTGGCGCGTGCGGGAAAGGACGGGGCACGCCCCCTTGGGGGCATTGAGTCAACGTGCCACGACCTTCGCGGCGTTCGGCGAGAGGGAATGCGAAGTCGGTGGTGCGAAGGTCGTGCGGAGGGGGTGGGAATGTCGGCGGCCGCACAAGATGGACGCTGAGCGCACGACCTTTCGGAGGACCGAAAGATCGTGGCACGAGTTGGGCGTGAAAGGTGGGGCCACGCCCCCACCGGCGCACCGACGCCGACACATTGGCGCTACAAACAGCCGGGTGCTTGATCGAGGCCACCTGCCTGAAGAGTTAGGAGAATTCAACCGGAGTCGGTATCCTCGACGCACCAGGTTCTCGCACGTAAGAGAACGGATTTCCGTGGGTGCCGGTGGGCGGGGGGTGGTTGGGAGGGTTTGGTAAGGAGGGGGGCATACAGGAGGTCGGCAATGTATACGTTGAATGCTGGACGAGTTAGCGCGTTTGTCTTGGGCGCAGCACTGCTCAGCGGCGCCGCGCCGCGGGTGCGTGCGGACATCGTGCCGTGGGAGTTCGTCGGCGAGGTTACGTCGATCGCCAATCCCGGCGGGCTCACGACGCCGATCGCCCTCGGGCAACAGGTGAGGGGAACGTACACGTTCGACGAGACGACCTTCGACGTCCTGCCCACGCCCGACGGCGGCGTGGCGTACCTGTTCTTCTTCCCGGATTTCCCGCACCCGCCGTATGGCCTGAACGCAACGATCGGCGACGCCACGGTCGAGTCCGGCGGGGATTTCAGCCCGTCGTTGAACGTCATAGTCCACGACGGCACGGCCCCGGCGGGAGGCGACCAGCTGCGGCTTGTGGACGTGGGTTTGACGACGTCGTTCGTGGTGCCGCCGCAGAGTACGTTGTTCATGGACCTGACGCTCCAGGACACCTCGGGCGCGGTGCTGGCGAGCGATGCGCTCCCGCTGGTTCCGCCGCCGCTGGAGAGCTTCACCGGCGCAGAGGGGTCGTTCGCGATCCTGGACGATGCGAGCGGCGAGTTTGCGTATTCGATGACATTCCGGATCGATTCGCTGGTGCTGGTTCCGTCGCCGGGGGCGGGGGCAGTGATTGGCCTTGCTTTTTTGACGCGCCGGCGGCGGCGGGGGTGATACGGCGGCGCACGTACGGGCGTGCTGCAATCATTAGCGGCGTCCCTGAACCCCGATTCTCGCGCCGACGACTTCGCGAGAATCGGGGCGCATTGGAACGTGGAAGGAGATTCGGGCCACGCTCCCTTGACGGCACTGAGTTGCCGCCAGAGGAAGTTGTTTCAACGTGCCACGACCTTCGCGGCGATTGGCGATAAGAATGCGAAGAGGGTGGTGCGAAGGTCGTGCGTTGTGTGTGGGAATGTCGGCGGCCCCGCAGGATGAACGCCGATCGCACGACCTTTCGGAGGACCGAAAGATCGTGGCACGAGTCGGGCGCGAAAGGCCGGGTCACCCGCCTCCCCCTGACTCCGCGGATTCGGGGCACACGGAGGGTGGAGATTCGGGCCGCGCTCCCCTCGACGGGTACAATCTGTCCATTCCGCCCCGCGCGCGAGGAGTTCAGCGCGCCCGATCCCAGGAACTGGAGGCTCGCCTTCGCAAAGTCCACACCAGCCGTAAAATACTCGCAGGAAGTGCGCGCACTTGTGCAGCAATTGCTCCGCGGAACAGATGTGCCGCGCGATTCCCTTCCTTACACCACTACGTTCGACAATCTCAAGGCGGAGTACGAATCGAAGCGCGGGGAGAAGATCGGCGACCACGACTTCTGGGTGCTGCTCGATAAGATCGGCAAATTCGGGGGCTTGGCCGCGCCGGGCAAGAAGAAGAAGGGTTCCAAGGCCCCGAACCTGTCTAGCAATGAGCAACTGGAGATCCTGCGTCAGCTGCGCGATTGGATCGGCAACCGTGACCACCTGCCGTACACCGCGAAGTTCGATGAAATGCATCGGCAGTTCGGGAAGCTCACCGCGCGCAAGTTGAGCAAGCACGAGTTTTGGCGTGCCCTATCCAATGAAGCGAAGAAAGCGCGCAAGCCTAAGCCGGTCCACGTGGCCGCCCCGGTCGGCGCGCTCACGCCTGAACTCGTCGCGTTTCTCGAAGACCGCAATCCTTGGTGGCGGGCGCAGCCCGCGAGAGAGCCGCACAGGTTCCGCCGTTGGGCATATGTCGAGATGGTGCGGCGATTGGACAGCAAGCTCGCCGCGATGGTGGTCGTTCGCGGATCGCGCCGTGTCGGCAAGAGCGTGTTGCAATCGCAGCTGATCGAGGATCTGCTCTTGGTCGGCAAGGCCGACACGACCGGCAAGCCGGTTGATCCGGCGAGAATCCTGAGCGTGCAGTTCGACGACGCGCCCGCCCTCGGCGGCATCTCAATGCCCATTCAGGCCATCGTGCGCTGGTTCGAGCAGCATGTTCTGAAGCGGACGCTGAACAAGGCGGCGCAGGAGGGTCAGCCAGCTTACCTCCTGTTCGACGAGGTGCAGAATCTTCACGATTGGTCTGTGCAACTGAAGATTCTGGCGGACAACGCGGACGCCCGCATCGTCGTCACCGGAAGCTCGGCTTTGCGCATCGCTAGGGGCAAGGAGAACCTCGCCGGACGAATGGACACCATCGAACTCGGTCCTCTTCGCCTCTGGGAAGTGGCTGGGATTCGCGGCATTCGGGGCCTAGAGCCGTACGCGCCCGATGCGCCGCTGGAAGAGTGGAAGAAGCGCGACTTCTGGCTCGGATTGATTGCTCATGGAAAGAAGCAGGCCAAGCCGCGGGACGAAGCGTTCCGGCATTTCTCGCGGCTCGGAGGCTATCCCCTGTGCCACGATACCACCGAGACCGACGAAGACCGCCTACGGCAGCAGGTCGTCGCGGGCGTGATCAACAAGACCATTGAAAGCGACCCGGAACACCGGCGCCGCGCCGCGCCCCTCGATCCCGCCTTCGTCCGCGAGGTATTCAAGATGATCTGCCGGTACGCGGGGCAGGCGGTCACGGCCAAGCGGATCGGCGATGAGCTTCACCAACGCCTGCAATCACCGGTTCCGAACGCAAGGGTCGCGGAAACCGTGCAGTTCCTGGCAGACTCCCTCCTGATTCACTGCGTCCCGCCCCTGGAAATGCTCGCCAAGAAGCAGGGTCCCCCTTCCAAGCTCTGTGTGTGCGACCATTTCGTCCGCAACGGGGTGCTGCAGGGGACGATCCCGCTTGACCCGGAGGCACTCAAGAACTGCGTCGAGGCGGTAGCGACGCAAGCTGGGCACCTGGTCGAGAGCGTGCTTGGTTACTTCCTCAAGGGTATCCCGGGGGTCGAGCTCTCCTGGTTCCCCGAGCGCGCGAAGGAGCCGGAGATAGATCTGGTACTCACGATCGGAACTTCCCGGATTCCGGTCGAGGTCAAGTACCGCCGCGGCACGGCGGACGGCGCGGCTCGTGCCGGCATCGACTCATTCTGTGGCAAGCCAGCTTATGCCGCGCCCTTTGGGGTCATGGTCACGCAGACATCCGAAGGCTCCATCGGCGAGAACTGCATCGCCGTGCCAGCCTCTACGTTCTTGCTTCTCCGGTAGCGCGACTGCAGCGGAGTGGGGATGGAGGTGCCGGAGGAAGGGGCTTCCCCTTCCTCTGGCATCAGCGCACAAATCTCCCGAAGCGACGAGTCCCCGCGGCCCGGAGTTGGGTCCACGCGCGGGGCGGGCGCATCCTTGCCGCGGCAATCTGCATCCACGCGCCGCCCGCGCGCGTCCGTGCGCCGGGCATTCGCATCCACGCGCGGCACAGTTTCGTCCATGCGTCGCACTCCCGCGTCCACGCCCCCCCCTTCCCCCACGAGAAAAACGCGGAATCCTGATCGCGCCTCAAGTCGCCGCCGCGCCACCCGACGACAGGAGACATTGGACGAAGGAGCCGCGGCGTCGCGGCCCCAACCCGCGGGCGGAGCCCTCCTCATTTGGCCCTTTGGCCCTGCACGTTCATCGCCGGCCGGACTCGACGGCCCCGGTTCAGTGATGAGCCGGGGCCGTCCCACATTCTGGACACCGCTGGGTTGGACCTACCGGATAGGAGCACTTGTGGCACAGCCCGCGGCTGCGTCGTCGTCGTCGGCGTGCCCCCGCGAAGTTCTCGATCGTCATCGCCACAGTTGCCGCGTACAGGAGTGCGTTGCCGGCAAACCCCGTCCAGAGCGGCCGGAGAGGTAGTACCGCTGGAAACTCCTCCCAACCGCCTTTTGCCGTGTCCGACAGCACGATCCCCCAGTGCTGCGAGCGTGCCACGTGGATGCCCTCATCGCCCGGGAGTTCACTGACCGAGACTGTCCGCCACGACGACATGCTCAGCAGCGGCCAACCCGCCGCGACCGCACACGCTCCATCATCGAATGTCACGGCCTCAGGGGGCCACCAAGGTGATTTCGGGTACGTTCCCACAGTGGGATTTCGATCGATCAGTGAACCGGGGCGTCCGCAACCGACAACCCATTCTGTTCCTGTGCGTTTGATCGCAAAGAATGCGACCGGATTGCCTGTCCGGGGATTGCGGTAAGGCTTCCAATCGAACTTCGCTCGTCCCTGAGTCGCTACAAACGCCCAAGCAAACGCGACATTGAGGCCGACGCCCAAGAGCAAGTACGCAATGATTCTGGGCACGACGCTTCGCATTGGAAACCGTAGGTTCTCCGGCATCAGTGGCCATCAGCTGGCCGGTCCTATCAGATTCAGTCTTCTCTGCGTCCTCTGGTTCCTCTCGTCCCTCTGCGTTCTGCATCTATGTTGGACCCCCGTCCGGGCCAGAGGCCCGCCCCCCCAACTCCACTGTGGGCTGTGCTTTCACGCCGCCGAGGATGTCTGCCCGCCGCCGAAGTCGCGGAGGGCGTCGGCGACGGTGGCGTGGCCGTCGCGGATGGCCTTGCAGGTGCGGAGGAGGCGGAGTTCCTAGAGCATGTCGTCGCATTCTGCAGCCAATCAACCGTCCGCGGGCATCGAGCCCCGCGGACGGTTAGGTGCATTGGGGTCGCTCTCCAGGGGCTGCGCGGACCCTTTCAGGCCCCCCCAAGTCGCGCTTGCCCCTGCCGACCATCGGTCGCCCCTCCGGGGCGAAGAAGGGATCTATGGGGCGGCTTTCCGGGGGTGTCGCTTTGCTCCACCCCCGGCTACAGGCTGTCGAGGCCTTCGGCCTGGAAGACACAGACCCGGCTCGGAGAGCCGGGCGACCCTGAGGCGGCCACCTGACGCTCACCCCATGTGCTTGATGATGGCGTCGCCGAACTCGGAGCACTTGAGCTTGGTGGCGCCTTCCATCATGCGGTGGAAGTCGTAGGTGACGGTCTTGGCGGAGATGGCGCCGTCCATGCCCTTGATGATGAGGTCGGCGGCTTCGGTCCAGCCCATGTAGCGGAGCATCATTTCGCCGGAGAGGATGACGGAGCCGGGGTTGACCTGGTCGAGGTTGGCGTACTTGGGGGCGGTGCCGTGGGTGGCTTCGAAGATGGCGTGGCCGGTGACGTAGTTGATATTGGCGCCTGGGGCGATACCGATGCCGCCGATCTGGGCGGCGAGGGCGTCGGAGAGGTAGTCGCCGTTGAGGTTCATGCAGGCGATGACGTCGAAGTCCTTGGGGCGGGTGAGGACCTGCTGGAGGGTGATGTCGGCGATGGAGTCGCGGATGAGCAGTTTGGACTTCCACTTGCCCTGGCCGTGGGAGGACCAGATGGCGGCGAGGGTGGTATCGACTTCCTTGACGATGGCGGCCTTCTGGGCCGGGGTCATCATGTCGTAGCCGGGGTCGATGAGTTTGGCGTTGGCCTCGGCGGAGAGATCGGAGTTGGATTCCTTGTTGCCCAGGATCCAGGATTCGCGCTCGGTGACGACCTGATCGCGGAAGAACCTGACGGCGATCTGATAACCCCAGTCCTTGAAGGCGCCCTCGGTGAACTTCATGATGTTGCCCTTGTGGACGAGGGTAACGTTTCGGCGTTTCTCCTTGAGGGCGTAGGCGATGGCGGAATGGACGAGGCGTTCGGTGCCGAGGTAGGAGACGGGCTTGATGCCGATGCCGACGTAGCCGTAGGCGGAGCCGGGGGTCGCGAGGGGGGGCTGAGCGGCATCGCGCGAGGACATGCCGATGGATTCGAGTTGCTTCTGCCAGTCGGCGGCGGCCTTCTGCGAGCCGAAGCGGATCTTGGCAAACTCCTTGGGAAACTCCTTTTCCCAGAACGCGAGGACCTTGGCGGCGTCGGGGGTACCGGCGGCGTATTCGATGCCGGCGTAGATGTCCTCGGTGTTCTCGCGGAAGATGACCATGTCGCAGTCCTGGGGCTTCTTGACGGGCGAGGGGACGCCCGCAAACCAGCGGACCGGGCGGAGGCAGACGTAGAGGTCGAGGAGTTGGCGGAGGGCGACGTTGAGGGAGCGGATGCCGCCACCGACGGGGGTGGTGAGGGGTCCCTTGATGCCGACGAGGAACTGGCGGAAGGCGGCGAGGGTGTCATCGGGGAGCCAGTTGCCGGTCTTGTTGAAGGCTTTTTCGCCGGCGAGGACTTCGTGCCAGGCGATCTGGCGTGTGTTGCGGTAGGCCTTGGCGACGGCGGCGTCGAAGACGCGGACGGAGGCGCGCCAGATGTCGGGGCCGGTGCCGTCGCCTTCGATGAAGGGGATGGTGGGGTGATCGGGGACGTTGAGTTTTCCGGACTTCATCGAGATGGCTGAGGGCATTGGGAGGCTCCGAGTTTCTGGGAGTGAGGGCGTGCTAGAACGCGGGTCGGCGGCGTGGGGGCGCGCTCGTCGGCCAGCGAGAAGAATAGACGGGATGTGAGCCGGGAGGGCGTGGCTGGCGCGAACGGTACTAAGGGAGCGCGAGGAGCATCCGGCGCTGGGCGTTGGAGGGGAGGGCGACCACCAACGAGAACGCCGCACCGAGAGGTGGTGCGGCGTTCGCTTCTCCTACTGCGGCTGACCGGTGTGAAGACCACCGCAGCGGAGGCTCCTCAGTTGTGAGGGAGTAGGCGAGGAGGGAAGGTGCTAGTGGCGGCGACGGCGGGGTGAGCAGAGGCCCAGGCCTAGAGCGGCGATGGCGGCGGCGCCCGGCGTGGGGACGGGGCTCGCCGTGAAGAGCCAGTCGCTGGACTCGACGTGCTGGGAGGGATCGGAGCCGTGGTTGACCCAACCCCAGCCGGACGAGCCGACGAATCCGCGGTGGCCGAGGTCGTTGTCTTCATCGCCGATTCGGAGGGAGTAGCCGCCCATATTGAGGTTGGTGAGGGGGATGGCGTCGCTGGAGGGAGTGATGATGCTTCCCCAAGCGGTCATGGAATCGGCGGTGACCCAGATGTCGTCGTCGCCTGGGACGATGGAGACACCGATGGTGTAGAGCATGTCGATGGTGTAGAGGCCGAGGTATTGGTCCTGGGCGAAGTCGGCGCCGGCGTCGCGGCCGCCGCGGGCCTGGCCGTGGAGGCGTAGCGTGCCGGCGTCGATGTCGAGATCCATGAACATGGCGGAGGAGGGGTGATCAAAGTCGAAGGAGAAGATGTCGTGATTGGGGGTGGCGTTGTAGAGTTCGTCGAGGCGGAAGCCGTAGGAAGGCGGCCGGGCGTTGCCGTCGGGGTGGTTGGCGAGTCGGAACTGGGACATGGTGGCGTGGGCAGCGCCGGCGGAAAGGGACAGAGAGATAACGGAGGCTGCCAGAGCAGCCGCGGGGCGGTGGAGAGCGGGCATGTCGTATCTCCGGATGAGGGAGTGAGCGTTGAACTCGACAAAGCTACCACGCGTGGAGGAGCGGGCCAGCGAGCAGAGCAGGCTGGAGTTCAGAGCGGCTGTGACAGGCGGCAGAGTTCAGCGAAGTTCGCGCGGGGCGAGTGGTTATGAGCCGGGAACCGGTCCGAGAAGGGAAGGGGCTCAACGGGGAGCCAGGGCGCTCATGGCTCGGAGGGTCTCGGAGAACGCCAAGAGGGACATGGAGGAGGCGTCGCTGGAGAGGCGGCAGTCCCAGGGGGTGGCCTTGATGCCGCCCAGGGCACGGCTTGGGGTGGGGATCATCCAGAGGGAGGAGTCGTCCATCTGGAGTTGGCGGATGAAGCGGAGAGAGGCGAGAAGCCGGGCGAGTTCGAGCGGGCGCTGGTCGGGGGAGGTGAGTCGTGAGTCGGCGAGCATGGCGGGGATGAAGGCGAGGGCCTGGGCGGATTGCCAGGTGACATTGGAGGTAGAGACGGCGTCGGCGTGGCCGGCGAGCATGGCACTGAGGATGATGCCGCCGGCCAAGTCGGGGCACCCGCCGAGCGATTCCATTGCGGCAGAATCGGTGGGCTGGACCTGGTGAGCCCAGAGGTCGGAGCGCATCTGACGGAGTGCGACGGCGGCGGGGATTTCTGGGGAGGCAGAGGCGGGGGAGGAAGGCTTGAGTTGCGCGAGTCGGAGTTCGGCGAAGCCGAGCCAGGGCATTTGGGCGATGAGGAGTTCCTGGGAGGCATCGCGGAAGGCGCGGCGGACGGCGGCGTCGGCGAGGCCGAGGGCCTCGGCACGGAGGGGGCCTGCGGGTTCGCGGGCGGCGAGTTCGACCAGAGCGAGGGCGACGAGGCCTCGAGCGGGAACGGGCACGGCGGGGATGAAGCCGTCGAAGGAGTTGAAGGAGGCAAGGACGGCGCGGCGGCATTCATCCGGAGCGGAGGTGGAGTCGGCGGGATCGGGGACGGTCGCAGGGGAGGGAGGGGAAGGGGCGGGGGAGGCGGGGGTGATGGCGGAGTCGATGATGACCCAGAGTGCGGCCGCGACCGGTGATGCGGACGCGGGGGATTCATCGTGCTCGACGATGCGCAGGGCGCGCAGGACGCGAGCGGAGAGGGAGCGAGCGGCGAGGGCGCGGTCGGGGGCGATACCAGGGGTGGAGGCGTAGCGCAGGAGTGCGTAGACCGCGGTGAGTTGATCGACAGCGCTGGCGAACGGGGAGGCGTACTGACCGGACCAAGGCTCGTAGAGGCCGCGCATGCCGTAGGCGCCCTGGGCGGTCCATTCGCGGGCGGCGAGGTGCGTGGCGATGCGATCGGCGGCGGCGCGGATCTCGGCGGAGTTGATCTGGGCGAGGTCGATGAGGCGCGAGCCGCGGAGGAGGAAAGCGGGGGCGGCGGAGGGGGTGCGCTGGGCGAGGTGGGTGGTTCGGAAGCGGTAATACTTGGCGGAGAAATGCTCGCGGATGCGGGCGGGCTCGTCGAGGCCGCGGGCGGCGTCGCCGGTGGCCTGGGAGGCGGCGCGGGAGCAGGCCAGGCGGAGGGAGGTGTTGGAGGCGAGGAGGGAGGCGGGGAAGGTGGCGACGAGTTGATCGCCGGCGCGGACGGCGACGCCATCGAGTCCTGGGGCGAGGTCGCGTTCGACGTCGTCGAAGGTGGCGGGTTCGAAGGGGATGAGGGAGCCAGAGAGTTCGAGGCTGATGGTGAGATCGCGGGCGAGTTGGCGGATGCGCTGATCGCGAAAAACGTCGTTGTCGATCTTGAAGCGTCGCTCGGCTTCGGACATGGCGAGTCTGGCGGCGCGGAGGAGGCCGTCGCCGACGTTGGCGGAGGAGGCGTCGGGCCCGGCCCAATCGGGAGCGAGGAGGGACCCGCGGCCGACGATTTCGCCGCTGAGGCGAAGGATGATGGAGACGCCGCCGGCTTCGATGTTGTCGAGTCGGCGGTCGGAGACCGGGTCGCTCCAGCCGCGGATCCAAGCATCAAGGACCTGGTAGGCGAGCATGGTGTCGGCGGGAGAAGGAGGGAGGGTGGGGTCTGGCGCGGAGGGAACGTCCGATAGGGGCGCCAGGGGCATCGGGTACGTGGCGGCGGCGGGGACGAAGGCGATCAGCGCTGCCGCGCCGAAGCAACACGTCGCGAGTCGGCATCGTGGGGCGATGATTCGGAGCAACGTGTTCATGCGAGATCTCGCGGAAAATAGGTTAGGGGGCGTGGCTTTGGCAGGATAACGTGGCAGAAGGGCCGAGAACGGAGCCGAGCGATTGCCATACGCTGCTGGCACGCGGGTTGATTCTTACTCCGTCAACAACAGGAGATCTGACCATGCTCGCCCTGGCACAAATGACTGAGAATCGGAAGCGAATCGCCCTGCTGGTGCTGCTGAGTTTCGCGGCCTTGTGCTAAATCCCCCACCCACCCGCACTCCATCCCCGCCGCGCACCCCAATGCCGGCCCGCGTGTATGACGCTGGGACAGCCTGGGGTTATTGGGTTGGCTGCGAGGCATCGAGGAGTGGGAGTTCGAGCGATTTGATCGAGGGCATCGCCCGGCCGGCGATTCCCTGGAGGTCGCCGACCATGCCGGCGGTGGTCTGCATGACGCGGTCGATTTGTTCCTGCCGTTTCGCCCAGAGGCGCATGACGGCCTTTTTTTCTTTATCGAGGTCGTCGGAGAGGACGGAGAAGGCTTCGAGGATGGCTTCGACGCGCTGCTTGAAGCGCGGGCCGACCATGTAGGCGTACAGGAGTTCGGCCTTGGAGGCCAGGCCATCGGCGGCGCGTCGTGCGGCGGCGGCTTCCAGCAGGGCTTGTCGCAAGGAGACGGTGAGCGGGACGGCGGCCTTGTACCCGGTGACCCAGACGCCGTCGATGTGCTCGAAGGTGTCGATGCCCTTGGGCATGGCGGAAGAAAGGATGACGGCGAGTTCGGCGCAGGCGGCGCGCTGGTCGTCGCGGAGTTTGGCGAGCCAGGCGTCGCTCCAGGTGCGGGTGCGCTTGGATTCCCAGATGATGGTGCCGACGATTTCGCCAGCGTCGTTGACGACGCGGTGGAGGACGTCGCCGCCGAAGGAGCCTTTGGGGACGGGTTCGATGAGGTCGCGGGGGAAGCGGGCGCGGAGGAGGGCTTCGAGGTCGAGTTCCTGCACTTCGCCCTGGAGTTGCTGGGAACCTTGCTCGGCCTTGCGCTGGAGGTCTTCGAGGCGGCGCTGCATGTCGGCGATGAGTTTGTCCTTTTCGGCGGCGCGGAGGCGGTAGTGCTCGGCGGCGTCGGTCATGGCCGACTCGCGGACCCTGGCGCGCTCGGCGTCGAGGGTGCGCTGGAGGGTGAGGTCGAACTGCTCGCGTTCGAGCGTGAGTTGCTGGCGTTCGCGGCGGAGTTCGAGTTCGGATTTGGCGGCGTGGGCGAGTTGGAGGTCGCGCTGGGCGATGAGGGCGTCCTTGGCGGCGGCGTCGTCGCGGGCGCGCTGCAGGTCCAGGGCCGCCTGCTGCTGGGCGGAGCGCGAGGCGGCTTCCTGGATGGCCTTGGTGCGCTGGAGGACCTGCGATTCGACCTGTGCGGCGATGGCGGCCCGGGATTCTTCAAGTGAGCGGGCCTGAGCCCGAAGGGCCTCCTCGCGGCGCGCGATGTCGGCGTCCTTGAGGCGGGCGGCGTGCTCGAAGTCGGCGCGGGCGGCGTCGATGAGGGGGCGTGCGAGGGCCTGGGTGAGTTCAATGGTGGCGCCGCAACCGGGACACGTGATGGGCGAAGAGACGGCGGGGGCAGGCGGGGGCGCGGAGTTCACGCCGCGATCGTACGCGGATGCGGCGCGAACCGAGGGGCGCGGGGCGGCGGGGGGTGTGACCATGCTATTTTCATCTGAGCCGCCCGGCGCGAGCCGGCGGGGGAGCGTGCGTGGTCTCATGGCCCACGCCAACATTCGATCGCGCCCGGCCGCCGAGCGCTCCCACCGACCGCTTTGCGCGGTCCGGCTCAGCAAAACAGATGGTCGCGCGGAGGGCTATTCGGATTTCTTCTCGCCGGAGGGTTGCTCGACGGGGTTACCGAGGGCGGTGTACTTGGTTTCGCGGTCGGCCCAGAAGCGGGTGACGACGCCGTCGGTGATGATGAAATAGGTGACGGCGGTTATTTCGCTGGTGTTGCCGGTGAAGAAGCCCAGGAATCCGGCGTTATCACGGCCGGTGGCGTAGCGAAAGACCTTGGTGTTTTCGACGCCCAGGACCGGCGACTGGGAGGTCGGGGGCCCGAGGATGGCCACGAGCCACTGCTCCGTCGTGATGCCGGCTTCGAACTGCTTGAGGGTTTCGTTTCCGATGCGGACGCCGGTGTCTCGTTCGGCGGAGGACGCGCAGGCGGCCAGGGAGCAGGCGGTGAGGACGAGCGCGATGAGTGAGAGGCGGTGGGGCATGTCGAACGTGCGGAAGGAGGGTGTAGATGGAAGGGCGGGGGCGACGAAGTCTTCGGGCAGCCCGAAAGCCGCCTCGAGGGGCGGCTTCGGTGGTGAAGAAGAGAAAGGAGTTGGGTGTGAAGAAGGACTTGTCTAGCGGGGTGGCGGTGACGGCTTCTGACCGAGGTCCGGGGGCGGCTGCTTGATGGTGTTGTCGGGCGCGGGGGCGTCGGGGACTTTTTCGCTGGGCGGGGGCGGCTGGGGAGCAGAATCGTGCTTGCCGGTGAAATGATCGCAGCCCAAGGCGAGATAGCAGATGACGGCGATGATGAGGATGCTCAGGAGTTGGGCCAGGTCATCAAGGAGGGGAGCGCGGCAAGCCCGAGCATGACCCCGAGCAACCTGACCGGTGGGTTGCTCGGGGTCCAGAGGAGGTCGTTGGATCGCACTCCCGTCACTCATCGGGTGTGAGTATGCGGGGCGGGCTGGTGGGGAATGTGATGGATGAATGAGGAAGGCTTCATGTAGGGCATGAGGCCGGGCCGGTCGAAGCGCGATCGCGGGCGCGAGCATGATGGCGGAAGCCGGTTCGTGCCGGAGTGGCGGCGAACGCGATTTAGGGGAGGGCGGAGGGGAGGGGCGTAAGTTGTTCGCGCGGGAAGGGGTCGGGGACGTGGTCGAGGGGCCAGGCCTGATCGACGTGGAACGGGGCGACTTCGGTGCGTCGGAGAGCGACGAGGACGCCGCCGGTGTGGAGGGCGGCGCCGATGTCGCGCGCGAGTGAGCGGATGTAGGTGCCCTTGCCGCAGTGAACGTCGATGGTGAGGAGGGGCCACTCGTAGTTGGTAATGGTGATGGAGAGGACCTCGACGGGGCGGGGCGCGATCTCGGGGGTGTGGCCTTTGCGGGCGATCTTGTATGCGCGGCGGCCATCGACCCAGACGGCGGAGTGGTCGGGGGGGCGCTGCATGATCACGCCGACGAAGGTGCGGAGGGCGGCATCGATTTGATCGCGCGTCGGCGGCGTGGCGACATCAACGGGAGTGAGTTCGCCTTCGAGGTCGTCGGTGGTGGAGGAGCGGGAGAGGTCAACTTCGGCGACGTATCGTTTGCGGCCCGCCATGATGCGGTCGCAGTGCTTGGTGGCTTTGCCGACGAGGATGACCATGAGGCCGGAAGCGAGGGGGTCGAGGGTGCCGCCGTGGCCGACTTTGATGGATTTGGGGAGGCCTGAGTTGATGAGCCGGCGCTTGACGACACGGACGATGGACATGCTGGACAAGCGGTAGGGCTTGTCGACGAGGACGATGCCGGAGAGGGGAGGGGGATCGTGGGGTTGATCGGTCATCGGGAGTTGAGTCGAGTTTGGAAGAGCCAGGGGTGGATGCTTTGGCCGGTGGAGTAGTTGAACGCGGGGCCGATGTTGACCTCGCCCGCGGACGAGAGGTCGCAGCGGATCGAGTCCATGGCGGCCTTCCAGAAGTCCCCTTGCGCAGAGACGACGATGCACGACGGCGTGGAGCAGATGGTGGAGAGGAGGTGGTCGCGGCCGGACAGGCGAAGGAAGGAGCCGCGGGTGAGGAAGATGAGGCTGTCTTCCTTGTAGTCGGCGGAGCAGAGCGTGGCAGCATGATGCGGGTCGAGTTGTCGCGCGCTCTGGGCGATTCGCGTACTGCCCCAGAGTAGATCACAGCGGGGAAGGAGCCAGCCGAAGACGAGGACGAGCGCGATGGTGAAGCCCAGCATCGCCGTGATCGTCGCATCGAGGCGCCGCTTCCGCAGCAAGATCGGGAAGGTGCGCGCGAGCAGGATCGCCAGCGCGAGACAGACGGCGACGGCGAGCGCGAACTCGATCCAGCCTGGCGACGAATCTATCGTCAGCAGACGCCCGACGGCGAGCATGAAGGGGAACACCACGATGAGCATCGCGCCGATGACGAGCCAGGCGATGGAGCCGACGTCAACGCGAGATGGTGCGGAGGCCGGCAGGGGGCGAGCGCGGCGTGAAGAGGCGGACGCCAGGAGCATCCTCGCACTCGTCAGCGCCACTGCCGGGTATAGCGGCATGGTGTAGTGCGGCAGTTTGGTGCCGACGAGTTCGAAGACGATCCAGGAGGGGAGCATCCAGGCGAGGCCGAAGAGTTCGGCGTGGCGGCCGGGGCGGGAGGCGAGGAAGGCACGAAGGGACGAAGCCACGGCGGATGGGAAGGCACGAAGGGACGGAACCACGGAGCCACGAAGGGGAGGATCGCTCTTCGTGACGTGGTGACATTGCGACTTTGTGAGTTGGTGATTTCTCTTCAATCCCCGTCGGCAGGCGCGACCGATTGCGGCGGCGGTCAGGAGAGAGCCGGGCCAGAAGAGGACGCCGAGGAGGATGATGTGGTAGCCGGGCGGGCCCCAGTGGCCTTCCTTGGCGCCCGCGCTGCGGCCGATGGTTTCGTCGTAGACGATGGAGAGGTATTTGGACCAACCGACTTCGCGACCGACGAGGATGACCCAAGGGGCGACGACGATCGTGATGATGAGCACGCCGAGGAGTGGGCGCAGACGGCGGACGAGCGACCAGTCCCGACTGATGAGGCAGAGGGAGAGGATGGTGAGGCCGGCGATCATCGGGGTGATCGGGCCTTTGGTGAGGATGCCGAGGGAGAGGAAGAGCCAGAAGAGAGGGATCGAGGGAGCGATGGATCGAGGTATCGAGCGGAACGAAGAGGACTTGATGCCTTGATGCCGGGATGCCTGGGTGCCTTCTTCGAGTTCGACCGTGGGTCGGGGTAATTCGGAGGACCGACCGCTTGCGCGGCTCGGCTCAGATAATCGCCATACGTTCCAAAGGCACAGCATCGTGGCGGTCGTCATGGCGAGCAGCAGTTGGTCGGCGCGGGCCTGGTGCGCGTCCCAGACGACCATCGGACAGACAGCGAGCAGCGCGGCGGCGAGCCACGCGGCGCGAGGGTCGAACATTCGAGTTCCGAGTTGCCACGTGAGCAGAACGGCGAGGATGGCGGAGAGGACGGAGGGGACGCGATAGACCCAGATATTTTCGGAGCCGCCGTCGAGCCAGGCCCATTGGCCGGGGGCGTCGCCGAGGATCGCGGCGGAACCGGCTTGAAGCCAGTAGATGAGTGGAGGTTTGTTCAGTCGGGGTTTGTCCTGCACGCGCGGCACGACCCAGCCTTCGAGCGAGCCGGATTCGAGCATTTGGCGGCTGGCCTGCGCGAATCTTGACTCATCGCGGTCCACGGGCGGAATCGTCCAGAGACCCGGGATGTAGACAAGGAGGCAGAGAATAATGAGCCCTGCGCCGCCGCGGCGCCATGTTCGTGCGAGGCGTCTCGCGCTGGGTGGCGTGCCGATCGCCCGCTCGATTCGAGTCTGGAACCACCCGATGGACCGCTCGCCGCTTCGCATCGCCCGCGACTATAACCGGGGATTGTCGCCGGAGATGCGCGCGGTGCACATCGGGGCGGCGTGGATGAGAGGGGCGCTGAGGCCGGTGACGGCGGTGGTGTGCGATCCGCGTCGGCGAGCGTGGGCGGTGCCGGTGGCGCTGGGGGCGGTGGGATTTGTGGTTGTGTACCCAATGGACGGGGCGCTGAGCCGATGGCTGCGGGCGATCCCGCTCGGCGGAGACGTCAAGCGGGAACTGACCGCGTGGCAGCAGTACGGGGCGCTGACGTCGCTGGTGGTGACGGGGGTGATCATCGCGCTGCTGGATGGCCGGCGGTGGCGGCGGGTGCTTGACCTGGGGGCGGCGGCGATCCTGACGGTGCTGGCGTGCAACGTGATGAAGAACGTCGTGGGCCGGCCAAGGCCGGTGCTGGGGGATCCGCGGACAATCCTGGGGCCATGGGGGATGTATCCGGTGCCGGTGGTTGACGCGGGGGGCAAAGAGAGGATGGTGCTGACGCACGCGTGGGGCGGGGCGGCGGAGGTGAAGGGCGCGGGGGCGGTGGGGCGGGTGGGATATGAACTATGGTCGATGCCGTCGAGCCACACAGCGGGGGCGGTGGTGCTGTCGTTTTTCCTCGCGGCGCTGTATCCGAGGTTGCGGCCGGTGGCGATTGTGCTGGCGGTGATGGTGGGGCTGGCGCGGGTGATCACGGGGGCGCACTGGCCGTCGGACGTGATCTTGGGGGCGGCGCTGGGGTACGCGATCGCGGCGGTGGTGATGCCTCACTATCTGGGGATTCGGGCGGTGGACTGGGCGTGGCGGAAGGCGATCGATCCGCAGGCGGCGCCGACGGCGCTGCCGCTGAGGTAGGTTCGTCCGAGCCGAGGTGAGTCAGCACGCGGTCTGGCGTGCGGTGGTGCTATCGGACAATCCCTGGGCCGGTCGCTGGCGCGACTCGGCTCAGATTGGGTCCGAATCAGATCATGCTCCGGGGAGGTGCTTGTCGATCCAGTCGTCCTGTCGGAGGACTTCGGCGCGGGAGCGGCGGGCGCGGGTCTCGGCGGTCTTCTGGGCCCAGCGGAAGAGGGCGAGGGCCTGGCGGCGCGGGAGGCCGGTGAGTTCGAGATCGCCGGAGGCGAGGGAGCGGAGCCAGCGGAGTTTTCGACGTGCGTGGAGGCGGACGAGTTCATCTTCGAGGCTGACAAACATCTGGCAGGAGCCGGGGTCGCCCTGGCGGCCGGCGCGGCCGAAGAACTGGCGATCGATGCGTTTGGCGGAGTGCATTTCGGTAAGGATGACGTGGAGACCGCCGGCGCGAAGGGCGTCGGGGTCGGGCTTGATATCGGTGCCGCGGCCGGCCATGTTGGTGGCGACGGTGATGGCGGCGTGGTGGCCGGCGCCGGAGATGAGGTCGGCTTCTTCCTTGTCGAAGTTGGCGTTGAGGACGCGGTGGGGGAGGCCGCGGGCCTGGAGCCGGCGCGCGAGGATCTCCGAGGCTTCGATCGAGCGGGTGCCCACCAGCAGCGGGCGGCCCTGCTCGTAGACGCGCTGGATGGATTCGACGACAGCAGACCAGCGAGCGTCGGCGGTGCGGAAGACACGGGTGTCCCAGCGCTGCCGGATGACGGGCCTGTTGGTGGGGATGACGGTGACGGGGCGTGAGTAGACCTTTTCCATCTCGACGCGGGCGTCGGCGGCGGTGCCGGTCATGCCGCAGAGGACGGGGTAGGTCCGGAAGAATCGCTGAAAGGAGAGGCGGGCGAGGGTTTCGCGGTCGGCGGTGATTTCGACGGATTCCTTGGCTTCGACGGCTTGATGGAGGCCGTGCTCCCAGGAACGGTCGGCGAGGAAGCGGCCGGTGTATTCATCCACGATGACGACGCGCCCATCGACGATTTCGTACTGATGACCGCGGAGGTAGCAGTGCAGGGCGACCAGGGCCTGCTTGACGAGTTCCTCGGCGCGGCGGGAGGCGCGCCAGATCGGCTCGTCGAGTTGGGCGCACATTTCGATGGTGCGGTGCTTGCCGCGGCGGGTAAGGTCGGCCCTTCGGCGGACGTGATCGATCTTGTAGTCGGCCTGGTCGTCGAGGCGGCGGGCGATCTGGCTGGCCTGGGAGTAGATGAGGGACATCTCGTCTTCGCGGCGCGAGCGCGCGATGATGAGTGGGACGACGCCTTCGTCGATGAGGACGGCGTCGCATTCATCGACCAGGGCGGCGCAGAGGCCCGGGACCATCGGGCCCGCGCCGCCGGGACCGGCGGCGAGGAGACGGCGACCGGCCCAGGGGGTCGTGAGTTGCCCCAGGCGGATCTGATCTCGGAGCCAGTCGGCGGTGATCTGCTTGGGGGTGCCGTAGACGATGGAGCGGGCGTAGACGTCGAAACGGGCGTCTGGTTCGAGGTTCTGGTGGATGGCGCCGACCGTGCACCCGCAGCGTCGGTAGATGCCGGCGCGGGAATCGGCGTCTCGCATCGCGAGGTAGTCGTTGACGGTGAGGACGTGGAGGCGGCGGTGCTGCCAGGCGAGCAAGGGGGCGGCGATGGAGGCGGTGAGGGTCTTGCCTTCGCCGGTGAGCATTTCGATGATGCGGCCGTGGTACAGGGCCAGGGCGCCCATGATCTGGACGAGGTAGGGCTGCTCGCCGGTCTCGCGGCGAGCGATTTCGCGGATGCCGGCCATGGCGGCACGGACGGTGGTGTCGTCCTGTCGCTGGCGGGCGAAGACTTCGCGGAGGTCGCGGATGTGTTCGTTGAGGGCCTGGTCGGAGTGATTGCGGATGCCGGGCTCGAGGCGGTCGATGGCCTGGGCCTCACGGCGCAGGAGCGAAAGGGTGATCCGGCGGTGGCGGAGTTTCATCCCGACGTGGGAGGCGAGCAGATCCAGGCCGCGGTGGGTCTGCGGACGGCGGCGCCGAGTCCGGATGGACTCAAAGAGGGCGTGGTATCGGGTGACGGCCTGGGACATCGGGGTATGGGGAATCGGGAACGGGGAAGGCGATCGGGGACGGGACGCGCCAATCGCGGAAGGAGTGGCGGTCGATTCGCTTGTTAGATATTCACGCCTTCCTTGATTCGGATGATGAGACGGTCGATCCACTGGGAGAAGAGGGGCTTGTCGGGGAGGCGGAAGCGGACCTTGACGGGTTCGCCGGGAAGGCCGACGTAGCGGCCGTCGATTCGCTGGTTGTCGTTCACGGGCGTCGGGAGGGCGGGATCGAGGTAGGCGGTGAAGCGTTGTCGCTTGGCGAGGCGGCCCTGGGGGTCGCGCTGCTGATCGGTTTCGATCTTGCCGCCGCCGGCGTATCCGAGGACGGGAGAGGGGAGGACGTTCTGGCCGTTCTGGATGATGGTGACGTGGCGGATGGGGATGACGCGCTCGGAATCGCTGAGCCAGTTGGCGTGAGTGGGATCGGGGTGGCCGGACCGGGAATCGGGGAGTTTTTCGCGGTAGGAGATGGAGTGGATGCGGGCCTGGTACTGATCGGGCGAGAGTTCGGTAATCCAATCGGACTGGAGTTGATCGAGGCTGGCGGCGATGCGGATGCGGGTGGGATCGACGATCTCGCAGACTTCCTGACCCTGCTTGATGTAGGCGCCCAGGAGGCGACGAGGGTCGGAGGAGACGACGACGCCGTTCTGGGGGGCGCGGATGGTGAGTTTATCGAGTTTCTCATCGATGTCTCGCAGGCCCTTTTCGACGACGGCGAGGCGCTGGGCATGGATCATGGCGGCGGCGGGGTCGTTCTTGGCGCGGGCGGTGCGTTCATCGACGGCGTACTCGTCGAGTTGGGCCTGCATGGCGAGTCGGCGGGAGAGGAGTTCGGGGCTGGCGAGGGAGACCAGGGGGTCGCCTTCGTTGACGCGGTCGCCGATGCGGGCGTGGACGAGTTCGACGAAGCCGTCGACGCCGGCGTAGACGCCGCTGCGCTGCATGGACTCGACGACGCCGGAGGCGCGGCGGTAGTCGGGGAAGGGGATGGCGCCGACGCCGATGATGCCGGCGGCGAGGATGAGGAGGGTGATGGCGATGGTGCGGAGGCGTTTTTCGGCGAGGATGGGGCTGGAGGCGAGCCAGTGGATGAGCGCGCCGACGGGGAGGAGGAACCACGCCGAGGCGGTCCAGACGGCCAGGAGGGCGCCGATGGCGAAGAACTTGCCCATGACGTAGAGGGTGATGGAGAAGAAGAGAAAGACGCGGTAGATGCCCGAAGCGATGCCGTAGATGATGAGGATGGACTGCTCGGCGGGGATGGTGCTGGGGGCGGTGGTGCGCTCGAGGCGGAAGACGAACTTCTGCATGAGGTACTGCAGCATCTTGTTGGAGCGCTGCGCGAGGTTGGGGACCTCGAGGAGGTCGGCGAGCATGTAGTAGCCGTCGAAGCGCATGAGCGGGTTGGCGTTGAAGAGGATGGTGGAGAGGCTGGCGGTGAACATGGCGTTGTACATGACCTGCCGGAGGACATCGCCGGTTTCGGAGATGGACACCCAGACGAAGGAGCAGGCGGCGGCGACGGTGAGTTCAAAGATCATGCCGCCCGCGCCGACGGCCATGCGGCGCCACTTGCTGGGGAAGGCCCAGCAGGCGGAGGCGTCGACATAGGGGGCGGGGAACATGACGAGCATCATCACGCCGAACTCGGGGACCTGGCCCCCGAAGCGCTTGCAGATGAGCCCGTGGCCGGTTTCGTGGATCGCCTTGGTGACGATGAAGACGACGACGAGCCACCCCCAGTTGGAAGGGGCCATGACGGTGTCGACGCCGGAGGCGAGTTCCTGCCAGTTGGGGATGACGTTTCGAACAAGGGCGAAGAGGACGAAGGCGAGCCAGAGGCAGAATCCGACGGGCCCGATCAGGGGACGGAAGATGGGTTCCAGGGCGGTGAGGACTCGATCCGGGTTGAAGAGCCGGATCTTGAAGTACATGATGCCGATGAGTTGCTGCTTGACCTTTTTCCCGAGGCGGTCGCGCCCGCGGCGGAGGAGTTGCTCGGTCTCAGGGGTGGTATCGACCGAGAGGAGGTTGGCGGTGTAGAGTTGGCTGATGAGTTGGATGACTTCGTTCTGGGTGGGGGCGGCGTCGGCGTGTTTGCCCAGGGAGAGTTTCCAGACGGTTTCGACGTCGCGAGAGCCATCGAGCATGCCGACGAAGTCGTGGGCGATGGGGTTGAGGCGATAGAACTGGTTCGAGGCGGGGTCGTGGACGACATGCCAGCGGCGGCCGCGGTAGTGCTGGCGCGTGATCTCTACGTGCGGTCGGAGTCGGGGCTTCATGGCACGGACGCGATGCCAGAAGGGCGAGAATGTTGAGCGGTCAGACATGAGGAAGGCAATGGGGAACGGGCAATCGAAAAACAGGAATCACGACGAACAAGGCGATGAACCGCGGATTCTGAACCAGGCCGGTTCCAGGGATCGAATCAAGCCGGAGAGCACCTTCGCTGTTTCGGCGACTGCGGGCTGGGCTGCTCGCACTGCTCAGGCGGCACGTATTCCAGGTCAATGCACGGCACGAACTCCTCTTCCCGTCACCACCACCACAGACGCAGGGCGTCGAGGACCTTGCGGGTGCCGATCCAGAGGAGGGAGTGGAGCTGGGTGTCGATCTTGGCGATGCCTTCCATTCCGGGGCTGAACCAGTCGGGGGGATCGTGGAGGGTCATCCGAACTTCGAAGGTGTTCTTGCCGTCTTTGGCCTGGGAGAGGGGAACGATGCGGTCCATGGTGAGGTCGAAGGGGCGAGAGGGTTGGGACTTGGCGACGATCTGACCGGTGCGGCCGGTGTTTCGATCGAAGGCGTCGCGGACGAGCCACATATCGCTGTCCTTGACCTGGGCGATGACTTCGATGTCGTCCATCCTGGCGATTTCGAGGAGGGGATCGCCGAGTTTGATGGTGCTGTTGACGCGGTTCTTGAGGTCGCCGGTGATGACGCGGCCGGTGATGGGGGCGGTGATGGTGGACTTGGCGATCCTGTAGTCGATGTATTCAAGTTGGGCGCGGGCCTGTTCCCACTGGGCGTGCGCCTTGGCCGCGGAGGCGGTGTCTTTTTCCTTGAGCGCGGCGGCTTCCTGGGCTTCGGCCTGCGCCATGCGGCCCCTGACGTCGGCCCGGGAGAGTTCGAGTTCGCGGGTATCGAGGCGGACCAGGACGTCGCCCTCGTGGACGGTGAGGCCGGGCTCGAGGGCGTCGCGGATCTGCTCGATCGTGCCGTCGAACGGAGCGGAAACGATGCGGCGTTCGCGCGGCTGGAGGACGGCTTCGGCGGTGACGCGGTAGGTTTTCTGGTAGAGGGAGACGAAGAGGGCGGCGGCGAGGAGGAGGACGCCGACCATCTTCCAGACGGTGTGCCGGGGCCCGACGAGCCACCCGGCGGCGCGGACGGTGGAGACCCACGCGCGGGCGGGGAGGTGGCGGTCGTCGCTGCGGCGGATCTTGAGGACGGGCGCGAGCAGGTCGAGGGCGGCCTGGAGGAGTTCGATGACGCCGACGTCGAGTTTGCCGTCGCCACCGACTTCGACGGTGACCACGCCGATGATCTCGTCGTCGATCCGCAGCGGGAGAGAGCAGACCTTGAGTTGGGGATCGGCGGCGGCGAGTTCGCGGTGGGAGTGGACGATCGCCTGTGAGAGCAGGACGTCGCCGGCGGGGCCTTCCCCGGAGGGCTGGGGGAAGAGGACGGGCTGTTCCTGATCGAGGCACTCGTCCATGGCGGCCTGGAGTTTCCGCACCATGGCCATGCGGCGGTCGAAGTGCTCGGTGTCGCTCATGGCTTCGACGCGGACGGTGTCATGTCGGACCCAGCCGATGGCGACTCGGTCGGCGGGGAGTTGCCGCGACAGGTCGTTGGCGAGTTGCAGGAGCGCGCCCTTGAAGTTCGGCGGGGTGTTGATGGCGGCGATGAGGCGGGTGGCAAGGTCGAGGGCGTAACTGGCGGTCTGCGTGCGGCGGAGTTGCTGCTTGGCGAAGTGGGTATGGACGTAGCCGGCGATGACTTCCGCCATCGCCAGGGTCGAGCGGACGGCTTCCTTGGAGCGGGGCTCGATGACCATCGTGACGACGGCGGGGATCTGCACCATGGTGGAAGAGGTGGATCCCGGGGCGGGAGCCGCGGCGACGGCGAGGGGGACGGCGAGGATGTACCCCTGGGGGCCGGCGGCGTCGTAGTAGGGGCCGGCGCCCTTGTCGATCGCGAAGGCGCGGGCGCCGCCGGAGCCGAAGGCCTGCCGGGCGGCGTTCTTGACCTCGGCGGCGAACTCGGAGGGGCCTGGCGTGGAGCCGGGGGCTTCGCCGGCGTCGACGTCGCCGATGGGTCCGTCGGGCCAGGTCGAGACCTCGCGCGGCTCGATTTCATCGCCCTCGGTCCGAGTCGGGAGGAACAGGGCGGCGCGGCGCGCGGCACTGACCTGCGCGAGGATCTTCATGACGCGGTCGAAGAAGGCCTTGTCGTCCGCGGGGGGCGCGCCCCCGGCGAGTTCGAGGACGACGCGCTGCCACCCGGGCGATTTGAGGTTTGATACGTCGATCATCGCTGGTCGCTCCCGGTGCGGGCCGCGGTCGTCGGTTGAGTGACGCGGTACGGGTCCCACGAATCATCAGGCTTTTCAAAGACGACCATGGCGGGGGTGCCGGCGGGCCAGCCCTGGGTGTTCTGGATCTCGACGCGGACGCGGCGCTTCAAACTGACAGAATCGGCGACCGGGGAGACGTAGAGGATCTTGCCCTCGACGAGTTTTGGGCGATCGGGCATGTCAAGCAGGACCCAGGCGGGCTTATCCCTGGTGAGCCCGGCGCGGATGGTTTCGGTGGTCGGCGCGTACGCCTCGATCCAGAGTTGCTCGGTGTTCACGACCCGGAGGGCGGGTTCGGCCTCGCGGACGCCTTGGCCGACGTCGACCTTGACTTCTTCGATGACGCCGTCAAAGGGCGCGACGAGGCGGTATCGTTCGAGCTGCCCTTCGGCCTGATCGAGTCGTTTCTTTTCCAGGGAGGCGCGGACCTTGGCCTGTTCGAGTTGAACCTTGCCGGTGGCTTCCTGGATGCGCGCCTCGTCGAGTTCGGCGATCCCGGCCTGTCCCGATTCCTTGAGGCGGGCGTAGCGGAGTTGGTAGAGTTCGAGTTGGAGAGCGGCGGCTTTGACTTCGTTGTCGTTGCCTGCGGAGATCCGCTGGGCGTCGACGATGGCGACCTGGTCGGCGTCGCGCGCGCGGACGAGCATGTCGCCCTGTCGAACGCGCTGGCCGCCCTGCACGAACACTTCGCGAACTTCGGCGGAGACGGTGAAAGCCATCACGACATCGCGGCTGGCCTTGGTGTCAGCCTTGACCCCGCCGAACTTGCGGGAGATTTCGTCCCACGAATCCCGCTGGTCCACCGGAACGCGGGAGGGCGGCTCGATGGAGACCAAGGGCGTCAATGACGCCGGCGCGGCGCTGAAAGGGGCCAGCGCGCACAAGAGAGACAAGGCGTGGGTGATCATCATTGCAATAGTATCTCCCGCGAGTGACGGCATGTGGGCGGCGCGCCGGCGCGGGGCGACGCACCCTATACGTCAGAAATCGAACAACTGGACGCGCGCGGAGGCAAGTTCCGCCGAATTGAGCATGAACTCGGCAATGTCTGGACGGCGATATGCCCGGGTGAGAAGCGGAATCAGCCCTCGATGTTGATATGAACGGTCTCGGGGGTGGTGTCGCCGGGGGGCGGCTCGACTGGAGGAGCGGTTTGTTCGGGTGCCGGGGGCGGGGCGTCGGGATCGGAATGAAGTTCCACTTCGTCGTGGGGGCGGCTGCGTTTCTTTTTCTCTCGCGGCTGATCCTGGCGCCGATGGTCGGGATCGCCGGGGGAGACGCGCCGCACGGGAGTTTGCGGGGAGACCGGGGGCACGCTGCTGCTGGAGCCCAGCGAGGACATGGGCGCGCTATCGAACCGCGGCGGCGGCGGGCTGGAATTTCGGACAGGAGCCGAGGGGGCGTGGAGCGCGGCAGGGCGTGATCTTGCGCGTCAGCCTCGCATGGATGCCACCGCGTGGGAGGCGCCGCCGGGGGAGATCTTGGTTTCGGCCCGGGGGCAGAGCCAGCGGGCGAGAGTCGGTTCGGCGGTGGGCGCGAGGGCGTCTACTTCCGGGTACTTGCGCCGGATGGCGGCGGCGACGAGGCCCATAAACATGGGCTGGGGGCGGAGGGGCCTGCTGGTGAGTTCGGGATGGAACTGGCCCCCGACAAAGTAGGGGTGTGTAGGAAGGGGCTTGCCGGATGGTCCGATGGCGGGCGGGGATCCCGGGGTGGCGAGTTCGAGGATCTGCATGATGGGTTGTCGCGGGTGGCGACCCGAGAAGATGAGGCCGGCGTGTTCGAGGCGATCGATGTAGCGAGGATCGACCTCGTAGCGATGACGGAAGCGTTCGCGGACTTTGAGGGGAGCGCCGGGGCGAGCGGAAGCGGATTGGAGGGCGGCGGGGCCGAAGTAGAGGTGCGCGGCGAGGGTGTTGGGTCGGATCTCGACGTCCTGGCCGCCGAGGCGCATGGACCCGCCGAGGCCTTCGATTTTCTTTTGATCGGGGAGTTCGCTGATGACGGGCTCGAAGCCGTTGACGCCGGCGGCGGTGGCGGGGGTCTCGGGCCTGAACTCGGTGGAGTTGGCGGCGGGGAGGCCGAGGACATTTCGAGCGAACTCGATGACGGCGACCTGGAAACCGAGGCAGATACCAAGGTAGGGGATGAGGTTTTCGCGGCAGTATTGGACGCAGCGGATCTTGCCTTCGATGCCGCGGGTGCCGAAGCCGCCGGGGACGATGACGGCGTCGAGGCCGTCAAGCCAGTGATGGACGTTGGAGTCGTTGATGTCGGTGGTTTCGATCCATTTGAGGTCGATATCGCAGTTGAGGCCGGCGCGGCAGTGTTCGATGGCCTTGTCGATGGAGGCGTAGGCGTCGCGGAGGCCGACGTACTTGCCGGTGATGCCGACGGTGACGCCTCGGGCTTTTTTCCGCATGAGCCTGGAGACGAAACCGGACCATTCCTCGCGGGAGCGGTCTTCGTGCGCGATGCTGACGCGGTCGTGGAGGTCGAGGATGGAGAGGATCTCGCGGTCGAGGCCTTCGCGGCGCATCTCGTCGGGGATGGAGTAGATGCTGTCGCGGTCGTGCATGGAGAAGACGCGTCGCATGGGGACGTTGCTGAACATGGCGATCTTCTGCATGACGGTGTCGGAGCAGGGCTCACTGGCGCGGCAGGCGATCATGTGGGGCTGGACGCCGGCCTCCATGAGTCGCTTGATGCCGAGTTGGGCGGCCTTGGATTTCTGCTCGCCCAGGGTCTGGGGCTTGACGATGTAGGTGAGGGCGACGAAGCAGGTGGAGTCCTCACCTTCTTCAAAGGCGAGTTCGCGGAGCGCCTCGATGTAGAAGCCGTTCTCGTAGTCGCCGACGGTGCCGCCGACCTCGACGAAGACGACGTCCGCGGGCTTTTTGCCATCGCCGTGGAGGGCGAGTTCGCGGATGCGGCGTTTCACCTCGCCGGTGACGTGGGGGATCATCTGGACATCGCGGCCGAGGTAGGCCCCGTGGCGTTCACGGCCGAGGATTTCGCTGAAGATCTGGCCGGAGGTGGTGAAGTTCTTCCTGGAGAGGTCCTGATCGAGGATGCGTTCGTAGGTGCCCAGGTCCATGTCGCACTCGGTCCCGTCATCGAGGACGAAGACTTCGCCGTGGCGGAAGGGATTGAGGAGGCCGGCGTCGATGTTGAGGTAGCCTTCGAGTTTGATGGGGGCGACGACGAGTCCCTTGTCTTTGAGGAGTTTGGCGACGCTGGAGGCGAAGATGCCCTTGCCTAGGCCGGACATGACGGTGCCGAAGACGACGACATACTTGTGACGTCCCTTGCGGTACCCGGCGGGGATGGGGCTGAAGAACTCGGTGTCGGCGGAGCGCTCGGCGGCGGCGGCGAGCATGGCGGCAGGGTCCTTGGGATCGGAGAGGCCGGGGTCGGCGTCGCGGTGGTGGGCCGGCGGGCGGGACGAGGCGGATGCCTCAAGGGAGACGGGGGCGAAGTCGCGCGTGTCGGCGTCTTCGGGCCAGGCGAGGTTCGCTCGATCCGTCGTCCAGCGATTTGTCGGGGGGGGCATGAGATATCGTAACAGCCCGGCGAATGAACGCAAGGGTGAGCGGAGCGCGAGCGGAGTTGAGCTCGCGCCAGCGCCGGGGGAGCGAGACCGACGTTCAAGGCGAAGGCCTGCTAGCGCGCTGCGTCAAGGTGCCGGGGAATGAGGCCGCGGATCCGCGGCGGCGGAGTGGAGCGGAGCCGAGCCGGCGTTTGTCATGGGATCGACTCGGCGGGGCTCGGCAATGACGGTGCGGGGGATGCTGACCGCGATGCGGAGTTTGACCCAGAGAAGCAGGCCGAAGGCGGCGAGAAGCACCGCGACGGTGGCGAAGCGCCATCGTCGCCCGATCCGGTGGTGGGCGCGAGGCTGGGTGCTGGAGCCGGGGTTGTGCGGGTCTTGGCGCATGGTGGGACCGGGGATGGATCAACCGCCGCCGCCGTCGGGCTCCCGCGCGACGGTGACGCGGCCGGTGAAGGCCTCGACGGTGACGATGAAGGTGGAGCCGGAGCCGACGATGGTGATGGTTCCGCCGCTGCCGGGCTCGTCGGAGTCGGCGGCGGCGACGGGACCGCCGAGGGCATCGAAGATGAGAGTGTTTCCGCCGTCGAAGTTGACGGCGGTAATACGGGCACCGCCGAAGGATTCGTCGGTGAAGTTGACGACGTAGCGACCGCCGGGGCGAGTGGGGTCGTACATCGTGTTGTTGTCGGGATCGACTTCGTTCCCGGGGACGGAGACGAGGGTGTAGGAGGAGGTGTCGGGATCGAAGACCAGGGCGCGGCGTTCCTGGAAAGCGACGGCGTCAGACTGGGCGAAGGTGATGTCGGAGACGACGGTTCGGACGGCGGCCTGAACGCGCAGGACGCCGGTCTCGGACATGGAGGGAATCATCATGGCGGCCGCGATGCCCAGGATGGCGACGACCGCGAGCAGTTCCAGGAGCGTGAACGCGCGGGCCGATGCGGAGGCGTCGCGATGCGGAGTGGCGGGCACGATGAGACTCCCACCCGGCGGGGCCGGGGCACGAAAGGAACCATTGGAAGCAAGCGTCGCGATCCGTGCGAGCGCTTACTTCTTCTTGGTCGGGTCCTTGACAATCACCTCGGGCATCTCGGTCACCTTGACGCTGATGCCGGTGGAGAGTTTCTTTTCCAGGTCGGCGAGTTTCTTGTTCATGGTCTCGAGCTGGGCGATGATGCGGTTGCGCTGCTCGCTGGCGTTGAAGGGAGTCTTGTCGACCTCGGGCTGATCGGCGCGGGCCTGAGGCACCATGCCGGCGCCGGACATCGATGCAACCAGGGCGACGAGTGAAACGGCGTTGAAGGCCAGCAATCCCGCGATCAAACGATTCGGCTTTCGCATGGGAGACTCCAGGTATCCGGAAGGTCCGGTAGGGAGTACTTCGGCTCAAATCGCGTGGAGGTTCAGCGGAGACGGGAGCATGAGACCAACGGGAAGCGGAACCGTTGTGGTGGACGCGCGGGGGAGGGCGCATCAGTTGCGCGGGAGGGGCTGGTCGTTGGCGTCGAAGCCGCCGGCGTAGACCTCGCCGGTGGCGTTGTCGAAGATCCACCCATAGTCGGACTGGTAGAGGTCGTCGGGGGTGTCGCCGAAGATGATGACGCGGGAGTTGGCGCCGCCGACCCAGGCGTTGACGGGCGGGGCGAGGAGATGATCGACGCCGATGAGGGGCCCCCAGGTGCCGTCGCCTTCGTTGACGGAGGGGAGTTGATTGGCGTGTCGTGCCTTGTAGATGAGGATGTGCCGGCGGATTTTCTGGAGTTCGCTGTAGGTGGTGGTGGCGGCGGAATCCTGGACGGCGCTGGACATCTGGGGGACGACGATGGCGGCGAGCATGCCGAGGATGACGACGACGATGAGAATTTCGACGAGGGTGAAGGCGCGAGGGAGGGGTCGGCGTCTCATGGTTCACGCTCCGTCAACTCGGGGTTGAGTTCGCAAGCCGGTACGCAAGCAGGCCGAACCCCGTCAGGGGATCGGCCTGGATTCACTTGAAGACTCTGAATCAGATCAGAGCAGGTTACGGGCCGGTCCAGGGATCGGTCGCCGGATCGCCGTCGTTGTAGGCAACCTCGTCGAAGTAGCAGGCGAGGATCTGGCCATAGGTGGCGCTGGTGTCGTCGGCATCGAAGATCCAGCCTTCGGCGGGGTCGCTGGCCGACAGGTCAGCGCCGAGGACGACGGAGGAGGAACTGGTGCGCGGATTGACCGGCGCGGTGCGCATGTACTCGGCGTTGCCGCCGCCCGCGGTGGGAAGGAGATCGTCCCAGGCATTGGCGCCCCCGGCGATCATGCTGGGGGGGTAGTTGCCGTTGTTCTTGACGCGGAACAGCTCGATCTGGCTGCGGATCGTCTGGAGCTGAGTCGCGACGTTACCGGCCTGAGCCTCCTGGCTCGCGCTGGTGAACTGCGGGACGACGATCGCCGCGAGGATCCCGAGGATCACGACGACGATCAGAATTTCGACCAGTGTGAATGCTTTCCTGACACGATGACGCATGCTGCTACTCCTTGAATCACTCCCGACTCCGCCTTAGGACCTCGGCCTCAGCACCGTGCCGAGGCCCTGTTGGTCCCTCTCTCGACCAGGCGCCCGCTGGCGCGAGCACCTCGGGATCGGTCCGCCCGACCCGTCAGAGTTGAGGATCGGAGAGCGGGGGCGGTGAGTTCAGCCGCGAGAGTCTTTTGCGCGTGCCGGGGTGCGGTGTGTAGCGGCTGCGCGTCCGCTGTCGGATACGCGGGGCGGCGGGGGCGGCGATCGGATCAGGGGGAATGGCGCGCGGGGGGCCAGGAATATTGGGACGTGCGCGGGCCGCGGCGCAAGGACGGGGGCGGGATGATCGAGCGGACATGGACGTCGCTACACTGAACGCGATGCACTTTTCGCTTGTTGACGCCGTGATTGAGCGCAGCGCGCCGGACCCGCGGAACGGTCTGGCGACGCGTCTGGTAACGATCAAGCACGTATCGAACGCGGAGGAGTATCTGCTGGATCATTTCCCGGGCTTTGCGGTGCTGCCCGGGGTGATGATGATCGAGAGCGCGGTGCAGGCGGCGCGGCTGCTGCTGGAGCCGCACGCGGCGATGAGCCGGAGCGCGGAGCGGCTGGTGCTCGGGGGCGTGAGGGCGCTGAAGTACGGGCGGTTTGTGAGGCCCGGGGATAGCCTGCGCGTCGACGTGATGCTGAGCAAGGCGCTGGCGGATGGGGCGTACGAGGTGAAGGTGGAGGGGCACGCGGTGCGCTCGTGGGAAGCCGGGTGTTCGGCGGGTACGGCGCCGGACGGACCGGCGGCGATCGCCGGGCGCCTGGTGATGAGGCCGATCCGGATGGAGGGATGACCGGGCGCCGGTGAGCCCGCGTCAGGCACGAGCGCCTAACGCCCGATGATTTCCACCCGCGAGTACTGGTCGAGATTCACGACGATCTGTTCGCCGTCGTCGCGGCGGAGTTCGAGGCGATCGAGCCAGAGTTTGTTGTCCTTGGAATGGGCGAACCACGAGCCGGTTTTTTGCTGCTCGAACTTCACGACGACACCCTCGATGGTGATGAACATCGAGCCGCTGAGCCGGGGCGTCTGCTGCGTGACGCGGACGCGCTGTCCGGGCGTGTAGGCGGGGTGCACGGTGGACATGGGGGCGGATGATATGCCGGATTGGCCCGGGCGAGGGGGCTTAGGGAATCAGGGGGTGTGACCATGCTTTTTTCATCTGAGCCGCCCGGCGCGAGCCGGCGGGGAGGGCGTGCGCGTTTCGTGGCGCACGCCCTCGTTCGATCGCGCCGCGCCGCCGAGCGCTCCCATCGACCGCTTGCGCGGTCCGGCTCAGAAAGACAGATGGTCACACCCGACTCAGGCCGGCGACGAAGCGGGCGGCGGCGTCGGACGGTGATTCGCCGCGGGCGGCGGCGGCGCCCATTTCGCGGACAAGGGCGGTGCCGACGATGGCGGCGTCGGCGTGTTGGAGCACGGCGTCAACGTCGGCGGGGGTTGACACGCCGAAGCCGCAGGCGATGGGCAGCGAGGCGGCGTGTCGCAGATCGGCGACGCGGGCCGCCAAATCGCTGAAACCCGAAGGTGCCTGGGCGGCGCCGGTCACGCCGGTGCGGGCCAGGAGGTAGATGAACCCGGTCGAGGCCCGGGCGATGGCGGCGGCGCGGACGGGGGGCGTGGTGGGGGCAATGAGAAAACTAAGGGAGCACTCGGCGGCGGCTGCAAGCGAACGCAGGGGCTGGGCTTCTTCCAAGGGGAGGTCGGGGACGATGAAGCCGTTGAATCCGGCGCGGGCCGCGGAGGCGACGAAGCGCGACTCGCCGATTCGGGCGAGGATCGAGTAACTGACCATGGCGATGATGGCGGCGCGGGTGTGAGGGCGGGCGCGGGCGACTTCGTTCATGACGGATTCGGGGGTCGCGGGAAGGATGCCGCCGGACGCGGGGGGATTCAGGGCCTCGTGCATGGCGGCGGCGATGGTCGGGCCGTCGGCGATCGGGTCGGAGAATGGGAATCCGACCTCGATGACAGGGCACACGGGCGTGGCACCGGCGGTGAGGGCGAGGATGGCGCGCTCCGTGTCGCCGGGGCGCGGGTACCCGCCGCAGATGAACGGGACGATCGCGTGGCGACCGGCGCTGATCGCGGCGTGGAACGCCTGCTGAGTGAACGTCATGGCCAAGAGGGTATCGCGGCGCGCGGCGTGGCGCGATCACTTCTTCTCGATGTCGCCGAGGTTGCGCTTACGTTCGGCGATCTGGCGCTGCATGTCGGCCTTGTAGACGGCGTAGTCCGGGGGCTCGGGGAAACTGACGGCGAACTGGTCGCCGAGTTCCTGGCGGTAGACCGAGGGCTCGAGGTAGAAGTAGGTCCACGCCTGGAGATCGGCGGGTGCATTCTGGTACATGGTGGGGCCGTCGGGAAAACCGAGGGCGACGATCATGCTGGCCAGGACGGAGCCGGCGGCCTCGCGGAAATCTCGCGGGATGATCTCCATGCGACCCTGCTCGCCTTGATTGACGGCGACGTTGGTAAGTTGCTTTTTCATGTACGCCTCGTGGAAATCACGGGCGTAGTTCATTTCGCTTCGGAAGCGGTCGGAGTCGCCGTTGAGCAGGCCGATGCCGTAGGCGGACTGGAGGGCGCCCATGATCTCGGTCTTGGCGACGTCGGGGACGCCGATGCGGTCGTCGGCGGCGATCTCGTTATCGACAAACTCCTTGAGGGTCATGGCGAACCCTTCGGCGCGGCCCGGGTTGTTGACGTTCATCTTGTTGTAGTCGCGGACCTTTTCGAAATACTCCTGCGCGCGCTTCATGTCGCCTCGGCGGTACAGGTAGCGCACGGCATCCTTCATGAAGTTCTCGTACCCGGCGGAGTACGAGGTGTAGATGCGCTTGGCGGTGTCCTCGGCGTTGAACTGGCGTCCCTTGCTGTCGTAGATGAACCCGCGCTCCCGGTAGAAGTCCATGGCCTTCTCGTAGGCGGGGATGAAATCGACGCTCGGCATCGTGAGATACTCGTTCGGGTTGGTCACGTCGAAGACCATGTCGCCGGTCCGGAAGAGTTCCTGGATGGCGTGGAGAGTCTGGCGGTCGGCGTTGAGGAAGTCAAAGTCGCGGCGGTTTTCCTCGGAGATGCGCGAGAGGGCCTCGGTGGTCCCCTTGTCGGACCAGTACAGGGCGTGGGAGGCGGGGTGGCGCCAGTCGAGCGGGCCGAAGCGGTCCATGGTGCGGACCATGATCTGCGGGCTCATGTGGTACTTGTCGCGGAGGATCTTCTTGCGCGTGTAGGCGATGACGAGGTTGCGGCCGGGGTTGAGTTCCTTGGTGCCGAAGATGCGCATGACGGCGATGTCGCGTGCGTCGAACTTGACCTGCTGCTGGAGCGTGGCGGGCATGCGCGAGAGCCGCTTGGCGTGTTCGACCAGGAGGAGCATCTGCTCGCCGGGGCCTTGGCCCCGGTCGTCGAAGAGGGGCCCGGTCAGGTCCAGCCCGCCCTCCGTTTTCATGCGATCAACATACGCGCGAGCGGTGGACTCCTTTTCATAGACGGCGTCGAGGGTGTCGGGGGCCTCGAGCACGGGCTGCAGCCAGTCTTTGAGCTGCTTGAGCCGGGCCTCGGTGCTCAGGAAATCCTTCGTGCGACGGGGAGGAGCGCCCAGCACGATCGACCATTCCTTGGCGAACTGGCGTTTGTAGAACTGGTTGGCATCGTCCATGTACCCCTGGATCTTGTGGAGGTAGATCCAGCCCAGTTCCTTGTGGAGGAGCAGGTCGTTGGGGTTGGCGGGAATTCCTTCATCCCGGAGCAGACGGATGCCCTGGTTGACCCAGTTCCAGCGTTCCTGGGGCGTGCTGGTGGTGACGGAGATGTTGTAGGCGAGATTCCAGGCGTGGAAGGCCCAGACGCGGGGGAAGCGGGGCTGGAGTTTGGTGATGGTCCTGGCGATATCGACGGCGTCGTAGAAGCGGCCTTCGTCCTTGCGGTCGTTGGCGCGCATCCAGAGGATGTTGACGAACAAGCCGCGGAAGGCGCCCATGGCGATACCCAGGGCGACTTCGGGTGGATCACCCTCTTCGGCGCGATCGGTGAAGACGAGCCGGTGGCGTCCCGCGGAGGCGGAGAGGTTGGTGGTGAGGACGATGGAGCCGAGCATGCACCCGAGCATGGAACCGAGGGCGCCGAGTTGAACGAGCCGTTCGCGTCGCATGGGGACTCCATGGCGGGTGACGATACTGGTGTTACTGACCGGAGTAGGTCGCGAGTTCGCGCTTTCGGAAGACCGCGACGCCGATGGCGTAGAGGACGACGCAGGCGCCGGTCATGATGATGCCGGCCCAGGCGAGCGTGGTCCAGGGGACGAGCCGGCCGTCGGAGAGGTTCTCGATCGGGTTGATCTCGGAGTAGTAGCGGAAGATGGAAGCGATGGGGACGGCGATGATCTTGACGATGAGGCGGAAGATGTTGAGATGGCCGCCCTCGGCGGCGTCGTAGCGGTCGAGGGACTCGGTGAGGTACCCGGCGGTCTCGGCGATGAAGAGGATGCCGAAGGCCATCATCGATGCCACTGGAAAGCTCAGGAACGTCGCGGCGGCGATGGCGGCCATGGCGAGGAAGGCGAGTTTGAGCCAGAGCACGAGGATGACCCTGGCGAAGTTCATCTGGTACGACCCGACGGAGAAGCGGACTTCCATGCCGTCGGGGGGGAAGACAAACGGGGTGGCGTTGGTGGTGCGCTCGTTGAGATCGCCGTTGGTGATGCGCACGACCAGGACGCCCTCGTCGTTGATGGCGCTGGGGGGAATGGAGAGGACCATCGTGGTGTTGAGGGGGACCACACGGACGATGGGGGCGGGCTGGTTGGGCATCTCGAAGGAGATGCGGGCGGTCGCGCGCGGGTCGTTGCCCCCGGACTGGATCTTGTAGCGCAGGGCGATGGGGCGGACATCGATGAAGAGGACCTCGTCGCCCCCGGCGATGGCGACTCGGGACTGGACTCGCTTTTCCTTGATGGCGGTCTGGACTTCCTGGAGAGATCGTCCGGTGCGCTTGGCGAACTGCTGCGGAGAGAGCCAGGTGCTTCGACGGGCGGAGCCCAGGCCGTGGAAGACGTAAAACTCGGACTGGCCGGGATCGAGGGCGAAGTACTGGGTCTTGAGGTCCTTGACCAGTTCGGCCTTGAGGTCGGCCTTGATTCTCTCGACATCGGCGATCTTGTCTGGATTGGCGTTCTTGAAGGCGTCGACGCGTCGCTGGAGTTCGTCGGCAATCGCGGCGTCGTCGATCTGGGGCGGAGTCGGCCTGACGGCGGTTCGCGCGGTGAGGACCTGGCCCTGGAGGATCTCGCGGTCTTCGGTCATGTACCCGCCGCCGGAGGCGATGAAGGGCTGCGCCTCGCCGACGGCTTTTTGGCGCCAGAGGAAATCAGCGGAGACGAAGATACCGGAGCCGGAGACGAGCAGGAGAACGGCGGCGATGCCGACGACGCCGAGCCACTTGCCCAGGATGTATTGCCAGGCGTTGACGGGCTTGGTCATCGTCTGCCAGATGATGCGATCGCGCTGCTCAAAGGAGACGGAGCCGACGGAGAGGAAGACGGTGAGGAGGGCGACGAGCCAGAAGGTGCCGCTGGTCGAGTAGTTGAGGAACGCCTGGACGCGATAGCGGAGCGGGGAACTGGCGTCGAGGAGGCCCGGGAGGGCGGCCAGCCCGAAGATCAGCAGGACGATGAAGACCAGGGAGATCTTGAGCCGGAGGGCTTCGGCGACGACGTTGCGGGCGACGGCGGTGACGGGGTGGGAGGCCGAGAGGAGGATCTTGAGGACCTCCATGAGGACGATGAAGGAGACGGTGAGGACGGCGGCGGCGCCGACGAAGAGGAAGGCCTTGTCGAAGACGCGGAGTTCCTCGAGTTGGACCACGCCGCCTTGGAAGAGTTTGAGGCGCCAGGCGACGAGGGCGATGAGCCCCATGAGCCCCAGGCCGCTGAGTCCCAGGCCGAGCCAGATAAGGATCAGCACAAGGGCGGCGACCTCGACGATGAGGGCGGCGACGGCGGTCCAGTCGGCGCGAGCCGAGAGGATCTGGTTGATGTAGCGGGCGTCGGCCTCGTTGCTGGAGCGCTCCATCTCCCGGGCGGCTTTTTCCTGTTCGGTCTCGGCGGGCGCGCCGTCGGGACGCGCAGGCGTCGTGTCGTGGACCTCCACCATCGGCTTGTCGAGGCGGTTCTGCTGCACGACGTACGTAGCCAGGGCGGCGACGGCGAGGACAACGACGGCGACGGACGCGGCGACTTTGAACGCGAGCGTGCGCTGCCAGCGGATGACGTTGCCGAGCCGTTCCGAGGAACTCACGTGGATTTCTCCGAGCCGCCCGCGGGGCCGTCAAGGAGGGAATCGATCACGCCGCGATCGACGTCCTTTGGGGGAGCGATGGGGGCGCGGCGGGAGCCGGCGCCGGGGGACGCTCCGGAGGCGGGGGAATCGACGTCGGACGGCTCGTCGGACTTGAGGAGTTCGCCGAGCACGTCGGGCTCCTGGGACTTGGCGGCGTCCGCGGCGCGCCGGCGCGCCGCGTCGGCGTCGGCGACGGCGCGGGCGGCATCCTCGGCGGGGCCTTTGACGAGGTCGCTGATGAGTTGTTCACCCTGGGGTTCATCGGGGGCCTGGGCCTGGAGGAAGGAAGCCGTCTGGCCGCCGTGGACCGCCCCGGAGGTCGCGGCGCGTTCGGCCATGGCGCGTTCGACGATGCCGACGAAGAGTTCTTCGAGTTTCTGGCGGGGTTTGAAGACGCGGATGATGGAGGAAGCGCCGCCGGTGGACTGACGGATGACGCCGTCGATCTGCGCCAGGGTCTGGTCGTCGAGGTTGTCGGTCTCGATGACGGAGTGGGACTGAGCGGTGAGGAGTTCGTCGCAGGTGCCTTCCTGGCGGATCTTGCCGCCGTAGAGGATGGCCATGCGATCGACGCAGTCCTCGACGTCGGCGAGCATGTGACTGGAGAGGAGGACGGTTTTGCCACGTTTGCCCAGGGTGATGATGAGGTCCTTGATCTGACGGGAGCCGATGGGATCCAGGCCGGTCGTCGGCTCGTCGAGGATGAGGAACTCGGGGTCGTTGATGAGCGCCTGGGCGATGCCGATGCGGCGCTGCATGCCCTTGGAGTATTCGCGGACCTGTCGGAACTGGACGGCGGTGAGGCCGACCATGTCGAGGAGTTCGTCGATGCGTTTGTGCCGGACGGAGCGTTCGAGTTCGAAGAGCTTGCCGTAGTAGTCGAGGGTTTCGCGGGCGTTGAGAAACTGGTAGAGGTAGGACTCTTCGGGGAGGTAGCCGATCCGGCGCTTGACGGTGACGTCGGTCGGGGGCTTGCCCAGGACGGCGATACGTCCGCTGGTGGGGTGAAGGAGCCCGAGGAGCATCTTGATGGTGGTGCTCTTGCCGGAGCCGTTGGGCCCCAGGAGGCCGAAGATCTCCCCGCGGCGGATCTCGAAGGAGACGTCGTCGACGGCGCGGACGCGGGGGCGTCGCCAGAAGTCGCGGAAAACCTTGGTGAGGCGCTGGCACACGACGACTGGCGCGCCGGGGGTTGCCGCGGCACGGGCTCCGCGTGGGGAGCGTTGCTGCGCGGGAGATGTTGATACGGATGGCGCCATGATCGATTCCAGGTTTCGTGACGGGGCGTCCGCGGGCAGGCGGGGACCCCCCGAGAGAGGCACTAGTGTTCCACCGTGTTTGTCGGTTCGTGGCGGCGCTCGAACCGGAGGCGCTCGGCTTCCTTCTTCTTGAGTTCCTCGGCCTCTTCGGCCTTGCGGCGGTTGAGGTCGCGGATGATGCGGTTGGCCACCTCGGGGTCCACACCAAGAGTCATGACCATGCGTCCGGCGGGGCCCATCTGAGGAAGGATGAGTTGCTGGACCGTGGGGCGTGAGATGAAGGCGGCGTAGGCGTCGGTCCACTCATTGTTGAGGAACACGCGGCGGTTGTTGCTGAAGAGTTCGCGCTTGGCCTGGAAACTCGCGGTCTGACCCTTGAGCGAGTTGATGAGCCGGGTCTTCTCGCTGATGGCTTCGTTGACGACGTTGGTGACCTTGCCGTAGACGCGGTACGACACCTCGCGACCGTCGATCCTCGTGGGACGGCCCGCAAGCAGATCATCGATGGTCGCGAGGGTCTGCCCGGCGGCGGCGTCGTCCTTGGTGGCGAGTGCCGCCTCGTACCGGTCGATCTGGCGGAGGATGTCGCGCCAGGCTTCGCCGGCGGTATCGGTGAGGATTTCGTTTTCGCGGCTCAGGGCCTCTTCGCGCATGTTCTGGCGCTGGGTGTAGGAGGTATCGACGATGGTGAACCATCGCATGGTGCGCCGCGGGGGGATGCGCTCGGTGATGGACACGACGTCCAGAACGATGCCCGAGTTGAGGCTGTCGAGCGTCTGCTGGGCGACCTTGGCGGCGATGACGTCCATGCGGAACTCGCCGCCGGCGCGGGCCGCGTCCTTCTGGCCCTTAAACAGTTCGTCGATGGAGACAACAGCCGACGCATGCACGATGCCCTGCTTCACGGCGCCGCGGACAAGGGCCCGCTCGGAATCAGGATCGATGTTGGAGACGAACTGCTCGACGTCCTGGCGGTGGTACCGGATGGCCCAGCGGGTGTGGCCGATGTTCCCGTCGCCGGTGACGTTGGACCCGTCGAGTTCGGGATCGAGCTTGTCGCGGCCGCCGTCGGTGAGCCCGGAGGTTCCTTTTTCTATGATGGCGTTCTTTTCCTCGGGGGTCAACTCGGGGAAGAAGTCGTCGTCGATGATGATTTCCTGGATGCCCGTGCGCACCTTGACGAGTTCGCCCAGCGGTTCGGGCCAACTGAACCGAAAGCCCGGGGCGATGTCCTTTTCCTGGATGCGGCCGAACAGCAGGCGCATGCCGCTCTCACCCTCCGCGACGGTGCGGAACCCCGAAAGGGCGTAGAGGACGATGAGCGCCAGCACGGCGACGTGGACGATGCGGTAGGTGATCCGCAGGGCGTCGGAGAGTGACTGCGTCGCGGGATCCATCATGGATTCCGGGTCGTGGTCGGCGTCCTGCTCGCGGAGGTTGATCGACTTGGCGCGCTGTCGCCAGCCGGGGGAGAACTGGCCGCGGCCCGGGGGCGGCGGCGTCGGCGGGATGATGGGGTCGTCGTGATCGCTCACCGGTTGTCCCCCTGGTTGGCGACGCGATCAGAGGCGCCGGGTGGAGAGAGCCTGGCTTTCTTTGCGCTGGGATCCTCGGGCGGGGTGGCGGCGGGCTTGGCGTTGAACTGGTTGAAGTTCCACTGCGGGAGCCAGCCCGAGTTGAGGCCCGCGCCGGCGCTGGGGTTGAAGAGTTCCATCCCGGTCCACCCGCCGTTGGGCCCGGCGGGGATGACGAGGGTCGCCTTGTTGTTGGCAAAGGCGGAGCGGAGCAGGTCGAGGTTCTTGAGGAAGATGGCCAGGTCGGGCTCCTGCGCGAGCTGCTTGAGGAACTCGGCCTGCTCGCGATCGCCTTGAGCGCGGATGTCGGCGGCGCGGGCGTTGGCGAATGCCATGATCTTGGCGGCGGCCTGCGTGGCGCTCTGGCGGATGGTCTCCGCGATGGCCTTGCCTTCGCTGGTGGCCTTGTTGGCCAGCGTGCTGCGCTCCTGCTGCATGCGCTGGAAGACTTCGTTGGTGGTGTCGGCGGGCATCTCGTTCCCAACGATCATCACGCGGAGCGGCTCGATCCCCTGGCGATCGGTGAGGGCCGACTTGAGCCGCTCGAGCATCTTGGCTTCGCACTCATCGAAATGGGATTGACCGGTGTTGGTGAGCAGGTCGGAGAAGTTGTACTGTCCGATCTCGGACATGGCGTGCCGGAGTTCGGCGCTGAGCAGGTCCTCGGCGGCCTTGTAGTGGCTGGAGGCCTTGTCGCCGCGGCCGCTGAACTTCTGATAGAACGTGTTGGGGTCGCTGATCTGCCACGCGACGCCCGCGGTGATGACGAGTTGGCGGGAATCCTTGGTCTGCTGCGTTTCGGGCTTGGACTCCATGTATCGGACCCGCGTGTCGTACTTGGTCACGGACTGAACGTACGGCACGACGAACTTCAGGCCGGGCTTCTCGACGGGCTTGCTCGCCGCCGCCCCGAACGTCGTCACGATCGCCTGCTCCGTGAACTTCACGGTGTAGGTCGTCATGAAGGCGAGCACGATGAGGACTACGAGTCCGATGATAATCCAGCGTCTTGCGTTCTTCACGTCGCAAACTCCTGCTGCGATGGCGGTGCGTCTACGTCCTGGTTCCCCCCCCGCCCCCCCGATGGTCCCGAGCCAGCCCGATTACTTTGAATCGCTCTCCGACGGCTGGCTCAGCACGTTGGATTTGTCCATCTGTTCGAGCAGGTCAAGCCGGAACTCGGCGGGGACCGATTGGTCCGGGGTGATGTAGACCCGCGCGACTCCCAGCACGTCGCGGAGGGTGTCAAAGTACAACTGCGAGAGGTACACGTTCTTACCGGCGGCGAGCGCGGCGAGTTGGGACTTGTACCGCGAGACCTGGGCGCGGGCGCCCATGTGCTTGATCCAGCGATCGGCCTTTGCCTCGGCGATGGCGATGCTCGCCTTGCCGTCCGCCTGTTCCAGGAGCGAATCGATCTTGAGGCTCTGCACTTCCAGGCCGCTGGCGTCGGCGCCGCGCTGCTTCATGGTCTCAAGGACGTCGATCTCGGCCGCGATCTTGCCGGCGAGTTCGATGCTGCCCGCGACTTCCGAGAGCATCGTCGATTCTTCTTCCTGAGCCTTGAGGATGGAGCCCTGCTTCTGCTGGTCGGCGCCGACGACCTTTTCAAAGGACTCGGCGGTGCGCTGCGGTGGGTGGACACCGACGATGCCGACGAACAGGACGTTGACGCCCGCGTTCATGCGGTTGTATTCGTCCTGAACGTCCTTCTTGAGCGTTTCGGAGATGCGCGTGCGTCCCGAGGCGAGCACGTCCTGGATTCGCTGCGTGGCGAGGTATCGCATGACGATGCGGCGGCCGGCAGCCTCGAGCAACTTGTCCTGCATCCCGTCCTGCGCCAGGAGTTTGTATTGCTTCAGGTCGGCGATCTCGAAGACCACGGGGATTTCGACGGAGAGGAGCATGACATCGGCGGCGACGGAGCCGGGCGACGCCGAGTCAGCGGGAGCCGAGGGGGAGATGCCGGGGAGTGGCGCCTCGGCGCCCAGGGTGATGCCCGAGGGCCGGACGATGAAGTTCTTTTCTTCGGCGTGGTGCTTGACGGTCCAGAGGTAGGACTTGTTCTTTTCAAGCGCGGGCATGCCGGCGAGTTCCAGGCGGTGGGGCGAGGAGACGTCCTGTCGCTCGATGCGTTCGAACGGCCAGGGGAACTTGACCACCAGTCCGGGCCTGAGGATTTCGCCGACGAGTTGGCCGTTGCGGAGGCGAAGCGCCTGCTCGTTTGGCTTGACGACGGCGAAGCAGGTCATGATCCAGATGACCAGGCCGCCGATGGCGATGAGCATGACCAGCGAGCGACTCAGGAGTTGGTAGAACCAACTGCCCGTGACGTTGATGCCGAGTTGGTAGTTGATGGCTTCGCCGATGGATTCGGCGATCTTGTCGGGCGCGGCGACGAAGCCGAGGATGCGGGACTCGAAGGCCGGTGGGGGGATCTCGCCCGCCTTGCGCGGGCGGTACATGAGCAGGACGAAGTTGAGGATGAACTCGGCGCCGACGAGGATCATCAGGCCGGGGAAGATGAGGTGGGTGTAGCGGAAGACGATGTCAGGCCCGGCGTACCAGACAAACTGGCCCAGGACCATGGCGAAGCCGATGATGGCGCCACCGACGGTCATCGCGGCGCCGGCGCGGAGCGGCGCCCAGGCCTTCTGCTTGGCCATGCCCGAGACGTACCGGGCGAAGACGAAGCCGACGACCGCCAGGCCGATGCCGATGGCGATGATCATCCCGCGGTTGGCGGGGAGGTTATCCACGTTGAGGATGTTGAGCGAACGGATGGCGTGTCGGATCCGCCAGAACCCCAGGAAGATGAAGATGCCCGCCAGAGCGAGGCTGACGACGGGCAGGAGCACGCGGTGCATCCACGCTAGCCGGCGTGCGGCGACGCGGAGTTCGTCGCTGGCCTCGAAGACGGAGGAGCCCGCCAGCCCGCTGGACTCGATCGTTCGGGCTTCGAGCGCTTCCAGTCGCTCGCGGCGGTGCTGATCGAAGACGACCGCGAGGGTCAGCCAGACAACGCTGCCGACCAGGAGGAACAGCGCGGCGCTGAACGCGGCGGGGTCCACCATCAGGACGGAATACCCGAGCACGACAAGGCCCGCCAGGAGTTGGAGGGTGAGCCCCAGGAGGCTCACGCTGGTCGCCTTGCGAAAACTCTGATGGTCAGCCTTCATTCGGAATTCTCATCCAGTTTCAGAGTCGAACGAGCCCAACGGTTCAGCGCTCCGCGATCGCGTTCACGATCGCGAGTGCGTGGTCCCGCTACCGAAGACAACTCGCCCGTACGGGGCTGGTCATCCGTTCCCTCGTCGGCACACAAAGGGGCTAAGCGTACCACGTTCCGCGACGCCGTGCGCGAGACCCGCGCCGGCGAATCCGACCAAGCCGGCGCTGCAGATCACGCCCGCTCCCCACCTCCTCCTTGCCTCACTCGAACAGCCCGACGACCCTGCACCGCGAGGTACAAGGTCGAGCGATACGTCCATTACGACGGGAGCGGAGGAAGGTTCTCGGGCACATTGAAAAAACTTGCCAGTGGAAATGTTTTGCAGTTGTACGGTGGTCGCCTCAGCACATGGTCATGCCGCCGTCGACGCAGATGACCTGTCCGGTCACGAATCCGGCCTCGTCAGAGCAGAGGAAGGAGACCGCTGCGGCGATGTCATCGGGGGTGCCGAAGCGTTTGACGGCCATGAGGCCCAAGACGTGATCCTTGATCTGCTGGGGCAGGTTCCGGGTCATGTCGGTCTCGATGAATCCGGGGGCAACGACGTTGCAGGTGATGTTTTTGGAGCCCAGTTCGCGGGCGATGGTCTTGGAGAGGCCTGCCAGGCCGGCCTTGGCGGCGGCGTAGTTGGCCTGGCCGGCGTTGCCCACCACGCCGGTGGTGGATGAGATGCTGACAATGCGCCCGAACTTCCCTTTCATCATGACGCGGGCGGCGGCGCGGATCGCGACGAACGCCGAGGTGAGGTTCGTCTGGATGACGGTGTTCCAGTCGTCGTCGCTCATGCGCAGTGCCAACCCATCCTTGGTAATCCCCGCGTTGTTCACAAGGATGTCCAGTCGCTTGTGCTGATCGGCGATCTCTTCGACGGCCTTGGCCCAGGCGGCCGCGTCGGCGATGTCGGCAGCCCGAACGGAGGCGGACCCCCCAGCGGACTCGATCTGGCTCTTGAGATCGGCCAGGGGCCCTTCGGACCGCGCGACCAGGACGACGTGCCGGCCGTCGCGGGCCAGTCGAAGGGCGATTGACTTGCCGATACCCCTGCTTGCGCCGGTCACCAGCGCGACTCGTTGTTCGCTCATGCCCAAGGGTTCGAGCCACGCGGCCCGAAATCAACTTCCGACGGGCTCAAGGCCCCCCACTTCTCCCCTACCATCCGCTCTTTCGGAGGCGAATCACATGGCTTGGCTTCGTGTCGTCGATGCATTCAGGGCTCCGGTCGGCTCGGAGGTCACGGTCAAGGGGTGGGTTCGCACGCGGCGTGACAGCAAAGCCGACGGCGGGCTGTCGTTCGTCGCGGTGCATGACGGCACGTGCTTCGATCCCATTCAGGCCGTGTGCCGAGGGGATCTTTCGAACTACGCGAGCGAAGTCGCGAAACTGACGACGCACTGTGCCGTGGAGATCGACGGCACGATCGTGCAGAACCCCAAAGGGGGGAACGAGATCGCCGTGGACGCATCCAACGGCGGCGCGGTGCGCGTCGTCGGGTGGGTCGATGATCCCGATCACTACCCGATCCAGCCGAAGCAGCACTCGTTCGAGTACTTGCGCGAGGTTGCCCACCTGCGCGTGCGGACCAACACGTTCGGCGCGGTCGCTCGCGTGCGGCATTGCCTCGCGATGGCTATCCATCGCTTCTTCCACGAGCGCGGGTTCTTCTATGTCCACACACCGATCATCACGGCGAGCGATTGCGAAGGCGCAGGACAGATGTTCCGCGTGAGCACGCTGGACATGATGCGCCCCTTGCCGCGCATTGAGAAGGACGCGCAGAGCGCGGAAGCGAAGAAGCACTGCGAAGACCTCGCGGCGAAAGCGAACATGCCGCCGTGGACGTACGGGCAGGTGGATCACACCGGCGACTTCTTCGGCAAGGAGGCGCACCTGACCGTGTCGGGACAACTGAACGTCGAGACGTACTGCATGGCGCTGTCGCGCGTGTACACGTTCGGGCCGACGTTCCGCGCGGAGAACAGCAACACGTCGCGGCACCTGGCCGAGTTCTGGATGATCGAGCCGGAGATCGCGTTCGCGAACCTGCACGATGATTCGGTGCTGGCCGAGGACTTCATCAAGTACCTGATCAGCGCCGCACTGACCGAGCGGGCGGATGACATGAAGTTCTTCGACGAGCGCATCGAGAAGGGTCTGCTCGCGCGGCTGAAGCACGTGCTTGATACGCCGTTCAAGCGCCTGCCGTACACCGATGCGATTTCGATTCTGGAGAAGGCGATCGCAAACGGAAAGAAGTTCGAGTTCCCGGTGAAATGGGGCATCGACCTGCAGAGCGAGCACGAGCGATTCCTGACCGAAGAGCACTTCAAAGGTCCGGTCATCCTGATGAACTACCCCAAGCAGATCAAGGCGTTCTACATGCGTGAGAACGATCCGGGCACGGACGGCGCGCCGGGGACGACCGTCGCGGCGATGGACGTGCTCGTGCCGGGCGTCGGCGAGATCATCGGCGGTTCGCAACGCGAAGAACGGCTCGACCGGCTCGACGCACGCATCGAGGAGATGAAACTCCCCGCGAAGGAATACTGGTGGTACCGCGACCTGCGCCGCTTCGGCACGGTGCCGCACGCCGGGTTCGGGCTGGGGTTCGAGCGGGCGATGCTGTTCCTCACCGGCATGCAGAACATCCGCGACGTGATCCCGTTCCCGCGTGCGCCGAAGCAGGCGGAGTTCTAGACCTGTTCCATGTCCCCCATGCCTCGCACTCGTCGCCCAAGCCGACCCGCGCCGGACGTCGTACTGCGCGGCATCGCGGATCAAACCGCGATCGTGCTCGCATCGCCGCTCAGCGTCGAGAGCAAGCGCAGCATCATTCGGCACTGGCTCTGGGGCGTGACCGAGCGGTTTGGGAAGTTCATGGGCTGCCCGTACTGGTCAGTCGCGGCGACCGAGCGGCTCCGCGCATCGGGCGCGGCGGGCATTCCGCGCTGGGCGGTGCACGAACACGTGGTTCCACGCCGGATCGTGGCGTCGATGTTGATCGACCTTCCTGATCCCACCCCGGACGCGGTGCGAGACACCTTCTCGCGCTTCGCGCTGGCGTGCGTGGTGATGAAGGAGGAAGCCAAGGCGATCGACTTCGCTCTGCGCGATCGGATGCCCGCGGGATTCTGCGATCCGGCGTCGCCCGAGTATCAAGACCCCTGGTCGCGGTACCGAGCAGCGGGCGTGTCGTGGCGGGGCCCCATCGAATGGAGAGACGGCGTGCCCGTCAGCGACGCTGATTGACGCGAAGGTGGAGTCCTAATCCACACGCCGGACAACACGGTCGCACTGTGAGCCGGTCGGGTAGGGCAGCGCCGTACGGCGGGCGTTCGAAATTTCGGCTCCTGACCTTTCCCAGACTATCGCCGGGGCTTTGCCTGTCTGCTTCCGTTCGGTTCCCGAGACGGTAACGCAGGGCAATTGTGAAGAAATTGCGATGGTTGCCTCGTCTTTACGTGACTGCGATCCACAGTTTTGCGTTGGGGGCGCATCACTGAGGAGTGTCACACATGATTGGCAAGCAACGTCGTTGGGCCGTGTGCGCGGCTCTGGGCTGTTTCCTCGTATCGGGTACCGCGAGTTCGCTCGCGCAGACCGCGAAGGTGGGAAACGCGAGCAAGCCCGGTCAGCCGACCGGGAACAAGTCAGCCGCGCCGGTCGGAGACGGAGGGTCCGGCGGTCCCGCGCCGCGCGGCGTCGGGAATGACAGTTGCGCCACCCCCCAGGCGATTTCGGGGCTCGGCCCGTTCGTGTTTGACAACTTGAACGCGACGACGGGCGCGGAAGGGCAGGACAACGCCGCGTGCGCTTCCAACGGAACGCTAGCCATTCTCAACGACGAGTGGTTCTGCTGGACGGCGGGGTGCACGGGGATGATCACGATCAGCACATGCGGGCAGACGCAGGCCGATACGAAGATCGCGGTGTATGACGGGTGCGGCTGCCCGCTGACGCCTGGGAACGCGATCTGCTGCTCGGACGATAACTGCGGCGTGCAGACGATCGTGCGCTGCGACGTGCAGTGCGGTCATATGTACCTCATCCAGATTGGCAACGCCCCGAACGCGGCGATCCCGCCCGGGTCGGGGACGTTCACGATCGACTGCGCCGGCGAGCCGTGCGGCGGAGACCAGGGACCACAGCCCGAATGCTGCGGGCTCAAGCCGCAGTACGCCGACCCCGCGTACGGGTCGTTCACGGGCCAGGTGATGGCGATGACGGCGGAAACATTCTTCCCCCCCAACAACTCGCTCTACGCCCTGACGGTGTTCGACCTCAAGAACTTCGCCGCGGCGCCGCTGGACATGAACTGGAACCCGGCGAACTTCCGTTACAACAACGCCGCGTGGACGCGCGGCAACCTGGGATCCCTCTTCGGGATCACGCTCGACGACCGTGGGAATCTCTACACGGCCCACACCTCGATCTACAACGGGAATGACCCCGTCGGCACGCTCGCCGGGAGCACGACGGGCACGATCTACAAGATCGCCAGCGGGACGGGCGCGCCAACGGTCTTCGCGAACCTCCCCAACTCGGGCCCGGGCGTCGGCAATCTCTCGTGGGACTGCCGGCACGATCAGATCTTCGCGTCGAACTTCGAGGATGGTCGAATCTACCGCATCCGCTCGGACGGCACATTCCTGAGCGCCTACGACCACGCGACCAACACGCTCACCCCGGCCGTCGCGGGCGTCATCGCAAACGAAGCGGGCGAGCCCGACGGAGCGTATGCGACGCTGGGAGAGCGAGTCTGGGCGGTGCGGCACCTTGGCGACAGGCTGTACTACTCGCTATGGAATCACGATTCCCGTTCGGTCAACGACGCGGCCAACCCGCTCCCGCCGAACCAGATCTGGTCGATCCGGCTCGACGCCGCCGGCGAGTTCATCCCGGGCACGCAGGTCCTCGAGAAGAACATGCCCCCCTATCCGGGCTATCTGAAGTCGCAGCCGGTGTCGGACATCTCGTTCTCGCAGGATTCACCGGTCAAGATGCTGGTCGCCGAACGCAACATGACGACCGACTCCAGCAGTTACGCGCACGACGCGCGGCTGATCGAGATGGACTGGGTCGCCGGGAACTGGGTGCCGTCCGCCGGAAACTCCAACGCCAACGGGACCGCGTACGGATTCTCGGTCGGTGACTACGGCGTGCAGACCAACTCGGCCGGCGGGGCCGACTACGACACCGAGCCCAACGGGCGCATCTGGGTCTCCGGCGACGCCATGCACTTCAATGGCCCCGTGGACTACATCTACGGCGGGGCGGGCGTGCTTCGCCTGGGTTCGAGCCCGTCCAACCACATCCTCTTCGACTACAACAACGACACCACCAACGTGGACAAGTCTCAACTCGGCGACGTGGTGATCCCATGCTTCCAGGCCCCGTGCGTGGACTTCACCAATGTCGTCATCCGATGCCACATCGGTCCGGACGGGCTGCCCGACGGCACCTACACCGTCACGTACACCATCACCAACAACTCCGGCGTGACGGTGCACTACGTGCTGCTGCCCAACGCGCCCACCTCGCCGCACGTCATCGTGCTGCCCACCCCGCTGCCCAACGGGGCATCGACGACGGTGACGACGACGCTGACCGGCGTGGCGCCGGGGTCGACGTACTGCTTCGATGTGATCCTGGCGGATGCCAACGTGCGAGAGTGCTGCCATGCGCAACTCTGCGTCGATGTGCCGCTGTGCGACTGCATCCAGTTCAACGACGTCAGCGTGGTGTGCGACCCGGCGACGGGGCAGGTCACGCTGCAACTCACGTGGCAGAACCTGCGCCCCGAGATCCTGTCGCACATGTTCCTGATCGCCCAGACGCCGGCGGGCGTGGTGTTCTCGCCGGACTACCTCCCGCTTCCGAACGTGCCGCCCGGCGGGGTGTTCACCACGCCGCAGATCACGATCTCGGGCGCCAATCCTGGGGATCAGGTGTGCCTGCTGATCACGGTGCACAATCAGGCGCTCGTGCAGTGCTGTGCGGTGCAACTGTGCTTCATCATGCCGCAGCCGTGTCTGGTGGCTTGCCCCGGCGACTTCAACCTCGACGGCGTGGTGAACTCGCAAGACTACTTCGACTTCCTGGTGGCGTTCTTCGCCGGCGACCCCGCCGCCGATGTCAACCACAACGGCGTGGTGAACTCGCAGGACTACTTCGACTTCCTGGTGGCGTTCTTCGAAGGATGCCCGTGAGGCAGGCGGCGTGTTGACGCCCCGCGTCAGTGGCATCTGATGGCTGCGTGAACCAGGCCCGCGGGCACAAGCCCGCGGGCCTTTTTCCGCGCTGAATGGTGTGCTTTTCGCACTCCGTTCGTTATCGAGGCCGTGATGCTCCGTGTAAACTTCAGCATCGAGTTCAGCCGGATGCGCTCCTCAAAGGGGTCCACATGATCAGCGGCGGCCTCACGATTCACAAACTGCTCGCGGGGATGAAGAAGCACGGCGCGTCGGATCTGCACATCAAGGTGGGCATCCCTCCGGTGTATCGGATCGGGGGGATCCTCCGAGTCGTGGGCGCCGAGCCGCTCACCGCCGACGAGGCCGATCACTTGCTCGATCCCATCATCCCCGAGAAGAAGCGCGGGCTGTTCGAAGAACGCGGCGACCTGGACTTCGCCTCGCACAACGATGAGGGCGACCGGTTCCGAGTGAACATGTTCCGCTCGGGAAACCACGTGAACGCCGCCATTCGACGCGTGAAAGCGGAGATCCCCAGTTACGAGGAACTGCACCTCCCGCCCATCTACAGCGAACTCATCTCCCGCACGAACGAAGGGCTCATCCTCGTCGTCGGCATCACCGGGTCGGGCAAGTCCTCCACCCTCGCGGCGATGATCGAGCAGATCAACAAGAGCGAAGCGTGCAACGTCATCACGATCGAGGATCCCGTCGAGTACCGCTTCGCCCCCAAGAAGTCCATCATCTCGCAGCGCGAGATCGGCATCGACGTGCCCGACTACAAGACCGCCCTCCGCTACGTCGTCCGGCAGGATCCTGACATCGTGTTCATCGGCGAGATGCGCGACCACGACACGGTGCTCGCGGCGATCCAGGCGGCGGAGACCGGGCACCTGGTCTTCGCCACCCTGCACACCGCCGACACCATGCAGTCGTTCAACCGCATCCTCGAGTTCTTTCCGCGAGAGGAGCACAACTTCATCCGCTCGTCGCTCTCCAACACGCTGCGGGCCATTCTGGCGCAGAAACTGCTCCCCGCCGTTGAGAACTTCGAGGTGAAGGTCGTCCCGGCCGTCGAGGTGCTGCTCAACTCCCCCATCGTGCAGCAGAAGATCCGCGAAGGGGAAGAAAACGACATCCCCGCGATCATCAACGGTTCCACGGCGGAGGGGATGGTCAGTTTCACCAAGAGCCTCTCGGAACTGGTGAAGAAGGACTGGGTGAGCACGCGCGTCGCCATGAGCTTTGCGCCCAACCGCGATGCCTTGGACTCCGAACTCAAGGGCCTGGAAGTCAAGGCGCAGACGCTGGTGCATCGCATCCGGCCCGGTGCTCATTAGCCCCCCCCGTTCCCCGGACCGCGCGGTCCGGCGTACAGAACACGAGCGCGGGGGGGTCGTTCCTGTAACATACACCGCCGGCACGAATTCTCTCGCCCCGGTGGAGAACTTTCGGGTCGATCGGCCACTACACATGGAACCGGCGCGGCACGCCGGGAGACCAACATCTCACCGGGGCACCACATGCACAGCGCGGCGAACACGGTCATCCGGCTTGAGCAGATCCGAGTCGCATCGCCCTGCACCGAGCGATGGGAGGACATGTCCGGTGACGAGCGGTCTCGGCACTGCGCCAGGTGCAACCTGCACGTGCACAATCTCTCGGCGATGTCCCGCGCACAAGCCGACGCGCTCGTCGCCAGCGCCAGCCAGGGTCGGGTCTGCGTCCGGTTCTACCAGCGGGCGGATGGAACGATACTCACCAGTGACTGTCCTGTCGGACTGGCCCGGGCCCGTGCGGCACTGCGACGCACGGTTGGACGCGTCGCCGCCGCCCTGGGCTTGACGGCGGTCGCGGCCTCCGCGGGGGCCGGGCTTGAAAGCAAGGGCGGCATGACGGGCCGCCTGCGCGACTGGCGACCGATCGCGGCGGTGTCGGGCTGGCTCGTGCCCAAGGTCCCGCCGATGCCTCCGGCCGTGCGCCGCGGATCGCGCTTACTCATGGGTGATGTGTGCATTCTGCCGCCGGCGCCAACGAGTGCCGGGTCGGGCCGACCGGGGGCGGCGCCAGCGCCGAAACAACCATGAGAACGTTCATCTTCGTGCTGGCGATGATGTACGGCGTGCTGCTGGCGGTGACGGCGTACCTGGAATACGACGAACTTCGACTGGCCTACCTGCACGAATGGGCGACGCTCGCGCTGGAAATGTGGATCGTCCCCGTGGCGGCGGCGTGGCTGACCGCGGAAGCAATCCACGCGATGGCGCCGCGCCGAGCCTTTGATCGACGCGCCCGCGCCACATCGACTCGCGGGTTCGCTGGGGCGATCGCCGGAACCCTCGGAATCGGGCTGGGCGTGCTGATGGTGTCCATCCCTCAGGGCGTGGCGCGCGACACCGTCCTGATGGGCACGGCGTCGCTGTGCGCCACGCTCATCGTGACCCTCTCGCTCAAACGGCTCGTCCGCAGCGCGTGCGTGCACTGCGGGTATGACCTCAGAGGCAACGCGGGCGCCGCGGTATGCCCGGAGTGCGGAAAAGGCGTAATGGCATCTTCATAGGATTGACCACATGAGCGGCACACTTGGATCCTCGAGCATCCGGCTGGATCAGATCAGGGTCGCGTCCCCTTGCACCGAACCATGGGACGGCATGACAGGCGACGAGAAGTCCCGGCGCTGCGCCCGGTGCAATCTCAACGTGCACAATCTCACGGCGATGACGCGCGCCGAGGCCGAGGCGTTCCTGGCCCGCGCCGGCGAGGGGCGAGTGTGCGTGCGCTTCTTCCAGCGGCATGACGGAACGGTGCTGACGCAGGACTGCCCGGTGGGCGTCGCGCGTGCCCGAGCCGCGCTGCGGCGCGGCGTGGCGCGGATCGCCGCGGCGCTCGGACTGCTGGGCGCGGGGACAGCGATGGGAGCGGCGATGGAGCAGCGCGGGGCGATGTCGGGCCGCCTGCGCGATTGGCGTCCGATCGCGGCGGTGGCAGAATGGCTCGTCCCCAGCGTGCCCCCGATGCCGCCGGCCGTAAGACGCGGCGGGATGTGGATCGCGGGAATGCGGTGCGCTCCGCCCGCGCCGATTCCGCCGGGCACGTCAAACACCCCTCCGCCGGGCGGTGCGATGAGCAACCAGTAGTGTCCAGCGCCACCCGCTCCGCCGGGATCTGCCCTTCGTCACGTGCCACCAGAGCCGATGGCGATCGGCTCTATCGCCGTTCGCGGACGCGCGCCACGACCGTCAGGCAATCGTTGGTCTCATGATCGCTGGCAGACCATCTATCGGGATCGGCAGTGAGTCCGTGTTCAAATGCCGCGAACTCGGCCTCGTGCACATCCACTCCGTAGGCGATCCGGAGGGCGCGATGAAAGCACTCGATTTGCGGATCGCGGGCCGGGATCATCGCGGGTGCGCCCAGGGGCGCCGCGCGCGGGAGTGAGGGCGCATCAAATGCCAGGCGCGTCACCAGAAACTGGGCCGCGCGTTCCCGCGCAAAGCCCCAGGCCCGGCTCACATCCCGCCCTCGCGGGTCGAACGCCATGCGGAGCAACTCGCCCTCGCACTCCTCCAGCGGCCTGCACCAACTGATCGCCGCAAGCGTCGCGGCGTGGTGCTCGGGATCCGCCGCGTACATCCACCGCGCCAGCGTCAAGTGCTCAGGGCGCATGGAACGGGCGTCGAGTCCCAGCAGCAGGTACGAGAGGTTGAACGCCTCGTGCTCGTTCCCCACGTGCACGGCCGAGCGGATCGCTTCGACATAGTTCGGATCACGGCTGGCCGCTTCAACGATGCCCGGGTCGATGCCGCCCAGTGTGGTCGAAGCCAGCGCGTCGTTCAGCCAGCCCGGGTATTGGTGGGGCATCGCCGACTCCCACGAGTGTTCGCCGGGGCGGCTCGCGCACGAGACGCAGCCGAGCATCAGCCCGGCCCCCAGCAGGATCGATCGGGCGCTCATCCTCAACGCATCACCGCATCCATCATCTTCTTTTCCTGGACGCTGGCGCCTTCGACCGGCATCGACTTCAGCAACCCCTCGACGATCTGATCGGTCGTGACCTGGTCCGCCTCGGCGTTGAAGTTCGTCAGGATCCGATGACGCAGCACCGGCTTCGCCACCGCCTGCACGTGCGCCGGCGTGACGTGCGTCGATCCCGCAAGCACCGCCTTTGCCTTGGCGGCGAGGATCAGGTATTCGCTGGCGCGCGGACCGGCCCCCCATCCGATGTAGTCCTTGACGATCTTGGGCCGCTCCGCGTCCCCGTCGATCGGCTCGCTCACGCGCGTGGCCCGAACCAGGCGCAGCGCGTACCGGATGACGTGGTCCGCCACCGGAGCCGCGCGAACAAGTTCCTGCACACGCGAGATATCGGCCGCGGTCAGGACCGCCTCGGGCGTGCCCCGCGCCCCGGACGTGGTGCGCCGCACAATCTCCAGTTCTTCGTCGGCATTGGGGTAACTGATGCGGATCTGGAACATGAACCGGTCGAGCTGCGCTTCGGGGAGTGGGTACGTGCCTTCCTGTTCGATCGGGTTTTGCGTCGCCAGCACGAAGAACGGCGACGGCAACTTGTGCTGCCGCCCGCCGACCGTGACCTGGTGCTCCTGCATCGCCTCCAACAGCGCCGCCTGTGTCTTCGGCGGCGTGCGGTTGATCTCGTCCGCGAGGATCACATTGGCGAAGACGGGGCCCTTGACGAAGCGAAGTTCGCGCGCGCCGGTGGACTTGTCCTCTTCGATGACCTCGGTCCCGGTGATGTCGCTGGGCATCAGGTCCGGCGTGAACTGGACCCGGCTGAATCCCAGGCTGAGCGTCCGCGCGATCGTGGAGATCAGAAGCGTCTTGGCCAGCCCGGGGACCCCTTCGACCAGCGCGTGTCCGCGGCAGAACATCGCGATCAGGATCTGATCGACGACCTCGTCCTGCCCCACGATGACCTTGCGGATCTGCTCCCGGAGCCGGTCGTACGCCTCACGCACATGAGCCGCGGCGTCCGTCGCCACGCCCGTCGAACCAGCGGATTGCGAAGAACTCGGCTCTGCCATGTCGTACTCCATGCCCACGTGACTTCTTCCCCGCGCCGCCAAAGTCCCTCCCGCCTCGCGGCGTGCTCCTACAACCGTATACCGAGCGCGACCCGCCGGGTTGGGACGCTCGTCGCGTCTGCGCCGCAGTGGCCCCCCGCGATGGCGAGATATCTCCCCGCAATTCTCCCGTTTCGGGCATCCGGAAAAAAACGAGAAACCCCGCCGTCAGGCGGGGATCCGTTCGATCGCCGGAGATCAGCAGTTGGGCGAATAGAAGACCGCAAGGAAATCGTAGAAGTCCTGACTATTCACGTTTCCGTCACCGTTGAAGTCCGCGTGCGGACACGAAGGCGACTCGCACGCGAGGAAGTCGAAGAAATCCTGGCTGTTGATCGAGCCGTCGGCATTGAAATCGCCGGGCTCGATCAGGTGGTAGACCCGCCACCGGTCCTCGGCGTCCGTGTCGCCGTCAAGGTCGTAGTCCGGTTCGATCCGATACTCCGCATCGCCCAGTTCGTATCCGAACAGCGAGTTGATCCCGTCGAGGTCGTCGCAGTCGGCATCGCCATCTTGGTCCGCGTCGCCGAACACACCCGAGCCAAGCCCGTTGTCGATGAGATCACCGAGCAACTGCACGTCGTCGTTTCCGATGACACCGTTGCCGTTGAAGTCCCATTGCAGGTCGTCCCGGTCAGTCGAGTTGAGCAGCGCGTTGAGCGCCGTGACATCGAGCGAGTTGAACCGCCCGTCGCCGTTGACGTCCATCATGGAGTCTTCAAAATCGAACGTCGCCACGCCGAGATCGGTCGTCCCGCTCGCCCGACCAAATCTCGCCGTGCAACGGTTCGCGGTCGTAACTTGCCGCTGTCGCCTCGGACGACCCTCCGCTTGAGTTGATGTCAATCATCGCCTCTGGAGCGCCAAACGTCAACTCCATCGGTTCGGGGCACGGCACGGTGACGTTGCTGAATCCGAGAGCAAGCGCCGATGATCCGGAGCTGATCACTGTGATGGCTGACTCTTGCCCTGGTGCAATATCTATCCTCAAGTGTGCGGTGTAGATGGGTCGCTGGGCACTGCGCGTGCGTCGCGCTACCACCCAGCGCAACCGCCACGATGCCGACGGAGAACGGATGACATGCTTCCACCTTTCTCAGCTGCGAGCATCCGCTGTTGGTATCCATAGATATGACAACATGCCCAAGAGTGGGTTTCACAGAAGATAAATATATCTTATATCATCCGCCCAATTGGGTGTTATTTCCCGTGGCTTGCTTCAACCGCCTCGGTCATTAACTCATCCGGCGGCATCGGATTGTGTTGCCGCACCTCTCGCCCACAATCAGGACAAACGGTCTTCTCGTTGATCCCGGCATACGCCTTCACGAACACGTACGTCGGCTTCAATGTCGCCCGATTGTCTCGAGTCCAGTAGCAGGCCTCCACCGGGTACAGCGTCCGCTCGCCCGTCTCCGGGTTGATCCACGGAAATCGGTCACCCTCGATAATGCGGATCTCATACATCTTGCTGGTCGCGGAATCAATGGCAGAACGCTTCTTCGTGCCTGCGACGATGTCGGTACCGCCAATCGAGCGAAAGACAATCAGCGCCGCCAGGAGCAGCAGCACCGCGCTCCCGGCCACCTTTGTTCTGTTGCTGCGAACCCACGGCGGGAGTCGGCGGGAACGATTCGACGGCGCAGCAGAGAGGATTTGCTCGCGGGGAAGTGGCGGGAGTTGAAGACCAGTGCTCATGAGTCACCTACGGCACGACATACGGCGCTGAGATGCTGATGTTCTGACACTTGTTGGGCCACGTTCGCCGCGCATACTGCCAGAACGCACTGGGATCCCCGAGCCTCGTCCCCGTCGGGAACCACAGGTCCGGATCGGTCGCGTCCTCGTCGCTGATCAACTTCGCATGCCCGTCAAAATACACGACGTTACCGTAGCACTTGGTAACGGTCGATTTGTCCTTCTTGTACCCATGACGGAATCCCCAAAGCCGCGCGTCGTTTCCGATGCCTGCCATGAATGCCGCACGGAACGGTTCGCCCGGTGCGCAGCCACGATCCAGTTCACGGCTTGCGTTGAACCACGGCCCCGTTCCGCCGAACGCTCCGCCGAACGCCGCGCGTATCCCGAAATCAAAGTCTGGCTCGCCCAGTGGATCCCGACGAGCGAACCGATGCCCCTCGAAAACCGCCACCTTCATGTGCGGCTCGCCGATCCGCGAGAGGCCCGGGCGGTAGTTCTGTCGATTCTGCCCCGCAAACAGCCCTGTCCCTTCCGGCGACGGACGCGTCGACGACGTGAACTGCGTCGACATGTTGTACGCGATCATCGGCCCGTCCGTCGCGGGCGCACCGCCTGCGTTAAAGACGGTCGCCGTCACGTTGTTTGACGGGCAGAGCATCGGCTCGAAACTCTTCCGATACCAATCAAACCGGTCAGCACGCATCTGCTGCGTCTGAACCGCGTTGCCCTCGTTGGGTCCTTCGTACCCCATTTCCTGCGCCATGGGGCCGTAGAAATCCCATGTCTGCACGGCGATCCCGTTAAAGACGTCGTTGAGCGCGTCCTTCCCGCTGGTGTCCGGACTGCCCAATAGCCCGTCCTTGTTCGAGTCGGCGTACGTCGTGACGGCGGTTCCTTGCCCCTTGAGGTTCGTCGCGCACTTGATCTGCCGCGCCAGGTCGCGCGCCGACCCGAGCGCCGGCAATAGCAGCGCGATGAGAATCGCGATGATCGCGATGACCACCAGGAGTTCGATCAGCGTGAACCCGCGACCGGGGGTCTTCCTTGTTCGAGCGGCAGGGGCGCGGTGCGCGAGCATTTCGCTGGCTCCAAGATGCTCCGGCCCGCAACATCAGGCCGAGGTTTCCACCGGCGCGCCTCCGACGTCCCTAGTCGGAGCCGAGCGTGGCTGTGTGCAGCGGCCGAGTCCATTAGGCCGCGAATGTGTGTGCAAGGGCTCTTGGAGCGATGATTCCAGAGCCTATTCCGCCGTCAATCTCTCGTTGCGATTGAAAAGGTCCCGATTGTAGCACCAAGAGCCGCGCCTCCCGAGCACGCCGCAGCGCCTGTCGCTGACCACGGGCCCGACGACTCTGTGGTTCTCAAATCATACCACATACAGTAGACAATCCAGCCCATTCTACCAGATCTAGGCTCGGATCGAACGGAAACTCGTGCGAAAATTCGGTCAATTCAAATCGGGGCTGTCATTTGTCAGACCGTCTCGTGTTCAGGATGCGAGAGGTGTTCGACTTCGGCGAGTCGGCGGACGATCGCGTCGTTCACGCCGGCGTTCACGTACGACTTGCAGTTGCGGATCGCGGCCTTGATGGTGCGGGCTTCGCTGGAGCCGTGGGCAATGACGCAGACGCCGTTGACCCCAAGAAGAGGGGCCCCGCCGTATTCGTGGTAATCGTTTTTGCGGTAGATTTCCTTGATGACGGGTTCGAGTTGCATACCCAGGTCGGGGGCCTGGGTGAAGATCTCGTGCCCGATCGCCTTGAAGAGGGACTTGGCCAGCCCCTCGGCCATTTTGAGGAGCGTGTTGCCGACGAACCCGTCGGTGACCACCACGTCGGCGACCCCCTCGAAGAGGTCGCGGCCTTCGACATACCCGATGTAGTTGAGGTGGGGCGTCGCGCGGAAGAGGTTCTTGACGCTCTGGATGAGGTCGGTGCCCTTGCCTTCTTCGGAGCCGATGTTCATCTGGGCGACCCGCGGGTTGGGGATCCCCAGGACGGTCTTGGCGAAAGTCTCGGCCATGAGCCCGTATTGCCAGAGGTGGCTGGGACGGGGTTCCGGGTTGGCGCCGGCGTCGCAGAGGACGACAGGCCCGTGGAAGGCGGGGATGGTGACGGCGATACCCGGGCGGTGCACATTGCGGAGGCGCTTCATGTGCATGGTCGCGGCGGAGACGCACGCGCCGGTGTTGCCCGCCGAGAGTACGACATCGCAGCGCCGGGTGTCGTCGGCCTTGTGCGAACCCAGGAGGGCCATCTTGACGATGGAGGAGTTCTTCTTGGCGCGCACGGCGTCAACGGGAGATTCATCCATCCCGATGACTTCGGTGCAGTGCTCGATTTCGATGCGCGGGTCGCTGATGCCACGTTCAGACAGGATTTCTTCGCAATCGCGCTGGTTGCCGACCAGGACGAGGCGGTCGCCGGGGTCAAGAGACGGCAGCGCGTCGATGCAACCCTTGACGATCGCATCGGGCGCGTGGTCGCCGCCCATGACGTCGACGGCGATGCGCATGGCGTGTTAGCCCTTCTTGGTGCCGATCCCGAGTTTGGGAACGCTGATCGTCAGGCCCGGGCGGACGTACCCGGATTCCTTGCACGCGCGGTGGTGCATCTTGGAGGTGCCGCTGACGGGGCAGATCGTCGGGGTCGCGCCGGTCAGGGCGTGATGCGCACGGCGGCGGCGAGTGCGGCCGTAGGACTGTCTCATTGGGGGCAGCATGGCGAGTCTCCGAGAGAGAACCGAGGCGACGAGTCAAACATGCCCCGATCAGTGCGAACGATGAATACACCGCCGCAGAGGCGGCATGAAGCGGGCGAAGGGTAGCAACGAAGTGGATGGGGAGTCAACCGGACGCGCGTGCTCGGGAGCGGCTGGGAATCACGGTCGGACCGTAAGACGGCGTTGAGATAGGCGGTAGTCGTTAGGCACTGGGTGTCAGGCGATTCCACGGGGGTGACGGGTCGCGATGGAGCGTACGCGCAGAGGGCCTCCGATGAAGACGGCGATCGGTCTATGATCGCGCCGCGGCGGGGAGAAGTGTGGCCCGCGATTGCAGCCGGAGGAGATATCAGTGCTTCGCACACCGCTCTACCAGTTTCACGTCGATCACGGGGGCAAGATGGTGGACTTTGCGGGGTGGGAGATGCCGATGCTCTACACCCCCCCCCTCGCGCCCGGGGCCGAGCCGGGCGCGGGAGGAATCCAGGCTGAGCATGTGCAAGTGCGGACCAGCGGCGGGCTGTTCGACGTGTCGCACATGGGGCGCGTGAAGGTGGGCGGACGGCATGCCCGGCGGTTCCTGGAAAAACTCTGCACCCGCCGGATCAACGACATGCAGGCCGGTCAGTGCCGGTATTCGCTGGTGTGCAACGAGCACGGCGGCGTGCGAGACGACGTCATCGTCTACCGGATGGACGACGATGATTTCCTCGTCGTCGTCAATGCCAGCAACCGCGCGAAACTGCTGGGACACTTCGAGCAGGTCCGCACCTCCAACGACATGACCGTGAAGATCGACGATCAGACGGAATCGACGGCGATGGTCGCGTTCCAGGGGCCCAAGGTGATGGACCTGATCTCGCGGTTCAGCAAGGAGATCCCGACGCTCAAGCGGTACCGGTTCGCGGTGAAGAACCTGCTGGTGATGAAAATCATCGTGTCGCGCACGGGGTACACGGGCGAGGACGGGGTCGAGGCGATCCTGCCGGCGAGCATGGTGAAGATGGCGATGGGGCTGATCCTGAAGGACATCGACATGAAGTCGGCGGGGGCGCTGATCAAGCCGGCCGGGCTGGGGGCGCGCGACACGCTCCGCATGGAGGCGGCGATGCCCCTCTACGGGCATGAACTCGGCGAGGACATCAACGCGCTGTCCTGCGGCGTGGACTTCGCGATCTCGCTCGACAAGGACTCGGACGAGCGCGGCGAGGCGTTCATCGGGATGGACGCGCTCAAGCGCACGCGCGACGCGGGCGGGCCGGCGAAGATCCTCGCGGGTTTCGCGATCGATGGGAAGCGCACCGCGCGCCAGGGAAACACAATCAAGGTCGGCGACAAGGAAATCGGCGTCGTCACCAGCGGATGCCTCAGCCCGACCCTCGGACACGCGATCGCGATGGGATTTGTGCCGCGCGAGCACGCGGTGGAAAGGTCGGCGGTGCAGATCGACACCGGTCGCGCCATGCTGGACGCACGAGTGGTCAAGATGCCGTTCTACAAGGCGGCGAAGTAGGGACGCTCGGAAGGAGGCAAGGGGCCCCGCGGGGTTCACGGGCGATAATGGGGCGTGTCATGCCGAACGATCGGTAACACCCGCGTAAATGGTCGTGAGCGGGCCGGGTCGGGCACGTTCGAGCGGGACGCACGAGGTAGAATTGAGGCCATGGCACGGATCGCGGGACCAAGTTCGTTTGCCTTCATCGCGGTGCGCCCGACCGGGGGGAAGCGGTTCGGCGTTCGGCAGGCCCGCAACCTGGCGGGGCTCGCGGAGTCGCTCCGCCAGGAAAACCAGGTTTTGCTGAAGTCGTGGACGCTGCCGGCGTGGGCGGCACGCGAGTCGAAACTCACGCTGGTCGATCATGCGACGCTGAACGAGCAACTCGGGCAGTTGCTCGCACGCGGCGTGCCGCTGGTGGAAGCGCTGGAGGTCACGGCGGCGACGGTGAGGACGCCGACCAGGCCCAGGATCATGCGGATGCGAGAACTGGTGGCGGCGGGGTCGTCGTTCGCGGCGGCGTGCAAGTCGGTCGGGGGGTTCGACAACGTGACCATCGCGGTATACCAGGGCGCCGAGAAGACCGGCGACCTCGCGGGCGCGGCGAAGCAGTTGTCCGAGACGGCCCGGCGGCAACTGAAGGTGCAGGGGAAAGCCGCCACGCTGATGATCTACCCGGCGATCGTGATGTCGATCAGTTTCGTGGTCGCGATGGTCATGTTGACGGTGGTGGTGCCGATGATCGGCGAGGGGCTGTCGAACGCGAACATCGACCTCCCGTGGTTCAGCAAACTGGTGATCGGGGCGGGGTCGTGGATGCAGCGGAACCTGACGTACCTGATGCTGGGGGCGGCGGCGGCCGCGGCGCTGCTGCTGATCATGCGGGCGCGGGTCGGAAGGTTGATCCAGCAGTTCATGCGCCGCGCGCCGCTGATCGGTCCGGTCGTCTTGGCGCAGGAGTCGGCGCGGTTCTTCTCCGTGATGGCAGCCATGACGCGCACGGGCGTGCCGATGGCCGACGCTCTGGCGGTCGCCAACCAGGCGGTGACGCACCCGACGCTGCGGCGGCAACTCGAGCGGCTTCGCACGCGCCTGATCGACGGCGGGCTGCTGCGGACCCTCATCGAAGAAGTCAAGCAGTTCCCGATCGCCACGCGGCGCCTGCTGATCGCGGCGGAGCGCAGCGGCGACATGGAATCCGCCTTCACCACGCTCGCCGGTGACATGACCGACGAGGTCGATAAGCGGTCCGGGCGCCTGCTGGCCTTCCTGGAACCGCTGCTGATCGTCATCATGTTCCTCATGATCGGGTCGCTGCTTATGTCGATCATGTTGCCCTTGCTGTCCCTGTCGAGCAAGATCGGAAAGTAACGCCCCGGTAACGTCCGCGACGCACGGAAAAGTCGCATGTATCAGAAGACGTGCTCGATAGTTCATCCCACGTCTGCATCGAACCCTCTTCCAACGAACCTGGAGTCTTCGACATGAACGTCAAGCACACACTCAGGACCGTCGCGCCCCGCGGATTCACGCTGCTGGAGATGATGCTGGTGCTGCTGATCATCGGCCTGCTGATGACGGTCGCGGTGATGAACCTCACGGGCCAGAGCACGACGGCGCGCATCGGGACGACCAAGGCCAAACTGTCGCAGTACAAGACGGCGATCAACACGTACTTCATCTCCAACGGGTCGTACCCCGTGTCGCTGCAGGCGATGGTGCCCAACCCGCTGGAGAGCGTGTCGAAGGACGCGTGGAAGCGGGACTTTGTCTATTCGCCGAACTCGAACGATCCGACCAAGCCCTACCTGCTCTACAGCCAGGGGCCCAAGGAGAACGATCCGTCCGACGACATCAGTGTGTGGAACATCGATGAGTGAGATCGAGCGTCGCGCCGCGACGCGGGGAGCGGCCCGGGCTGGGCCGAGATAGGAATCACCCAGGTTGAAGCCGCCATGCAGACAACTCCGTTCACGCGCAGCCGGTCCCCTGACCGGCCCGGCGCGAGCAGGCTCGCGCCGCCTGTGCCGGCGGGGCATGACGCTGCTGGAGGTGGTGGTCGCAGTGCTGATCCTGGGGCTTGTCGCGTCGGCGGTGGCGAGCGTGATGGCGTACACCGTCGGGCAGCGCGGGTACAACGAACTCCGGCTCGGGGCGTACGAAGTCGCCAATCGCCTGACCATCCAGTTTCTTGACGATGACGGCGTGCTCAAGCGCACGCGCGGCCAGCCGATCGAATACAACAATCGCCGGTACGCGTGGGACTACACCGTCGACAAGGTCGAGATGAAGGTGAAGTCGGATCCGGGCAGCGGGCGGGCGGGCCCGCGGAACCTGGCGCGGTTCGAGTTGTTCACGGTGCGCGTGTGGCTGGAACGGGCCGACGCCAGGCCGGGGGCGGCCCAGTCGCTCGACGGCCAGCCGCTGGCGGTGCTGACCCGCCTGCTGGATCCCGTCGCCCCTCGAAACCCCGACGCGATGGACCGGCTCTCGCGCGATCCGAACCGGATGATGGAGTTGGTGACGCGCGTGGGGATCGGGCCCATCGGTGACAGCACCCCGGCCAACGAGCCTGCGACGGACCGTGGAGGGGGGCGCCCTCGAACCCGGCGCCCGGGCACGAACGGGGGGAACCGATGACAACGCAACCCGGGCGAACTCTTGGGCAGCGGCGACGCCGCGGGGCGCGGGCGGGATTCACCATCCTGGAGGTGATGCTCGCGTCGATCCTGGGATTGATGGTGATCCTGGCGGCGATCGGGCTCTTCGGCTCGGTGCGCATTTCCAACACACAGAGCGAGCAGGCGTATGCCAGCCGGATGGAGTTGGCGCTGACGCAGGAAGCGGTGGAGCGGGCGATGAAGCGGTTCATCATGTCCCCGGCGTCGCCGGCCCAACCTTCGGCGGCGGCGGCCGCGGCGGCGGCGGCGGCGGCGCGAACGGCGAATCGCACCGCCGGGACGGACGAGGGAGCGGCGGCGCCGGAAACCCAGCCGCCGGCGGGCCGGCCTCGCGTGCTGCTGGAGACGGATCGCCGCTTCGGCGCGTCCATGCGCTGGCTGGGGCCCGATGGGCGCGAGCGGCTCGTGACGCCACAGCGGCTGGAAGTGACGCTCACCAAGGCTCCGGTCTTCGCCGTCCCCACGCGCGAGGATCTGATGCAGCAGACGCTGCTGGCCCGCGAGGATGCGCGGGCGCTGAGCGAGCGGCGGTCCGCCCATCGGGAGGGAAGCCAGGGCCGGCGCGAGCCGCGCTCTCGCGGGTCGCGCCGCGAGTCCGGCGCCTCGGCCGCGGCCGGCGACATGGACGGGACATCGCGGGCGCGATCGGGATCATCGAGGGGCTCCGACAGCGAAGGGGCGTCACTGGCGGACCTGGTTCGCCGCGCGGGGTTTGATCCCGGCGCCGTCACCGGCGCGCCGGAAGGGGCCGCCGCCCTGCTGCAATCGATCGCGCAGGAGCAGGAGGGGGACGAAGAGACCGCCCTGGCGCCCGGCGTGCGCGGCGTGTTCGAGGTGCAGTGGGATCCCCACGACGCGGCGCGAGCACGTCCCGGCGAGCCGATGAGCCCCGACGGCGGCACGTGGTCGCTGTGGTGGCGCACCATCGATCCGGACGAGGTGGACGCGCGGAACGAGATCGCTCGCTCGGGCGCGAACCTCTCGGCGCAGGAGCAACTCGCCTTGCTGCGGGAGCAACTCGGGCCCGAGCCCCGCAGGTCGGGGATGGTTCGGCTCGCATCGAACCTGGTGTCGTGCCGGTGGGAATGCGTCCGCCGCGGCGAGACGCTCGACGACTTCACGGCTTACTTCGAGGGGGACCTGCCGGCGTACTTCACGCTGGAACTCCAGACCACGGCCGGGCAATGGATGAAGTGGATGTTCGAGGTGGACTGGACGAGGGGGGACGAGCCGGGCACGCCGATCGGCGGCAACGATCAGGGCACCGCCGGGGGCGTGCCGGGCCTGCGGGATCTGCCCGTCATCGGCAACAACTTCCGCGGCGCCGGCACGAGGAACGAGAACGCCTCAAACAAATCGCCGGCGATCGAGACTAACTCGAAGGGGGGGAACCCATGAGCCGATGCCGACCCGGCGAGCGAGGCTTTGCCCTGCCGCTGGTGATCCTGATCGCGCTGGTCGCGTCGCTGACGATCGGACTGATCCTGATGCGGCACGGGTCGTCGCACGTCGCGGTGGAGCGCCAGATCGAGGTGTACCGCAACCACCACCGGCACATGGGGGTGCAGGAACTGATCGACCGCTGGCTCGCGACCACGCGCGGATCGGTGCGCGAGCGGCTGGGTGACGGCGGGCTCGCGTTCGAACTCGCGGTGCCGGGATCGACGATCCGCGTGTACCTGGAGGACGCGCAGGGGGCGGCGCTGGAAGACCTGCAGTCGCTCCACGGGCCTGAGACGCGGTACGCCAGGCGGATGCTCTCCATCCTCGACGCATCCGCGATCACCAGCACGGACGAGGGCAGGAGCCTGGTATTTCGCAAGGAAGGGCCTGGGCGGGTGAGCATCCACACCGCACGCCCCGAGGTGCTCGACGCGCTGGCGCAGTCCGTCGCGCCGACGGGGGCCTGGGAGCGCTTTTCCCGCGAGATCCAGCAGCGACGGTCGCAGCGGGAACTGATCGCGGGCGATGTCCGGGGAGCGGGGACGGACGCGGGCCTGAGCGGCGAGGAAGTGACGGGCTTGGAGATGATGCTGACCGCGGAGCCGACGCTGTGGAAGGTCACGGTGCTGTTGTCGGGGACGGGCCGGCGCGAAGGGGCGCAGGGGCTGATCGAAGTGGCGTCGGAGCCATCGAGCATGGGGCGGGCGACGCGGTTTTTGACCTGGCGGGATCTGAAGCCGGACGATGACGGACACGTGCGTTAGGAACATCGCTCAATGAAAGCGAGCCGCGGGGCGGGACAAAGCCGCCCCGGGGGGATCGATTGGCTGTCCAGCGCCCGGTATCCTTTAGCGACTCGGAGAAACGACCATGATGACTCACAAGCAGCACGTTCGGCGCCGGGTGCGAGTCGCGCAGATCGTCGCGGGAATCGCGGCGGCGGTCGGCGCCGCGGCGGTGCTGGCGCCGATCCCGTCCCCCAGCGCCGAGGGCGCGGGCACGGCGCTCCCCTTGCCGCCCGCTCCGGCCGAGCAGACGCGAGTCACCATCGGGCCGGCCGAGATCGGGATCGTGGCGGCAGCCATGAACCGGTCGGTGGAGCAGAAGGAGCGGCTGGTCGCCCGGGTTGACACTCCGCCGGTAAAAGCCGACGAGGACGCCGAAAAACTCGACGAAAAGACCGGCGACCGACCCGGCGAAGGGACCAGCGGCGCGTGGCAGTTCGTGGGGACGATCATGAGTCCGTCGTCGAAGGTGGCGATCGTGAACGACGAAGCCGGCGTCCAGCATTTCTTCCGCGAAGGGGAGAAACACAACGCGACGAAGGTGGTCGAGATTGCGTTCGACCACATCGTCGTGAAGGACGGCGAGGACGCGCCGGGGCGCGAGATCAAGTTGCAGCCTCGCTCGGACACGATGTTCCCGGACGCCGCGGTCGCCACGTTCGTGCCCTCCAACTCGGCGCTCCCGGCCGAGTTTCAGAAGCCCCCGGTCGGGTTTGACACCTGGTCGCCGGAGGAGCAGCAGCAATGGCAGCAGCGCCGGATCGCGATTGAGCGGCAGATCAACGAGCAACGGGCGCGGCAGAACCAGAATCAGCGGCAGCCGGCGCCGCGTACACCGGTCCCGGGAACGAAAGTGCCGGTCAAGGACATCAAGTAGGCAGACGCCGGGTGCGAGTTCGGCGGCCAGACGATTTGGGTGCGGCTTTCAAAAGGATTGGTATTGACGGGAGTTGTGTGCTATCTCGAGCGTGATCCAGTGACCGGCGACATCCGCCGAATCCGGCTGGTCGGACCCGACCTGGATCGCACGTGGACGTCCCCATCGGCTCAGGACGCGATGGGCGCCGGGGGATCGACGCCAGCGCTGCGTGGCGCGGCGTTGGGGACGCAGACGCTCCGGTCCGCCGCGGCGTGGGTCGCGGATGAAATGGGCCCGGCGCGAGAACTCGCCGCCGTCTGCGTGGACGTCACTGGGGGCGTCTGCGGGTGGCTGAGCGCGCCCGATGCGAGCCCCTCCGTCGTCATCGCGGCCCTCCAGCAGCAGACGACGAGCATGAGTTCGTACACCGGTGAATCCAGCGCCGCGCCCGTTACCTTCGGGCTCCTGGGGGACGCCCCGCTGGGGCCGGGGTCGGACCGATCGATCGAGGCACTGGCGCCGTTCGAGGCGTCGCGATCCCGCGGCGTGCTCGCGAAACTCACAACCAAGGCGGCGGGCGACGCGCCGGCGACGCGCAAGCGGCGACTCGCGGTTCTCTCGATCCCCGACGCCCCGGTGCGGGTGTTCCTTGATGAACTGGACCGGCTGAAAATCGATGCCGGGGCCGTGCTGAGCCTCTGGCACACCATCGCGGCGGCGTGGGACCCGGGCAGACCGACGCGGGACGGCAGCCGGCCCGATGCATCCACCAACGGACACTCGACCGTCGCCGATTCGGCCCAGCCTGTGACCGCGACGGTCCTGATCGAGCCCAGCGGGCGGCTGCTGTGGTCCTGGTCCGCGTCGGGAGACCTCCTCGCGGCCGGCTCCATGAAACTGCGGGTGCACCACCGCGTGTCGTCCGCGGCGGCGGCGAGCGCGGGATCGGGCGATGCCGGGACGCTCGCCCTGATGGACCTTGAGCAGCACCCATCGAGCCCCGCGGAGCACGGGGCACGCCGGATCGCCGGCACCGGCACGCTCGATGCATCGGGTGAGCAGGCGGTCGTGGATGTGTCCGCGGCCCAGATCGGGCGGTTGACAATGGACTGGCTCGCCTGGAGCGCGCAACTTGGGCTGACGCCGGACCGGATCGTGTGCATGGGCGCCGACGCGGAAGCGATCTCGGCGACCGGAGACCCGGTGTCGCTGGCGCAGTCGCTGGCCGAGGCGTGGCCCGGCGCCACGGTGGACGTGGTGTCGCATCGGGATCCCATCGGCGCGACGTTGTCGCGCGTGAGGATGCTGCCGAACCTGGGCGCCCCGCAAGCATCTCCCGCGGCGGCCGGTCCGGATCGGCCGGCGGCGCGCCCCGCGATGAACCCGCAGGCGGGCCTGGTGCAACTCTCCGGCCGGGCCGGGCGCGCGGATCGGTCCCTCTACCGATGGGTCGCCCTTGGGATCGCGCTGTTGGCGGGGGCGGTGTTCTTCGGGGCGTATCGGCTCGACCGGGCGACGCGGGGCGCCGGGGACAAACTCGCGCAGATGAAGGCCGATCGTGTCGATCTCCTCAAGACCGTGGACGACGTCGTGCCGGGGATCTCGACCCGGCCCTCGACGGCCCTCGACGAACTGCAGGGAAAACTGGTGCAGGCGCGGGAAGAGATGAATAAGTTGAAGCGCGAGCCGGCGCTCTTGCCGGAGATCGTGCGCGTGATGACGGCTCTGAACGCGGACCCCGAGAAGTTCGAGAAACTACAGATCGTGCAGTTCGAACTCAGCACGCTGGTGCCGGGGACGCTGACGATGATGGTGCCGTACAACGATCCGGTGGAGCGTGACTACCCCGCGGAGTTCTGGCAGAGCCACCTGTCGAAACTGCCCGGGGCGATCAACTGGTCCTCCGGGGATTACCAGGGGCCGGTGGTGGGAGATCGGCGCAAGTACATCTTCGAGGGGCGCTGGCCGGCGCCGGCGAGCCCGCCGACGGGAGGGACGCCATGAGCCAGTATGACTCGGGCAGCCCGCTAGACGGCGCTGGCGACAGTTCGCTTGAACTGGTGATGGCGGCGTCGGCGTCGCAGAGCGCCAGCCGCCCGCGGTACCTGATCGTTGGCGCGGTGGCGCTGCTGCTGGTCGCGATCGGATACCTGGTGTGGGTGATCGCGGCACAGGGAGCCGCGGCCCGGCAACTCGGCAAGGCACGCACCAACCTGGACAACCTGAAGGTCTCGGTCGAACAGGTGAAGTCCGTGTACAGCAAGGAACGACGCGAGTTGTACGAACCGAACTCGCGGGTCATCAGTTCGCTCACGACGTCGGCGGAGCAGAGCGGGCTCCCCGGCGTGGTCCCGAGCTCCGCGGCCGACATCCGCAACGTCAAGGGGTACGTCATCAAGCAGTACAACGTCAACGTGGTGGAGAAGGACCCCACCGTGCTGCTGTCGTGGCTTGCCAAGGTGACCAACGATCAGGAAATCCCTGGGCTGGACCTGTACCGCGTGAAGTTCACCCCGGGGTACAAGATCCCCGGGACGGACACGATCGGCTGGAACATGGAGGCCACCTTCCGCCGCTGGCAGCGAGATAACTAGGACCTCGACCCCATTCTCCGTTGGGCACATATGAGCACATCTTTCCAAGCACCCTCCCGATTCACAGCCGGCTGGCGCCGGCTCGCCGCGGTTTCCAGCGTCGTGCTGGCCTGCGCGATGCTGCCCGCGTGCGCGAGCAAGTCGGACACCTTCGAGTTGCCGGACTCCGCCAGGCCCGGGGCGCAGGGCGAGCAGATCCGCAAGGCGCATGAACTGGCCTCGCGGGCCGAGCGCGCGGGCAAGGCCCAGCGCTACGACGAGGCGATCAAACTCTACCAGGAAGCGCTGGCGACGTACCGGCAGTTTCCCAGCGCGTGGCTCAACCTGGGCGTGATGCAGATGAAGGCCGGCAACGGCCTGGCGGCCGCCGAAGCGTTCGACGCCGCGGCCGAGGCGGACCCCTCCGACCCCAGGCCCATGTACAACATCGGCGCCATCTGGGAAGAAAAGTACTACTACGACGTCGCCATCAGGCACTACAACAAGGCGCTGGAGCGAGACCCGAACTTCCTGCCCGCGCTGCGCCGGTCGATCTACCTGGAGATGCAGACCAACAGTTTCACGCCCGCCAGCAAGGACCGCGTGCGACGGGCCCTGATGCTCGAAACCGACCCCACATTCAAGAACATCTTCGCGCAGGCCAAACTCCGGCTCGATAACGAGGTCCTCGGCGACGCGGCGATGCCGAACTGAACTCAACGCACCGCTTCCATGATGCGAACGTGGCTTGCAGTCCTCGGCAAACCGTGTCTTGGGCGGAGGGAGCGTGACAAGTCCAAGACACGGCTTGACTCAAAGCAGCCACGCCGTGGCACGCGTCATGCAAGGATGAATGAAACCCGTGCGGTGCGACGGATTCTCAGCCTCGCGCCAACCGCTCGGCGAGTCCGTCGATCGCCTTGCGGTCGGTCAGGTCGTGCCATAGGGGCGTGATGGTCATGCGGCCTTTCATGAGTTCCTGCACGTCGCTGCCGGCGTCGGTCGAGCGGAAGTCCAGCCCGTGCCCTGATGCCCAGTAATACACGTCCCCGGCGGGGCTCACACGGCGCTCGTAGGAATCGATCAGCCCGTGCGTGTTCATCGCGCAGACCTTGATGTCCGGCGTGGCGTCGTCGCTCGTGACGGGCACGTTGATGCTGATGCACGCCTGCGCGGGGAGCCTGCCGTCATAGGCACGCAGGACTCGCTCGATCGCGTATCTCGCGTGCCGGGCGGCGACGCCGAATCGGGGCTGACCCCGGCCCAGGTGCAGGCTGACGGCGATCGAGGGGATGCCCAGGAACGCGGCCTCCAGCGCGGCCGCCACCGTCCCCGAGTAGATGACGTTGATCCCCACGTTCGCGCCGGCGTTCATCCCCGAGATGACCAGGTCCGGGCGCGAGCCGGCGCCGAATCGCTCCGGCCACAGGGACGTGATCGCGAGTTTCACGCAGTCGGCGGGTCGCCCATCGACGGCGATGCCGAGCGTCTGATCATCAGGCCCGGAGCCGGAGAGGTACTCCTCGCGGATCATGAGCGGTTCGTGGAAGGTGACGCCGTGGCTCGTGGCGGACTGCACCGTGAGCGGCGCAATGGGCCACACGATCGAATCGGATCCACCGATGGGTGCGCCGAACTCGCCGTGGTAATCGACGAGCGCTTCGTACAGAGCGGCGATCCCGGGCGCGCGCAGCCCGTCGTCGTTGGTCAGCAGGATTCGCATACGACACAGTAAGCGTTCGCTCGGGGTGTGGCGGCGGGGCGTGATTGCCCCTCGCGTCGTACCGGCGATATGCTGTTGTCTGCGTGAACGATGCGGAGGCCGAACCCTGACGATTGAGCCGACTATGAATAAACGGTCACGGACGACTTCGGGATCCCGCGGGTTTGACCCGGCGCCGCGAGCCGACGGGCGGCGACCGGCCGGGCGATTCGGTAGGGGTGCGAAGGCGGTCGCCTCGATCGCGGCCGCGGCATTGCTGATCGGCTGCGCGACGCGCGGCGGGAGCAGCGAGGCATCGAACACCACCATGGCCAGCCAGCCGGACCGCGCCGCGGCGCTGGTCTCGTCGGCCGAGTCCGCGATCCGCGCCGGGGACAAGCAACAAGCCATCGCGGAACTCACGCGCGCCATCGAGATCAACCCCACCCTCACCAAGGCGCACATGACGCTGGCGGACGTGCACCGAAGCGAAGGGGACTTCGCGTCGGCGGAGAGTTCGTATCGTCGGGCGGCGGAACTCGAGCCGCGTAACTTCGACGCCCAGTACTACGACGGGCTCATGCTGCACCTGCTGAACCGCTTGAGCGAAGCGGTCCGCGCCTACCTGCGGGCCCTGTCGATCCGGCCGAACGATTTCCAGGCCAATCTGCGTCTGGCCGGGGCGTACTACCAACTCGACGAGTTGCCGCAGGCGCTGGAATACTCGCAGCGCTCCACGAAACTCGATCCGCGCAGCGGCGAGGCTCGGTACCAGCTCGGAGCGGTCTACGCCGCGATGGACGACCACGCCGCGGCCGTGCGGGAGTACCAGCAGGCGACCGAGGCGATGGAACTCACGCCCGAACTCCTGCTCAACCTCGCCGAGAGTCTGGGGCGCGTCGAGAAGTTCACGGAGATGGTCAACACGCTGCAGGAGGCGATCCGCCGGCAGCCGACCGCCGCCGCGTGGGAACGGCTGGGCTTCGCGCACTGGCGACAGGAGCACTACGAGCAGGCGCACACCGATTTCGAGGAAGCGCTCAGGCTCGATCCGGACTACTTCCCCGCCCTCAACGGCATGGGGGTAAGTTGGCTTCGTCGCTGGCGCGAGACCGATGAACAGGACTCGCGAGCCCGGGACGAGGGCATCGCCTACCTGCGACGCTCGCTCCTGGTCAAGCGGGATCAGCCCAAGGTGCTGGAACTTCTGACGAGGTACGGAAACTGAACGACGCGGCCCGGCCAGCGGACGCCCGGGCCTTACGCCCGGCCGACCCACAGCGGCGGATGACGCTGGGCGTAGCGCGTCTCCCGCTCGAACATGCGCGCGATTCGCAGCAGTTCGGCCTCGCCCATCGCCGGGCCTATGAGTTGAATACCCACCGGCAGCAACAGGCCCTTGGGAGACTCATCGTGCCCCAGGTTGGCGTCTTCCATCGCGGATTCACCCACGGACGCAAACCCCGCGGGAACCGCGACGGCGGGAAGACCGGCCAGGTTCACCCCGACGGTGTAGATGTCTTCCAGGTACATCGCCATCGGGTCGCTGGTCTTCTCGCCGAGCTTGAACGCCGGCCCCGGCGAGGTGGGCATGAGGATCGCGTGCACCCCTTGCCGGAACGCGGCGTCGTAATCCCCCTTGATCAGCCGACGGGTCTTGAGGGCGGTGTTGTAATAGGCGTCGTAATACCCGGCGGAGAGGACATACGTGCCCAGCATGATGCGACGCTGCACCTCGGCCCCGAACCCCTCAGCCCGGGACCGGGCGTACAGGTCAAACAGGTCTTCCCCCGGTGAAAGGCTCGCTCGCCTCCCGTAGCGGACGCCGTCGAATCTCGCCAGGTTTGATGAGGCCTCGGCGGTCGCGATGATGTAGTAGGCCGCGATCGCGTGTTCGATGTGAGGGAGTTCCACCTCGACGATCGTGGCGCCGAGCGAACGGTAGATGAACGCGGCGTTTTCAAGCGCCGCGCGCACCGCGGGGTGATTGGACGCCGAGCGCGCTTCGGTCGGGATGCCAAGCACCAGTTCCGGCACCGGAACCTCAAGGTCACGGGTGAAATCCGGCACCGGGATATCGAGCGAGGTGGTGTCGGCGGGGTCGTAGCCGCTGATGATGCCCAGCACCAGCGCCGCCTCTTCGACCGTCCTCGAAAGCGTGCCGACCTGATCAAGGCTCGAGGCGTACGCCACCAGCCCGTAGCGCGAGACGCGGCCATACGTCGGCTTGACGCCCACGAGGTTGCAGAATCCCGCGGGTTGGCGAATCGAGCCCCCGGTGTCGGAACCGAGGGCGACCGGGACGACGCCCGCCGCCACCAGCGCGGCCGACCCCGACGACGAGCCGCCTGGAACACGCCCGCGATCCCATGGATTGAGCGTCGGGCCAAACGCCGAGTTCTCCCCCGAGGAACCCATGGCAAACTCGTCCATGTTCGCCTTGGCGACGATGACGGCGCCCGCGTCCATGAGTCGCTGTGCGGCGGTCGCGCTGTACGGAGAGTAATAGTCGCCGAGCATGCGTGAGGCGCACGTCGTCTTCCCTCGCGCCTTGCCGGAAGGGTCGGGCCCGAGACACAGGTTGTCCTTCAGGGCGACCGGCAACCCCCGCAGCGGGAACGGGGTGCCCAAGGGTTGGTCGAAGGCAGCCGAAGCGGGCCACGATGACGAACCGATGACATCGAGAACCGCATTGAGTGATTCCGCAGCGCTGATCCGAGACCGCGCCTGATCGACGACCGCGCCAAGTGGCAAACTCGGAGAATGTTCGCATAGGCCGGGATCACCGGGGACGGGCGCGGGCTGCATCGCCACAGGGTAGCGAACCTCCGCGCCGTGATGATCGCCGGGTTGCATTGATTTCGCGATCGAGCGGAAATGACTCTATTTCTTGATACAAGGGTCTTGACAGGTCCTTGGAAATCAGGTAGTTATAGAAAGTTGAGCAATTTCCGTGGGGAGGAGTATGTCCGACGCGCGCCCCCTCGCGGGCCTCCAAGCGACGGTTGCATTCTGCGACTCCGGCGCGTCCAGATGAGGAGGTATTTCGTATGAAAGTTGGTGTGTATCGAGTGTGCGCGAGCACAGTGGCGATGTGTGCCGGCATGGCGATCGTTTCGGCGACTCTGGCGTCGGGGCCCGAGCCCCAGCCGGTCGCGGACCGGGATTCGCACGTTCAATACCTGCGGCCGGGTCAGAAACTCGGTCCCGTCCCGCGCGGCGAGCCTGTGATCATCTGCACCGTGGATGAGGCGAACAGTTGCCAGGTCCTTGAGTTCCCCCGTGTCGTCGGGACCAGTTTCGGGTCGATGGGGACCGGCGGCGCGAGTTTGAACGTGGTCGCGGATCATTTCCGCACCGGCAATGCCGGCGGCACCGCCGTCACACTGTGCTGGTGGGGCACCTACGGCACCGCCTGCGGCGGCGAGCCGGCGCTAGCGAATGACCACTTCTTCGTGCGGATCCTGCCACGCATGAGTTCGGGCGCGAACACGGGAGCCCCCGATTCGGCCAACCCGGTCGCGACCTTTGAGCAGGGCGTCAACATGACCGTCACGCGCCGCGACATCTGCGACGTGAACTCTCGTTCCACTACGGAGTATTCGGCGACCCTGACGGGCGGCGTGACCCTCGACCCCAATACCTGCTACTTCATCGAAGTCAGGAATCCGGTGGATGGCGTCACCCCGGGCGGTGCAAGCAACTGGTTCTGGTCGCGCACGGCCCCCGTGACCGACAACGTCTGCTATCGCGACCTGGCCAGCGACGGGTACACCAACCTCGAACAGGACGTCGGCGACCGCGCGTTCTGCGTCGGCGTGGTGCTCGACATCTTCAACACGCAGTTGTGCCTCCCGCCCGTCAATCCGCCGCCCGACAATGACTCGTGCTTCAATGCGCAAGCCATCTCCGGCGCGGGCATGACCATCTTTGACAACTCGAACGCGACGACCAACCCCTCCGAGGGACAGACCAACGCCGAGTGCGTCGCGGCAGGCGTCACGACGGACATCCAAAAGGACGTGTGGTATGACTGGACCGCCGGTCCGGGAACGCCCGGACAACTCATCCGCGCCACGGTCGGAACCTGCGGCAGTTCCATGATCATCGACTCGAAGATGGCCGTCTACAACGGCAATGACTGCAACACCTTGTCGGTGATCGACTGCATCGACGACGTCTGCGATCAGACGCCCGTCAACGATGCCAACGTCGCCGCGACGATCTCGTTCAACGCGGTGGTGGGGAATCACTACCTCATCCAGATCGGCGGCGCCGGTCCCGGCGCGGCGGGTCTCCAGACCCTCTTCGTCTCCGTGGGTGATGCCAGCGGTCGCTGCTGCCTCACCAGCGGCGAGTGCATCGAAGTCACCATGGCCGACTGCATGAGCCGCGGCGGCACGTACGGCGGCAACGGCACGACCTGCGGCGGCCAGTACGCCTTGTCCATGGGCTCCACCGCCCTCGAAGACATCAGCGGCACCGGCACCCCGGTCGCATTCGTCCAAGGTGACGACGACTACACCGCCGTCTCCATCGGGTTCGACTTCCCCTTCTACGGCGGGGTGTACTCCTCCGCCAACGTCGGCGTGAACGGACAACTCGCCCTGGGCGGCCCGCTCTACACATTCGCGAACACCTGGCCCATCCCCTCTCACCCCGTTGAACCCAACGGCTACCTCGCCGTCGCCGCCGACGACTTCCTCGTCCCGCCGGCGGGCGGGTGCGGCACGATCTACACCCAGACACTCGGCTCGGCGCCCAATCGCCGCTTCATCGCCCAGTGGAACCAGATCTGCCACTTCTCCTCCATCGATTCCAACACCTTCCAGGCCATCCTGCACGAGAACGGAAACATCGAGTTCCGTTACGGCGGCATGGGCGCTCCCGAGATCACCCCCACCGGCGGCGTGGCCGGCACCGGCTACATCCGCGGCATCGAGTCGCCGGACGGCCCCGGCAGCGTGGACCTCTCGGGCGTCAACGGCGAGCAGGCCCCCCCTGCTTCCGGGTCCAGCGTCACCTTCACCTACACCTCCGATCCGGGAGACGTGTGCCCGGGCGGCAACGCCTGCCCGTGCGACTGGAACAACTCCGGCGGCATCAACTCCCAGGACTTCTTCGACTTCCTCATCGACTTCTTCGCCGGCAATGCCGACTTCAACATGAGCGGCAGCACCAACTCGCAGGACTTCTTCGACTTCATCGTCTGCTTCTTCACCCCCCCGATGGGCTGCTGATCCTCACGCTGGTCGAATCCTGAGTCTTCGATCTTGACGTTCCCAGCCCCCGCCTCGTGGCGGGGGCTTTTTTATTCCGCGAGCCGCCCCTTCTGAAGCCGACCCGGCATCCTCATGCCCGGCGTCCTCCTACAACATCCCACCGCCGTGAGCGGTTCTTCCCAGTCGCTCGCATGCGAAGGAATACTGATGCGGATCATCGGCATCGATCCCGGGCTTCGGTTCACCGGCTTTGCATGCGTCAACGTGATCGACCCGCAGCGCGGATCCGAGGCCCCCGGCGTGGGTCTGGAACTCGTCGATGCCGGGGTCATCCGGCTCCGGCCCGGTGATTCGGTCGCCCGGCGCCTGGTCGAACTGGACGACGACCTGGCCCCGCTCCTGCACCGGCTCGCGCCGTCGCGCGCCGCGGTCGAGAAGTTGTACGCGCACTACAAGCACCCCGCCACCGCGGCGATCATGGGGCACGCGCGCGGCGTGATGCTGCTCGCGATCGCGCGCGCGGGGATCGACCTGGTGGAACTCGGCGCGACCGAGGTCAAGAAATCCCTCACGGGGCACGGGCACGCCTCCAAGCAGCAGATCCAGCGCGCCGTAGCCGCTCAACTCGGACTCGCCAGCCTGCCGGAACCGCCAGACGTCGCGGATGCCATCGCCATCGCGCTGTGCGCGGCTCGCCGGCTCGGGCGCGAGGAGCCGGTGGGCTCATAAACCGCGAAAGCACGGCGGTCGGATTGCCAATACCCTGTTTCCCCTATGAGTACCCCGCGCCGACCACTCGCTGCCTTCCATCGACCATGTGCCCTGGCGACGATCGCCGCGGCGGTCGCCGGGTGCTCGAATCCCTTCGCCCCCCTGCCCGGCGAGCGGGGCGAGCGCGTCCCGCTGGAGCGCCTGCGATCCATCGAACGCTTCGACTTTGACCGGTACGCGACGGTCGGCGCCCCGCCCCCGACCCAAATGTCCAACGACTCGCTCCGCCGCCCCCCGAGCCGGTTCGACGGGATGGAGTCGTACGACCTCGCGGTGGACGAGGTTCGGGCGGCGACGCTGGCCAACAACCTGGATCTGCGCGTCGCGCTGGTGGATCCGCTCATCGCCGGCGAGTCGCTCCGGCGCGAAGAGGCCAAGTTCGAGGCGGTCTTCCGTCCGAACCTGCGCTATCGCGAGGACGATTCTCCAACACTGAATACAACGTCGTCGAACCAGCAGGACTCGCTGGGCTTCTCGGGGGCGGTGGACATCCCGCTCCGCACCGGCGGGCGGGCGAGCGTCGATTTCAGCGAGAACACGTCCGAAACCAGCAATCCCTTCGTGACACTCAACTCCTCGTACTCCTCGGCCCTGACGTTCTCGCTCAGCCATCCCCTGCTGCGGAACGCCGGGCACGAGGTCAACTCGCACTCGATCCGCGTCGCGGCGTACAACGAGCAGATCTCCGAAGCGCGCACGAAGCTGGAAGTCATCCGGCAACTCGCCGCCTCCGACCGGGCATACTGGCGCCTCTACGCCGCCCGGCGCGAACTGGACGTCCGTCAGCAGCAGTACGACCTGGCGATGGCGCAGCTCGAACAGGCGCAGCGGCGCGTGCGCGCCCGCGACGCCGCCGAGATCGAGGTGACGCGGGCGCAGGCCGGCGTGGCGCAGCGGCTGGAAGCCATCATCATCGCCGAGAACAACGTGCTGAGCATCCAGCGCGACCTCAAGCGCCTGATGAACCTGCCCGGGCTGGATATGGAAACCCCTGTCAGGCTCGTCACGACCACCCAGCCGGCGCCGGTGCCCTACGAGTTCGACGCGGCGAGCCTCGCGGACCTGGCGGTGTCGAACCGGATGGAGATGCTCGAGCTGGAACTGCAACTGGCGCAGGATGTCTCCAGCATCAACTTCGCAAAGAACCAGGCGCTGCCGCTCTTTACGCTTGACTATTCCTACAGCGTGCAGGGACTCGGCGCCACGCTGTCGAAGTCGCACGGGCAGCTCTGGGCTAACAACTTTGAAAGCTGGTCGATCGGGCTCTCGGGGAGTATCCCCATCGGCAACGAAGCGGCCAAGGCCCGCGTGCAGGAGGCCATCCTCTCCCGTCTTCAGCGCCTATCCACCAAGGACGCCAGGCGGCTCTCGATCCGGCAGGAAGTGCTCAGCGCGATCGACTCGGCGCGCACCGCGTGGCAGCGAATCCTGGCGGCTCGGCAGTCCGCCATCGCCGCCGCCGCCACCTACGAAGCCGAGCGACGCCAGAACGAGGCCGGGGCGCGAACGTCAACAGACGTCCTGGATGCCGCGACGCGGCTGGCTGACGCCCAGTCGTCCGAAATCCAGGCGCTCGCGGACTACCAGATCGCCCTGGTGGACCTGAGTTTCGCAACCGGAACCCTGCTGGGAGCGTCCAAGATCGATTGGTCGCCGCTGGATCCCAGGATGGAGCCGGTGCGATCGACGCCAGCGCCGGCGGAGGTTTCCGGGCCGGGCGATGCGGCCTCTCCTGCTCCCACCCCGGGCGAGCCCGCTCCGGATGCCAAGCCATAGACAGCCGGTTGCATCGCGGGAAGCACACAGCATGGCTCATGACTACTACGCGAACGCTGAGCGAATCGAGGCCGCCTTGAGAGAGGCGTCCCGCGCCGATGTGGCCAGCCAACTCAAGATCGCACGAGCCGGCGCTTCCACCGCCGGCGAGGCGTTGATGTCCCTGAGACACGAATGCCGCCGGGCGCTGCGCGATGCGTCCCTTCCGGAATCGATCCGGCGCGATCTCAAGTCGCTCGTGAAAGCCATCAACTCCTCGGGGGTGTAAGACGCGACGCGCCGTCAGGCCTTCACCACGAACTGCTCAGCGATCTGCACGGCGTTCAGCGCGGCCCCTTTGCGAAGCTGATCGCCGCAGACGAATAGGTTGAACGACCGGTGCTTGCCGCGCGACTGCTCCCCGAACGTCGAAGGCTCCTCTGGACCTGCCGGGTCTGGACGGATTCGGCCCACGAGGACATCATCGCCGCCCGACGCTTTGAGTGGCGTTGGAAAGCGATTGTTGGCCCGGTCGTCGAGCACCTTCACCCCCGGGGCGGCTTCGAGCGCCGCCCGCATCTCGGCGACCGTCGCCGGCTTGCCGAGCGTGACGTGGATGGACTCGGAATGGGCGCGCAACACGGGCACGCGGATGCACGTCGGCGAGATCCGCACCCGATCGTCGTCCCAGATCTTCCGCGTCTCTTCGATCATCTTCTGCTCTTCCACGTTGAGGCCGGTGTCCGCATCGACCGCGGTGTTGTGGCTGAACAGGTTGAAGGCGTACGGCTCATGGAAAAATGATGGGGACACGGGTTGCCCCGCCGCCCAGGCGCGCGTCTGGTCCTGGAGTTCGTCCATCCCCTTCGCGCCGGCGCCTGATGCCGCCTGGTACGTCGAGACGATCACCTGTTCGATGCCGAAGGCATGCCGCAGCGGGTTCAGCGCCACCAGCATGATGATCGCGCTGCAGTTCGGGTTGGCGATGATGCCACCGATCGGCTCGTGGTCCTTCGCGCGGGCCATGTGGAACGCCTGCGTGAGCAGGTGCATGGCTCCCGCATTGACCTCGGGAATGACCAGCGGGATCCCCCGCGTCATGCGGAAGGCCGATGAGTTATCGATGACGATCGTCCCGGCGTTCGCGGCGGCCGGGGCAAACTGCCGGGAGATGCTCCCGCCCGCCGAGAAGAGCGCGATATCGACGCCGCGAAGCGACTCGGGCGTGAGCGCTTCAACCCCAACCCCGGAGCCGCGATACGGCAGGGTCTGCCCGGCGGACTTCGGGGAAGCCAGCGCCTTGATGGAACCATGCGGAAACGCACGCTGCTCCAGCACCGCGAGCATTTCCCGACCGACCGCGCCCGTCGCACCCACCACCGCCACCGATGGAAGACTCCTGTTCATCCGCGCCTTTCAAGAGAGAACTGGAGCAATGATAGAGCCCGCGCCTCGGCTCGGAAATCGAACCCGGCTACGCGTGCTGCCGGAATCCCGTGAACGAGTTGCCGACGTAATGCACCGCGACGGTGTTGGCGGCGCCGGATTGTCCCAGCGGACGCCCGGCGATCAGCACGATCGGGTCCCCCACGGCGGCCCACCCGCGCGCAACCAGTTCCCGGTCGGCCTGTTCATTCCACGCGCCCAGCGACCCGCCCGCGGGAACCGGCGAGTAAATGGCGGTCACGCCGCGCAGCAGCGCCATCCGCCGCGTCTCGCGCTCGTCGGATGAATAGGCGATGATCGGAAACGCGAACCCGTTCTGCGACAGGTACCGCGCCGCCCCGCCTCGCTGCGACCAGCACACCACGAGTTTCGCCCCCAGGTCGCGGGCGACGTGCCACGCGCCATGCGCCAGCGCGGCGGTGCGGTAGCGAGACTCGATCAGCCTGGCCGGCGGGCTCGGTTCCTTCACCGACCCCGCCATGCGCGCTTCCGCCGCTTCGATGGTCCGGCGCATCGTCTCGACCACCAGCAGCGGGTGCCTCCCCACCGCCGTCTCGCCCGAGAGCATCACGGCGTCCGCCCCATCAAAGACCGCGTGCGCCACGTCGCTCACTTCCGCCCGCGTCGGCGTCGCGTTCTCGATCATCGTCTCGAGCATCTGCGTGGCCACGATGCACGGCTTGCCCCACTCGTCCGACTTTTCCAGCAGCAGTTTCTGCACGATCGGCACCTGCGGGAGTTCCATCTCCACGCCCAGATCCCCCCGCGCCACCATGATCGCGTCGGCGACTTCAAGGATCGCGTCGATGTTCGCGACCGCCTGCGGCTTCTCGATCTTCGCGACCACCGGGATCATCGCGCCCTCGCCCGTCATGGATTCAACATTCGGATCAACTGAGCACATCCCCGCCAGAGCCTTGCGCAGCGTGGCGACTTCCTCCGCGCGCCGGACAAACGACAACGCCAGGAAATCCAGCCCATGCTGGACGGACCATTGCACGCACTCCCAGTCGCGCTCCGTGATCGCCGGAGCACGCACGTTCGAATCCGGCAGGTTGATCCCCTTCCGGCTTGTCACGAGCCCCCCGACGACCACCCGGCAACGCAGCGCGTGCGGCGGATCGTCCGGCTGAGAGTCCACGGCCAGCAGCCGGATCGCGCCATCGTTCACCAGCACCCGATGCCCGGTCTGCACGTCGCGCACGATCGCCTCGTACTCGCACGGGAGCACCGCCGCCCGCGCCTCGCCGCTCGCGACCGCCGGCGCCGCCCCGCTGGTGACGTCAAACAACACGTCCTGCCCCGCCTCAAGCGTCACGCCGTCCGGCGGCAACACCCCCACTCGGATCTTGGGCCCCTGCAGGTCGCCGAGCACGGCGACGGGCGTTCCGATTTCCCGCGCCACCGCGCGCACGACCTTCAGCCGCTCCGCGTGCTTGGGTAGATCGCCGTGCGAGAAGTTGAGCCGGAAGATGCTCACGCCCCCCAGGATTAACTTGCGAACCATCTCGGGCGACTCGCTCGCCGGGCCCAGGGTCGCAATGATCGCGGTGAGCGTGGGTCGTCGCAGGGTGGTCATTGAGAGTCTCCGCCCACGCCACGCTCGCCCCGGCGTCCAAGTTCGGCGACCTTGCGGTACTGATCTCGGAAGAACGCCGTGTACGCGATCCGCGCCTCCGAAGCGCGGATCGGGTCGCGCCAGCGATTCGTGTCCGCGCTGATGCGCTTGTAGTTCGAAGCCGTGAAGATCAGGTCCGTCGTGGAACCGTCCTCGTTTCGCACGGCGTGCGTGGGCATCGCGTAAAAGAGCGATTCCATCTCGGCGAGAGTCTCCTTCGGGAACGAACTGCTCTCCCGCGCGCGGTGCAGGGCTTCCCACGCCTCGCGGAGTTCTTCGGCCGTATCCACGCCCAAGCACCCCATCATCACGATCATGCCGTCGCGCCATCCCTGCGACGGCGCGCGCGACGCGGCGCGGAACGGATCGGCCTGGCGATCGACGAAGTGTTCCTTCCACCCGGGTTCGTACATGTCGCGGCGCGCGGGCATGCGGCGCAGGGCGCCGGCCCGCGGGCCGTACGGCACGCTCGCTCCGCCGACGTCGTAGCGAGGATTGTCCTGCCCGGCCGCCGTGCCGGTCGGCGGAAACTGCCACAGCGCTTGCCCCTGGCGCGACATGCAGAACTCGACAAAGCGCCGCGCCAACACCGGGTTGGGACCGCCCCGCAGGATCGAGACCGGGTCCGCGTCGATGAACACACGCCCCGGCGGGTCGATGTACCCGACACGCCCACCGTCGGGGTCTTCGCCCAGCGCAAGCACCGCCTGCGCCTGCCCGCGCCCGTAGAAATCGATGCAGACCCCTGCCAGCGCTTCCCCCTGGCTCACCGCCATCGGCGGGTAGGTGGACGACGCCGCGAACCCGTGCGCGTTGGCGCACAGTTCCCGCAGCACGCGCCACCCGTGGTCCCATCCACGTCCCGTCGCCTCTCCGATAAGTTCGCTGATGATCTCCTGATCCCCCCGCTCCCCGGCGTCGAGCCCGCGCCTCGCGATCTGCTCCCGCGCCTTCTCGATCTCGGCGCTCGCCGATTCGTTCAGGATCGAGTCGTACAGCGTCGCGACCGATCCCGACTGCCTCGCGTCCGCGAGCGCGACCCGGCGGTAATAGCGATAGTCGCACAGATCCTCGAAGTACACCGGTTCGCTCAGGCCCGCTTCACGGATCAGTTCGCGGTTGTACACGATCCCGAACCCCGAGAGCGCCGCCCCGAGCCAATGCTGCCAGTCATCGGGCTTTCCTGATTTCTTCCGGCCGTCCTGGTAAAGCTGCCCGGCGCCGATGGCGTTTTCGCCGAACCATTCGTCGAGTTGCGCTTGGGAGAAGTCGGCGCAGACCGACATCGGCGGCGACGACGTCTTCAGACGCGTGTGGTCGTACGACCCGCCCCCGAACATCAGGTCAAAATCGATCGAGCCCGTCGGAAATACCTTGTCCAGCGGCGGGGCATTGGACTGGGCCATGGCGGGGTCGGACACCGCAATCTCGGCGAGCCCGCGCGCGTACTGGGCCTGATAAACCGCCTGGAGCAACCGAAGGATCTCCGTCGTGCCACCGGGGACTCGCCAGTCCACATACACCGGCGGTTCGCCGGGGTACTTCCGGGCGTGCCATTCCGCGAACGCCGCCCCGAACTCGTCACGGATCTGCTCGATGTGGGGCGTGACGATGATCAGCGTCTGACGCTCGTTCGCCGGCGGGGGCTTCGCCAGCGCGCCCGTCGCGGGGGCGACCTGACGAACCACCAGCGGCGCGGCGAGCACCACCAGGAACGCGAACACCACGATCGCACGCGACGAGCCCATCACGCGGGCAGTGTAACACTCGCCCGGTCGGTCATCTATCGATCCATGCGCCCTTCACCGCGCGGCCTCCGCACGTGCGGCGATTGGCCCGGGGTTCTCCCCCGCCAGGTGTTCAATCCCAGATCGCGTTCCAGTCCTTGAGCGACTTACCCGACTTGGTGAAGATCCCCAGGTACAGGTTCGCCGTGGGAATCTTCGCGTCCGCTTCATCGAAGAACAGAACATCCGGCGCCTGCTTGTCTTCCTTGTTGACGTACGCGGGCCAGCCCTCCTTCGGGTTTCCGATCAGCCGCGTCTGGTAGTCCACGTGCCCGTCGTTGAACCCGATGTTGCCCTCCCACGTGTCGCGCGGGCCGTGGATCAGATAGGTCAGGCTGTTCTCGTTCTTGGGCTTGGGCGTGAGCGTGCCATCCGCGCCGCGGTCAATCCGGTCGATCTCCGGCCCGCGGTTGCTCACTACCGCTTCGGTCGTCACGAACGTGTCCGCCCAATACTTCAATCGCTCCTGGAACGGCTGGAGATGGGCGTAACTCACGTTGCCCGGCTTCTTGCCCGTGAAATCGGCCGAGAACGCCGGGTCCCACATCGCGTTCGCCGGCTGCACCGCCGTCTTGGGATTGTCAAACTCGAAGGCCTCGTACGCCTTGATGTTCCCGTTGGCCTCCGCCGGGCTGATGCACATTTCCGTCGAGATGAAGCCGCCCCAGATGAGCACCGACAATATGTTCGCCGTCGTGTCCTTCGCTTCCGCGGGGCCCGCGACCGTCGTGCCCGCCTTGTCGATCACCGATGGGAGCGGGTATCGGCCTTGGTTCTGATTGGCCCAGATGATGAGCGCCTGCCCGATGCCGCGGATCTGGGTCGCGTCCTTGAGCTGCCGAGCCGAGGCCCTCGCCTTTGCCAGCGCTTCGGTCAGCGGCGCGGGCCGCTTGGCCTTGAGCCCGTCAAGTTCCGATTCGATCTCGTCGATCTGCTTCCTCATCGCGTCAAGCCGCTGCTTGATCGCCTCGATCCGGTCTTCGGGCTCCGGCTGTGCGGCTGACGCGGCGCCGCCCGCGGCGTCGCGGACCGCGACGCTCGTCATCGCCCCACCAACCCCGATCATGCCGACAACCGCGAGCAGTTCGACGACCGTGAACCCTGAACGCACCGTTCCCAAACTTCCCATGCAGACACTCCTTCTATCTGGGCGCAAGCAACTCCTGACAGGTATACCCGGGCCCCGACCGTTCGCTGCATCGATGCGGCTTTCGGCGCTCGGCTCCCCCGCCCGCTGTAACCCCGCTAGATCATCCCCGCCCGCCCCCGCTCCTTGATCAGGAACAGGTACTGATTGTTCATCACCGCCGCACACGTCCAGCCGGCGGACCAGTTCCGCGCATCGACCCGAGGCCCGATCTTGCCGTCCCCCTCGATCTTGTTCACGTGCACCGCACCATTCGATGCCTTGAGCAGGAACAGATACTTGGTGAACCAGTCTCGCTCATAGATGACCCCGGTGGTCCACCCCGAGGTCCAGTCATATGACTTGATGACCCCGCCCAACTTGCCGTCCCACTCGATGCGCTGCACGCGGGCCTTGCCGTCGTTCCGGCAGAAGAACATGCGGTTGTCGGCGCCGAGGTTCTGGTTGAAATGGACACCGATCTGCCATCCGCTCCCGGGCAGGTTGTGCTCGCTCACTCGCTCGCGCACTTTGCCGCCGCTCATCTTGTGGATGTGGATCTCACCCGAGCGCTTCATGAACAGCGCGTAGTCAGCAAACCCGACGCTGTAGAACGCGGCGCGGGTCCACCCGCTTGACCAGTTCGCTTCGTCCACCTTCGACCCCATCTTCCCGTCCCCGTTGAACCGGCGGATCTGCATGTTCCCGGTGTCGGTCTTCAGCAGAAAGAGGTACGTGTCCGGCCCGTTCCGGAAGAACTCCGCGACCGTCCAGCCGGCGGACCAGTTCTTGGTCTGGATCTGCGGCCCCACGACCCCGTCGCCGTTCATCCGGTGCATGTGCATCAGCCCGTTGCCGCTCTTGAGTAGAAACAGGTAGTCGGCGAACCCGATGCGGTAATACCGCGCGACGCTCCACCCTTCCGTCCAGTCGTAGCGGGTCACTTCCGGCCCCACGCTGCCATTCCCGTTGAGTTGATGCAGATGGACGTTGCTGGGCATCAGGCGCCGCACCGTCTCCCAGTCCTTGGCCGACAACCCCGCGCGCTGACCGATGTCCTGCGGGGATTCCAGTGTGACCGTCCCGGACTTGGCAAAGGCGTTCTTGGGATAGTGCATGATCGAGCCGTAGTCGTACGAACCGTGCGTCACGCATTCGGCGTCGGTCTTCTTCGTGAAGTTTCCCAGCGCGTCGGGGAAGTTCGTCAGGTCAACGTTGTTCTCATGGAACGTGACGAACTGTTCCCGGTCCGGGCGCTGCTGCTCGTGAAACAGCCCCAGCGCGTGACCCATCTCGTGCAGCACGGTCCCCTTGTCGCAACTCTCGCGCAGCCGGATCGTGATCCCCCCTGCACTAAACCCCACCCCGCTGTTCCCGCACCCGCCGACCTCGTCATCGCGCCGGAAGGTGATCGTGCCGGCGGCGGCGCTCGATGACTGGAAACGAGCCTGCGAGTAGTACTCGTAGTCCGCGATCGCCGCGTTGATCTCCTCTTTCATCGAGTTCGTCACGCTGCTGTGGAACCGGAACCGGACGGTGGAGCCCCATCGCCGCGCGGCCCCCTTGGTGGCAAGTGTCATCGGACCTCCCTGGCGCTTCGCGCCGATCGCGCCAGCCTACCGCCACGGCCGCCGCGGCGCGTTTCCACATCGGCGTCGCCCGCCGGACGCGCAATCACGGCGCAGCCCATCCTCCGGACCAGACTGTCCAGCCGCCGCGCATTGAACTCCGCCCCCATCCCCACTGGTTTTGACCGGGATACGTGCCGATGATTGACTCTTCCCATGTCCTCCGACGCCCCAAACTCCAAACGAACCCTCCTCGTGCTCTCCCAGGTCTACGTCCCAGACCCGGCCTCCGTCGGGCAGCACGTCGCCGACGCCGCCGCGGAAATGGTCCGTCGCGGCTACCCGGTGCGCGTCATCTGCTCCGCGCGCGGGTACGACAACCCCAAGAACAAGTACCCGCTGCGGGAAACTCGCGACGGCGTCGATATCCGGCGCTTGCCCCTATCCAGTTTCGGAAAAAAGTCCATCCCCATTCGCCTGCTCGGCGCCGCGTTGTTCCTCTCCCAGGCCCTCGTGCGCGGGCTGTTCACTCCTAGGCTCGGGAGCATTCTCGTCAGCACCTCCCCGCCGATGTGCTCCATCGTCGCGGTCATAATCAGCACCCTCCGCCGCGTCCCCATCACCTACTGGCTCATGGACCTGAACCCCGATCAGGTCGTCGCACTCGGCAAAGCCAAGGAGTCTTCACTCGGCGTGCGCCTGTTCCGCTGGATCAACCGGCGAATCTGGACGAACGCCGCGGCGGTCGTCGCCCTCGACCGCTTCATGGCCGAGCGAGTCCTGACGCGCATGGACATCTCCACAAAGCTGCACGTCATGCCCCCTTGGCCCTTGGAGGACTACGGCGAGCCCGTGCGACATGAGCAGAACCCGTTTCGAGCCACGCACGGCCTGGGCGGAACGATGGTCCCCGCCGCTCCTCTCCACGGAGCGGAGTCATCGGCCGCACGGAACGAAAACGCTCCCCCCAATGACCGCGCCCGCAACAAGTTCGTCTTCATGTACTCCGGCAACCACGGACCGACCAACCCCATCACGACGCTCCTCGAAGCCGCGGTTCGACTCAAGGACGACCCGCGACTCGTCTTCATGTTCATCGGCGGCGGCATCGGCAAGAAGGAAGTCGAGCAGTACATGACCGCCCACCCCGACGCCAGCATCGTCAGCCTGCCGTACCAACCGATGAACGAACTGCGATACTCCCTCTCCGCCGGCGACGTGCACCTCGTCACCGTGGGCAACGAAGCCGTCGGCATCGTCCACCCCTGCAAGGTCTACGGCGCCATGGCCGTCGCTCGGCCCGTGCTCCTGCTGGGACCCACGCCGTGCCATGTCTCCGACATACTCGATCAGCACGGCATCGGCTGGCACGTGACCCACGGCGACGTGGACGGGTGCGTCCGGGTGATCCGCGAAATCGTGACGATGCCGCGGGACCGCCTGGAGGAGATGGGCAGAAAATCGCAGCAGGTGGTGAACTCATCGCTCTCCAAAGAGCAGTTGTGCGGCCGCTTCTGTGACGTGATGGAGGCGGTCCTGCCGAACACGCCCTCTCGCCCCTAAGTAGAATGCGAGCGACATGCCTGATGCTTCGCGACCATCCCCTCCATCGACCGCCGGCAGCGAAGCACATCCCGCCCCGCCGCATGCCGAATCCAAACCCCGGCAGGACAGCCCTCACCCAACCTCCAACCGCCTGATGCGCCTGGTCTGGAGTCTCACCTGCGCGCTGCTATTTCGCCCTTCCCCCAGGCCCCTGCACGTCTGGCGCAACTGGCTCCTTCGACTCTTTGGCGCGAAACTGCACCCCTCCGCCCGCGTCTATCCGCGATGCCGCGTCTGGGCCCCGTGGAACCTCGTGATGCACGAGCGGGCCTGCCTCGGCGACGACGTGGACTGCTACAACGTCCGCACGATCACGATCGGCGCCAACTCCACCGTCAGCCAGTACTCATTCCTCTGCGGCGCGACCCACGACTTCGAACAACGCGATCATCCGCTCGTCCCCAGGCCGATCACCATCGGGTCGAGTTGCTGGATCGCCGCCGACGTCTTCGTCGCGCCCGGCGTCACGATCGGCGACGGAACCGTCGTCGGCGCGCGGTCGAGCGTCTTTGGTGACTTGCCACCCTGGATGGTCTGCGTCGGCTCCCCCGCAAGGCCGATCAAGCCCCGCGTCATCCGCGACTCGTAGCGGCGCGCGAGCAAGCCAGCCCGGGCCGGCCCGCGACGGTCACGCACTCGCTCGGCGTCCGCTCAGCCCGTCTTCTTGCCGATCACCCACCCCACCACCGCGAAGACGATGATCGCCACGGCCCCGATCCCCAGCCACATCATCCCGTTGCCCGTCGTCATCTTGACGACCGGATTATCCAGCACCCCGACCAACGCCAGCAACACCGCGCTGATCGCGAACACCAGGATCGCGACCGCGGCGAGCGCCGCCCCGCCCACCAGCCCCGACCCGCCCCCGTCGTACGGCTCCGCGAGCACCATCGCCATCGCCCCCGACCCGGCCAGCGCGCCCGCGCCGCTGGAAACATCACTCGGCGTCGACGTCGTCTCAAACAGCCCAGACGCCGCCTGAGTGTCCCCTTCGCTCCCCTCTTCTCCCTGATACACGTCTTCCAGCAGGTCCGCCCCCAGCGACGTGTCGTCCCCTTCACGCGTGAGGTCCAGCAGTCCGGAGCCCGACCCCACCGACTCCATCGTCAGTTCCTGCCCGGTGCTCGAAACCTGCGTCACCGCCGATGGATCCGCCGTATCCAGGTCTTCTGTGTCGAAGATGCTGATCCCGGACTTCTCCTTCGGGCTTTCATCAATCTGGATGCCCCCGGACCCGCTCCCGGAGTCTTCAAGCGACAGCGTCAACCCGGAGCCGCCCTTTGAGTCGGCCAGCGGGATGCTGTCGTCGTCCTTGTGCGCCAGCAGGTCCACCTGCTCCTTCTTGAAGATCAGGTTGTCCTTATCGCGGAACTCCTTGAGTTGCCCGCTGGACACCATCGCTTTCACTTCGCCCGCGGACTTGCCGAGGATGTCGGCGGTCTCTTCGAGCGTATAGAACATCTTCGCCATGCTGACTCCAACTCTGGGCGTTGCCCGGACGACGCAACATGAGACGCTTCGTTCGTAGTTTGTACGAACGCCGCCTTCGGGACGGACAGAGTACCGCATCCGGCACTCCCCATCAACCATTATTCGCCTCCTCGGGCATGGCTGTTCTACCCGTGGATAAGTCGGGTGTGACTATGCTCTTTTCATCTGAGCCGCCCGGCGCGAGCCGGCGGCGGGGCCGGGAGGGCGTGCGTGGTCTCATGGCCCACGCCATCCTTCGATCGCGCCGGGCCGCCAAGCGCTCACACCGACCACTCGCGCGGTCCGGCTCAGAAAACGGATGGTCATACCCGATAAGTTCGGCTTTCTGGGTTGCGTCCGTCCGGGCTTATCAGGTGTCACAGTGGCAGCACCTGCCACACCCGGGTGCCGCCAAGGCAATCCCCCGCTGCCAAAACCGCCATCTCAACCCCGCCGCCGGCCCGCCGCGTGCGGTTTGACACCTTGGCACGCCAGTTGAAATGCTCCCGCCTATCTCGCCGACACCTCTAACCGGGATGGCGGAGATCCAACCTGCCACCAAACCTGAACCAGGAGATGAACCATGTTGACCGCTCGTCGAAACTCATCATGCTGCACCCCGTCCGTCCCGGCCGCCGCGGGGATCGCGTCTCCCTTTGACGCGATGTTCGAGTCCCTTCTCGGCGGCTTCCCCGCCGTCGCGGCCCGGGCCTTCCCCGCGATCAACGCCTGGGAAGACGAGAACGCCTTCCATGTCGAAGCAGAACTCCCCGGCTTCACCATCGACGATATCGACATCTCGCTGACCGACAACCAACTCACGATCAGCGGCGAGCGCACCTTCGACCTGCCGGCCGATGCCGGCTACGTGCGCCGCGAACGCCCCAGCGGAAAGTTCACCCGCGTCCTTCGCGTCGCCACCGAGATCGACGCCGCCAACGTCGCCGCCACGCTCAAGAACGGCGTGCTCACCGTCACCCTTCCCAAGGCCCCGGCGGTCAAGCCGCGGAAGATCAGCGTTACCCAGGGCTGAATCGCCCATCGCCGTGTTCAAGCCAAGTCTGTCCATTCCTCCCAACAGGAGATCCCGAACATGACCAATCACGCAAGCCAATCCTGCGGGTGCACCGGTGATGAGCGCGCCCCCACCGCCGCCGCTTCCTCGACCCGCGCTCGCACCTCTGCCGCGACTTTCCAGCCGGGAGTTGACATCATCGAATCCGCCCACGAGTACACCCTCCGGGCTGATGTCCCCGGCGCCACGGCCGATTCCGTCGATGTGAGTTTCGAGGACGGCATCCTCTCCGTCCGCGCCGCCGTCGCGCCGCGACAGCAGGACGCCACCCGCTTCCTCATCCGCGAGTACGGCGTCGGCGATTACGAACGCTCCTTCCGCGTCCGCGGAGACATCGACGCTGACAAGATCTCCGCCGAGATCAAGCACGGCGTGCTGACGCTCCGTCTTCCCAAGTCCGAAGAGGCGCGACCCCGAAAGATCGCCGTCGCGTCTAACAACTGACCACGCGCGTGATGTCGTCACGCCGGCGACGGGGCGAGCGTCCTCCCACCTCCACGGGGCGCTCGCCCCTCGCTGCTTTTTTGGCCGCCCCTCGTAGAACCCGGCTTCGCGTTGCCCCGTACGTCCGGCGCCCGGGCGCTCCTACGCCGTCTCCAACTCGTTGATCCGGTCGATCAGTTGCCGGATCCGCCCGTACCCCCGCCGCGTGTGCGTGAACGCCAGCCGCGGCAGATCCAAGTGGTCCTGTTCAGCGGCGTACGGCCCGCGCTGCACGATCCGCCCCGTCGATCGCAGCACCGGCGCCGGCTCACCCCCGGGCGGAGTAAACGGCCGCCCGGACGCCTCGCCCGCCGGCTTGATCAGCACCCCGAACTCCTCGCTCAGTCGATCGACATCCGCCTGCTTCAGCGGCTTCTTCATCCGGATCACGAAGTCGTCGTTCACGTACCGCGATGAGTGGTAGTTGCGGTAGAAGCGAGCGATGTGCGACGCGGCGTCCTCCGGCGTCGGCGCGATGTGGTACAGACTCAGGTCCTCGGCGCTGATCCACCGGCGCGTCAGCAGTTGCGACCGCACCCAGTCGTCAAACGCTTCCCAGTACGTCGGACCCTTCGCATTCGCCGGCCTCCCCTCGCAGCACACGATCGGGATCATCGACGCCTTGCCGGTCTGCACCAGCGTCAGCACCTCGTACGCCTCGTCCATGGTCCCGAACCCGCCCGGGAACAGCGCCACCGCCTCCGCCTGCGACAAAAACATCAACTTGCGCGTAAAGAAGTACCGGAAGTAGATCAACTTCTCGTCCCCCAATATCACGTCGTTGGCGGTGGTCTCGAACGGCAGCCGGATCGCGACCCCGAAACTCCGCGCACGCCCCGGCCCCACGTGACCCGCTTCCATGATCCCGCCCCCGGCGCCCGTGATCACCATCCAGCCGGCCTCGCCCATCAGCCGCGAGAATGTCACCGCCGCCGCGTAGTCCGGGTGGTCCGCCGGCGTGCGCGCCGAGCCGAAGATCGTCACCTTGTGCGGATCCGGAAACTGCGAAAACACCCGGTACGCGTACCGCAGTTCCTTCAGCGCCGACGTGATCAACTTGAGTTCCCCGGTGTCTCGACCGTCCGGGATCAACTTCAGGCACGTTGAGACCGCATCGCGGATGAGCTTCGCCTGGAACGAGCCCGGCTGCCCCCCCACGCTCGCAATCAGCCGGTCCACCTCCGCCGTCACGTCAGGCGCATCTGCCCGGCGGTGCGCCGGACGCTCCGGCGGCGCATCCACCGGCGGCGCGACCGGCGCTTCCAACGGCAGCGGGTCCAGTTCCTGACGATTCGACTCACTCGCTTGTGACATGACCCGGATTATTGCCTCAGCCGCCCGGGTTCGGGGGCGGCGCCGACCGGTTCGCGCTGTCGCACGAACCCTTCACGCCATGATCCGGGTTGTAGATCATCGGCAGGATGTTCCGCGTTCCTTCCTCGCTCACCTGGTACAGCACGACGTTGTCGAACGTCCGCGAATACACGTGGAGCCCCGTGCCGGTGCTCGCCGACAGCCGCCGAGCCTTGTCTTGGCAGTCGATCACCACGATCGCGTTCTTGCCGTCCACCTGGGTCAGCAGCAGGTGCGTCTTCTCACTCAGGATCGGTTCGTAGTACGACCAGCCCACGACGTGCACGCCCGGGTCCTTCGGAAGTTGCAGCGCCTGCGCAAAGGCCTGCCTCGCCACATCCTCGAACTGCGCGTCGGTCTGGCATACCCAGTCCGGACGGAACCCGGTTGCCACCTTGCGCTGGAAGACCTCCTCCGGCGAGATCAGCCCCGGGGGCGTGATGCCCAGCAGCCCGTACGGAGAGACCACGCCCACGGCCCACAGCCCCGCGAACGAGAACACCAGCACCGCCGCCGCCGCCAGCACCAGTCGCGAAATCGTCCAGGTTCGCGCCGGCGCGGTTCCGCGGCTGATGGGAATCGGCCCCGCCTCGGCGATCCGCCGCCGCTCCTCCGCCGACGGGGGCGGCAGGTTCAGCGCGATCGACGCCGGGGGCGTGTACTGCGACCGCAGTGAATCCTCGATCGCGCGCCCAAGTTTCAGCACCTCGCCCAATCTCGCGTCGCCGACCGCCGCCCGCTCGAATGCCGCCTCCTCTTCGGGCGACAGCAGGCCATCGAAATAGGCTTCGATCAGTTCTTCGGACGTGGGAACCATCGGGCCCTTCGGGTCCGGTTTCCCCCCCGCCCAGCCAGGAAGGCCGGCACTCATGCCGTCCTCCTTCCGCTGCCGGCGTCGAACTGCGGCGCCAGCCGGTCGCGCATGGATTTGCGCGCCCGGTGCACGTGGCTCATCGCCGTCCCCTCTGGGATATCCATCAGCAGTGAGATGTCCTTGTACGGCATGTCATGGACCGATCGAAGCAGCAGGCACGCACGCGCGACCTCATCCAGTTCTCCCAGGGCGCCCGCGACGTCGTCATCAAATCCTCTCTGGTCGTCTACCAGTTCGCCGGCGCGGGAGACGGTGCTCGCTCCCGTCGCTACGCAAGCCTCGGCGCCCGCCGGCACGTCAACCCCGTCCAGCGGCGCGGCGGCCCGCATTTTTCTCCGTCGTACCTCGTTGAGCGCCGTGTACCGCACAAACTTGCCCATCCACGCCAGAAAACTCGTTCCAGGTTCGAAGTCTTCGATCTTCTGAAACGCGGCCAGCGCCGCTTCCTGCACAATATCGTCGGCCCGCGATTTCTGCCCGACGACCGCCGCGGCGATGCTCCACAACGCCCGCGAACACGCCGCAAACTCGCGCGCGAACTGCTCGCGATCGAGTCGCTCGGCTCCCGACGCGCGCGCCGCCCTCGCTCCCGCCGCGGGATCCACGGCCGGTTCCGGAACGCCAACTGAGGAATCGTGGGCGGGAATGGTCACTCCGCCGTTCCTCCCTGAATTGCGGGAAGCCCTGCTTCCATTGCATTCGAGGATAAAAATTGACTCATTTGGGCCAGTCTGTGGATACTCACAACGTCGCCCCCTGCCCCAGATTATCGCACCTCCGCACGCGGGCGCTGTACCACGCCCGGAACTTTGTGGGTCCCACCCCGAAACCGATCTCGTCTTCCATTCACTTCGGCTTGCTGGGCGGTATACCAATGCACATATTGCGCGGGTTGCAAGGCGTTCGCGCCTGACCGGCGAACCGCTCGATTGCCGCGGGCGAAGTGTCGATTGGAGGATCGCTCATCGATTGGAGATCCCTCATGATTTCAGGACAATGTTCGTCTCATGCCCTCTGCCAACGGCTTGCAACGGCGGTTCTGCTCGTCTGCGGGGCGGGGGTCGCCCCCTCAATTGCACAGAACGCCCTGGGAGACGGACGGTTGCTCGACCGAAATCCGCGCGTGGGCTCCAACGGCCGCAATCCCTCTCAGGCCAACTCCATCGCCAATATCACCCGGTTCAACAACGCCGTCGTGACCGGAAACGTCGGCGGCGGAAAATCCTTCCAGGGGTACGTCGGCTACCTCGCCTCCAACGATTTTCGCGCTTCGCTCGGCTCCAACGACCTGTTCCAGTTTCGGCGCGACTCCTCCTCGGGAAGCGCCGTCGCGAGCGGTATCAAAGGGACCGATGCCCTGCGATATCAGTTCGGACTCGTCACCGGCCAGACGCCCCCTTCGCTCCTGGGCGCGGCCAGCGCCACCGGGGCGTCCTTGGTGACCGACCGCGCCGGTTCCTCCGGCGTCTCGCCCGGCGCGGCCCTTCGCTCCACGAGCGACTTCCTGACCGAGCGCTCACTCCGGCCCTCGGTCATCGGCTACCGCACCGAGCAGGACGGACGCCAGTACGCCCTCACCGCTTCGCCACTGACGGGCGTGACCATGGTTCCCCTGCGAGCGCCCGAGACCCTCGTACCCAGTGCCGAGCGCCCTCAGGTCCCGGGCACATCCGGGCTCCCTTCCCTGCCCGGAACAAGCACGCCGCGAAGCACCCCGGGGCGCGTGGATCAATCGACGGAAACACTGAAAATCCGCCACGGCGGGCTGAGCGGTGTCGAGGCCTCGCGCCCGGGACTTTCGAGCCCGTTTGCGGTGGCACAGTTGATCGATCAGTCGTCACCAGCCGCGCGGCTCGACACGCGCATCGAGACCCCTTCGACGGTCCTTGACCCCTTCAAGAACTCGCTGCCGGCGGACAAGCGAAACTCGCCCGAACCGACCCCCGGAGCGACCGACGCCGCCAAGCCCGCGTGGATGCTTGAACTCGACAAACTCAGCGAACGATTGAAGGGCGACGACGACACGGAAAAAACCGATGCGAGCGACCGCAAGTCTCCCTTCGGAAGCGGCACCCCAACCCTCGACCAGATCCGCGAGTTCATCAAGCCCGATCTGGAGAAGATCGACAAGGACGTCACCAGGGCGCTGGCGTCGGCCCGCCCCCTGCTCGATCGGCTCTCCCCCGAGAAGCCGACCGACAACAAGGCATACGACCAGCACATGGCGACGGGCGAAAAACTCCTGGGCGAAGGGAGATATTTCGACGCCGAGGACCGGTTCCTGCGCGCCCTGGCGGCGCGCGCCGGAGATCCGATGGCGAGCCTGGGCCGCATCCACGCTCAACTCGGCGCGGGCACCTATCTCTCCGCGGCGATGAACCTGCACACGCTGCTGCAGGAGCACCCCGAGATGATGACAACGCGCTACGCCAAGCACCTGCAGCCCACCGACAAGCGGGCCGACGCGATCGCCACGCAGATGCGTGAGAACATCCACGCGACGCGCACGCTGCTGGGCAAGGATGCCGCGCTGCTCCTGGCATACCTGGGATATCAGCGTCACGACCAGGGGATGATCGAGGAGGGCGTCCGCGCGTTTGCCGAGCGCACCAGCGAGCGAGACACCGCGGACCGCACGCTCCTGGCGCTGATGCAGCGGCTCTGGGTGGACGCCGATCGCGCCGAGCCCCCGGCCGAACCCGCGAAGTAGTTCCGGCCCGTTCGCCCTCGGGCGCCGGATCGCGTTACGATGCATGATCGCCCCCGGCCAGGCGCCGGCCTTGGCGCACTTCGGAGATGTGTCATGCGTTCTCACCAGATGGGATTGATGGGAGCCGGCATCATCGCGTCGGCGTTGGCCCTGCAGCCTTCCGCGACGCGCCCCGGATCCCCCGGCCAGCCGGGGAAGGACGCCCCGGCCCATCCCGCGCCGGAGAAGCCCGCTCGAAACGACTCGGCCTCGGAGGCGCTGGGGCTCAGGCTCGGCGTGCAAGCCTGGACCTTCCGCGACCGCACCGCCCACGAAGCCATCGCCGCCGCCCGCGACCTGAACATCAAGTACATGCAGTGCTATCCCGGCCAGCCTCTCAGCCCCGAGAGCCCGGAGGTCAAAGTCGGCGCCGACATGACCGCGCCGCAGCGTGCGAGCCTGAGGCGGATGCTCGATGACGCGGGCGTACGAGCCGTGAGTTTCGGCGTCGTCGGGTTCTCGAAGGACCAGGCCGCCGCCCGTCGGACGTTTCAGTTCGCCAAGGACATGGGCTTTGAGACGATCGCCGCGGAGCCGGATCCCGATGCGTGGGACCTCGTCGAAGCGCTCGCGGACGAGTTCGACATCCGCGTGGCGTGCCATGATCATCCCAAGCCCTCGCGGTATTGGGATCCCGTCGTCGTGCTCGACGCGATCAAGGGGCGCTCGAAGCGCCTGGGGTTCTGTGCCGACACCGGCCACTGGAAGCGCTCCGGGCTCGATCCGGTGAAATGTCTTGAACAGGCCGGCGGCAAGGTGTTCGAACTGCACTTCAAGGACATCAGCGCGGGCGTGGACAAGCCCTGGGGCACCGGCGAATGCGGCGCCGAAGCCATGCTGCGGACGCTGCGGGCACAGGGGTTCAAGGGATGCATCTTCGTCGAGTACGAAGACGGGAAGGGAATAGAGTTGGAAGCCAACGTCGCCAAGTGCGTCGAGTTCTTTGACAAGACCGCCGAGGCGATCCGCGAATCCGAGAAGAAGAAATAAGCGCTTTCGCGCCGTGCGACTCCTGGGCCGCCGCGCGCGGGAGCGCGGTGCCGCACCCGTGCTCCGCGACGCGTCCCCCGCTCGCGTTCGTATCGAGGAGCACTATCATCGTGCCCGCCTGGGCGGCTTGATGGCCGGCGCACGCGGACATGGAGATCCCGATGAACGCTCAATGGATGTGCCGTGTGCGCGGACTCGCGGCCTCGGTGCTTGCCGCATCCGCGTCGCTTCAGTCAGGGTGCCACGCGCCGTCGCCGGTCAGCGAGGCGCCGGCGGCCGGGCCTATTCCCGCGCCCGCCGCGCGGTCGCTTGATCGACGCGACTTCGCCCCACGGAAGCCCGAGACGATTTTCTCGCCCCTCGATCTCGCCGCTCCGAACCGGATCCGGGCGGCGGACGGCTCGCCCGGACCGGACTACTGGCAGCAGCGGGCCGACTACGTCATCAACGCCGCGCTGGACGAGCGGTCGCACCGCATCACCGGCACCGCGCGCGTGACCTACCAGAACAACTCTCCCCAGGAACTCCGCTTCATCTGGATCCACCTGGAACAGAACCTCTTCCGCGACAACAGCCTCGCGACCCTCTCGTCGCTCCCCGACGCCAGGTTCACCAAGAAGGCCGGGTTCGACGGCGGGATAAACGTCGAGTCGGTGCGCGGCCCGGCCGGCGAGCCGCTGCCCCTCACGGTGTACGACACCGTCGGTCGCATCGACCTGCCGGTCCCTCTCCCCCCGGCGACCAACCCGCACACGGGCGGGCCGACCCTCACCTTCGACATCGCCTGGTCGTTCCAGGTGCCCGAATACGGGATCGACCGGATGGGCATCGACAAGACCGAGGCCGGCGAGATCTTCCAGATCGCCCAGTGGTTCCCCGCCGTGTGCGTCTTCGACGACGTGCACGGCTGGAACACGCTCCCGTACCTGGGTCAGGGTGAGTTCTACACCAACTTCGGCTCCTTTGACGTGAAACTCACCGTCCCGCGGTCGCACATCGTCGCCGCGACCGGCGTGCTGCAGAACGAATCGGAGGTCCTCACGCCGACCCAGGTCGAGCGCCTCGCTTCCGCGCGAGCGTCCGCCCAGACCGTCGTGATCCGATCGGCGGACGAAGTGGGCGACCCGGCGTCACGCCCCGGGGGGGCCGCCGATGCGTCGCTCACGTGGCACTTTAGGGCCGACCATGTTCGCACCTTCGCATGGGCATCGTCCGCCGCGTTCGTCTGGGACGCGGCCCGAGTCAACGGGAGCGTCGGCACGCTCGCGCAGTCGGTCTACCCGAGGGAAGCCGCTCCCCTGTGGAGCCAATCGACCCGCATGCTCAAGTCGGCGATCGAGGGGTACAACGCCCGCTGGTTCGAGTACCCCTACCCCGTCGCGACCAACGTCAACGGGCGCGTCGGCGGGATGGAATACCCGATGATCATCTTCTGTTCCGAACGCCACGACGAGCGCGGGCTCTTCGGCGTCACCACGCACGAGATCGGGCATAACTGGTTCCCGATGGTCGTCAACACCGACGAGCGCCGGCATGCGTGGATGGATGAAGGGTTCAACTCGTTCATCAACATCTACTCGGAGATGGAGTACTTCCACGAGTCCAGGCCGGGCGAGAGGGGCCGGAGTTTCGCGGGCTCCCTGCGAACCGAGAACCCCCCGATGGACACGCCGCACGACCTGCTCGGCCCGGGCCTGTCGGGGAACCTCGAGTACGCCAAGACGGCCCACGCGCTGTACCTGCTGCGCGAGCAGGTGCTGGGCCCGGAGCGCTTCGATACAGCGTTCCGTGAATACATCCGGCGCTGGGCGTTCAAATCGCCGCGGCCTTCGGATTTCTTCCGCACGATGGAAGGCGTCAGCGGCGCGAACCTCGCGTGGTTCTGGCGCGGGTGGTTCACCGAATCCACCACGCTCGACCAGGCGGTGGAGGCGGTCGAGCAGCGCTCGGATCGGCAGACCGCGACCATCACGCTGCTCAACCTCGGCGAGATGGTCATGCCCGTGTCGATGCGCGTCGAGTTTGACCGGGGTGATGCCATGCTCGTGCGGCTGCCGGCGGAGATCTGGCAATGGACGAACCGCTGGAAGGCCGACATCGAGACGGGCGGGCGCCGCGTGACCCGCGTGACGCTCGATCCGGACGAGGCGCTGCCGGACTCGAACGGTTCGAACAACGTGTGGCCTCAATAAGCCGCTCATCCCGCGATCACGCCGCGCCTCGTCAGCATCCCCAGGCACGCCCCGACGCTCTCCTGGACGCTCATCGTCGCGGGAGTCAGCACCAGTTCTGGCTGCTCCGGAGCCTCGTACGGGTCATCGATCCCCGTGAACCCCTTGAGTTCTCCCGCCCGCGCTTTCTTGTACAGCCCCTTGGGATCGCGCACCTCGCACACGTCGATCGGCGTGTTCACGTAGACCTCGATGAAATCGAGCCCGTCGGCGGCATGGATCGCTCGGGCCGCGTCGCGGTCCGCGCGGTACGGACTGATGAACGCCGTCAGCGCCACCTGGCCGGCGTCGGCAAAGAGCCGGGCGACCTCGCCGATCCGGCGGATGTTCTCGGCCCGGTCCGCCGCCGAGAATCCCAGGTTCTTATTCAGCCCGTGACGGATGTTGTCCCCGTCAAGCCGGTACGCCCCGATCCCCTTGCCAACCAGCACCTGCTCCAGCGCGCACGCGATGGTGGACTTGCCCGACGCCGACAGCCCGGTGAACCACAGCGTGGCCCCCTTGCCCCCGCGCGGCGAGTCAGCGGGCCGCAGCGCCTGCCAGCGCTCGGCGCGGGTGATGTTGCCGGGGTGCCAGGTGATGTTTGTCGCGCGGTTCGGTGGCGGGGTGCTCATGAGCCAAGCGTATGAAGGCTGGACACCGTTGTCCCCGTCGCCCGACGCTACGGCCGGCTGAGCGACCAATCCGCGCGCGTCGCCTGGTTCGACCAGCGCCGCATGTCGCTCAGTTCACTCAAACCCAGTGTCTCGGCGTGCCCGTCGATCGTCGCCGTCACCGCCCGCCCCTCATGACGCGGATGCACAAACCCGGTCGCGACCGGCGCATCGTTCTCGTCAAACCGCCCCTCGGCCGTCCACCGCCTCCCCACAAAGTACGGCGATTCCACGTCGTAGTACCCCTCGATCGGCGGAAGATCCACGCTGTCGGGGTCCACCCCGCGGGAGGATGCGAACACGATCAGTTGCGAAGGCAATCGCGGCTCGTCGATGCGCGTGACGTAAAAGGCGCCCCAGGTGTTTAGCGCCGTCTGATTGAACCCATACCCCGGCGACGCCTTGCCGCCCACGAAGTCCGCGTTCAGACCCAGGCTCGGCGACAGGCTGATGATGTACAGGTAGTCGTCACGCTCCCGGTATCGCGAAAGAACGCTCTGGTCCTTGTAGAGAGCCGCAAAGTCGTAGTTGAGATACGGCGCCAGCCGCCACGGATACCGCTGTGCCCGAACCCCCAGCAGCGGCGCGCCCGTTTCGTCCAGCACCTCGATCTGTCGCGGCGACACCCCGTTGACCATCGACGACGGCACAAATCCCGGCAACACCTTCCCCCGGGCATCGTCGGCATACGCGTGGTACGCCGGCATCAGTTGCTGCGCCGCTGACATCTCCCGCACCCGCAGCACGCACCGCTTGGCCTTGGCCATCGCCGGAAGCAGGATCGCGATCAACACCCCGATGATCGCGACGATCACCAACAGTTCCACCAAGGTGAATCCACACCTGAACCTCCGCAATCGCGGCCCCAGTCCAACGCCGGAAAACCCTTCCAATTTCATTGTCGTTCCTGTCAAACAAGAACTGTTGCGACCTTGACAGCAAAATCCATTCGGATACGCTACCGTATTGAGACTTGGTCTCAACAATGTACGCTTGGTGGTGGGCAGTCTCAACTCACCAATCTGCCAGAAGTGAAAGGATCACACATGTCCCGCCGTCAAGCGACTCTCGCGGTACTCCCCCTCGGCTCGGCCTGCCTGCTTTCTTTTTGCACGGCCCAAGCCGGGCTGGCCCAGTCTATCAACGCCGATTATCCCACCCCGACCCTGGACCGCTGGGTCTACGCGTTCGGCGACGCGTCGGGCACCCGGCCGGAGGCATCCGTCTTCGGCACGGTCCTGCTGCCGGGCTTCGACGACCGGGATGCCCAGATTCTCGTCGGGTTCGATACACCCCCGGCGTTACCAGCCGGGCTCGGGGTCGGGGCCTACCGCGTCATCGAAGCGACGTTGACCGCCCGGATCTCGCAGTCCGACCTCTTTGTGTATGACCCGACGTTCGACGCGCTGCAAACGTACATCACGCCGGACGATCCGGCGATGGGCGACACCGACGCCGGCCGCCCGATCGAGTTGTACACGGTCGGGTACCGAAATGGATTTTCGCAAGCGACGTTCTTCGAGAACTCGCCGTTCGGCGGGGCGCCGATCGTGCCGCCGGCCGAGGGCGCCCGCAACTGCTTCGCCGCCGTCTTTCAGGACGGCGTGAGCGTGGACGCCTCGAGGAATGTTCGCCTGGGCTTTGAAGTCCAGCCGATCGCGATCGGCACGACCACGACGGTCATGCCCGGTAACCCTGTGCCGGAGGGAACCGACTTCACCTTCAGCGTCGATGTTTCCGCGCCGACGACGCAGGCGTATCTCCGCCGATCGGTTGATTCGGGCCGGCTCAACCTCATGATCTCGTCGCTGCACCCGGTGCAGCAGGGCGTGCCGGGATCGCCGACGTTCTACACCAAGGAGAACGTGCTGGGGGTGCCGGCCCGCCTGAACCTCGTGGTACGGGTGGCGGCGCCCGGCGACTACAACGGGGACGGCGCGGTGAACAGCCAGGACTTCTTCGATTTCCTCACCGCGCTGTTTGCAAGCGATGCGGATTTCAACGCCGACGGCGTCACGAACAGCCAGGATTTCTTTGACTTTCTCACGGCGTTTTTCGAATAAACATAGAGCGAGCCGTATCGTTCGACGCACCGGACCGCATGATCAGACGTGGGGAGCAACCCATGAATAGCAAACACCCGAATCCATCCGAGCCCGCTACACCGGCGTCCGATACGCCGGCGCCCGCGATGTGCCCCTTGCGCCGATGGGGACGCCGGCTCGGCATCGCCGGCTTCTGCTTCTTCCTCTTCAAAGGGCTGCTCTGGCTCATCATCCCGGCATGGATCGTGATGGAGCGCGGGTGCGCCGGCCAGTAGTTGTCCATCGTCCTCACACGTACCAGCGCGGAGCCCCAGACATGCCCGTCACCCTCGGGTTGGAAACGAATCTCGCCTCGCCCGTCATGTCGCGCCTGCGCGACGAAACCGCCGCGCTGCACAAGCTCGCCGAGACCAAGCCGTTCCAGGTCGCGATGGTCCGCGGGCTGATCTCGCGCGATCAATACACGCGATGGCTCGGGCAGATGTGGACGATGCACCGCGAGCTCGACACCGCGCTGCGTAGCGCGAGCGAGCGGGCCGAGCCCATCCGACAGGTCGTCACGCCGGAACAGTACCAGGAGCCGTACCTGCGCCAAGATCTTTCGCACTTCGGGGTGGCGCCTGAGACGGTCGCCGCGAGCCCGGGGACCGCGGCGTTCATCGAGCGGGTCCGCGCCATCGCCGCCGCCAGTCCCCTGGACACGCTCGGCGTGCATTACGTCCTGGAAGGGTCAAAGAACGGCAACCGGTTCATCGTGCGGGCCGTGCGGAAATCGCTCGGGCTCACACCGGGACAGGGTGATCGCTACCTCGATACCTACGGGGAGGCGCAGCCGGCGAAGTGGGCCGCGTTCAAGACGGCCATGGGTCGGATTCCGTTCACGCCGCGCGAAATTGACGGCCTGGTGGCGGCGGCCAAGGCCGCGTTCGAGGGCGTCATCGCAATGAGCGACGACATGAACACCTGAGCGGGTGTCGGGCCGCGCCACCCGAATCAACCGTGCCGGGCGGTGCGGGGCGCGGCGCGTGCGCGCTATGCTTGACCCCGCCGAAGCCCCCCTTCGCGACCCTCTCGCCCCATCACATCTTTTCTTGCATTGGAGTCCAGGTACATGGAAACGACGCTGATCATTCTCAAGCCCGACGCCGTCCAGCGCGGGCTCATGGGCCAGATCATCTCTCGCTTTGAGAACAAGGGCCTCCAGATCGTGGGCTGCAAGCTCATGCAGATCTCGCCGCAACTCGCGGCCACGCACTACGAGGCCCACCAGAGCAAACCGTTCTACGCCGGGCTCGTCCGCTTCATGACCGGATCCCCGGTGCTGGTGATGGCCATCCGCGGCAACGGCGCCATCACCATCGCCCGGAACATGATGGGCGCCACGTTCGGTTCCAAGGCCAGCCCCGGCACCATCCGCGGCGACTTCGGCGTCTCCAACTCGTTCAACCTCATCCACGGCTCCGACAGCCCCGAGGCGGCCGAACGCGAACTCAAGCTCTTCTTCGGCGCGGGCGAAGTCCTGAACTGGACCCGACACGCCGACCAGTGGATCTACGACACCAGCGGCGGCAAGATCGAGTGAGCCCGGCGCCAGCAGCGTGCCGATACACTCCTGCAGCGCCGAGCCGGTCGTCCCCCGGATCGCCCACCCGGTTCTCCCGCGTACAGTCCGCCTGAACACATCGCGCCGCACGACCGTTGCCCCGCGACGATGCGCCGGGCGTCACGACCGAAACGGAACTCTCGCATGACACGCACAGCTTTTCGCGCACTGGGGATCGCGGCCTTGGCCATGGTGATCAACATCGCCGGGTGCAACACCCAGACCCGCACGCTCCCTGCCGTGCGCAACAGCGGCGAATACGCCCTGGCCACCAACGACACCGAACGCGCCTTCGCCGACTTCCGCGAGTACACCGAGCGCGACCCGGGATCGGCCTACGGGCACCTGATGCTCGGCAAGACCTATCTCGCCAAGGACATGCCCGCCCACGCCCGCGAGCAGTTCGAACTGGCCTACACCAACGATCCGCGCAACCCCGACGTCGTCGAGTCGCTCGCCGAGGCGATGTACCAGGACAAGGAATACGACGACCTGATGCGGTTCCTCCGCCAGCGAGTGGTCGAGCGCCAGGAGTCCAGCGACTATCTCGTACTGGGCAAGTATTCACGGCTGACGGGGGACTCCGACGGCGCGCTCGAATCGCTCCTGACCGCTGCGAAGCTCGACCAGGGACGCTCGGTGCGCCCGCAGCTTGAGCTCGCGGACTTTTACGAAGCCGTCGGCAAGCCGGGCGAGGCCGCGCGGCGCGCACGCATGGCCTACTTCATCGCCCCGGACAGTTCGCGGGTGAAGCAGACGCTGGCGCGCCTGGGCGTCAAGGTGAATGCCGCCACGCCCCTGGTCCCGGCCGAACGGTAGTCGATCGTCTTCATCGGTTGATCGCGGCCCAGAGCACCCGTGCCCGATGAGTCTCGAGCCCGGGGTTCTCATCCGCTTCGGAGTGCCCGTGACGTACGCGGTAATCGGCGCGGTTCTGATCGGCGTCAGCCTCGGCCTGCTCGGCTCGGGCGGCTCGATCCTCACCGTGCCCATCCTGCTGGCCTTGGGGCACGCCGACAAGCAGGCCATCGCCGAATCCCTCGCCATCGTCGGGTGCATCAGCCTCTTCGGGGCGATCCGGCAGGGAATCCGGGGCGAAGTAGACTGGCGGGCCGCGGCGTTCTTTGCCATTCCCGGCACCGCGGGCGCGTACCTGGGCGCCAAACTCGCCGAGTTCGTCCCGGGGCCCGTCCAGATCGTCGCGCTGGGCATCATCATGCTCGCCGCCGCCTTGATGATGGCCTTCTACAAGATCAAGGAATGCCACGGCGACGAAAAGCCGAGCGTCGCCGTGATGATCGCCGTCGGCCTTGGCGTCGGGACGATCACCGGCCTGGTCGGCATCGGGGGCGGGTTCCTCATCGTGCCCTCGCTCGTGCTCGCCGGGCGGGTCCCCTTGAAACGTTCGATCGGCACGAGCCTCGCCGTCATCGTCCTCAACTCCGCCGTCGGCTTCTTCAAATACAACGCCGTGCTCCCACAACTCGGCCAAAGCGTCAACTGGGAGACGATCGGCATCTTCGCGGCTTGTGGTGTGCTCGGCACACTCATCGGCGCTTCCATCGGTCAGCGGATCAACCGAGAGGCCCTGAGAAAGACCTTCGCCGTCTTCCTCGTGCTCATGGGCGTCTTCCTGATCGCCCAGAAAGTGCGCGCGATGCTGTCCGCCCCGGCCGCAACCGATCACGTTCAGCCGACCCGGAAGACCTGATCCGCCGCCGCACGCATCCGCGCGACCTCGCCCGCGTCAAAGGCGCCGTCAACCCGCCCCGACGAATGGGCCTGCACGCAGCGGGTGGTTCGAGCAATCTCGGCGAGATTGGCGGCCCGCACCCCGCCCCCGGGCAGGATCTCGATCCGGCCCCTCGCGTGCGCGATGAGCCCCGCGAGCGTGCGCCTCGCCCCGGCCGACGCCGCGCCCGCTGATGCCCCGGGTGTTTCCGGATGCACCCCGGCGGTGAGCACCCGCGTACACCCAAGCCGAATCATCGAATCGAGCGCGGCCATGGCCGAGGCCTGATCGCCCGGCCCGATCAGACGATCGAACCCACGGTGGAAGACCCGCTGCATCCCGGCGGCACGCCGGCTTACCTCCGCACACGCGGTCTCGTCGATCCCGCCCGCACGCGTGAGGAATCCGAAGACGACCCCATCCGCCCCCGCATCGCGGAACGCATCCACCAGTTCGAGCACGCGGGACAGTTCGTCGCGCTCGCACGTGAATGGGCCCGCTCGAAGCCGCAGCATCGCCACGACCGGAAGGGCGGTGCGCGCTTTGACCTCCCGAACGTCCGCGGGCGTGGGCGAGAGCCCGTCCAGGTCGAGGCGCGAGCACAACTCGATTCGATCCGCGCCGTGCCGAGCGGCGGCGATCGCGTCCGCGGTCGAGTCGACCGCGATCTCGATGAGGAAGCCGCCCGGTGCACGTGGTTGATTCATGCCGCGGATTCTACTGGCGCGCCGGCGCACGCCGCGGATCTCGTAGCCAGCGCCCGCGATGCGGCCACGGCACACTCCGGAGGATCGTTCCTCCGCGCCAACCACAAAAGTACAAGCCGCGGGGCTGACCGCGGCTTGCACAGGATCCCACGAGATTGGGAGAGCAACTATCGTTCGCGCTGGCGGCGCGGCGCCGGGGGGGCCGGCGGGGGAGCGCCGTCTTCGTCGTCTTGGTCATCATCCCGGTCACGACGGAAATCGGGAGCCCCTTGGCGAGGATCGGCGAAGCGCGGCCCGGGAAAACCCGGTTCTCGCCGAGGCTGCATCCCGCCAAAGCCGTTCGGGCCCTGCGGCCCGCCATGACCGCGCGGCCCACCCGGGAAGCCCGGACCGGGGCCGATCATCCCGCCGTGCGGGCCACCGGGTCCGCGCGCTCCGCCTTGCCCCATCCGAGGACTTGGTTCCTCAGCACCGGGGCCGCGCCCCCGGCCAGGGCCGGCGAATCCGTCCCGAGGCCCGCCGTGGCTGAACGGCTGCGGACCGCCGGCACCCCCGCGGCCGAAGCCGCCTTGGCCCGGACCAAACGCCTGACCGCCGGGTCCTTGTCGCTCGTGGCGCTGGCGCCACTGCTGCACGAAGTGCCGAAACGCCAGCGGGTGCCGATGGGCGAAGCGCCGAAGCCGCTCGCGGAACTGCTCGGGGTGGTCGTGGGCGAACTCCCGTACACGCTCACGGCGCTCACCGCGGTCGTCGTCGGCGTCGCCCCGCTTACGCTCGCGGGCTTGGTCCTTGCCGTCCCGGCGGGCGCGGGCCCGGTCGTCATCCGGACCAGGCCGACGGCCCTCGGGGCCCCCCGGCCCCGTGCCGCGCTGGTCGCCACGCCGTCCCTCGACCCGATCCGCGCCGTCGCGATCATCACCCCGCGGCGGACGACGCTCGTCCAGCCGCTCGTCCGACCGCTCGCGATCCGGCGCTCGATCTCGATCAAGCATCTTCGGGCGCGGTCCGTCCGGACCACGGTCATCGTCCCGTCCACCCGGCTGCGCGAATGCCGGCGAGAGCCCGGCAACACAGAGCGCAGCGATTCCCACAAGTATGGCACGATTCATCACAGGTACTCCTGAAGTGCCGCAACGGTGCGTTGCCGGCGATGCCTGCTCAACGTCCGCGCGGATACGACATTGCCATCGCGCCTCGAATTTCTCGCTCGCCAATCGGCTCGTGTTCGGGGCCCGCTCGCTCGTGCGTTCCCGCGCAGAACCCATAGACGCTACATTCATGCGTCCGCCGCCGCCCCTTGCCGGCGCGCGTCCCGCTCTCCGACACGTCCTGAAAGGATGACGCATGAACCTCGCGACCGATCGATCCCTTCGCCGGGCGCTCGCACGACTCGCCGCGACGGTCGGCATGACGTGCGCCGCCGCCTCGCTCGCGCAGCCCGGCGCCTCTCCGGCGCCGAGCCCGGATACCTATACCCTCCTGCGCTGCGGCCGGCTGATGGCTCGCCCCGGCGCCACGGCGAATCAGCCCGACGCCGGCGTCCAGCGCGACGTGACGGTCGTCGTCAGGAACGGCGCGATCGATTCGGTCGTTCCGGGGCTTACCGGGCCCGATCTGTCCGCCGCTCGCGCGAGCGGCGCCAGCGTCGCGGAAGTCGATCTGCGTGATTCGTTCGTGATGCCCGGGTTCATCGATTGCCACGTTCACCTCTGGAACGAGTACGACGCCACCGTGCGCCAGCGAGCCGTCACCGAGACCGACGGCGACAAGACGATCCGCGCCCTTCTGAACGCCAGGAAGACGCTCGACGCCGGTTTCACCACCGTGCGGGACCTGGGAAGCAAGGGAACGGCCGTCTACGCGGTCCGCGATGCCATCAATCGCGGCGAGATCCCCGGCCCGCGCATCCTCATGGCCGGCGAAGCGATCAGCGTCACCGGCGGACACGGGGACGACACCCTCGGGTTCCGCCCCGACCTCTTCCCGGTTCCAGGCCCCGACGACGGCATCGCCGACGGCGAATCCGAATGCATGAAAGCCGTGCGCCACCAGATCAAACTCGGCGCTGACTGCATCAAACTCATGTCAACCGGGGGCGTCCTGTCCGCCTCCGCCGCCGGGCTCGCCCAGCACTTTACCGACGACGAACTGAGCGCCATCGTCCGCACCGCGCACAGCATGGGACGAACGGTCGCCGCTCACGCTCACGGAACCGACGGGATCAACGCCGCGATTCGCGCCGGCGTCGATTCCATCGAGCACGGCACCTATCAGGACGACGAATCGATCCGGCTGTTCAAAGAGCATGGGTGCTACTACGTGCCGACGCTGCTCGCGGCCGAGACCGTCGGACGCAACGCGGAAACCCCCGGGTTTTACCTCCCCATGGTCGCCGACAAGGCCAGGCTCGTCCGCCACCGCGCCATCGAATCGTTCAGGAAAGCCCACCAAGCCGGTGTGAAGATCGCCTTCGGCACCGACTCCGGCGTCAGCCCGCACGGCCAGAACGCCCAGGAGTTCGCCCTCATGGTCAAGGGCGGGATGACCCCGGCCCAGTCCATCGCCGCCGCGACCGCGGGGGCCGCGGACCTGTGCGGGATCGCCGGCACGGCCGGTTCGATCGAGCCCGGAAAGCAGGCGGACATCATCGCTGTTCGAGGCGAACCCCTGAACGACATCGCCGGGCTGGAGCGAGTGACGTTTGTCATGCGCGCCGGGAGGGTGCACAAGAACACGCCGAAGTAACCGTCTTGTTCCGCTCGGGCATCACCCGGTGGAGCCGGCCCGGGGACATCCCCGTCTAGTGCGGGTGGAACACGCCCCACATCACCCGCCCACCCATGGCCAGCAGCGCCACGGCCAGCAGCCGGATGATCCAGTGACCACTGATCCTGGACGAAAGCACAGCGCCAACCTGGGCCCCGACGACAGCGCCGCCCGCGATCATCAGCGCGCGGTCGAGATCGTGATCCAGCAAACCTCGGCTCGCGAGCACCGCCAGCCCGGCCGCCGACGTGAGCGCAAGCACGAAGTGCGACGTGGCGGCGGCGACGTGCACCGGGTACCCCACGCCGTGCACTAGCGCGGGCACGTGGATGATCCCGCCGCCGATCCCGAGCATGCTCGATGCGACCCCCACGCCGGCGCTGATCCCCACGCCCCGCTTCAGGTTGAGTTGCTCGTGCGACACCCCCCGCGCACTCGTTGAATCCGCGGTCCCGCCCGGCGTGGTCTGATCGGCGGCCCGGGCACTCCGCATCAGCAGCCAGGCGGCCATGACGATCAGTCCCACCCCAAGCACCGCGTCGAACGCCCGCCGCGGAATCCAGTGAACCAGCAGCGCTCCGACGATCGCTCCCGGTATCGCCGCCGCCGCGAACATCAAACCGCCACGAAAATGAATCCGCCTCAGCCGGGCATACCCGACCGTGCCGGAGATCGCGTTCGCGCACACAACGGCCAAGGACATCGCCGCCAGATGCTCCGGCTCGGCGCGCGGGTACATCATCACCAGCGCGGGCATCAGGATGAAGCCGCCCCCGGCGCCGATCAGTGTCCCCACCACCCCGATCACGATTCCCAGCGCGATGAATACGGTGGCTATCACCGCCAACCATAGATGCGTCGCTGGCGCGGGTCACCGTCACGCCGGATGTCGCTTCCCGCAGACCACGCGCCGTTGACCAATGCCGGGGTACACTCCATCCCCTGTCCGGGCACTACTTCGGAGCAGCCGTATATGACTTCCAAGCACGCCGAATCTCGCCGCTATATCTCGCACGACCTGGCCGACTGGGCGTGTGCGCTCACATACGCGGACCTGAGCCCGCAGGCGATCCAGAGCGCGAAACTCTTTTGGTTTGACTCGCTGGGGTGCGCCCTGGGCGGGAGTCAGCAGGAGGACGCGCACATCCTCCTGGCGCACCACCGACAGATGAGCGGGAGCGCCAAGGGCGCCGGCCCGTGCACCTGCTTTGTGTCGGGCTTCAAGACCAACCCCGTCGATGCGGCCTTCCTCAACGACCACATGATCCGCGCGATGGACTACAACGACATCTACTGGAAGGCCGACCCGTGCCACCCCAGCGACATCATCGCCGGCCCGCTCGCGCTCGTCGAGATGCTCGGGCTCTCCGGCAAGGACCTCATCCTCGCCACCGTCATCGCGTACGAAATCGAGATGCGCTTATGCGAAGCCGGCCTCCCGGGCATCCGGGAATACGGCTGGCACCACGCTACGCTCACCGCCTTCGCCGCACCCATCGCCGCCGGACGGGTCCTGCGCCTGACCCCCGACCAGATGGTCCAGGCGATCGGCATCTCCGCGTCGCGCACCTTCACGCCCGGCGCCGTCACCGCCGGCAAACTCACCAACATGAAGAACACCGTCGATCCCTGGGCCACGCGCATGGGCGTCGAGTCGGCCCTCCTGGCGCAGCGAGGCTACTCCGGTCCCGAGCACATGTTCGACGGCAAGGAAGGCCTCTACGCCGTCTTCGGCCACGTGCGCTACAAAGGCGATCCCGCGAAGTTCGATACGGCGAAGATCACAGGCAATCTCCCCCGGTCGTCGAGCGATCACTACAAGATCATCGACTGCGGCATGAAGTCCTTCCCCATCGAGGCGCTCAGCCACGCGCCACTCACCGCGATGATGAAGTGCGTCAAGGAACACCGCATCGCCGCCGATGATGTCGCCCAGATTAAGGTCGAAGTCATCGCCCGGGCCGCGGACATCCTGGGCGATCCCCACAAGTACCGCCCGAACTCCAAGGAAACCGCCGATCACTCGCTCCCGTACTGCCTGGCGGTGGGCCTGATCGACGGCATGGTCACGCCGCTGCAGTTCAAGGAAGAGCGCGTGCTCGATCAATCGCTCATCCCCGTCATGGACAAGGTAAAAGTCGTCGCGAGCGACGAGTTCGAGGCCCTCTTCCCCAAGTTCCAGCCCAGCCGGGTCACGATCACCACCAGCGATGGGCGGGAGTTCTCCAAGCGCGTGGACGTGCCCAAGGGCGACCCGCGGGACCCGATGACCGAAGAAGAAATCGCGGTGAAGTTCAACGCCCTGGGATCGAGCGTGATCGGGTCCGACCAGTGCGCCAGGCTCCAGAAAGCGATCATGTCGATGGAGACGCTCAAGACCGTTGACGGCCTGATGGCGCTGACGGTGAAGCGTGCCCCCAAGCGCCCGTCCAAGCCCGCGCCAAAGAAGCCCGCGGCGCGCCCCGCTGGGAAGGGCACGCGCCCCGCCGCGAAAAAGAAGCGTCGATAGCCGCTCGCCTCCGGGCTCTCTCACATCACGATCCGCACCACGGCCTGCACGACGATCATCGCCTGCACACCCGCGACCAGGTCGTCCAGCAGGATGCCCACGCCCCCGGGGTGGCGCTGGAGCCCCCGCGCCGGCGGCAACTTGACAATGTCAAACACCCGGAACGCCAGGAACGCCACCAGCAGCGCCACCATGCCCCGCCACACCGAATCCACCGCCGACCACGGCAACAGCATCAGCGCAACGCACACCCCCGCCGTCTCGTCCGCGCACACGCTGCCCGGGTCTTTCTTGTTGAAGTGCGCCTCGGCGGCCGACCCGTACACCAGGCACGCGCCGCTGAACACCACCAGCACCACCACCAGCACCGCGTGGTACGCGATCCACGCCGGCACGTCCCAACCGTCGATCGTGACGACCCCCTCGCCGTAGCCCGCTCGAACCAGCAGCATCATCACCCCCGCCAGCACCACGGGCGGGATCGACCCCCACGTGCCCGGGGCAGGCCGGAGCAGGCCCAGCCCGAACGTCGTGATCAGCAGCCGCCCGCCACGCGAGAGCCCGCTTGTGATCATGCCCCGCCCCCGTCCAGCGGCTTAGACGACCGCAGCGCCGCGAACCCCCGCACCACGTACGGCACCCCAGACCATGCCGTCACGATCACCGTCGCCACGACGATCACCTGGATCGCCCACCACGGCCAGGTGCGATTCACCTCGCCGTCGCCCGGCGGGACATTCAGCAGCAGCAGCACCGCCGGGATGCACACGCACTGCATGATCATCTTCAACTTCCCGCTCGCGGTCGCCGCGAACGACTTCCCCTGGCTCTCCACCACCCCGCGGATCGACGTCACCAGCAGTTCTCGCGCCAGGATCACCACGACCATCCACGGGTGCACCCCGCTCACGTGCACGTGCCAGATTTCCGCCGGGCGCCCCAACCCCATCGCCGACGCCGGGCTCGGCCGCGACGCCACCCATTCATATGAGAACCCCGGACCCGCCAGCAGCACAAACGCCCCCAGCACCAGCACCTTGTCCGCGAACGGGTCCATCACCCGCCCGAATATGCTCACGACATTCCACTTCCGCGCCAGGTACCCGTCCAGCGCGTCGGTGATCGCCGCCACCACAAAGATCGCCGCGGCAGCCAGCAGCGTCCAGTCAACCCCCGCGCCGCGATACAGCGGCGACGTGCGAATGCTCCACGGCGCCAGGACGACGAAGAACACCAGCGCCATCACCAGGCGCGACGCGGTCAGAAGATTGGGCAGGCGGACGCGAAACGCAGACACGCCGCCGGTTCCGGAATCGCTCGGCATCGACGGATGATAGTGTCTCGCGGCCTTTCCCGCGTGTCATCACCGCGCGCGGAACCGCACCGCCCGCGGCCGACCCAGCGCCGAACCCGCCGCCCGCCCTCCGCACCCCCACGCATGCCTTCGCGCGGGTCCTGTGTATAGTCCGCTCCGGAGAACCCGCGTGCTACTCCCCGTGCTCGGCGTTGAATCACCTCTCGGCTCCAGCGATACCCAGATCGCGCGCGACCTGTCACGACTGACCGCCGGCCAGATCCGATTCTCCGCCCACGACCGCATGCTCTACGCCACCGACGCCTCCCTCTACCAGGTCGAGCCGATCGGGGTGGTCGTCCCCGCGTCAACCCGCGAGATCCCCGCCATCCTCCGCTACTGCTCATCGCGCGCTCTCCCGGTCCTGCCGCGCGCCGGGGGAACGAGCCTCGCCGGCCAGTGCACCAACCGGGCCATCGTCCTCGATCTCTCGCCCGCCTGCAGATCGATCGGCTCCGTCGAGCACGACGCGACCGTCTGGGTCGAGCCCGGCGTCACCATCGACGAACTCAACCGCGAGGTGCTGCGCCAGTCCCGGGCCTCGCCCATGTTCCCCAGCGCCCCGGCCGGCCTGTTCTTCGCGCCCGATCCCGCGACCACGGCCCAGGCATGCATCGGCGGGTGCATCGGCAACAACTCCGCGGGCGCACGCTCCATCCGCTACGGCCGGACCAGCGAGAACCTCGCCGCCATCGACGTGCTGCTCTCCACCGGGGAACAAGTCACCCTCGCCCCCAACGCCGGCGCGCACGACGCCGTCGCGCGGCGTCTGGCACGCGGCGCCATCCACATCGCCCAGTCCCACGCCGGGCTCATCCGCGAACGCTTCCCCCGAACCGTTCGCCGCAACGCGGGCTTCGGCCTCGACCTGGTCCTGGATCAGATCGTGTCCGCTCACCCCGCTCCCGCCACGCTCGGCGGCGATGCCCTCGAAGCCCTCGCACGCCGGCTTGACCTCTCCGGCCTCCTCTGCGGCAGCGAAGGAACCCTCGCCATCACCACCCGCGCGAAACTGAAACTGCACCCCCTCCCATCGGCGCGCGGGCTCGCGGTCCTTTCCTTCGCATCGCTCGAGCACGCCATCGACGCCGTGAAGCCCCTGCTCGACATCGGGCTCCCCCTCGGGCTCAGCGCCGTCGAACTGCTCGATGACGTGGTCCTCGAAGCCGCGATGGGGAACATCGAGTACCGGCGATACGTCGAACTCCTCCCCGGCGGGCATGAAGCCGCCCGCGGCGGGCTCAAGGCCGTGCTCTACGTCGAGTTCTTCGGCTTCGGTTCCCCGGACGCCGGCGCTGCTTCCGTCCGTGATGCCTTCGCCTCCCTTGAGCAGTTTTCCCCGCGCCTCCCCGGCCTGGTCGCGATCGAGTCGCACACCGCCGCCGCCGCCATGCTCTCGGCGTGGAAACTCCGCAAAGCCGGCGAACCGCTCCTGCACGGCTTGCCCGGCCGGCGCAAGCCCGTCACCTTCGTCGAGGATAACGCCGTCCCCGTCGAGCGCCTCGCTCAGTTCGTCCATGAGTTCAAGCGGATCGTCGCTCGCCACGGCACCCGCGCCGCCTACTGGGCCCACGCCTCGGTCGGCGTGCTCCACGTCCGACCCATGATCGACCTGCACGACCCCGCCGATCGCACCCGCCTCCGCGAGATCGCCGTCGAAGTCGCCGACCTGGCGCGATCGTGCGGCGGGATCATGTCCGGCGAGCACGGCGACGGCCGCGTCCGCGGGCCCCTGCTCGAACGCTTCTTCGGCCCCGAACTGATGCGCGCCTTCGCCGACCTCAAACGCCTCTTCGACCCCCCCGGGATCCTCAACCCAGGCAACATCGTCGGCGCCGGGCCCGTCGAGTCCATCACCGACAACCTCCGCACCATCGCCGCGGGCGCCGCCACTCTCCCGGGCGATCCTCCACGCCGCTCCCTCGACCACCCCGGCCCCGAGCGTTACGCCCAACGCCCCGAGCACCTGTACTTCGACTACGCCGACCAGCACGGCTTCCGCGGCGCCGTCGAAGCCTGCAACGGCGCGGGCCTCTGCCGAAAGCGCGCCGGAGCCGGCGGCACCATGTGCCCGTCCTATATGGCGCTGCTCGACGAACGCCACGCGACCCGAGGCCGAGGCAACGCCCTCCGCCTGGCCATCACCGGTCAGTTCCCTTCCCGCGACCACGCCGCGACCGCTCCCAACTGGACCGACCCCGACACCATCAAGACGCTCGATCTGTGCCTGAGTTGCAAAGCCTGCAAATCCGAATGTCCCAGCAACGTCGATATCGCGCGGCTCAAGGCCGAATACACCGCCCAGCGGTATCGCCAGCAACGCCGCATCCCCCTCACCGCCGCACTCATCGGCCGCGTCAGGTTCCTCAACCGCCTCGGCTCGATCGCGCCGGGCCTGGCCAACTGGTGCAGTTCCCTCCCGCCCCTCAGGGCCCTCCTCAACCGCGTCATGAACCTGCACCCCGCGCGATCCCTCCCCCGCTTTGATCGCTCGCTCTACGCCTGGATGCACGCGCACACGCCGGCGGTTTCCTCTACCGCTCCCACCGTCGTCCTCTTCGCTGACTGCTTCACCGCCTACAACGAGCCGCACGTGGGCATCGCCGCCGTGCGAGTCCTCGAACACCTCGGCTTCCGCGTCGCGCTCCTGCCCGGCCAAGGCTCCATCGCGGGCACGCGACCGGGCGATGGGCAACGCGCCGACTTGGGATTCGCCGGCGGGTGCTGCGGACGATCGATGATCTCCGTCGGTATGCTCGACGACGCCATCCAGACCATCGACCGCACCCTCGGGCCTCTCGCCGCCGCCGCCCGTGATCCCGACGTGAAAGCCATCGTCGTCTGCGAGCCCTCCTGCCTCTCTGCGATCAAGGACGACTGGCTGCAACTTCGCCTCCGCACCCCGATCGAGGTTCGACGGCGCGTCGCCGACATGTCCATGCTCGTCGAAGAGTTCGTCGCCGCACACTTGAACACACGCGGCTCGCCGGGACGCCCCGGGCGTGATCCCTCCGCTCCGCCGCCCACCCCCGCGCGGGTCCTTTTTCACGCCCATTGCCACCAGAAGGCCCTCTGGGGTTCCGCATCCAGCGCCGCGATGCTCGAAGCCATCGCCCCCGGCCGCGTGCACGTGCTCGACGCCGGCTGCTGCGGCATGGCCGGATCCTTCGGCTACGCCGCCCATCGCTTCGATCTTTCCAACCGCATCGGCGAACTCGCCCTCTTCCCCGCCGTGCGCTCCGCCGCCGGCGCCGGCGCTGTCATCGCCGCCACCGGCACCTCGTGCCGGCATCAGTTGCACGACGCCACCGGCTCCCGCGCCGTGCACCCGATCGAACTGGCGGCGACGGCGCTGGGCTTGTAAACCACCCACGCTCCCGACCTCTCCCCGCCCGCGGTCACGACGCCTTGATCTCGCCGCCCTCCAGAATCTGTTTCGCGATCTCCACCAGCGGACGCCGGCAATCCCGCGCCATCTTCTGAAGCTTCTCGTGGGCCGCGGGCTCCGTCATGTTCGTCGTCTCGACCAACTTCCACTTGGCCTGCTCGACGATCCGCCGGTTCACCAGGTTCCGCTCGAGTTGTTCGATCCGCTTGATGTGGTGCGCGTCGCTCGCCGCACGGTGGCGCGCCACGCCGATGCTGACCCGAAGTTCGTCCACCCCGACGGGCTTGAGCAGATACGCGAACACGCCCGACGACTCGCCGTACGCCTGGATCTTGCTGACGTACTCCTGATCCGAATAGGCCGAGATAACAAGCGAAGGTATCGCGAGTTCTTCGTAGATAATCATCGCGACTTCCGTGCCGCTCAACTTCGGCATGCGCAGGTCCAGCAGCGCCAGGTCAGGCAATAACTGCCGGGCCATCGTCACCGCCGCTTCGCCGTCCGGCGCGGTCCCGACGACCTCATGCCCAAGGTCCCGAACACTGCTCGCAATGCCCAGCGCCACCAGGTGCTCATCGTCGGCGACCATGATGCGCGCCGGTCCAAAGGTGGTGGGGATGCCGTCCTTGCTAGGCGAGTTCATAATGATTCCTGAAAAAAGCGCCCGCCCGGCGCGGCCGGCCTGAGCCACAGGGGTTCGAACAAAATCGTAATCGAGCACCGCCAAGAGTCAACCCTCCGCCGGTTCATCGGCCGGCGACCCCCGCCCCCGCGAGTGCGCGTGAACGGCCGGCCCGCCACCACAGGACCTCCCGATTCTTCCAACTCACCCGCAAGTCCGCGTCCGCTTCAACCGATGATCCGTTGCATTCCTGTTGATCCTCGTACCGGAGTCCGCTATGCCCGTCGATGCGCAGACCAAGGAAAATGCAGTCAACTCCGCGATCCGCGAGATCAGTCACATCGCGACGCTCCCCGAGATCACCCTCAAGATCATCCAACTGGTCGAGAGCCCCACCTCCACCGCGCAGGATCTGCACAAGGTTATCAGCAACGACCCCGCCCTGTGCAGCCGGATCCTCAAGGTCGTCAACTCCGCCTTCTACGGGCTCCCAGGACAGGTCGGTTCCATCAACCGCGCCATCGTCCTGCTCGGCCTCAACGCCGTCAAGAACATCGCGATCGCCGCCAGCCTCACCAAACTCTTCCGCGGCGGCGCCGTCACCCCCAACTTCGCCGCCAAGGACCTCTGGGAGCACTCCATCGCCGTCGGCGCGGCCAGCAAGATGATCGCCGACTCCCTCAAACTCGCCTTCGCCGACGAGGCGTTCCTCGCCGGCCTCATCCATGACCTGGGCATCGTCGTCGAACTGCAGTTCGATCGCAACAAACTCGTCGAAGCCGTCACTCGCACCAACGTTGGTCCCGACGGCACCCCCGCCCGCGGGCTCCTGGATACCGAGGATGAAGTCTTCGGTGCTACCCATCAGGACTTCGGCAGCGGGCTCTGCATCAAGTGGAAGTTCCCCAAGAGCTTCGCCAACGTCACCGGGTATCACCACCGCCCGCTCGAACTCGCCGACGACGGCCGCACCCTCGCCTGCATCGTCGCCATCGCCGACCGGCTCGCCGCGTGCGTCAAAAAGCCCTTCCGCCTCGACCTCACGTCGATCGAGATCCCCAGCGAGTTCCTCGACCACATCAAACTCACCCGCGACGCCTCCGAGGACATCAAGAACAAACTCAGCGCTCAGATGGAAACCATGTCCCAGATGCTGAACTGAGTCCCGCGACGACCGCCGCCCGCACGCTGCCTCTCTCACTCGAGCGTCGTGTCTCGGCTCGGCGAGGGTCGATCCGTCGCGCCCGTGTCGCGTCCCGGCGGCATCCCCTCCCGCCGGTTCATCGCCCGCGCCGCCCCAAGCCGCCGCGCCGGCCGCCTCCGGGGCTCGGACGCGAACCCCGACCCCACCCCGCGCCATTCCGCCCCGCACTCCGGACAATGAAGCCCCGCCGGGTTCAGACCCGTCAGGTCGTAGTGGCACTTCGTGCAGTGGATCGGGCTCGGCGTCGGCCGACGCTGGCACGCGATAAACACCCCCACCAGAAACACTAGAACCGTAAACGGGATCAGCAGCCCCAGCGCCTGCTTCGGCTGGATCAGCGGCAACTTCAAGTTCCCCAGTCGATACAGCGTGTACTCGATCAGCAGCAGCAGCACCGTCCCCACCAGCACCGCCGCGAACCCTTTCCACGTCCGACGCCACTTCGCGGCGAGCGCCCAGATCACAACAGCATAGAGAGGAAACAGCAGCATGCGGCTATCGCTGGTCGCCTCTCACATTATTCGCCCCAAGCGACCCCACTAGCGCTCTCCACCCCCCCTCTTCACGCCTCCCCCACCACGACGAGCCGCTCCGCCGCGTGATCGTACGGAACGCCCGCGAGCGACCCCAGCGCCCGGCATCCCGAAAAACCCGCCCGCTCCAACCACCCGATCAACTCCACGGCCGAGTACACATAGTGGCTCACCAGCGTCTCCCGAATCTCTCCGCCCCGCACCACCATCCAGCGCGATTCCACCCACGACCAGTTGTCCAGCACCCTCGTCTCCGCAAGATAGATCGACCCATCCGGCTGCGGTTCCCAGATCCGCTCCTTGAATGTTCGTGCCAGCACTTCCTTCCCCATCACCTCCATGAGCAGCCTCCCCCCCGGCCTCAGCGCGCGGTGCATCGCTTGCAGCGCCCGCAGGTTCTCCGACGAATCCCGGAAATACCCGAACGACGTGTACAGATTCAGCACCGCGTTGTAGGTCCCCGGGCGCTCAAACGTCCGCATGTCTTCGTGGACCCACTCGATCTCGAGCCGCTCCGCGTCCGCCCGCCGACGCGCCTCCTCCAGGTACGCCCGCGTCCGATCCACCCCCGTCACCCGGAACCCGCGCCGCGCCAGTTCCAGGCTGTGCCGACCGGGCCCGCACGGCATGTCCAGCACCCGCGCGCCCGCCCCCAGCCCCAGCATCGCCAGCACGCCGTCCACTTCACCGGGCGTTCGCTCCCAGCGCTTGGCGTGAAACATCTGCGGGCCGAACTCGCTCCAGAACGCGTCCGTCTCGTGCCACGACGTCATCTCGTGCCTTTCTACTCCGCCCCGGCGGTCTCCGCTGGCGCCAGCCCCGCCTGCTCAATCTCGCTCGCCGTCGCGCGCCACGCCCCCACGCAGTGCGCCGCCTTGATCTCAAGCCCGCCTTCCAACTCCAGCGGCTGCGTGATCCGCTCGATCGTCGCCGGGTTGGACTTCACCACCACCAGCCCCGCATACCCGCGCGCCACCGGATCCGTCATCGCTTCGTGCAGCCTCTGCGCCGTCGCCGGCTCCACCCGCCCGATCGCTACCGCGTACGGCGAGTCCGTCCCGTCTCCCGATTCGCTCAGCCCTCGAACTCGTTCCCTCATCCCCGCCTCCACCCGCGACCCGTCAACCTGGTACCCGAAGCCCTTGTCGGTAAGCCACTCCGCCAGCGCGCGGATGCCGGCGCTCGGCGTGCCCCCGACTCGCGCTCGCGCGCCCCCGACGAACCCCGCCCCGGCCGTCAGCCACAAGTTCCACCCGTGCTCCTTCGAGAGCGCCGCCGCCATCGCCTTGAGCGACTCCCCTTGCGCGTACGCGGGGTAGTCCTCTTCACCTTCCGCGGCGCCGGCGTCAAAGAGCAGCACCGCGAAGACGCCGTCGGGAACCCCGCCGTAGGTCATCTGCGAGATCGTGCCCGTATCCCTCGGGATCTTCGCGGCGCCGTTCTGCTCCGCCTCGCCCGCAGCCTCCTCGGCCTCCGCTTCCGCCTGCGCCTCCGGGAACGCCGCCTTCTCCATCGAGAGCACCCACTGCTCCAGCGGCACATATCGCATCAGGTCCAGTGTGTGCGACACCCCGCCCTTGGTGATCAGTGTCACGTAGTACTTGTGCCACCGCCGCTTGTCAACTTCCTGAAGATCCGCCGGCGCGACCGTCGCCCCGCCCGGCACCGTCAGCCGCAACGACGACGGATCAAACCGGAACTTCCGCGAACTCACCCGCAGCAGCAGCATCAGGATGTACGCCGCGCCCCCGTACCCGACCACCACAAACACCCACTGCGACCACAGGTCGTACACCTCAAGCCCGGACGGCGTCTTCTTCGTCGCCGTCCAGTACGCGGTCAGGTCTTTCAAGACCTGATCCGCGGTCAACTCCGTCCGCTTCCCATCCGGCCCGACCGACACCCCCGTCCCTTCCCGCGTCCGGAAGTAGACCCGGTGCGTTTCCTTCTGCGAGTCCGTCGATCCACCCACGCCCGAGTAGATCTCCGTTCCCCCCGGTCCCAGTTTCGGGCGCACCGCTTTGCCCACCAGGTTCTCTTCCGCGCCCAGTTTCCACGCGCGGTCCAGCGACCGCAGCCACGCCAGCCGCGCGGACTCAAGATCCGTCAGCGGCTCCTTCACGCTCCCAAGGCTCTTCGACCCCTGCTGCTTGCTCTCTCGCGCCGCCAGTTGCCGCAGTTCCGCCGCCGGGTTCTCAATCTTGAGGTACGTGGGGCTCAACCGGCTCGAACTCGACGCAATCTGCAAGTACCCCTTGAGCTTGAACGACGCGTCCTCCAACCCGCTCCGCGGGTAGATCAGCGTCGCGTCATACAGCCCCCACGTGCCGAATCCAAAGAGCCCGATCATGAACACGAACATCCGGATCAACCAGTTCTTGCTGATCCGCGTCGTCTGAACGGCGTGTTCGCCCGCGTGGTGTGTCATCAGTTGCTCCGGCGTTCGAATAACGATAGCGCGGCTACTCGAGTTTTCGGACGTGGGGGCACCCGCTCGGAGCCTCAGCCCGTTCTCTCGCTCCTCTCATCGGCCTATCCAGAGCCTGCCCGCAACCGACCGACCGAAACCGGCGCCGTACGCCCCGCGCAGCGCCCTCCGCGCTTGCACGCTGTTCACACAGACGCTTCCCGCCTAATCCAGTTCGTCGCTTTCCAGCGTTTTCCGCCACCATTCGTCCGCCCAGGCGCGCCCGTCCGCCGTCGCCATCTCTCGATCGAATCCGCCGTCTCGGACGAGCCTCGTGGGAATCCGCGGCAGCCGCGACCCGGCACGCAGCGCCCGACTGAGCCACACCGAATGCACATTCCGCGCGATCGCCGCGCGTACCACACCATCAAACCCGGGGAAGAAACTGAAGATCATGCCTGCACACGTATCCCGACACCGCGCCGTGCGGTCACCCGGCCACCGCCGCCGACGCGAGCAATCTTGAGAAATATACCAGACATTATCCGTTCAGGCGAACCGTTTCGCCAATCTTCGCTCGACTCTCCCCGAGATTCCGGCCGGCAATTGGACAGCCGCGCGTAATCCAGTAGACTTCACCTTGCGGCGACGGAAGTCTTCGGCCACCGTTTGTCCAGGACTCGCGTGCAACCGCGCCGCGGAGAGAGGAGCTGCGTTCGTGATCAACTACCTTCGTGCGTGGTGCGCTTTGAGCACGATGTGTCTGGGTGCCGCGTGCGCCGCCGACACGATCACTATCCTCCCCAGCAAGGACAACACGCTCTACCAGGACGACCTCGGCCTGCTCAGCAACGGGCAGGGTGCGTACCTGTTCGCCGGCGTCAACGGTCTGGGTGAGATCCGTCGCGCCGTCATCGCCTTCGATCTCTCCGCGATCCCGCCCGGCTCCACCGTCAAGTCGGTCACCCTCCGGTTGAACATGTCGCGCACCCAGGACGCCGCCGAACCCGTCTCCCTCCATCGCGCCCTCCAGGACTGGGGCGAAGGAACGTCCAACGCCGCCGCCAACGAAGGCCGGGGCGCCCCCGCCGCCACCGGTGACGCCACCTGGATTCACACCTTCTTTGATACCTCGGAATGGACCGACGGCGCCTCGCCCGCCCCCGGCGGACACTTCGTCCTAGCCCCCAGCGCCACCACCGCCGTCGATCAGGTCGGCCCCTACTCCTGGTCCGATCCTCTCATGGTCAGCGATGTCCAGACATGGGTCGATGTCGGATCCGTCAACTTCGGCTGGGTCATCCGGGGCTTCGAGGATGGCGCCTCCACCGCCAAGCGCTTCGACAGCCGGGAAAACTCCGTCGTCGCCAACCGCCCGCAACTCACAGTCACCTTCACCCCCCCCATCGCCGCCTGTCCCTGCGATTTCGACCACGACGGCGCGGTCTCCAGCCCCGATTTCTTCGGCTTCCTCGTCGCCTTTTTCAACATGGCGCTCGAAGCCGACTTCGACGGCTCCGGTCAGGTCAACAGCGCCGACTTCTTCGCCTTCCTCACCTGCTTCTTCGAGCCCCCCGCTTCCTGTCAGTAACCGCACCACCCGCGCCGCGGTCTACGCTCTCCCATGCCGCCATTCCACTCCCGCGCCGCCATCGTCTCCATCGGCGACGAGTTGTCCCTCGGCCAGAACCTCGATACCAACTCCAAGTGGCTCGCCGAACGCCTCATGCGCCTCGGCATCATCACCCTCGAACACGTCACCGTCGGCGACGACGAAGCCCTCACCGCCGAGTCCTTCTCCCGCCTCGCACGCCGCGCCGACGTCCTCATTAGCACCGGCGGCCTCGGCCCCACCCTCGACGACCTCACCCGCCAGAGCCTTGCCCGTGTCCTGCGCGAGCCCCTCGTCACCGACGACGATGCCCTGCACACCCTTCAGGCCCGCTTCGCCGCCCGCGGCCGCACCGTGCCCGACCTCCAACGCGCTCAAGCCGCTCGCCCCGCCACCGCTCGCATGCTCCCCAATCCCAACGGCACCGCCCCGGGGCTTCACGCGGTCCTCACCACCTCGCCGGCCCACGCGACGGACGTCTTCTGTCTCCCCGGTCCGCCCGGCGAAATGAAACCCATGTTCGAATCCCACGTGCTCCCGGCCCTCTGCCCCCCGCACGGACGCCGCGCATCCACCCGGTTTATCCACCTCGCCGGGATCGGCGAAGGCGACGCCGCCGCTCGCCTCGGGTCCCTCATGGACCGCGCCCGCATGCCGATCGTCGGCATCACCGCCTCCGGCGGCATCCTCACCTGCCGCGTCCGCTACGAAGGCTCCGACGACGACGCGGCGGTGCGCTCGAAAATCGATGAAACCGTGTCCGCCATCCGGCACGTCCTCGGTCCCCATATCTTCGGCCAGGCCGATGACACCATCATGACCGCGGTCCTCGCCGAACTCGCTTCCAGAAACGAAACCCTCGCGAGCGTCGAATCCTGCACCGGCGGCATGCTGGGCCAGATCATCACCGACGCCCCGGGCGCATCCCGCGTCTATCTCGGCGGGCTCGTCACCTACTCCAACGATCTCAAGGCCGCCCTCGCCGACGTCCCCCGCGATCTCATCGCGGCTCACGGCGCCGTCAGCGAGCCCGTCGCCCGCGCCATGGCGCTCGGCGGCCTGCACCGCTCCGGCGCCGCTCGCTGCCTGGCCATCACCGGCATCGCCGGACCCCACGGCGGCACCCCCGCAAAGCCGATCGGCACCGTCTTCATCTCCCTGGCCTCCCGCCGCGACCACGCCCCAGCCGATGTCCTTGTTCGGCATTTCGCCTTCACCGGGCAGCGCGCCGATATCCGCCAGCGCGCCGCCACCACCGCCCTCGTCATGCTCCTCTTCGAGTTACGCGGCTCCCTCTCAGGGCTGAACCTGCTCTGGCAAGTCCCCGCGGGCGCATAACTCGCCCCGCGCCACCGCGCTTCACGCCGATGCCGGCTGCGCGACCCCCGACGCCGCCCGCGTTGCCCCCGCCGCCGCCTCATCCTCCTCCCCTCGGCTCAGCAACTCCTGATACACCGCGTCCACCTCACGCACGTGCCCCGGGTAACTCTGCAGCCCCTCCGCCGACGCCTCGTGAACCTCCCGCGGCGACGGCACCCGCACCACGCCCGTCACCACGCTCGTCATGTGCGACGCCAACTCGTCCGGCCGGCCCGCCGCGAACAGCAGCCCGTTCTTCGGCGGCTTGATCCAGTCCGGCGGGCCCCCCAAGTTGCTCGCTATCGTGAACTTCCCCGCGTGCAGATACTCCAGCATCACCAGCGGCGAGTTCTCAAACCAGATGTGCGGCAGAATCCCCACGTCAAACTCCCCCGCCGACGAGATCAGTTGCAGCAGGTCGTACCCCCCCGCGAACGACACCTCCGGGTACATGCACATCCGCTTCCTCATCGGCCAGTCGTTCCCCAGCGCCCGGATGTTGAACTGGCACCGCTGACGAATCCGCGGATCCAGCAGCGGGATCGCCTGAAGCAGCACTTCAAGCCCCTTGTTGTTCCGCGTCGTGCCATAGAACCCCAGCCGCAGCGCGCGCGTCGACGACTTCGGATCCCACGGCGACACCTCGTAGAACGGCGACCGCCGCGCCCTCCGATTGATCTGGTCAAAGTGCGGCTGCCCCAGCCTCACCCACCGCGCCTTCGACTCGATCAGCCCCATCGAGACATGCGCGCGAAGCAGAAACCGGCTCGGCGGCGTCACCAGCGACGCCGCGTTCAACGCGTCGATCCCCGCCACACGCCGCCGCCCGTAGTTGTTCAGCACCGTCAGATGATGCGTCGATCGCACGAACCGCTCGTTCATGTCCGGCGTGCACGCCGACAGTTCTCGCGGCCCCTCCCCCTTCTCGATCCGCCAATCATGCCTCACCAGCCCTCCCGGATTCGACTCCAGGTGGCTCTCCCCCGTCACCGTCTCGTACCCGATCGCCAGTTCAGGATCGACCAGCCGGTCCGGATTCGGCGGGCCCGGCTTCCACCGCTCCACGAACTTCCCCTGCATCACCCGCCTCAGCGTCGGCTTCAGCGATTTCTTGAACCGCCGCGCCACCTCCGACACGTACGGCCCAAACAACTCCTCGATCGATTGACGCCTGGCCCGCCTCCGCTGCGTCTGCCTCGCATCTACCGCCGGCAAACACCCCACGCACCGCCGACCCCCGTCGTAGTCCATGCACACGCTGTGCTCGCGGTACAGCAGGTCCACCTGCGGGCAAACATACCAGTAGTTGTGCGGCGTGACCACCACCGGCCGCCCGCCACCCCTCCCCCCGCCGCGCCCCCGCCGAATCGCCGCGATCAGGTCCAGCCCGTACCCCTCCAAGGAGTGAATGTGCACCAACTCCGACCCGATCTGGTCCAGCCAATCCAGCACCAGCGCCGACTCCGCCGGACATGACATCTCGGTGTTCATGTTGTCGAAGTTCGACGCCGCCGGCGAAAGGTTGGGTGAGTTGCGCAGGTCGAAGCAGCGCACGCCGCCCCACGTCTCGCGGTGCACGATGCTGGGTTTCCGGCGCCATCCGCGATACGTCATCCCCGATTGCAGGTACGACACCTCGTGCCCCGCCATCGCCAGCCCTCGCGCCAGTTCCGACGCCGACAGGTTGTACCCCGAGCCTTCCCACGCCTGCGCCGACAAGCGCGCCCACCCCAGTATCGCGACCCGTCTCGGTCTGGCCGTGCGAAACCACGCGGGCGCTTCGGCTGCCTCGCCGGCGCCCCCCAACTGCCCGTTCACATGCTCTGCGTCTGCTGAAGACATGCGCCAACCGACCCACGCCGCTCCATCGTTCATCGTGCCGTGACGACGCCCAAGCCTAGGCGGCGTGCATGTGAATCTCACCGCCCACGGTACTCTTCCTGCACGCTCCCGAAGTCCGCGCGGATGATCGAGTAGATCCCGCCGCGACCCTTCCAATGCGTGATGACCTGCAGCCACTCCGGATTCAGCAGCGCCACCAGGTCATCCCGGATCCGATTGGTCACCGCTTCGTAGAAGATCCCCTCGTTGCGGAACGACTGGTAGTACATCTTGAGCGATTTGAGTTCCACGCACCCGCCCCCCATTCCCCCGCTGGCCCCGCTCGGCGTGCCCTGCAAATCCGTCCCCGCACGCCGCCGGTCCGCCGCGCTGGGCTTGCTGGGCATGTACCTCAGCGTGATCGTCCCGAAGTCCGGATGCCCCGTCACCGGGCAGAGCGACGTGAACTCTTCCGCGACGTGCTCGATCACGAACGGCGAGTCGCTGGGCGTCGGAAACGCCTTGAGCAGTGAAACATCTGGCATGCCACAGCGTAGGGCCGCTTCACTCTCCATCCCCCCCGGCTTCCAACACCGCCCGGAACATCCGGTCGATCCGCCGGAACTCATCCAGCCAACTCGTCGGCTCCCGGAATCCGTGCCCCTCCACCGGGTACATCGCCACCTCCCAGTTCTCCTTCTTCAGTTCGATCAAGCGCTGCGCCAGCCGCACCGTGTCCTGGAACAGCACGTTGTCGTCCAGCATGCCGTGACAGATCAAGAGCCGCCCCTGTAACCCCCCCGCGTGCTCGATCGGCGACGACTTCTCATACGATCCCGGATCCACGCTCGGCACATTCAAGATGTTCGACGTGTACCCCTCGTTGTAATGTGCCCAGTCCGTCACCGGTCTCAGCGCCGCGCCGCACGCAAACAGCCCCGGCCTCGTGAACATCGCCATCAGCGTCAGGAACCCCCCATACGACCCGCCATAGCACCCGACTCGCTTCGGGTCCACCCCGCGCTCCTTCACCAGCCACGCCACCCCGTCCTCCAGGTCATCGAGTTCCGGGTAGCCCATCTGCCGGTAGATCGCCGTGCGCCAGTCGCGCCCGTACCCGGCGCTGGCGCGGTAGTCCATGTCGATCACCACGTACCCGCGCCGCACCAGCAGGGTGTGATACATGAACTCGTGGTAGTAATACGACCACCCCTCGTGCGCATCCTGCAAATACCCCGCACCGTGAATGAACACCACCGCCGGCTTCCCTCCTCCTTGATCCCTCGCTCCCTCGATCCCTTGATCCCTTCCCCCATACACCCGCGACCAGATCACCCGCCCATCCCGACCCGGCACCGCGACCACCTCCGGCTTCACCCACTCGATCCCGCGAAACTCCGCCGTCGCTGTCTGCGTGATCCGCGTCGCCTGATGCTTCATCACCGCTGCCGGCGTCAGCAGCGGCACCACGTACAACTCCCCGGGCTCCGTCGTCGTTGAGTGCATCACCAGCCCCCACCGATCATCCGGCGACGCCCAGAACTCGTTATGGCCACCGAAGTCCGTCAGTTGCTGCACCGGGAACCCGATCTCGCTCCCCTGCGCCGCAAACACCCGCCGCTGCTCGAACTGCTCCGCGCCGATCAACGCACGGTACGCCTCGCGCACCCCGGGCCGCCCCGGCAGGCTTGCCACGAAGTACATCGCGTCCCCGCGCAGGTTCACATCCACGTCCACCACTTCAAACGGTTGGTCCCCCTCGTGCGCGGGCTGCAGCGGCCAGCGCGCCCCGCTCACCACGTCCCGGAAATACACCTTCGAGTACCCCGACTCCTCCGACATGAACCAGATTGTCTGCCCGTCCCGCAGCCAGCCCATCCGCGAAAACGCGCCATTGATCCATGCCTCATCTTGAACATGCTCCATCGGCGTCAGTGTCTTGCTCGCCGCGTCCACCACCGCGATCCATAGGTCCTTGTTGTCGTGCGATTCGATCCGCAGCAGCGCCCGCGTCCCTTCTTCGTTCCACTCAATCGACGAAATCGATACGTCTCGCGCTGTGGGCTTCTCCTCCTTCTTTTCGTCCTTCGTCCCCTTGGTGCCTTCATCCTTCGTCTTCGGCTCGTCCGCCTTCGCACCGTCCGCCGCCTCCCCTTCTTTCCCCTTCTTCGATTCCTCGCGCACCCCCCTCAGCGGGTCCTCCGCGATCCCCGGCAGCACGCCCAGATCCAGCGCGTACACGCCGTCCTTGCCCCGTTCCTTCGATTCCGCCGGACCCTCGCTTGACGACTTGCCGGTCTCTGCCTCCGCGCGCGCCGTGCCCGGCTTGTCATTCGTTGCCTTTTCGCCGATCGCTCCGTTTTCGACTTTCTCTCCCTTCTTTGGCTCCTCAATCTCCTTCCAGGCTCTTCCAACCAGGTCCAAAAGAAGCAGTTCATCGGTCGTCCGAACCGTGGTGCCCACCTTCGCGCGCACGCCCCGCGCCGACACATACCCGTCCTCCGTCACGTACGACGGCATCGAATCCGCCTTCCCGTCTTTCCTTCCCTTCTTTCCCACACGCACCAGCATCACTTCCGCGCTCGGCGAGAGCGACTGCTCGCGGATCTCCTTCTCGTCCCCCAGGTACCACGCCCGCGGCACCCGGGCCGTGTCCGCCTCTCGCTCCAGTTTCTCCTGCTCCCGGCCCGCCTCACGCCGCTCCCGGTTCTTCCGCACGATCTCGAACAGTTTTTCCTGCTGAACACTCAGGTAATCGTCGCTCTTCCTGGGCTCTTCGGGCTTCTTCTCCGCGCGGACGTCCGCGACCTGATACTCAAGCCCCGTCGCGAGGTTCCGAATGTACGTCCGCGAATCGCGCTGGTACGCGATGCTCGAGCCGCTGGTGAGGAACCGCGGCGAGTATTCGTTGTCGGAGGTCCGGGTGAGTTGATCGACTCGGCCGGAGTCGAGGTCTTTCAGGTACAGGTCGCCGGCGCGCGAAAATGTCTTCACCCGTCGATCCCTGGTGTACGACCCGAACCGCGCGTCGGCGCTGGGCAGGTCGGCGGGACCCAGGAGCGTTGTCTGCCCCGTCGCGATCGTGACCGCGAACAGGTCGCGCAGGTCGCTCCCCGCTCGTTTGCGCGAGTAATAGACACGCGCCGAGTCGTCGGACCAGTAGGGGCGCTCGGGCGAACGGGCGAGCCAGTCCGGGTCGGACATGATCTGTTCAAGAGTCTGCGCGCGGCAGGGCGCGGCGCTGAGCGCCAGCACGAAGAATGCGACCAGTCGGCACGAAACGCGATCAGCAAGACAGTGCATGAGAACCTCCTGTGCGGTGCGGATTGTTTGCACGCCCACGGGACGGCGTGCGCCCGCGGCCGCCTTGCCCCATGGTGCTTGCATTCCGTGGAGGATCGGGTATGCTCGGGTAGCCGCGCCGTTCTGCCGCGGCGATCGGGGTTCATGACGCCGGAACGAGGTCGAGTGTCATCCGGTTCGGCGCCGGCGGCGACTTGGGATTTCGGGATGAAGTTGAGCCGGGAGGGGTGGATTCTTTCGTAACGT
>JBFWWU010000006.1:0-229222 GCA_050246015.1 Phycisphaerales bacterium
GCGGGGATCGGGATGCTGGTGCATTCCAAGGGGACATCGGCGGCGCAGTGGTGGAGCGGACGGCTGACGCGGCGCGAAGGGGCCGACGGGGCGTGGCGAGTGGGCGCGGAATGGCGTTTGGAGTCAATGGCGCTGGAGGGGGCGGGTGGCACGAGGGCGGACCTTGCGGGGGAGATCGTCTGCGTGGACGAGCGGCCGATGGCGCTGGTGAACACGGACGGGGAACTGGCGGCGTGGCTGCTGATGGCGGACGGTCCGGTAGAGGTGATCAAGCGCGGGGGGATCGGCGCGGGGTGGCGAGCGATGGCGCGGGGCTCGTCGCCGGGTGTGGTGACGGTGCTCTGGCCGACGGGCGCGGATGTGGATGGAAAGGGCGGATCCGGGTCGAACGATGGGGCGCTGGAGGGGAGAACGAGCGAGCCGATGTCGCTGGGGGTATTGGAGTTTTTCGCGAGCGGGCGGGTGCTGTACGAGGGACGGGGGCATCCGCAGGGCCCGCTCTCGGCTCGGGAGGTGCGGCTGATCGCGGTGTTGCTGGGCGGGGTGATGATCGCGATCACGGTGTTCGTGCTCAAGCCGGAGCGGGCGCTGGACGCTCGCGTGCTGCGGCTGGTGCCGGCCGGGGCGATGCCCGCGAGCGTGGGGAAGCGACTGGTGGCGACGATCATCGACGCCGGGGCGGGCATGATCGTGGCGAAGTACTCGATCGGGATGGAGTGGGAACGAGCGTTTGCGATGCTGTTTGTCGGATCGGCGCGAGAGTGGGCGATGCTGGGGGGGACGGCGCTGGTCGCGACGTGGCTGATGTCGAGCGTGGGCGAGTGGCTGGTGGGGCGCTCGCTGGGGAAGATGCTGACGGATTGCCAGGTGATCTCGGTCCGAGGGGGAGGCGCGGGGCGGGTGCCCGACGGGGAGCACGGGGACGCGCCGGACCGCGGGCCGGGACGGTATCGGGTGGAACTGTGGCAGGCGTTGACGCGCAACGCGCTGAAGTGGTTGCCGCCGCTATCGATCACGATTTTGCTGGGCCCGCGGGCGCGGCATTTCGCGGATCAGGTGTCGGGGACGATCGTGGTGGAGGCGCGCCCGATCGAACCGAGCGATGGGGAGTAGCGCGGGGCGAGGTGGCCGGGGGAGGTTCTAAGTGCACGGTCGAGGGCCTTGCCGCCGGCACGGCAAATGTGAAGCAGGCGCGGACGGAAGAGCGGACGGTTATTTGTCTTCCTTCTTTTTCTTGTCCTTGTCCTTGTCCTTGTCCTTGTCCTTGTGCTGGTCTTGGTGCTGGTCCTTGTGTCCGTCGGTGGAATGCTGTTCGTGCTTGTCGGTGGAGGAGTCCTTCTTGGAATCCTTGGAGAGGGCCTTGACGGCGGCGATGACCTTGTCGGGATCGGCGCGTTTCTTGTAGTCCCAGTCGGCAAAGACGTAGCGGATGACGCCGTCGGAATCGATGAGGAAGGTGGCGGGGGCGTCGAGTTCCCACTTGCCGTTTTTGTTTTGCTTTTCGAGGTCAACGCCGAAGCCTTTGTACTGGCGCTTGGTGTCGGGGTCGAGTTCGAAGTGGAGTTTGAAGCCTTTTCCGGCTTCGCTGTTGTGATCGACGAGCACGCGGGCGTCGAAGTGCGTCTTGTCCTTGGTTTTCTGGACCTGTTCCGGGGTTTCGGGGGTGATGGCGACGAAGGCGGCGCCGGCGGACTTGAGCGAGTTGAGTTTCTTTTGCCATGCGGAGAGGGCACGGGTGCAGAAGGGGCACCACCCGCCGCGGTAGAAGGTGATGACGACGGGGCCGTCTTTCCAGAGGTCCTTGAGCAGGACGGTGTTGCCGTCGATATCGAGGAGGGAGGCGTCGGCGGGCGCCTTGTCGCCGACATGGAGGCCGGGTGGAGCCTTTTCGTCGGCGGGGGCGTCTTTCTTTTTGTCGGGCCTGGCATCCTTGGCGGGCTGCTTGAGGGTTGGATCGGCCGAGGGCTGGGGCTTCTTGGCGTGATCGGGCTGAGCGCCGGCGGCGCAGAGGGCGGCGGCGCCGAGCAGGGCCAGAGCGGAGCGCGAGACGAGTGAGAGCGTGCGGTTCATGTGCGTCCTTTCCTGAAGTAAGAACGTGGGGCGGGGGCAACGGGAGCGCGTCACGGTTGAACGGAGAACGACGCAATGGTACAACCCGGAGCGGGGGGCGATTATTCCGGGGTTACGCCGTGCGGCGCCGGGGATGAGTTTGATGCACCGAGCCGGGGCGGGATTCGGGGCGGAGCGCGCGTAAAGTTGGGGCGTCAAGCGAGCCGACACGGGCAGGGGCATGGCGGCGGATCGCGCGCGTGAACAAGAGGATGGTCCAAGAGAGGAAGTTGCACACGATGGCCGAGACTCAACCCCCGACGAATCCCGCCCCTGCCCCCGCATCCGCCGCCAAGCCGGCGGCACCGGCGCCGGGCGCGCCCAAGCCGGTGGTGGCGTTCGACGAGTTCGCGAAGATCGATCTGCGGGTGGCCCGGATCGTGCAGGCGGAGAATCATCCGAGCGCGGATCGGCTCTTCAGGCTGCAGGTGGACGACGGGTCGGGGACGCCGCGGCAGATCTGCGCGGGGATACGGGGGCACTACGCGCCCGAGGGGCTGGTAGGGCGGCTGATCATCATCGTGGCCAATCTGGCGCCGCGGGTGATTCGCGGGGAGGAATCTCGCGGGATGCTCCTGGCGGCGAGCGACGTGCCCAAGGACGCGGCGGCGGCGGACCCGAACGTGCCGCGGCGGGTGATCCTGCTGCGCCCGGACGAGGAGATCGCGCCGGGGTCGATCGTGTCGTAGGCGTCGGGCCGCGAGCGGCGTGGATCGACTGGGCGGGGACCGGGCGGCGCCGAACTCGCGCTACGCTTGCGGCATCGATGTCGGTCGTGCTGCCCATCTTCGGGGAACTGGATCGCGCGGCGAAGCCGGGGCCCGCGCCGCGGGCGCGGGGGGATCGGCGGCTGCTGGATTCGCACGGGCGGACCATCCGTGATCTGCGTCTGAGCGTGACAGACCGGTGCAACTTCCGGTGCGTGTACTGCATGGAGCCGGACGTGCGGTTCATGGGGAGTAATGAACTGCTGTCGATCGAGGAGATGGCGCGGGTGGCGCGGGTCTGCGCGGGGCTGGGGATCGAGAAGATCCGGGTGACGGGCGGGGAGCCGACGGTGAGGACAGACCTGGCGGAGATCCTCGCGGCGATATCGCGGGGCGTGGAAGAGGCGGCGCGGCCCGAGGGGGGTCGGCTCGACCTGGCGATGACGACGAACGGGTCTCTGATGGACGAGGCCCGGCTGGGCGAGTGGCGCCGGGCGGGGCTCAAGCGGATCACGGTGAGCATCGACAGCCTGGATGCGGGACGGTTCGCGCGGGTGACGCGGTCGGCGAGTTCGCCGGGCGAGGTGGTCGAGGGGATCCGGGCGGCCAAGCGAGCGGGCTTTGACCCGGTGAAAGTGAACGCGGTGGTGGTGCGCGGGTTCAACGAGGATGACGTACCGGGGCTCGCGGCGCTGGCGCGGGAACTCGCGATCGACATGCGGTACATCGAGTTCATGCCGCTGGATTCGGGGCGGGCTTGGGACGAGTCGAAACTGGTGCCGGCGAGCGAGATTGTGGAGCGGATCGGGCGGGAGTTTGCGCTAGAGTCGATCGAGCGGGATGAGGAGAGCAGCACGGCGCTGCTGTACCGATTCGCGGACGGATCGCCGGGGCGGATCGGGGTGATCGCGCCGGTGACGAGAACGTTCTGCGGGGCGTGTTCGCGGCTGCGGATCACGGCGGACGGGAAGGTGAGGCCTTGCCTGTTCAGCACGCGCGAGTGGGACCTGAGGCCGCTGCTGCGCGAAGGGGGCACGGACGGGGAGATCGAAGAGTTCCTGATGGACGTGACGTGGACGAAGCAGGCCGGGCACGGGATCTCGTCGGCGGCGTTCGAGCAGCCGGCGCGGCCGATGTCGGCGATCGGGGGCTGAGGGCGCGGGTTCAGGGAGCATCGGCGGCACCGACCCAGCGCGCCAGCGCGTCGAGCGTGCGCAGGGCCTGGTCGGAAGAGAGCGAGACGCCGGCGAAGGCGAGAAAGACGCCCGGGCGGCGCCCCGAGCCCGGGAGCGTGCGCCAGGCGGCGAGGTCGATGATTCCGAACGATGAAGCGCTGAGCAGGTGAACCGGGGTGGCGGGGGTGGCGGGGTTGGCGGCGGGGGGGGCGGGGGCGAGGGAGAGGTGCTGCTTGAGCGGGGCGAGCAGCGTGAGGAGTTCGCGGTCGAACTGCGTGGCGTCGGCCTGCGGAGCGAGGACCGACACGAGGGAAAGCCCGGTGAACGGCAAGGCGCCGGGCGAGGCGGGGCCTAGGGCGATCGTGTACTCGCCGAGTCGGCGTGATTCGCGCTGCCTCAGCGCGGTGCTGGCGCGGGACCACCGGTCGAACTCTCGCTCGAACTCCGCGCCCTGGCCGGGATCGAGCAATCCCGAGTAGAACCCGGCGAGCGTCTCGATGGCATCCGTCGGAGCGGCGCGGAACACGATCGCGAACGCGGCGCGTGGCGAATCCGGGGCGTCCGGCGCGAGCGGACGCGCCGGGTCGTTCTCGAGGGCGCGCGGCTGGCCAAAGGGCAACGCCTCCTGGGGCCAGTATGACTCGCTCAGGGCGGCGTGCTCCACCTGATCCACCGGGTCGCTCCGCGCGGACCAGGTGGCATCAAGAGCGATGAGCGGGGGCCCGAAGTAGGTCCGCTCGCCCGGGGGCGGGTCGCGGGCGATGTCCTCCAGCGTCAGCGCGGTGCGCACCATCCCCGATGGGATGACGGCGGCGTGGAGCATGAACGAGCGACCGTTGGCCAGGTTCCACTCCCTGAGCATGCGCGCGACGCGGCCTTCGAGGGTTCGGACCGGGGTAGCGCGGGATTCAGCGGGGAGGCACGCTCGCAGGCGGTCGCAGTCCAGGGCGAAGGTGAACGCGCTGCGCGCGCCGGGGTGAGCGGCCGCGACGGTGCGGCGCTGGACCTCGAAATCAGCGCGGAGAGGCGAGGGCGGCGCGTCCTGCGTTTCGAACCACCGCCGCAGAACTCCCGCGCCGAGGGCGATGGTGAAATGCCCGGGGGACGAGCACCAGGCGAGTTCGACGCCGTCGGGCCAATCGGGCCGGCGGAAAGACATCGCGCGCCGATCGCCGGGAAGAATCAGTTCTCGCTGGGAGCCGGGGGGCTGGGCGTCGGGCAAGACGAGGATTAACTCGAGGGTTCGCTTGAGTCGGCGGTGGATGTCGGTGGAATCGGCGGCGAGGTCGATGACCACATCGGTGTGGATGGAACGATCTCGGGGGCGGAGCGCGTCGGGGGCTGGCTCATCCAGGTCGAGCACGCAGAGAGTGTGCGGGAGGGCAAAGACTTCGCTGGCGGCGAGGACGGCGCGGAGCGTGTCCGCCGCCAGAGGCTGCTCGACGATGCCCGACGCCGACGCGGCACGGAGCAGGCCGGACGCCAAGCGAGACTCGATGGTGTGGGGCGGGGGCCCCGGGTCGTTCGGGGGCGACAGGGCAGCCGGGTCCCAGGTCCACCAGAGGACGGAATCGTGGGGGATGTGCGGCTGGGCGTCCGCGCGCGGGGCGCCGCCTAGCCACGAGAGCGGGAGAATCAGTCCCGCGAACCAACGGACCCGTGCGGGTGCTCGGCGGGGCAAACATGGCATGAGAGGATGGTATGGTAACGGGGCGGGCGGCGCGCTCGTGTCGCTCCACTCGGGTGTGACCAATCTGTTTTCATCTGAGCCGCCCGGCGCGAGCCGGCGGGAGGGCGTGCGGGTCTCATGGCCCACACCATCGTTCGATCGCGCCGCGCCGCCGAGCGCTCCTACCGACCGCTTGCGCGGTCCGGCTCAGAACAACTGATGGTCACGCACCTGCACGCGGCCGGGCGCGGCGGTCACGCGGGCGTCTGCGTGGCGCGCTGGCGGACGTTGTCGAGCACGTTCATGAAGTTGATGTAGGCGTCGTAGGGGGAGTCGTAGGGGGAGAAGTACTTGTGCACGTCGCCGTCGGCCCAGTACTTGGTGCTCATGTAGTAGGAGTGATCGGAGGTGGTGAGTCGGCGCCAGTCGCTGAGGAGGTGGCGGGCTTCGGCGATGTCGTGCTCGTTGCCGGAGGCGAGCGCGTCGGCGAGGCGCTTCTTGATGGGGCGTTCGAGGCGGAAGGTCTCCTGCAGGGCGCTGGACTGCATGGAGTTGCCGAGCCAGGCGGAAAGGTCGCGTTCGGTGTCGGCCCAGGAGATCATGTGGGGGACGTCGTAGACGCCGACGGGCTCGAACTGCTCGATGGCTTCGGAGACAGTGTTGAAGTGGTTGTGGCCCGGGTTGGTGTCGAAGAGTTTTTCGGGGAGGGCGTCGAGGAACTTGAAGATGCCGGTGTCGGCCCACTGGTGCTCGCCGAAGGTCTCGTAGTCCATGAAGAGGTTGCAGAGGTACCCATTGCCGTTGATGTTGTTGACCCAGGCGGCGAACTTTTCCGCTGAGAGGGGCCACTCGGCCCAGGCGCGGTTGGAGAAGCGGAACGCGATGTCGTCGCTGAGGCGGTAGTTCTTGAGGAGGATGGAGAAGGGCTTTCCAGTGGGACCGTCGGCGGTGTGTGGCGGGCGGTAGAGAAAGGTGGGGGAGCGGTAGCCCAGGATGTGGTCGGCGCCTTCGCAGATGATGCCCAGGAATCGCTTGTCGTTCCCGGCGCCCTTGGGACGAGCGGTCCCCGGGGGGAGCGGCATGTTCGAGACGAAGTGGGCCAGGTCGTTGTTGTAGGTGAGTTCGGTATTCCGGAAGACCCGCGGCGTCTGGCCGAAGAGGTCCTGCATCTTCCGGGTGTGCAGATCGACCTGCTGAACAAACTCGTCGCGGGAATAGAGGAAGGAGAGGGAGTGGTGGTAGGTTTCGGCGATGAACTCGCAGCAGCCGGTGTCGGCGAGGCGCCGAAAGATGTCGATGACGTCGGGGCAGAACTCGTGCATCTGTTCGAGCGCGACGCCGGTGATGGAGTAGGAGACCCGGAAGTTGCCCCTGTGGCGCTGGACGAGATCGAGGATGAGTTGGGTGGCGGGCCGGTAGCACTTGTCGGCGACCTTGCGGCAGATGTCGCCGTTCTTCTGCGTGTCGAAGTAGAAGTGATCGGAGTCGAAGACGGTGTATCGGCGAAGGCGAAAGGGCTGGTGCACCTGGAAGTAGAAGACGATGGAGGCCATGGGACTTGACGGTACGCCGAATGTGCTCCGGCCAGCGTGGGGGAGCCGAAGTAACAGATCGATCCAAGAATGGCAAGAAAGGAGCGGACCTGGCGAGACGGCGCGGCATCCTGATGAGCGCGTGGAGTTCGCGATGGAATGTCGCGCGGCTGGGGGTGGCGTCGTTGATTCTGTGGATCCTCGCCGCCGACACGGGGGGGAGGTTGGCGCGGATGCAACTCGCCGCTCTGCCGGACTTTGACTATCTGGGCGAGGTGCGGTATCTGCAGGCAGCGGGGCGCTACGGGGAGGCGCTGATGGTCGCCGACGCGGGGATGGATGCGCTGAAGGAGGAGGCGGGGGGGGCGGGCGCGGAGGCAGGGGCGCGGGACGCGCTGGCCGCCGCGCGGGCGGACGTGGAGCGAGCGCGGAGCAGTTGGCTGCGGCGCGTGAAGGACGTGGGGATCGGCGCCGTCACGGGGAGCGCGGGGGCGAGCGGCGAGGCGTCTCTTGAGCGGCTCGGAGGGGCGGTGGCGGCGGACCTGTTCGTCGTCGGTGACGTGCGCGACCTGCTGATCCAGGGGAGCCGATTCATGATCGACGGCGAGGCGGACGAGGTGATCGTCGCGCTCTCGACGGTGGGGCTGGTGACGACGCTGGCGCCGGAGGTGGACTGGGTGCCGGCGCTGCTGAAGGTGGCGCGCAAGGCCGGGACGATGCGCCGGGGGATCCAGGAGTTCGTGGTCAGTGCGGTGAAGGCGCGCCAGGGCAAGGCGGTGGAGGCGTTCGCGGCGGACGTGGGGAGGATGGCGCGCCACGGGACCCCCACCGGCACCATCCGGCTGCTCAGGTACGTCGATGAGCCCGCGGACGCAGCGCGGCTGGCGCGGTTCATGGAGCGGCACGCGGCGGGCTCACGCGGGGCGTTTGCGATGCACGTCGCGGGAGACGAAGGGGCGGCGCTGCTGAAAGGGGCGGAGAAGGCGGGAGTGAAGGAAGCCGAGGTGGCGGGGGATGCGCTGGTCGCGGTCGCGACGAAGGGAAGGCCGGGGGTGCGCTGGCTGGGCACGCCGGCGTCGCGGGCGCTGCTGCGCCCTCACCCGCTCATCGGGCTGACCAAGGGGCTGTGGAAGGGAAACGTGCAGAAACTGGTGCAGCGCGGCCTGGACGCGGCGGGGCCGAATGCGTGGTGGCTGCTGCCGCTGGCGGCGGCGTGGGTCGTGGTGGAACTGGGGCTGCTGGCGGGGAAGTGGAGCGGGGAGTTCAGGGGTGCGCCACGCCAATGACAACTGGAGCATGTGTGTATGGACATTGTCAACTTCACCCCGGCACGCGCGGCATCGTTCCGGGTGTCGGCAAGCGATTTCAACAGCGACGGGCTCATCAACTCGCAGGACTTCTTCGATTTCCTGGCCGCGTTCTTAGCCGGGTGCTGACTTTACAACGCCGGATCGTGGAAGCGTCTTGAAGAGGCGGGCGGGACGCCCGCTCCACGAGTGATGGGTTGTCGGCTTGAAGGGGCGGGCGTGACGCCCGTTCCACTGATCTGTGACTGATCTGACTGTACAGCGCCAGATCTGAGCAGTTCTGCCTGCTTCACCGTCCCTCGAACAGGCGGTCGCCGAGCCAGTCGCTGAGTTCGGGGATCTTCTTGATCTTGTTCGCGGTGACGCCGATGTTGTATTCGACCCTGACGAACTCGACGCGGTCGGGGTGGAGGATGGTGTAGCAGGCGCGGGGGTCCAGGTCGCGGGGCTGCCCGACGGAGCCGACGTTGACGATGGCCTTTTCGCCTTCGGTGAAGGTGTAGGACATGTTGGTCAGTTCGGGGGGCGGGTAGAAATCGGGGCTGCTGCCGCTGCCGTTGGCGGTGGCTTCATCGCAGAAGACGCCCGGGACGTGTGTGTGCCCGACGATGCACAGGCGCGGGACGCGCTCGAAGATGGTGGTGACCTTGTCGGGCGCGGTGAGGATGTCGTCGGGGAAGATGTATTCGTTGATGGGTCGGCGCGGGGAGCCGTGGACGGCCAGGATGGGGATGGTCCCGTCGGGCGGGGTTTCGACGACGCGGACGCGGAGCCTGCCGAGGAACTCGTAACGCGCCTGCCGGGCGGCGTCGTCGCGTTCCTGATCGAACTGGGCGCGGGTCCAGTAGGCGGCCTGTTCGGCGCCGGGGTTGAAGTTGGTGGGCTCGTAGAGGACGCCGAAGTCGTGGTTGCCCATGAGCGACCACTCGCAGTGCTCGCGGACGAGGTCGACGCATTCGAGCGGGTCGGGACCGTAGCCGATGATGTCGCCCAGCGAGATGATGCGGGAGATGCCGCGGCGTTCGATGTCGGCGAGGACCGTCTTGAGGGCCTCGGCGTTCGCGTGAACGTCGCTGATGACGGCGGTTGGCACAAGAGACTCCGGGGAAACGGGCACGCGTCGGACCGTGGACGCGTGTGTGGTGCGAGAGAGCAACGCCGAGCAGGCTCTCACGATCAAGAGCGACGGCGGGGCGGCGGTCAGCCAGTTACGGCGCCCCAACTTGCGAACGCAAAGTCTAGATCGTCGGCGCAAGACGGACCAAGCCACGGGCCAAACTCGGATGGTAGGGTCATGGCTGGTACGAGTGCTCGCTTGACATGGCGCGCGGTTCGACGTCCTCGGACGCAGGACAGCCGGGAGTTTCGCGCTGCCCGGGATTGTGCGTCAGAGGCTTGGGAAGGCCCGGTGCTCGGCGGCAAGTTTGGCGAACATCAGGTGGTCCTGCCATTCGCCGGCGATCTTGAGGTAGGCGCGGGCGAGCCCTTCGTGCCGAAAGCCGAGTCGCTCGGCGAGCCGGACGCTGCGGTGGTTTGCTGGGATGATGTTGGCCTGAACACGGTGCAGCCCGAGGCCCTGCGGGGCGGGAAGAAACGCGTGCGTGAGAAGGGCGTTCAAGGCCTCGAACGCGAACCCGCGGCCGAGGGAGTCGGCGCTGAGCCACCACCCGGCGAATGCGTTCTGGAAGACGCCGCGGATGACGTTGTTCAGGTTGAACATGCCGGCGAGGCGGCCGTCGTCGTGCCAGGCGGCGAAGCGGTAATCGGCGTCGCGGGCGATGCCGTCGATCGTGCGGGCAAGTTGCGCGCTGAACTGCGAGTCCGGTGTGTCCTGTTTGGTTGCGGCCGGGGACCAGGGGGCGAGGTGATCATGGCTGAGCGTGATCGCGCGGCAGTACGCCTCCCGGTCTGCTTCGGCGAGGGGGCGGAGCAGCAGCCGGGCGGTGTGGATGATGGTCGGCCGACGGGCGCGGGGCTCGGTCATTCTCCAGCATATGAGACCCGGGCGGGAATGGGGAAGCGCGGGCCGGGAGGGGCCCGGTACGATGGCACGGGACCGCCCACGCCGCGGTGCACGCCATGATCGACATCCACTTCGGCGACAACCTCCGCGTGATCGGGGCGATGCCGGACGCATCGTTTGAGTTGATCTACATCGATCCGCCGTTCAACACGGGCCGGGCGCAGGCCCGCACGCAGATCCGGACGGTGCGGGACGACGAGGGGGACCGGGTGGGATTCGTGGGCAAGCGGTATCGCACGATCAAGCTAGGGACCCGGGCGTACCTGGATGCGTTCGACGACTACCTGGCTTTTCTGGAGCCCCGGCTGCGCGAAGCGCACCGGCTTCTGACGCCGACTGGCTCGTTCTTTCTGCACATCGATTACAGGGAAGTGCACTACTGCAAGGTCCTGCTGGATTCGATCTTCGGGCGCGAATCCTTCATCAACGAGATCATCTGGGCGTACGACTACGGCGCGCGAGCGACGAAGCGCTGGCCGGCGAAACACGACAACATCCTGTGGTACGCCAAGGACCCCGCGAACTATACGTTCCGGTATGACCAGATCGACCGGATTCCCTATCTGGCGCCGGGGCTGGTGGGTCCCGAGAAGGCCGCGCGCGGGAAGACGCCCACGGATACCTGGTGGAACACGATCGTGAGTCCCAGCGGGAAAGAGAAAACGGGGTACCCGACGCAGAAGCCGCTGGCGATCATCGAGCGGATCGTGCGGGTGCACTCGAACCCGGGGGAACGGGTGCTGGACTTCTTCGCGGGGAGCGGAACGACCGGGGCGGCGGCGGCGCGGCTTGGGCGTCATGCGGTGCTGGTGGACGACAATCCCGAGGCGATCGCGGTGATGCGGGGCCGGCTTGGGTTCGCGGAGCCGAGGCTGATCGGCGTTGAAACTCAGGCGGGCGACGAGAAGAACTTGGAGCCCGGGCCGAGCGATTCCTTGAGCCGCTCGTGAGCGCGAGCGCGCAGCATGTATACCGCGCCCTCGCTGCGTCCCAAGGCGTGGGCGACGTCGGCGATGTCCTTGCCCTCCAGGTCGTAGAGACGGATCACTCGCTCGTATTCGGCGGGGAGCGTCGCCAGGGCCAGGTCGAGGAACCGGGCCATTTCGCCCTTGGCCGCCTGCCGACTTGGAGTGGCGGAGGTCACGCCGAGCATCTCGATGAGCGCGAAGGTGGAATCGTCGGTATTGGGAGATGGAGCGGCGCCGACGCGCTTGCTGGGAGCGGGGCGCTTGGCGCCTTCGAGTGCACGGACGGCGTCGATCCGATTGTTGTCGGCGAGTTTGGTGAGCCAGGCGAGAAAGCCCGAGGCCCCGCCGCCGGTGAACCGGTCGAGCCGGGTGCAGGCTTCCATGAACGTGACCTGCAGGACATCGTCCTCGTCGATGACGCTGCGCCAGGGACCGGACATTTTCAAGGCGATCCGCCGGCGCAGGTCCGGCGTCAGGTGCTCCAGCAGTCGGATCAGCGATTCCTGATCCCCCGCGCGGGCCCTAGCCAAGAGTTGCTCTGGATCGATCTGATTCGGCATACGTGCTCCAGCACAACGATCGTCCGGGTCAACAAGCAGTCGCCGACAACGACGCCCGAAGGATAGCGCGAGCCGGACGTGCGCGGCAGCGCCATCCGGGCAACCGCAAGATCGCGAAGACGAACTCGGAGCGAGCAGAGAAAACGGAGGACAACAGAGGGGTGATTGGTAAGAAGCGTGGATGCAATCCGCCCGGGCATGCAGCACCGATCAACACTCTGATTCTTCCCTGTTTCTTCGATCCCCCTGAGTTCGCATTGGATCAACTATTCGGTTGCACTGACAGCACCATCCGAAGTTCCGCGAATCCTCGGGGTAGCGCATCGGTCAGGGGAAAGCGTCACTACCGCCAATCGATCACCACCTTGCCGAACTGCTCGCCGGATTCCAGCCTTGCGAACGCCTCGGCCCCGCGCCGCGCGGGCACGACGTGATCGACAACCGGCTTGAGCACGCCGATCCGGAAGAGCGCGCCGATCTCGGCCAGTTCATCATTGGATCCCATCGTCGAACCGATGATGCGGAGCTGATTCCAGAAGATCCGCGCCAAGTCCGTCGTGGCGTCGGGGCCGGATGTACAGCCTGGCGTGACGTATGCCCCGCCGCGTCCCAGCGACTTCAGACACTTCAGGTGCGTGGCCTTTCCAGAGGAATCGACGGCGAGTTCGACGCCGCGGGCCTTGCCGGCCCAGGCGCGTACCTCGCGCGACCAGTCCTGCCCGGTGTCCAGCACGCCGAAGTCGGCCCCGAGTTCCGCGGCCCGATCCAGTTTGGACTGATGCCGGCTCGTCACCACGACCTGACACCCCTTCCATTTCGCGATGTTCAGCGCGGCGAGCGCGACCCCGCCGCCGATGCCGGTGATCAGCACGCGCTGCCCGGGCAGCAGCCCCGCCTTGGTCACCATCATCGAGTAGGCTGTCAGGTGCGTCAGCGCGAACGCGGCGGCGTCGAGCGGGTCCTGATCACCTCGCACCACCGCGAGATTCGCCACAGGCGCGATGAAGCGCTCGCGGTGCATGCCGTTGTGGTGCTCGCCGATCACTTCGAAAGCCGGGGCGAGCGCCGAGTCCGTCGGGTCCAGGGGCGAGCGAGAAACCGGCGCCGGACTCGCCGCGTTCACCACGACTCGCTTGCCTATCCATGTCGGATCAACGCCCGCGGCGAGCGCCTCCACCACGCCGCACGCGTCGCACCCCGAGATCCGCGGGTACGTCAGATCCAGCCCAGGCACCCCCTTGCCCACCCACAGATCCAGATGGTTCAGCGCCGTCGCGAGGGTGCGGATGATCGCATGCCCCGGCGGGAGCGCACCGGCATCCGGCACGTCCGGCCAATCCGAAACAAACTGCACGTTGGGCGCGACCGGAGACCCGCCGCGCTGAATGACAAGGGCGTTCATGCACGAGCGTAGCGCGGGCTACTCGGCGGGCACGACCTGCATGGTGTAGTAGGCCTTGGCGTGCAGCAGGGGCGCGACCGGCGAGCGGTCCGCCTGAACGAACGAGAAATCAAACTCGTACACGCGGCCCATGGCGCGCTGCCCGGGAGGCGCGGCGGCGTCGGCGCCGCGCATGTCATCGACCACGAGCCTGAGGGTCTTGGGTGTCTGGAGGGTCGCGGAGCGCACCGTGTGCGGACGGGTATCCATCTCCGACGAGCCGTACTGCGGGTGGTACTCGTAGGTGTAACTCGACACGCTGATCGAGTTGGGCAACTTGACCGAGTCGGGGAGGACGACGTCGGTGAACTCGACGACGAAGCCATCGTGCCTGGCGCGGAGTTCCTTGATCTCGAAGGGCTTGCCGGGGCGAGTGAAGACGAGCCGCTGCAGGCCGAAGCGTTTCGGCCCGGTCGAGCCCCAGCCGCGATCAGTCATGCCGATGAACATGGAGCCGTCGGTGCTGCCGGCCCCGCCGCCCCAGGCCAGTCGGTGCACGCCGGAGGCGAGCCCGCCGCGAAATGGAAAGCAGGCGCCCTGGTAGACGGATTGTCCGTCGGGGGCTTTGACCACGTCGATAAAGACTCGCATGACGGTGGCGTGGGTCTGATCGCCGACGAAGAGTTGCCCGGCGAAGGGGCCGAAGGCGCCGTTGGTAGTGTCGAGCAGGATGTCGCTGGCGCTCTGTCCCATCTTCTGATAGGGGAACCAGATCGCGGGCGGGGTCATGTCGGGGACGGGCCTGTGCTCGTCGCGCCAGTGTTCCCATCCGGCGCGGAACTTGAGCGAGGCCTGGTGACCCTGGAAGGAATCCATGAAGAGGGGCGACAGTTTGCTGGTCGCGACGAAGTCGCCCTGGTTGTCGGTGTAGAACATCTGCCCGTCGCTGAACATGCCAAGGCCGTCGGGAGAGCGGAGCCCATCGGCGACCTTGACCATCGTCCACGGGTCGTCGGGCACGCCGGACGCGGGCGGGACGATCTTGACGGCCCAGCCGCGAGTCGGGATCGGCGCGCCCATGACGGTGCCGTCGACGTCGCTGTGGGCCAGGTTCAAGGTGACCCAGGCGTTGCCGTCGCGATCGAACTTGGGCCCGAAGGCGTACTCGTGGTAGTTGCCCGAGATGCGCCAGTCATCGCAGACGGTGTGCAAGACGTCCGCGCGGTCGTCGCCGTCGAGATCGACGAGCCTGGTGAGTTCGCCGCGCTGGGCGATGTAGGCGGCCCAGCCGTGTTTGGCCTGCGGGTCCGGGCGCACGGCCAGGCCGAGCGGCTCCTGCAACCCCGACGCGAAGAGTTTCCACTCGGCCCTGGTCGCGGGCATGTCGTAGGCGCGCGAGACGATGTACACGTCCCCGCGGCGGGTGCAGAGGATCGGCCGCCCGTCGGGCGCGGGCAGGCAATCCAGCCCCCCCACTTCCGCCACGATGTCGCTGGGCGCGGGGATCGTCACGACCTTGTAGTAGACCTGCTCGCGGCTGGGGTAGTCCGAGTCGAGCTGGTAATCCAGGGCGGCTTCGACGTACGGGTCCAGCGAGAGGCTCGCACGCATCGAGAACTGCCACTCGCCCGCGCCCTGGCTGACCTTGGCGAGCAGGATGTTGGACCCCTGCTTGAGCCGGAGCACGATCTGGTGCTGATCAGGATTCAACGGGCGTTCGGCGGGATCGTCGATGAGCATGTGCCCGTTGAGCCACAGCCGCAACCCGTCGTCGGAGCCGATGGCGACGGGCACGTCGCAGTCCTTGCCGGCGCGGATCTCGCGGACGAGGTACGCGACCTGATTGCGTTGCTGGTCCTTGGGGACGCCGTCGGCCAGGTCGATGGGCAGTTCGCCGCCCAGCCCGCCGATGTCCTGCCGAACGACCACTTTCTTGAGGGCGGGATCACGCGAGAAGTCCGCGGGCGTCTGATCCCGCGCCGCGGCGAGACTCAGGTACCGGTCTTCGAGGTCGGTCTTGGCGTCAAGGCTTTTCGCGCCGCCGGGATTGGCGATGGGTCCGGATCGGTACCAGTCCCCCCAGGCGATGTCGATACCCGAGAGCTGCCCGACCATCATCTCGCGCGTGGCTTCTCGCGACGGGCCTCGCGTGTACTCCTTGCCGCCGATCATGATGGGCTGAGGCTGCGCCGCCGAAAGGGGCATCGCGCCGCACGCCACGCTCACGATGATCGCGGCTGATCGCGGACAGGTCACTCGGGGTCTCATGGCTTCACCGTGAACGAGAAGGCGACGGGGGCTTCACGCGCGGGCGTGACCTGGATCGTGGTGTCGTCATCCGTGCCGATGAGTTTCACGGCGCTAACGTTCTCGACCGCCGTGTTGCCCTGGACGCCCTTGCCCGCGCGGACCCACACGCTGGACCCGCCGGGCAGACCGCTGACGCGGAATGTCCGCTTGATCATCTTGTCGGGCGCCGGCTCGAAGCGTTCGCTGACGAGCACGACCGACGTGTTGGGGAGCGTGATCTCATAGTCGAACGTGGGCACGCCGTTCTCATCGAGCCGGTAGCCTTTGAAGCGATACCCGGCGTCGCGTCCGGTCAGGGTTGGCCACGTCTGCGGCGGCTTGTCGGCAATGACGATCGCGGGCCCGTCCGGGGCGGACCAGATCGCGCCGCCTTGCCCGCCGGTGACGTTCCCCCCGCGACCCGCCCACGCGCCCGAAGCGTTGAGGAACGCGCCTTGCCAGGCATCGACCAGCCTCACCTTCTCGGCGTCGAAGGCGAAGTGGATGGCGCCCTGGCTCTCGGGGAAACCGACCGCGATGCCGCGGCTGCCGGCGTCCTTGAGGAAGGTGCGCATCACGACGGGGCGCGAGCCGACCTTGATGGCGTACCCGTCGGGCTTGGTGATCCCGTCGGGGATGGGCATGAACTCGCCGAGGTTGAAATAGGCCCAGAGGGCATCGGCCTGCTTGACGGAATCCCCGCCGTAGACGCTCGTCACGGTCCCGACGCCGTTCTCGTAGAACGCGGGCATCCGCGTCCCGGGCTTGTAGCGGGCGGGAGCGTGCACGTAGTCCATCCACCACTCGTAGCGGATCCTCGCGGCGAACATCGTCATGTCGGGGCCGGGCGTCCCCGACGGCGCGTTGTCGCCCACGACGTGGCAGGAGATGCAGTTGAGCCCGTTGACCCCCGCGAGCAACCGCCCGGCGCGGGTCATCTCGTCACTGGGCGTCGGCTCGGGCGCGTCGGTGCCCGGCCAGATGCCCTCCATGCACGCCAACTGCTCGGCGATGAAGCCGACGTTCTCGTGCCCGAACTGCGGCATCCTCGCTCCCATGTACGGGCGCGCTCGGCCGGCGTTCTCGAGCACCTGGTGAATCCACGGCGTGGTGAGTTTGGTGCCCGGGCCGATGAGCCGAGGCGGGATGCGCCCTTCCTCGCCGAGGTCCGCCTCCCCGATCGTCGTGAAGAGCGCGTCGATGCCCTCCGAGACGCCACCCTCGGCGTAGACCTCGTGGCATCGGCGGCAGTTGAACTGGTCAAACATCTGGTGGGCGCGATCGGATGGTGCGCTGGCAAACGTCCCGGCGTGCCCGCCGCCACCGGACCAGTCCTTGAGCGCTTTCAGCGCCGCCTTGATCGCGTCGCGGTCGTCCTCGCGGAGCGTGTACCGCGGCGCTTTGGGGGTGCCCTTGGGGTCGATGCACCCGCCGCTGGTCAGGTCCAGCATCTTCTTCGCGGCGACCCCCGACGCGACCATCTTTCCTGCCGAATCAGTGACGGCGTGGCAACTCGCGCAGCCGCGCGCCGCGAACGCCGCTCGCCCCGGCTCGATGCGCTCCTGCTCGAGTTTGAACGGCTGCTTCGGCGCGCTCGATTCCCCAAACTGCGACGCCAGGTACGTCGCCAAGAGGTCCGCCTCCTGCTTGGTCAGGTTCATCTCCGGCATGCGCCCGCTGGGCTTGACCTGGCGCGGGTGCATCAGGAACTTCGAGAGTTCCGACGGGTTCCACTTGCTGGCGGCGGCGGTCAGCGGCTGCGGGACGTCCTTCTGCCCCGGCGCGGCGCCGTGACAGGCCACGCACCCCAGCGTCTGGAAGAGCCTGCGGCCCATCTCCAGCCCCTGCTGCTCGGTCGCCCATGCCTCGCTCTGATAGTTCGGCGCCAGGCTGTACAGGAAGTGAGTGATGTTCGTGGCGTCGGTCCCCATGTCCTTGCCACGCAGGACGCCCGGCATGCCGCAGCCCGGTTTCTCGCCCTGCGGGTCGGCGATCCACTTCGTGATCCAATAGGGGTTCACGCGGGTGCAGAGTTCCTGGAGCGACGGCGCCATCGCGTGGATGATCGGCGTGCTGAAATCGGGCTCTGTACCCCCACCACTAACCCCCCCACTCCCTTCGACGCCGCCCCCGGCGTGCGCGTGCTGGTGGCCGCCGGATTCCAGCGCGTGGCAATGCACGCATCCGAGTTCGCCCAGAAGAACGCGGCCCCGGTCGGCTTGCTTGGCGGACCGCACCAGTTCGGCCGCCTGCGCGGGCACCCGGGCGCTGGTCGGCGGGATCGGCTCGGTCCTGAATCCCATTTTGCCGAACCCCTGCTTTTCCCAGAGCGTGCGCACGCGCGTCTTGGCGTCGCCCGAGCGCTTGAAGGATACCTGCACCAGCGCCTTGCCCGGGGGGAGATCGAGCCAGTTGGTGAACACGCCGTCGATCCCGTTGCCTTCGAGTTTGATGGTGACGGGGGCGGTCATCTTTTCGCCCAGCACTCGCAGTTGGCCCGTCCCGCCCTCGAACTCCACGCCGAAGCGGTACTTGCCAACGACCGGGATGGGCACCTCGGCGTCGTAGACGACTTCCAGGTCGGCGGGCGGAACCGCCGGGTGCACGCTCTGGCCAGGGGCGAGCGCCATCGCGGCGTAGGGGGACGAGGTGGCGACGCGCTTCGCCGCGCCCCCGCCCGCGGGTGTGTACCGCGCAAGCCACCCGGTCTGCTCCACCGGCTCGTCGCCGGCGCGCGGGAACTGCCAATCCCGCTCAGCGGCGAGCGGCGGTTCCAAGCGGCTCATTCCCAGCACGCCCACCATCGCGGCAAGCCCTGCCGCCAACGCCGACGCGCGAACCATGATTCGGCGGGCGCTGATCGCCCGATCTGGGTTGTTCGCCGTGCGCGGCGCTGGCACATTCATGGATGACTCCTGGGAAATGGGAAGGCGGAGCGGTGGGTAGAGCATACACGCCAGAAGCCGGACCGTCGGCGGTTGCGATGGGGTTGTGGGCGATACACTCCGCACCTATGAAGATCCACGAATATCAGGCGCGCGACTTGCTCCGTCAGGCCGGGATCCCTGTTCCCGCCGGCGTCGTCATCCAGTCGATCGAGGAAGCCGCCCCCGCCTACAAACGAGTCGCCGAGGAGGCTTCGGGCACGAGCCCGGCCGGCCCGGGTCCGCTGGTCGTCGTCAAGGCGCAGGTGCACGCGGGAGGGCGCGGCAAGGCGGGATTCGTGAAACTCGTCACGTCTGCCGCCGAGGCCGAAGCGGCGGCCCGGTTCATGCTCACCAACCGCATGGTCTCCCCCCAGACCGGCGCGGAGGGGTTGGAAGTCAAAAAGTTACTCATGGCGGCGGGTGCCGACATCGCCAAGGAATACTACCTCGCCGTGACCACCGACCGCAAGACGCGGCGCAACGTGCTGATCGCGTCGAGCGAGGGGGGCGTCGAGATCGAGCAGGTCGCGCACGACCGGCCGGACGCGATCAAGAAGGTGCTGCTGCACCCGCTGCTGGGGCTTCAGGGGCACCAAGCCCGCCGCGTCGCGTTTGATTTGGGGTTCACGGGCAAGCAGGTCAATCAGGCCGCGAGCATCATGATGAAACTTGCGCAACTCTTCGTGGAAAAGGACTGCACACTCGCCGAGATCAACCCGTTGATCGTGACGCCCCCCACGTCGTCGCACCCCGATGGGCAGGTGCTCGCGATCGACGCGAAGTTCAACTTCGACGACAACGGGCTGTTCCGTCACGAAGGAATCTCGGCGCTCGCCGATCCGACCGAGGAAAACCCCGCTGAACTACGCGCGCAGCGCTTCGGCTTGTCGTACATCGCGCTCGACGGGAACATCGGATGCCTGGTCAACGGCGCGGGGCTGGCGATGGCGACGATGGACATCGTCAAACTCAACGGGGGCACCCCGGCCAACTTCCTCGACGTGGGCGGGAGCGCGACCGAAGAAGCCGTGACCGAGGCCTTCTCCATCATCTTGTCAGATCCCCATGTCAAGGGGGTGCTGGTCAACATCTTCGGCGGGATCATGCGCTGCGACGTGATCGCGCAGGGGATCGTGAACGCGGCCACCAAGCACAAGAACCCCGACGGTTCAACCGGGTTCAAGGTGCCCCTGGTGGTGCGCCTGGAAGGGACCAACGTCCAGGCGGGTCGAAAACTGCTCACCGAGGCAAAGTCGAAAATCCCCACCATGCAGCCGGCGCTGGATCTGGCGGACGCGGCGAAAAAGGTTTGCGCGGCGGTCCGGTAGTTCTTGAGCGAGTTTTCCCGTCTTTTCGGGTTGAGCCAATGTTTGGCTTTTGGCAAGGCAATATTGGCCAACTTTTTCGGAATTGCGCTATTTTCTGGCCAAAGAGAGCAAACTTCGATCCCGGAAGTACGTATTAGAAGTAGGACGCACTCCAACAACGACTCTTCCTGATCTCCAGAACACGCCCCCTCAACTCCTTCGAGGGGGCGATGTCATTTTGGGGGTGACGTCGATCAGCGCTGGTCGGCGTAGACCTCGCGGTACCAAGCCAGGGTTTCCTCGAGGCCGGATTCGAGTGCGGTGATGCACCGATAACCCAGCAGGCTCGACGCCGCCGAGATGTCGGCGAGGGAGTGCTTCACATCGCCGACGCGTGCAGGTTGATAGACCGCTTCGGTGTGGGGCGTGCCGCACAGGCGCGCGACAAGATGGTACAACTCGTTGAGGCTGATGGCGTGTCCGGAGCCGATATTAACGACCTCGCCGGCGAGTGACTGCGGCGACGCCGCGGCGAGCAGGTTGGCGAGCACGGCGTTGCTGACGTAGGTGAAATCTCGCGACTGTGAGCCGTCGCCGAAGATCGTGGGCGATTCCCCGCTCAGGAGTTTCTTGGCGAAGATGGCAATCACGGCGGCATAGGGGGAGTCGGCGGGCTGTCGCGGGCCGAAGATGTTGAAATAGCGCAGGCAGACGGTCGAGAGCCCGTAACTGGCGGACCAGGCGCGCATGATGTGCTCGCCGGCGAGTTTGCCGACGGCGTAGGGCGAGAGGGGCGCGGGCGGCATGGATTCGAGTTTCGGGCGCCTGCCGGCATCGGCGCCCGCGGAGTCCAGGTCGCCGTAGGCGGACGACGAGGCGGAATAGACGACGCGTCTGACACCGGCGTTCTTGGAAGCGTGGGCCACCCGCATCGTGCCGATCGCGTTCACCTCCAGGCTCCGTTCAGGTTCGGCGATCGAACGCGGCACCGACGACATGGCGGCGAGGTGGAACACGTACTGCACGCTCCCGTACGCGGTGGCGACGGGTGTCGTGGTGCACGCCCGCATCGCTTCATCCAGCGCCCGGTCGTCGAGAATTGAGGCATGAATGAAGCGGACGCGATCCGGGTCCAGTTCCGCCAGGTCCGCCACGTTCTGCGCGCTGGAGTTGGACAGGTCGTCGATGACGGTGACGGCGGCGCCGAGTCCGAACAGCGCATCGACCAGGTGACCGCCGATGAACCCGCAGCCGCCCGTGACGCAGACGCGCCTGCCCTCGAAGGCGGGGCGCAGTCGTTGAACGAACTCGGTCGGGAGCCGGAGCAAGGGGGGAATAGTACCATAACGCCGAACATTCACACGCCGGCGACCACGGATCACCGGCCCACCAGTGAATGATGGGGACTGGACCAGCGGATCTGGCTCAAGAGGCGCAACGAATGGCAAACTTCGCACCGCCGGAGCGGTATCGCATAGTCTGAGCGAAAAACCGAGCCTTTGATTCCCAAACAGGACCCCGAAACGACGGCGGGGCCGCCCGGGGGAGATGGGCGGGTCCGGCAGGCTGCGCGTCGCGACGAGTCGATTCAGATCGGGCGATCTGGACCGGGCGCGGCGTCAGGAGCATTCAACCGTGTGGAAATGGCTACTCATCGTCTTCCTGCTCCTTGCGATCGGCTGCGGCGTCGGCGGGTACTTCTTCGTGAAATCGCCCAAGTTCGCCGAGATGAAGAAGCAGTTCTCGGGTCAGGGAAAGGTCACCGAGGTCCGGCTTGAGCCTGTGGCCAAGGGCAACCTCGTGCGCACCGTCAGCGCCCCCGGGTCGGTGGATGCGAAAGTCGGGGTCGAGATCAGCGCGCAGGTGTCGGCCAAGATCGTCGCGCTCCCGTTCCGTGTCGGTCAGGACGTGAAGAAGGACGACGTGGTGGTGCGGCTGGATTCGCGCGACCTGCAGGCGTCGCTGGAATCGGCCCAGGCGGCGAAACTGAGCGAGGAGGCCCGGCTCGCCGGCGCCCAGGCGGCCCTGGACCGCGCCAAACTCGACCTGGAGCGCCAGCGCCAACTCGCGGCGAGCAAGGACATCCCCGAATCCGCGCTGGAAGCGGCGGAAGCGACGTACCGGCAAGCCGAGAGTTCGTTCAACGCCGTCAAGCATTCCATCGAGATCTCGGACGCGAATATCCGGCGCGCCATGCGCGACCTGGAGAACACAGTGATCAAGTCGCCGATCGACGGGACGATCACGGCTCTGAACATGGAAGTCGGGGAGCAGGTGCTGGGCACGTTCAGCAACGCCGGCACCGTGATCATGGAGATCGCCGACCTGAGCGTGATGATCGTCAAGGCGCGGGTGGATGAATCGACGGTCGCGCCCGTTCGAGAGGGCCAGCACGCCAAGGTGTTCATCAACATGTACCAGGACCGGACGTTCGAAGGAACCGTCACGCTGGTCGGGCTCAAGAACCTCCAGGACAAGGACGGCACGCGGTACGTCGAGGTCGAGATCCTGCTGGACACCGACGGCGACCAGCGGCTGCGGACCGGGCTGACGGCGAACGCCGACATCGACGTCGAGACGATGTACGACGTGCTCAAGGTCCCGAGTCAGGCGGTGGTGGATCGTCGCGTTGATGAACTGCCCAGGGAAGTGCGCGAAGGCCCCGGCGCGGGGCTGATCGATCCGGCCAAGCCGTTCACGAGGGTGGTGTACACGATCGTGGATGGGAAGGCGCGGGCCAACCCGGTGAAGGTCGGGCCGAGCGACCTGACGCAGACGATCATCACCGCGGGCGTGCAGGAGGGAGTCAAGGTCGTCGCCGGCCCGTTCAAAGTCCTGGTGGACCTGAAGGACGGCAAGGACGTGACGGAGGAAACCGTGAAGAAGCACGACGACAAGTCGGCCAAGCCGGAGACCACGGCGGGCGGCTCGTCCGCGGCCGGTCGCCAGCAGGGATAAGACATTGAGCGCAGCCGCTGGACGCTTTGGAACCCCTCGTTGAACACGAACACCACACCATCTCCCGGGGGCATGCTCGCCCCGCCGACGATCGAGATCCACGGGCTCGAAAAGGTCTACAAACTGGGGGAGGAGCGTGTGCACGCGCTGGCGGGGGTGGACCTGACGATCCGGAAGAACGAGTTCGTGGCGATCATGGGCGCGTCGGGCTCGGGTAAGTCGACGCTCATGAACATCCTGGGGTGCCTGGACAAGCCGACGGCGGGGACGTACATCCTCAACGGGCAACCGACGCACAAACTGGGCGCGGCGGCGCTGTCGGCGGTGCGGAACCGCGAGATCGGGTTCGTGTTCCAGTCCTTCGAGTTGTTGCCGCGGGCGACGGCGCTGGTGAATGTCATGCTGCCGCTGATCTACTCGCGCAAGTACTGGATGGGGGCCAAGCGGCGGGCACGGCGGGCACTGGAGAAAGTCGGCCTCGGGCAGCGCATGCGCCACAAGCCCAATCAACTCTCGGGCGGACAGCGCCAGCGCGTCGCGGTGGCGCGGGCGCTGGTGAACGAGCCGTCGATCCTGCTGGCCGACGAACCCACGGGCAACTTGGATTCCAAGACCAGCGAGGAGATCATCGGGCTGTTCAAGCAGTTGCACGCCGAGGGGCAGACGATCGTGATCGTGACGCACGAAGAGGACATCGCGGGGCACGCGCACCGGATCGTCCGGCTCCGGGACGGAAAGATCGTTTCGGATCATCCGACCAGCCAGGATCCGATCCATCTGGACTACCTCGATCGCGCGCTCGAAGCGGCCAGGGCGGCGGCCACGGCGAGCCCCGAGCACCTTGCCGCGGGCGCCAACGGGCATCACGAGCCCCGGCCGGGCTCGCCGCCCGTGAGTACGGGCGTGATCCGCGAGCCGAAAGAGAGGTCCGCGACATGATCATCCTGCCGATCGTCCGCCTGCTGTTTCAGACGGTCTTCCTCGCGCTGGGGCAGATCTGGGCGAACAAGGTGCGCGCGATCCTGACGACGCTGGGGATCATCATCGGGGTGGCCGCGGTGGTGTGGGTGGTCGCGGCGACGACGGTGATGAAGGAGTTCGTCCTGAGCGAGTTCGCGACGGTCGGCGCGAACAAGGTGTGGATCTTCCCGCGCCGCCCGCACGATCAGCGGGACCGTTTCAACTGGCGGCAGATCCGGCTCACGACCAAGGAGGTGGACGGGATCCAGGCCAACTGCCCGTCCATCGCGCGCCTCACGCCGGTGCAGGACATCACGACGAGCATGGAGTACGGCGACCGGATGAAGCCGTTCGTTCCGGTGCACGGCATCCGCCCCGTGTGGCACGATATCGAGCAGCGCTTCGTCACCGTGGGACGCACGTTTACCAGCATCGACATGGAGAACAAGCGCAACGTGTGCCTCATCAACGACAAGGCGATCGAAGAGTTCGCCTTGCCGGAGGACCCCTCCGGCATCGTCATCCTGGTGGACAAGCGCCGGTTCACCGTCGTCGGGGTCGTCGAGACCAAGACCATCAGCCCGATGTTCGGCGGGGACGAAGCACGCTCGGAGGTGTTCATCCCGTATCCCCTGGCCGAGATCATGCGGCCGGATCGCGGCGTGTACGCAATCGCCCAGACCGACCGGCCCGAACTCTTCGAGGATGCCAGGGCCGAGGTGACCTTCTACCTGCGCCGCAACCGCGGTCTCAAGCCGGACGATCCCAACACCTTCGGCGTGGAGGCGATCGAGCAGATCATCAACCAGTTCAAGAAGATCGCCGGGTTCATCACGGCGTTCATGGGCGTCATCGTGTCGATCTCGCTGCTCGTCGGCGGGATCGGGATCATGAACATCATGCTGGTATCGGTGAGCGAGCGCACGCGGGAGATCGGGCTTCGCAAGGCCGTCGGCGCCCGGCCCGAAGTGATCCTGATGCAGTTCCTCGTCGAGGCGGTGGTGCTGTGCATGGTCGGCGGCGCGATCGGGCTCGTCATCGGGCAGGGGTTCGCGTTCCTGCTGAAGTTCCTGCCGTTCCTTCAGGACAAGGTGACGAACGTCACCGTGCCGGCGTGGGCCGTCGGGCTCGCGGTCGGATTCAGCGCCCTGACCGGGGTGATCTTCGGCATGTTCCCGGCGATCAAGGCGGCGCGGCTGAATCCGATCGACGCGCTGCGGCACGAGTAATCGGGGCGTGCGAGCATGAGTTGTTCGTTCGCCCGGCGCCCGCCGGGGACCACGTTAGAACGGCGCGTCGTCGTCCTGCTGCCCGGACCGCTTCGGCTTCGGGGTCGCGCCGGGAGCGTGTTCCCACCCGTCGTCGGCCGAGAAGGACTCCTCGATCGCGTCGCTCTCTTCTGCCAAGCCGGGACCGCCCGAGGCGAAGCGCGCGGGAGTGGGCGACGAGGCGATCCGCTTGAGTTCCGGATCGACGAACAGGTCCGGCTGCACGCCCGGGCCCGCGGTATCCGGCGCGCTCGCGGGGCGCGACGATGCATCCGCGGCGCCGTCGCCCGCGCCGGCGGCTGCGTCCGCCTCCCACTGAGCCTTCATCGCGTGCCACTCTTCAAGCGAGAGCACGACCTCACGGGCGACGGTCCCCTTGTGACCGCCGAGGATGCCGGCTTCGCCCATCATCTCGATGAGCCGGGCGGCGCGGGTGTAGCCGATGGCGAGCCGGCGCTGGAGCATGGAGACGCTGCCGCGCTTGGTCTCCAGGACAATCTCGACCGCCTGGTCGAACATGGGGTCTTCCTGGGCGCTGAGGAACCCGTCGCGGTGATCGGCCTCGGTGCCTTCTGGCTCGCTGCCGCCGGCGCGGATCTGCACGAGTTGGCGCTCGAAGGTGGGAGCGGCGATGTCCTTCATGAACCGGGCGACGCGGCGGATTTCCTTGTCGTCCACCAGGGTGCCCTGTGCCCGCGTGAGTTTGTGCGAGCGCGGTGAGAGGTACAGCATGTCGCCCTGGCCGAGCAGGAGTTCGCCCCCCTTCTGGTCGAGCACGATGCGCGAGTCCATGCCGGAGGCGACCTTGAAGGCGATGCGCCCCGGCATGTTCGACTTGATGAGTCCGGTGACGACGTTGGCCTGGGGGCGCTGCGTGGCGAGGATAAGGTGGATGCCGACGGCGCGGGCCTTCTGCGCGATGCGGACGATGGAGCCTTCGACTTCCTTGTTGGTCATCATCAGGTCGGCGAGTTCGTCGATCACGAAGACCATGTAGGGGAGCTTGCGCGGGATGCGGGCCTCCTCCTCGGGCGTCTGGGCCATGAATCGCTCTTTGAGCTCCTCCCAGGGCGTCTCGTTGTACGCCGCGATGTCGCGCACACCCGCCTCGGCGAGGAGTTCGTAGCGCTCGTCCATCTTGCGAACGGCCCATTCCAGGATCGCCGCCGCCTTGCCCATTTCCGTCACGACGGGGCACATCAGGTGGGGGATGTCCTTGAACTGCGACAACTCCACCATCTTGGGATCGACCAGGACGAGTTTGAGTTCGTTTGGCTTCTTCGTGTACAGGAAGCTCATGAGGACCGAGTTCATGCAGACGCTCTTGCCCGAGCCGGTCGTGCCGGCGATGAGCAGGTGCGGCATCGCGCACAGGTCTTCGATGAGGGGTTGCCCGGCGGCGTCCTTGCCCAGGAACATCGGGAGGCGCATCTTCCCCCCCTTGTCGCTCAGTTGGAAGTTGCTCATCAACTCCTTCAGGCGGACCTTTTCCTTGTGCGCGTTGGGGACCTCGATGCCGACGGTGTCGCGGCCGGCGGTGTTGGAGACGATGCGGATATTGACCGCCTTGAGCGAACGGGCAAGGTCGCTGGAGATCGCGGAGAGCGCGGCGACCTTGGTGCCGGGGGCGAGTTTGACCTCGTAGAGGGTGATGACGGGGCCGGATTCGACGCCGACGACCCCGCCGTCGATCTTGTACTCTCGCAGGGCCCGTTCCAGGTTCTCCGCCTGCTCGCGCACATACTTCTCCATCGTTTCGGAGAAGTTGCTCTCGGGCTCTTCCAGCAGATCAAGCCCAGGGAACCGGTACCCTTCGAGTTCCGTCGTGTTCTGGATGTCGCGCAGGTCGTCCTCGGTCGCGACGGCCCGCTCCTTGTTCGCGAACCGCACCGGCAACTTGGCCATCTTGGCGCGAAGTTCGGCCGGGTTGAACACCTGCGGCGCGCCGGGCGCCTCGTCGGCGTCGTCCTCGTCCTCGGCCTCCGCTTCGTCGGGAGATGGCACCCCCATGTTCGAGCGATCGACCGCCTCGGTCACGCCCGCGGCGCTGGCCGACTCTTGGTCGTCGTCGTCGTGCGAGCCCAGCACGGTCACCGCGGCGGCGCCATCCGACGCCGGCGCCGATCCCTGGCCCTTGCCCTTTGACGGGTGCTTCCTGGCGGCCGTCGCGGGCGCTCCGGCGCTCTCGCCGGCACGTCCCGGCACGTCGGCGTCATCCAGGTCATGCTCTCGCACTCCCGAATCGGACGGCGCGCGGCGTTCCATGCCCCTGGCCCGCAGTTCGGCGAGTTGGTCCGCCACGGCGTTGCCCATCCGCCCGCCCAGTTTCGCGCTGTGCCGGGCGCCGACGAGCATCCATTTCCCGGCCCACATCGCCGCCAGGATCGCCCACATGTCCAGCGCCACCAGCGCGCCGATCACAAGCCCGATGGAGAGAATCAAGAACGACACAATCGAACTGAACCGCAGGAGCAACTGCGCGACCGCGTTGGCCCCGATGAGCCCTCCCCCGATCGGCTGCACCGGGCCCGAGTTGGGCAGCAGCAGCGCCTGCATGCCGGCGATCGACCCCGCCATCATCACCGCGCCCAGCACCCGCACGAGCACGTGCGACACATTTCGGCCCGTGGCGTAGAACCACAGCAGCACGCCCGCCAGCGCCAGCAGGACCCACCCACCCCAGCCGAGCATCTCGAAGTAGTAGTACGCGAATACCGCCCCGAACCGGCCACCCCAGTTGACGACGGGGGAGTTGTGCGGGAACACCCCCGCAGCGGGGGGGTCGTTGGCATCAAAGCCGGCGAGGCTCAGCAGCGCGAACAGCCAGAACGCCGCGCCAGCGGTCCAGCCGATGCGACGCCAGAGCAGCGGTCCGTCACTCAAGCCGGAACCGGCGCGCTTTGAAGCGCTTTTCCTGCGAGATCGGGATGAATTGCTGGTTTTTTCAGCACCGATGGCTGAAGAAAGCGGCGTGCGAGAAGTTGAAGCCGGTGGGAGCATGACGCGGGACATACCAATCGCTTATCGGCAACCCCGCATTGGCGAGGTCAGAAGTTGCGCCGATGATAGCATTGTGTACGGCTGTCGCGCCAGGTCTCTGGTACCTCTGTGACCGTGCCATTTTCATCTGAGCCGCCCGGCGCGAGCCAGCGGGGAGGGGGGGAGGGCGTGCGTGGTCTCATGGCGCGCGCCAACATTCGATCGTGCCGCGCCGCCGAGCACTCCCCCCCGACCGCTTGCGCGGGTCCGGCTCAGAAAACCCACTGCAAGGCCGATACGACTCAGGCGTGAGCAGGTTCCCACACACGCGGACCGGCGTGGCGGAGCAGGCGATAGTTGTTCTGATCAATCATGTTCGGGATCAGAAACAAGTCGATGAACTGCCCGATGCCGAAGAACCCGAGCGTGAAGAGCCAGAGCAAGCCGGTGAAGACCTTGCCGGCGTAGAGGCGGTGGATGCCGCATAACCCGACAAGGCAGAGCAACCAGAGGATGTAGGCGGTGCCGGTGGAACGCATGTGAAAACTCCTTCGCGACGCCGCGGACGGTTCGCAAAGGGGTTGTTGGGGATTTCATTCGGCGTCTTTTGCGTTCTGAGCAATCCGAGTCAATGAGCTTGCGAAGCCTCATTTTACGGTTCCTTGCCAGCCCCCTTCGCCCAGGCATCCTTCAGCGTTACCGTCCGGTTCCACACCACCTTGCCCGCAGCCGAATCGGCATCGACACAGAAGTACCCAAGCCGCTCGAACTGCACGCGGTCGCCGGGCCTGGCCGATGCCAGCCCCGGTTCGAGGTACGCGGTGACGACTTCGAGTGAACTCGGGTTGAGGTCATCGCGCCAGTCCCCGGTGCGCTCGCCGGGCTGCTCGGCGGTGAAGAGCCGATCGAACAGGCGAACCTCGGCCGGGACGGCGTGGTCCGCGCTGACCCAGTGGATGGTCGCCTTGACCTTCCGCTCGTTGGGCGGCGGGGGCGAGTTCCCGCCACGAGTTTCCGGGTCGATTGTGCAGCGCAGTTCGACGACGTTGCCCGCGTCGTCCTTGACGGCCCGCTCGCACTTCAAGAAGTACGCCCAGCGCAGACGCACCTCTCGCCCCGGCGCCAGGCGAAAGAACTTCTTGGGCGCGTCTTCCATGAAGTCGTCCTGCTCGATGTACAGCGTGCCGGTGAAGGGGATCCGGCGGGTGCCCGCGGCGGGGTCCTCGGGGTTGTTCACCGCGTCAAGCCAGTCCACCGTTCCAGCCGGCCAGTTCTCGATGACGACCTTCAGCGGCTTGAGGACGGCCATGTAGCGAGGGGCCACCTTGTTGAGATGATCGCGCACGGCGTTCTCGAGCCGGCCGTAGTCGATCAGCGCGTTGTACTTCGTCACGCCGACCTCATCCCACAGCGCCCGGATCGCCTCGGGCGTGTACCCACGGCGTCGCAGCCCCGCGACCGTCGGCATCCGCGGATCGTCCCACGACTTGACGATCCCTTCCTGCACCATCGTGAGGAGGTTCCGCTTCGAGAGGACGGTGTACGTCGGGATTCCCTTGGCGAACTCAATCTGCTGGCTGTGCCAGAGAGGCCGGCGCTCGGGCCCGGCGGATCGATCCGACTCCCTGATCGGGCCGCTGCCACGCGGCGCTCCGGGTCGTCCTTCATTGATCGCGTCGATGAACCAGTCGTAGAGCGGGCGGTGGTCCTCGAACTCCAGCGTGCAGATCGAGTGCGTGATCTCTTCCAGGGAGTCCTCGATCCCGTGGGCCCAGTCGTACATGGGATAGATGCACCACGAGTCGCCGGTGTTATGGTGCGGCTCGTGCACGATGCGGTAGATCACCGGATCGCGGAGATTGAAGTTGGGCGACGCCAGATCGATCTTGGCGCGAAGGGTCATCGCTCCATTGGGGTGCTTCCCGGCACGCATCTCTTCGAAGAGTCGCAGGCTTTCTTCGATCGGGCGATCGCGGAAGGGCGACGTGGCGGGTTCCTTCGGCGTGCCGCGGCGCTTGCTCACCTCGTCGGCGGAGAGTTCGCAGACATACGCCTTGCCCTTGCGGATCAACTCGACGGCGAAATCGTGCATCTGCCGGAAGTAGTCTGAAGCGAAGAAGAGCCCGCCGCCGAACTCACCGCCGGGCACGCTGGGGTCGAACTCGGCGCCGAGCCAGCGCACATCGCGGATGATGGAATCGACGTATTCCTGCTCTTCCTTGGCGGGGTTGGTGTCGTCGAAGCGGAGGTTGAACTTGCCGCCATATTTCTTGGCCAGTCCGTAGTTGAGGCAGATGGACTTGGCGTGCCCGATGTGGAGGTAGCCGTTGGGCTCCGGGGGAAAGCGGGTGTGGACGCGGGGCGTGCCGAGGCGAGCGTTGCCCGCTTCGCCCGGGCCGGCATCCGCTGCTTGCCACGTGCCCCAGTGCGACCAGACGTTATCAACATCGATCATTTCTTCAATGAAGTTGGATGCGTTTTCACGACGCATCCATCCGTGACGTTCAAGCCTCGCTAGTTCCTCACGTGCCTCGTCCTCGATTTCGAAGGACGCCGGAGGCAGTTCGATGACATGCCGACCATCGAAGCCCGGCGTGATATGAAACGCGCTATCCCGAACATTCTGGCTGCCACATTGATAGACGAACTCGACGCCGCGTGTCGGCAGTTGGGGCGAGTCAAGTTCGGCGAATCGTCGCATGGAAACCGATGGCGCTCCAATGCAATGCAACGTTTTGACTAGTAGAACTTTCATTGTCGAGACTCTCCACGTCGTGCCGCTCACATCAGCAGGCAACGTTGCTATCCTGCCCATCTCGTCGAATATCCATTACTTCACGGCATGCCGAACTCGAACATTTCGGACCAAATCCACTTTGATTTGGAACCTGCGAAAGCCGAGCCGTGCTTATCGGCGTCGTTTGCCGCGATTGCGACCCGAGTGCCCATTGGGTGCGCTCTCGATTCCCGCGACATGCAGGTATGGAATCTGGGCCCATTGATCCGAGTTCGGGGCCGCGACAAAAATCTCGGTCTTCATGCGGACCGCCAGATCAGGGCTGGCGACACGAATGGCTTGGCCGCTGCCCGCCCGGATGATAAAGGGCTCGAATGGATCTCTTGCCAGACGTTCACGAATGGTCGTCGCGATCATGGCAAACTGTATTCCAGCGAGGTTCGGCCCGGCGATCAGCACTGTGCCCCGTCAGATATCCGGGCTTGCTTGACTACCCTCTCTCATGTTCACCGGCCTGGTTCAGACTGTCGGCACCGTCGCGCTCATCGAGCGGCTGGACTCGGGCGGGCCGAACCACGGGGCGGAACTGTTCATTGAGCCCCCGTCCCCTCCGGGAGCCGCCGAGTGGCATCGCCCGTTCGAGATCGGCGAATCCATCGCGATCAACGGCTGTTGCCTGACGCTGGCGCGCGTGATCCCCCGGTCCCATCACCCGGGCCAGCGCCCGCGTGCGGACACGTCGTCGGCCGCGTCCCACGCCGGGCTCGACGTGGTCCTGGGTTTTCACGCGATCCCTGAGACGCTGGCCCGGACGACGCTGGGGGCGCTCTCGCCTGGATCGCGCGTCAACCTCGAGCGTGCCGCCACGCCGTCCTCGTTCCTCGGCGGGCACATCGTCCAAGGGCACGTGGACGGCGTCGCGCGGGTCGTGAGCGTGCGCACGCAGGGCGAGTGGCGCGTGCGGTTCGCGCCAAGCGACCCGTCGCTCATGCAGTATCTTGTCCCCAAGGGGAGCGTGTGCGTGGACGGCGTCTCGTTGACGATCGCGGACCTGGGGGACGATTTCTTCGAGGTAGCGCTCATCCCGATGACGCTGGAAAAGACCACTCTCCGCGACTTGAGGACCGGCGCCCGCGTCAATCTCGAACTTGACTGCATGGCCAAGACGATCGTGCACTGGCTTCGCCACTACGCCAATCGGTAACGGCTCGGCCCCCGGGCGCGCCCCGGTACCCCGACCGCCCTAGTCGATCTACCTGAAAAAGCGATCGAGAAATGCAAAGAAGTCGATGCTGGTCGGCTGCCCGTCGCCGTCGAAGTCCATCATCTCGCACCCGGGTTGATACCCCGCGGGGGCGGCTGCGAAGAAACACTCCATGAACCCCATGAAGTCCGCGCTTGTCATCGTGCCGCTGTGGTCAACGTCACCCAGTTTGCTCTCGGGGTAGATCGTCCACGTGCGATTCGCGGGGTAGTTTCGCAGCATGCGGGTGCGCGCCCCCGGGCCCCCGGCGGGCCAGGTGACCTCGATCTGGTCCACCACGGTGGCCTGATCAAGTCCGAAGTGAAGGATCGCTTGATTCTGCGACTTGAAACCACCGGTGGACGTGAGTTCCAGCATCTGCGTGCGGCCGACCGAGGTGACCCGGGCGATCGCGCCGATCGCATCCCGGCGGGCCGAATCGCTGATCACCCGCAGTCTCACCCAGTTTCGGCGCTCCCCTTCGTGATTGATGTAGATTTTGAGCGGCTGGAACACGGCGGAAACGGCCAGGTCCAGGTCGCCGTCGTTGTCGATGTCCGCGAGCGCGCACGTGAACGAGAAGGGCTGGAAGTTCACGCCCATCCCCGCGGCGATATCGGGGCACGGCCAGGAATCGACCTGTCGATACAGCCGGTTCGGCGCACTCTGATTGGTGACAAAGAGGTCCAGTCTTCCGTCATTGTCGAAGTCCCAGAAATGGGCGCCCCATGAGATGTTGTCGGAGACGACGCCCGCGGCGGGCGCTTCATCCGTGAATGTACCGTCGGGGCGTCCGATGAAAAGTTTGTTCCCCGGCGGGATGTTGGTGACGTAGAAATCAACCAACCCGTCGGCGTTGAAGTCGGCGGTGGTGAAGCACATCCCGTCCATGCACGCGCCGGCTCCGCTCGACGCCGAGATGTCGGTGAAGGTCGCCCCGTCGTTGCGCCAGAACCGATTGTGCCAGACACACCCGGGCAACCCCTTGTCCTCGGCGACGTACAGATCGGCGTCGCCGTCGAGGTCATAGTCGAAGAACCCGCCCTGGAAGGACATCACGCCGGGATCATCGACGCCCAACATGCCGGCGATCTCGGTGAACGTCGAGTTGTGGTTGTTGCGGTACAGGCGGTTGGGCTGCGGGAACCCCTCGCTCGCCACCGTTCGGTTAGCCAGGTACAGATCGAGCCAGCCATCGTTGTCGAAGTCCCCCCACGACAACCCCTGCCCGGCCCCGGTGTTGGCCACGCCGGCGGACGCCGCGATGTTCGTGAACGTGAAGTTCCCGTTGTTGCGGAAGAGGCACGCCATGGACCCGTAGGTCGAAACATAGATGTCCAGGTCGCCGTCGTGGTCGACGTCGGCGAACGACAAGCCGTTATAGAACCGGTTGGTCGGCATCATGGTGCCGGAGGTCCGGCTTGTGAACCGTCCGGTCCCGTCGTTCTCGTACACGCCGATGCGTCCATCAGCGCGCCCGAGTACCACGAGATCCGGGTCCGCGTCGTTGTCCAAATCGGCGAACCCGACTCCCGTGCCGTACATGCTGAACGTCGGCGGCTCGACGACGTAGTTCACGCCGCGCTGGAAGGCTTCTTCCGTAAACGGCGCCAGCGGCTGAGCCGGGGCGTCCACCGGGGAAAGGACAAGCACGCAACCCAAGCCCATGCGGCGTGACCACATCCCGAATCCCCGAGCCGGTTTCATGTTCGCCTCCACCACGAAACCCCCGATCCCCGCGTCTGAGATCGCGCGAGGCGATCACCCACAGGCATTGTGCCAACTATGCGCCGCGAACGCAAGCACAATCTGAAACATTCGCCCGGACATCTTGCAGCCAAGAACGGCGACGGCGACCTTCCGCCGCGTGGGAAACACGTCCTGCCCCGATCCGCCCCCTTACGATGGTGGATGCTCCGAACGCAGCGTCCGTTCAAGGTCGTCAGCCCGTTTCGGCCGACGGGCGACCAACCCAGCGCCATCGAGTCGCTCGTAGGGCGTTTGGGCACTGGCGGGCGGACGGGCGCCTCCCACGCTTGCCTGCTGGGCGCGACCGGGACCGGCAAGACCTTCACGATGGCGAACGTGATCGAGCGGCTCCAGAAGCCCACGCTCATCATCAGCCACAACAAGACCCTCGCCGCCCAGTTGTTCGAGGAGATGAAGGAACTCTTCCCGGACAACGCCGTCAGTTACTTCGTCTCGTACTACGACTACTACCAGCCCGAGGCGTACATCCCCCAGCGCGACATCTACATCGAAAAGGATTCCTCCCGCAACGATGAACTCGACCAGTTGCGGCTCGCCGCCACCAGCAACATCCTCTCGCGCCGCGACACGATCGTCGTCGCGTCGGTCTCGTGCATCTTCGGGCTCGGGTCGCCGCAGGCGTACGGGGCGCGCGTGCTCACCATCACCAAGGGGAGCATCATCAACCGGCGTGAGTTCCTCCTGGCGCTCGCCGCGATGCAGTACCAGCGCACGGACATCGACTTCGTCCGCTCGAAGTTCCGCGTGCGCGGCGACCTGATCGAGGTGTGGCCCGCGTACGAGAAGTTCGCCGTGCGAATCGGGCTCTTCGGCGACGAGATCGACGCGATCGAGTTCATCAACCCCATCAGCGGCGATCTGCTCGCGAGCGAAACACAGTATTTCCTCTTCCCCGCCGTCCACTATGTCATGCCCGAGGAACAGCTCGCCGGCGCGCTGGCGGGCATCCGCGCCGAGCTCGACCAGCGCGTGATGCAACTGCGCTCCGAGGGCAAACTCCTCGAAGCCCAGCGCCTCATCGCCCGCACCAAGTACGACCTGGAACTCATGGAAGAGGTCGGCTTCTGCTCCGGGATCGAGAACTACTCGCGGTACATGGACGGGCGTTCGCCCGGGGAGCGACCGTACACGCTGATGGACTACTTCGACTTTGCCCCGCCCAAGGCCGCTCCCCCGGGCGCCGCGCCGGAGAGCGGCGCGACCCGGGGCTCCGGCGGGTACCGCACCCCCGGGCTGGAAAGCCCCGAGCGCGAACACTCCGCCGGCGTGCGCCGGCCGAACTTCCGCGACTGGCTCTGCATCATCGACGAGTCCCATGTCACGCTCCCGCAGATCCATGCCATGTTCAACGGCGACCGGAACCGCAAGCAGATCCTGGTGGACCACGGGTTCCGCCTCCCCTCGGCGCTCGACAATCGACCTCTGCGATTCGAGGAGTTCGAGTCGATGGTGCCGCAGCTTCTGTTTGTAAGCGCCACGCCGGGGCCGTATGAACTGGACAAAGTCGCGGGCGAGGTGGCCGAGCAGGTCATCCGTCCTACGGGCCTGGTTGATCCCGAGATCGACGTCCTACCGGCCCAGGGACAGGTCGCCGACCTGCTCGGGCGCTGTCAGCAGCGCGTGAAGAGCGGCGAGCGCGTGCTGGTCACCGCGCTGACCAAGCGCCTGTGCGAGGACCTTACCAACTACCTTGACGAGAAGGGACTCCGCGTGCGATACCTGCACAGCGAGATCGAAACCCTCGAGCGCGTGCAGATCCTGACCGCGCTACGTCGCGGCGAGTTCGATGTGCTCGTCGGCGTGAACCTGCTGCGCGAGGGGCTCGACCTCCCGGAAGTCTCCCTCGTGTGCATCCTCGACGCGGACAAAGAGGGGTTCCTGCGCTCGCCCACGAGCCTGATTCAGCAGATGGGCCGGGCGGCGCGCAACGTCAATGCGCGCGTCGTGATGTACGCGGACAAGGTCACGCCCGCCATGGACGCCGCGATCAAGGAAACCGAGCGCCGCCGCGCCAAGCAGGTCGCGTACAACAAGCAGCACGGCATCACGCCTCGCACCGTCGAGAAGGCCATCCGCCAGGGGCTGCAGCGCGACCTCGAAGCCCGGCGGGTCGCGCGCGAAGCCGTGCGCGAGGACGAACCCATGTTCGAGCGAGACGAACTTGTGCGCATGCTCGAAGAAGAAATGCTCTCGGCGGCGGAGAACCTCGACTTCGAAAAGGCCGCGAGGCTGCGCGACCAGGCCAAGGCCATCAAGGAAGGCAAGCTGCCCCCCGGGACGGAGAGCGTTTCCGCCGGTCGATTGCGGCGATCACAGGCGGAAGAACTCGTGGAGGGCGGTGCGGCGAAGAAGTCGGCGGGGATGCCCGGGAGCAAGTCCGGCAAGCGACGAAAGCGGTAGGTTCGCCATTGCCCATGTATGCTCGCCGAACGTCGTGGTCCGGGCGTCCCGCCCGCCTCTTCGCCTCTTCCTCACTTCTTCCTGCCCAACCTCGCGGTGCAGGCGTCCGCCTGCTTCTCCCCGAACGGACCCAGCGGATCCCGCGTCACGCCCGCGCGCCGTGCACCGCGCGGTGATGCGTGAGTGCGATCCGGATCTGGTCGTACGACACCTGTTCGCCCAGGAACTCGTAGATGGGCTTGAGCCGATCCGCGCCGGTCTTCGCGGCGGCGTCGATGACCGCGTCGTAGGTCCGCTGTGGCACCCACGGCGACACGTCCAGCGGCGGCCCATCCTTGGCTTCCTTCGCCGCTCGTTCCTGCACGTATTCCTCCAGGTACTTGAAGACGGTCGATGGCTTGAGCCGGGACTCTTCGCACGCCTCCTCGACCGTCGCGCCTCGTTCCCACAGCGAATCGAGCAGGACCCGCGATGCCGGGCGCCGGGCCGGTGCGGGGTGCGGCGCGCCAGGCTCCTCCGCACCGCGCTGGGCCGCTTCGCCGGCGCCGGAACGCTCGCCCGTGATCCCCTTCTGCGTACAGAATCGGGAGATTTCTTCGATGAAGCGCGCGGCGAACTCGTCGGCCTTCTGATCCCCGACCCCCGGCGTCGCCCGCAACGCCGCGCGTGTCACCGGCCGGCGCGCCGCCATCGCCCGCAGGGTTCGGTCGCCGAAGATCATGTAGGCGGGCACCGAGCGTTCCTGCGCCAGCGCCCGTCGGAGCGTGCGCAGCGCCTCGAATAGTTCTGCGCTGAGCGGATCAAGGTCGCCGTCCGCCGATCCCTTGCTTGCCTTCGTCTTCGCCATCGCCGCGGCCGACGCCGCTCGCCGCAACTTCGGATCCCGCTCGCCACGCAGCACCTCGCGCGCGTGCTCCCCGAGCGAGATCGTCGGAAACGTCCCGGGCGAGCGTGCCAGCGCTCCGGAGTCCACTAACTGATTGATGTACGACGAGATCAGCGATCGATCCAGATCCTTGAGGATCCCATGCGTGGACAGTTCATCATGTTTTCGCTCCAGGATCGCCCGGGTGCGCGAGCCGGTGAGGACGCCGGCGATGTGAGCCGCGCCGAACTCCAGCGGGCGCGACGGGAACGGGTTCGCCGCCGCGATCCGCGCCACGCACGAGACGATCTTCTGGGCCGTCACGAGTGATTCGGGGTCGAGTTCGAGTTCTCCCAGGCACGCATCGCACGCCCCGCAGCCAAACTCGTGCGGTCGTGACCTCCGTTCTTCGCCGGCGTCTCGCGCCGTTGGCGGCACGTAGTCCTGACCAAAGTACTCCGAGAGCACCTGGTGCCGGCAACGCGTGGATTGACAGAACCGCTGCATGGCGCGCACGTGCTCGACCTGGTGCTCGACCCACTCGCGCGGGACATCGATTTCCGACTCCGACGCCGACCGCTCGATCAGGTTGATCCACCGCGCCGTGTCGGCGCCCGAGTACAGCAGGAGGCACTCGGCGGGGAGCCCGTCGCGTCCCGCGCGGCCGGTCTCCTGCTGGTACGCCTCGACGCTCTTGGGATGCGCCGTGTGCACGACGCATCGCACGTCCGAGCGGTCGATGCCCATGCCGAACGCGACGGTCGCCACGACGACGTTGAGTTTCTCGAGCGCAAAGTCGTCCTGCACTTTTCGCCGCTCGGCGGGGGTCAGGCCCGCGTGGTAGGCGCGCGCGTTGATCTTCACCAGCCGCAGCGACGCGGCGAGTTGCTCGGTCTCCTTGCGGCTGATGCAGTACACGATCGTGGCGCTCGTTGGGTGCCGGGCAATCGCCTCGCGCACCTGCGTGAGCGGGTCGGTCCGCGGCACGACGCGATAGGTCAGGTTGGGACGATCAAAGACCCCGACGAGGATTTCCGGCGCGCGCAGGGCAAGCTGGTCGATGATGTCTCGCTGGACGCGCGGTGTGGCGGTCGCCGTGAACGCGTGCAGCGACGCACTGGGAAACCGAGAGCGCAGTTCGCTGAGCCGGCGGTACTCCGGGCGGAAGTCGTGCCCCCACGCGCTGATGCAGTGCGCCTCGTCGATGGCAAACGACGCGGGGGCCAGCGCGGCGAGCCAGGACATGAATCGCGACGTGAAGAGCCGCTCGGGGGCGACGTACAGCAGGCGCAACTCGCCGTCCTCGGCGCAATGCTCGATGGCGCGCGCGTCGTCGGGTGATGTGTGGCTGTTGAGGCACGCGGCGGGGTAGCCCGCCATGACCAACCCATCGACCTGATCCTTCATGAGCGCGATCAGAGGCGAGACGACCACCGTGAGTGAGGATGTGACCAGTGGGGGTAGTTGGAAGCACAGGCTCTTGCCGCCGCCGGTGGGCATGACCACCAGTGAGTCCCGCCGAGTGATTCCACATTCAACCGCCCGAGCCTGCAGTGGCCTGAGCGAGTCGAATCCCCAGTATTTCGTGAGGAACTCGGCATGGGAGAGGGGGCTTGGAGAGGACATGGACTGGTTCCGCGTGCAATCAATATCCTAACAGAGAGCAGGGAGGGGTCCAAAGAGGACCAAGCGGTCGGAAGCAAGTTCTCAACAAAGTGCGTGCACGAGGGCGAAAACTGTGTATATTCATTGTGGAATCTTGTGCACGATTCCCGTTTGGACGCGATTGCTCGCTGGCCGCCGTGGATATTGGGTGGGGGGGTGGGCACCCTTCAGGTCGGCTCGCGAGCACCCGCGTGCAAGAAAAGAGACTATGCAGCCGCGTGAACGGCGCGCGGCGGGTCTGTCGTGCAGTCCAGGCAGGCAAGCGCGGGTGAATCATGACCAGAGATGAGTTGTGCCAGGAGGCGCAGACCCGGATCGGGTATGTCTTCAAGGATCCGAGGAACCTGTGTCTGGCGCTGACGCACGCGTCGGTGGCGGACCACAAACTGGCCTCGAACGAGAGACTTGAGTTTCTGGGGGACGCGGTTCTGGGGCTGGTGGCGTGCGAACTGGTGTACGAGATGTACCCGTCGCTGCTGGAAGGGGAGATGACCAAGATCAAGTCAACCGTGGTATCGCGGCAAACGTGCGCGACGATCGCGAAGTCGCTCGGCATCGATCGGCTGCTGCAACTGGGAAAAGGCATGAAGATGTCGTCGTCGATCCCGCAATCGCTGTCGGCGGCGGTGTTGGAGGCGATGATCGCCGCGGTGTACCTGGACGGGGGGTTCGAGGCGGCGCGCGCGCTCCTGGCGCCTCTGCTGCGTCCACTCATCGAGCAGGCGGAATCGAGCGGGCACCAGGAGAACTTCAAGTCGGTGCTCCAGCAGCATGCGCAGATTGTGCTGGATGGGTCGCCGGCGTACGTGGTGCTGGACGAGAAGGGTCCGGATCACGCCAAGTGCTTTGAGGTGTGCGTGGAGATCGGCGCGCGGCGGTTCAAGTCGAGTTGGGGTCAGTCCAAGAAGCAGGCGGAGCAGCAGGCGGCGCTGCACGCGCTGGAGGAACTGGGGGTGGCGGAGTGCGACTGCAACGGGCGGGTGCGGGTGCGGCGCGAGGCGGCGGGGGTCGAGGAAGCGGCGGCGAGTGAGTCGAGGGAGTCCGAGGGCGCAATTCGTGCCTGAAACGGGGTTTGCGGCTCGCGGCGGGGAGGGTGTGGCGTGAAGTTGGGCGTCGGGGCGTGGGGGCCGTCCGATATACGTACATGAAGGTGACGATTGACGGGAAACCGCTGCGGATCGGTGCGGGCGAGAACTTTGGCGTGGTGCTCGGCGCGGCGCGGGCGGAGGCGGGCGCGCGGGGACGGATGGTGGTCGGGGTGGCGGTGGACGGGCGGTGGCTGCCGGCCGAGGAGATCGAGGCGCTTGAATCGAGCGGGGTTGATGCGCAGACGGTGAGCATCGAGACGGAGTCGCCGGCGGAACTGATTCAGAGCGCGCTGCTTGATGCGGCGGACCTGCTTCGATCGACGGACGGCCCGCGAGAGTCGGCGGTGCGGCACATCCGCGGGGGGCGTCTGGGAGACGCGATGCGTGACGTGGCGACGGCGTCGGCGGAGTGGGAGCGCGCGCGGCGCGCGGTGGACGACGCGGCGGGCGTGCTGGGGGTATCGAGCGCGGCACTGCTTGGCGGATCATCGGGTGGAGAACATTCGGCTGGGGACGCGGCGAGGCTGGCCTCATCGCTGGCCTCGTGTCTCTCGGAGATCGCGCGGTGCGTGCGGGACGCGGACTGGAGCGGGCTGTCGGACGTGCTTGAGTTCGACCTGGCCGAGCAGACGTCGGAGTGGTGCGAGCGATTGATGAGCGCCGCGGAGCGAGTCGGGGAGAGCGGGCGTCGGGACCGGAGCGCGGCGTGAGAGTCTTTCGCCCGCCGCGGGACGACGGGTGAAGCGGGGAACGGGAATAGCGGTGTCAGAGGGCAGGAGCGGACCGCGCGGTGCGCGATGGAGGGGATGGGGTAGCCCGGGCCCGTGCAGGGGCGAACGATGGAGCGACGCGGGACGAGGCGACACGACAGGGAGCGGCAGCGGTGGCACGAGCGCGGAGCGAACAGGCGAATCCGATCGACGTGTTGATGGAGCGGGCCAGCCGCGCGCTGGTCCGCCGGCGGTACTTCGAGGCGGAGAGGCTGAGCCTTGAGGGGCTGCGAGCGGCGCACGCGGCGTGGGATTTCGAGCGGATGTCGCGGGTGGTGTTGCCGCTGGAGGAGGCGCGCCGTCAGAAGCGAGACATGGCGTTCGACGCGGAGTACGTGGGGGTGGTGGACGACGCGTTGCCGGAGGGGGAAAGGCTGCGAGCGGGGTGCTACCTGGTGTGCCCGCCGAGGGTGGGCGCGGATGGGCGGACGCTCCGCGATTTGGCGGACGCGGGGGAGATCGCGACGATCGTGGTGGTACGAGAGCCGACGACGCGGGAAGGGCTGTGGCCGATTGTGGCGCTGGGGCCGGTGACGATCAGGACGAAGGTGAAGCCGCCGGAGTCCGGCTCAAAGCGAGGGCGCGAGGGTCGATCGAAGCGAGGGGCGGGGACAACGAGAGCGCCGGTGGCGGAGAAGGTGTATCCAGGCCGGACGTGGTTTCTGCGGAGCAACGAGCAGTTGGGGGATGCGGCGCTGGCGTCGGTCGACGCGACCCTGGATCCGATCGGGCGAGTGGATGCGCTGATGAAGCGGCTGGAGGCGCATCCGGATCACGAGAAACTGCATCAGGCACTGGGGGAGGCGTGTCGCGAGTGTGTGCGGCACGTGGCGCGGCACGGGATGCCGAAGCGACCGGGGACGAACGGAGTGAAGGGGGCGGCGCGGGCGGTCTACGACCAGGACCTGTAGGGGAGACCGGGGCGGTGGCGCGCGGGCCACAGGTGCGGGCGAGACGATCCGACTGGGTAGGCGAGAACTATGCTACCGGGTGAGCACAGACGCGGGGAAGAGCGGAGATCCGCCGGCCGATCCTGACGGGCACGTTGTGGTGCCGGTGTCGCTCACGATCCTGGGGGCGAAGGTCAAGGGAGCGGCGCGGGTGCCGGGCGGGCCGACGACGGCGAAGGAGATGCTGCCGGCGTTCCGGGTCGTGGCCGACGCGGTGGTGAAACTGACGGAGCGGTCGATCGCGCAGCACGGTGGGAAGTTGTCGTGTACGAAGGGGTGCGGCGCGTGCTGCCGGCAGCTTGTCCCGGTGGCGTATTCGGAGGCGGAGCGGCTGCGGGAGGTGGTGGAGTCGCTGCCGGAGCCCAGGCGAGGGGAGGTACGCCGGCGGTTTGCGGAGGCGGAGCGCCGGGCGCGGGAAGCGGGGTTGTACGAGCGTCTGGCGGATCCTGAAAGGTTCGAGAGCGGCGAGTTGAAGGACGTGCCGCTGGCGTATTTCCGGCTCGGGATCGCGTGCCCGTTTCTTGAGCAGGAGTCGTGCACGATCTATGAGGAGAGGCCGCTGGCATGCCGGGAGTACCTGGTGACATCGCCGGCGGCGTACTGCGCGAGTCCGGACGAACGGGTGGCGGCGGTGCGCATGGCGCTGAAGTCGTCGGAGGCGTTGGCGCGACTGGATGGGACGGAGGGGGCGCGGTTCGTGAAGCGAGTGCCGCTGACGCTGGCGCTGAGGTTCGCGGAGACGCACCCGGCGGCGGCGGATCGCCGAGCGGGGCCTGAGATTCTCGGGGAGTTTCTTGAGCACCTGGAGCGGACACGAGCGGACGAAGGAAGCGCGGGGTGAGAACGAGAGACGGGCGGGAGCGGATCACTTGCCGATGCAGAACGTGGCGAAGATGCGGCCGACGACGTCGTCGGGGGAGACGCGGCCGGTGAGTTGGGTGAGAGCATCCAGCGCCACCCGGAGTGAGCCGGCGATGAGTTCCGGGGAGGCGATGGAGCGAGCGTGGGGCTGCGCAGAGAGCGAGCGGTGGGCGGCGTCGACGGCGTCGAGGGCATCGAGCATGGCGCGGCGATGGCGCGGGAGCATGGTCGCGGCGGAGGAGTCGGCATCGCGCCAAGCGCCGTCGGCGATGGCGCGGCGGAGCGGGGCGAGGTTCCGGCCATCAAGTGCGCAGACGCACAGGGGCGCGTCGGCACCGGGAGCGAGGTCGATAGCGGGGGCGGTCGAAGCCGACACCGGCGGGAGCGCGGGCAGGTCGCCCTTGGTGCGGACGCGGATGACGACGGCGGAGTCCGGGGCGGGTAGAGGCAGGCGGAACGAGCCGGCGGGGTCGCAGTGGAGCAGGACGGCCGCGCCGGCGATGGCAATCCGGGCCGCATGCTGGGCGCCGGCGTCGATCGATTGGGCGTGGGGGCGGGGCGAATGATCGCCGGCGCCCGCGGAGAGCGGCCGGTAGGCGACGGGGAAATCGAGCCCGGCGATGTCGATCAGGCGGACGACGAGGCCGGGGACGAGGTCGGAGAGGTCGAGGGGTTCGGCGATGACATCGCGCGTGGTGCCGGCGAAGGGCGAGACGACGGAGCGGGCGCGGCCGAGCAGCGCGTTGAAGAGCGTGGATTTGCCGGCGTTCGGCTCGCCAACAAGGACGACGGCGGGCTCGTGGGGCGGATGCTCAGCGCCGTGGGCGGCGCCGACTTCGGCGCGGAGGTCGCTGGCGAGGCGATGAAGGCGAGCATCCAGATCGCGCGGGGAGATGGGCACGACGTCTTCCTGGTCGGTGAAGTCGATGCCGGCTTCGACCAGGGCCAGGAGGGTGGCGAGTTCATCGACGCGGTGCGAGTGCGCGCGGCCGACGTCGCCTTGGTAGACCCTTCGGGCGGCTTGGAGTTCGTCGTCGGTCCTGGCGGCGATGGTGGCGGCGACGCCTTCGGCCTGGGCGAGGGTGAGGCGGGCATTGAGGAACGCGCGGGCGGAGAACTCGCCGGGGGAGGCGTGGCGAACGTCTGGAATCCGGGTGAACGCGGCGATGACACGCTCGATGAGGGCGGGCTTGCCCGGGATGAGCAGTTCGAGCGCGTGCTCGCCGGTGTAGGAGCGGGCGGCGGGGAAGTGGGCGAGGAGGACCGGAAGGAGGGGTTGGGGCAGGCGTGCCGCGGAGATGCGGGGGTCGCCGACCGAGCGAGCGAGCGGGCCGGCGGATGAGAGGCGAAGTCGCGCGGGCTGGAAGGTTGGGCGGTCGGCGGTGGCGAGGGACGGATCGAAGCAGGCCTGGAGCAGATTCGGGACATGGGGCCCGGAGAGGCGGACCAGGGCGCGCGGGCTTGGGGCCCAGCCGGTGGCGAGCGCGACGATGGTGTCGCCGGTGATCATGGGGAGGCGCGCGAGCGACTAGCGTTCGAGCCGCTCGAGTTCGTGGTGCAGCGCGTCGACGATGCGGTGGACGGTGGAGTCGCCGAAATCGAAGCGCAGGCCAGCGGCGGCGAAGAGGTCGGGGAGGGGGCGGGAGCCGCCGAGGGAGAGGGCGTGGATGTAGGCGTCGACGGCGGCGCGTTCGCCTTCATTTTTGGCGCGGAGCCAGAGTTGGAGGGAGCCGAGTTGAGCGATGCCGTATTCGATGTAGTACATCGGGTGGCCGAAGAGATGGGACTGACGCTGCCAGGCGGAGCGGCGGAGTTGGTGCATGCTGGGGGCATCGGCGGGGTCGGGGGACCAATCGACGCGGCGGCCGAAGCGCTCGTCAAGGTGGATCCAGTGTGAGTCACGGGCGTCGGGGGTGTGGTCGGGGTTGGCGTAGATCCAGTGCTGGAAGGCGTCGATGGTGGCGATCCAGGCGAGGATGGTGATGGAGTCTTCGAGGTGGGCGCGGCGGGCGCGGGCGAGGTCGTTGGGATCGGCGTAGTAGCCGAGCGAGGCTGACGCGTGGCCGTTGCGGCCGTGGTGCGAGCCGGGCGGATCCTTGGGAGCGGGGGGGGAGGCACCCCAGTAGGGCATGGTGAGATGCTCCATGGACATGCTGGCGACTTCGGCGAACTCGATGGGGGAGTGTCGGTATTCGACGAGGGGCTCGTGGACGCAGAGCATCGAATGGAAGGCGTGGCCCGCCTCGTGGACCATGGTCATGACGTCGCGATGAAGGCCGGCGGCGTTCATGAAGATGAAGGGGCGGCGGGAGCGATCGCGCATGTACTGATACCCGCCGGGACGTTTGCCTTTGCGGGAATCGAGGTCGAGCGATTCGGATCTCATGGCGGCGTCGGAGGGGCCGGAGGGGGGCGCGTGGCCGGTCGTGGGAGGAGCCGCGAGGGACTGCATCATGCCGGCGAGCCTGGGGTCCAGTCGCTGAAAGACGGCGAGGGTCTTGTTGACGAGGTCGCGGCCGCCGTCGAAGGGGCGCAGGGGCGGGCGGCCGAGTTCATCGACGGCGAGGTCCCAGGGGCGCAGGGAAGGGACGTTGAGCGCGGCGCGGCGTCGCTCGTCCATGTGGCGCATGAGCGGGACGACGTGCTTCTCAACGGCGTGCCAGTAGGCCTGGCAGTCCTTGGGGGCGTAGTCGAATCGCTCTTTTTCGCGGAAGGCGTAGCCGATGTAGTTGTCAAACCCGGCGTTGCGCGCCAGGGCGTGGCGGCGCTCGATCATGCGGTTGAAGACGTCATTGAGGGCGTCGCGATCCTGGAAGCGTCGGGCGGCGATGGCGCGCCAGGCGGATTCACGCACGGCGCGGTCGTTCTGTTCGAGGTATCTCGCCATCATGGGGAGCGTCTGTTCGCGGCCGTCGAACTGCACGGTCTGGGCGCCGGCGATACGGTCGTATTCCTGGGAGAGCCTGGAAAGTTGGGTCTGGATGGGAACGTTTTCTTCGCGGAAGAGTTCGACGGCGGCACGGCGGGAACGGTTGAGGACCTTGTAGCGGGCTTCGTCGAGCGGGAACTGCTCGCTGAGCGCCACATGCTTGCGGTCCAACTCGAACTCGGCGGGAGAGAGTCGCGGCGGGACGGATTCGATGTACTTCGTGTACGCCGCGTTCGCCTCGGCGTCGTCGGTGTTGCAACTCATGGTGATGTAGAGGCGGGCGCGGGATTCGCTGCAGGCGGCTGCGAGTTCGCTGCGGTCACGGATCCATTGCTCGAAGTCCGCGGCGGAGTTGACCGGGCGGGCCTGGAGTTCGGCGAGCAGGGGCTCGATGTTGGACCAGACCGCGGCGTCAAGGTCCGCGGGGACAAAGGACGTGTCCATGAGATTCATGGGCACAGTGTATTGCGCACGCGCGACGATGGCACGGTGTGCGGTTCAATGAGTTGCAAGCGTCACGCCGCGCGGTTGCGGCGGATCTTGAGGCCGACGCGGAAGGCGCCGGAGGCGTCGGGCTCGGCGGGGCAGCGGACGGCGAGGGCGGCGACGCGGACGTAGGACTGGCCGAAACTCAGGCGGTCGCCGCGTCCGGCGACGGGGGCGTGGAAGAAGACGATGGCGCCGGCGGGAACGGGGACGGGGCTTTCGACTCCCAGCCCGTGGTCGCTGGAATCGACCAGGTTCATCCAGGTCAGGCCGGTCTGTCCGTGCTGGTCGCGGAAACTGGCCATGACGCGGGCCGAGGGGCCGGCGGCGTCGCGGGCTTCGCTGCGACGATCGAAGCGCAAAACATCACATTCCCGGCGGCTCGCCGCGCGAGACGCCCGAACCGGCGCTTGCAGAATCATGTTTGACCTTCCCTAGTCCTTCCCCACCCGCCCCGGGACCACCTGCTGGACGGATGCACCACCGACATGAGACCCACCATGGCCTCGTCTGCACTATCGGTCGATCTGAGCGTGGGCTTGAATGTTGCAGCGTGGAACTCGGATCGGCAGAAGCGGACATCGTCGCGCATCGTGCAGGGCGCAACCGGCCGACCAGGAATCCTCGTCATCGAAGACAATTGCGCAGTTTCGGAAGATTTTGCTTGATTCTCTTTTTTTTTCTCCACGAAACTGAACCAGATAGATTCCCCGGTTTTTGCTCGCATTATTAGAGGAGTATTCCGGTGCGATTGCTCAACTCAGCCGCGGCCTTTCTTGCATCGAGCGCCATGATCGCAGCCACGAACGCCCAGTGCACGCAGATCGCCCAGTCATGGGCGGTCAACTTTGATGGTGCGCCGGACAACGACCCCTGGTCCGCGTACACGACCCCTCCGGGGTCGGTCAGCGGCGCACAAGGAGTCGCCATCACAACGAATGCACTCGGAGCGGACGTTCCGACTCGCGTGTTTGTGACGGCTCTGTTCAAGAGCAACGTGGGAGGCGCCGACATCTACACCGCGGCGTACGACGCCGGGACTGGAGCGCTCGTCTGGGAGCGAACGTACAACAATACGGCCGTGAACGGTTCGGACGTTCCGGTCAAGATCGTGTGGTCGGGCGGGTACGTCTATGTCGGCGGGAGTTCGATGGGCGCGACACCTACGGGCGCTTCGACCAACCTCGACTACATCGTGCTCCGCTACTCGGCTACGGACGGATCGAGCGCCGCGCCGTGGGCCAGTCCTTTCCGATACAACAACTCCCCGACGAACGGGGCTGACGTACTCGCTGATCTCTACGTCGAAGGGCAAGTGGGCGGCGACCCGGCAGGGGGCGTGTTCGGAGGCGGCTTGTATCTCTATGCGACGGGCACATCCTTCGACTCTGCAAGCAAGAACGATTTCTTGACGGTGCGCGTCGATCTGTTCGACCCGTCGATGTGGATCGAGAAGCGATCGAATCCGGCCCAGTTTTCGACGAGCAGCGATGTGGCGGTGTCGATGACCTACAAGGCCGCGTCACCGGGTGAGCCGGGAGTCTTCGTCACCGGATACACCAATGGCATCACGGGCATGAACGATGACTACTGGACTGTGGCGTACCCGCTGGACTTGTCCGCGGAGTTGTGGAGCCGATCGTTCGATGCGGGGTTTGCGGGATCGGATCAGGCGGTGAAGGTGGCATATACCGCGATCTGCGGCACGCCGTTCTGCCGGGGCGTGGTGTATGTCACCGGAACGGCATGGAGAGGAATCGGGCGGAACTACGATATTGTGACAACGGCCTATGACGTGCATACTGGTGCCGACTTTTGGAACCCCGCCACTATTATATTTGAGAACGAATCGACTCATGGCGAGGACCGTGCGAGCGACATGCTCCTGGACAAGTTCGCCGACCTGTACATCTGCGGGAGGTCGAAGAACGGCTCCACCTTCGACATGCTCGCGATCTCGTACAATCGGCTCGGCGGCCTTCGCTGGGTGACGCCGCCACCGAACCCTGTCTACACGGACATCTATTACAACGGCGTGTCGAACGGGGACGATTTCGCCGGTGCCATCCGGGTGACCTCCGACGGGGTGATCTCTCACAACGGGGAGGTGTTCATCCTCGGCAACACCCTCGGAACGCTCAACGGCGCCCCGATCAAGCGCTATGGCCTGCTCCGGTACACCCAAACCGACGTGTCGTGCCCATAATGAGAACTTCAATTCAGGTGTGTTTTGCCACTATCGCGGCCACAGGTATTTTTGGCTTGTGTGCGAGCGACGCTGGCGCGCAAGTCCAGTGGATTGAGTTTCACGAAGCGGGGCTCGAAAGTGTCGCGCGCTACGCATTTGCAATAGCGGGAATTCCGGACACCGACGGCGATGGTATGGGCGATGTGGTCGTCGGCGCGTCGGAAGAAGATGTGCTGCGAGAAGACGGCACGCGCTGCGGCGGTTGCGGCATCGCGTACGTCTACTCCGGTTCAACGGGAGCTCTCCGCTTCACGCTGGCGCCACCCGGGTTGCCGAACGGCGCCCACCTCGGGCACTCCGCGCGCGGGATCCCGGATGTTAATGGCGACGGTGCCGGCGACATCCTCGTCGGGAGTTACATCGCGAGCACCGTCTGGGTCTTCTCAGGATCCGACGGTGCCCTACTCGATACGCTCACAGGCGCGACGGCATTTGGATACTCGATTGGAACTATTCCGGACATCGACCGCGACGGGGTCACCGATTTCGTTGTCGGCGCCATCTATTCAAGCGGCTACCGCGGGCGCGCCTATGTGTATTCCGGAGCGACGCGGACGCTCCTGCATGAGATTTTCATTCCCGAACTGCCTTCCACCTCGTACTTTGGGTGGTCCGTCGCGGGCACGGACGATCTGGATGGAGACGGCGCCGGCGATGTGCTCATCGGTGCGCCCGAGTACCGATTCAGTCTTGTTAACGGCGAACTCGGGCGTGCGTTCCTTTTTTCCGGAGCCACCGGCACGCTCCTGCGAACCATCGACGCGCCGGACTTCCGCCGTGGCAGTTCGGGCAGCAAGTGACGGGTGTGCCTGATGTTGACGGCGACGGGTTCGGCGATTACGCCATCTCATCGAACCAGATCGCGCCCGGATCCGAACTGTGTCCCTTGGGGGAATATCGCACGGGCGTCGTGCACCTGTTCTCCGGGCGATCCGGAGAGTTGCTCCGGACGATCGGTCAGCCGCTGTGCCTGAGTTACCACCCGAACTTTGGCGAATACTCGCTGGACGGCGCGCCGGATGTCGATGGGGATGGGGCGGGAGACCTGCTCATCGGCAGCCCGCGCGCGGTCTATCCCGGCCGTCCGCGGTTCTCCGGCGCGGCGTACCTGGTCTCCGGGCGCACCGGCGCGTTCATTCGAACCTATCTCTCGCCCTTTCCCAGGCCCGACCCGCCGGGGTACGGTCAATTCGCAAACGCCGTTGCAATCGTTCCGAATGCTCACGCCCGCGACCGTGTGGACATATTGATTGGTGCGGGAAGCGAATGCGCCTTCGAGCCGTGCCCGCCGAACTCGTTTGGTCGGGCGTACTTGTTCCGCGCCTGCGGAGCGGATTTCAACTATGACGGATACTTGAACACGCAGGACTTCTTTGATTTCATCGGGGCGTTCTTTGACGGACGATCCGCCGCCGATTACGACGCGAACGGCGCAGTCAACTCACAGGACTTCTTCAGTTTCCTGGGCATCTTCTTCGGGGGTTGTTCATGAGACGTGCTGCACCGGCGATGCGCCTGGGCACGCCACGGGTTACACACCGGCTTCTTCGCGATCCCGCGCCTGGCGCTCCGCTCGTTTGCGCATGCTCTCTTCGAGGATCTTCTTGCGGATGCGGACGGCCTTGGGGGTGATCTCGACGAGTTCGTCGTCCTCGATGTATTCCAGCGCGGCTTCGAGGCCGACCTTGCGCGGGGTCTTGAGGACGACGGTCTTGTCCTTGCTGGCGGCGCGCATGTTATCCAGGTGCTTGAGGCGGGTGATGTTGACGACCAGGTCGTTGTCGCGGGTGTGCTCGCCGACGACCTGACCGCCGTAGACCTTGTCGCCGGGGGAGCAGAACATGATGCCTCGGTCGGCGAGGAGTTCGCAGGCGTAGGTGGTGACGGCGCCGGATTCGATGGAGATGAGCACGCCCTGATTGCGGGCGGCGGGGGCGGTGGAGATGGGGGCGAAGCGCTCGAAGGTGTGGTGCATGATCGCCTCGCCCTGGGTGGCGGTGAGGAGGCGCGAGCGGAGGCCGATGAGCCCGCGTGCGGGGATCTCGAACTCGAGGTGGGTCATGGCGTCGCCGCGGGGCTCCATGCTTTTGAGTTCGCCCTTGCGGTTGCCGACGAGTTCCATGACGGGTCCGACGGCGGAGTTGGGTGCATCGACGACGAGCCACTCGATGGGTTCGTGCTGGACGCCGTCGATTTGCTTGATGACGACGCGGGGCTTGCCGACGGAGAGTTCGAACCCCTCGCGGCGCATGGTTTCGAGGAGGACGCCGAGGTGGAGCAGGCCACGGCCGGAGACGATGAACTCGTCGGAGGTGTTGCCGGGCTCGACGCGAAGGGCGACGTTGTGCTGGAGTTCCTTGTCGAGGCGGTCGCGGATCTGGCGGCTGGTGACGTAGTCGCCGTCCTGGCCTGCGAAGGGGGAGTCGTTGATGCGGAAGAGCATCGTGAGGGTGGGCTCGTCAACCTTGACGGGCGGGAGGGCCGAGGGGTGGTCGGGGTCGGCGATGGTGTCGCCGATGTCGACGGATTCGAGGCCGATGAGGGCGCAGATGTCACCGGCGGTGACTTCGTCGGCTTCGATGCGGCCGAGGCCGGCGAAGCGCATGATTTTCTGGGCGCGGCAGTTGACGATGCGGCCGTCCATCTTGATGACGGCGACCTGCTGGCCGGAGTGGAGGGTTCCGGCGAAGATGCGTCCGATGCCGATCTTGCCGACGTAGTCGTTGTAGTCGAGGGTGGTGATGAGCATCTGGAGGGGTGCGGCGGCGTCCATCGTGGGAGCGGGGACGTGGCCGATGATGGCCTCGAAGATGGGTCGCATGTCGGCGTCGGGATGGCCGGGGAGGCCGTCCTTGCCGCTGGCGGCGATGGCGGCGTCCTGGTCCATGGTGGACCACCCGGCGCGGCCGGAGGCGTAGACGATGGGGAAGTCCAGTGCGTGGTCGTCGGCGCCGAGTTCGACGAGCAGGTCGAAGACCTCGTTGATGACTTCGTTGATGCGAGAATCGGGGCGGTCGCACTTATTGACGACGACGATGGGCTTGAGGCCGGCTTCGATGGCCTTGCTGAGGACGAAGCGGGTCTGGGGCATGGCGCCCTCGGAGGAGTCGACGAGGAGGAGGCAGCCGTCGGCCATGCGGAGGACGCGTTCGACCTCGCCGCCGAAGTCGGCGTGGCCGGGGGTATCGATGATGTTGATAGCGAAGTTCTCGACGCGTTGGGAGGGGCCTTCGCCGACGACCTTGAGATAGTTGACGGCGCAGTTTTTGGAGAGGATGGTGATGCCGCGCTCGCGTTCGAGCGGGTTGGAATCCATGATGAGGTCGTGCTGTCCGCCGGCGAGTTTTTCGAGTTCGCCGGCGCGGAACATGCCGGACTGCTTGAGGAGTTGATCGACGAGGGTGGTCTTGCCATGGTCAACGTGCGCGATGATGGCGACGTTGCGGAGGTCTGATCGGATGGAGTTTGGTGTCGGGGGCATGGTGAGGGGATGCAACGATCCGGCGTGGTGCGCCGGCATGGATGCATGACGGTTTGGTGGAGGTTCGCGCGGAGGCTTCGGCCTTGGGACGAAGTGTAGGTCGGGAGCGGCGGGCCCGCGCTGAAGCGCCCGCCGAACCCCCCCACGGCGCTCCCGAACCCCCCCAAACCTGATCAAGCGGTGGATCGGTGGGGCAGGAAAAAGAAACAGGGCCAAGCCCGAAAGATCAGGCTCGGCCCCGCGAAGGTAGGTGGGCGGAGGGAGGTCAGCGGTTGCCGCCGCCCTGGCGGTCGACGAGTTTTTCGAGGAGTTCTTCGAGCCGCTGCATCCGCTTTTCAAGGTCCTTGAGTCGGGGACCGGGGACGGCGGGTTCGGCGGGGCTGGGCGGGGCATCGACGGCGGGGGAGCGCAGGTTGAGTTGCTTGGCATGTTCCAGGAGTTTGCGCCTGGCGTCATCGGCGCCGGGGCCGTCCTTCATGGATCGCTCGATGAACTCCTTGAAGTGCTCGCTCATGTCCTGGGGGGAGGGAACGGTGCGGAACTCAAAGACGTGGTCGTCGTCGCCGGGCTTGAAGAGCATGGTTCCGGGCTGGGCGTCGGGGGAGCGCCACCACGTGGCGGGCTGCTGGGGGGTCTCGATGGCGTTGAGTTTGGCGGAACTGAGTTGCTCCTGGTCGTATTTCTGAAGCGAGAGTTTGATCTCGCGGCGCTCGCCTTTCTGGATGACGGTGAGTTTCACCTGATCGCCGGCGTCCTTGCTGGAGAGGTACGCGCGGATGTCCTCCTGACCGGCGGGGGATTTACCATCCACGGCGACGATGATGTCGTATGGGGCGAGTCCGGCTTTGCTGGCGGGGAGGCCCTCGTAGACGCCGCTGATCATGGTGGCCTGGCCCGGAGAGAGTCCGAAGTGACCGGCGAGGGAGCGGTCGGGCTGGGCCATTTGGATGCCGATCATGGCTTTGGGGGCTTCGAGGGCGAGTTGGACGGATTGGTCGGGCTTGATCTCGACGCGGCGCTTGGCCTGGTTGGGGGCGGTCTTGGAGTCGTCCAAGTGGATGGCGGAGCGCGCCCACGCGCCGGAACCCGAAGCAGGCACGGCGACCTGGATCTTCTGAAGGACGTTCCCGTGTTCGTCCAGGATGCTGATGTTGTCGGCGTCCTGTTTGACGCGGTCCAAGGGGACGCTCTTGCCGTTGCGTTCGACGCTGACGAGTTTGCCGTTCTCCATGCGGATGGAGACGGTGTCATCGTTGTCGATGACGACGACGCTCGAATCGGACCTGGGTGTGGAGGCGCCGTCGGTGACCCAGTGATGAGCGGTGCTCTGGGCGGGGGCTCCGGAAGCGGCGACGAGCAGCGCCGCGGCGGAGGTGAGGCAAATGCGCGTCAGGGTGCGGTTGAGAATCATCGGAAAGGCTCCTTGCACGAAACGGTGGCCGACTGGTTGATCGCTCCGGCCCGAGCGCCTTCGTTCATTACAACTTGCCGCCGGATCGGGTCTGGCTGATGGGAACGGCGACGGGCCTGCCGCCCTCGTCCTGACCGACCTGGTAGACATCGGGGACGATGCGTCGCTCCATGAACTGACGCAGGAAGAAGACCTCGACGTTGCCGTTGGGGGTGGGGCGAGACTGGATCATGAGGACCTGGGGGACCTCGCCGACGACGCAGCCGTCGCGTTGGCCGACTTCGAGGTACTTGCTGAGCGCTTCCTGAGAGTTGGCGGGCTGCCAGCCGGCGGTGACGGGCCCTGGGGCGGCATCGCCGGAGCCGGGGAGGTTGCCGAACATGGCGCCGGCCCAGGCCAGGCCGAGGACGGCGGCGACGGCCCAGCCGCTCCAACGGGAGAGGGAGTAGGTCGGGCCCTGGCGGCGCCGAGCGGGGAGCGCGGGGGGGAGATCGATCTGATCGGCTCCGCGGAGGGCGACGGTGACGGCGCGGGCGAGTTCGGTCTGGTGCCTCTGCGAAAGAGCCAGGTCGCGCCAGACGGTGGGGTCGGCGGCGGCGAGGCGCGACAACTGCTGCCAGGCGGCGTCGGAATCCTCGTGATCAACAATGCGGGAGATCAAGACCTCTCGCGCGATCACGTCGGCGTCTTCCGGGCGAGCGGCCGGCGCGGGTCCGTGTTGTGGGTTGACATCGTTCATACACACCATCCAAATCTTCTTCACTGAATCGCGGGCTGGTCGGTCGTCTGGGTGATCGAAGTCCGCGGCGCCTGGGACTCGGCTCGTTCCCTGAGCATCCGGCGCCCGCGCGCGATGCGTGTTTCGATCGTTGACTCGGGCAGGCCTGTCACGTGTCCAATCTCCCGGTAACTCATGCCCTGCACACATCTGAGCAGGAGCGGTTCTCGATACCCCTCGGGGAGTTCGGCGGCGAGTTCGAGGAGGCGTTTGCCTTCTTCGGAGGCGGCCGAGGCATCTGGGCCGTCGGGCGTGGATTCGTCACGAACGAGTCCGAGCCTGACGAGTGCTCGAACGGCGCGGGATGGGCGGCGGCGCCCAGCGGTGTGCGCGGCGTTGAGCGCGACGGCCCGAAGCCAGGGCTTGAACGAGGCCGGATCGCGCAGGCCGCCGATCCTGGAAACCACGGAGAGCGCGACTTCCTGGAGCAGGTCGTCAACTTCCGTCTCGATGGGGCCGTGGGCGAGCAGAACGGCGGCCACCCATCGGCGGTGCTGCTCCCAAACGACGCGCAACGCGTCGCGATCACCATTGATCGCCTGCTGCACCAGCCTGTGCATCGCGAGATCGTTCATACCTTCATACCGAGTGCTCTGTCCAACACCAAGACGCGCACCAAGGGATCACCCGTCAGGCGGCGAAAGAATGGAAGTTGTGCGCACCACATCGTTTGGGTAATGGGCGGTAGTGGAGAGATATCGCCCCGTACATTAACGGACGTTCGGCACGATTCGGTTCGGTTAGTTCGTGAAGGTCGGGGGGAATCCATGCTGATGCGGCGACGCGCGTGGTGGATCAGGACGCCGCCGCGGCTTCGTGACGGAGTTGTCCACAGGCGGCGGCGATGTCGCGGCCGCGGCTGGCGCGGATGTGAGCGTTGACGCCGCGGGATCTGAGAGTGGCTTGGAATGCGGCGACCGCGTTGTCGGATGGGCGAACGAACTCGATACCCGAGACCTCGTTGTAGCGGATGAGGTTGATGTTTGCCCGCAGGGTCTTGGCGAGGGCGGCGAGTTGCTGAGCGTGTTCGGGGCGGTCGTTCACGCCGCCCAGGAGGATGTACTCGAGGGTGATTTCCCGGCCGGTCTTATCGAACCACTTCTGACACGCGGCGAGGAGGTCGGGGATGGTGGTGTATTCGGCCCAGGGGATGAGCGTGCGGCGCAGTTCGTCGCTGGGGGCGTGAAGAGAAAGGGCGAGGGTGACGGGGAGTTCGAGTTCGGCGGCGAGTCGCTCGATGGCCTTGGGGAGCCCGACGGTGGAGATGGTGATCTTGCGGGCGCTGATCCCCAGCCCGTGCGGGGAAAGGGTGGCGATCCGGCGGACGGCGGCCAGGACGTTGGAGAAGTTGGCCAGGGGTTCGCCCATACCCATGAAGACGACGTTGGTGATGCGGGCGATCGGGTCGTGCTGCGCCTTGAGGAGGGCGCCGAGTCGCCAGACCTGTTCGACGATCTGTCCGGCGGAGAGGTTGCCGTCGAGCCCGCCGAGGCCCGAGGCGCAGAAGCGGCATCCCACCGGGCAGCCGACCTGGGAGGAGATGCAGGCGGTTCGGCGCGAGTTCCGGGTGTCGTCCTGTTCGACGGGGATCATGACGCACTCGGTCTGTCGCGACGAATCGAGCGTCCCGGAGGAGCGCACGGGGAGCGAGATGGATCCGGCGTGCGGGCTGGATTCGGACAGGGCGTCGAGGACCGGCGCCGCGGGGGCGCGGTCGCGCCATTGGATGAGGAGTTTCTGGGTGCCGTCGGAGGCGACCTGATGGCGGACGGTGTCGCCGGAGAGGAAGAAGATGCCCGAAGCGAGACGTTCCCGGTCGAGCCTCGAGAGATTGGACATCATCGCGGGGTCCGCGATCCCCTTTTCGTAGACCCACTCCATGATCTGGTCGGCGCGGAAAAGGGGCATGCGGGCGCGTTCGCACCAGTCACGGAGTTGGTCGGGCGAGAGTGCAAAGAAGTGGAGCGGCGAGGCGGTCATGGGCGCTAGATGATAGAAGTCGCGGGGTTGAGACACGGGGGCGCCCAGTGGCGGCGGCTCGACGGGGAGGCGGGCGAGGGAGCCCCCTCAGGGAAGCGACATGTGGCTCGGTCGGCAATAGAGAGCAATAATTGAGCGTTCTATTCGCCGAGGGAGTGTTTCAGGAGATGCATGCGCCACCTGGAGCCTGATCAGATCCGTGCCGAGTTCTCGAGGCGGGAAATCCGCTGCACGAAGCAGCGTGAGGATATCTACGCGGTGTTGTGCGCCAGCGAATCACACCCGACGGCAGAAGAGATTTTTCGCGAGGTGCGGTCGGTGCAGCCGGGGCTGAGCCTGGCGACGGTGTACAACACGCTGGAGACGTTTACCGAGCACGGGTTGTGCCGCAAGGTGGGGCTGGCGCCGGGGGCCGGGGGCGCGTGCCGGTACGACGCCGACATGTCGCACCATGTGCACCTGGTGAACGCGGCGGGGGACGTACGGGATGTGCCGGGGCACCTGGCGGAGGAACTCATCTCGCGGATTTCTCCGGAGTTGCTGCGCCGTCTTGAGCGTGAACTGGGCGTGCGCGTCACACGGGTCAACATCGACGTGCTGGTGGATTCGCGCGGGCGAGGGGGCGTGGACGGGCCGATTTCGTGAGCGGGCGAGTTTGACCGCCTTACCGGCCCGCGCCGTCGGCGGGATTCTCGGTCGGGAGCACCTTCCGGGGCAAGCGATCAAAGTAGCGTTTGAGGATGGAGTCGTACCGGCGCGAGATCGTGCGGTTTTCGACCGCGCGCTCGGCGCTCTGGCGGGCTCGCTGAACGGCTTGTTCGACCTGCCTGCGAGACACGTCGTCGGCCCCCGCGCGGCGCTGGTCGCCCGAGAGCCACTCGGCGATCACGCGGGCATCAGAAGAATCGCGGTCATCGGAGTTGGCTCGGGCATCGACCGGGACGGTGGGGGACTCATTGGGCAACTGAGGCGTGGCGGATCGGTTGTGCAAGCCGTCCTGCGCGCCGGCGTCGCCGCGGGGCTGGTCGGAGACGGGATCTGCTTCACGCCCGGACGGACGGGGTTGGGCAGGCTCGCGGCCCGCGGGCGAACGGCCACCCGGACGTGGCAGGGAACTGTCGGCGGCGTCGTTGCCGGGGGGCGCGTTCGTGCGAGCAGGTTCGGGGCCCCGGGGGTGATCTGGGGGAGAAGACGGGTCGCCGGCCGAAGGGGCAGGCGAGTCGGCGCCCGGCGAATCGGGCCTGCGGGGCTCGGCGTCGGGGGTGCCGGCCGGCGGATGACTCGCGTCGGGACGGGAGGAATCAGGGTCGGGCGAACTCGGGGAAGCGGGATCCGGAGTCGCGGGATCAGGGGTTTCCGGGCGCTGGCGTTCCTGCTGTGCCCAGCGCCGGGCTCGCTCGCGGAGGCGCTCTTTTTCTTCCGGAGAAAGGCTGTCGAGGAGTTCCTTGGCCCGCTGCTTCTGCTGCTCGCTGGCCTGACGGTTTCGAGCCGCGTCGCGAGCAGGCTTGTCCATTTGTTCGAGTTGATCGAGCAGTTTGTCGATCGCCTGCGATCCGTTTGCGGGTGATGGGCTTGGGTGATCCGCTGGGGAGTCGGACGGGCCACTCGGGTTCTTGTCGTGTGCCGGGCGTTGCTGTGGATGCTCGCCGGGGGCGGGCTGATTCCCGGCGGGTGATGGGTTGGAGGGGCCATTCTCGCCGGCGGCGGGCTTGGAGCCGGCATCGCGCGGGTTGTCAGCCGGAGCGGATTGAGGGTCGGGCGCGGCGCCCGGGCGCGCCCCCGGATCCGACTTGGTAGTCGTCGGCTTGGCCGAGTCGGGCGAGGCTGATGGGGAGTTGGCGCCGGGTCGAGCGGGGTTCGGATCGGTCTCGGGCGTGGTGGGTGTGGTCCCCTGCGGCGCCGCGGGCTTGGGTTCGGACCCCGGCTCGCGGCCGGGCGGTGATTCCTTTGTGCCATCGGACCCGGGCCGGGTGTCGGTTCCCGGCCTTGGCTGATCGCTGGACGTTGAATCGGTACCCTGGGCCGGTGCGGGCTGAGACTCGGGCTTGGGGCGGGAGTCACTTGTTGACGAGGGCTTGCTGTCGGTCGGCGAGGGGCCGCCGTCGCTGGGGGCATTGGGCGGGGCCGCGGGCTTGGTGGCGGGGCCTTTGGAGTCGGCGCTCTTGGGGGCGTTGGAATCAGCGGGAGCAGGGAATCGCTCGGCGGATTGCTGATCCGAGCCGGGATCAGTCGGGGGCTTGGCCGCCGGGCTGGGCTGGGGCGAGTTCGATGACCCTGGATCGGCGCCGGCGGGGTCTGGCCTGGTCGAGTCCGGCTTGGGGCCGGTCGGCGAACGCGGGTTGGGTGCTGAACTGGGGAGCGTGGAATCACGCGGGGGGTTCGCATTCGGGGCAGCGGGCGGCTGCCGCAGGTCGTCGGCGGTTTGCTTGAGAGAATCAGCCAGATCCCGCGCCTGCTGGCGCGCCTCGGCGTCAGCCTGGCGCCTGGCGGCGTCATCGGCGAGTTTGCGGGCGAGGTCCTGAGCGGGCTCGCGCGGGACGCCGACGTCTTCAAGCCGGCGCTGCGCGTCTTCGGCCCGGTGCTCGTTCGTGAGCGAATCGATCTGCCGCGGGGTCAGCCCCTGCTCGCGGAGTTCTTGGGCGAGGTCAGGATCGAGCGGCGAACGATCCGAGGCGGGAGAACCGGGAGGCGGTTCGCTTGGACCCGCATCCGGTGAATCGGGGTTTGGATCGCGGGGTTTCCGAGGCTCGTCCGCCGAGGCGGGCGCGGCGCCGGGTGAGTCGGGTGGCGCGGGCGGCTGGTCGATCGAGCCGATATCCTGAGCCAGTCGCTCAAGTTCGTCGGCGTAGCGGGCCCGTTCTTCGGGCGAAAGGCGCGGGGCTTGCCGGGCGAGTTCGCGTACGGCGTCTCGCGCCGACTTGAGGTCACCCTGGCGCAGGGAGCGGGCGAGGGGGGTCTGCGCTGGAGAGGAATCCGCTGATTCCGGGCGCTGGGCGAGCCTGGCAAGGTGATCCTGGGTCGCGGCGGCGAGGCGCTCCTGGGCCTTGGCGCGAGCGTCGAGGTCGGCGGCGGACTGCTCGAGGGCATCGGACGACCGGGCGCGAGCCTCGTCGGGCGTGATCGATCCCGCGCGGAGAGCCTGCTCGATCTCATTGAGCCGCGCGCGCTGCTCAGTGGACGAGGCGTCGGCAGTCGCGGCATCGGCCGATTCACCGGCGGGGGGCTCGACGGGCGGGAGCACCTCCGCCGCGGCGCGAGCGATCTCCTGAGCCGCGAGGATTCGCCTGGATTCGTCGGCCTTGGCGGCGGCGACTCGCTCGCCTGAGAGCCTGGCCCAAGCCAGTCGCGGCATCCAGACACCGGCGGCGACGGCGAGGGGGAGCAAGGCGGCGGCGAGCCAGCACGCTCGGCCGGGTCGGATCGGGATGGCGCGGCGGAGGTCAACGGACGAAGCGGCGGCATCGGCCTCGGCCAGCGCGAGGGCGGCGAACGGGTCGTCCGCCGCCGGTGCGGTTGCCAGCCAGACGCCGGAGCCGAGGCGGTCTTTCAGTTGCAGGGCCAGATCGATGCGAGCGGCGGCGGAGAGGGGGGAGCGTCGATCGCGTGTGGCGAGCAAGATGGCGGCGGCGGCGCTGAGCGCGACGGGGCCTGCCGCAAGAAGCGGCCAATCGACGCCCAACCCGATGATCCGATCTGCCAGGATGAGCGCGCACGCGGTCACGGCGCCGACACTGAAGGTCTGTCCGGCACGGTGGAGCAGGGCGCCGGCGAAGAGGCGTCGCCGAGCGCGGTCGGTGAGCGTGCGGAGGCTCATATGGAATTGTACGGATGATGCGGGACGTCAGTTGAGCCGAACAGATGCCAAGAGACCACCGGAATCGGGACGGCGCGCGAGCGAGCGGCGTGGGTGAAGAGTTATTCGAGCCAGTCCTTGGCCTTGAGGCGGGCCGGGACGTATTCCTCGCTGACGTAACTGATGCCCTTGTTGATCATGGCTTCGACTTCCATCTTGAAGCCGTTGCGGAGCATGAGGTCGATTTCCTTTTGCCAGCCGCGGTGGTGCTCGAACCAGGGGTAGGCGGCGATCTCCTTGGCGCGTTTGACGTCATTGTCGGTGAGGTCGATCTTGACGGCGTCGGAGAGGCCGCATTCGACGAAGTCCTTGGCGCGGATGCCGAGGAACTTGGCTTCGGGGATGGCCAGGCGTGTGGACTCGAAGGCGAGGGAGATGGAGCCTTGCTTGATGACGGAGTAGATGTAGTGTCCCCAGGGGTCACAGTCGAGGAGGCAGATGATGGGGAGTTTGAGTTCCTGGTTGAGGCGTTGGAGGAGGCGGCGGCAGCCGCGCGGGGGCTGACCGCCGCCGTGGGTGAGGATGCAGTTGTTCTGTTCCCAGAAGCGGTCCTCGTTGAAGCGGTTCCAGACGGTGCCTTTTTCGACATGGAGGACGAACTTGGCCTCGCACTTGCCGAACTGGATGACGTCGGGCTCGACGATGGAGGGCATCCCCCAGCCGCCGGAGCCCATGCGGCGGGCGTTGATCTCGTCGCCCTTGTCGATGATGGTGATGTTGCCGACGAGTTGGCCGCGGTTGTCGGCGAAGACGTGGAGTTCTTCGCGGAGGGCCCCCAGGAGGACTTCGAGGTCTTCGAGGATCGGGTCCGACTCGTCCTGGGTATCGAAGGTGTTCTCCTTGGTACCGGCGACGGTGTGCTTGGCCTTGTAGAAGACGCCGCGGAGGCTGCTGGTTTTGCCGGCGTCGATCAGGTCGCTGATCGTGCTGGCGTGGAGCATGGTCTGCATGAACTGCTTGGCGCTTTTGAGGTCGAAGAGCGGGCGCTCGCTTGTGGCGTCGCCCATTTCGAGGATGCCGCGCTTGCGGTTCCAGTTGGTGTTGGACTTGGCGCGGGTGGGGATGTCGATGACGGGCTCTTTCCGGGAGGTGGCGGACTTCGCGACCTTCGCGGCCAGATCAACGATCTTGCGCTTGGTTTGGGCGTCGCGCTCCTTGACGCGCCTGGTGGCGCCGGCGGACCGGGATGAACTGGTACTCTTGGCCATACGGCGGGCACTCCGTTGCCCCGGGGCAGTGGGGTCTTGCGCCCCATGGGACTTCGGCAGTGTATGACGAGCCAGCGAGGGCGTGTCAGGATCGCCCGGGCAACCGGCCCCGGGGATCCCCCGGGTGGCGCGCAGGCCGCATAACCCCTACAGGCGGCATGACCGACACCTGCGCCTCAGACGACAGGACAGTCGCACGCGGCGCGAAGGCGCGCGACCGCGAGGAAGGCGGAGAGTCGGCATCAACGCGCCGGCGGGAACGGACGATGAGAAACCGCAGGCAACATTGGTCGGCGACCGACGGACCGGTCGCGCGGATTTGAACCGGCACCCGACAGGCACGAGGACGGCAGAAATGAGTTCCAAGAGACAGTCCTACGGCGCGAGTTTCCTTCCATCCGACTATGTCGATCGCAAGAACGAAGGGCGCAGCGGGCTGGTGATGCTCGGGCTGTCGTGCATCGTCATGTTCGGGATCGCGGCGGCGTTCTTCGTCACGAACCGTCAATGGACGAGCGTGAAGTCGCTGCAACTGGAGATCAACAGGCAGTACGCGCAGGAAGCGCAGAAGATCGAGCAGCTCAAGACGCTGGAGAATCAGAAGGTCGAGATGCTCGAGAAGGCGGACGTGACGGTGGCGCTGATCGAGCGGGTGCCGCGGTCGATTCTACTGGCGGAACTGATCAACCGCATGCCCGGGGACCTGACGCTGACGGATTTCGACCTGAGCAGCAAGAAGATCAATGACGCGCCGGCGGAGAAGAAGGACAGCAAGCCGCAGCCGCGGTCGCTGGCGGGCAAGACCACGACGTCGCGGAGCGGCAAGAGCGCGCCGGCGAAGGCCAAGGAAAAGGAAGCGGACAAGCCCAAGCCCCCGCGGTATGAGCACACGGTGGTGATCACCGGGCTGTCGCGCACGGACCAGGAAGTGGCGGATTACACGGCGGCCCTGCAGCAGTGCGCGCTGCTGGAGCGAGTGGAGTTCAAGTTCTCGACGGACACGGCGGTGGACAAACTGACGCTGCGGAAGTTCCGGATCGATGCGCAGATCCGCGCCAGCGCGGACGCCAGGGAGATCGAGCCGCTGCATATTCCGCGGCTCCCGGCGAGCATCGGCGAGAACGCGTTCGGCAAGAAGAACCCGCCGGAGGATAAGAAGGGCGGGAAGACGCCGGGCAAGGGCCTGGTCAACGTGAATATCAAGGAGTGAGACGATGAGTTCCGCGATCCGCAAGGGTGTGTTCCTGTGCGTGCTGCTGGCGATCGTCGTCGCGAGCTATTTCCTGGTGTTCAAGCCTACCAACGCGCGGATCACCAAGGCGCGCTCGGAGATCGAACAGAAGAACGCGCTGCTGGACAAACTGCGGCAGGCGACCGCGCGGCGGGATGACCTTGAGCGCGCCAACCAGCAGATCAAGGCGAGCATCGAGGAGATCCAGGCCCGGTTGCCATCGGGCAAGGAGATGCCGGAGGTGCTGCGCCAGGTGACGACGCTGGCGGCGAAGACGGGGCTTGAGGTGCCGAAGTTCACGGCGTCGGACAAGCCGCTCACGGCCGGGGTCGCGCTGGAGCAGCAGATCGACGTGGAGATCCACGGGGACTTCGACGGGTTCTACCAGTTCCTGCTGGAACTCGAACGGCTGCCGCGCATCACGCGCATCCCGGACCTGGACATCGCCCGCTCGAAGGACAGCGACGGGGCGATGGTCGCGAAGTTGAAACTGAGCATCTACTACGAGGATGGATACAAATGAGCAACCCTTCCAACTCGGTCGAATCACATGATCACGACACGCGCGAGGGCAAGGACGAGGCGCTCGCGGCGCTGCGCATGGACGCGCTGGGCGCCGGGGGGATGGAGGCGTTCACCGAGGGCGCGCCGAAGAAGCGGGTGCCGGCGCACGTGATCATGCTCGGCGGGCTGGTGCTGGTCGCCGGCGGCGCGCTGATGGTCATGCGGCACCTGGGGATGGGGCCGCTCAGCGCGTCGGGGGAGGTGAAGATCGATTACGAGACCAAGAACGTGGTGGTGGGCGACCACGAGCGCGTGCTGCGTGACCTCACGTCGAGCCACATCGAGCAGCAGGTGCCCAAGGAGCAGGTGCAGCGCAATCCGTTCCGGATCGCCGACAGCATGGGCGGACTCTTCAAGGGCGAGGACAAGCCGACGGAGGACCAGACCGAGCGCGAGCGCCGAGAGCAGGAGGAGCGGGAGCGGAAGGAGCGCGAGGCGCGGGTCGCGCTGCTCAAGAGCACGGCGGAGTCGCTGCGGGTGCACAGCATCCTGGGCGGCTCGCGTCCGATCGCTCGCATCAACGACGAGACAGTGCAGGTCGGCGACCTGGTCGCGGAACTCTTCCACGTGAAGTCGATCGAGGGGCGCACGGTGGAACTCGAAGCGGACGGCACGGTGTTCGTGCTGATGATGGACGAGCCGACGGGGGGGCTCAAGCCCAAGTCGCACAAGCCCTGAGCCGGGCGTCAACCGTTGTGTTCTCCTAACCCGACACCCGAGGAAGCGCGAGTGGGCAAGTTCGACATCGACGACATACTGAACAACCTCGCCGGGGACGAGCCGGAAGAGAGCGGTTCGGGCGGCGAGCCCGGCAAGTCGGAGAAGCCCGCGTCGCGCAAGCGCAAGGACTATTCCGGCGAGGAGCGTCGCCGGCACACGATCGACAAGGCCGAGAAGAGTTTCACGACGCTGCCGTCGGTGCCGAGCGGGCAGCGTTCGTTCAGTGAGAACATCCGTGTCGAGAACGATCCGTCGGTGCCGGTGAAGCCGCTGTCGGCGGATGCCGGCGCGCTGCCGATCACGATCGTGCATGTGCCCAAGCGCGGGGCGATGGCGCTGTTGCACGCGGATCCGGTTGAGGCGCTCACGTCGGCCAGCGCGGTGACGGCGCCGCAACTCGGCGCGGCGCAGCAGGTGCTCAAGTCGTCGCCCGGGCGGCGCCTGGTCGATGTGCTGCTGGAGCAGGGGGGCGACGAAGCATCGATCCAAGCGGTCGTCGCCGGGCTGGCCCGGCTCGACTTCGAGCGGATCGACTTCGAAAAGGGCCTGGAGGGCGGGGTGGACGGGAAGTTGCTGCAGCGCCTGACGGTGGAGCACTGCAAGGAATGCCAGGTCGTCCCGATCCGCGTGGAGGGCGAGGCGTCGCTGGGCGCCCGGCGGCTGGTCGTGGGGATGGTCAGCCCGAACGATCCGTTCGCGGTGGACGAACTGAAACGGCGCCTGGGCATGCCGATGATCAAGGTGGTGGTCGTGACGCCCGGCGACGTGAAGTTGGCGATGGACCTCATCGGGCAGAGCGAGGCGGCTGAATCCGCGGAAGACCTGTCGGCGCTGCTGGCGGACGTGGACGAAAGCGACGTCGAAGTCGAGAAGGTGCAGAGCCAGGACGAGGTGGACCTGGAGAAGGCCGGCGCGGAGTCGCCGGTAATCCGGTACGTGAACTTCATCATCCAGAACGCGGTGAAGGAGGGGGCGTCGGACATCCACATCGAGCCGTGCGAGAAGAAGGTGAAGATCCGCTTCCGGATCGACGGGAACCTGTTCGAGAGCATGTCGCGTCCGGCCTCGATGGCGGCGGCGATCACGTCGCGCCTGAAGATCATGGCGAACCTGGACATCTCCGAGCGGCGGGTCCCGCAGGACGGCCGCATCCGCTGCACCGTCCAGGGACGCAAGTTGGACCTGCGCGTCTCGACGCTGCCGAACTCGTACGGCGAGAAGACGGTGATGCGTATCCTCGATACGCGGTCGATCAACGTGCAGCTTGAAGACCTCGGTTTCGACGAGAACACGCTGACGATCTGGAAACGGGCGATCGACGAGCCGCACGGCATCGTGCTGGTCACGGGTCCGACCGGCTCCGGAAAGACGACGACGCTGTACGCGTCGCTGAAGCAGCTCGATAAGACGACGATGAACGTCTCGACCGTCGAAGACCCGATCGAGTATCACCTGGATGGGATCACGCAGACGCAGACGCACGAGAAGATCGGGATGACGTTCGCCAAGGCTCTCAAGGCGCTGCTGCGTCAGGACCCCGACGTGATCATGCTGGGCGAGATCCGCGATCACGAGACCGCGCACACGGCGGTGCAGGCCGCGCTCACGGGGCACCTGGTGCTCTCGACGCTGCACACCAACGACGCGCCGAGCTCGATCACGCGCCTGATCAACATCGGGCTCGAGCCGTTCCTGATCGGCGCCGCGATCCGGGCGGTGCTGGCGCAGCGGCTGCTGCGTCGCCTGTGCGTGCATTGCCGGAAGCAGGAAGCGCCATCCGACGAGCGCGGGGAGTTTCTGTCGATGCTGGGGATGGACGCGAGCACGGTGTGGGTGCACGCGGGGTGCGAGAAATGCCGCAACCGAGGCTATACGGGGCGTGTGGGCATCTATGAACTGCTGTCGATCGACGATCAGCTCCGCGACATCATCGCGCGGAATCCCAACGTAGCGGAGTTCAAGCGCGTGTGCATCGAGCGCGGCATGCAGACGCTGCGCCAGGACGGACTGGCCAAGGCCGCGAAGGGAATGACGAGCGTGGAGGAAGTCCTTCGAGCCACCGAGTCCGGGCACTGAGCCGGCCGGGGCGTGTTCGAGGGGCTATTCGATGAGCCGGAAGCGATCGGGGACGCGCGGGATGAGGACGAGCATCGCCCGGGAGGGTTGTTCGGCGCGCCATGGGGCCCGCGATGTTGGATTCGGGTTCGACCGCGTCGGCGGGCGAACCCCGCCGCGGGTCATGAGCAGTTCTCCGATGGTCATCACAGCGGCCTCCGGCGGTCCGACGCCGCTCGGGTCGCCCGGCGTGCCGGGCGTGGCGCTGTCACGGCTGCCGGGGTGACGCACGACTTCGCCCAGGCCGGGGAGGACCTCGTCGCCGTCGGCCAGCGGCGCCCGCGGGTCGGTCGCGGCATGCTGCTGATCGGCGTGTGCGGTGGAGGTCGCATCCCGTGCCGGCTCGGGGTCGGTCGTCGCGTGGTCGCTGGGAACGTCGTCGCCCCCGCCCCACGGCGCGCCGGGCTTGTAGGGAAGGAGCACGAGCGCGCTTCCTTCGGTGACGGTCAGTTCGGCGAGCAAGCGGCGAAAGACGAGCCCCGCGCCGAGTGCATCGGTCGTGTCAAGCGGCGCCATGGACAAGGCGGGCCGATTGACGGCGTCTTCTTTGTGCTGGATCAGCAGTTCGATGTGCAAGACAGCGGCCGGCGCCTGATCAGGCTCCGACGGTGCGACGGGGACGGGGATGGTCCAGCAGCGAGTGAGCAGGCGCAATCGGCCCGGTCCCAGCGCGAGCCGACCTGAATCCAGGGCCAGGGTCCGAGTGCCGGTCCAGGGGGGGCCGGTGAGGCAATCCGTCCATGTGGTCGCTTCGCCCAGCCATTGTCGCTGGACGGCTCCGACCGTTGCGAGTTCGTGCTGCACGAGGTCCAACTGATCCATCGGAATGGAGACGATGCGGACGCCGTTGGCCTCCCAGAGCGCGGCAACAGCGGGGTCCATGGGAAGCGGCCTGGGCAGATAGGGCGCGAGTACACGGCTGATGTCTTCGTCTGAACTCGACACGATCCACGAAGCCGCTTCGAGTCCGTTCTGGGCGGTTTCGACCGGTCGTGCGGCCAGGTCCGAGGGGGCCCTTGCTGATAATCCAGGGTCGTCGGCGCCGGGCTGGGGCCGGAGTCCTTTTCTTCCAGCGCAGGAAGCCAGCGCGCCGCTCGCCGCCAGCGCCAGAAGCAGCGCCGCCAAGGGGCGTCGCGAGGGCTGCATCGAGGTGGCCGGCGCGGAGTTCATCTGGGGGCAGATGATAAGTTCGCCGCGACACCGGCACGTGTTGCAAGGAAGCGGGCCGCGGTCAGCGGATGCCGGACCCGGGGATGGAGAGCCCGACCCGGTACAGGCCGGTCCGAGCGGTCAGGTAGAGCGTCTTGCCGTCGGGTCCGCCCCAGGCCATGTTGGCGGGGAGTTCGGGGCACTTGAGGGTGCCCAGGTGCACACCGGCGGGGGAGATGATCCACACGCCCCCGGGGCCGGAGGAGTAGATGTTTCCCTGCTGATCGACCTTCAGGCCGTCGAGGGCTTCGGCGCCGGGTGCGCGGGTCATGTCGAAGAAGACCTCGCCGGTGGAGAGGGTCGCGTCGTCGCCCACGGCGTAGCGCATGATGATCTTCCGGGCATCGTCCCAGTTCGAGACGTACAGGAACTTCTCATCGGGCGCGAAGGCGATGCCGTTGGGACCCTTGAGGTCGTTCGAGACCAATCGCAGCGCGTCGTCCTTGAGCGAGTAGACGCCGGTGTACGGCGATTCACGCGCCGGGTCGTCATAGACCTTCGGGAGACCGAATGGCGGATCGGTGAAGAAGAGCGCGCCGTCGGAGCGGTAGACGAGGTCGTTGGGGCTATTGAGGCGCTTGCCGTCGAAGGCATCGGCGAGGACGGTGACCTGCCCGTTTCGTTCCAGGCGCGAGACGCGCCGGTTGCCGTGCTCGCAGATGGTCAGGCGACCGTGAGGGTCGATGGCCAGGCCGTTGGAACCCGGCTGGTGGTACCGGCCGATATCGGCGCCCGCGTAGCCGCTCTTGGTGCGGTAGATGGAGACCTCGCCGGTCGCGGGGTCGAAGCGGTGGATGACATTCTGGTTGGGATCGCTGAAGAGGAGGTAGCCGTCGGGGTGCCAGACGGGGCCCTCGGTGAAGGCAAAGCCGGTGGCGAGGCGTTCCAGCCGCGCGTCCCGGGGCACAATCTGATCGATGGCGGGATCGATGCGTTCGACTTCGAGCGGCACGGCGGCGCCCGGCGTCGCCCGTCCCGGCTTGTAGAAGTCCAGCGTGGCGGACCGGATCCACACATAGTTCTTCGGGGGGTCCGAGAGTGGCCCGTTCGCCGCGAGCACCGCGAGTTCGATCTTCTCGCCGGGTGTTGCGCTACTCGTCAGCAGCACCCGGTTTGGCGCATTCCAACCCCTGACCATCGGGCCGCCGGTTTGTCCCAGGACCTGCGGCAGCGTGTGATTCACCCAGATTTCGGCGTAGTCGTCCACGACGATCTCGAAATAGACGCTCGCGCCGGCGACATCCAGAGAGCCGACGGTTCGTGGTATCGTGAACTCGAAGCAGTACCATCCCATGCTCAAGAGTCCGGCGGTGCGTCGGACGTCGAGGGATTCAGGGTCGAGCAGTTGCCAACCGGGCCCGGTTGAGCCCTCGCGGCCCGCTTTGGGCGTGATGTCTCGCGTTCGGTTCACCGGGCCCGACGGCATGCGGTCCGGCCCGGGATCGCGGTGGGCGGCGTCGATGATCTCGACATCGTGGAAACGCCACTGACCGCGGACGATGGCGACCGCGCTCGACTGGCTGAGATCGACGATGGCGTCGGGGACCGGGGGCGATTGCGTCTGGGCATGCACCCAAAGGGGGAGCATCAGGGCGGCGTTCGCAAATGCAATGGTGAGTGCGGTTTTCATGTGGGTCGGTTCACGTGCGAGCGCGTCGGTGGCGCCGGTACCGTAGAGGGCGCGCCGGGGTTGATGCGTCTGCGGGGATCGATGGTCGGATGATCGTGCGAATCCGGGCATGGAGGACCGCGGCGGCGATCAGTGACACGTCCGCGCCACCAGGTGCGGCCAGTTGTGATCGGCCTTGACGAGGTTGGCGGGCGCGTTCTGGTTGAACAGCCGATACGCCTCGTCGGTATGCTGGAGCACAAGCCGTCCGTCGATGATCTGGAAGAGGTTGACGTTGACGGGCGAGACCTTGTTGATCGAGGCGGCGTAGCCACAGAACCCGCCGAACTGCGGGGCGTATTTCTCGGGGTTCGCGTCGAACATCTGCTTGTGGGCGGCGGAGGCGAAGTGGTACGTTGCGCCGCGATACGTTGACGCCAGGGCGGGATCGCCCTTGATCGCCTTGCCGTCGGTGAAATATGCCACCGGGTCGTGTCCTTCGAGCGCCACGCCGTCCCGGTCGATATTGACGAGCGTCTTGGGCGGCGCGCCGTGCTGATCGACGAGCCCGGGCCAGTTGGCGTCGGCGCTCACGAGGGAGTTCTTCGGGTCCTTGTGCCAGAGGTCCCAGGCCTTCTGGTTGTGCTGGAGGATGAGCCGGCCATCGACGATGTCCCACCATTCCGGGCCGATGGGTGAGATCTTCTTGATCGAGGCGGCGTACGCGCACCATCCGCCGAACTGGGGCTCGTACTTGGCCGGATCCGCGTCGAACAACTGCTTGTGTGCCGCGCTGGCGAAGTGATAGATCGCGCCGTTGTGGACGCTCATGTATTCGTGCGACCCCATCACGGGTTTGGCATCGGTGAAGTACGCCACCGGGTCATAGCCCATGAGGATGACACCGTCGTCATCCACGTTCGGGTAGATCTTCGGACCCGTTCGAGCGGCGATGGCCGACTCGCCGTCGATCGTGACGCAGTGCGAAGCGTGCTCGCTGCATCCGGTCAGCGTCGCGGCGGCGATAATCGAGATAGCAATGGGAAGCGATTTCATGTGCAGGTTCCTGAGTTGATGAGCATGTCGTCGCGCGGCGCTGGCGCGCGACGACGGCCGGGTTCGTTTGCCGTAAGAGACGGGTGCTGGCGCGATTCGCCGAATGCACCGCGTCGTCGCGGCCGCGACGATCGAGCCTACTTGCCGCTGGAGGAATCACTGGGATGTGACGAGCCGAGCGCGGCGGCCCCGGTCATCGCGATGTCCTCGTCCTGGTTCGCGCTGGCGGCGCCGCTGACGCCGACGGCTCCAACGACCTGTCCGTCGATGATGACCGGGACTCCGCCTCGGAGCGGGGTAAAACTGGTGGCGTCGAGCAGGGCGTAGCGCCCGCCGTTGATGGAATCTTCGAACGCGGCGGTGGGTTTCTTGAAGATCGCCGCGGTCCGGGCCTTGCCGATGGACACCTCGGCGCCGGCGGCGAAGCTCCCGTCGGCGCGCTGGAAGCACAGCAGGAACCCCGCGTCATCGACCACCGCGATCGAGGGCGACGCGCCCTTGTGCGAGGCATCATCGGCGGCGGCTTTCAATACCGCCATCGCCCCTTCGAGCGTGAGCGATCGCTTCAGCGCCGTCGTTCCCAGAGCGGGCGACATCGCCGACTCCAGCGCTCGCGGCGGCGTGGCATCATGTTCGGCCAAGCCTCCACCATGCAACGCCCCGAGTGCACCGATACCCATCACGCCGATCCACAGCGCGGTTCGCATTACGTTCCTTTCGTTATTCGTCATCGAGTCTTCTGATGGCGGCTGATGTGATGCTCAAACCTGAAGCACGTTACATCCACGAAGGGTTACAGCAGCGCGGACGGCAAAAACAAACGACCCCCGATCGTCAGATCGAGGGCCGTAGGAGCTAAGTCCTTTGCGGGCTGCGAAGATCGCAACTCCGTCGAGTCTGCGATTAGGAACGCAGCCCCTTGGTACAGTCTGAATGCTTCACTGGATCACCTCCATTTCAAGAGTGCTCCTTTCGGAGCGACCTGCCAAGCCGACGCGGCCTTCTGTACAGACCGCCGCAAGGCTCCATCCCGCGGGCCGTCACCCGCGGCTCAACGCGCCGCCCATCGAGGTACCTGACGGGGGCTCGTCGACTCCGGCTCGTCCGGGCCGTGCGTGGTTCTCACGCCGTGCCGCGGGCGTCCGTTGTCGATATTGACACTACGAATACCATCGGAAAAAGTTGCAACGTGGATTCAGAAAAACTGGTGGTGCGACCGAGAATCCTTGCGAACGCGTGGCGAACTCGTCGGAGTCATTGAACGGCGCGCCCGCATGACCGCCGCCCGCGTTCATGACTCCAGTTCGTCGAAGGCTCCCTTCGCGGCTTGTTCATCGATGTACCGTTGGAAATCCCCCATCTTGTACGAGATGAAACAGAAGGCATGGTGGAGCGTCTGCCACTCGAGGTCGGCGGGGTCTTCCCCGACGTCCTTGCGGAGGCGGTTCAGTTCGGCCAGGAACGTCTCGGCTTTGATCTTCTTCATGCTTGATTGTTCGCACGCCCCGGGCGGGTGCGGTCAGGGCGCGCGAACTTCCGCTGCATGATCCCGCCGATCCACGCGGCGGCGAACAACGCGCACAGCGAGAGCACGATCGTCGCTCCGGGCGGGACACTCCCCTGCTCGGTGGCGATCACGACCCCGCCTGCCAGTCCCAGTACACCGAACCCGACGGAGAGCACGACGACGCGCGCGAGGCGGTCGCTGAGGCGCAAGGCGCTGGCCCCGGGCAGCACGAGCAGGGCCGTGGCGAGTACGACGCCGACGATCTTCATCGCCGTCACGATCGCGATGCACAGGAGCACCATGAGCGTCAGGCGCAGGAGCAGGCTCGGGGCGCCGAACGCGGTGGCGGACGTCTCATCAAACGCCCAGAAGAGCATCGGCCGGCGCAGCACCCAGACGGTCACCACGACCGCGGCGCAGGCGACGACCGCCACGCCGGCATCGCTCCAGGAGACGGCGAGGACCTGCCCGAAGAGGATGGACTCATACCCGGCGTTCCCCGAGAGCCTGCCGCGTTGGATCGCGAGGGACAGGAGCAGCCCGCCGAGCGCCATGGCGGCGACGAGGAAGACACCGATCGCGGTGTCTTCGCGCACGCCGTGCATGTCGGCGAGGAGCCCCATGCCGATCGCGCTGACGATGCAGAAAACGAGCACGATGCCGGAGGTGATCAGCCATGAGTACGCGGGGCTGGTCCCCGCGCTGTCCGCGGCGGCGTGGGCGAGAAACCCGCAGTAGGCCGCCAGCCCGATCCCACCGAACGCCGAGTGGCTGACCCCCTGCCCGACGAACGCGAGCCTCTTGAGCACGACCAGAACGCTCAGCAGCGCACAGGTGATCACGACCGCGATGCCGCCGACCAGCCCGGGCAGGAGCATCGCGCGCAGTTCGGGCTCGCGGAGCCAGTCAAGGATCTGCACGGGCCGCTCCCTTCTGCTCGGCGGGGCGGTCGATGCCCAGGGGGACGACCGAGTCCCCGGGGGGACACTCGTGGCACTCGCTCGCCGGGTGGGCGTGAACATGAACGTCACCCAGGACGGCGCGGAGCCCGACCAGATCATGGCTGAACAGTTCCGCGAGCACCAGTGGGGTGAGCCCCTGAGGGCTCACGTGGCTGTGGAGCCGACGCGCCAGGCACGCGACCCGGTCGCACCCGGCGGCGATCGCGCGCAGATCGTGCGACACGATGACGATCGTCAGATTCAGTTGCCGGTGCAGGGTGCGCAAGAGTTCGGCGAAGCGCTGCTGCCCCACGGCATCGATGCCCACCATCGGCTCGTCGAGCGCCAGCACCCGCGGCCTGGCCGCCAGCGCGCGGGCGATCAGCACCCGCTGCACCTGCCCGCCCGAGAGTTTGCCGATCGGACGATCGGCGTACTCGGACGCCCCGACCAGATCGAGCATGTCGCCGACGTGCGCCCGCGCCTCGGGCGAAACCGATCGCCACGGAGCGAGCCGCCAGGCCGCTCCAAGCGTGACAACCTGCCGCGCGCTGAGCGGGAACGCCAGTTCCGCCTCGAGTTTCTGCGGCACGTACCCGATCAAGCCCTTCTTGCGGGCCGATGCGGGCGAATGTCCGAAGACGGAGATCGTTCCCTGCTGCACGGGAAGCAGGCCGAGCATGAGTTTCACGAGCGTGGACTTGCCGCCCCCGTTGGGACCCAGGACACCCAGCCGTTCGCCCGGCTCGATGCGCAGCGAGACATTCTCCACCGCCGGCGCGGACGCGCCGGCGTACGCATATGTCACGCGCTGAAACTCGATCACGCCGCCCGCGGCGGGAACGTCGATCGAACTCGAAGCGTGCGTCGGCATGTCATCCATCGCGGGTATGGTCACGGCTTGCCGGGTTGCTCGGTTTGCGCGTCGTCCGCGAGCGTGGCTCCAAGCCCCGACGCCAGCGATTCCAGGTTCTTTTTCATCGTCTCAAACCAATCGTCGCCGCCCACCGGATCCAGGACCAGCACTCTGGCGCCGGTTGCCTTGGCGACGCGCTCGCCCGCGCTGCGGCTGAGTTGCGGCTCGACATAGACGACGCTCGCGTCTTTCGACCTGATCGAATCGATGGCTCGCTTCACATCCTTCATCGTGGGCTCGCTTGCATGCAGCCCGGCGATCGCCACCACCCGCAGGTCGTACCGGCAGGCAAGCAGCCCGTAGGCGTCGTGCGCCACGACGATCGTGCGCGTCTTCGCGCTCGCCAGCGTCTTCTCGTACCGCTCGTGCAGGTCCTCGATGCGCTTGAGCAGCCCGGACTCGGCCTCGTCGAGCGATTGCTTCGCCTGGATCGAGTATTCGCCGCGGGACTTGAGCACCCGCTCGATCGCTCCGCGAACCGCGGGCACGAGTTTTTTCATGTTCAGCGGGTCAAGCCAGATGTGCGGATCATGCTCGTGCCCGGCGTGGTCATGATCACCGTGATCGTGGTCGCGCGCGTCGGCGCCGGGAGCCTGAGGTTCGTCCGGTCTCACCGGCTGGTCCGTCACGAGCGACGAAAACTCCACTCGTTCCACGCTCCCCACCCCGCGGGCTGCGTCGGCCGTCGCCGGGTGATCGTTCAGGTACTTCACCAGCCCGGGCTCCAGGCCGCGGCCGACGTACACGATGATGTCGGCCTTGGCAAGTGCTCGGAACTTGGACGCGGGGATCTCGTACCCGTGTTCGCTGACGCCGACGGGGATCAGCGTCTGAACCTCGATCTTCAGGTCCTTGCCCAGTTCCGCGACGATTCCTTTCAGCGGGGGGATCGAGACGACGACGGAGATCGGCGTGGCGGGCCCGGCCGGCGCTGACTGGCGTGTCGTCGCCGGGAACGCAACGCACGCGAACCCCAGCACCAACAAGCAGACGGCCATGATTCGTGCGATCATCGCGGCTTCCCCGTTCTCGGTCCCTTCCGCTGACGCGCAGGTGACCCGGGAAATGGTAAGCCGCCCCCCGTGCAGATGCAACTGAAGTGCATCTAGGAATGGGAGCCGCCTCCCCCCTTGCTCCAGACCCACCCGGAGGGTCTCCCCCACCCGACCGGAGCACCTCTCACGCGGGCAGCAGCACCGCCTGTGCCTTCTCCACTCGGGTGCCGGCCTGATCGGTGATCGTGTGATGAAAACCGGGCTTGAGCGCTCCGCTGGCCCACTCGCCCCCGGGGCTCATCGCGATCATCGCGACCTGATGATCCGGCGCAAGGGTGTAGCGCGACCTGATTCGCGTCAGGACATCACGGATCGCCTCGCCCGGAGACGCGCCGCGGCGCATCGATTCGACGGCGAGGAAGGAGCCGCAGACACCCATGATCAACTCGCCCGTCCCGGTCGCCGCCGCCGCTCCGGCCTGTTGATCCACGTACAGCCCGTGACCGATGATCGGCGAATCTCCCACGCGTCCTGGCACCTTGAAGGCCATGCCGCTGGTCGAGCACGCACCCGCCAGCGACCCGCGCGAATCCCGCGCCAGGATGCTGACCGTGTCATGGCTCGGCTCGGGGTGGAGCCCGCCGGTGGAGCGGGCAGTCACGCGCTGGCAACCGCGGATCTCCTCGACATTTAGAGGCGGGATCCAACCCTGGTACTTGTCGCGGTCAAGCCGGGCGGGATCGCTCTTCCAGGTTTCCCACTCGGCGCGGGCCTCGGGCATGAGCAGCGCTGCCGGCGTGAAGCCTTCCCGCGCCGCGAACGCATCGGCGCCGTCGCCCGCGAGCATGACGTGGATGGTCCGCTCCATCACCGCGCGGGCGACCGCCACGGGATTGGCGAACCGGCGCAGGCAGCACACCGAGCCGCAGCGGTCCGGGTTGGTCATCACGCACCCATCAAGCGACACGTTGCCATCGGCGTCGGGCAACCCGCCCACGCCGACGGAGTTGATCGACGGGTCGTTCTCGACCGCGGTCGCGGCGGCAACGACTGCGTCGAGCGCCGCGCCGCCGGCCCGAAGGACCGCCATCCCGGGTTCGTTGGCCACCGGACCGAATGACCAGGTCGAGAGGATGATGGGCGTTGCAGTCATGGATGTTGCCGATCGCTTGGCGCCGGGTCGCTCACCGCCCGGGCTCGCGGGAGGCGGCGTTGGCGGCGATGTCCTCCGCGGACAGGTTCCACACTCGCTCGATCAACCTGAATCCCTCGGGATCATGCGTTTGAAGTTGCCGGCGCGAGTAGGGGTAGAAATCGTTGAGCGCGAAATAGGCCTCGCTGAGTTCCGCGAAATACTCATGGCGGTTGGTGATGGCGTAGGCCCGCTCGGTTGTTCCTTGGGGGAGCGAGTTGCGCGCGACCTGATCGTACCGGCCGGCCGCCTTGGCTCGCTCGAAGACCTCCTCGATCTCGGGGTCGAGTTTCGCCAGGCGCCAGTGAAGCGCGTGGGCCAGTTCATGAAAGCACATGTACGGCTGGTCGCGTCGCCAGGTGAGGAAGTCGTCCGGATTGATAATCTCGACGCCGCCGGCTTTTTCGGTGAGCAAACCGTTTGATTCGAGCCAGCCCGGGGACCAGTGGCAGCACATTCCCCGCCCGCCGCGGCCCATCGCGGTCGAGCCCTGACGCTCGATCCAGATGGTCACGGTTCGCAGGGCATCCAGAGCGGCGGGAGGAACAAAATGGGAGATCTCATCCAGGTCACCCGCGAGCTGCACGAGCACGCGATCGAGCAGTTCCGGGGCGGAGGTGGAGAAGTCCTTGTTGATCCTGAGCGTGAAGCCGCCGAGTTGGCGGGATTCGTAGTCGCGGCTGTCCTCGCGGGCCGCCGCGGGCGGACCCGTGCCGGGCTGCTGCTGCATCCGCGCGGGGGCCGGTGCGTGAGACTTCGACGGCTCGTCGCGCACGATCTCGACCAGGCCGCAGTCGATGTACTGACCGCCGCCGGTCTGCCGGCAGTGGATCGCGATGACATTGTTCTGTCCCCACTTGATCGCGCGCACGGCCTGGTCGGACAGCGGAATGTAGTGGTACGCCGTGGTGTAGCCCGAGAGCGTTGCCACCTGAACGCCGTTGATGTAGACCGCCGCGTCCTCGTCGTGATGAATCGAGAGCGCGACGTTTCGGGCGGGCGCCTGGGGCGCCTGGAACTCACGCCGGAGGTAGATGTCCGTGGCGGACCATTCCGTCCCGATGATGGCGCCGGGGGTGCCCTTGGTGCCGAACCCGCCGGGCCCGCGGCGCCAGCCCGCCGTGTCGTGCTGCGCCTGCTCCCATCCGTCCAGCGGGTCGTAGGTGTAAGCCCAATCTCCCGGCCCGCCGGGCTGGCCCGCGCGCGGGACAATCACGTTGAATCCGCGCGGCACATTCGAGAGGGCCTCGGCCGTCGCCTTCCCCGCCTGCTCCGGATCGATCTTCCACACCTCGCGGTCGTAGGTCATCCACCCGTTGCATTCGATCTCGACATCGGTCGTCTGCGTGTACACCGCGGCGCAGAGCCCCTCCGCGATGAGCATCGGCAACTGGCGGATCTGATCCAGATACGCCCGGGTCAGGTCGTCCTTGCTCGTGTAACTGACGTACCCCCAGTTGTCCTTGTTGACCCAGGTGTGTCCTTCGAGCGGCAAGCCGAGCCCGCCGTATTCGCCGAGCACGGCCGCTCGCGAGGATTCCGTGGGGGGCGTCCCCGGCCCCGGATAGAGATGATAATCGAGCGTGTCCCCGACCTTCATGTCGGTCCACCCCGAGGCGTTGTTCACAAGGCGCGTCGGGTCCCACTCCTTGGTCTTGAGCGCCACCGAGCGGGCCCACCCGAGATCGTTCTGCCCCCACCCTTCATTGAACGGGACCCACATCACGATGCTGGGGTGTTGCCGGCGCGCTTCGATGATCGCGCGCCATTCACGCTCGAAGTTGGTCTTCCATTCATCCGAAAGGGCGGGGAAATCGTCATCCCACCCTTTGCTGCCGTCCTCCTTGACCTGCTCAAAGAACGGGCTGGGCATGTCCTGCCACACCATGATGCCAAGACGGTCGCACCAGTAATAGAAGCGTTCCGGCTCGACCTTCACATGCTTGCGGAGCATGTTGCCGCCCATCTTCTTCACCGCTTCGATGTCGAACTTCAGCGCCTCGTCCGTCGGCGCGGTGTAGAGGCCGTCGGGCCAGAAGCCCTGATCCAGCGGCCCAAACATGAACGTCGGCTTGTCATTGAGCATCAGCCGGTTCACGCCCATCGAGTCCTTGGCCACCTTGATGTCGCGGAACGCGAAGTATGACGTCACTTCGTCGGTTCGCCGTGCGCCGATCAGGGTCCGCAGAGTAAGGTCGTACAGCACCGGTGAGTCCGGCGTCCATGCCCGCGGGTCCAGCACCTTGAGCAGGACCGGCGAGGTCGGCGAGCGGCCGCTGGCGATCCGCTTCCCGTTCAGAGACACTTCGACCTCGTACACGGCGTGAAACCGCGCCGCCGAGCCGCCGTCCGTTACCCGCACACGGACCTCGCCCGTTGACCGGTCCGCATCGACACGCAGCCCCGCGACATATCTGTACGGCACCGGCTCGATCCACACGCTCTGCCAGATCCCCGTCGTGGGTGTATACCAGATCCCGTGCGGCTTGGACCACTGCTTGCCCCGCGGCTGCCCGCCCTGGTTCGTCGGGTCCGTCACCACGAGCGATACCTCGTTGTCGCCCGCTTGAACCAACTCGGTAATGTCCGCCGAGAATGGGTCGTACCCGCCGGTGTGCGAGCAGGCCTCGCGGCCGTTGACGCGCACCGTGCATTGCCAGTCGACCGCGCCGAAGTGCAGGATCACGCGCTGATCGTCCTTGAGCCATTCCGCCGGAACCGAGAACGTCCGGCGGTAGTGCAGCGCCTGCTCCGGACCGACACGCGTCTTGACGCCCGAGAGCGCCGATTCAACCGCGAAGGGGACTAGGATCTTTCCGGCCCAGTTCTCCACCGCCTCCCCGCGGCCGGTGATCGCGTAGTCCCATAATCCATTCAGGCTCCGCCACTCATTTCTCACCATCGTCGCCCGTGGATACTGCGCGAGGGGATCCCGCGGATCCACGTCCTTGGCCCAGCGCGTCATGATGTGACCCGGGGCGGGCGTCCAATCGCCCTGGGCGCGGGCCGCCGCGCATGTCCAGAGCAACGCGAGCATGCCCAGGGCGCTCGCCGCGCCGCACGTCACGGGACTCCATCGGAACTCAAGCATGCGTCGGCCTCCGGTCTGCGCGCGCCCCGTAGATGCTATTCGGCCTGTCAAAGCCGAGCGGTGGCGGACGGCCCGGACATACATCGAGCGGAGGCATGTCGCCATGCCTCCGCTCGACGCGTGATGGACACATCGATACCCGCGATCAGCAACCCGTGGGCGGGTTGAAGAAGCAGGAGAGGAAGTCGAAGAAGTCCTGGCTGGTGACCGCGCCATCCAGGTTGTAGTCGAGCGTGCCGTTGAAGAAGCCGACGAGGAAGTCGAAGAAGTCCTGGCTGGTGAGAGCCGCATCGCTGTTCACGTCGCACGGGCATCCCCCGCCGACGCAATCGGCGATGATCGTGATATCCGCGGCGGTCACGGCTCCGTCGCCGTCGATGTCCCCCATCGCCCAGCCGCCGGGCTGGCCGAGGTTCGCATTGGCCGTCGAGAGGTCGGTCGCGTCGCATACGCCGTCGAGGTTCACGTCGCCATAGGAGGTCCCGAGGATCGTGAGCACGATGCGGTCAATGTCGGCCTGATTGATCCGAAGATCGCCCGTGACGTCGGCGGAGAGGTCGGCGCCGACGGCTTCGTCCAGGTCGCTCCAGTTGAGTTCGGCGTCATTGACGCGGGGGTTCTGGTTGAACTGGCGATAGACATAATCAATGTCGCTGGCGTCGACGCGCCCGTCCGCACCGATCGGGTTGTACCCCGGGGTGAAGCGCCCCGAGGGACCCGCCACGTCGGCCACGGACGCCCCGGCGGCGTACGCCACGCCCGTCGCCAGCACCGTGCCAAAGAAGTTGTTGCTGCCCGTCTGGCTCATCCACGCATTGTCCACGGCGGCGAATCCCGCGGCGCGGTTGAGCGAACCGTTCATCAGCGCCAGTCCATCGGCCCAGTAGCGCACGTCCGAGCGATCCGGCTCGAAGACCATGGTCGTCTGGTTGAACTTCCGGCCGAAGTTGCCGTCGCCCGTGAAGTCGCCCAGCAGTTCGATGCTCGCGTCCGCGCCAGGGGCGGAGAAGCCGTTGGCGGTGGCGATCGCGAGCAGGTTGCCCGAGGCGCCCGGCGCGCTCCACGCGGGGCCGCCGTTGCGCTCGCGCCAGGCGCGGATCATGTCACCGGCGTCGTTGATGTCACGCACCCCGTCGCCGCTGAAGTCGCCGGCGACCTTGTTGCGCAGTGAGAGTTGCGTGGCGTAGTTGATAAGCGCGCCGCTCTGCGACACGAAGTTGGTCGCGCCGCCCGTGACGCCGTCGGAGTAGGTGAAGCCCGTTCGGCGTGTCGGCGCGATGCCGGCCAGACGACCCGTGATCTGGTTGAGGCTCCCGCGCCCGTATGTGGCGAAGACGGGATCCTGGAGTGGACTGCGGTTCCCCTGGCTGATCCAGTCCTGGACAAACTGATTGCGCAGGGCGTTGGGCAGGAACTCGCAGGGGTTCGCCAGGTTGTTCGCGCGGTCCGTCGCGACGATCGAGATGAACCGGCTGCCGAGCAACTGGCCCGGCGTGAAGTCCGTCTCCGGCGCGTTCGGATTGCCGTTGAAGGCATCAAGGGAGCGGGTGACGTTGTTCATGTACGCGGCGGCCTGCGAGTTGCGGAGGCGCGGGTTCAGGTTGCCGGGTTCACCGCCGATCTCGTCTTGATTGCGAGGGTCGCCGATCGTGACGAACGTCGCCGGGCCGGTGATGCGGTAGCCGTCGCGGACGTAGAGCGAGCCGTCCGTCGGATCCACCTCGCCGATGAGCCCGTTGTTGACGACGTTTTCGATGGTCGGACGCGCGACGTAGTTCGGGAAGGCGGGATCATTGTTCGGCGGAATGGCGCGCCCGTTGAGGTTGTCGATCACCCCGAACACTTCGATCTTGCCGCCGCCGAGCCAGTTGCCCGCGGTGCCCGAGCCCGAGAGCCCGCGCTCCGCGCCGGTGTATCCGACCGCGAGCCGATGATTGACGACGGTGAGTTCCATGTCACCCGAGCCGGTCTTGTTGCTGGGCAGGAACGTGGGCCCGGCGCTGCCGTTGGTCGCGCCGGCGTTCTGCGAACCGATGTTCTCGCCGACGCCCCAGGAAGGATCGAGGCAGAGTGAGTTGTTGAACGCGTTTCGCGTGCCCGAGCCGGAATCGCGGGTGATGACCATGAGGTTCTCCCCGTTCTCGCCGCGCCCGGTCGACAGCAGGTAGCGAAGGTTGGTTTTGGTCGTGTATTCATACCCGACGCCGAAGTTGGTAAGAGCCGCGACCGGCGCGTTGGCGATTCGTGTATCGAAGAGGGAGTTGCAGTCGGGGATGGTGAGGGGATTGGCATCCTGCGCGTTCAGGTTCACCGGGACCGGCGAGTTGGGCGAGTCGAGCGATTCGAGCAGGTTGTTCCACGAGGTCGCGGTGCCATCGGGATTGAGCGCGATCACCGAGTTGCGGCCGTAGCCGGGCTGGGTCGGGAGCAGATTCCAGTTCGGCAACCCGCCTTCCTGGCGGACGAACCAGATCGTGGGCACATCGAGCGGGGCGATGTCGATCTTGAGGCCGCTGTTCGGGGACGCCGAGCCCGGATCGCCCCCGGCGGCCCACATCGACACGATCTCATTCTGCATCCCGGCCGCCGGGGGGCAGTCGAGGTTCGGGATCAGGAGCGAGCGAAGGGGCGAACTCCCGCCGTGCGATTCATTGAAGATGCCCGTCTGAGCGCCGCCGGAGACGAATCGGGTGCGGTTCAAGTAGGCATTGGAGGCGGTGAGGTACGACAGCGGAGCGGTGCCGGGCATTTCGCCCGAATCCCAGTCGCCCCCGGTGTAGTAGTTCCGGCCGTAGTCGATCAGGGCCTTGAGACCGTTGCCGGATCCGACGGCGTAGTACTGCACCGCCCAGTGCAGACCGGGCTGGTACGCGCCGCCGGGAGCACCCGGCGCGGCGAACGTCGGCGCCAGTTGATCACCCGGGATCATCACGCCCCCGCCGTTGATGTCCAGGAACTCGCGCGTCGACGCGGGCGCCGAAAAGAAGTTTTCTTGCAGCGTCGCGCCGGAAATATTAATAAGGTACGGCTGCGCATCCGCGTGCGCGCCCAGCCCGCTGATCGCGCCGCACGCGGCGAGCAGGCACATTGACTTGAGGCCACGATTCGACATGTTGCTGTCTCCTTGCTGGATGGGGGTGGAGGGGGGGGAAACCGGGAAACATTGCTGCTGCGGTTCGATGCACGCGCCAACACATGCTCGACGTGCCACGCCGCGCCGGGGAACGCCTGTCCAACCGTCCGGCGACGTGGCACCGGCGCACAACAACCCCGCGAGCACAACTCGGTCGGCGTCGCGCGAACGAACCGGGATGATCTGTCCTTGAATCGACGTGCCCATCCGCCGATGGGCCCGTCGCGAGCGTTCTTATCGCGTGTCAACGCGGTTGTTCCGTCCGGAAAGGCTGAAGAAGCGATCTCCCCACTTGCGTTCCCGGATTGATTCGCGAACGGTCATGTTCTCGACGTGCCCGTCCACGAACACGAAGTTCGCGGTGCCCCCGTAGTTCTTGTCCCCGCCGGGATGATGACGACCGACGGCGTTCAGAATGGTGTTCGGATCGTTGATCATGTTGGCGCCGAGTTGGCCGAGTTGCACAATGTCGCTCTCCTGCGGATAGTCAAACGCGGCGATGCTCCCCACCGGATCGATCGCGTTGTATACGTCCGAGCCGCTGCTGGGGCTGACGAACGGGGTCAGGGGGCGGTGGCTCTTGATCACGCCGTCCAGGTTGTCCCGAAGCGCCTCCCATCCCGGACCCAGGTCAAGAAACTCCGTCGCCAGGATCGTGCCTGAAGCGCCCCGCGGTGAACTGTCGATCCCCGACGGATTCACGAGCACGTTCCGGCGTGAACCCGCCGACCCCGAGAACTTGTTCCGGGGGAAGATCGCCGCGTTGCCGGTGAACGCCATCCGGCGCGCTTGCCGGTCCTCCGGGAACTGTGCCCCGGGCCCGGCGCCCAGATCGTTCTGCTGGCCCTCCTCCCAGTCCTCCGCCCGCGCGCCGGGGTTCGTCCGCGGCGCGCCGTTTGACGCGACATCGGGGCACGTGAAGGACCCCTCGGGAATCCCGTCGTCTCCTTGGAACAGAAAATAGGACCAGTGAACATAGCCGTTGGCCGGATTCGGGTTGCTCGCCTGCTGCGACTGGAAGTCCCATTGCCCCGTCGTCTGATCGGCGCCGTAGACATAGGCCGGCGGGAACCAGCGGCTCTCGATCGTGTACGCCGTCACCCCCTGGGCCACCGCCCGCATCGATGCCTGGCACTTGGTCATCCGGCTCGTCTTGCGCGCGCTACCCAAGGCCGGCAACAGGATCCCCACCATGATCGCGATAATCGCGATCACCACCAGCAACTCAATCAGGGTGAACCCTCTGGACTCTCGATGCCTCCCGTGCTGATCACTCACCCTTGATGCTCCCTCATGCCATCTCTGCGTGCCGTTCATCATCTGCTCCCGTGCTTCTCTGAGCGACACTCGGCCCCCACCGTGCGATCCATGCGGCATGACACTAGCCCATGACGCTCGCAAACACACCCGCCGATGCGCTAACGTGTTGTTAAGTAATGAATGCACGACGCCACACGGCGCACGGAGACTCATTACAAGTGCCACGCTAGCGTTTGCTCGCTTGTCCTTCAATACCCGCACGTGGATGTTGACGTAATCTTCGCGCTATCCGGCGAGCCACACGCGGTGGTAGGTTGGATTGTGAGCGTGGCGCAAGCACGTTCACGATTGACACCCGCCGCGTCTTTGTAAAAACGTAACGCGGCCGGTCCCTCCCCGCCGTGAGCCCACGGGTCGCTCGTCGTCGAACCCCCCGCGCGGCGGGCCGGCGCATGACCGCGGCAGCGCCTGAATAGACTCGGGGAAACGTGGCGATGCTGCGTGGGCGCGCCGTTGCGGCACGCACCGCCGCAAAGCGACGATCGCGCGTCGTGTTCCTTACCGAAGCGGCATCATGATCTCACTCGCCTGCTACCGGCGAACAAAGTGCAGTTCGAGGAACCGGGCCACGTAGTCCACGATCGACTGCGCCTCGGGGATCTCCGGGTTGCTCGTCGGCCCCATCGGCTCGAACCGCATCCCCTTGAACCGCACCACGGCGTCCTCCACGCTCAAGCCGTACTGGATCGCCAGCGAGAAGGCCCGGCAGAACGCCTGGCACATCCCCGACATCGTTGAGCCTTCCTTCGACATCTTGATGAACAACTCGCCCGGCGAGCCGTCGGGCTGCAGCCCGATCGTCAGATACCCCTCGTGGTTCGCCACGCAGAACTTGTGCGTGATCGAGGATCGGGTCTCGGGCAGCACCCGCCGCATCGGTTGGTACCCGCCGGACATGGACCCATCGGTCGGCTGCGAAGAAGGCATCGATTCGAGCATAGGCGAACAGCACCCCTTGCGATCCGGCATCTGGGCCGATCGCGTTTGTTCTGAAAACTGCACTTTCGCCGGCGAACAACACACCTGGTCTGGCCGAACGTACGGGGCTTCCAGTTTCCAAACGTCGCCGGGCTCGTCTGGTTGTGCCTCCCTGCTATCGGGATGTCGCTGGAAGGACCAGCACAATATCTTGAGGTACAAGATTCTGCAAGTACAATATCAAGGAATCGTGAATATTTTCTGGCCGCATCGCCCCAAGATCCCCGGTTCCCCCAAAAAACGCCGATCTCACGCTCCAGAAACGAATGTGTCGCCGGCGCTGATACACTTCCATTCGACGATCATGCCTGCTCAGACCAGCCATCCCGAATCTACGTCGCCGGCCTTCGGCGGAATCGGCGGCGCATCGCTGGCGCTGCTGGTGTGCGCGGTGCTCGGGCTGGCGCTCAACGCCGGCGCATGCTCGGATCCGGCCCGCTCGGCCGCCCGCCACGACCGGGGTTCGCTCCCCAGGCAGGTCGAGCAGTTCCGCTCACTCGCTGAGTCGATTGTCCGCGTGGCCACGAAGAACACGCGGACCGACCGCCATGTCCCGATCCCGGGTGTGCTGACACTGAGCGCGTCGGCCCCGGCATCAGTGTCCCTCGAACGGCCGACGGGGTATCGCACGCGGCTGGCGCGACCCGTGCACCGCGTGCGCGTGGCGCTACTGGATCTTCCGCCGCCGGCCGCTTGCTGATGGTCCCGGCCCCTTGAGCCCCGGCTCGGCGCGCCCCACGCGCCGATGCGTCAGTGGTTCCTTCTTCAAGAGCACCGCGTGCGATCCCGCACGTCCCGTACCCAGTCCCCGGGTCGCGGGGCGAGCCCCCATTTGACAGACGATCCGAGTGAGCCTCGGCAGCCGCATTGAAAGACCAGCAATGGCAAAGAAACAATCCACCGTCAAGGGCATCCCGGTTATTGAACCGCTGCTCAACCTGATCATCGGCACGCGCAACGAGCGATTCGTGAAGAAGTACACGATGCGCGTCAACGCGATCAACGCGCTCGAACCGAGGATCCGCGCCATGAGCGATGCCGATCTTCGCGCCAAGGTCGTGGAGTTCCGAGAGCGCATGGACAAGGGAGAGCAGGCGATCGACCTGCTGATCGAGTGCTTCGCGGTCGCGCGCGAGGCGATGGACCGCTCGGTGGGTATCCGCAACATTTTCAACCCCGAGCGCCACTTCGACCCCGGGCAGTTGCCGCCGGAGATGCAAGCGGTGTACGCCGCGACCAAGGCGACGATGGACGCCGTCCCAACGCTGCTGCCACGGACGCTGGATCAGGAGAAGCACCGGCAGACCGTCGCCGCGTACCAGGCCAAGCCCGAGGGGTTCCGGATTGATGCCGAGGACACGGTGCTGGGATGGAGCGACCCGATCCCGGGGTGGATGCAGGTGGATATCCCGACGGAGTTGTACGAGGCGGTGCGGGAGTTGTACCCCGAGAGCCGGCCCCCGTTCCGGGCCCGCCCGTTCGACGTGCAACTCATCGGCGCCATGGTGCTGTCGCAGGGAAAGATCGCCGAGATGAAGACGGGCGAGGGCAAGACGATCGTGGCGCCACTGGCGACCTACCTGGCGACGATCGAGCGCAGCAAGGTGCACGTGGTCACCGTCAACGACTACCTCGTGCAGCGCGACCGCGACTGGACCGCGCCGTTCTTCCAGGCCCTGGGCCTCACCGTCGGCGCGATCCACCCGAGCCACATGCAGTCCGAGGACACCAAGCGCCAGATGTACCGCTGCGACGTGGTCTATGGCACCACCAGCGAGTTCGGGTTCGACTACCTGCGCGACAACATGAAGCGGTCCGAGGACCAGCAGGTGCAGAAGGCCCGGCAGTTCGCGATCGTCGACGAGGTTGACTCGACGCTCATCGACGAAGCACGCACCCCGCTCATCATCTCCGGCCCGGCCCATGAAGGGAACCCGCGCTACGACCTGGCCGACCGGCTGGCGCGCCACCTGCTGGACAAGCAGCGCCCCTGGCAGCAGGCCGACGACAAGGTGCAGGAGTGCCTGCGGCTGATCAAGGGACTCGAAGGCGACATGCGCACCGCCAAGGACAAGGACAAGATCCCTGCGATGGAATCGCAGCACAAGGAGGCCAAGGCGCGCCTCCCGCAACTGGAAGCCGAGCGATCCCGGCACGTGCAGTACTACGAGGTGGAGTTGGAGCGCAAGCAGGCGCACCTGACGCACCAGGGCATCACCGAAGCGCAGAAGGCCGCGGGCCTGGGCTCGTTCTACGTCGGTGACAACATCGACTTGCCCCACCTGCTGACCCAGGCGGTCAGGTCCCACGCCGTCTACGAGCGCGACCGGGACTACATCGTCGCCCCGACCGAGAACCCGATGACGGGACGGACGGAGCCGTCGATCGTCATCGTCGATACGTTCACTGGGCGACCGATGATCGGGCGGCAGTGGTCCGACGGCCTGCACCAGGCGTGCGAGGCCAAGGAAGGGGTGCCGATCCGCGCCGAGACGCAGACGGTGGCGACCGTCACCATCCAGAACTTCTTCAAGATGTACAAGCGCCTGTCGGGCATGACGGGCACCGCCGACACCGAGGCGCAGGAGTTCCACGACATCTACTCTCTCGACGTCGTGGCGATCCCGACCAACAAGCCCGTCGCGCGCCGCGACTACGACGACCTGATGTTCCTGCTCGCCAAGGACAAGTGGAACGCCATCGTTGACGAGATCAAGACCTTCCACGACGTGGGCCGGCCGATCCTGGTGGGCACCACCAGCGTCGAGAAGAGCGAGACGCTGGCGAAGATGCTCCAGCAGAAGCACGCCATCAAGCACGAGGTGCTCAACGCCAAGCAGCACGAGCGCGAGGCGCACATCGTCGAGAACGCCGGCCAGCTCGGGCAGGTGATGATCGCGACGAACATGGCCGGGCGCGGGACGGACATCAAGCTCGGCCGGGTGGACCGGGCGATGCTGCTGGACCACTGGCTCCGCCGCGGCATCTGCTCGCGCTCGCTCACCGTCGACGCGACCGACGAGCAGGTCCGAGAGAACGTCTTCCGCAAGATCGCCCCGCAGCACATCGACATCCAGAAGCGCGAGGCCGAGGAGATGCCCTTCGCCGACCTGGAGCGCAAACTCATGGAGCACTGGACGCTCACCCACACCTGGCTGAGCCCCGGCAAAATCGCCGGGATGTCGATCCCGGACCTGGCCAAGGCGCTCGACGACCACGGCCGGTTCCTGCTGCACCGCGTCCGCTGGTTCACCACGATCGAGGACATGGGCGGACTCCACGTCATCGGCACCGAGCGACACGAATCCCGGCGCATCGACAACCAGCTCCGCGGCCGCTCCGGACGCCAGGGCGACAAGGGCTCCTCGCGCTTCTTTGTCTCGATCGAAGACGACCTGATGAAACTCTTCGCGGGCAAGAAGATCATGGGGCTGCTCGCCTTCCTGGGGCTCAAGGAAGGGGACGCGATCGAGCACCCGCGCCTGACCAAGGCGGTCGAGGGCGCGCAGCGCAAGGTCGAGGAGCGCAACTTCCAGATCCGCAAGAACATCCTGGAATACGACGAGGTCATGGAGCACCAGCGGCGCTCGTTCTACTCGCTGCGCCAGCGCGTGCTCGAAGGGCGCGACGTCAAGGGGCTGATCTTCGAGTACATCACCGCCTCCGCGAGCGACGCCGTCGGGCTGTACCTCAACAAGGACTACGCCTGCGACTGCGCGGCGGAGTACGCCCGCCAGACGCTGGACTACATGATCCAGCCCGACCGGCTCAAGGGGCGCGACACCACGGAGATGATCAAGCGCATCCGCGAGGACTCCAAGCAGGAGGCGCGGCAGATGATCCACGTCACGATCGGCGAGTACATGCCGCACGCCCACGCCGAGCACGACGAGGAGGCCAAGAAGGCCGCGGTGGACTTCGACGCCGCCGGTCTGGTCGGCTGGGCCAAGAGCCACTTCGGCGTGGACCTGAACCTGTCGGACCTGGTCGAGGCCGGCCCGGGCAAGCGGCGCGAGATCGAGGAGCGCCTCGCCGCCGCCGCCGAGGAACGCATCGACCATGCCGACCTCTCCGGCATCGAGCGGTACAACGTCGATAACTACGGACAGCAGGAACTCTGCAAATGGGTTGACAACAAACTCGGCATCAAGGTCTCCATCGAGGAAGTCAACCACGCGCGGGGCAGCGGGGGCGACGAGGCGGTCGTCGAACTCATCCTCGGCCACGCCCGCACGCTCTACGACAAGCGGGAGATCGAGTACCCGGTCGATTTCGCCATGGAGATGGCGATGGCCGTCGCGCGCCAGGCGGGCTTCCCCGCCGCCGCCGACCGGATGATCGCCTGGGCCAACCAAAGGTACAACCTCAACTGGAGCGTGGACAAGCTCAAGTCAACCCCGCCCCAGGAGATGCGCCGCCAACTCGTGCAGGCGTCGGAAGAGTTCGTCGCCTCGGGCAAACTCGACCAAGAGATCCAGGCCGCCCTGGCGTGCACGACCCGCGAATCCCTCGTCGCGCACTTCAAGGACCGCTTCGGCGTCACCCTCCCGGACGATGTGGCGCGCAAGCAGGGCCAGGAGCGCGAGGACGCGATCCGCGCCCGCGTCGAATCGCTCCTTCGGTCGGAACTCATCTACTTCGAGCGCACCATGCTCCTGGACATCCTCGATCCATCCTGGAAGGACCACTTGTACACGATGGACCAACTCAAAGACACCATCAACTACCGGGCCTTCAGCCAGCAGGATCCGCGCATCGAGTACAAGCGCGAAGGCTCCAAGATGTTCAACACGATGATGGAAGGCGTCCGCGACAAGGTCAGCGACTTTGTCTTCAAGTACAAGTTGACGCCGCAGGTGCAGGGCGGTCCGGGACCCGGCGCTCGCCCGCGCAGCAGCGACGGGCTGTACACCCCGCCGAGCCGCCCCGCGGCGCGCCCGGCGACACCCGCGAGCGGCGGAGGCAACGGCGCGACGCCCCCCGGCGGCGCGGTCGCCGGCGCCGGACTCGCCGGCTTGACTTCCGACCTCATGTACCCGGCCCCGACGCCGAAGGACGGAACACCTCAGGCCGGTGGAGGGTCCGCCAACGCATAGAGTGTGACTGCATGACCGTATCACCCGCTCAGTTCCGGATTGTCATCTACCCCGACGCGGCGCTGCGCCGCGCCGCTGCCCCGGTGCCCGCGGTGACCACGGAGGTGCGCGACGTCGCGGAGCGCATGATCCAACTCATGCGTGAGGCGGAAGGAATCGGGCTCGCCGCACCGCAGGTCGGTCTCCCCTGGCGACTCTTCGTCGCCCACGTGCCCGAGGGAGAGGACCGGTCCGCTCACGCCGAGCCGCCCTCGGCGAACCTCACGCCCGAGGTGTACATCAATCCCGTGCTCTCGAAGCCGGAGGGAGAGTTGGTCGCCTTCGAAGAAGGGTGCCTGTCGCTTCCGGACATCCGCGGCGAGGTATTCCGGCCCGAGACGATCACGATCACCGCCACCGGACTCGATGGCCAGACGATCACCCGGCGCGCGACCGGGCTGCTCGCCCGCTGCTGGCAGCACGAACTGGACCACCTCGATGGCCGGTTGATCATCGACCGAATGACGCAGATGTCCCGCCTCAAGACCCGCAGCGCGGTCAAGGCCCTCGAAAAGCAGGCGGAAAAGCGATCCGACCGCCGCCGCCTCTGAATCGGGCCGGGTGCGCGGCGGTCGCTCTCCGTCTCGCCCAACTGCCCCGCCGATGGTTGCCCCGCTCCTCTACGCTTGATCGATGGACATCGTCTTCTTTGGTTCCGGCGAGTTCGGGGTGCCCACCCTCGCGCGCCTGGCCTCGCCCGGCAGCGGGCACCGCGTGATCGCGGTCGTGACGCAGCCGGACCGTCCCGCTGGACGCGGCGGGAAGGTGACGCCGACTCCCGTCGCGCAGTGGGCGGCGGCCAACCTGCCCGGCGCGCGCCTCCTGAAGCCCGAACGAGTAAGCGACCCCAGGGTGGTCGAAGAACTGCGCCACATCGCTCACGCGGCGCCCAGCCACACCGCCGTCGACGCGGGCCTTGACGCCTCACTCGTGCATCGCGACGCGAACTCGGCGTGCTTCGTCGTCATCGCCTTTGGTCAAAAAATGCCCCGGCCGCTCCTCGAAGGCGTCTTTGCGATCAACCTCCACGCATCGCTCTTGCCCCGCTGGCGCGGCGCGGCCCCGATCAACGCCGCGATCCTCGCCGGCGATCCAGAGACCGGCAACTCGGTCATCACGCTCGCCGACCGCATGGACGCCGGGCTCATCCTGGGCCAGTCGCGGCGCGCCATCGACCCGATGATGACCGCGGGCGAACTCCATGATCTGCTGTCGGCCGACGGGCCTGGGCTGGTGATGCGTGTCCTGGATGAACATGCCCGGCGGATGACCGCCGCCGGGGCCGTCGTGCAGGACGAATCGCTCGTCACGAAAGCCGCGAAACTCAGCAAGGCCGACGGCGTGCTGGATTTCACCCGCGGCGCGGACGAATGCCGCCGGCGCGTCCACGGGCTCACTCCCTGGCCCGGCGTCGCCTTGCTGCTGGGGGACGTGCCGCTCAAAGTTCTGCGCGTCCGCGTGGCGCCGGGGGCGGGACCGCTGGCATTACCGACCGGGAGTCTCTTCGATGTCAACAACGGCTTGATCGCGTGCGGCGGCGATACCGTATTGCAACTTCTTTCCGTCCAGCCCGCGGGAAAGCGGGCGATGGGATGGGACGAGTTTGTCCGGGGACGAACGATCGCGCCGGGCACGCCGCTGAAACCGCCGGCGCGACCGGCCGAATAAGCATGGATCAGCGGCCGCGAGCCGGCACGCATGAGGATACAAGGCACGGATGCTCACTCTCTGGGACCTCATCGAACCCGTGTTCGGACGGAAGCCCCGCAAGCGGGAGAAGAAGCCGCTCATTCGCCAGGCGGTCGCGCTGACGGCGCCGACTCGCTCCGCCGCGCGGCGTGAAGCACCTCCGAACCCGCGGCCGAGCCCCGCGACAGACGGGCGCGCGGGCGCGTCCATCTCAAGATCCTCCGAACCCGCCCGGGCTCGCTACGACCGCATTGTCGAGTCGATGCTCGCCACCTACGACATCCGTGTACGCAAGTGGCGCTCGGGCATGTCCGGCATCGCGTGGTACGTCACCTACCGCGATGGCCGCATCTCCCGGCTGATCGAATCGCCGCGCCCCAAGGGGCCAATGTCCATCGCCGTGTTCCTCCACGAGGTCGGCCACCATGCGATCGGTTTCAACCGCTACAAGCCCCGGTGCCTCGAGGAGTACCACGCCTGGACGTTCGCCATCGCACAGATGGAACTTCACGGCCTCAACATCACCGATGGTGTCCGCTACCGCATGGCGCTGAGCCTCTGGTACGCCGTTGACAAGGCGCGCCGCCGCGGCTTGCAGCAACTCCCACCCGAACTCGAGCCCTATCGCTCCCGCCCCAGCAAGCCGGCCGGGCGACGCTGATAGGCGACTCAATCCTTCGCCGAATCCATGAGCATGAGCGGGGCGTACTCGTGCCCCTCGGCGTCCTTCATGCCCGCCAGGTCGAGCGTCGGGAACCCCGCCGTGACCTCCGACACGGTGCCGCGTTCCATCAGCACCGCGCCGTCCAACGACATCACGGTGTAGAGCGGCTCGGGATCTGCGGCCAAGACTCGCACCCGGAACTGAGTACCGATGAGTTCGCAGATCACCCGCGGCACGTCCGCCGGCAGATCGACTTTCCAATCGATGCTCGCCGGCGGTCGGATCACGTCGCGCTCGGGACTGGCGCTGGATCGGCGCGGACCGCCGGTCATGACCGCCGCCGTGATCGCGCCGCAGACGATCAGGCCGGCACACACCGTGTGGAACAGCCTGGGACCCGGGTAATGGCGAGACGTGGATTCCATCCCGCTTCTATCGGCGGTTCCGAATTCGCACTCCGGCCAACCGGGCCGCCGGGGGCCACAACCGGCGAAATATGCTCGAAACGGACGGAAAAAACGGCACTGCCGGCTACAATCGTTGCTTCGTGTCCCCGTCGTCTAGCCTGGTCCAGGACACTACCCTTTCACGGTAGTGACGCGGGTTCGAATCCCGCCGGGGACACTTGCTCTGGAACTTCCTGGTTCGAGCCATTTGCTAACAAAGGACTTACCAAGCCCGCCGGAGAGCGGGCTTGTTTCGTTCGCGCCCGGGGATCGGAAGTGTTGGGGGCGATCGCGTCTTCGCATTCGCCGGCGCCGCAGGGATCGGTCAGCGGTGTTGGAAGGAATCACGCACCCAGCCGTTGATGCGCGAACGTGGTCGCCGCTTGGATCGCGGCGCGCAGTTTGGAGAGGTCCGAACCACCCCCTTGGGCCGAATCCGGCTTTCCCCCACCTTTGCCGCCGCACGCATCCGCCGCGACGCGGACCCACTCGCCGGCGCTGAGCCCGCGTTTGATCACGGCCGGGGGGACCGCCGCCATGATCATGATTTTCCCCTCGCCGCGATCAGGTGAAAAGAGCATGATCGCGGCGCGCGGGCAGATCGCTTGGACCGTCGCGATCGCGCTCTGCATCGCTTTTCGATCCGAACCGATGTCGATCGCGTTGACGATGATGTCGCTCAGGGAGGCGCTGGCCGCTTCGGCAATCTGCCTGGCGAGGTTCGCCGCTTCCTGCGACTTCGCCGCCGCGGCTTCCTTCTGGGCCTGCCTCACTCGCTCCTGAAGATCTCCGAGCGCGGCCCGGAGTTGGTGTTTGCGCACCGCGGGCAACGTCAGCACGTCGATCTCGGAGTGGATGTGCTGCACCTCGCCGGCGAGTTCTTCGCCGTGCAGCCGCGACGCCGCCTCGATGCGATCGGCGATGGAATCGGCGGCCTTCACCGCCGCCACCGCGGGGACGCCGGTGAGCGCGATGAAGCGCCGGACGCCCTTGGCGATCCCCTCTTCGGATGCCAGCGCAAACTCGCCGATGTCCTTGGTCGTGGCGACGTGCGTCCCGCCGCAGAACTCGATCGAGTAATCGCGCCAGGTCGGGACACCGGGCGTATCGAGCAGCGTATCGACCGGCACCCCGATGGACACGACACGGACCGGATCGGGGTACGCCTCGCCGAACACCGCTCGCAGGCCGTTGATCTGCCGCGCGACCGATTGCGGGGCGGGCTGAGAGTACACGGGCAGACCCGCCCGCACTCGCTCCCGCACCAGCCTCTCGATGGAGGCGATCTCTTCCACCGCGACCGGCTTGCCAAACGAAAAGTCAAACCGCAGGCGATCCTCGGCGACCAGCGAACCTTTCTGATCGACGCCCTCGCCCAGCACCGTTCGCATGCACAGATTCAGCAGGTGCGTCGCGGTGTGGTTCGAGGCGATCGCGGCCCTGCGATGCCGGTCGATGCTCGCGTGACACTCATCGCCCACGCGGATCTCGCCGCGTGTCACGGTCCCGATGTGCATCACGTACCCCGCCAGCGCGAGCGCGGATTCGACGCGGAACTCCCCCCGGTCCCCGGCGTCGCCGGCGCCCGCGCGCGACTCCGTGACAACATGCAGACGGCCCGAATCCGCCTCCTGACCCCCCATCTCGCTGTAGAACGAGGTCCGGTTCAGGATGATCCCGACCTGCCGGCCCACGCCGATCGAGCCCGGGCGAATGCTGTTCTCGAACGTCTGGCCGTCCCAGATCGCTTCCACGCGGGCCGAGATGTCCTTGCCGGCGAACTTGGAGTGATCGTCGGTGGGCTTGATGCCCAGGCGCGCGAGTTGCGCGGTCTGCTCAGCGCCGAGCGTGAGTTTGACGGAGCCGTCGGCGGCGAACTTGCCGGCGGCGCGGGCCCGCTCGCGCTGCTCCTCCATGAGTTTCTCGAAGCCCGGCATGTCCACGCGCATGCCGCGCTCCTCGGCCATCTGCTGGGTGAGGTCGGGGGGGAAGCCGTAGGTGTCGTAGAGTTGAAACGCATCTTCCGCGGAAATAGTCGGGTGTCCGTTGTGGGCAACTCTGCGCGTTTCCCACTCTTGAACGGCACGGTCGAGCTCTCCGCTGGCGCTGATGGATGGCGATCCAGGAGCGACCATTCGCATTACGCGAGTTCGATTGATCGCCGAGCGATACGCATCTTCGAACAACCTGATGCCTCGGTCCAGCGTCTTCCCGAAACTCTCCTCCTCGTCCCGGATCACTTCCATCACGCGCTGCGGGTTCTTCCGGAGTTCCGGGAACGCATCGCCCATGTTGCTGACCAGTACCGGCACCAACTGATGAAAGAACCCGCTCTTGGCGTGCAGCACCTGCCGGCCGTAGCGCACCGCGCGGCGCAGGATCCGCCGCAGCACGTACCCGCGCCCTTCGTTGCTCGGCACCGCGCCGTCCGTGATCGCGAACGTCAGCGTGCGGATGTGGTCCGCGATGACCCGGTACGCCGTGTCCACGTTCCCCTCGTCGTGCGTGCCGAGCCGGCCGGCGTACGCGCGCGCCCCGGTCAGCCGCTCGATCTCCGCGAAGATCGGATAGAACACGTCGGTGTCGTAGTTCGACCGCTTGTTCTGCAGCACGCTCGTCAAGCGCTCGAGCCCCATCCCGGTATCGACGTGCTTTGCCGGCAACAGTTTGAGCGATCGATCCGCCTCGCGGTTGTACTGGATAAACACGTTGTTCCAGATCTCGATCACGTCAGGATCACCCACGTTCACCCGCTCCGGGACCGACCGCTTTTCAAGCCCCATCGCCGTGAGACGATCGACGTGGATCTCCGTGCACGGGCCGCACGGGCCCGTCTCGCCCATCTCCCAGAAGTTGTCCTTCATGTTCCCCGGGATCACCCGGTACGGAGGCAGGAATCGCTCCCACAGCGCCTTGGTCTCAAGATCCGGCTCAAGCCCGGCCGCCGGGTTCCCCTCGAAATACGTCGCGTACAGCGCGGCCGGAGGAAGTCCATACACCTTCGTGAGCAGTTCCCACGACCACTCCACGGCTTCCTTCTTGAAGTAGTCCCCGAACGACCAGTTGCCCAACATCTCGAAGAACGTATGGTGGTACGTGTCCTTACCCACGTCGTCGAGGTCGTTGTGCTTGCCACCCGCACGGATGCACTTCTGCGAGTTCACCGCCCGCTTCAACGTCCCCAGTTCACTGTTCGGATCAGCCTGCCCCAAAAAGATCGGTTTGAACTGGTTCATCCCCGCGTTCGTGAACAGCAGCGTCGGATCATCGTGCGGCACCACGGGTGACGATGGGACAAACGTGTGCCCCCCGGCGCCTCCCACAGGCTTGGATTTGAAAAAATCGATGAACGTCGATCGGACGCGCGTAACGGTCCACTGGGCTGGCGATGACGGCATGGGCATGTCGGCTGCGATCAGAGAAGTGTGCGGGAGAACAACCAAGCGATCCTCGGAGGGAACATCGTCCCCTTGTGAGGAAACGAAACGGCCTGGAGCATCAAATCGTTGGGGCCCCCTCTCTCAAGGGCAGCAATCGTAGTCGGACGCCGCCTGGTTTTCGTTCCCGCCAACACACACCGTCCTCCACCGTCCCGGTCGTCAGCAGACCCCCGTGAAGTTTGGCCTGTGTTCGGCTTCGATCCTTGTCGCGGCAGCGTTCGTACAGTTTCTTGTCAGCCGCTGATCCGGACGGGCGGTTTCGATACTCGAAGTCCGGACCGCAAGCAAGCGATGGCTTGCGGAGGTTGAGGAGTTAGAGCATGCGTTTGGGTATGTTCACATGCAGAAGTCGTGTTCACGCGCTGACACGCCGCGGGCTGCTCTTGGGCCTGTCGGGGGCGGCGCTGTTGACGCTGGGGGGTTGCTACGGGTCGTATTCCTACTCATACCGGTCGTACTACGAGCCGTGCGAACCGGCCCATGTCGTCGTGCGCGAGACCTACTGCGACCCGGGCCCTGCGATCATCATCGACCATCACCACGGCTCGTACTACGGGCACTCGCATGATCACGGGTATCGCGGCGGATCCCGCTGCTACCGCCGGTGGTGATGCGATGCGGAGCGTTGAAATACACTCCTTGGCGTGACCGATCCAAAGCGAGTTTCAGTGCGCCCGGGAAGCCACGCCGAGCACGTGGACTTGATCGTGCGCGCCGCGATCGCGGCCGCTGACCCACGGCGCTGCGTCGCCGCCCGGGCCCCGGCCGATCTGCGCGGGCGCGCCTGCCGCCTCATCGCCGCCGGAAAGGCCAGTGCCGCCATGACCGTCGGCCTGGTCGCCGATGTCGGCGCCGTCGTCCACGAAGGCATTGTCATCGGACCGCCCGGGTGTCCCCAGGCCCTTCAGCGCGAGTGGCTCGCGCGGCCTCCCGCTGTTCAGGTTTTCGAGGCCGATCATCCACTCCCCACCGATCGAAATGTGCGCACCGCTCGTGCCGCGCATGACGTGGCGCTGCGATGCAGCCACGACGGCATGCCGCTCGTGGTGCTCATCTCGGGCGGTGCATCGGCGCATCTCGCGCTGCCTCGGGGCGGGGTCGTGCTCGATGACCTTCGGGCCGTCACACAGGCGCTCCTGGCCGCGGGCGCGAACATCCACGAACTCAATACCGTCCGCAAGCAACTCGAATCGCTCAAGGGCGGCGGGCTCGCGCGGCTCGCCGCCCCCGCCCCGATCGATGCGCTGATTCTCTCAGACGTGCTGGGGGACGACCCCTCGGTCATCGCCTCGGGGCCCGTGACGCCAAACCCTCAGTCCGAACCCGACGCCATCGCCGTACTCCGGTCGCGCGCCCTGGACAAGCGATTCCCGTGTCTGCTCGAATGGCTTGAGGAACGCCGTGCCCGGCGCGCCGCGACACCCGCTTCCAGCACGCCCGGCGACGTCCGCACCACGATCGTCGGCAACAACGCCTTGGCGCTGGCCGCCGCCGCGGACGCCGCTCGGGCCACCGGTTTCGAGGTCGCATCCATCCAGTCCTTGGTCGAGGGAGAATCGCGCGACGTCGGCGGGCGCCTTGCTCGCCTGGCGATCGACCTGCGACGCGCCGCCCACAAGCCCTCCGCCATCCTGCTGGGCGGAGAAACGACCGTCACCGTTCGCGGCGGAGGACTCGGCGGGCGCAACCAGGAACTCGTCCTCGCCGCCGCCATCGAGCTCGAACAGCACGACGGCATCCTGATCGCATCGTTCGGAACGGACGGCGTCGATGGACCGACCGATGCCGCCGGCGCGTGGGCCATGGGCGGCGAGCACGGCGCCGTCGCCGTCGCCCGCCAGCGCGGCGTCGATGCCCGCGACTGCCTCGCTCGGAACGACAGCCATCGCTTTTTCTCGGCAGCCGGCACACTCCTGCGGACGGGTCCGACGGGCACCAATGTCAACGACATCGCCTTCGCACTGGTCTATCCATGACTCGAAGCGATCGTCGAACCGGCTCCCATCACCGCGGAGACGCCGATGATCGCCTTCCCGCTCGTTCGACGCCTGCCGGCTTGTACCGGTAATACACCTCGAGACTGAGCGTGCAGATCGCCGTCTGGTACAGCCGCCCGCCCATGCGCGACCACGGGTCCTGTGGGTCCCAGCTCCCCGCGGCCGGACCGGTCTGATGCTGGTTGCCCAGCAGCGCCGGTACCAGCGCCTCGTTCCATCGCTTCCACTCATCGCCCTGATGCTGAAAGAGTGCGAGCGTCGCGTAGTACCAGTAATAGGTCTGCGCATCGCCCGAATCGTTCGGCGACCGGCGCGTCACGCCCGGCTGCGTGTTCCATCGCGGGATGGAACTCAGGATGAACTCGGCGGACTGCCGCATCCGGCGTTCGTCACGATCCGCGCCCAGGAGTTGCCGAACGAACATTGCCTCCGCCGTCATGGCCGGCGTGGGCTGTTCGCCGCGCCGGTATGAGTACCGGCCCGGCTGGCGAGCGTCGGCGACGTAGTCCAGCCATTGCCGCGCCGCCTCGAATGTCGCGCCGGATACGTCGATCCCGGCGCGCCGCGCGCTCTCCATCGCCATCACCTGCCACCCGAGTACCGCCGTGTCATCACTCGAACGCGAGTCCGAGCGCCCGCGCGTGTTCCAGTTCGCCTCCAGGAAGGCGACCGCGCGCCGCGTCGGCCCGGCAAGCCGCTGATCCCGCGTCATCGCCAGAGCCTCGCAGAGCGCCACGGTCGCCACCGTCTGGCTGTACATCGTCTCGTCGTGCCGCACGTCGCCGCTGGGCGCCTGCCGCGCCAGCAACCAGTCGATCGCTCGCGCCACATGGTCCCGGTACGGGCCCTCGGCCGTGTGCGTATGTCCCGCGCCCAGAAAGCACAGCAGGACGATGCCGGTCGTCGCCCCGTCGGAATCAAACTCGCTCGGAGTTCCGCAGCGCCCGCACCCGTCATCGAAGTGTCGCCCGCTCCAGCATCCGCTGGGCTGCTGGTGTGCCACGAACCAGTTGAGCGCCAGTCCGACCGCCTTTTCCGTCTCCTCATTGCCCCCCATCTTTTCCAGCAGTTCCGCACGCACCTCGGGCGCCCGCTGCTCAAACGACTCCTTCGGCTGAACCGGCGCCTCCTCGACGGGCAGACGCGCCCCCCGCGATGCCGACAATGCGTCAGCCCGGCCGTCTCGCGCCGGCGCTCCGAGCGACAGGGCCGGGACGCCGCCGATGGCCCCCGACTCGGGCCGACCTGTCGGCGCGCCAGCCCGGGCGAGAGCGGCCCCCCCCGCGTCCACCGACGTGAGCGTGCCCACGCCCGGCGACTCGACGCGCGAAGCATCCGCCGCGCCCCCGCCGGAATCCATCACCACGCTCGCCCGCTCCGGCAATGCCGGCACGGCCATCGAGGCGCCCGGCCGGGCCGACGATGCTGGCTCCTCCACGGCATCCCTCGTGCCTGCAGGCTTGGGAATCGCCGGAGAAACACTCCGCGATACGCGACCCGGCACGCGGTTCGCCAAAGCCGACCGATCAAGCGCGGGGAGAGTCTCTGGCCCGCTCCGTACCGATCCACCCAGCGGACTGGTGATCCCCGCGGCTGCCCCGGTTCCAGCCACGCTCGCCGGTGGAGGCGAGGTGTCCACTCGCATCGATTCCATCGGCGGATCCGACGGCTTGCTGATCGCATCCAGCCCTATCGGGCCGCCGGCTCCATCCCCAGAGGGCGCCGCTCGAATGCCGCGTGCCTCGATCATCGGCTCGTGGGTTGGCTCCGCGTCACGCTCGGCGCGACTGGGCAATGCCACTCGGCTCCCCGCCTCCGCGGGCGGCGCCGCTCCGAACGCCGAGACGTCCGCGGCAACCGAAGGCACCGACGGCGATGCCGGCCGGAGCACCCGCGACCCCACCGAGTTCGACGCCGACTGACTTTCCTGCACACTCCGCTCCGACACCGCCGTCGTCATGCGAGCTGCCGACTCCGACCCTCTCGCATCAACTTCTGCCCGGACGGCGCTGACCACCCCTTCGCCAGGCCCGTTCAACCGCGATTCAATCGACGCCTCCTTGGTCGAGTCCGCCGGCCCCATCACCGATGGTAACGAGATCGCAGAGGCAGTCTGGTGTGTCACGGATTCAACATTCAACAGACGCGCCGGCTCCGTCGCCGGAGAACCCGTCGCCGCCGAGGTGTCGCCCACGCGGCGCGCGATCGCATCGCTCGGACGCGGCGCCTCGACGGACACGCTCGGCCTCATCAGCGGCTCAACTCGAACGTCACCCAACAAGCCCGTCAGTGTGCCCACATCCACGACCGAAGGCGCTGACGGTTCCAGGGTCGGCCTCACGACCCCGACGACCGCCTCGGCCCGGGCCGCATCCGGTGCTGCCGCGCTCGGCATCGCTGGGCTCGACACAAGCGATGGATCGCTCGCCGGAGCCGACGACGCCGCGGGCTCGCTCGCTGCTCCGGGCATCGGCTTCGTCACGCTGAGCGATGTCTGGAGAGCGCTCAGCGCCGGAGCCTGGATCGCGGCGTTCAGATCGACGTGCTCAGACGCGATCGAGGACTGAACCGCTGGAGCATCCGGCCGGGCAACGTCCATCTCAACCGGCCTGGGTAGTTCCTCCGAGACAAACGCGCCGCGGATCTGCGCCGCCGCCTCCCCCGCGGGTCCGGCGGAGGCGAGGATCACCCGGTGTCCGCCCGCCTGTCGAAGGTACTCGCTGATCTCGTTCCCGACGCGCCATAGCGCCAGCAGCCCCGCCAGGATCAGGTGCAGCGCCAACGACAGCAGCAGGCACTGCCCCAACAGGCTCAGTCGTCCGAATCGTCGGCGCCACACCGCGCTCCTGGCCAGGCGGCCCAACAGGTACAGCAGCATCGCCAGCAGCAGAAGCAGCAGCAACCACGGCCACATGTCGCCCAGCAGATCCGCGATCGATGGGCGGGATGCGGGCTCCTCGTCGAGATACACCTCGCGCGATACCGACCCCCACAGTTCGAACAACCGCGGCCCGGCCCCGGCGGCCGTCTCCGCCGCCCCCGACGCCTCGTGCACACCCGGCCGGTTCGTGCTGAAGTAGAGCCGAAACCCGTCCGCGCTCAGCGCCGGGTCCATGTCGTCGCTCGACGAGTTGATCGCCGCCCCGGCATTTTCGATCTCCCCAAACCCTCCCGGTTTCAGACGAACGCGATACACGTCAAAGCCCCCCAGCCCGCCGGAACGATCCGACGCGAAATAGAGGAAGTCGCCGGCGGGGCTGACCGCCGGCGCTCCCTCGTCCTGCGCCGTGTTCAACGGCGCGATCGGGTGCGCGTCGCGCGCCTCGTCCCCTGCGCCCGCATCGATGCGCGACTCGAACAGGTCATAGTCGTGCCGGGACCGGCTCTCGCGGATCGTCGCGCTCCACGCCTCACGCGCCGGTTCAGGCTCGCCCGCTCCCGGGCGGTTCGATGCGAAGAACAGTCGCGACCCGTCGGGCGTCAGCGCCGGCCCGTACTCGTTGTGAGTCGTGTTGACGGCCGGGCCCAGGTTCGTCGGCGCGAGCCACGCCGCCCTGCCCGCTGATTCGTCTCGGCGAGCGACCCACAGGTCATATCCCCCCAGCCCGCCCGCGCGATCCGAATAGAAGTACAGCCGCGCTCCATCGCGCGACAGTTCCGGCCCCAGTTCATCCGATTCCGTATTGATCGAGGTGATCGCTTCCGGCGCTGTCCAACCGCTCGGTGTCAGCCGAGAACGGTACAGATCCGCGTTGTGACCCGGCCTGCCCCGCACGAACACCATCGTTGTGCCGTCTGAACTCACCCGCGGCTCATATTCATCATCGCCGCCTTGGGTCAACCCGCGCGCCGTGCCGTTCCAGCCGCCCGCCGATTTCACCGGCTCGGCCGGCTCCCACAGGATCGACCGAAGCGGCGCGCCGCCGGCTGACACTCGGATCTTCGCACCGTCCGTGTACACCGACGCGCCCCGTTGCCCCCGCGACGCCACCACCGCCACGATCCCTACCGCGACGACCACCAACACCGCGGCCGCGGCAAAGACGAGCCGTCGCCGGGACGGCGTCCGCGCGCCCTGATTCGATCGGTCGATCGCGCTGTCCTGCCGCTGACTCATGGCTCCGCTCTTGCTCCCCCCTCTCGGCCCGTTCCCCACCCGCTCACCACCCTGGCCTCTCTCCCCGTCCTCACTCATCGCAGCGGGATCGTTTCGAGATACGGCTCGCTCACGCCCGCGCCCTTGCAGATGTCCAGCGTGCGCGCGACGTGCTCGTACGCCGCGGCACGGTCCCCGCGGATACTCACCTTCTGCCCCGGATTCGCCACCACCGCGGACCGGACCATGCCTGTCAGTTCGTCCGCGCTCAGCGCCTTTCCGCCGACGATCGTCCGCCCGTTCGCATCGATATTGATCACGATCTCGCGCAGCGCCGCCGAGAGCGGCCCGCTCGCCGACGCCTGCGGCAGCGCGATCTGCATCTCCCGCTCCGTCTGCTGGAACGTCGTCGCCGCCAGAAAGAAAATGAGCAGCAAGAACACCATGTCGATCACCGGTGTCAGATCAACACCCGCCTCCACCACCGACTTGTCTTTCGCAAGGATCATGCTCAATCCAATCTGACGGGATCGCTCGTCATGGCCCACTCCGGCCGCGCGACCGTTACGCGCGATCACGCCGCTGAAACCGGCATCGCGCCGTTCGACGTGACGGATTCAGCAACTCGCACCGCGCTCGCCGACGTTGCTCGGCTCGCCTCCAGCTCGTTGCGGAGCGTCCGCTCCTCCACCAGCGAGATGCACGCCGCGTCCATCTCCAGCACCAGCCGCTCCACCCTCGACCCGATGAAGTGGTACAAGATGAGCGTCGGAATCGCGACGATCAACCCGGCGGCCGTCGTGATCATCGCCTCGTAGATCCCGCCCGCGAGCATCTCCGTCTTTCCAAGCGCTTCCCCCGATGTCGCGACCGTCTGGAAGGCGCGGATCATCCCGAAGATCGTGCCCAGCAACCCCAGGAGCGGCGAGACCGACGCGATCACCGACAGCCCGCGAACGTACTTCCGCAGACCCATCGCCTCGCGCTGCCCCATCTCCGCGACGTGCTTCTCCACCTCTTCCACCGGCCTGGACCAACGCGCCAGCGCCGCCTCGCAGATCCGCGCCATCGGGCTCGGCCGTGACTCGCACAGCGCCCTGGCCCGCGCCAGATCGGGCGGGGCGGCGCTCAGCGCGGCCCGGATGTCCGAAAGAAATCGCGACGGGATCACCCGCTCACGCCGAAGCGAGATCAGCCGCTCCGCCCCAAGGGCAATCGCGATCAGCGAGCAGATCGCGATCGGGATCATCAGGATCCCGCCCTTGACGGCGAAGTCCCACACGGACGCGATCCCCGCGCCGCTGGGCGCGGCCTGCGCGATCAGGTCAACCGATGAACCGCTCCATAGTTGTGCCAAGGTTTCCATCGTGTTCCGCTCCGTGCATTTGTGCAACTCGCCCTGCTACCGCCGCGTCCCGGTCCTCGCGTTGCCGGGCAGCGCGTCCGGCGCCGACGCCTGCAGCCGCTCCCGACTCAGTGCCGCCCACTTGCTTTCCCCGAAGCGCTGTACAACCTCTTCGAACTGCTTCTTCGCATCGACCGGCTTGCCCGCTTCCGCGAAGCACCGGCCGGCTTCGTACAGCGCCGCCGCGCTCCATTCCGGGTACGCGAACAGAATGTCCGTCTTGATCAACTCTCTCACCGCCTCGTCGTACTTCTTCATCGCAAACAGGCACTCGCCGATCTGGAACTGCGCCCTGGCCGCGGTCGGTCCCTTGTGCTCCGCCGCGACGGGGCGGTACGCCTCGATCGCGGCCTCGTGTCGCCCCTGGTTCTCGCGCGCCCATCCCACCCCGAACCGCGCCTGGAACGCCAGTTCGTCATCCGCGAACTTCACCAGGAACCGCGCGAACGCGTCTTCGCTCGCCACCCACTGCTGCGCAGCCCCCGCCGCCTCCCCAAGGCGGAGCAGCGCCGGGCCGAGCACCTCTGAGGAGGGCGAGGCATCCACGACCCGGCGCAATCGCTCCGCCGCCTCCTCCGGCCTGCCGATCTTCATCAGCGCATCGGCCAGCATCATCGTCGCGCTGGGCGCCAGTTCGCTCTGGGGATGCGCCTTCACGAACTCCGCCAGCGTCTCGGCCGCCTCGCGATGCCGCCCGAGCCGCAGTTCGCACACACCGCGCAGGTACGCCGCGTGCTCGTCCAGCGCCGGCGACACCCCGGCGAACTCGCCTGGCCCCGTCGCCAGAAGTTCGAGCGCTTCTTCAAACCGCTCATCCGCGACCTGAAGCCTGGCGAACTCAACCGTTGCGTGCGCAAGGATCTTCGCGGCGGGTCGCGACTTGATCAGCGCCGCATACGCCCCCGCCGCATCCGACGATCTCCCAATCGCCGCCAGCGTCCACGCACGCTCGTACTCAACCGCCTCGCGCAGTTCCCGCGGAATCGCACCCTGCTTCTGAAGCGCCTGTTGGAGGTCGCCAAGGGCTTCATCGTGCTTGCCAAGCCGGGAGAGCGCGATGCCGTGCAGACCGCGCGCCTCGTCGAGGCGCGCGTGCTCAGCATGAGCGGCAAGAAAACGGCGCAGCGCCTCCTCCGCTTCCGGATATTTTCCCGCGCTCAGCGACGCCGAGCCCTGTTCCAGCAGCAACTCCCCCCCGAGCGCCGAATCACCCGCCATCGCCGCCGCCCGTTCGTAGAGCGCGGCCGCGTCCGCCGTGCGTCCCTGCTTCGACGCGATCACCGCCAGGAAGCGGGCCGCGTGAAAGACGAAATCCGTCGCCGGGGCTTCGCCGTCCGAGCCCGCTGGCGCCTCGCTTCGCGCGGGCTCGCTCGCGGCCGCGAGCACGTGCTCGAAGGCGCCGCGAGCCTCATCGAGCCTTCCAGATTCGTACCACGCCTGACCCAGTTCAAACCGCGTCTGCGCCGCAAGTGGGCTGCTTGGGTACTCCCTCAGCAGGCGCTGATACGCCGCCACCGCCTCGGCAGGCTTCCCCGACCGATGCAGCGCCAGTCCACGCTTCAGCAGCGGAACATCCAGCGCGTCGTCTCCCCCACTCTCCGAAACCAGAGCGCCAAGCCAGGCCGCGGCCTCTTCCCACCGCCCCAGCGCAAAGCACCCGTCCGCCAGCGCGCCGATCACCGCGCGCCTCACCGACCCCTCGATCGCTCCCGCTCCGTCCTTCGGCGACACCGCCGCGTTCAAGAGCGGCTCGGCTTCCTTGAAACGATCAAGCCGAACCAGCGCCAATCCCCGCCGCGCTCGCGCATGCGACGCCAGCGCATCCGCTGGGTGCCGCTCCTCAAACATCCTGTACGCCTGCTCGGCTTCGGCGTAGTCACCCAGCATGAACCGGCATTCGGCCACGGTCATCTCCACCGCCCCCGCCGAATCGTCATTTCCGGACTCCTCGAGAAACCGCTGGCCCGCCGACGCCGCTTCCGCGTACGACCCTCGCTGGTACTCAATGCCCACTATCGCGCTCAGCGCCTCGCTCGCCAGTGGATGCTCGGGATGAGCCTGCCGAAACGCCGCAAACCCGGCCACCGCCTTCTCGGCTTCTCCAAGCCTCGACCACTCTCGTGCCTGGTCGAACTGCATCTCGGCGATGAGCGGGCTGGACCCGAACTCTCGCACCGCCGCGGATAGCCGCGCGGCCGCTCCCGCGTGATCGCCCCCATCGCTCTCGCACCGCGCCGTCCAGAACGCCGCATCGTCCCTGAGCGATTCTGGGAACTCCCCGGCCCTCGCATCGAGCAGCCTCATCGCGTCCCCGGGCTGACCCGATTCAATGTACACCCTCGCGCGTTCGATCCACGCACCGGCCGTCGAAGCCGCCATTGGATACCTCGCCATCAGCGTGTCCAGCGCGCTCGCCGCGCCCGCTCGATCGCCCGCGGCGCGCCGGAGTTGGCCGAGCCCCAGCAGCGCGTCGGGCGCCACCTCCGCCTCGTTCGATCCCGCCGCCGACTCATACAGCCGCAGCGCCTCGGCGGACTCCCCCGCGCGGTGTCGGCACTGCGCCTCCAGCAGCGTGGCCCGCGCTTCGTACGCCTCCGCCCCGCGCAAGCCCCGCAGCGCCTTCAGCCGCGTGGCCGCTTCGCTGTAGTCACCATCGCTCGCTTCACAGAGCGCCATGAACAGCTCGGCACGCGGGCGCGATCCGCTCTCGCTCCACCGGCGCAGGAAGCGGCCCAGTGCGTCGCGGGCCGCGCTCACCTCGCCCGTTCGATACAGCGATTCGCCCAGCAGCAGCGTCGCCGATTCCGCCGCCGCCGATTCCGCATGCTCCCGCACCACCCGCCCGTACCACTTCGAGGCGTCCTTCTCCTCCCCCATCGCCGATGAGCATTGCCCGCGAAGCAGCAGCGCGTCCGGCGCGAACTCGAACCGATCGATCGACACCACCCGATCGAGTTCCCTCGCCGCCTCCGCGTGCTTGCCCATGCGGTACAGGCACACCCCCAGCGCGTAGTGCGCCGTCGGCGCCTTCTCATGGTCCGGGCTTTGCGTGAGAAACTTCTCGAACTCGGCCGCCGCGAGTTCGTGCAGTCCCTTGTTCAGCAGCCCCGTCCCGGCCCGATACGCCGTGTCCGAGCCGGACTGCGCGAGCGACGGCGCCGCGCCGACGCACATCCCCGCTACCAGCGCCACTGCTCCGATCATGTTCCGCACGCCCGATCTGCCGCGTCTCATCGGGAATACCTCCTCTGTGCTCCGCCGTGCGATGGCGCCGACCGCGGCGCACGTCATCGCCAAGGCCGCCCCGTGTCGGCTCTCACCACGCGCCACCAATCACGTTCACACCGTGCTCGAAAAGCCCGTGAGGGCGGTTCCATCGCTGGTCGCCGCACTCACGAGGATGGATGGTCTAGCGATACATCAGGCCGCGCCGCACATCTCCATCGCTATCGCTCGGCCGGGGCCGGCGCCGCCGGGGGCGGCGTCGGAGCGGACGGCGCACCCACCGGTGAACCGGCCGCGGGCGCGAATGGTGCCGACGGCGGGGTCGGAGGGACCGGAGATGTCGGCGCGGGCCCTGCGGACGGCGCACCCACCGGAGGCCGCGGCGTCATCGGGACTGATGGCGCCAGCGCGTCCACCGTCGCCGCCCCGATCTCCACGCCATCCAACTCTTCCAGCGCGCTCTCCGCACTTTCAAGCGCGGCTTCGAGATCTTCAGCCGCCTGCTCGAGCCGCTGTGCTTCGGCCTCCAGCACATCCGCGTCGCGTTCCGCCGCCTCCGCCTGCGATTCCAGCGACCTGGCCTGCGATGCAAAGTCCTCCGCCTGCGACAACAAGTTCTGCTTTCGGACCTCCCCCTGCTCCTCTTCCGCTTGCTCTCGCATCGTCTCGGACCGCTCGTCGGCACTCTCGGCCTGTGATCGCAACTTGTCCGCCTTCGACCGGGTCTTGTCCGCCTTCTTCTCGACTTCCTTCACCCGGCGCTCCATCTCACGCTGCTGTCGCCGGATCTCTTCCGCGCGCGCCTTGGCTTCCGGGACCCGGTTCGACGCCCTGGGCGCCGGCGTCCCCGTCGCGGTACGAGGACGCATGTCTCCGGCCGTGCCCTGCTCAGGGTTGATCAACTGCACAAACGCCCGGAACACCCGGTGCTGCGAGTCCGTCCCGTGCACCACGATCCTGTCCGGGTGACGCTCGATGAACACCGGCACGTCGTCTCGCTCCATGAGCGCGATCATCGCCTTGAGCTTCCCTTCCGGCAGCCGGTACTCCTCCGTGTGCGTCTGCCCCTCGGTGTTGATCACCAGCGGGCCCGGCTGCGTCAGCCCCAATCCGCCCTGTCCGTGCGCGATCATCGCTTCATGCAGTTCCTTGGCCGCCAGTTCGGCCTGCCGCGCCGCGTCCGCGGGCATGGTTGTTGAGTACGCCTTCATCCCCTCCAATGCCCGCGCGACATCCCCGCGATTCACGGACGCCCGGTACTCGTCCTGCGCACGTCGCACCGCATCTTCGACCGCTCGCCGCTCGATGACGACGGCTTCGGGCGCGACTCGAGCCGCACCAGGGCGGCGCGGCGCGCCCGGCCCGATCCCCCCGCCCATCCCCGGCGCCTGCATCGTGCTCATCCCACCAACGCCGCTCCCGCGCTGCTGCGATTCAAGCCGCCGGAGTTGCTCCTCCAGCCGGCGCAGCCGTTCTTCCAGTCGCCGCAGCCCTTCATCGTCGTTCTCCCCGCGCCCGAACATCGCCTCCAGCGCGGGCGCCTCTCCGAAGAACGTGACCGCCGGCACCCCGTCTTCGGCCGCCTTGGCCGCGTCGCAGGCAGCCGCGCACGACGCCTCGCACTCGGCCTCAACCTTCGCCTTGTCCTGTCCCGCCAGGGTCACGATGCGGCTCGTCGTGGTCGCCTTGGGAGCCTTGGCCTTGGCCTGCTCGTCCGGCGGGCACGCCAGGCCCGGCATCACAAACATCCCCGCCGCGATCACGCCGATCGCCAGGAACGAACCCACCACCGACGCCCGGGGCCTCGACTTCTGCGTCATCACCATGGTCAACCTCCTTGCAAGCCGTTTCGTTCGATTCGACATCACGCCCAGCCCGACCGGCGCACGCCGCCCGGGCAGATTCAGATACGACTTCGTCGCGATGAGCGCCTCCGCGTACGCGCGTCGGCACTTCGGCATCAGCGACGTCACCCACACGTCGCAACTCGCGTCCGCCTCCTCGCGCACCCGCCGGCACACCCACCACGCCACCGGATGCCACCAGTACATCACGCGCACAACCGCCTCGATCCAGCACAGCCAGTGGTCGCGTCGCTTCAGATGCGCCAGTTCGTGAACGATCACCGCCCGGCGCGACGCCTCGTCCAGATCCTCCCACAACTCCTGGGGTAGCACCAGCCTCGGTCGCGCGCCGCACCAGATCATCGGCGACACCCGATCGCGCACCATCATCGTCAACGGCGGCCGCCCGAGCCCGATCTCCCGCGCCGCCTCTCGCACCATGCTGGCAACGTCGTCCGACGCCGCCCGCCCCGACCTGACCACGCGATACAGCGACCACGACCGAAGCCCCATGACCAGCACCAGCAGCCCCGCCCCGATTCCCCATGCCACCGGTGGAATCGCGGGCATCGACGCGATCGCGTCGCGCACCACCAGCATGTGCGTGACCCACTCGCCCCAGACCGTCGGCCCCGACGCCGGCGCTGACCCCACTCGCCCATCCGCGCGCCCCGCGCTCTTCGCCGCACCATCGTCACCCGCTGGCGGGGTGAGCGCCGGTTCGACGCTCCTCGCGACGACCGACCCGCTGGATCCTTCCGCCGCGTCCGCCGGCTCACTCGACGCCGCCTGATCGTCACGGGCCAGGTTCGATCCCGACTCCGCGCCCGTCTGCGCCGTTTCGCCCCGCTCTCCCGCCGCCACGCTTCCATCCCGCGGCGCGACATCCGACGCCCCCACATCCGATCCACTCCCCCGCTCGCACGCGTTATCGCCTGCCCGGGTGTCGTCGCACGCACTCGGCGACTCTGCCGCCGGGTCCGGGACGCTGCACGCCCAGACGCCTTGCAACCCCTCGGTATCGACGCTCGGCCCGGTGCGATGCCCGACCTCGTCGAACGTAACCGCCGGCAGCACGACCCCCATCACCTCTTCGGGCCGCGCCCACTCTTCCCGGGGCGCCGCGCCGCGATCAACAACGATCGCCAGGTCCGGCGTCACCATGTCTCGCTCGGGAACCGCCGGCGCCGCCGACTCGCGGCGTACCTTCCCTTCGTGCCGCTCGGCTTCAGCGGCCGCGTCCAGCGCCTTCGCCGTCGCTCGCTCCGCGATCGGTCCCGTCCCCGCCGGCGCCAGCCGCGACGTCTGGAACCAGTCCGCACGCCACACGATCCCCGCCACCGCCGGCATGATGAACGACACCAGGGCCGCCGCCCACAGCGCGTGCCGCGTTGCCGGCCGACATCGTCCCAGCAGGCACGCGCCCGCGGCGATCACCGTCAGCGGCGGAGCCGCCAGCGCCCCGACCCACACCATCTCCATTGCTCGCGTGCCCAGATCCATGTGGCTTCCTCATGGGGCCGACGCTTCGCGCCGGCGTGCTGGTTCTCAGGCGCTTTGACGCCCTGCCGACTCGACCAACGTTCATTCCAGGACGCGGATCCGTCCCCTCCCCGCCGCAATCCGTGAAACGACCGGCGCGATATCCTCGTCTCGCGTTCCTGAATCACCCCGGCTTGTCGAGCTCCTGTATCAGCGCGCGCAGCCTCGTCAGTTCCTCGCTCGATAGCCGCTCGTTCTCGATCAGTTGCAGCACCATCGGACCCGCGGCTCCGTCGTACAACTGGTCCAGCAGCATCCGCACCCGCGAGCGCGTCACACTGTCCCGCGTCACCTTGGCGCGGTACACATACGCCTGCTCCCGCTTGTCGCTCGCCACGTATCCCTTTTGCTCCAGCCGTGAGAGAAACGTCAGCACCGTCGTGTACGCCACCTTCCGGCCCCGCTCGTGCAGCCGGGCCATCACGTCGCGAACCGTCTGCGGCCCCGCGTCCCACAACGCCCGCAGCACCGCCAGTTCCGCTTCACCCAGTTCGTAATCGCGCTTTCCCATATCGACCCCTCGCCCCGGCTTCACTTGACAAACTCCACTACAAATGTCGTAGATACTCTACTACACCCGTCGTAGTTCGTCAACACATATTGGGAACTTCTCCCCTACGTTGCACGAATTCCTGTTTTTCGCGCGCAAACTTCCCGCGACGCCGCGCTCTCGATGTGGCCCGCGCAGGATCCCGACACTTCATCTCGCCGCGGTTTGCTCGCCGTTCGTGCCCCGCCCTAGGCAAGCTTGGCATGGAAATCGAACCAACTGTTCCCGGAAAGCACCTTCCCCTCCGGCGTGTGGATCTGCGTCAGGTATTGGTGCACCACCGATTCCAGCGATCGCCAATCCCCCGGCGTCTCCTCCCCGAACGGCCCGCTTGTATACCCGTCGAACTTCGCATCCACGTAGTTCCCCTCCAGCGGCGGATTCGGGCACGTCACCGTCGTCAGCCTGCTCTGATCCACCAGTTTGAACTTCCGGTACCCCATCGTCCACAGACATCCCGCGTACCCGATCTCGTGCGCTTCCACTGAAATGTACTTCGGTTTCTCCGGCCAGTTCAGCAGCGGCCGCAGTACATGCATGTCGTGCCGCTCAATATCAATTTTCAGGTAGTACGGCACGCCGTACTCCGCCAGCACCTTGTCAAACGTCGTACACCGGACCTTGATCACCTTGTGCTGCGTGTTGTTGCGCGCGCCGACCCAGCCCAGGAATGAACTCCAGTCGTCCTTCTCAAGATTCACATAAAAGTCAAACTCCCCTTCCTCCGAGTGCATCCCGATGTTCAGAATCGTCAGCCGCCCGCTGTCGACGTACGAGCCAAGCCGCTCGGACGACTGCGCGCACAACTCCGGATTCGCTTCGATCGCCACGACCCGGAACCCCTTCTTGAGATAGAACTCCGTGTCGAACGCCTTGTGCATCCCGACGTCGATGATCAGATCGTTGTGCATGCGAAAATCTCGGCTGGGCGGGTGGGGGTCGCCAACGATACGGCCCGGGCCCGCACAGTTCAATCCTCGCCGGGCCCAGACGTCTGGGCGAGCACGCCGGTCTCTACTCCTTCTCCGGCAACTCGTCCTGCCGCCGAATGACGGCGTATCCCGATTCGGGCGCGCCGTCTTCGCCCCCTGCCGATCCATGCGCCTCGCCGATCGCCTGCATGATCCCCGTCGGATCGTCAGCAAGAAACTGGATGGTCTTGATGGTCACTCGGCGCCGACCGCCCGGCCCCCTGGGGTTGAGCCGATCGAGTTCGCTCAGGATCGCGCCGCGCTCCATCTGCCACACCCCCCCGTCGGTTCGCTCGATGCTCCGCGAGAGCAGGAACACCGCGTCGGCGTCCATGGCCAAGGCGGCCCTGAGCCCGTCCAGCGGGTTCGACCTCCCACCGGGCTCCACGGTTTGCAGCCACGCGCTCAGACGCCGGCGCGCCCCGGGCGTGGCGCGCACCAGCACGGGCATGAAGGAATCGAACTTCGGCGCGCCGTCGCCGCGATGCCGGAACACGATCACGCCGAACTGCTGCGACGCCGTCAGATGCGACGCCGACCGCTTGATCTCCTCGATCACGTTCGGCAGGCTGGTCACCATCGGCCCGGACGCGTCAACGACGTACACAATGCGGCGCGCCTGCGACGCCCCGAGCCCCGCGAACCGCACCTGCCCCCCACTCTCGGCCTGGACCACGGGCTCCGGCTCGGCGCCGGCCGCGGCCCCGATCGGTCTGGACAGCAGCCCCGACGTGATCGCCGCCACCGGAACACCGTCCTGAGGCGCTCGCGCCGCGTCGAGGATCGAAGGAAGCGCCGGCAGTTCGGCCCCGCCAGCGCCGATCGCAATCTGCTCGGGGACGCTCGAAGGACGCTCCGCCTCGATCAACGGCGCTCTGGTTGCGCCCGGACCAATGCCCGCGGTCGCCGGACTGGGAGGGACGGGCGAATCCCGGTTTTCCGACGGCGCCGGCTGCGAGAACGACACGACCGGTGCGGTGCCCCGGTCTGGTCTGGATGAAAGTCCCCAGAGCGAAACCGCCAGCGCCGCCGACACCACGACGTGCATCGCGATCGACACTGCCCACGACGAGTTTCTCGCCGAAACCCACCGAGGCACGCGCCAGCCGGGACGGAACCTACTCACCATCATGATCGTCGCCGTCCTGCCGGCGCGCCCGTCCGCCGAAAAATGCGTTGTCCAGCGCCAGGAGCCCCGGCCCGGCGAAGAACAGCGCCATCGCCGCCATGAACAGCGCGAACTGCATTAGCAGGTGCGACCATTGCTCGCCGAACGTCGGGTACTGCGGCAGGAACCCCAGCACCGTCTTCCCGGTCGCGATCGCGGGCCCGATCTGCGTCAGCCACATCGCCCCGAGCATGACGCCCGCGACGCCCAGCGAACACAACCGCGTCAGCAACCCGAGCAACAGGAACGCCCCCCCGACGAGTCCCGTGAGCGCCACCGCCCACGCGAGGTACACCGGCTGGCGCCCCGTCCCGAGGCTCTTGGGCCACGTCGGCTTGGGTGTCAAGCCGTCCGGCCCGGGGCTCGGGTTGGCGGCGTGGTGAATCCCCAGCGCCAGCAGGTTGACACGCCGAACATCAGCGCCGTCGGGAAACTCCGCCGCGCTGTGCCCGGGCGGCGTCGCCGCCCCCGGCGAAGTTTGATCGGCCGGCTTGGCCGGCGGCGTCGCCAAGTGCTTCGGTCCCGGCGTCCCCTCTTGCACCATGAGCGCCAGCACCCCGAGCCCCGCGGCCGAACCGCTTCGCCCCGCGTCCGGCGGCGCGTCGGGCTTCTCCGTGGGCTTCCCCTCGGGCTTCTTGGTCGGCTCGTTCGCCGGAGTCTCCGCCGGTTTCTCGGGCTTGGTCGTCTCTGCCGGTTCCGGCGGCTTGGCGGAAGCAGGAAGCGGCGCGGCCGGGGTGTTGCCGCCGCCGCTGGGCGCCGCGGGCGCCCGCACCACCCCCATGTTCGCAAGGATCGCCGCCGACTCCGGATCCACGTGGTCCCTGGCCCGCACCTTGCCCAGCCCCGCCCAAATAAAGATGACCGCCAACATCAACCGCAAAAACAGGGATGGAAGCGAGAGAGATACCTTGTCGCGCTTTCGCATGTTCGGGCCCTCATGTTGGCCTGCCGCAATCGCGCGTCCCCCGCATTGCGGCGGTGCGAGTCCTTCGCCCGCCATCGTATGCCCACCCATCGTGCCGGATGGAACGGGAACACCGCCGCGCGTACGGCGTCGCCCCCGAGTGACATATCCTTCTCTCGTGGACTCCTCCCGGGGCACTCTCGCCGCTATCGCGCTGGGAAGTAATGTCGGTGACCGACAGGCGCACCTGGCGCGCGCGCTGGTCGAACTGGCCGGCTTGCCGCGCTCTCGTGTGCTGGTGCGTTCGGCCATCATCCAGACGAACGCGGAACCGATCGAGCCGGGCGTCGCCGTGACAGCCGCCGCTCTGGGAGGTCCATACCTCAACGGGGCGGCGGTCGTGAAGACGCTGCTCGACCCGGCGGCGTTGCTCGAGGCCCTGCTCGGAATCGAGCGACGCATGGGCCGCGTGCGCGACGCCGCCCACCGCGCCGCGCCGCGCACCATCGACCTGGACTTGCTCACCTTCGGCGACGCCGTGCTCGATTCCGAATATCTCTGTCTCCCCCACCCACGCCTCCACCAGCGGGAGTTTGTCCTGGCGCCCCTGGCGCAGATCGCGCCGCGCCTGCTCGTCCCGGGCACAAACGGGCATCCGCCGCACACCGTCGCCGATCTCCTTGCCGACGTCCGCGCCCGCCGGTCGGGGGGGGAGCCATGACCCGTCGGTCACCGCTCCTCATTGCTCCCCGCGTTCGCCGTTGCGCGATCGTCGTCGTGGCCCTCATGGCCTTGGCTCGCGCCGCGTCGGCGTCGGCCGCGCCCGAACCCGTGGACCTGGACTTGGCTCTCCTCTCGCTCCGATCCGCTTACACCACCGGCGTCACCGAGGAGTTTGTCGAAGTCATCGTCCGCCGCGGCGTCAGCGCGCCCCTGCGCGAGTCCTTCATCGTCCGCCTCGATCCGGGCAGCGGCACGAAACATCCCCACACGTGCCGGCTCGAACTCGACCTGCTCACCGTCTATTGGACGCTCTCGCCCGCGGCTCCCGAGGGCCGACCGAGCCTCGTCGCCGTGCACGAACGTAACTCGGCCTGCATGTACGAGCACCCGGTCGAGGGGGTGCTGAACGTGCAGAAACTCGCCGACGCACTCTTGCCTCTTCCCGTGCCCCAACTCGCCCTCGCGCTCGACCCGGACCTTCAGGCCGCCGCTGGCCGGCCCATGCGCTGGCTCACGCCGTACACCCCCAGCATCCTCTGGACCAGCGCCAGCAAGGACCCGCGCCGCGCCCCGGGCGACATCATCATCGACGGCACATGCGAGCCCGTGTCCGTCCCGGGTCCGGGAGAGCCTACCATCCCCAGCGGCAAGACCTCCGCGACATTCGATGAATCGACCGGCCGACTCAAACGCTTCACCGCCGAGATCGACGGCGGCAAAATCGAACTCGAACTTCGCATCCGCCCCGAGCGATCCCTTGACCGGCATTCATGGCCGGTCTCCACGGCGGGCCGCGCACGCGTCGCCGCCCTTGCCGACTTGGCGCCCCCCAGGGCCGATGCGGCGAACGCGGCGACGTTCCCCGACATCGTCTTTCAGGACGCCAGGAGCAACCCCTGGGTCACGACCGAGGCGTTCCTCAAGAAAGTCGCCGCGGGCGACCCCGAGCGCCTGGCGCTCCTTTTCGTGCGCGAGACGCCCGACCTCCCGCCGGATGCCCACCCGCCTGAACCACCGCCGACCAACCCGGCGCCACCCGCGGTCAATCAGGCGTTCGACAATCCCGCCGCTCGCTCCGCGGCCAAACTCCTGGCGACGATCCAGTCCACCGCGCCCCCCCCCGCTCCCACCGCGCCCGCGATCCCGCCGTTCGTCACGCAGGTCGTGCTCGTCATGAATCAACCGGATGATCACGTGCGCACCAAGATCGCTCTGGGCCGGCACGAATGGGGAAACGACGTCGTCTGGTGCTCGACCCCCGCCGGCAGTATCGACCGATTCGCCCCCGATGCCCGCGCCGCGATCGTCATCATCAAGCGCGATCGTTCCATGTGCGGCGTGATCCCGCTTGAACCACCGGGTAGCGCCGACTCGCTCGCGATGCTCGAACGACGCATCCGCGAGGCGCTCGCGTGCGCCGCCAAGGCGCCCGGTGGCACACCGCCTGCCGACACTCCACCGCCACCATAACCCCCACTCATCGACGTGTTCGCACCACGACACCTCACATTCACATGAATCCCCCCGCTCACATCGACCTGAAGAAGGACCGCGGGCTCACCATTGAGTGGGCCGACGGATCGACGTCGTACTACTCGATCGCCTACCTCCGGCGCATGTCGCCCTCCGCCGAGCAGCGCGAACTTCGGCAGCAGATGGAATCCAACCCCCTCACCGTGCTCCCTTCCCGCTCCATCCCGGCGGGCGCGACGATCACGGCACTGAGCGCCGAAATCATGGGAAACTACGCCCTGCGCATCGAGTTCTCCGACGGCCACCGCACGGGGCTCTACACCTGGGACTACCTCCGCCAGATCGACCCGGCGGCCGTCAGTGAAGCGACATCTCCGCCGCCCCGGGACCCGCCTTGACCACGAACGCCGTGCAACCCTTCCCCGTGCGCCGTCGATACTCGCGCTCCACCGTCTCCCGCATCTCATCGATCTTCGACGTGCGGACCAGCGCCACGATGCACCCGCCGAATCCGCCCCCCGTCATCCGGGCCCCGTACACCCCGCGCGCACCCACGCTGATCTCCACCAGCGCGTCGAGTTCCGGGCACGATACTCGGTACTGATCCCGCAACGATTCGTGCGATTCCACCATGATCTGCCCGATCTCCGGCAGGGCTCGCTTCCACGTCGTGCGACCCTGCGACACCCGCTCACACGCCTGCGCCACCCGCTGCGTGCGCTGGTTCTCAGACAGCACGTGCATCGTCACCCGGTACAGGTCTTCAGGTAGTTCGGCGATCGCTCGCTGCACCCGATCGCTCCGCACATCAACCTCGCGCAGCGAACGCGCCCCCAGCATCGCCGCGGCGTCCGCGCACGCCCGGCGGCGCTTCGCGTATTCCCCCATCGCCAGGTCATGGTGCACGTTCGAGTTGACGACCACCAGCGCCGCTCCGCCCTCCGCGTCCTGCTCGCCCGGCAACACCACCGGCGTGTGCGTGCAGGACCGGCAATCCAGCAGCAGAGCCCGCCCGGCTTCGCCGTAGATCGACGCGTACTGATCCATGATCCCGCACGGCACGCCCGCGTACTCGTGCTCAGCCCGCTGGCACAGCCGCGCCTTCTCGATCTTCTCCAGCCGCACCCCGCTGGCCTGCTCCAGCATCGTGCACACCGCGACCTCCAGCGACGCTGAACTGGACAGCCCGGCTCCCACCGGAACGTCCGACCCCACCAGGATGTCCATCGGCCCCGGTGCTGGGTTCCCGCGCGCCGCGCAGGCCCGCCCAAACAACTCGAAGACTCCCACGACGTATCGCGCCCATCGGTCGCCCTCGCCCAGCGATGCCACATAGTCGGACCCGCGCGTGCCAAGCGCCTCGAAATCCACTTCAGACTCGCGCACGTCGGGCGGACCGCTCTCCAGCGGGAGCGACACGGTGCACACCTTCCCAAGCCCCGTGGGCCGCGCACGAGCCGAGCCCGCCGCCGCGTTCCCGTTCCGTTCCAATCCCGCCGCCCGCGGCGCACCCATGCAGAAGCACCGCTGGGAAATCGCGATCGGCATCACGAATCCGTCGTTATAGTCGGTGTGCTCGCCGATGATGTTGACGCGCCCCGGCGCCGAGCCGCCCCAGCGAGCCGGCACGCCCAGCACACGCTCAAACACCCCCGCCAAGAGGTCACCCACCTCCACCCGACTCCAAGCCGTACCGTTCATAAAGAAGGATACAGCCTCACCCGGCCATCGTCCGCAGCGCGTCCATGTGCGGGCCGGCGTCCATCGAGGTTGACGGTCCGCCCGAGCGCGGGCTGGAGGATGAGTCCCGTGTCCTCCTGGATTGTGCCGTGGTGGAAGGCGGCGATCGTGTAATCGAGATTGAGTTGAAGGCGTCAGCGCCTCGTGCCTTTATGCGTTCCTTATGCCCAGCGGGCGCCTTTTGATGTCGTGTTGATCGACGCCGGCTTCTCGCCGACCGACACTCTGTCGTCTTGATGCGAGGACTTCGGCATGAACGACCTGCTCCCCCTCACGATCCTGTTGGCGTGCCTGGCGCTGACCTTCGGTCTCGTCCGGCTGTGCTCGAGCCTGGTGTCCCGCGAGAACTCCTCGCAGATCGAGGGCAAGCCATGACCTGGATCTATGTCCTCGGCGCCGTCGTCGCGCTCGGGCTGCTCGTGTACCTCCTGGGCGCACTCCTCAAGCCGGAGTGGTTCCAATGACCGCCCCCCCTGTCAATGCGATCCTCCAACTGTCGCTCTACCTGGGCGCGCTGCTGGCACTCGTCAAGCCGCTGGGCTGGTTCATGGCGCGCGTCTACCAGGACAAGCCGTGCGGACTCGACCGCGTCCTCGGCCCCGTGGAGCGGTTCATCTACCGAGTCGCCGGTGTTCGGCGCGAGTCGGAGATGCACTGGAAGACCTACGCCTCCGCCGTGCTGATCTTCAGCGGGGTGGGCATGCTGGTGGTGTACGGCCTTCAACGGCTCCAGGCCATGCTGCCCGTCAATCCGCAGGGAATGGCGGCGGTGACGCCCGACTCCTCATTCAACACCGCCGTCTCGTTCGTCACGAACACCAACTGGCAGGGCTACGGCGGCGAGACGACGATGTCGTACCTGACCCAGATGCTGGGACTTGGCGTCCAGAACTTCGTGTCAGCCGCCACCGGCATGGCCGTGCTGGTCGCCCTGATCCGCGGGCTGGCGCGGCGGTCGTCGGCAACGATCGGCAACTTCTGGGTTGATCTGACTCGCAGCACGCTCTACATCTTGCTGCCGCTGTCGCTCCTGCTGGCGGTGGTGCTCGTGAGCCAGGGGGTCGTGCAGACGTTCAGGCCGTACCAGGGCGTCTCGCTTGTGCACCCCACGGGGTACGACGACCCGGTCATGGACGAGTCGGGCAACGCGGTCAGCGGGCCCGACGGCACGCCGATGACCAAGCACGTCCAGGTCCAGCAGCAGGTCATCCCCCTCGGCCCGGCCGCCTCGCAGGTGGCCATCAAGCAACTGGGCACCAACGGCGGCGGGTTCTTCAACGTCAACTCGTCGCACCCGCTGGAGAACCCGACTCCGATCTCGAACCTCCTTCAAGTGCTCGCCATTCTGCTCATCGGCGCGGCGTCGTGCTGGATGTTCGGTGAGATGGTCGGCGACCGTCGGCAGGGATGGGCGGTCTTGGCCGCGATGGTGGCGGTCTTCGTCGTGCTCCTGGGCGTGTGCTATTGGGCCGAACAGGCCGGCAACCCGAGGCTGGCGCCGCTCGGCGTCGATCAGGCGGCCAGCGGCTTGCAGCCCGGCGGCAACATGGAGGGCAAGGAAGCCCGCTTCGGCATCGCCAACTCGGCGCTCTGGGCCACGGCGACGACCGCCGCGAGCAACGGCAGCGTCAACTCCATGCACGACTCCTACACACCCCTGGGGGGCATGGCGCCGACGTGGCTCATCCAACTCGGTGAAGTCGTCTTCGGCGGCGTCGGATCGGGCCTCTACGGCATGCTCATGTTCGTCATCGTGGCGGTCTTTATCGCCGGCCTCATGGTCGGACGCACACCCGAATACCTGGGAAAGAAGATCGAACCGTTCGAGATGAAGATGGCCGCCATCGCGGTGCTTGTGCCCTGCGCCCTCGTGCTCATCGGCGCGGCGGCGGCCTGCCTGTGGCCGGGCAATCAGACCAACGTCACGAATCCCGGCGCCCACGGCTTTAGTGAGATCCTCTACGCCTACTCCTCGGCCTCGAACAACAACGGCTCGGCCTTCGCCGGGTACGGCGCCAACAACCCCTTCAACAACATCGCCCTGGGACTCTGCATGTTTTTCGCCCGGTTCTGGATCATCGTCCCGGTCCTGGCCGCGGCGGGGTCGCTGGCGGCGAAGAAGCCCGTCCCCGCCACCGCGGGCACTCTCCCGACGCACACGCCCGTCTTCGTGGTCATGCTCATCATGGTCGTCATCATCGTCGGCGCGCTCACCTTCGTCCCGGCGCTCGCGCTGGGGCCGATCGTCGAGTACCTGGCGCTGCACGGAGGCTGAGGTCCACCCATGTCACACACCACCGCCGCCCACGCGCTCTTCGATCCCGCCATCGTTCGCGGCGCTATCCGTTCCGCGCTGGCCAAACTGAACCCGCGGGTGCAGGTGCGCAACCCGGTGATGTTCGTGGTGTGGGTCGTCAGCCTGCTCACGACGCTCCTGGGGGTTCACGCCCTGGTGGGGAATGGGGAGGCGTCCGCCGGGTTCATCCTGATGGTGTCGGCGTGGCTGTGGTTCACGGTGCTCTTTGCCAACTTCGCCGAGGCGATGGCCGAAGGACGCGGCAAGGCCCAGGCAGCCAGCCTTCGAAAAACACGCCGCGATGTCACCGCCCGCAAACTCGATGCGCCCAGAAGCGACGCGCGCCAAACCCCGACGTCCGCCGCCAGTCTCCGCAAGGACGACATGGTGCTCGTGCAGGCCGGGGAGATGATCCCCGGCGACGGCGAGGTCATCGAGGGCATCGCGTCGGTCAACGAGTCCGCCATCACTGGTGAATCCGCCCCCGTCATCCGCGAGACGGGGGGCGACCGCTCGTCGGTCACCGGCGGCACGACCGTGCTCTCGGACTGGATTGTCGTCCGCATCGCCGCCAACCCCGGCGAGTCGTTCCTCGACCGCATGATCGCGATGGTCGAAGGGGCAAAGCGTCACAAGACCCCGAACGAGATCGCCCTGGACATCCTGCTTGCCACGCTCACGATCATCTTCCTGCTCGCCTGCGTCTCGCTGCTGCCGTTCTCGATCTACGCGGTGAACGCGGCGGAGAGTGGCTCCCCCGTCACGGTGACGGTTCTGGCCGCGCTGCTGGTGTGCCTCATCCCAACGACCATCGGCGGACTCCTCTCGGCGATCCGGATCGCCGGCATGGACCGCCTGGTGCAGGCCAACGTCATCGCCACCAGCGGCCGGGCGGTCGAAGCCGCCGGCGACGTCGATGTCCTGCTGCTCGACAAGACCGGCACCATCACCCTCGGCAACCGGCAGGCGAGCCGCTTCATCCCCGTGGACGGCGCCACGGTGGAGCAACTCGCCGACGCGGCCCAACTCGCCTCCCTGGCCGACGAGACTCCTGAAGGCCGCAGCATCGTCGTTCTGGCCAAGAAGCACGGCCTGCGCGAACGGAATATCCACGAACTCGGCGCGACCTTCACGCCCTTCTCGGCTCAGACCCGCATGAGCGGCGTCAATGTGCACGGCCGGGATATCCGCAAGGGAGCCGCGGACGCCATCGAGGGGTACGTGACACGCATGGGCGGTCGGCCCAGCGACCTCGCCCGCCGCGTCGTCGATGAGGTCGCCACGCGCGGCTCGACACCCCTTGTCGTCGCGGAAGGTAAAGGCGGCCGCACCCTGGGCGTCATCGAACTCAAGGACATCGTCAAGGGCGGCATCGCCGAACGCTTCGCCGAACTCCGTCGCATGGGCATCAAGACGGTGATGATCACCGGCGACAACCCGGTCACGGCCGCCGCCATCGCCGCCGAGGCGGGCGTCGACGACTTCCTCGCCCAGGCGACCCCCGAGGCCAAACTCACACTCATCCGCGAGTACCAGCAGGGCGGGCGGCTGGTCGCCATGACCGGCGACGGCACCAACGACGCCCCCGCCCTCGCCCAGGCCGACGTCGCCGTCGCCATGAACACCGGCACCCAGGCCGCGAAGGAAGCCGGCAACATGGTCGATCTCGACAGCAACCCCACCAAACTGATCGAGGTCGTCCAGATCGGCAAGCAACTGCTCATGACCCGCGGCTCGCTGACGACCTTCTCCATCGCCAACGACGTGGCCAAGTACTTCGCCATCATCCCCGTCGCCTTCGCCGCGACCTATCCCGAACTCGACGCCCTGAACATCATGCGGCTGAACCCCGCGACCGCCATCCTCTCCGCGGTCATCTTCAACGCCCTCATCATCGTCGCCCTCATCCCCCTCGCCCTCCGCGGCGTGAAATACACGCCCGTCCAGGCGTCGGTGCTGCTGCGGAACAACCTGCTGATCTACGGCCTCGGCGGCCTCATCGCGCCGTTCATCGGGATCAAACTCATCGACCTGTGCATTTCTCTCTTCACCTGATGCCTTGATGCCGTCTGCCTCGGTGCCTTCTTCTCACAGACCCCCCCCCGTCGAGAAACCACCATGCACTCCCTCCTCCGCCCCGCCCTTGTGATCTTCGCCGCCCTCACGCTGGTCACCGGCGTGCTGTATCCGCTCGCCGTCACAGGCGTCGCGCAGGCCGTCTTTCCGCGGCAGGCCAACGGCTCGATCATTATCAAGGACGGCCAGGCGGTCGGCTCATCGCTCATCGGCCAGGACTTCAGCGCCGCGGAGCCCAAGGTCGCCGCGCGGTACTTCTGGGGCCGCCTCTCGGCCACGGGGCCGGTCCCATACACCTCGTTCAACGCCAGCACCGGCACGGGTTCCTCGGGCTCGAATCTCGGGCCGACCAACCCCACGCTGGTGGACAACGCGACGGCGCGCATCGAGGCGCTTCGCGCCGCCGACGCCGCCGTCGGCTATGTGCGGCCCGCGCCCCGCGGCGACCCCCGCACCGCCCGGGGCCTCCCCATCGACCTGGTGACCTCTTCCGCCAGCGGGCTGGACCCGCACATCTCGATCGCCGCCGCGGAATACCAACTCCCGCGCATCGCCAAGGCCCGCGGCCTCACCGAAGACGCCGTGCGGGCCTTGGTCGCCCAGCACACCGAAGGCCGCGCCCTGGGCGTGCTGGGCGAGCCCGTGGTGAACGTGCTCGAACTCAACCTCGACCTGGACGCCGCCGCGCCCGTGCAATGAACAACGCCCCCGGCCGGGCCGAGGGCGCTGGAAGTCATCGGGACGGAATCACACGCTTACGCCGCGATCGTCGCCTGGCTCTGCTCGCCCCACGGCCCGCGCTCGCCCGTCGGCGACACCCAGCGGAGCCAGTAGTACGCGGTCTTCCCGCCGTCGGCGCTGGGGAAGTTGAGGACGAACGGCGCGTTGGTATCGACGGCCACGAAGCGCAGTTCGCTCTCGTTCACGGGCGGCGTCTCGCCGACCTTGTTCCAGATTGCTCGATTTTAGTTTGGGCCGAGCACGCCCGCGGGCTTGGCCTTGGTGGGGGGGCGGGTCGGGGTCTGCTCATCGACGAAGCGCAGGGTGTGCTCGAGGCGCGCCCCGCACTCGATGGAACAGATGGGCACGCCCCCCCACGTCGTCGGCGGGCCGATCGGCCCGGGCTGCTGGGCCACGGTGATCCCCAGGGCGGCCTTCTCCGCGTCGCTCACGACGCTCGACGCCTGCACGCGGCGGACGAGCGGGCGGATGGCGGCGGTCAGGCCCGACCGCGCCTCATCCTTGCTCTGCTTGGCGGGGCGTGCCGCCCTCTCCGCACCTCTCCCTGCCCGGAGGATACAGCCCCCTGCGCCTGGTGGCTCCGCCTTCGGATCGAAAGCGGGGGTGCCGGGGGCGGCAGCCCCGGCATTGATTCAACTCGGGATAGACGCGGTGCCGGCCGTTGTCCAGTTCTGGATGAGCAGCCCAGGACTCATGCCAGATGCGACGTCGCGGATTTGCGTCATGCGGTCGTTCGTCACCAGCACCATTCCGTGCGCGATCGCCTGGGCACAGAGCCACAAGTCGTTCTCCTGTATCTGGAGTTCCTTCGCGGTGGCAGGGTCCACCAGTTGCTCGGGGCGCATCCTGGGCTTTCGTTTGCCGCCAGGCGCGTACGTGTTGAACAACCGCGTTCGCAACTCGAAGTCGCCGTCGGGCCGGGGGATGTAATCGTGGGGCATGGGGATCGTCCTTTCGCGTCCGGGCACGCTCGCGGGGCGAGCGGACGCGGCGGGCTCCTGTCCGTAGGTCGCGGACTCCTGTCCGTAGGTCGCGGACTCCGGCCCGCGGTGGGGGGGCGGGCCCCCGCGATTCATCGGCGGGATCCCGCATCGACTTTGGGGAAGCCCGCGGGAACCACGCGGGATTCCCCGCCGGGGGGGCGGAGCCCCCCCAGCGAGACGCGGCATCCCCCACGCGAGCCGGGGCGTTCCCCCGGCACGTTGCGGACGACCCCGGGCCCACTGGGGGACGGCGGCGGGACGCCATCCTTACGCCGCGCTGATGCGCCGGCCCTGCCACTTCCACTACGATGCCCGTGCCATGCCCAGCGCCCGTCCCGACCCCGCCGATCTCCTGGCCCGTGCGCAGCGCGAAGAGGCTCGCCGCGGCCGGGGCCGGCTCAAGGTCTTCTTCGGCGCCGCCCCCGGCGTCGGCAAGACCTACGCCATGCTCGCCGCCGTGCAGCGCCTCGCCCGCGACGGGGTGGACGTGGTGATCGGCCTGGTCGAGACCCACGGCCGCACCGAGACCGAGCAGATGCTCCTGGGCCCCGACATCCTGCCGCGCCGAAGCGTGGAGTATCGCGGTGCGGGGGGGCCCGACGGCTCGGCCTCTCCCGTCACGCTCCACGAGTTCGACCTCGACGCCGCCCTGCGCCGCCGGCCCGAGATCATCGTGCTCGACGAACTGGCGCACACCAACGCGCCCGGCTCTCGCTTCGAGAAGCGCTGGCAGGATGTCGAGGAACTCCTCACGGCCGGCATCGGCGTCTACACCACGCTCAACGTCCAGCACATCGAATCGCTCAACGACGTCGTCGCCCAGATCACCGGTGTCCGCGTCCGCGAGACCGTCCCTGACTCGGTCATCGACGAGGCCGACGAGATCGAACTGGTGGACCTGCCCCCCGAGGTGCTCCTGGAGCGGCTCAAGGCGGGAAAGGTCTACGTGCCCGAGAGCGCCCAGGCGGCCCGCGGGCCCGGCGGGTTCTTCCGGCCCGGCAACCTCACCGCCCTCCGCGAACTGGCCCTGCGCCGCACCGCCGAGTGGGTGGACCGGCAGATGCAGGAGTACAAGCGCGGCAAGGGCATCCGCGCCATCTGGCCCGCCGCCGAACGCATCATGGTCGCCGTCAGCCCCGCGCCCTCGTCGGGGAAGATCGTGCGCGCCGCCAAGCGCATGGCCGCCGGGCTGCACGCTGATTTGCTCGCCGTGTACGTCGAGACACCGCGCACCGCCCATCTCTCCGAGGCCGGCCGTGATCGCATCGGGCAGACGCTCCGGCTGGCCCAGAGCCTCGGCGCGGAGACCGTGACCACCACCGGCGAGAACGCCGCGGCCGAACTCGTCGGCCTCGCCCGCGAACGGAACGTCAGCAAGATCGTCGTCGGCAAGACCGGGCGATCTCGCATTCGGGAGGCGTTCTTCGGCTCGTTCGTGCACAACCTCATCGCCATCAGCGGCGACATCGACGTGTACGTCATCCGGGGCGACCCCCCCACCCCCCCCACCCCCCCCACCCCCCCACCCCCCCACCCCCCCACCACCACCACCCTCACCCACGCCCACGCCGAGCGACCGGCCGGCGGGCGCCTTTCCGCGTGGCTGGGCGCAGGAGAACGCCATCGATCCGGGCCCGGGCAGTACGCGGGGGCACTCGGCCTCGTCATCGCCAGCACCCTGCTTGGCCGCGTCCTCCTCGAACGACTCGACCTGGCCAACATCGCCATGCTCTACCTCGCGGTCGTGGTCGTCGCGGCGGTCTGGCTGGGACGCGGGCCGTCGGTGCTCGCCGCGGTGCTCGGCGTCGCCGCGTTCGACTTCTTCTTCGTCCCGCCCCGGAACACGTTCGCCGTCTCCGACGTGCAGTACCTGCTCACCTTCGCGGTCATGCTCGCGGTTGGACTCCTCATCGCCAACCTCACGACGCGTCTGCGCGGCCTGGCCGACGCCGCGCGCGACCGCGAGCGCCGCACCTCGCTGCTCTACGCGATGTCGCGGGAACTCGCGGCGGCCCGCGACCGCCGGGAGGTGGCCACGGTCGCCGTCCGCCATGCCCATGACACCTTCGACGCCGACGCCGCGCTGCTCGTGCCGGTCCCCGACCGCCCCGCGGACATGGAGGTCATCGCCGCCGCCGGATCGCCCGACTGGCTCGATGAAGCAGGCGGCCGCGAAAAGGGCGTGGCGCGCTGGGCCTTCGATCACGCCAAACCCGCCGGCAACGGCACGCAAGCGCTCCCGGGGTCCGCGGGCGGGGCGGGCCGGTTCCAGCCGCTGGTCGCCTCGCAAGGCAAGATCGGCGTGCTGGCCCTTCGGCTTCGAGACGCGGGAACGCTCGACACGGGGCCGAGAGGGAGGGGGGTGCTCCTGGACACCTTCGTGAACCAGATCTCGCTTGCCTTGGAGCGCGTGACGCTCATCGAGGGCCAACAGACCGCCCGCATCGAGGCCGAATCCGAGCGCCTCCGCAGCGCGCTGCTCAGTTCCGTCTCCCATGACCTTCGCACGCCGCTGGCCACCATCGCCGGCGCCGCCACGGCCCTCCAGACCGGCAGCGTGCTCCCCGAAGACGCCCGCGCCGAGTTGGTCGACAGCATCGTCAAGGAGGCCGAGCACCTGAGCGACCTCATCGCCAACCTCATGTTCGCCACCCGCCTGGAGGCGGGCAGTGTTGAACTCCGCCGCGAGTGGACGAGCGTGGAAGAGATCATCGGCGCCGGCCTGTCTCGGCTTCGGGATGCACTGCGCGCCCGCCCCTTCCAGACCCGTATCCCCGCCGACCTCCCCCTCGTGCGGGTGGACAACGCCCTCTTGCCCCAGGTCATCCACAATCTCGTGGACAACGCCCTGCGCTACACGCCCCCCGGCACCCCGATCCATGTCTCCGCTTGGACGACCGAATCCAACAAACGGCGATGCCTCGCTCGGGGTTCGACAAGGACTTCTTGAACTCCGCCGAGAAAATGGCGGTTGTCTACACCACGATCGCCGCATTTGAGAATTCCGCACGCAAGTTCATTCAAGACCGCCTCATTGAAGCCGTCGGGGCTGACTGGTGGGAAAAGGCTGTTCCCGAATCCGCTCGCAAAGACGCCGGGAAACGAAAAGAGGAAGAGAAACAGCATCTTTACCATGGCAGTCGCGGTAGCTCCATGATTTTTTTCTGCCAGATGAGTGATCTGCCTTCAATCGTCAAAAACAATTGGCTGCACTTCGAGGATCACCTCCCATCCATTGATTGGGCACGGCAGATATTCAAGTCCGTCGAACGCTCGCGGAACGTGATCATGCACGCTGGGGAACTCACGATGAACGACATGGAGCGTGTCGCGATGAATGTTCGGGATTGGCTGGAGCAAGTAGGAGGCTGATCTGTCGGTCGGTTTCAGGCGCCGTGCAACTCCTCCGCCCCTCCGGGGCGGGACCATTGAATCGTCACGCTTTCCCGTCGCCCCGTTGGGGCGAAGAGGGGAGGCCGCGTCGTTTCGGCGGGCTTGCTCTTTCGGGGGATGGAGGTGCCGGAGGAAGGGGCTTCCCCTTCCTCTGGCATCAGCGGGCCATCGACGCTCGCACTCACACGCGGCGGGCCCGATGGTCGGCGTCGACGGTCCCACGCTTCACGGCGAGGGGGCGACGCAGTGCGTGGAACGGTCTACGGCAAACCACCGTACCGTCTGGCGGATGCCACAGACGGGAGAGATTCCCGCGCCGATGCGGCTGGGCAAGCGGATCGTCCGCTGGGGACTCTCCGACCTACGCGAGCACCTCCACCGCACGGCCGCGGGCGCGAGCGGGCTGGTCCCCCCCACGGGCCAACGTCGCCCAACGAGGCGGGAACTGGCCCGGCATCCTCGCTTCGGATAGCGCCAAATGGCGACCAGGAATCGCAGCCCCCGCAGCAGCGCGCCGAGGTCAATCCGGGCCATTCCGCGTCATCCCCCGCCAACGACGCGAGCGCCGCAAAACGCACCGCGGCGGCCTCGGAAGGCCGCCGCAACTCGCGTAAACGTCGGGATTTGTGCGCTCCTGGGCAACCCGTGTCATCGGCTGCCAACGCGGAGGTTTCAAGCGAGGCGGACGGGACTCGAACCCGCAACCACCGGATCGACAGTCAACGGGGCGAAAGCCCGAACCCCCGACAAGACGGGGACTTGCGCGACATCCCGCCCGTCCCAGCAGCGCCAGCAGCAGCGCCCGGGGCCGAACCCCCGTTTCCTGCCGACCTAGCCGCCGTCGTCGCGGCATGGCCGGCGCTCCCGCCCGCCGTCCGCGCCGGCATAGCGGCGATGGTGCAGGCGTCCACCCCGGGGCGCTGAACGTGCCGGTTCGCCACCCCCGGACCAGCGGCCCTGTTGTCCACAGTTCGCCATGTTCGCCAGAGTCGGCCAACGCCGGAACCTTGGCGGAATGTGCCGAAGTTGGCGGAGTCTGGCTCTGGCCACGGCGGCACCCCGTGGCGTAGGTACTTGGACAACGACCGTCGGCAGCCATGCCCGCGGGAACAGCCGCGCTTGGCGACAGAGTTTGTTTCGCGCGTCCGAGTGCCGATGATTCCCCCTCCAACAATGCCCGAATGTCGCCGGCGCCGTTCAACATGAAACGCCAGTACCAGCGTCTCGGGGAGCTGCTGCGCCCCATCGACATCGAGAGCTCGCTGCTCTTCTGCAATCACGTGCTCGCCGCGTGGCGTGGAGAAGAAAGCGATCCAGTAATCCGCAACCTCGTGGGCCAGTTTCGGCTCCCGCCCGCTCCGTTTCTGGTCCATCTCGCCGCCCGGCAGTGCCTCTTGCAGAGCCTCGGCCCGAGCAATCGCAAGATGGGAACCGAGGACTTCAAGCGCTTGTTTGGACTGCTCTGGGAAATCCTCGATCACGATCCGGCGATGGAGGATCCCGGCTGGGCGCAGTCTGATCCGACCGGCTGGGCCATCCGGTATCTGGGCCTTCAGCAGCGGGTCATCGACATCCTATTGCAGACGTATGGCCTTGCGGTGGCGCTGTTCACCGACGACATGCCGCGCGGCGCGGACGAAGCCGTGGACATTCCTGCAAGAGTGCAGGATCTGCTGCGGATGTGCCCGGCCGTTTTCATGCGCGCCGGCTTTGTTGCGGGAGCGCTTCGCATGGCCAACAGCGGTCGAGTGAAGCTCGCGGGAACGATCACGACTGACCTTGTTGCGAATCGTTCGTCGGAAGTCGGTGCAGGGGTTGCGGACAACTGGAGCCGCTTCATCGAACTGGCGTCCTGCACGCCATCCGATTTCAAGCGACGGTCACGAGAATCGACAATGCCGACGGCGGACTCTCGCTACGACCTCTACCGCTTCAACCTTCTGAGACGGTTTCCCATGATCGACATCGGAGGCGCACGATTCGTCACTGCGGACCCGCAGCTCGTCATCGCACGGACCACCCTCGGGATGTACTACGACGCCTTGGAGGCGGACGGCGAGAACTTCACGCGCCCATTCGGTTATCGCTTTGCAGACCTCGTCGGCGACATTGCCCGGAGTGCTTGCGGCAAGGAGCGTGTGTGGTCGGAGCCGAGCGTCTCTCAGCAAGGCCGCGAACTGCGCGAATCCAAGAAAGCCGATCACGCGATTCTCGGCGACGTCGCCACCGTCCTGATCGAGTGCAAGGCTCTCCGGCCGAGCATGAAACTGCTGATGATGGGCGACCCTGCCGACACGGACACGCTGGTCGCGCGCGTGGCGGCTGCCGTTCGGCAGTTGACCGACCACGCCGAGGCCATCCGCGCCGGGAAGTGGGCTGGACTCGGATTGAGCGCGCGGGATTGCTACGGAATCGTGGTCACCTACGGCTGCATTCCAACCGGGAATGGTCTACTTTTCCGTGGCAAGGTCCGCGATCTGCTCGCGAAGGACGGCTGCGCCCACCTGCCGTACCTGATTCTCTCGATAAGCGAGTTCGATTCATTCCTCCGGCTCGCAGAGCTTGGTAACGGTCCCGACGCCGTGATGGCGGCACTCACCGCAAATGACAACGGCGGCTTCCCCGGCTCGTTTCAGTCTGCGCTTTCAACCGACGCGATCAGTAGCGCCACGCGACGGCGCGGTGAGGCGTTTCTCGCCACGTTGCCGGACAGGCCCGACGCCGCCTAGCCAATGCGGCTGTGCCCGCCGATGCGCTCATCAACCTTGATCGGGCACAAGCCCATCCAAAACCCATACAAAACGACGCTACCATCCCCTTCTCACGAATTCCGCGGTCGCGTAGTCGTTCTACTTGTCAGCGGATGTTGCCACGGGTAGACTCACCGCGACCCTAAACGAACCACGGCCCGGTGTTAGAGCACCGGGCCGCGGACAACCGGGTCAAGGCCGCAAGCGGCCCCGATCGGCGTGAACTACCCGAGCATATCGCCCGGGCTGATCTGGGTCCATGAGCGGTCGCAGTGCAAGGAGGTCCAGTGCCGCACGCGGCGGGTGGCTCCGCCCCTTGTGCCGCCAGGATCGGCGGCTTCCAGCTCGTGACCGAATCAAGGAACCCAGATCATGAACAACGTTTATTTCGAGATCAAGAACTACATGGATGCCGGCGGCGGTGACTACCGCAACTGGTACACCGGGATCGCTTGTGATCCCCGGTCCCGTCTCTTTGCTCAGCACCAGGTTGCTGAGCAGGGCGGGGCCTGGATCTATCGCGACGCCGGCAACGACACCTCCGCCCGTGCGGTCGAGCAGGCGCTCCTGGCGCTCGGCTGCAAGGGCGGGCCGTGCGGCGGGGACTGCAGCACCCGCTTCGTCTATGCCTACCGCATCACCTCGGCCACCGTCGAGGCCGCTTGAGACTTCATCCCGCGTCACCGGGCCCAACGGTCCGGCGACGCTTTCTGATGACCGTAAAAGCCGTTCAACTCGATCGGGTCGCGGAGATCGTCAGCGGGTATCCGCATCGGCGCTGGGCCGGCGACGACCAGCCGACGCACCGCCTCGTCCCGATCAGCGCGATCGATGATCAGGCCCTCTCCATCCGGATTGAGAGCACGCAGCCGCTGCGCCCGAACGCGGATGTCGGCCCCGCGCTACTGCGCAAGGGTGATGTCCTCTTCGCGATCCGGGGCGAGCGACGCCGGGCTGGTGTTGTTGGACACGATGGTCCTGCCCCGCTGGTGGCATCCGAACACACCGTTGTCCTCCGTGCTGCGCCGGGCATCGATGCCCGGTTCTTGGCGTGGGTGCTGGCGACGCCGGGCGTGCAGCGTCAACTCGACGCCATCAGCCGGGGCAGTCACATCCCGTTCATCTCCCGTTTCGACCTGGCGGAGATCCGCATCCCGCTCCCCCCGCTCCCCCGCCAACGTGCGATCGTCGCGCTGGCCGACCTCGTTCGACGCGAGCACGACCTGTGCTCTCAACTCGCCAGCCTCCATGCCCGCCTGCTCTACAGCCCGGCTGTACTGTCCGGCCCATACCGAGAAGAAAGCCGCCATGAGTGACCGCTTCACCAGCACGCACATCCTCAACGCCGTCTGGGCCGCCTGCGACACCTTCCGCGGCGCGGTTGATCCGGCCAACTACAAAAACTACGTCCTCACCATGCTCTTCCTGAAATACCTCTCTGACGTCATGCACGAACGGACGGCGGAGCTCAGCAAGAAGTACGGCGGCGACAAAGCCCGGGTCGCCCGCGCCCTCCGCAACGAGCCGTTCCAGGTGCCGCGCGAGTGCGACTTTCAGCACCTCTACGAGAAGCGCGATGCCGACAACATCGGCGAATTGATCAACATCGCCCTCGACAAACTGGAAGACGAGAACAAGGCCAAGCTCGAGAACGTTTTCGGCAACGTCGATTACAACAGCGAGGCCGAGCTCGGTCGCACCCGCGAACGCAACGACCGGCTCAAGCACCTGCTCGAAGACTTCAACAGGATCGATCTCCGCCCCAGCCACCTCTCGGGCAACGACACCATCGGCGACGCGTACGAGTACCTCATCGAGCGGTTCGCCGCACAGGCCGGGAAGAAGGCCGGCGAGTTTTACACGCCGCCTGCCGTCTCGCGCCTCCTGGCCGCACTCGTCAAGCCCAAACCGGGTATGACCATCTATGACCCCGCGTGCGGCTCGGGCTCGCTGCTGATCCGGGTCAGCCAGGCCATCAAGCCCGAACGCGGCACCGGCGTCCGCGACTTCCACCTCTACGGCCAAGAATCCAACGGCTCCACCTGGGCCTTGTGCAAGATGAACATGTTCCTGCACCAGGTCGCCAGCGCCACGGTCGAGCGCGGCGACACGCTGCGGGCCCCCCGCTTCGTCGCCGGCGAGAAGACCCTCAAGAAGTTTGATATCGTCGTCGCCAACCCGCCCTTTTCGCTGGACAAATGGGGACAGGAAAAGGCGCAGGCCGACCCCTTCAACCGTTTCTTCCGCGGCGTGCCCCCGAAAAGCCGGGGCGACTTCGCTTTCATCACCCACATGATCGAGTCCGCCGTCGATGGCACCGGCAGAGTCGCCGTCATCGTGCCCCACGGCGTGCTGTTCCGCGGCGCGGCGGAGGGGCGCATCCGCCAGGCCCTCATCGAGGAGAACCTCCTCGACGCCGTCATCGGCCTCGCTCCGAACCTCTTCTACGGCACGGGCATCCCCGTCGCGATCCTCGTCTTTGACAAGGGGCGGCCGAAGAAGAAGACAGATGTACTGTTCATCGACGCCACCCGCGATTTCGAGCCCGGGACGAATCAGAACAAGTTGCTCCCCGCGCACATGGATCGCATCCTGACGGCGTACGACCGCTATGCGGAGGAGCCCAAGTTCGCCCACGTCGCTACACGCCAGGAACTGGTGGAGAACGGATACAACCTGAACATTGCGCGCTACGTGGACACGTTCGAGGAGGAACAGCCGATCAACCTGGCCGCCGTGAAGAAGGAGATCGCTGTCATCGAGACGGAGCTGGAGCAGGTGCGGGCGGAGATGAAGCGGCACATGAAGGAGTTGGGGATTTGAGACGGACGCCCTGGGAGACAGTCGCGATCGCAGATGTCGCGGACCTCGGGTCCGGAACCACTCCGCTGCGCGCCCGCGGCGCCCTGTACTACGGTGAAGGCACTTGCTGGGTGAAGACTGGAGACCTCAACAACACGTTCATCCGTCGCACCGAGGAGTCGCTAACGGCGAAGGCAATCGCCGACTACCGGGTTCGTGTGTATCCGTCTGGCACAGTGCTCATAGCTATGTACGGCGGTTTTCGCCAGATCGGCCGCACCGGGTTACTCAAACGCCGCGCTGCGATCAACCAGGCTTTGACAGCGCTTGAACTGCGCAACGGCGTTGTGACACCGCGATTCCTTCAGATCCAGCTGAACGCTCGCATTCACGAGTGGAGGCGGCTCGCTGGAAGCAGCCGCAAAGATCCCAACATCACCAAGGAGGACATCGCTCGTTTCAAGATCGATGTTCCCCCGCCGGACCTTCAAGCACACGTCGTCGCACTGTATGACTCGATGGAAAACATGACTGCCACGCTCCGCCGGTTGACAGATGCGAAGCGGCGAATGCGGGACGGCGTGGCGGCGGAGCTGCTAACTGGGCGGCGTCGGCTGCCTGAGTTCGACCGCCGTCCGTGGCGAGACGTGCGACTGGGAGAAGTCACGCGCGAATCCACACGGCGCAACGGCGAACGGCTCGGCGCCGACCGCGTGATGGCCGTCACCAAGTCCATCGGCCTCACTCCCATGCGTGACCGCACCATGAGCGATTCGTTGACACGCTACAAGGTGCTGTGTCCCGGCGGCTTCGCCTACAACCCGATGCGCCTCAACATCGGCTCTATCGCGCGGTCATCGCTGAAACACGATGTGCTCGTCAGCCCTGACTACGTCGTGTTCGAGGCGGACCCCGAGTCACTCGACCCCCGCTTCCTCGATTACACGCGTCGCGCGCACGCCTGGCGGCGCTTCATGATGGCCGCGGGCAGCGGCGGCGTGCGCATCCGCATCTACTACGACGACTTCGCCCGCATGAAGCTGCAGTTGCCCGACAAGGCGGAGCAGTCGGCGATAGCGGACATCCTCGACACGGCGTTCCAGGAGATCGCCTGTCTCACGCTCCTGCGTGAGACGATCGCCAAGCAAAAGCGCGGCCTCATGCAGGGGCTGCTAACCGGGAAGATCCGGATCAAGGAGGATTCTCATGGATGATCTCCTTTTCTACGGGGCTGACATGCACGCCACGTTGGAGAACCAGCGCCGCCAGGCCCGTACGGCGGTCGAGTCGCTGACTCCCGCCCAGATGAACGCAGCGACGGATGACGAGATCATCGCCAACATCGTGTCCCGATTCCGCATCGAGCCTCTGACGATCCACGCGGATCGGGTCGAGGCGGACCATCTCGAATCCCAGATGGATGTGTCGCAGCACCGCGATCGGGCGGTGTTCGATCGTGGCCGGCCGTGCATGATCAAGGCAAACCAGATCACGCTGCGGATTCCGTTCGCTGGCGAGCCGGACCTGTTCAAGGTGCAGCCATCGTCGTTCACACTGAATCCCCCGCGTGGTCGGGTTCAGGCCAACGGTGGGTTGGGCGGCCTGGTCCTCCTGACGATGACGCGGCCGATCGATGAGGGGGTGGAAGCGTTCAACCGCTGGATTCAGGAGCAGGTCAAGTCTATCGAGGGGTACGTGGCGACGAGCCGCGCCGATGTAGAACGGTTCAATGCCGACCTCGTGGGCCAGGTCCGCGACGCCGTCACGCGCCGCCGTGCGCAGTTACAGCAGCAGGGCCAACTGCTGGCGAAGCTGGTGGTTCCCTTGCGTCGCGCGAATGAGGCCACCGCGCCGATCCCCATGCCCAAGCGTGTCCTGAAGCCGCTGCCGTCCCCGCGCGCGGTGGAGCAGGAGTATTCCATCTCCTCTGATGACTTTGGGTACATCCTCAACGTAGTCCGGCAGCAGACGCGTTCCTTCGAACAGACGCCCTCGGCGTGCCGCAAACTGGACGAGGAAGAACTGCGCGATGTGATCCTCGCCAGCCTGAACACGCACTTCGCCGGCGACGCGGCGGGTGAGCGGTTCCGGCGCAAGGGGAAGACAGACATCTGTGTAGAGTTCTCAAATCGCGCGGCGTTCGTCGGAGAGTGCAAGGTCTGGGGCGGCGCGAAGGTGGCGACCGAGGCCCTCGATCAATTGATCGGATATCTGACGTGGCGAGACTGCCACGCCGCCCTAGTCCTGTTCAACAAGACCGTGAAGGGCTTCAAGGCACTCCAGGACGGCATGCCGATGCTTCTCGCGGCCCATCCGCGGTTCGTCAAGCATCTGGATTCCGGTCAGGCCGGAGAGTGGCGCAGTCAGTTCCGCGCCAAGGGTGACGACGCGAGACTGATCACGGTGCACGTCTATCTCGTTGATGTTTCGCCCGACGGCGCAGGAGGGACCGCATGAGTACTCCGTCCCCCACCGCCCTGCCACGAACCGATGAGGACTCGGTATCGAAGCTTCCGGCGCTCAAGGTGCTCATCGGCTTGGGATGGAAGTACCTCTCGCCCGCCGAGGCGATGGAGGCTCGCGGCGGCCGTACGAGCGAGGTCCTGCTGGTCACCGTGCTCACAGACTGGCTTAGAAGGAGCAACGTCGCCGGCTACGGCGACAAGACCGAGCCGATCAGCGAGGCCAACGTCCAGGCGGCGATTGATGCCCTGCGCGAGGACACGGGCGACCCGCTCATCGTCACCAACGAGAAACTGACCGATCTGCTGGTGCTGGGCAAGGGGATGAAGCAGACGGTGCGCGGCGAGGGCAAGAGCTTCCAGTTGCGCTACATCGACTGGGAGGGGGCTGAGAAGGATGGGCGTGGGGCGAACGTGTTCCACGTGGCCGAGGAGTTTGGCGTCGCGCGGACTGGTGGCGCCGGCGATCTCGTTCCGGACCTGGTGCTGTTCGTCAACGGCATTCCGTTCGCGGTGATCGAGTGCAAGAAACGCGATGATGACGCTTCGGCCCGGCGTCCTTACGCGGATGTCGCGATCCAACAGAGCCTGCGCAATCAGAAACCCGACGGGATTCCGCGTCTGTTCCGCACGGTGCAGTTGCTGGGCGCGGTGAGCCCGCAGGCGGCACCGGAGCATGTGACGCTCGAGGATGCGGAGGCGAAGAAGAGTCCGGCGCGGTACGCGACCGTGGGCACGCCGCTGGCATTCTGGGCCGGTTGGCGCGAACGGGGAGGAGTCGAAGCGGAGAGCTCGTTCGAGCGCGACGTGTCGCGGCTGGTGAACACGCCGTTGGATGCCGCGATGCGGACGCGGATGCTGGCGGGCCGGAGGAGGAGCGTGGTAGCGGCGTTCGAGGCCCTGGAGAGGGAGCCTCGCGCCGTGACGGACCAGGACCGGTTGCTGGCTGCGGTGCTCACGCCGGCACGGGTGCTGATTCTCACCCGGCGGTACTCGCTGTTTGATGCCGGGGAGAAGAAGGTTGCGCGATACCAGCAGTTCTTTTGCGTGGAGAAGATCAGGCAGCAGATACGAGATCGGGACGCGGAAGGGGCACGGCGCGGTGGCGTCGTTTGGCACACGCAGGGTTCGGGCAAGAGCCTGACGATGGTGATGCTGGCCAAGGCGATTGCGCTGGACCGCCGGGCGGGGCTCTTGCCGGGTGCGCGGGCGGAGAAGATCGTCCTCGTCACCGATCGCATTGACCTGGACGATCAGATCTACAAGACCTTCACGCAGTGCGGCCTCTCGCCACAGCAGGCCGGTAGCGGCTCGCGCCTCGCCGACCTTCTGAAGGACTCGGAATCGAAGGTGGTGGCAACGACCATCGGGAAGTTCGAAGCCGCGGTCAACAAGCACGCTCTCAAGATCGACGACCCCGACGTGTACGTGCTGGTGGATGAGGGGCACCGGACCCAGTTCGGCATAAGCCATGCGAACATGCGCCGGGCACTGCCGCGGGCGTGCTACATCGGATTCACGGGGACGCCGATCTCGAAGGCCCAGCGGAGCACCGTGGAACGGTTTGGTGGGCTGATCGATCGATACGCGCTCGAGGATGCTGAGGCGGATGGAGTCGTCGTGCCCCTGCGGTACGAAGGAAGGAACGTCCGCAAGGAGGTCGACAAGCAGGAGATTGACGACTGGTTCGAGAAGTACACGCACGGACTGAGCAAGGACCAGAAGCAGGAGCTCAAGCGGCGGTTTAGTTCTGAGGACACGGTGATGCAGGCCGAGCCGGTCATCCGGCGCATCGCCCGCGACATCTCTGAGCACTTCAAGGGGTTCCTCAAACACACAGGGCTGAAGGCCCAACTGGTCGCGCCGTCGAAGAGTGCGGCCATCCTCTACAAGCAAGTGCTCGATGAGATCGGTGAGGTGCGCAGCGAGGTGCTCATCTCGCAGCCCGATGATCGCGAGGGCGATGAGGACCTGTACGGCGAGAACTCCGACATCGTCGTGCGCTTCTGGCGCGGCATGATGCAGCGGTTCGGGACACCAGAGCAGTACGACAAGCGGCTCATCAATGCCTTCAAGAACGGGGACACGAGCGATCCGCAGAGCACGGACCCCGAGATCATGATTGTGGTGCACAAACTCCTGACGGGATTCGACGCGCCGGCCAACACCGTGCTCTACCTCGCGAGGCGCGTGAAAGAGCACAACCTGTTGCAGGCCATCGCTCGCGTAAACCGCGTTCACCCGGGCAAGGAACGCGGGCTGGTTTTGGACTATCGGGGCGTCCTGGCCGATCTTCACAAGGCCTTCGCCATGTACGCCGTTGATCCCGATGATCCAGATGCCTCCGCGTTGGGCCACATCCCCCCGATGCAAGACGTCGAGGAGGTCTGGCGCGAGCTCCCCCAGCGGCGGTCCGCACTATTGGATCTGTTCAAGCCGCTGGGGCAAACCCGCGACTTCGAGGCATACGCCCAACACCTGACCGGGCCTGGCTCCGAGGAACGGCGAACGGACTTCTACGATCGGTTCGCGGCGTTTGCACGCGTGCTCGACGTGGCGCTTTCGTCGGCGACCTTCCATGAGAAGACGCCCGCCCGCACTGTGAAGCAGTACCAGGAAGACCTTCGGTTCTTCTCTGAGCTGCGGAGGCAGGTGAGGCTGCGGTCGGCGGAGGTTCTCGACTACTCCCAGTATGAGCCCAAGATCCGGGCCCTGCTGAATCGGCACCTGATCACATCAGGCGTTGAGCAGATGACGGGACGCATTGACCTATACGACCGCGACCAGCGCGCCGCGGCGCTCGAGGCGGCGGGAACAGACGCGTCGAAGGCCGAAGTGATCGCGGCAAACGTGAGCCGCGTGCTGGAGGAGCGGGTCAAGTTCCAGGACCCGGAGTTGTACCGCCGTTTTTCCGACCTGCTCCGTGAGACCATCGAGAAGATGCGAAATGAGTGGCTGTCCGCCGCGGATGCGCTCGTCGCAGTGGAAGGGGTGGAGCAGCAGGTGCTCCGCCCGACAGCGGACGATGTGCCCGCAGCGCTTCGGGGCCGCCGCCTGGCCGAGGTCCTCTTCCGCAACTTCCGCGGTCGCCTGAACGGCGCTACGGAGTCCGTAGCCGACCGAATCGATCGCGAGGTGAGCGGTCTGGCGATTGTCAACTGGAAGGACAACGACGACCAGAAGAAGCTGATGCGTCAGGCAATCGATGACGCGATCATGGATGCCAACACCGAAAGTTCCCTGGGCCTGACCTTCGAGCAGGTTGACGGCATGATCGACGAGATTTTGGACCGTGCGAGGGCGAATCTATGACCGCTGCCCTCCACGGAGAGGTCACCTATGGCGCGCGCAGAATCGAGTACGCCATCAACCGCGGAGAGAGGAGTCGCGCCAGGCTCGTGGTGAGCCCGCACGGTGCCGTCGAGGTTCGTGTCCCCGTGGACTATCCCGAGGTGAAGATACCGGAGCTCGTGAAGAGCCGGTCGTCGTGGATCGTCAAGCAGCAGGACTATTTCGAGCGCTACCGGCCGCGCGAACTGCCTCGCCGGTACGTCAGCGGTGAGTCGCTTCGCTACCTTGGCCGTCAGTATCGCCTTCGGATCACGCGCGGAGACACGGCAAGCGTTCACCTGCGCGGACGTGTGCTTCAGGTCTCCGTGGCGGCGCCCGAGGCTGCACGCAAGGTCATCACCGTTTGGCTCCGCACTCGTGCCGAGGTCGTGCTGGCCGAGCGGCTCGAGCGTTGTGCAAGTGTGGCGCGGCGGCACGGCGTCCGGGAGGGACCAGTCCAGATACGGCAGATGCAGCGGCGCTGGGGTAGTTGCACTGCGGCGGGGCGGATTCTGTTGAACCCCAAGCTGGTGCAGGTCCCGGTTGACTGCATTGACTACGTGATCGTCCACGAACTGTGCCACCGGCGCTACCCCAACCACGGGATTCGTTTCGTCCGGCTACTGGACACGATGCTCCCGGACTGGCGCGCGCGCAAGCAGCGTCTCGATTCGCAGGCACTCAGCGATTGGTGAACAGGCCGCTGGCGCAAAGACGCAGTCATGCATCTCGACGCAGACAGATAATCGCTTGGGCATTCGGACCCAGTGTGCCGTGGTAGAGATCCATCGACCCCTCGTGCTCCAGAATGGCGCAGACGTACGCCTTCCAAGAGTCGGTCCAATTCCAACCGCCCGCTGGGTTGGGCACCGCCGTCTGGATCAGCTGGTACAGACTCTGATTCGGCGGGTCCGGAAATGGCGCATTCCCTGTCAATCGAAAAGTGACTCCGGCTGCAGAGTTGTGAATCGCAAGCAGAATCTGTTGCCACTCTGTGTGCGTCAACAGCACCGTCTGTGGATTCAGATTCGCCTGCCCAATCGAGGCGTCAATCTCGACGCCTTGATGTGTTCGATGATACTGGAACACACCTTCCTGCTGGCCGGCGTGACGGCCAAGCGTCTGCATCACTTTCATCAGCAACTCCTCCGTTGAGAAAGGGGATCTTGCCGCGGGACCAACAGAATACCGAAACCGTATGTCACCCGTCAGGACGCATCTTTGCGATCAGTCTCCCGACAAAGACGAATCGTCCCTCGGCTCGCGCTCAACCATTCGCCGGATCAAATCCTCATCGGGTCGCACCTTCATGGGCAGGGGGCTCCGCCGCACAGCGACGAGGTCGTCGAGTAGGAGGATCGTTCGCAGCAGGCACCGTCGGGCCTGCGCGTTCCCCACATGAGCATGAACGCCCTTGTGGGCGAGTTTGTCGAGATTGTCGAGCTCCAGCCACGTCGCGTCCATCGTGGCAACGATCAAGTCTCGTTCCGTGTCCGCGACGCGATGCTGCTTGAGGTACTCGATCAGGCGGTTCTTGTACTTGTTCGGCCCCAGGTCGATCCCCTCGGCTGTTTTTGGTGCTGGCGGGAAGAGCGCATCCGCCACGTGATCGATGATTCGGCGGCACGAGACCGCCACGTGCGATGCCTGCTCGGCGACCTCCGCCTCCCGGAACGCTCGCGTGACGCTCCACAACTTCTCGGGAACGTCGGGCGCGCCATCGGCCAGGCGCGGCATCGCATGGTCCACGATGCTGTCGAACAACTCTCGGAGCCACTGCCGGCTGTGCGCGGCGCGAACCGACTGTTCTGCTCCGTGGTCGCGGTCGAAAATGGTGTATCGGCCTTCGAGCGACTCCCATTCGACGGGGTCGTATCCAGCGTTTCGGAACCAGTCCATTTGGTACGGGAACTTGCTGTCCGGGCTGATCCCGTCCCAGAAGAGCCAGGCACTCGTCCCCAACACGCGACCGAAGGCGCATAGCCGGTATGCCCCAAGGTGGGCGGCGATTGATTCATCCACCTCGAGCGCACCAAGGTACGCCGCGCCGAACTCGCCCTCGAGGCGCCGGTCGATTGCTGCAGCGGTAGTCGCGTCAATCGTTTCGAGACAGACAGCGAACACTTCGCTGTTCAATGCCTTGGTGCGGGCATGTCCAAGAAGCGCATGCCACCGCAGAGGATGTGGATACGCCCACTCGTGGACCAGCTCCTGGAACAACTCCGGATCCATCTGCCCCACCGTGGTGCTGCCCTGGGTGGTGTACCGCGTGGCCGCCTGCGAGAACAGCAGGGTCCCCGTGAACACCTTCGTGTGGGCGTGCTTGTTTGCCGATCGGAGCCCGGCGAGCACCGCCTTGATGGCCTTGTCGCCGCCATCCAGGGCATTCTCGTCAAAATGAAACGCGACCTTCATGGCTCATGATACGAGTTCGGCCCTGTGTACCGTTCTGGCCAGCGGCACGGGGGTCGTTCGCCGGCCTTTTCTGCAATCTGCCAGAAATATTCAGAATTCGCGCGCACGCGTCCCGCCGATTGCATAAATGGCCTGTAGAGGACCACTTTGTCACCGCGATGACCACAAGGAGCACAAATCACCACTGCCTGTCGTCAACTCGCTCGTCAGGATGCGAGATGGATTATGGCGATAGCGCGCGACAGATCGGCGTGCCCAGCAGAGGGGTACAGGGGCAGGCGATGCTTGGAGACGACACGCACCAGCCGAAATCGCGCGACAGTTTTCCGGCCGCGCGCAGATATAGGGGAGGCCAGGGAGCGCCGATTCCCCAAGTGTCCCGCCAAGTCTCGCCACTCCGGGCGGGAAATGCGTAGATGGGTACTGGGGTGCCAGACCTGACCACGCACCCAATCGAACCAGCCACCAGCCGATCCAGCAATCCAACCACCCAATGGCCCGCCGCGACGCACGGTGCGTGCGCGGCCCACGTCGTCCTGCGCCGCGGCGGCGCTCTGGGTGAGCACTCATGGATGAGATCAGGAATCGGATGGCGGACGTTGCCGTTGTCAGCGTCCGCGAGGTGGCCGAGCTCTTGGGCGTCAACCCCCGCACCGTCTGGCGGATGGCGCAGACGGGAGAGATCCCCGCGCCGATCCGGCTCGGCGAGCGGATCGTCCGCTGGCGGCTGTCCGACCTCCGCGAGCACCTCGACCGCAAGGCCGCTGGCGCGAGCGGGGTGGGCCGATGAGGTCAGCGGTTGACCAGAACGGCGCGACCGATACCGACCGGCCCGGCCCCGTGCTGCGCTGCCTCGCGGATGTCGAGCCGCGGGAGGTGCAGTGGCTTTGGCCCGAGCGCATCCCGCTGGGTCGCATCTCGCTGCTGGTTGGCCGGCCAGGTGAGGGAAAGAGTTTCCTGACCACCGACATGACGGCACGCGTCTCGACCGGGCGCACCTGGCCCGACGGCAGCGCGTGCCCGTGCGGGTCGGTGATTCTGGTGTCGGCCGAGGATGATCCACACGACACGATCCGCCCCCGGCTCGATGCCCACGGTGCCGATGTTCGCCGCGTCCATCTGCTGGCCACCGTGCGCCGACGCGGCGAGGGCGGACGGCTCGTCGAGGCCATGTTCACGCTCGAGGACCTGCCGGCCCTGACGGAGGCGCTCGAGCGACAACCCGACTGCCGCCTGATCGTCATCGATCCCATCGGGAGCTTCATCGGCGGCGGGACGGACTCGCACCGGGACAACGAAGTCCGTGCCGTGCTCGCCCCTGTGGCGCAGTTGGCGGAGCGCTACGGCCCGGCGGTGCTGATCGTGGCACACCGGCGCAAGAGCGCGGGCACCATCGCTGACGATCTGGCCATCGGCAGCAGGGCGTTTACAGGCATCGCCCGGGCCGTCTGGCACCTCACGCGCGACACCGACGACAAGCGCCGGCGGCTCCTGCTGAGCGGCAAGAACAACCTCGCGCCGGAGGGAACCGGCTTGGCCTTCGACATCGGCGGCATCCCGCCGGCGATCCAGTGGGAGCCAGGCCCGGTCAACTTGCGCGCCGATGACGCGCTGGCCGCCGAATCCGAGGGTGATGGCGATGGTGGCGCGCTCGCCGAAGCCACAGACTTCCTGCGGGCGGAACTGGCCCACGGCCGTAAGACCGGCACCGAGATGAAGGCGGCGGCGAAGTCAGCCGGGATCAGCAACCGCACCCTCGATCGGGCTCGGGCTCGTCTCGGCGTCGTTGCCGCCCCTGATGGCTATCGCGGACCGTGGACGTGGGGGCTGCCAAACCACACCTCACCAGATTCCGCCAGCCCCGCCAAAGTCTCAACCTTGGCGAACTCTGACGGCGCTGGCGAAGTCTGGCGCGCCGCTGATGGTGAAACACGCTCGCCAGAGGGAGGACGCCCATGCTGAAATGGTCCTCCTACTGGGTCACGGCGGATCGAGACGGCCCCCACATCGACGGCCGACGCGATGGCGTGTGGATCGCTCGCGTAGTGGCATGTCGTCGCCTCGCGTCCATGCCCGTGCTGCGTCACCCCTGCGGTCGGGACCGGCGCCTCTATCTCGCGATGGTCTACCGCGATCACGGCTGGCACGTCGCGGGGGTCTACGGCTCCGATGGCGCGGCGCGGCGTGCCTGCGCCACAGCCCTGGGGGAGGTGACATCGTGAACCGATGGACGCTCTCGCTCCATGAGGCCGGCCACGCGGTGGCCGCGTGGAATCTCACGGGTGCCCGGGCGATGGCGACACTGCATGACGGTGGTGCTGGCGCTGCGTGGCCGCTCGATGACATGAGCCCGACCGACCGGGCGATCATGACGGCGGTGGGCCCGTTGGCCGAGGCCCTGGCCCACCGTCATTCCGAGCCCGAGATTGCGAGAAATGTCGCCGGCGACACGCCGTCGCGGGCGCTGCCGACCGTCGAAACGATCGCCACCGTTGAGACGGCCGCCGAACTGCGCAGCGTGGTCGTGCGCGGTGTCTCCGATCCTGTCGTGCTCGCGAGGTTCTGCATCGCGGGCATCGAGCACCAGCCCGACCGTTGGGCCCGGCGGCACGCATGGATTCAGTCCCTGGCGAAGCGGCTCATCCGCGCAAACGAGAAGTCAATCGTCGAAACCGCACGGGTGCTGTACCTGCGCGGCGTGGTCTCTGTCCCTCTTGAAGAAAGGAACGCCTCATGACAACGCTCACTCAGATCGCCCGGAAGAAGAAGCAGGATGCCCGCGCCGCGTTCATTGATGCGGCCTGGGCGGATGAACCCTTCGACCGCCTGGCCGAACTCGCCCGCGACGCGGGCATGGAGCCCGGCCAGGCCGACAAGATCATCGCTCGTATCGCCGAGGCCCGCGCGGACATGAAGTCCGCCGGCGACGTCGTGCGCCTGCGCCGGGCGGCGACGAAGACCAAGGCCCATGCAGACGCGACCCGTTCCCAGGCGGAGGCGGCGATCGAGAAACTCGAGGCCGAAGTCGAGGCGGCCGCTCAGGGTGCCGACGCGGCCCAGCGGGAGTTGAACACGGCCGAGGCGGCGGGACAGCGGGTGCTGGCCGTGTACGACGAAGGCCTTCTTCCCGCGTCGCGGCTGCCGAAGAGTGTGCTGGCGCTGATTGAGCGTCGTGAGCAGGAGGCCAAAGCCACCCAGGCGCACGCGGCGATGATCGCGGCGACCAACGGACGCAACCGCGCGCGCGATGACGTGGAGCGGATCGAGCGGAAGCACCGGAAACTCCCTCTGTCCCGCGACAGCAAGGAACAGGAGGCGCTGCTGAAGGAGGAGCTTGAGAGGGCCAAGGCCAACCTGACCGCGGCGGAAGCCCGGCTCTCCGACGCCGAGCGGGCGCACGCCGCGGCCCGCAAGGGGCTGTAGTCCCGTCGTCTGGCCCACGTTTTCGCCCGAATCGCCCCCCTTGCCTACCGGCCGGGGGGCGACTTGACCCGTGCCCAGTGCCGCCCCTCACTGTGGTCCCGCCGTCGCCACCCCGGATGGCCCGCACGAACGGAGTTCCGCATGCCCACCGTCTACAAGACCGCGTCTGATCGCACGAAGAAGAACGTCCGCTGGATGGTCGCCTGGACCGACGAGTTCGGCAACCGCCGCACCCGTCGCGGCTACACCGACAAGGCCCTCAGCGAACGCCTGGCCCGCCAACTCGAGGACGCTTCCCGCGCCCGCCGCGAAGGCACGATCGATGCCGCTGCCGAGCGCATGGCGGACCACTCGCGTCGCCCGCTGGCCGACCACGTCGCGGACTACCGCGTGTACCTCGCCGCCAAGGGCAACACGGAAGAGCACGTTGACCTGACCGAGGCCCGCATCGAGCAGGCCGGCGCGAATGCGGGCTGGAAGACCATCGCGGACATAGACGCCGCGACGCTCAGCCTGCACGTCGAACGCGTCCGGGCGAACGGGCGCGGCCATGCGACGATCAACCATCACCTCCGCGCGGTGAAGGGGTTCACGCGATGGCTCATGACGAACCACCGCCTCGCCCGCGACCCGCTGGTCGGGGTGAAGATGCTGAACGTGAGCACCGACCGCCGGCGCGAGCGGCGGGCACTCGACGACGATGAACTCGCCCGGCTGCTCGCCGTCGCGGGCGCGAACGAGTCGGTGACCATCACGAAGCGCTACAAGCGGAAGGTCGGCCCGAAGAAGGGCGAGATTCGTCTGGGCACGCGGACGTTCGCCATCCCTCGACGCGACGCGCTCTACCTGCTCGCCGCCTCGACGGGCTTCCGCTTCGGCGAGATCAAGTCGCTGACCACCCGCTCGTTCGACCTCGACGCGGACCCGCCGACGGTGACGGTCGAGGCGTCGTATTCGAAGCGCCGCCGGCGCGACGTGCAGCCGCTACGGGCCGACATCGCCGATGCGCTCCGGGAGACCATCCGGGCCACGCCGCGGGGCGAGCACGTCTGGCCGGGCCTGCCCCACGAGATGGCCCAGGTCATGGCGGCGGACCTCGCGGCAGCGGGTATCGCCGTCCGCGACGAGGCAGGGCGCGTCATCGACTTCCATGCGCTGCGGCACACCTTTATCACGCGGCTCGCCCGCTCGGGGGTGACGCCCAAGGTCGCGCAGACGCTGGCCCGTCACTCGACCATCACGCTCACGATGGACCGGTACGCCCACGTCGCCTTGGCGGACACGTCGAAGGCGCTCGCCGCGCTGCCCGCCCTCCCTCTGGCCAGCAGCGCCGCCAACGAGGCCGCCGTCGCCGCCACGGGTACGCATGGGCGCGAAGTCCGCCAATGGGCGGGATCGGTAGCCGGTCCCGCCCACGGGCCAACGTCGCCCAACGGGGCGGGAACTGGCCCGTCATCCGCGCTTCGGATAGCGCCAAATGGCCATCCGGAATCGCAGCGCCGGCAGCAGCGCGCCGAGGTCAATCCGGGCCATCCCCCGTCATCCCCCGCCAACGACGCGAGCGCCGCAAAACGCACCGCGGCGGCCTTGGAAGGCCGCCGCAACTCGCGTAAACGTGGGGATTTGTGCGCTCCTGGGCACGCCGTGTCATCGGCTGCCAACGCGGAGGTTCTAAGCGAGGCGGACGGGACTCGAACCCGCAACCACCGGATCGACAGTCCGGTACTCTAACCAATTGAGCTACCGCCCCGTGCGGTTCTTTCTGTTTTCCCACCGCCCGTGTCGGCGCGGGCGGGGCGTCAATCTCAAGCCGGCGCCGGTCTGCCCGTCGGCTGACCTTTCGCCCACTCCTTTCCGCAGTCAGCCCGGCCTTCACCCGCCTCGCCCCCGGCCGGCGCTTCGAGCACATTGCTCTCCGAGTTCCGGCCGCGAACTCGCGGCGCGTATGAATGCCGAACAGATCCACGGGCTTGATCGACCCCACAATGTAGACCCACTGCGCATCGTGTCAAGCCCGCCGCCCGCCTTTGATCGCGTTTCCTCTCACCGCCACACCACCGCCACTCGCGTCGCCACTCGCAGCACGCTCTCCCGCGATGCGAGGCACCACCTCCGAGCACCATCGCGCCAGCGATGGCCTCTTCCGTCCGACCCATGGCACACCCCCCGCCCGTCGCCTCGCATTTCAGCAGCGCACGTAATCACCACTCACTCGCCCTCGCGTGGCCCCCGCCAACCCCCCTACTCAAACCGCCCTCGGCGGATGATCGCAAAGTCGTACAACCGCCCTACCTCCTTCGCTGATTTCTTCTCCAGCGTCCCGATCTTCGTGACGATCCCCGCCGCGTCATCGCTCGCCAGCGCGCCCAGCACCTCGAACTTGTGATTCAGGATGTCCTTCACATCCGCGGTGGTGTTCCGCGCGTGCCCCGCCGGATACATCACGAGTCCCGAATCGAATGTCTCGCCGGATTCGTCGGTGATCTGGATCGACGTCGGGATGCCGTCGGGGTACTTCGCGTCATACTCCGGCCCGCCGTGCTCGAACGTCATCTTGTCCATCAGGGCCCGCGTCAGCGGATCACGGATCGCCCCGGCGTCGAAGTCGTGCGGCAACAACATCAGGTCCTTCCAGTCAAACCCTCGCCGCTTCAGAATGCCGGCCCCCGCTTCGTTGTGCGCCAACTCAAGCGCCTTGCGGAGCTTCGTGCACACCAGGTACAGCATCGAGTGGTCGGCTGACTGACGCGTCCGCGGGTCCCGCTTCGCCGGATCGCCGATGATGCCATACGCCGGCTCATACGCCCTCACCACAATCTTCCCGATCGCGTCCCCCGACTGGTCTTCCAGCAGATGCGGATGCTTCTGAAGCAGCGTGATCAGCCCCTGCAGCGCGCCCGCCGACTGATGCTCGTACAGCCCCAGTTTGAAGTGCATCCCCATCACCGTAAAGTCTTCACCCCCGTACGACAGGTACAGATCGAATGGTGAAGCGTACATTGACTTCCCCTCGATCCCTCGATCCCTCGATCCCTCGATCCCTTTCTTCACAAACATCTGCCCCGGCCCCTCGAAGAGCCTGAAGATCGCCTCGGGATTGCGGAAGATGTCCTTCGGGCCGATGAACCCCGCCATCGAACGCTTCACGCTCAATATCGCCGCTTCCGTCGAGATCGCCGCCGACGCCCCCTTGCTGTCGGACAACTGCTTCCCCGCACGGATCGCGCGGAACGGCACGTAGTGCGCCACCACCATCCCGATCGCCGATTCGATCTCCTCCGCCGTCGCCCCCATCATGGCGCCGAACGTCGCCGCTGAGGCGATCGCACCGTGCATCACATGGTCGATCTTGTAACTCTTCAGGCTGAACACCTCGGCGAGCCGGCCCCGGATCTCGTCCAGCAGCACCATCCCGCGCAGCGCATACTCGCCGTTCATCCCCCGCAACTGCGCCGCGGCGACCGCAACCGAGTAATAGTCATTATGCCCGAACTCGCCCGCCCGATGCTCCGCACGCTCCGCTGAATACCCGAAGTTCGTCCCGTTGGAGTCCCACTCGCGCACCGCGGCACAGTTCGCCGCGATCGCCTTCTCCACAGCCACGTCAACATCCGACCCGAACACCGGCACCCCGCCACGCCTGGCCCCTCCCGGTCCGGCGAGCGTGCCAAACCCACCGCTCGCCGCCCGATACTGCATCGCTTCCTGTCGTAACACCAGCGGCGCGTTCGTCCCAAGCGCGATCGCCGAAATCCCGCACAGCACCGCGTCGGTATGGAACAGGTTCGTCCGCTCGAGCACCCCGCGAGCGGGGTCGCCGAACCCCTTCCCTTCTTTCATCGCCGCTTGCCCCGTGCCCGCGCCCTTCCCCCCCATGAAGTTGATCGCGTACTGCGCCAGCCCCAGCGCCTGATTCGAGTCGGCCGGAAGGTGCACGCGGGTGTCGTTGTAGTTCAGAACAGCGGAGGTTGGTTCGCCCATGTGAAATCCAGAAGTGAAAAGTACTGTCGATCCGCCCCGCGCGAGGGGCGGGAGGGGGGGAGAGGGGGCAACAGTATTCCTCGTCGCTCCCCCGACGAACTCCCCCCCACTGTCTCCTCGCCCGTCTTCAACCGCGCGCGACAACTTTCTCCGCCCGTATCCGCCCGCCCCGGCTGCCCGCAACCATTCTCTCGCACTCGACCAGGATTCCACATGTGTATAGAATGATTCTAAAACTCACCCGGCCGCTTGTCGGCCTATCCTCTCCTTACCAGCGGAGATTCTCACCATGTCGGCACTCAAAACACCCATCTACTTCGATCACGCCGCCACGACTCCATGCGATCCCCGCGTGGTCGAAGCAATGCTCCCGTATTTCACCCAGAAGTTCGGCAACCCCGGTTCGCGCAACCACTGCTTCGGCTGGGAAGCCGAGGAGGCGGTGGACACGGCCCGCGAGCAGGTCGCCTCGCTCCTCGGCGCGGACGAAAAAGAAATCGTCTTCACCTCCGGCTCGACCGAGGCCAACAACCTCGCGATCAAGGGCGCCGCGTACATGTACGAAAAGGCCCCCGCGGGTTCGCACCCGGGTTCGCGCGGGCACATCATCACCGCGATGCACGAGCACAAGGCCGTGCTCGACCCATGCAAGCGCCTCCAGAAAGAGGGCTTCGACGTCACCTTCCTCGAGCCTCCCGCGGACGGGGTTATCACCGCCGAGATGGTCGCCGCCGCCATCCGCCCCGACACGATCCTCGTCACCATCATGTGGGCCAACAACGAGATCGGCACCATCAACGAAGTCCCCAAGATCGCCGCGCTCTGCCACGAAAAGGAAATCCTCTTCCACACCGACGCGACCCAGTGGGCCGGGAAGATGCCCGTCGATGTGCAGCGCGACAACATCGACCTGCTCTCAATGTCCGCCCACAAGATCTACGGACCCAAGGGCGTTGGCGCCCTCTACGTCCGCCGCCGAAAGCCCCGCGTACGCCTCGTCTCCCTCCAGGACGGCGGCGGACAGGAACGCGGATTCCGCTCCGGCACCCTCAACGTCACCGGCATCGTCGGCCTCGGCAAGGCGTGCGCGATCGCCCACGCCGAAATGGACCGCGATGCCCAGCGGCTCCTCCAACTCCGCCGAACACTCGAAGATTCCATCGTCAGCCAACTCGACTCCTGCGTCATCAACGGCAACCGCGAGAAACGCCTCCCGCACATCACCAACATCTCCTTCGGCTTCGTCGAGGGCGAAAGCCTCATGATGGCCATCAAGGAAATCGCCTGCTCCTCCGGGTCCGCCTGCACCAGCGCCTCCCTCGAACCCAGTTACGTCCTCAAGTCCCTCGGCGTCGGCGACGAACTCGCCCACTCCTCCCTCCGCCTTTCCCTGGGCAAGTGGTCCACCGACGCCGAAGTCGACTACGCCGCCGCCGAAATCGTCAAAGCCGTCAAGAAGCTCCGCACCCTCAGCCCCCTCTACGACATGCACATGGAAGGCATCGATCTCAGCAAGGTCGAATGGGCGCACCACTAACCTACCGAACTCGCCAGCGTCTGGCTTCCCGTCAACGTATTCCTCACCCACACACTCAACGGCGGCGGTAGAACCTGACCGCAGGAGACCGATCATGGCTTACAGCGACAAAATCCTCCAGCATTACGAACACCCCCGAAACGTCGGCAACTTCGGCACACAGGCCGACGTCAAGCAACGACGCGATATCGGCGTCGGGCTCGTCGGCGCGCCCGAGTGCGGCGACGTCATGCAACTCCAGATCAAGGTCAACCAAGCCACCGGCGTCATCGAAGACGCTAAGTTCAAGTGCTTCGGCTGCGGGTCCGCCATCGCCTCCTCCTCCCTCGCCACCGAATGGCTCAAGGGCAAGACCCTCGACCAGGGCGCGGCGATCAAAAACACCGAGATCGTCGAAGAACTCAGCCTCCCGCCCGTCAAAATCCACTGCTCCGTCCTCGCCGAGGACGCCATCAAGAGCGCCATCGCCGACTACAAACAGAAGAACGGCATCGCGGCGGACGCAGCGGCAACGGCGCACTGATTCAGACCGACCTCATCGTCTCTCTCGCCGCCTGCGAAGCACCAGGCTTGCACCTGCCAACAGAACCATCCCCGTCGTCGGCGCGGGGATGGTTACCACCCACGCTTCGGTCTGCGTGGGGCTGTCGCCGGTGCCGCAGATCACGATGGTGCCGTCGGCGAGGTGCGCCACGCCGGTCGCCCTTCCGAGGAACCATCCCTCGGGCTCGGCGCCAAGTTCGCGAAGGACCTCGTGGACGCCGCGCATGCCGTGCTCCGCGTCCCACATCCATGGCCCGTACCCGCTCCAGCCAACGATGATCTGGCCGTCGGCGCTCACCGCCGTCGCGGTCGAGAACGTCGGCATGTCGCCGTAGAACCCCAGCCCGATCAGACCTGTTTCCTGCGTCCAGCGGAACGACTCCGGGAACGCTCCGGAGTAACTGCTTCCGACGATGACGTTTCCGTCGGCGGAGCAAGCCGTCGCGTCGGACCTGAAGGCGCCGCCGGGGAGGTCGCCGAGTCCGACCATGCCGTCTCGCGTCCAGCGGAATGCTTCGAGCGCCGACGTGTTCCCCGATCGTGAACTCCCGACGATGACCGAGCCGTCGTAGCTGACCCCAAGGGGAACGCTTCCATCAAGTCCACCCGGCAACTGGCCGAGTTCTTCCCATCCGTCCGCATCGCTCCAGCGAAACCCGGTACCGCCCGGCGTGTCGCCGATGCCGACGACGACGCGCCCATCGCCGGAGATCGCCTTGGGGAGATTGGCACCGGTTCCCGGTGCGCCGGGGATGGTTCCAAGTGAGCGGAGACCGCCTTCCTCAGTCCAGAGCGCGGAGATGGAGTAATCGAACGGGAATCCGTTGATCATTGCGACGTTCTGAACCGCGACGACAGAGCCGTCGGCGGACACGGCGTTGGCAAAGTTTCTACTCTGCGCGGGCGTGGGCAGCCCGCCGAGTGACACCATCCCCCTCTCTTGCGTCCACCGGTACGCACGCCGAATCCCGAGTTCGTCGATACCGGTTCCAACTACTGTCAAGCCGTCCGCGGAGATTCCGTCTCCGCTGCTGAACGCCTGACCGTTTGGTAATCCACCGAGTGACACGAACCGCACCTGCGCGCATACACCGTACGCGAGAAGGCAGTGCAAGACCCCAAGAAAAAAGTACATATAGAATCGCACACGGATCCTTTCGATCGAGGAGTAACGTAACATCGCCACCGCGCCCCGCGGCGCGGTGGCATGATTTGGATTGAAAGTTACTGGCTGTACTTGACGGTCTTGAAGTCAAATCCAGTTGTAGAATTGGTGTAGGCGAATCCGCCGACGATGGCCTTCGGATTCCCGTTTGGGTTGCTTCCCGAAATCGCATCGACCGTTAGCGCGTTCGGTCGATCGTTCCCGCCTCCTCCTCCGGTGGGGTAGAGGATGCTCCACGTCAGCGACGGGCTTGAGCCGCCATCGTACTTGAGCGTCACCCAGTCAATGTCCGGCCCGCTCACAGTTCGGAAGCCGGCGATGTAGATGTTGCTGCTGGTTGTGGACTCAAGGGCCATTTCGACCGGCCGGTCTTCGAGGCTGCTGCCGCTGTCCCATCGCAGACCCCCGCTCCATCCGGTCGCGGTCGAGCCGTCGCCGTTGTTGTACTTGACGGTCAAGATGTCCAACCCGGTCGTTGAGCCGGACGAGTACCCGGTCACCCGGACATACGAGTCGTTGGCAACGATGTCGACGGGAATATCGGAGTCCGTCGCGGGCGGCCCGTCGTACTCGGCGGGCCCAGACCACTTGTTCGTGCCGTCGGCCTGATATGCGATGGTCAGGTAGTTCACCCCGGTCGGCGTGTCGAACACGCTTGCTTCGGGAACGTATCCGGTTACGTACACATCGCCGCCGCAACTGACGGCGAGCGCTACCGCCACGTCATCGCCGCTCGCAACACCGTTGTACCGTTTCGGCCAGCCGCTGATCACGCTCCCGTCGTCGGTGTCGTACCGAATGGTCAAGTAGTCGTCGCCATTGCCAGACCCGCCGTACGACGTGCCGGTCACGAAGACCGACGCGGCGCCAAGTCCCGCGGTGTCCTCGGAGGCACAAGCCTTACCTGAAAACGACATGTCGGCGGCCACGTCGTCGCCCGAGTTCCCGGCGTCATAGAAGACCGGGAAATCGGTGTCCATGTCGCCGTCGGACTCGAACTTCAGAAGAGCGTAGTCGTTCTTGGGCGTGGAGCCACCGTACGAGGTGCCGAAGACGTACACGTTCTCCGTGGCCGTGTCTACCAAGATCGCGACGGGAATATCGGCGCCATTCACGCCGGATCGGTTCCAGCGGCGAATCCCCACGCCCTCTCCGGTGCTCGCCCACGAGCTGTGTAGAGAGCCGTCGCTGGCATCGTACTTCAGAACAACGATGTCGTAGTTCGTGCTGCTTCCGACTGAGTAGCCCGTGACGTACAACACACCGTTGGTTTCATCGAGCACGCAAGCCACGGCGACGTGAAGTCCCGTTCCTGTCCCAGTGTATGTCACGGGGGCCGACCAGAGGTCGTTTCCGTTGCTGGTGTAGCCCATCGTGGCGAACGACGACGTTCCAGTTCCGGTGGTGAAGTACCCGGTGGAGTAGATGTTGCCGGACGAGTCGTGCACTACATCGTTCACAGCATCAGACGCGGCCCCGCTGCTTGTTTCCGTCAGTGCGGCGTATTGAGATTGGGAGTAGCACACGGTGGTCACTCCCAGCGATGCCACAATTCCCAACAGATGTCTCCACGCGCAGCGCTTCCTTTCCTTTCCTTCGAGATTCAACATGACAACTCCTTTCGGCCAAGTGGACGATCAAGGACAACACGCGCGTTCCACTCTCTCGTGTAGCCTCTGGAGGCGAGGAAGTCGGCGCAGAACGCGCCGATAACGCAGTCTACCAGCAGCGGGGGGTCCATGCAAGAGAACTCCAGCCGATAGAACGGAATTTGTTCTCGCCGCAGTGGCACGCCTCATCCCGCTACCCTCCACCGCCATGACGACCGCCCCATCCCCCTCCACCTCCAAACCCCGCATCCTCACCGGCGACACGCCCACGTCCACCGGCCTTCACTTGGGCCACTACGTCGGCTCCCTCGAAAACCGACTCGCCCTCCAGGACCACTACGACTGCTACTTCCTCATCGCCAACATCCACGCCTTCACCACCCTCGCCGACAAGCCCGCCGAGATCCGCGCCAACACCATCGGCATCGTGAAAGACTGGCTCGCCGTCGGCCTCGACCCCGACCGCTCCACCTTCGTCCTGCAATCCGAGATCCCCGCGATCGCCGAACTCACCTTCCTCTTCGCGATGCTCATCCCGTTCAACAAGGTCATGCGCAACCCCACCCTCAAGACCGAGATCGAAACCAAGGGCCTTGGCGACTCCTACCCCTTCGGCTTCCCCATGTACGCCGTCGGGCAATGCGCCGACATCCTCACCTTCCGACCCGAACTCGTGCCCGTCGGCGAGGACCAGGAAGCGCACATCGAGATGTGCCGCGATGTCGCGCTGAAGTTCAATCAACTCTACTGCGGCGTCGGCAACCGCGTCCCCGCCGAAGAGCACGCTCGCGCCGGCGGCGTCTTCCCCATCCCCCGCGCCAAGATCGGCCGCGTCGCACGCCTCGTCGGCACCGACGGCTCCAACAAAATGAGCAAGTCCCTCAACAACGCCATCTTCCTCTACGACGACGCCAAGACCGTACAGAAAAAAATCAACAAGATCACCGTCCTCCCCGACCCCGCGACCGGGTTGGTGCCACCGTCTCATGTGCTGCTCCAGTACTGCGACGCCTTCCTGCCGCGCGAGCGCGCCGACGCGATCCGTGCCGAGTACGCCAGCGGCAAGGACGTCATGCACGGCCACGTCAAGGCCGAACTCGGCGACGCGATCAACAAACTGATCGAGCCCATGCGCGCACGCCGCGCTCGCCTCGAAGCGCCGCCCCAGCCCGGCAAACCCGCCGGGGAAGACATCGTGCAGGACGTCATCCGCGACGGCATCAAGAAAGCCAACGTCTCCGCCGAGCAAACGCTGTACCTCGCCAAGCAGGCCATGCGCCTGGAGTTTGGCGAGAGAACACTCAGTTGATAGTCCGAGCGGCCCGCTGCTCGCCGTTGCTCAATCGTGCCGCAACGCCACGATCGGATCCTGCTGCGCCGCCCGCATCGCCGGATACAGGCCGAAGATCAGCCCCGTCAGCGTCGCCACCGCGAACGCCACCGCCACCGACCAGAACGTCACGAACGTCGGCAATGTAATGTCCGGCGAGACCATCGCGCCGATCATCGGCAAGCGCGGGATCCTCGGCGTGAACCACTCGATGAACACGCTGAACCCGATCCCCAGCGTGACGCCCAGCACGCCGCCGATGCAGCCGAGCACGACGGTCTCGACGAGGAACTGAAAGACGACGTGCCGGCGCGTCGCGCCGAGCGCCCGGCGGATGCCGATCTCGCGCGTCCGCTCCGTGACCGACGCAAGCATGATGTTCATGATCCCGATCCCCCCCACTATCAACGAGATGACTGCCACGAACACGAGCGCCGCCTGGGCCGTCAGCGCGCTCTTCTTGGCGTTCTCGAGCAACTGATACGGCACATGCAGCGCCACGTCCCGCATATCCGGATGCCGTACTTCGAGCGTGCGCTCAATCAGCGAGGCGTACTCCAGCACGACCTCGCGCGATGGCGCGGAAACATAGATCTCCGAGATCTGCACCTCGCTCGCCTGGAACGAGCCGCTCTCGCGCCGGATCACCTGGTCGCCGAACACGAGCGATGCCGTCGTGATCGGGATGTGCACGTCCAAACTCAGATCCCGGCCCACCAGCGCCGCCCCGGCGCCGCCCGCCAGGCCGATCGGCTGAAGCACCCCGACCACCCGGAACACCTTGTCGTCAACTCGCATCGTCGCGTCGAGCGGATCGTCAAATGGAAATAGATCCTTGGCGACTTGTGATCCCAACACACACACCATCGCCCGTTGGTCCAGATCCTCTCGCGTCAGGTATCGGCCCCGCGCGATCTTGAGGTTCGCTACCGTCGCCAGATCCGGGGTGGTACCGAACGTTTGACTAACCTTTCGTCGGTCGTCCCGGAAGATTTGCCCCCCCACTTCCTTGAGCGGCACAATGACCTCGGCGTCCGGCAGACTTGATTCAATGACCTGAAGGTCTTCCCGAGTTACTCCAAATCGACTCATGAAGCTTCGGCGTTGGCCACCTTGGGACTGCTGTGCCTCAGCCGGTTTTTGCGAGCGGATGATAATGTTCTTGGCACCCAATCGTTCGAGTTGGGCGAGCGCCTGCCGCTTGGTACCTTCGCCAACACTAACCATCGTGATCACCGCCGCGACGCCGATGATGATTCCGAGCGCGGTGAGAATCGATCGGAGAATGTGAAGCCGCAGGCTGGTGATTCCCAGCCGGATCATCTCGATAACAAAACTCATCGCGACATCATACCGGTGCAACCGAACGCCGTTTCAGGCGGCTGCCGAAGCATTTCTTGAGATCAAGACAGAGATCACGACGCGTGTTCCTCGTGGAACGTGGGGGAGAATCGCCATTCGCCCGCCATACGCTTGCAGAAGCCGCTGACAGGCCGAGATGCCAAATCGCCGCGTGCTCGATTGCGATTGTTGGTACCCTCGACCGTTGTCGGTAACAGTGATGTCCAGAGTGTTCCCCGTGGAACGATGCCAGTCGATTTCAATCGTTCCCGCTGCAGCCGGAACAGCCGCTATGGCGTTCGACAGCACGTTCAACAGGACATGCTCGAGTACGACGGCGGGCATTGCAACAGATAGTTTTCCCGACGCCAGTACATTGATCTGACACTGGGAGTCCATGTTCACGACAGAATGCTCTACGACCTGCCGTACTTCGCACTGCTTGGACGCCGCACTCGGCCCACGCGCTGTGTCCAACAACGCGTTGGCGATCAACAGGACTCGGTCTGCCGCCTGACTCGCGGTTCTGAGCGCGTTCGCGGCGCCCGGGGCAATCCCAGGCAAGCGCAACGCCTCGTCCGCTTCCTTCCTGACCACCGTGAAGGCGTTGCAGATCTCGTGCAACAACTCGCCCGACACCATGCCGAGGGCCAACCTTCCAGCAACGACCGCATCTGTCGATTGTGCGGCTTGTGAAGTCATTGTCAGTATGATCGACTGAAAATGCGTTACACTTCGCCCTTCCCTGACGATCAATTTGATGGATCACTACATGACAACACCCACGCGAAAGCTCGGACGTGGACTCACTAGCCTTCTCAGCGCCCCCGTGAGTGTGGCTCCTTTGCGATCCGCGACTGAATCGACGGATCGTTCTCGCGATCCCGCGGATGGGGAAGCGATACAGCAAATTAGCCTCCACTATCTGATACCTAACATATACCAGCCTCGACGACAGTTTGAGGCGTCATCGCTGGAACGGCTTGCCGAATCAATCCGCTCCGCGGGTGTCATGCAACCCATTCTTGTTCGACCGGCCGCGGCCAGTGGGGAGGGCAACGGAGAACCACGGTATGAAATCGTCGCTGGCGAGCGGCGCTTTCGCGCGGCGGGACTAGCCGGGTTGCCAGCCATACCCGCGATCGTGGTGAACATCACGGATGAAGAGTCGGCGGAGTGGGCGCTTATCGAGAACATGCAGCGAGACGACCTGGCGACGATGGAGAAGGCCGAGGCGCTTCGGGCGCTGACCGAGCGCTTCAATCTCACCCACGCCCAGGCGGCCGAGCGGGTCGGGCTGGATCGGTCGAGCGTGACCAACCTGATCCGGCTGACGGAACTTGAGCCGGAGATCGTGGCTCTTCTTGATCAGAAACGACTGACGCTCGGGCATGGCAAGGCGCTGCTCGCGATCGCGTCTGGTCCGGGGCGCGTGGAACTGGCGCGGCGTGCCGCGGAGGAGGAGTGGTCCGTCCGCAAGCTCGAACGAACCGGGGCGGTGGTCGCCGCCGGCCAAGGGCGAGCGCGCGACGCCGGCTCGCCCCGTTCGACCCGCGCGCTCGAGCACGAAGCCGGCGTGCGGGACCTGGAGCAGCAACTCGCGGAGCACTTCGGGACCAAGGTGGAACTGTCGGTAAGCGGCCGCGGCGACAAGGGGAGAGTGATCATCAGTTTTTATGACCTCGATCACTTTGATTCATTGATGGCGAAGATGGGGTTCCGGCCGCGGTAGCGCCCCGGGCGCCTCGCGACAACGGACGCGGGCGTCAGGCCGCGCCCCAGACGGCGCCCGGCGTGTGGCACGTGATGGCATGAGCGGCGTCCCCAGCCGCGGCGAGCAGCCGCCGCATCGGTTCATCAGGGTGCTCATCGCTGAGTTCGAATGTCGAATGGTGGATGGGCAGCAATCGGGCGGTCTCGTCGCGCGCGACCCGGCGGAACATGTCCCACACCTGCTCGGGCGTGGCGTGGGCATGGTCCCACGGGTCGTACGCGCCGATACCGAAGATGGCGAGGTCGATCGGGCGCGTCCCCGAGAGCGCTTCGGTGTGGGCGGTGTCCCCGGCAAACAGGACGGAGTAGTTCGGCGTCGGCGATCGCGGGTCGCACGAGATCACGTAACTGTTGTAACCACGGGCCCGGTCAACCGCGCGGCGTGCTCCCCAGTGCGCGGGCTTCCAGGCGGTGACGGTCAGCGGCCCGAACGGGATCGCGGCGTCCCAATCCAGTTCCACGACGTCGCGGAACCCCTTGGGGATGAGCCCCGCAGTCTGACGCGCCGTGATCACGGTGGTGCGCGGATCGACCAGACGGCGCAGGCTCGGGCGATCGAGGTGATCGAAGTGCGCGTGCGAAATCAGCAGGAGATCGATCGGGGGCAGATGAGAAACGTCGAGTGGTGGGGGGGTCATGCGGCTGACGCCCACGGTGTGGCGACCGATGCTCACGCCGATGCGGTGCGAGAAGACGGGATCGGTGAGGATGTTCAATCCGCCCAGGCGAAGGAGCACCGTGGCGTGGCCGAGCCACACCGCGCTGATCGCGTCGCCGACCATGAGGGGCGCCAGGTCGCCCACGGCGGACCGGATCTGGGCAAGCGCTTCGGGAGTCGGGAGTGGGGGGCTGGCGGCGTCGCGGAGTGACTGCCAGACATGCCGGGGGTACCGGCGCAGTCCGGAACGAGCGGCGGCGGCAGCGCGTTTGAAGGCATCGGGGCGCATGGAACACCATCCGTTGATCGCCTGCGGGGCCGGAGAAGCCCACAGCAACGATACCCCTCTCGCCGGGTGGAAGTTCGTGTCGCGGTCCGCGCTCTCACCCGGCTTGCGGGACAAGGCCGGCTCCGGGACGCACGATGACGGCCTTGGTGTAGGCGAGTTGAAAGCCCATGCGGCGGACATTCCGCTCGGTCGCCGCCCCAGGACGCGAGCCGATCGTTGCCAAGCGCGCCCCGCGCTCCGCGGCGGCGTTCAGACGGAACGCGATGAGTGCCTGTTGAATGCCCCGGCGTCGATACTCAGGCAGGACGCTCAGGCCCGCGAGCGATCCGACATCGCCCGCGGCGGACATCGAGAGCGAGCCCGCGCCCACGACCGCGCCGTCGATCAATCCAGCGACGCATACCGCCCGCGGGTGCCGAGCCCACCGACCCGAGAGTTCGTAGTCGGATTCTCCGGGCGTCACGCCGGGCGGAAAGAACCCCGACATCGAGACCCGGCTGTACTCTCGGACGAGGCCGGCATCGGACTTGTCGATCTCGCGGATGACGAGCGCGGCGGGGGGCTCAACGACCGAGCGCGCGGTGCTCGATCGATCGAGCGGACGGTACAGCACATTCTCCCAGTTGCGCAACACAAAGCCCGCTCGTTCGCAGGCGAGCATCGCCGAGGGGTGCGCATACGGACAGATCTCCACGCGCGGCTCGATCGAATTCTCCTGGTACCACCGAGCGAGCGCTTCGATGTCGGCCGGGTCTATTTCACCCCCCAGTCCGATGCCCACAGCGTTATTGATCCACGATCCGGGGGTGCCTCGGCCCGCACATCCGCCCGCGAACCGGCGCGACTCCGGGGCGATCTCGGCTAGGTCGGTCGCCTGGCGCCCCTCTTCGAGGCGGGCAACGGTCGAGTGATCGAGCATGTTCGAGGATAGGGCCCCGCTAGGACATGGCGATCTGGCCAAAGGCTTCGTCGAAATCGAAGACCCCCTGGAAATCTTCGAAGCGGTCCTTGGGGCTGCTGCGGAGGGCGCCGCGGTCGATCATGGAATAGACCAGGACGCCGAAGTCTTCGGTTCGGCGGATCCCCCATCGGTCCAGTACGGTCTTGGCGAGCAATCCGTATCGCTGCAGCGCGACATCACGGAAGCCCAGGCAGAGTTGCTGCCCGGAAACATGCCGGCGCTCGTCGGTGGGATCAACCGGGATCTTGACGGTGATCGTCTGATCGGCACCCATTGAACCGGCGGCCTTCACGGTTTCGCCGTGCACGGTCTGAACGGTGTGGTGCAGCGCTTCGCGGAGGAAGGCGTAGGCCTGAGGCGGGAACGAAGCCGCTCGGGATCGAATCTGTTGCCATTCCAGATCGGTGGGCATGACCAACACAACTCCGCTTAGACGACTGCCAGAGGCAGGCGGAAATGATAGCATCGCACGAGAATCAAGTCGTGCGGATCATCGGGCGGACGGGGCCTGGAGCAACAGTCGCGCGATCTGTGTTTGGCGGAAAGCAAAGATCCGTTCGAGTTCCGGTCGGACAAGCAGTGAGTGGATCACCGGTCCGCCACGCGGGATGTATTGGACACGGTCGCGGACACGGGTTGCGGGTGCCCCGTCAGGTCCTGCGAGGGAACCGAACAGGTGCTCGTGTCGCCAGAGTTTGTACGGGCCGGAGCGCTGCTCATCGACGAACGAGAACGGGGGGTCGTAGGCGGTAATTTCGGATTGCCAGCGGATCGGGATGCCCCGGAGTCGGAGTTGGTAATCGATGACGAGGCCGACCGCCATCTGGACGGGCATCGGGGTAAGAATGGAGAACTTGAGCGAGGGCGGTGTGATCGCTTCGAGGTTTCGGGCGTCGGCGAAGAAGGCGAAGACCTCGTCGATGGGAAGGGGAATCTCCATCGAGACGTCGAGCCGGTATGGTGGTCGCATACAGGAGTATTCGGCGACGGCGCGCGATTCGATGCACTCGCGGGCGGAGTTGAAGAAGGACCGGGAGCGCAGGTGCAAACGAGCGCGGGCGGCGAGCGCCGAACCCGCGCGCTGCTTCAGGCGGGGCTCGGGATCGAGTCCATGACGCGGAGCAGAACCTCCGCCGCGAGATCGCCCGCCCGGCGTCCCGACGTGGCGTAGGCCCGGGTGATGACCCGATGCGCGCCCACGGGCACGACATTGGTGGTGATGTCTTCGGGGATGACGTAGTCGCGGGCGTGGAGCACCGCCGTGGCGCGCGCCGCCTGCGCCAGCGCCAGGGCGCCGCGAGGCGACAGACCGAGGCGAAGTTCCTCCGCCCGGCGTGTCGCGCCGGCGAGCGCGATGATGTAATCGATCAGCGCCTGCTCGACCCGGACCTCGTCCGCCTGGCGCTGCAACCCAACGACTTCCTCGGCGCTCATCACCGGCCGGAGATGCTGCAGGGCATTGTCCGCGGGACGGAGGCTCAGCACCCGCGCCTCGTCCGCAGGCGCGGGGTATCCGAGGTTCAGCCTCATCAGGAAGCGGTCGAGTTGATTCTCGGGCAGCAGGTACGTGCCCTCAAAGTCATCGGGGTTCTGCGTCGCGACGATCATGAACGGGGCGTCGAGGCGGTAGGTGAAGCCGTCAACCGTGACGGTGGCTTCGTTCATCGCTTCCAGGAGCGCGGTCTGGGTGCGCGGGGGCGTGCGGTTGATCTCGTCGGCGAGGACAACGTTGGCGAAGATGGGCCCCTTCTTGAACTCGAAGTGTCCCGTGAAACCGCCCGCGCCGTTGCCCGCGGCGCCGGGGTGCGGGGATTTTCCGTTCAGGCCGGACTCCGCCGGGGCGCCGCCCGGGCGGTACACGCTGACCCCCAGGATGTCGCTGGGGAGCATGTCCGGGGTCAACTGGATGCGGGAAAAGGAGCAGTTGATGCTGCGGGCGACCGCGCTGGCCAGAACGGTCTTGCCGACCCCGGGGACGTCCTCGATCAGCACGTGCCCTCGGGCGATGAGGCAGCACATGATGCGATCGATCGCCTCGGCGTTCCCGAGGTAGACACTGCCGATGTTCGCGCGAAGTCGTTCGAGCGGGCTTGACATATCGGTGGATGTCCCAGGTTCGGCGGTTGAGGCGGAGGATCGCTTGTGAATCTTGACCGGAGGCTGACGCGACATGAACGGAGTTCCTTTCGCGTGAAGGGGTGAGTATATGAACACCAACCGGACGCCGATAGCCCGGGTTCAAAGCATTTGCCCTTCTTCAATTCGTAGCGGCTTCGGCGAATCAATCGCCGGCCCCGACGCCTGTCAACCCGCATAGGCGGATGGTCTGCCGCCCTGGTTTGGCCCACGAGCCTCTGCCGGTCGCAAACTCATACGCCGACATGTCGGAGGATGTTGCTGGGTCGCGCGATCAGAATCGGAATCCTCTTCGGGCGGGGCTCCTGCGTGAACGCCGCGCCCGGTTGTTCCCAATCATTCCGCACCATGGAACCCGACCCTTCGAGTCACGCCGCAACCGCGCCGGACCAGGCCGCGCTGCCCGCCCTCGCGCTGGAGCCGGTTTCTCTTGGGGCGCGAGTGCGCGGCGTCGACACGCTGCGGGGTGTGGCGCTGCTGGGCATCCTGGTGATGAACATCACCGCGTTTGCCTATCCGAGCATCGCGTATCTGAACCCGGACGTCCCGGCGTTGCGCGAGTACGCGGGCGAGTTCAGCGGCGCGAACAAGGCCGCGTGGTGGATCGCGCACACGTTCTTCGACCTCAAGATGATGTCGATCTTCTCGATGCTCTTCGGCGCGGGGCTGGTCCTGATGCACACCCGCAGCGCCGGGCGGCATACCGCGGCCGACGCGGCCCGGTCCGGCGCCTTCGCCCGCGTCTACTACCGGCGGATCGCCTGGCTCTTTGTCATCGGCATGATCCACGCCTATCTCATCTGGTGGGGCGACATCCTCGTCGCGTACGCGATCTGCGGGCTGGTCCTCTATCCCCTGCGCCGCGTGCGGGCCCGCTGGCTCATCATCCTGGGCGCGGTGGTCACCCTCGTGGCCGTTCTCATCAGCGCCGGCTTTGGCGCGGCGCTCAACTACCTCCGCGACAGCGCCGCCGAGTCGCAGCGCATCCTCGACGCGGGCGGGTCGCTCTCGCCGGACCAGCAGGGCATGCTCGACGGCTACCGACAGACCATGGCCGGCATCAACCCGCCCGCGGGCGAGATCCAGAGGGTCATCGCGCACATGCGCGGCTCGATCGCCCAGGTGCTGGGGCAGAACGCCAAGGAGGCGCTCATGCTCCAGACCATCGTCTTCATCATGGGGACCCTCTGGCGTGCCCTTGGGATGATGCTGCTGGGCATGGGGCTGATGAAACTCGGCGTCTTCGCCGCGGCCTGTTCCACGCGCTTCTACATCATCCTCACCACCGCCGGATATCTTGTCGGCTTGCCCCTGGTTCATGTCGGGGGCGAGCGCCTCGCCAAGTCGAACTTCGACTTCATCGACCTGTACTTCGTCAACGGGCACTTCAACTACATCGGCAGCGTCTTTGTCGCGCTGGGGCACGTCGGGGCGGTCATGCTCGCGTGCCGCGTGGGCGTGCTTGCTTCTCTGCGCTCACGGCTCGCCGCCGTCGGCCAGATGGCGCTCACCAACTACCTCATGCAGTCTGTCCTGTGCGTGCTGTTCTTCAACGGCTACGGCGGCCTGGGCTTGGGGCAGTTCGCGCGCCTCGAGCGCGCCGAGACGTACCTCGTCGTCGCCGGAGTCTGGACGCTCGAACTGGTCTGGAGTCCGATCTGGCTGGCGCGCTTTCGCTTCGGGCCCGCTGAGTGGCTCTGGCGCTCTCTCACCTACTGGAAACTCCAGCCGATGCGGCGCGGCTAATCACCGGGATTCGAGCGGGCGGACTCGATCAGGTCGCGGAAGCGCGCGGCATCGACCGGCTTGTTCCAGGCGTCGTAGAAGCGCGCGGCTTCGTCATACCCCTGCAGCGTGGTGGGGTGCGCCGGTCCAAGCCCGCGCCGCAGCGCCTCGATCCCATCGCGCATCAACGGCTCGGCCTCGTCGAAGCGACCGAGAGAGCCCAGACACAGGGCCAGCGCACACCGGGCTTCGCCGAGCAGGCCGATGTTGTCAGGCACATGCGCCTCCCGCAGGCGAAGCGCGTTGCGCAGCAACGGCTCCGCGTCGCCGGCGCGCCCGATGTCGAGCGTGATGGTGCCGAGCACCAGGAGGCTGTCGGCGGTCTTGACGTTGTCGGGGCCCAGCCGCTTCAACCGGATGTCGAGCGCGCGGCGTCCGAACTCGAGGGCCTCTTGGGCGCGGTGCTGCGCGAAGATGACCCACGCGAGGTTGTTCAGCAGCGACGCGATGACCGGCGAATCATCGGGGTAATCGACGCCGGCGAGTTCGATGGCGCGTCGGAGCACCACTTCGGCCTCGGCGTGGAGCCCGCGCGAATCGAGCACGCCCGCCACGCCGTTGAGCGTGATCGCGTAGACGCCGTGCTCGTGCCCGGGGACCTGCTGCTTGAGCAGCCCGGCGCGGTCGAAGGCGGTCATGGCCTCGTCGAGATGCCCGGCGGCGAGGGCGTAGGTGCCGAACTGGGAGAGCGAGGCGGAATACAGGATGTGGTCCGTGTGCCCGCCGTTCTCGAAGATGCCGACCGCTTCTTTCATCATCTGATAGGCCCGCTCGGGGCTGGAGGACGCATAGGCGGACTGGGCGGCGAAGTGGAGCACCTCGGCGACGGCCGGGTCCATCGGACCCAGCAGCCGGCGCCGCGACTCCAGGGCGCGCTCATTGAGGTCGAGCGCTTCGGCGAAGAGGCCGAGGTTGTCGTAGATCTGCGCGATCGCGACCTGGAGTTCGGCCTGAAGGAGCGGGTCGTCGCCGAGTTGGTCGTTGATGCGGCGCGTGCCGATGCCGAGGATCTCGTTCGCGATCGCCCGCCGGGTCTCGATATCCCGGCTGCGAAAGATGAGCGGGTCCGCCGCCCGCAGGGAATCGATGAGGACCTGGGACATCCGGCGGGCCCGGCCCTCGCGCTCCTGCGCGGTCTGGCGCAGTCGCTCGGCGCGAGCATACATCACGCTCATCCACGCCCCGAAACCAAGCACGAGCACGAACAGCGCCGCGACCAGCGCTGAGGAGATCGTGTGACGCGCCACCAGTTTGCGGAACTGGTATCCGGTGGAGGCCGGTCGTGCCTGGATCGGCTGGTTCACCAGCACCCGGCGGAGGTCGTCGGCGAGGGCGGCGGCGGTCTGGTAACGACGGGCCGGGTCCTTTTCGAGCGCCTTGAGGAGGATGGTGTCCAGGTCGCCGCGGAGCGATCGATGCAGCGCGGACGGGCGGGCCGGGGGGGTCTCGCAGATCGCGCGGGCGGCGGCGCCGAGCGCCGCGGACCGAACCTCGATGGGAAGAGCGCCCGTGAGCAGTTCGTACGCGATGACGCCCAGCGCATACGTATCCGTGCGGGTGTCGGCCGCCCCGGAAGGGTCGAACTGCTCCGGGCTCATGTACGGGATCGTGCCGAGCACGGCGCCGGGGGCGGTGTGGATCGATTCATCCAGGGGCCCCGGGTCGGTAATGCGCGACACGCCGAAGTCGAGGATCTTGGGCTGGAAATCGGCGGCGCCGTGGACGCCGGCCGCGGCGTCGGGTGTCTCGATGAGGATGTTCCCCGGCTTGAGGTCGCGGTGGATGACACCCTTGGTGTGCGCGTGCTGAACCGCATCGGCGATCCGGGCCATCAACTCCACCCGCTGCGCCACCGTCAGCCCGCGCGCGCCGGCGAACTGAAGCAGCGGGGGGCCGGCGATGTATTCCATCGCGACGTACGGCTGCACTCCCAGAGCGGTCCGCGCCGCTCCGGCTTCAAAGATCGCGGCGATCCCCGGGTGCCTGAGGCGGCCCAGCGCCTGCGCTTCGTGCTCGAACCGCTGGAGCACCCCCGGCGACGCCAGCCCCGGGCGGATCAACTTCAGCGCGACGACCCGGCGGGGGTGATGCTGCTCGGCGAGGTAGACCACCCCCATCCCCCCCGTGCCGATGCGCCGCAGCACCCGATACGAGCCGATCTGCTGGTGCAGGAGCGGGTCATCGGCATCCGTCGTCGCGGTGACGGCGGCCGGGAAGACCGAGTCCAGATTGATCGCCGGGGTTTCCAGGAACGTCGTCGAGCCGTCATGACAATCCAGCAACGACCGGACTTCCCGCAGCAGGTCCATGTCTTCGCCGCAGTGGCTGCGCAGGAACACGTCGCGCATGCCCTGATCGACGGCGAGCGCGGACTCGAATAGTTCCTCGACTTGTTTCAGCCTGGATGCGTTCATGGGTTCGGGCCCGCCGGCCCTCGGTCCTCCTTATACGTGAACGCACCAGGCGACCCCGCGGCGGCTCACGGTTTCCGCCACGCGGGCAATGCGTACCTGGTCATGTCGAGGGCAGATCGCCGGCGGGCGCGTCGGCCGGGTCGGCACCCGCGGAGAGTTCTCGGTACAGCCAGGCCCGAGCGAAGTTCCAGTCCCGCTTCACGGTCGCGGGGGCGACGCCCAGGACCTCGGCGGTCTCTTCGATGCTCATCCCGCCGAAGAACCGGAGTTCGACGAGCCTGCTCTTTCGCGCGTCGATCGCGGCGAGCCGGGCCAGGGCCTCATCCAGGGCGACCAGGTCGATGTCCGGCTCGGGGGCCACGGCGAGGGAATCATCCAGGGGCACGCGGGCGCGCTTGCCCCCGCGCTTCACCCGGTTGACGCCCTTGGCGTGATTAACCAGGATGCGGCGCATGGCTTGGGCCGCGATGGCGTAGAAGTGGGCACGGTTCTGCCACTGCGTCTGGCGCTGGTCCACGAGTTTCATGTACGCTTCGTGCACCAACGCCGTCGTCTGGAGTGTGTGATCCGGGCGCTCACGCCGAAGGCATCGCTCGGCGATGCGGCGGAGTTCGTCGTACACAACGGGGAGCAGCACGTCGACGGCGCGCTCTTCGCCATCGGACGCCCGCATGAGGAGTTGGGTGATGTCAGGGTTCGTGGAAGACATGAGGAACCAGATCATGCCAGCACATGCGACGCCGCGCGGGATTCATTGCACGTAGCGTCCCTTGCCAACAAATATACATCGCGTTGCAAGCCGGCGCGACCGCGCGCACATTCAACTTGGCCCGGTCCGGGGAGGGGGGGTGGGGAGGGAGGACCGGACACCCTACTGCCCGGAGACCCGACGTCCGCGAACGTCGAGCTCGACCGGGTTCGGCAGGCCCAGCCCCTTGATTTGTTCGAGCACCACGGCGCGGTCGCCCACGAGCACGAGCACGCCTCGCTCGAGCGGGATGGCGCCGTGAGCGAGCGAGTTGAGTTCCTCGGCGGAGATCGCCGGGAGCCTGGCGAGATCGTTCTGAATGGTGGCGAACGGCAGGCCGGCCTCGACGAGTTCGGCGGCGTTGCCGACAACACCGCCCAGTCCCTGGAACGACTGGATGACATCGGTGCGGACCGTCTCCTGTGCCTTGACGAGTTCGTCGCTGCTGATGTCGCCGGCGCGGATGCGGTTGAGTTCGGCGAGGAACTCCTTGAGGGCGGGTCCGGTGACGTCGGCCTTGACGTTGGAAGAGGCAGTGAAGACGCCGGTGCTGGGCTGCATGGAAAACCGGGAGCCGGCGCCGTAGGTGAAGCCGTTCTTTTCGCGCAAGTTCTGGTTCAGGCGGCTGGTGAAACTCCCGCCCAGGATGGTGTTGAGCAGCCGCAGGGCGGAGCGATCGTCGCTGGCCAGAGGCACGCCGGGCATGTAGAAGCGGATGACGGTCTGGACGGCTTCGGGCCGGTGCACGAGCACGACGCGGAGGCCGTCGCCCGCGGGGGCGAGCGCGGTCAGGTCGGCGGCCACCGGGGCGGCGGCCGCGGGGGCCGTCCACGCGCCGAAGGTCTTCTCTAGCATTGATGACGCCTCGTCGCGCGTGAGGTTGCCCGCGATGAGAATGGTGGACCGCTCGGGCCGGAGGATCGCCGCGTGCTTGGCCTTCACATCCGCCAGCGTGAAGCCCTCGACCGTCTCCGGGGTGCCGGCCAGAGGCCAGGCGTAGGGATTCGAGTCGGCGTACATCGTCTTCATCCCGACCCGCGCCGCGACCACCGCGGGCTGATCGTCTTCCTGCTTCAGGTCCTCCAGGTGCAGCCGCTTGACACGCTCCCAATCGCTCTGGGCCAATCGGGGAGTGCCGACGGCGGCGCACGCCAGCCCGAGCGCCTTCTCAAAGTTCCGCCTAAGCGACGTCAGCGACACCGTAACCGACTCCTGATCCGCGCCGGCCCGGAAACTCGCCCCCAGCAGCGACATCGCGTCGCTGAACTGCAGCGCATCCAGATCTCGCGTTCCTTCATCGAGCATCTGGCACGCCAGGTCGGCCAGTCCGGCTTCCCGAGGCGGGTTGATCGGCCCCAGCGGTTTGCACAGGACTTGCATCGAAACCAGCGGCAACTCGTCGCGCCGGAAGAACTCGACCTTCACACCATTGGAGAGCGTGAACATCTCCGGGGGCGGGGGCTCGAAGGAGGCCGGCGGCAGGTCCTTGGGACGCTGGTCGCGCGGGTTCGCCGAGCGCGGCGCCTCCTTGGGGAGCACCCGCTGGATCAGGCGCGCCCCGGGTGTGAGGACCTTCCGGGCCCATTCCTGCACGCTTGCCGGCGTGGCGCCGCGGTAGCGGTCCAGGTCTCGCTTGAACGAGTTGGGCTCGCCGAAGTAGTACTCGTAGGCGTTGAGCATGTCCGCCTTGGCCTCGACGCTCTGGAGGCGCGAGAGCGTCGCGAGTTCGAACGCCGACGTGCGCTGTTCCAGTTCCTCGGCCGTGATGCCGTCGCGCACCAGGCGCGTCAGTTCTTCGTCCACGGTGCGCTCGACCATGTCCAGATCGACGCCCGGCGGGACGGTGACTTCGATGTGAAACATCGATCCCAGCCGGGCGGAGTTCTGGTACGCCGAGACATCGACGGCGATCTTGTCATCGAACACCAGCCGCTTGTACAGCCGACTGGTCTTGCCGGAGGTCAGGATGGCCGCGAGCAGGTCCATCTCCGCGTCGCCCGGCGCGAAGTTGCCGGGGGAGTGGTACACGAACGAGATCCGGGGGAGTTGCACCGCGTCCATCGTCACGTCGCGGATGACCTGGTTCAGCGTCACGGGCTCCGCGGTCTTATGCGTCACCTCGGCGCCGCGCGTCAGCGTGCCGAACAGAGACGCGATGAGCGGCTTGATCTCCTCGCTCTTGAAATCCCCGGCCACGACGAGCGACGCGTTGTTGGGGACGTAGTACGTCGCGAAGAAGTCGGTCACGTTGGTGACGTCGGCGGCTTCGAGGTCCTCGTGCGTGCCGTACACCGCGTTGTGGTACGGGTGCCCCGGCGGGTACATGAGGCGATAGACCTGTTCCTCGCCCTTGCCGTAGGGACGGTTCTCGACGTTCTGACGCAGTTCGTTGCGGACGACGTCGCGCTGGAGGTCGAGTTTCTCCTTGTTCATCATCCGGCCCATGTCCTCCAGGCGATCCGCGTCGAGCCAGAGGAGGGTGGGCAGGAGTTTGGCGGGCCCGGAGGAAAAGTAGTTGGTGCGGTCGAGGCTGGTGGAGGCGTTGTTCGCACCGCCCCCGGTTTCCATGATGACGTCGAACTGATTCCCCGGGACGCGCTGCGTGCCCATGAACATCAGGTGCTCATAGAGATGGGCAAAGCCCGAGCGGCCGGGGAGTTCGTCCTTGGCGCCAACGCGGTACCACGTGTTGATGGCGCAGACCGGGAGGGAATGGTCCTCGTGCAGGATGACGGTGAGACCGTTGGGGAGTGAGTACTTCTCGTACTTGACGTCCTGGGCGAACAAGGCGGGCGAGAGCGCCATCGCGACGAGCATCGCGAGGACCCGGGCGATTCGGCAGGCCATGTGAGACTCCGGGGGTGTGTCGAGCGTCGGCACGAGAGGGTATCCGTGCGGAGACGCGCGCGTTCGGCGCGACGACGCCGGGGAGGGCTGCTGATCGTGCTCGCTGACGGGCGAGCCCTACTTGTTTTCCGGTGGGGGGGGCGAGGGGGGTGGGGGGGGCGCGGGGTCCGCGGGCGCCGGCGCGGGGCGGGCGGCGCGGTGCGCGGTGATCTCGCCCAGGGCGCGCTGCAGTTCGGGGTCCATGTCGTCGTGGCGCCGCAGCCACCGGAACGCCTGGGCCTCCTCTCCCGTGAGGTACATCAGTCGCCCGACCAACGCGTCGTGGTTGGGATGCCCGAACCAGTACACATCGCTCTGCCACTTGGCCGGCCCGGCAAGCACGAGTGAGCGGCCGGTCGGATAGTCGCCCAGGTTGTACGCGACCGTGGCGGCGTGGCCCGCGAGCCCTCCAAGACGCTGATACAGGAGCAGGTACTCGTCCCCCTGCGGGAGTTCACGCTGAACCTGGGCGGCAAAGTCCAGCACGGCCCCGGCAAACGCGAGCGAGGCCGCGTCGCCCGGGGCCTCGAGGCGGTCAAAGGCCAAGTCCATGCAGTCGTCCAGCAGCAGCTTGCCGGCGCGCCAGTCGGCCGCCATCGCGCTCGCCGCCGTCGCGCGCCCGGTCGGCGCCACCTTGTAATACTCCACCGCCCGCTGCTTCTTCGATGTGCAGCCCGGCAGCGCCACCGCGCCCGCGATCAAGGCGCCGATCACAACGCCCCCACGGAGCCAGAATGTGCGACGTGGGTCACCGAGTCCAAGACGCATGCCAACAATACCGGATGCAGCGCCGGTCGATGCACCCTGGCCGCAAGGGACGTTGTGGAAGGCGCAAGGCGCCGCGGCGGGGCGGGCGGGGCTGGTGCACGACCGACCGGTCGAAGGAGCGCGTTTGACTCGACACACCGGAGCCGACAACCTGGCGTTCTGCCGACGACGCGCACGAGCGGGCGCTCGCGCCATAAGCGCGTTGCTGCTGGCTGGTGTGTTCCTCGCCGCGGCGGGGTGCGCCTCCACCCGGCCGGTCGGAGAGCCCGAGCGCGTCAAGACCCGGCCCCGACTGGAGATGTCGGCCGCCGAACTCTATCCGGGCAGCGTCACGGACCAACTCGATTTCTTCGATGAACTCGAATCCCGCGCCCTGGTGTCCTACGACGATGCGCTGCACGCGGTGCTGCTGGCCAGGGGCGGCAGCGCGCCCACGTTCGTGCAGCGGGCCGCGATCGCGAAGCAGGCCGGCATCGTCGGCGTGAACTGGAGTCCCCAGCCCCGCGACGCGATCACCGTCGGTGAACTCGCGCCCATGATCTGGCACCAGCCACGCGAGCCGGGACGTGCGCTCAGCGGGCTGAAATCCCGCGGCGTCGTCCCAGAGACCTGGAGCGCCGCCCGGGGGGTCAGCGGGCCCGAACTGCTCGCGATTCTTCGGACCTTGGCCGCCGACGCCAGGAGTTCGGCTGGCGCGGCCCAGCCGGAGCCCGACGCGCCGAGAGGAGCAAACCATGATCGCTAGGTTGATCGGGGCGAGTGTGCTGGCGATGTCGGCGTGGCTGAGCGCGGGCCCGGCGGCGGCGCAGACCGCCGGCGCCTCCCAGCCCGGATCCCCAAAGCCGGTCCGCAAGCCCGTGCAGAATCTCCAAGACGAGGCCAAGCGCCACCGCGAAAGCGAGATCGTCCCGGCCGCCGCGCCGCCGCCGAAGAATGAGCCGGCTACCAAGCCGCCCGCCCCGCCGATCCCCGACACCGCGCCTACGCCGGCTCCCAAAGCCGATGAAGCCGCCACGCCTGCTCCGCCCGCGGATCAGACCCCGGTCAAGGCACGCGGAACACCGATCCGTTCGCCCCAGTCGCCGACCCCGCCGGATGAGGGCGCCATGCACGCCGAATCCCCGGGGCGTCGTGCGCCGGCCGGCGTCATCGTGCTCCCGCAGCAGTTCGAAGCGGGCGGAAAGCAGTTCGTCGCGTTCGACGCCATCGTCGCAACCGTGGATTCGATCAGCGGCGAGGCGAGTTTGGTCCAGTTCCGCCGGGCGGACGACGACCCAGGCAACGTCGGCCAGTGGCAGCAACTCAACGTTGGAACTGAACTCCGCGGGCGATTCGAAGTGCGGACCGGCCTCGGCGCCTCCGTTCGCCTGCTCGATTCGGCGGGCGCGGCGTGCACGATCGGCGAACTCACGCGCGTGCGCATCGAGCGCCGCGTCCGCGCCGATGGAACCTCGCACCCCGCCATCGGCATGGCCAGAGGGCGCGTTGCCTGTGTCGAGGCAGGCGGCACCTCATGGATCGTCCGTACCCAACAAGGGGTGTACGCGATCCAGTCCGCCGCCGTGCAGCAAGATGCGATCCACGGCACCGAGATTCTCCCTTAGATCGGGGAGAATCTTGCAAAACACGGGCCTATAGCAGGTGATCTTTTACGGTGGTCTGCATTTTTTTTGTATTGCGCCGAGTTTTGCGGCAGACTTTATGAAGGCTCGGCGTACTAACCACACGGGCCTTGAGAACTGACCCGCGAAAGGCGACACCATTTTTGGTAGTTCGGGTAAAATAGATATGGCGCGGCAATCTCGCCACTCCGCGGATCGAGGCGATGGTGTCGGCGTCACGCCGCCCGCTTGGCTCCTCGATGCCGGCCAGTTGCTGGAAGAAAAGCACCTGGTCGCCTGGTCGCCCGTGGCCGCTGACAGAGATCTGTTTGGATCTCACTTGGCCGCACACTTGGCCCAGATGCGCGAAAACCAGGTGGTGCAGTTCCATGGCGGGAAGATCACGGACCGCTACACGTTCTGCGCCCAACTCGGCCGGGCCCTGAGGATGAAGCACGTCCGCGGTGTGATCGAAGGGCCGGGCGGGATCGTGCATGCTCTCCGGCGCAGCCTGGAGTCGGCCTCCTTCAAACGCCGCTACCTCATCTGGCACGATGCGCACGTGCTGCTCCGCGAAGATCCGCCGCTCTTCTCGCGGCTCGTGGACGCGCTGGCGGGGGTGTGCGCCGAGTCGGAGTACGTGAGCGAGGACCGCCTCGTGATTCAGAGGCTGGTGTTCATCGGGGCCGCCTCGCTGGACGTGTACGCCGAGAATCCGCGGGCGCAGTTCCAGGCGTGGTACAGCGAGCGCGGCGAGAAGCCGCTGTGGCGCTGCATCACCGGTCTGCGCCGGCCGCCGTTCCTGCGGTACGAAATCGACCGCTCGCAGATCGTGCTCCGCGATGCCCCCGTGCGGCTCGAGGTCGCCGCCCGGACCAAGCGCCCTGCCACGCGCGGGTGAGCGGCGTCGCGGCCTGTCAATAACTTCTCGCGCTAGCCCGGCGGCTGAGCCTGGGCGGCGCCGGCGTAGATGACCAGCCGGTGCCCCTGGGCCCGAAGGCCGCGAGCGGCGCACTCGCGGTCGCGCCACGCCGTCAGTTCCGGGATATCGATCGGGATGATCTCCCGCGTGTCCACCCGCACGAGCAGCCCGCTGGATCGCTTGCCGTAGGCGAGCTGGTAGTGCGACTGGTCCGCGTCGAACAGCACCTGCTGGATGATCCCCGCGTCGGCCAGCAGCCGGATCGTGCGATAGGCCGTGGCCTTCGAGACCCGCAGCCGGGACTGCTTCAGCCGGCTGATGAGTTCATCGGCCTGGAACACCGAATCCATCTGGATGATCGTGTCGAGGATCTGGGCCCGCTCTGGCGTGTACTTCAGCCCGACCGCGCGCAGTGTGCGCCGGAAGACGGCGCAGAGCGGCTCGACAATCTCGATATCGGCGGGCCCGGCGGGCGGAAAGGAGGGGAGATCCATGAACCCGATCGTATTCGACATCCGCGGACGCGGAGACGGGGCCCCTACTCCCCGCGCGATGCCGGATCGTTCGGCGACCGGTCCGGCGCGGGCGGGTCCACCGCGTACTCGATCAACTCTTCGAGCGTCGCGAACTCCAGCATCGACATGTGCGTCGCCGTGAGGACCACCCGCGGCGCCTTGCCCGCGTCGGCCGCTTCGCGCCAGCGCGATGCGCACAGGCACCAGCGATCTCCCGGACCAAGCCCCGGAAACTGATATTCGGGCACCGGCGTGCTCAGGTCGTTGCCGCGCGAGCGGCTGAACTCCAGAAAGTCACGCGTGGCGATGATGCACACCAGGTGCAGGCCACGGTCCTGCGCCCCGGTGTTGCAGCACCCGTCGCGGAAAAATCCGGTCATCGGCGAGGTAGAGCAAGGCTCCAGCGGCGTACCAAGCACGTTTTTGGCGCGGGGCATTCGGAACCATAGTCTCAACGGCTATGCGTCGCGCCGGCGGTGGGGGGGAGGGGATGGATTAGAGGCCGTTGTTGCCCCGGCCGTAGCGCTCGATGGCTTGGCGAACGGTCTGCAATCGCTCGGCGGGGTGCGAGATCGTGAGCCACGCGAACTCGCCGGAAGGACCCGCAGTCGAAAAGATCAGCGTCCCCAGCCCCAGCACGCGCTGCTCGATGTTTCGGTGCAGGGCGACGTGCTGGATCCGGCGCAGCGGAATATCGATGGTGGTCTGGCGGAGCACCCCCGTCTGCACGACGATGCGCCGATCGGTCAGGACGTACGTCTTGCACCACCATTCCAGGAAGCGCCAGATGACGACCGTGGCACTGGCGAACAGGATCATCACGCCGAGGCGCGACACGGCCTGCGCCAGCGTCCAGCCGATGAACGGCAGCGGGGTCGCCACCCCGGCGATAGTGCCGACGGTCGAGAGCGCGCTCGATGCCAGCACGGCCCCCAGGAGGATCAGCACCCAGACGCGAGACACGATGTACCAGAGCGAGGGTTTGATGCGAAGGATGATCAGTTCCCCGTCGGGTATGACGAGCGTGCCGGCGGGCGCGGGGGTCTCGGCGATCACCGGCTCGGATGTCGAAGACGCCGCGGCCAGCCAGAGACGCCCGGGCGACGCATGCGGGCGTTCATAAAGCCGGAACGGCCCGCGACGCCGGAGCGAAGCGCCGTCGAACCGGACGTGCGGCGTGGTGGGCGCGAAGCGGGTCAGGGAGCCTCCAGGCGACGTACCGGGGCGGACTCGGGCAAAGCCCGGTGATGGGCATTCGACGCCAAGCAATGATGGTGGGCGGCGTTCATGAACTCTCGGGGCTGAGCGTGACGATATCGGGGAGGTTGCGGAAGTAGCCGTCGTAATCCAGCCCGTAGCCGACGACGAACTCATCGTCGATCTCGAACCCGGCGAAATCGACGCTGATCTCTTCATCGCGCCCGGAGGGCTTGCGCTTACTGAGCAGCACGCAGAGCCGAATGCTCGCCGGGCGCTGCGCCTGGATCATGCGCTTGAGCAGTCCGAGCGTTCGCCCGGAATCGAGGATGTCATCGATCACGACGACGTGAGCGCCGGCGAGATCGGTCGGGATCTCGCCGCGGAGCGTCACGCCCTGCGACTGCGTGGCCTGCCCCGGGTAACTGCTCAGCGTCACCGGGCGGATGCTCATCTTCAGCGGGATGTGCCGGATGAGGTCGGCGACAAACACCATCGACCCGGTGAGGATCGGCACAAGCACCACGCGATCGGATTGAGGCTCGGCCGCCAGGTCCTGGGCCAGGGCGCGCCCGATCTGCGCGACGCGGCTGGCGATGCGCTCTCGCCCGATCAGGACCCGGTGTTCCCGCTCCATGAAAGAGGATAGGCCCGCGCCTGCGGGGACCGGGACATCGCTGGCAGGATGCGGGCGGTGCGGCGGGAGGCCAAGCCCGCGGGTGACGGGATGTCGGCCACGCACTGCCGCCGCCGATCATGTGAGCGTTTCGTAATCCAGTCTTCACGCCCTCGGGGTGCATCGGCGCGAATGAACAGTGAGCACGCCGGTGCCATGCCGGACGCTGGCGGCGCGAGATACACACGAAACAGGGTGGTCAAGGCGGCACCCGCTTGTCAGGAGTTTGCGTCATGCGGACAAACATTGCCATTGGGTTGATCCTGCCGTCGCTGATCATCTCGGCGACCCAGTCTCAGCCGAACCAGCCGAATCGGCCCAATCAGCCGAATCAGCCGGGCCAGCCGGGTCAGCCGATCCAGCCGGGTAGAAACCAGCCGACGAATGCGGCGAGCGCGACATCGGTGGTTCGGCAACTCGAAGGTGTGTGGCGCGTCGAGGTGAAGGTGAATCCGTCCCTGTTCATGGAGCAGGCCGGGCAGAAGGATGGGATGTCGCCGAGCCGGACGAATCCGCGCCCGGATCGGCCGGGGAACGAGGCGCCGGGTACGACGCGCGATACGGACCATGCCAAGGACATGTCCAAGACGTGCTCGGGATACGCGGTGTCGGACCTGATCATGGGCGACCAGATCCTGCGCCAGTCGCTGGTGTCGTACGACATGGGAAAACTGTCGGGTCATGACGGCATGTCCCAGCCGGGGAATCGCAACGACCCGAACTCGCCGTCGCGGGATCGCAACGATCCGAACTCGCCGTCGCGGAACCCCAACGACCCGAACGCGCCGGGGAAGGATCGAGACAATCGGGACGCAAAGGCGGACCTGACGACGGGCTCGCGGGCGTTCACGGGGCTGTCGTTCATCTCCTTCGACCCGCAGCGGGATCAGTACCAGGCGGTGTTCATGGACAGCCGGACGGGCGAGATCGAATCTCGCTCCGGCACGTTTGACGCCACGGGATCGCGGATCGTCTTCGAGGACGGCACGAGCAACTACGGCACAAGCCCGTCGGACCAGAACCGCTCGATGCGCGACGCGGCTCGCCAGAACGTGCGCGTGGTCGTCGAGATCCTCAGCAACGATCGCTATCGTGTGACGATGCACAAGATCGGTGCGACGGGGACGCCCTCGCCGAGCACCGATCGCAACAATCCCACGCCCGCGTCCCCCACGACGGGTACCAACCTGGACAAGGATGTGGTGTACGAGGCGACCTATACCCGGGCGAGCGCGACGGAAGAGCAGACCATCCGCGACCTGGTCGATCGCAACCTGGGGCGAGAGGGACGGTCGAGCACGGGCATGCGCCCGATGGATACCACCAAGCCGGGCAAGTAAGCAGCCACGTAACTTCCAACCGAAGATGATCGCGCCGCCGCCCCGAGATATTGGGCGGCGGCGCTCATTTTTGGGCAGGACGGGGGATGTCCGTGGGTTACGCGTGCCCCGGTTTGGGCAGTTCATTCTCGCCCAGGAGGCGGAACTCTTTCCGGCGCAGGATCTGCCCCGCGAGGGTCAGGTCGTCGACCGCGAGCGCGATGGCCGGCTCGCCCGCCGGACGCAGCATGAGCGGGTAGGCGAAGCGGATGTTGAGCTCGGCGCCCAAAAGATAAAGGCACAAGCGTTCAAGCGTGTGCCCCTTGGTAAGTTCCACGACCAGCAGGCTCATCTCGGTGTACGTTTGCTGGTGCTTGGTGAGCAGGAGTTTCGCGTCGGCCGATTTACTCGTGACCAGCCGCACCACCGCGTGGTCGCTGGCGTCATGCACACTGAACGCGCAGATCGGCACGCCGGCCTGATCAAACTGTCGCACCAGTTCGTGCAGTTTGCCGACGCGGTTGTCGAGAAAGACGCTGAACTGCGTCACGCTCGGCGGGGCGTACCCCTGCGTCGTTTCCATTCCCGATGACATCTGGCTCATGCGCACCCTTTTCGATGAGGCGCTCCCTCCAAACAGTCTACCACGCCGAACGCTTTCCCGCGCACTTCTTCGCGGGCAGGCGCATCGCGGTCGCGCCGCTGGGGGCTTGATCCTGACTTTCATTCCGCGGGATGCGGTCTCTCGCGTCGCTTAGACGGAGAAGCTCGAGCCGCACCCGCAGCTCGTGGTCGCGTTGGGGTTCTGGAAGACGAAGCCCCGGCCGGAAAGTTCATCACGGAAGTCGATCGTGGTGCCGTTGAGATACAGAAGGCTCTTGGGGTCGCAGACGATGGTGATCCCATGCTGGACGAAGGCTTCGTCGTGGTCCTTCTGGGTTTCGGTCAGGTCCAAGAGGTACGAAAACCCGGAGCATCCGCCGCCCTTGACGCCGACGCGCAGGCGGATCTTGGCGATATCCAGTTCTTCTCGCTCGATGATGGTCTTGATTTCGCGTGCGGCGGTCTCCGAGAGGAGGATGCCGGCGGTCGTCGGGGCGGTTTCAGTGCTCATGGGGTTCTCGCAGAGGAATCGATGGTCATCAATACTACGCGGGTCGGCGCCCGGACGTTCGCTTTGGCGCCCGGCTAGCGTCGGCACGTCTGACCAGCCGGTTCAAGGTGTGTGCTCCAACGAAGCCCTGATCGCCGCTATTTCGCCGCCGCCCCGGCCCGGTCGGCTTCGGAGAGGGTCGTCCGGATTGACCCCCCGGAGTCGATATCGGGCCGGTCCGGCTCCCGGACATCAAGACGCACGCGAAGCACTCGGGTCGGAGTCGCCTGGAGAATGTGCAGGTCGATTTGGCCATACGGGAACGATTCGCCGGGCTTGGGGATCCGGCCCAAGGTGGTAATGACGAAGCCGCCCAAGGTGTCGTACTCGTCCGCCTCCGGAAGCGAGACACCCAGGGCGTCGAGGGCGGCGTTGACTTCCTGGATGTACGCGCGGGCGTCGGCCTGGGCCGATCGCCGGTCGAGGCTGACCTCCACCTTGTCCTCGTCTTCGGCCTCGGGCTCGTACTCGTCGTAGATCTCACCGAACACCGTCTCCACGACGTCCTCGATCGTGACCAGGCCCGCGGTGCCCCCGTATTCATCGGCCACCATCGCGATGTGGACTTTGCGCTCCAGCAACTCCTGCATCAGTTCGCGCGCGGTCTTGGTCTCGGGAACAAAGATCGCGGGGCGGAGGATGTTCTTGAGTTCGAACGGCTTCGGCGGCGACCCGGGCGAGGCGGCGGCACGCGCCCCGCTCCCCGCCAGCCACTTCATCAGGTCCTTCACATAAAAAATCCCCACGATGTTGTCAAGGTTGTCCTTGTACACGGGGATCCGGCTATGCCCGATCTTCCGGATCACGCCCGTGACCGCGCCCAGGTCGTCGGTGTATTCCAGCGCCAGGATCTCGGTGCGCGGCGTCATGATCTGCTCGACCGTGCGGTCTCGCAGTTGCACCACCGCGCCGATCATGCGGCGCTCGTCCTCGTCGAACTGCCCCTCGCGCTTCCCCTCGTCGATCACGGACATCAACTCCGCTTCGAGCTGCTCGCTCTCGTCGGTCTCCTTCTTGCCCGCCAGCCGGCGGATGACCTCGTCCAGGAATCGGGCGATCGGCGCCAGCGGGGTCTCGGCCAGGTACAACGCGCGGATCACCAGCGAGTTGGAATACACCACGCGGTCGCTGACATGACCGGCGATGCTCATGGGGATCACGACCAGGAACAGCCACGTGGCCAGCGCGGTCAGCAGCGCCGCGATCACCGCACTGCCCAGCGTGAACGCAGCCGGCGAGTCCAGGTACCACGCGTACCACACCATGCACGCGACCGCCAGCACGCTGCAGATCATCCGCGGCAGCGCCATCGCCCGCGCGTGCCCCCCCAGATCATCCAGGATCCGTGACACGCGCCGCGTCCCCCCTGATTGATGGCGCCGCTCGGCTAGATCCTCCAGCGCGCCGCGCGACACATCCGCCAGCGCAAAGTGCAGCGCCGAAATGTACGACCCCAGCACGGTCGAGCCCGCGGCCAGCCAGAGGGCGACGGATTCGGTCATGCCGCACCTCCGCCCAGGGCAGCGCTCCCGGCGCGTGCCCCGGCAACGAAGATCGGTCCGACGCCGATCGCGCTGAGGACATCGTCCTCGCGCGCGTGCATCGCCGCGTACCCCGCCTCATCGTGATCATCGTGCCCAAGGCAATGCAGGATCCCATGCACGCTGTACAGCAGCAGTTCATGCACGATCGCGTGCGAGCGCTGCGACGCCTGACGGGCGGCCTCATCGACGCAGACGATCACATCCGCGTCCAGGTGCAGGCCGCCCTCCGACGAGGACGCGCCATCGGACATGTCGAAGGTCAGCACGTCGGTGGTCGAGGGATCGCTCGAATGCCGCTCGTGAAGACGCGACATCTCGGAATCCGGCACAAGGCGGATGCGGACCTCGCCCGACACCCCCAGATAGATCCCTGCCGCACATATCAGCCCGTGAAGTTCGGCCTGCTGCCGCGTCTGAAGTAGCCCGCGTGCGTCGGCGATCGTCACGAGCAGACCGACGCCCGCCGGCCTGGATCGATCGGATGGAGCATGTCCGGTACTGGGGGGTTCAGAGGTCTCGTTCTCGATCATCGCGACGAAGTCCCAAGAGTGACATCGGGCACTCATCCTAATCTTACGCCAAAACAGCCATGGCGGAATGAAGAAGTGACATCCGCGCACTGCAACCCTTCGCTTGTACCATATCTGTGAGGTCTATTCGCCCCAAATGTGGTGGTGCATGTCTCGGAATCTACAACCGCTTGAGCATTATGGGACTTTCTCATTCGTGGAAATGGACATATTCAGCCATCGTTGGCCGAGAGGGGGGAAGCGAGGATTAGAGGGGGTCGGGGGTGGGGGAGGGGGGGCTAGTGACGCATGAAGGACTCGACATGGTTTGCAGCGGCCGCCGTGCCTGCCTCGCTGGAAATGCGCTTGCCCAGCGAGTCCGCCCGGCTGACGACAGTGGAGTCATCTACCAGGGCGCGGAGTTCGGCGGCGAGGCGCTGGAGGTTGAGCCGCGTCGCCCAGAGGGTACGCGAAACGCCCAGTCGCTTGGCGCGAGCCGCGTTATCGAACTGGTCATAAGCGTGGGGCACGATGAGCGTGGGCCGACCGGACCGCAGCCCTTGCGCGGTGGTGCCGATCCCGCCGTGGTGGACGACCGCGGCGCAGCGGGGCATCACGTGAGAGAAGGGGGCGTAGTGAAATGCCCGCACGCCGCTGGGGAGCGACGCGGGCGCGTACTCCTTGCGGTTGGTGAGCAGGATACCTCGGCGGCCCAGCGCACGGCACGCTTGCGCCGCGTGCTCATAGAAGTTGCCAGCGACATGCACGATCGCGGTACCGAGCGTAAAGAGGAGAGGGGGATCGTTGGCGGCGTCACACTCGTCGAGGAAGCGGAGCACGTCAACCGCGTCGGTTCCGAGGCGCGGGGAGTCGTCGTGCCAGGGGAAGCCGCAGATGACGCCGGTGGGCGGATCGCCGGGCATCGGTGCTCGGAAGTGGGGGGACCACATCCCCAGGACCAGCGCGCCGCGGGTCGCGTCGGCAAAGATCATGTCCCGCGCCGGCGCGAATCCCAGGTCGCGGCGGATGCGGTTCACCGGACGGTCGTACATCCATCGCATCTGCCGGCGGGCCAGCCACATGCCCGCCTGCATGAGCCAGCGCGGCGGATTCTCGGGCGCCCCCTGGGCGTAGACGCACTTGTCGCGGTCGTTGAACCAGAGGGCGGGAGCCAGGACCGCCGTGATGAGCGGGATGCGCATCCGTTCGCAGAGCCAGGGCGTGCCGATCGAGATGTGGTGCGCGATGACCGCGTCGGGCTTGACGCGCTCCAGGGCGCTCTGTGTCGCGTTGATGATGATCGGTGCATCGACGATCAGGAGTTCGCGCAGAACGGTCATGGATCCCTTGCGCGGGTGGGCCGCGTTGGGGACGTTCATCTTCTGCTTGAAATCGAACTCGTCGCCCAGCGGGAGGAAGCCCAGGCCGGCAGACCGGACCGTCTGCTCGAAGTACGGGTTGACCAGCAGCCAGACGTCGTGCCCGCGCGCCGCGAGTTCGCGGCCGATGGCGACGAACGGGTGGATGTCGCCGGCCGACCCGACGCTCGTGAGCAGAAACTTCATGAGATCAGAATACGGCCTTCGCCCGGCGGACACGCGCGTGCATCAAACTAGCAGCCGCTGAAGAACGCGGTGAGAAAGTCGAAGAAATCCTGCGAATCGGTCGTGCCGGAGTAGTTGATGTCGGCTGCGGAATCGAACAGATCGACGAGGAAATCAAAGAAGTCCTGGCTGTTGATGAACTGATCGTTGTTCCAGTCGGACGGGCAGCCGAGTTGGCCGACCGGAAGCGGGACGGCCAGCAGCGCCGTCGCCCCGCCCGAGAGCCGGGCCAGAAAGATGAAGTTGCCGTCCGGGCTCACATTGGTCCGGCGGCCGTTGTGCTGGTACCCCTCGGTGCGCGGGGTGATGGAGACGATCTGCCGGGTGTCGCCGGGGGAGACCTGCACGCTGTCCCCTTCCTTGACCAGCGCGCGCACCCCGCGACCCGGCGTAAAGACCCACACGCCCCGCGCGCCGGTCGAGAGCGTCGCGGGGAAGACCAGGTGATTGCGGTCCGTGGTCGCGAGCCAGAAATCAGCGGCGCGGAAATCAAACTCGGCGAACGTGACGCCGCCCGCGCCGGGGGCCGGGTCGCCTTCGCGCGCCATCACCAGGAACTGGATGGGCAGGTCACTCCACCAGATGGTGGTGTCGTTGGACGGCGCGATCCCGGCGCCGCGCACACGCGCGGCGAAACACATCCGACCGTCCCGGCTGAACACCGGGTCGCTGAACGAGTCGAGCGCAGCGCCGGCGATACGCCCAAAGGCGGGCCAACTCTCCCGCGCCTCGGCGAAGAGCGCCCCGCACGGGCACCGCGAAAAGAGCGCCTCGTCGTTGGTCGAGTTCACCCCGCCGACCCCCGGGCGCATCAGCGCGCGGAACCCGACGCGCGGCTCGGCCGAGACCACGGGCGGATAGATCACGTCGAACCGGGCCGAGGCAACCGACCCGTACCCCACCAGGTCCCCTTCGCGCGCGACGAGGTAGTTCGCCTCGTTCGGAGCCAGGCGAACCCAGATTCCCTCGTCGCTGGATGCATCGACCCCACCGATGCCTTGGCGCAACCGGGCGGTATACACCAGGTCGCCGGCGGCGGTGACCAGGGGCGTGGAAAAACCGCCGTCGTAGACCGCGCCGCTCGTGTCCGCCGCGGCGCCCCCGGCTCGCGCGATCTGGACGACATCGTTGTTCAGATCGTTGGTCCAGATGCCCAGCGCCTCGTCGGCTGGAACGCCCCCCGGGCTTGTCACCAGCGCGCCGCGCATCGCCGGGTACCCGCTGAGACCCACCGCCGGGGTCTGCTGGAAGCCGTCCAGTTCCGCGATCATCCCCTGAGGCGTGCCGAACGAGATTGATCCGGTCTGGAAGTATGGCTGCGCGGCGCCGCCCTCGTATCGATAGATGACGCGGTCGTTCAAGTCGTCGATCCCTCCCGCGTGCGACAGCCGCGCCCAGTACGCGACTTCCTGACCGGACGTCGAGATCCCCGGCGCGCCGATCTGGGCGTACGTCACCCCCAGCGGCATGCCCGGGGCGGGCGAGCCTTCGCGCGCCACCAGTGCCGCGGCGCCTTGCCCCAGATCACGCACGATCCAGATGCCCGTGTCGTTCGAGGCGTCCACGCCCCCCGCGCCCTGCTCGAGCGTGGCCCGGAACGTCATCGCGCCGCCCGCGCCGATCGTCGCGGGCTCGATGTCGGCAAAGCGGACATTCGCCGGCATGCCCGGCGCCTGCCCGCCGGTGAGCGCAAGGCAGTGAATCGTGTCGGCCGCGCCGATCGAGCCCGCTCCAAGCGCGATCCCGCACGCCAGCGCGATCAAACAGCAGGACAACGGACGGGTAGCGGTGTGTGACACGGGGCGGCCTTTCGACTGACGCTACGAACCGCACCAAGTATGCGCCAGGTTCGGCGCGATTCCAGCAGGCCGTACCAGGCGCCGTCGCGCGACCATAATCCGAACGATCGCGGCCAAATGGGACGCCGGGACCGGCGGGGTCCACCCACCCACCCACCTTCAGACACCTAGAGTTCTCGGCAACGGTCACGCCCGCGCCCAGTCCAGGTTCGCGTGTCGGACCGGGAGCCAACGCACGCGGCGGCGGCGCGACGGGAATCGCGGGGGCAGCGCCGCGGCCACGCCTCAGCAACACCTTTGGAGATTGAAATGTCCGCCACGATGTCCAGCCCGGTCAAGCCGCTCCCCTCGCACGCGTCGGATCGTCTGTTCAACTTCTCCGCCGGGCCGGGATGCCTGCCCGACGAGGTGCTGCGCCAGGCCCAGCAGGACATCTGGAACATCGGCGGCTCGGGCATCGGCATCCTCGAACACTCTCACCGCGGCAAGATCTTCGACAAGGTCCTCGCCGACGCCGAAGCCGACGTGCGCGAGTGCGGAAAGGTTCCCTCCAACTACAAGGTCCTCTTCCTGACCGGCGGCGCCAGCACCCAGAACTTCATGATCCCTGCCAACCTGCTCCCCATCGGCGGCACCGCCGACTACATCAACACCGGGCACTGGTCCGAGCGGTCGATGGAAGAAGTGAAGTACTACGGCACCCTCCACACCGCCGGCTCCAGCAAGGACAAGAACCACTCCTATATCCCCGCACAGAACGAACTAAAGTTCTCCGCCAGCCCCGCGTATCTGCACTACACCTCGAACAACACGATCTTCGGCACCGAGTTCCACCACACGCCAGCGGCTCCGGCGAACTGCCCCCTCGTCTGCGACGCGTCTAGCGATATCTATTCGCGCCCGATCGATGTCAGCAAGTTCGCCCTGATTTACGCCGGCGCTCAGAAAAACATGGGCGCGGCGGGCACGACCGTGCTGTGGGTGCGCGACGACATGATCGAGCGCTCCAACCAGATCGCCGCGGCCCGCAACCTCCCCACGATGCTCCGCTTCGGCATCCACGCCAAAGACGGCTCGCGCCACAACACCCCGCCGGTGTTCGCCATCTACGTCGTCGGCCTGTGCATGAAGTGGCTCAAGAAGTTTGAATATGCCGGCGCGCCGGGCAAGCGCGGCGTCGAAGCCATGGAAGTCTACAACCGCGACAAGGCCAAACTCGTCTACGACGTGCTCGACGCATCGAAGTTCTATCGCCCGCACGCGAGGACCGACAGCCGATCGCTCATGAACCTGACCTTCCGCACCCCCAGCGAGCAACTCGACGAGAAGTTCGTCAAGGACGCGCAGGCCGCGGGCCTCGACGGCCTCAAGGGCCACCGCGCCACCGGCGGCATGCGCGCGACCATGTACAACGCCTTCCCCATCACCGGCGCCAAGGCGCTGGCCGAGTTCATGAAGGAGTTTGAGAGGAAGAATGGGTAGGACTTGATATGAAGACCTGTTCGATCAAGGCCCTTCGCCATCTGAGCGCAGGCAAACAAACAAGTAGTGTAATTGATCCTCCGCTCCCCGCGCTCCCCCCCTCCATGCCCGTGCCGCCCGTGGCACATCTATGAAGACCCGTCGGAAGTCAAGCGGTATGAAAACTCGGTGCTGCCTGCCGGTCAGGGTCGCGGCAACGGCTTTATCCATGCAACGGGCAGTGCCGATAGCGTTTGGCCATTTGTGTCCAACAGTTCGACTTGCGCCAGACCTTCGTTTGCGGCAAGCAGATCGGCCTTCAAGACGAGAGTGACAAGAACACTGTCGGTACCCTGGTGAATCAGCGATGCCCTGAATGCACGCGCATCGGCATCGACACCGCCCTCAAGCCGAACTCTTAGATCGGCGACGGACGCGTCGTCTCGGTGCCGACTACGAACTCGTATCGTCTTTGACTGCGCTTCATCGAGATGACTGAATAAATAGATGAATCCGGCGGATTCAGCGATCCAGCGATCAACTGTTTTCACTGCAACCTGGATCCGCCCCTCGGGGATAGTGGGGTCATCCGTGCGAAAAAGAAGATTCGCTTCGAGCAGGCCGGTGGTGGATACGGAGGCGGAAATGGTGAGCGCCAACGCTTCTTCACCCGGGCGATCGTCTGCTTGGACTGGAAACCGGCGTGTCGATGATATCAACACGGATTCCGAATCAGTGCGGATGTCGTGGATGTTCAGGGCGTCCAATGCGGAGCTGCGAAGATAGACCGTGCGTTCGGCAGGCTCTCCGGCGACCGCCGTCATCCAGATTCGCTGGGGTTCGACAATCAGACGAAGATCCGCCTGGTACCCAACGGAGATCATGACTCGCTCGCTCGTGATCACTTCCTGCTGGTCGTTACGCGCCGAGTACTCAATGACGGCCCAATGTCTCTGAGGTTCGGCTATCGGGGCTACAGGCGTGCTGATCCGAATCGATCCTGATGCGCCGGGCTCTAAGTTCGGCGGCTGACACAGCACGGTCACGCACGGACACGAAGAACGCAGCACCTTGCTCGTCAACCGATGCTTCGTTGTGTTCGTTACGGTTCGATCGCGCGTGGCGAGCTCACCGACGGGTAGTCGCCCGATATCGTTGTGCTCATCGCCGCGCAGCTCCAGAGGCGGCGTCATTGAAGGCAGCGGCATCAATCCCGGTGTGTCGAACTGCGTCAACACTGGCCATCCGATTGTGGCACAGACGGCCACGAGGGAAACCGCGAACACTTTCATGGTTGACGCTCCCCTGCTCCTTCCGCCTTCGGTCCGGTCGGTTCCAGTTCCAACCGATCAACCTGGATCTCCAGTGCCGCGCTCATGAACTCATCGGCCTGCGCCGCCGACGGCAGCACGAACCAAGACTCGGTCGGCGTCGTGTTGATCTGAACATAACTGATGTCGCACACCTGCGGCGGGGCGGCCAGCCTCGTTGGAACTCCGCCGTCACGGAAGTATTCGTCCCGTATGCGACACCATTCGGGATAACTCCTCGATTCGGGGGACTGACAATCCGAGGAAAGCCCGGCGCCTTTTACTCGCCGCCCGAGTTCCGCCAGGTCTGGACGTGTCAATGCGTTCTCATGGACGCGATACTCCACCCGCGACGGCACTCGACAGCCATCAACCTCGGTCCAGGCGGTCATCGCCCAGTCGACAAACAATGTATCCCAGGTCATGTCAATGACCTCGTGTCGGCGCACGTCGCCGGTTCGTGAGTCCAGCGTCACTCGGTGCTTGAAGCGCCTGGTGTCCACCAGGCCCGTCCCAACGAGTGTTACTTCCGTGTCACTTTCGGCTGTCACACGGAGATCCTCGCAGTCTTGCAAGTGGTCTGCTCGGCGCCGGAGTTGCTGCAGGTTGACGGAACGTCCCAGTCCGGTGTGAACACTGGGATAGGTCCAGTGCCAGATCTCCGAGGGCTTTTCGGGACGAGCCACGCCGCTCCGGAGTTCCGGTGCCATTGTCCGCTGGACCCCATCATGTAGGCTGAGTTCGACCTGTTGCGTAGCGACCAAGTCGTATGTCCTTGGATCATAGAAACGTTGTTTGCCCAGAACGCGTACATTTCGGAACTCGTCGGTTCGTACTTCGCACTCCAGCGTCGGGAGCAGCCGCCCATCCGGCGCGAGCGTCGTGACACGTTCCATCGCGATGTACGAGCGGATGCTCTCGTCGCGGATGGACAATACCCGCACCCATGCCCTTGCCCGCAGCGCGGCATGGTCCGATTGGTCGTGCATGGGAAGTGCACCGCTGTGCCAGACCAGCGGGTGGATGATCGCCAAGCCAAGCGCAAGCATCGGCACCTCCCTTACTGACACTCGACCATTGAACACGGCGCGAGCAGGTTGATGACTCCGATGGTCAGGTCGCAGTAGCATCCGTTTGGAGTCTGCGGAACTCCCGCAGGTTGCGTAGCCGTGCACCCGTTCGTGCGCTTCTGTTGAAGTCCACAGTTCACGATCCGTGATGGGGGAACAAACGTGCACGTACCCCCTGCGCACGTATAGCAACTGCCAGAGCACGCAACCATTTCAAGGCTCAACTCCACGACGCAGCCTACCGGGTTGCCATCAGCATCAGATATGATGATGTTAGATGGGCAGGTTGAGAAACTCTTGCACTTGTAGTTCGTGAACGAGATATTCGAACTACCGAAGTCTTCTTCTGAAATCCCGACGACGGGCGGGTCAGGTGGGTCGAAGCGGTGCATGGGAATCGCAGCGGAAAGCAAGGAAATCAACAATGCAAGCATGATCAACTCCCTTCTGTGTTTGCATCCGAGAACCAACTTCCACCCATGCTACTCCCTCCGGGGGGGGGGGCAAGGGAATTCTGAGAAAATTGCGCACAATGGTCCGGGTCAGGTTGAGCAAAGAGCCGCAAGTCTACGTATACGCGCTCATTTCCAGCCTCGGTGACGTTGTAATTGCACACCACATTCGCGGGCAGGTCAGCCCGACCCTGACGTGCCACGACCTTTGTGGAGTCTTCGGAACAAAGGTCGTGTCTTCGGCAGGTGGCCACGACGTGATTCTTATGTGCCATTGAAGTCAGTGGTGGCTCTGACCAGCGAACTCGGTGTCCTCAGCACACACCTGCACTGTCGAGTGCGACTCACAAGATTCTGCCGATGGACTCAAGCGCCGTCCCGGCTGAGTTCAAAGAACGAGGTGGAGCCGAAACCGGGGAGGTGGGTGGGGTGGGGCGATCTTTCTCGCCGTCCCTACGCCGGCTTACCTGTTCGACTGCCCGCGTCCGGCGTAACTGGGTCCCACTTCGAACAGGTCATCAAAAAGAACGAACTCCTCCGACGAATCGCCCCGAAGCGGCGGGCGGCCCCGCACTGTTATCCCGTTCGATTGGGGCTAGCGCGATCAAGTTCTTCTATCGCCGCGCGCTCATGTCCCGAGACGGCGACGTTGTATTGCATCCCCCGTAACCGCACTCCCACCCAACCGGAACCCACCCACATGCGAAACCACCTGAAGTTCGGCGTCGCCGCCCTGCTCGCCTCGCTGGCAACCGCCAATCTGGCCCCCGGCCAGTCGCCCCCCACCGCCAACCCCTCCGGCGGGGCAGCCGCCCGCTCGCAGCCGGCGCCGACGCAGGATCATCGACCCGCCGACGGCGGGCCCATGCTCAATATCACCTTCCCCGGCGGGACAGTGGGCCAGTACGTCGCCGCCGTCAAGGACGCTTCCGCCAAGGCGGGCGGGGCGGTCAACGTGATCGTGCCCGCCGAGGCCGCCACTATCGAACTCGGGCCGATGGTGCTTGAAAAGGTGCGCGCGGTGACGGCCCTGAACGCGATCGAGACGGCGTTCCGGCGCAACTCCGAACATATGTTCAAGGTCGAAGACTTCAACCAGGACTCCGCCGAGGCGCCGAGTTTCGCGATCACCTACATGCACGTCGGTTCCAATCGGTCCGCCCGGCCCGACCGGCCCCGCGAAGACAGCATCGAAGTCTTCTCGGTCCGCGAGATCGTCGAGACGCTCCCCCCCCTCCCCCCCGGCGCGCCCGATCAGGCCAAGGCCCAAGTGATGAAGGACAACAAGCAACACCTGCTGATGGCGATCGACGCGGCGCTGAGCCTCGCCGCGCGGGGCGAGCCCGAGCCGGGAAAGGACGCGAGCCCCGCTTCGGTCATGTACCACGACGAATCCGGCTTGCTCATCGTGCGCGCCGCGCCCAGGCAGATCGACCTGGTCCGCTCCGTGCTCGCGCAACTTCGCGACGACACGCTGGGGCGCCGCAACGCCGCCGTTCAGCGCGCGGAACGTGCCGCAGCCCTGTCGCGGCGCGCCGCGGCGGCGGAGAGCCGGGTCGCGCTGAGCCAGGCGGAACTCAGCACGGCGACGGCGCGGTTCGAGCGTCTGTCGAAGATGGCCGACGCCGGCAATGTCGGGATCGAGCAACTCGAAGAAGCCAAACTGAACGTGGAGCGCGCCAAGGTCGGCGTGATGCAGGCCGAGGCGGATCTGGCCAACACGCGCGCCGACGCCGCCACCATCTCCGACGCCGGCCCCCCGTCCGACGCCGGCAGCGTGGGGCCCACCCCCGATCCCGTGGTCGAGCAATACGTGCTCAAGAACGTGTCGTGCAGTCATGTCCGCGAAGCGACCGTTGCCGTCGTTTCCTACGGCGTCGTCCCGGGCGGGCGCGAATCCGTCAACATGGACGAATCGCGCAACTCGGTCATCGTCTGCGCGACCCCGCCGAAGCAGCGGGTCGTCAGGCTCTTGCTCGAAGCGGTCGATTCGGCGGCGGCCGCGGCGGGCAAGAAGCCCTGACCCGGCCCGTGCGCAACGAAGGCAGGAACCGCATCGACGCATGCCTGTATCACCATCGGTTTCTCAAGCCCCGGCTCCGACGCATCCGGGCCACCGAGAGCCGGACGGACCCGTGCAGCCTGTTGTGAGCACCATCGCAAGCCATCCCCGACGCGGTTCCTCGCCCAGGACGAATCAGGCACTTCGGACGCACGTGATGACGGCACCTTCGGTCGCATCATCGATCGACGCCCCCGCGGCCGAGCAGGTCTTGCCCGCGGGCATCGCGTTGCTGGTGCGCGCGATCGCCGCCGGTGATACGTCGGCCTTTGCCGAGTTCTACGAGACCTGGTTTGACCGCGCGCTGGACCTGGCCCGCCACCTGACCCGCCGCGACGATCACTTCTGTCTTGACATCGTGCAGGACGCGATGCTCCGCGCCGCTCGCTCGCTCTCGCCGCGCCTGGGCATCACGACGCGCCAGGATCTGGACCGCTGGATGACGCGCGTGGTGCATACGACGGCCCTCGATGTCCTGCGCAAGGAGTCACGCCGGCGTGTGCGAGAGCAGCGGGGGCCGCGGCGTTCGCCTGTCCGGCGAGATCCCATCGCGAGCGAAGCGGCCTCCTCCGACGCTCGCGAGCAAGTCCTGCTCGCCGAGCGCATCACGTGGATCCGCGCCGAACTCGACACGCTCGATGCCGCCGAACGCGACCTGCTCATGGCGCGCTTCGCCGGGGGACGAACCGTTGCCCAGGCCGCGATGGAAGCGGGAACAAGCGCCGGCTCGGCGACGGGCCGCCTGACCCGCGTGCTCGCCCGACTGCGGCAGACCGGTCGAGAGTGGTTCCGCGACGATTCGGGTTCATCGGCCGCCGCGATCATGCCGCCATCAACGCACATGCAGCGACATCAGACCATCTCGCCTGAAGCCGACCACCAACGGGATCATCCATGAATACCACCTCTCCATCATCTGACCACATGGACCCGGCACGGATCGCGGACGCAAAGGAACACATTCTGCGCCGCGTTCAGGGATCGATCGCCCGTCGGCGCCGCGTCCGACAAGCGACCCGCGCTTCCGCGGCCGCCGCGCTGCTCCTTTGCGCTTCCGCCCTGGCGTGGATCGGGCTTCGACCCGCCGCGCCCCCGACTCCCCCCGGCCCGGTTGCACACGCCGATCCGCTCGACCCCCCCCGACCGCCACGCGCGGACCCGGACACCGTCGTGCTCTCCTTCGCGGCGATCCACGTCATCACTCCGCCGCGGGCGCTCACGGTCCTGTACGAACTCCCCGCGCCTTCCCTCGGAGCCGGTGGTACAACGCACATCACAGCCATTTCGGATCAGGACCTGATCGCCGTCCTGGCTTCGACCGGGCGCGACGTCGGGCTCGTGCGCGTCGGCGACCCGTCGGACCCGGATACCGATCCGGCCGTCACCGTCGTCTGCAACTCGTGCGCGAGCCCGGTCGATTGGCTGAGCCCCGCGACGGGTTCGACCCATTGACCCGCCCGAATGGCAGCCGCACCGCACCCGAGTGGTAGCCGCCGACCACCCGGCTGTTACACATCGGTCATAGCCGGGGGCACAAATCTCCGATATCCTTCCCACCGATGAGCCGTCCCCGCGCCAATCGAGCACCCGGTGCCCGTACGCCCATGCGTGCATTGGTAATCGCCGTGCTGGCCGTCGCGCTGCTCCCCTTGCTCACGTCGGGCGTCCTGGGCGGGACCACAATCATCGCGCACTCGCACGACGGACACGGGCTGCACGTCCACGTGGCTCGCTCCAATGATCTCGCCGCCCGGCTCGCCGATCGGCACATCCGGATGCACGAGTCCGGCAAACCCTCGCACGAATGCCCGGACCATTCGCACTCCTCGCCCGGATCCGCCGTCCAGGTTGTTCACGAACCCTCTCCCGGCCCCGAGCCTTCCGATGGCACCATCATCACGCTCCCCGTGAATCTCACGGTGGTGCGATCGGGCTTCCAGGCCGTCGCCACGCTGTCACCGCCGGGGGCGGCGGCGTGGCTGGTCTGCCCGGCAGACGCCGCTCCCGATCCGCGGTTGTCCACCGTGCGGAACTGCCTGTCGGCGCGTCCGCGCGACGACATCGGCCGGCGCTCCCTGGACCGCATTATGCGCCTGAACGGCGCGCTGCTGGTCTAGCACGCGATTCGTCCACACGCCATGATCTCAATGTTCCGTCGCCGCGCGCTCACGCGCCGGCGGCCGCGCGTTGATCAGGACGAACCCCCGCTCTTCGCGACCGCTCCAAAAAGGAAATCACTGTGAGACGCATCCGGAGTTCCGCGCCCTGCCGGCGCGCCCGCGTCGCCGTCGCGGCGCTCATCCTCGCCGGCGCCCCCCTCGGTTGCCAAAGTTACGAGCCCCGGCCCCTGGACCTGGAATCGACGCGGGCCGCCTGGCTGTCGCGCGCCGCTGATGACGCCCGCGTGCGGGAGTTCGCGGGGTCCCTCGCGGGGGCCGAAGGGCTTCAGCCGGGCTTCGACCCTCGCGACGGGCTCTCGCTGCGCGAAGCCGAGGCCGTCGCGCTGGTTTATAGCGCCGATCTGCGCCTGGCGCGCCTCCAGGCCGGCGTCGCCCGCGCCTCGGCGACCTTCGCCGGGCAGTGGGAAGACCCCGTGCTCGGCGTTGATCTTGAGCGCATTGTCTCCGGCGTCGGGGGCGCCAATCCCTGGGTGGTCGGATCCACCATCGGCTTCACGATCCCGCTCTCAGGACGCCTCCAGGCACAGCGACAGCAAGCCCGCGCCGAACTCGCTGAGGCGCTGGACCAGGCCGCCGCCAAGGAATGGGCGACGCGCTCCGCCCTGCGCGAACTGTGGATCGAGTGGTCCGCGGCCGGTCGCCGCGAAGGGATCGCCAGCGAACTGGTCTTTAGGCTCGGCGAGATCGTCTCCGTCGCGGCGCGCCAGCAAGAGTCGGGTGTCATCAGCCGCCTGGAAGCCGGCGTCTTCCGCGTCGAACTGGCCGCGCAGGAAGCCGACCTGAGCGAATCCCGAGCCACGACCCGCCGCTTGGAACAACAGATCCGCGCTCTCATCGGCCTTCCGCCCTCAAATACCTCCCCGCTCGTCCCGGCGCTGGTCATCCGTAGCCGCGCCGATGAACCCCAGGCGCTCCTTCTCGCGCTCGAGGACACCAACCCCGAACTCGCCGCGGTCCGCGCCGCCTACGAGTCTTCCGAGCACGCGCTGCGGACCGAAATCCGCAAGCAGTATCCGGATCTGACCATCGGCCCGGGGTACGGCTCGGAACAAGGCGACAACCGGCTTCTCCTGGGCCTCTCGCTTCCTGTGCCGCTCTGGAACCGAAACCAGCAGGGCATCGCCCGCGCGTCTGCCCAGCGCGAACTCGCTCGGGCCCGGTTCGAGACTACCTATGAGAAACTGTCCTCCCGGCTCGCCCAGGCGCTGGACGACCTCGACGACGCGCGCGCTCGCCGAGAACAGATCGAACAGTCGCTCCTGCCGCTGGCCGAGGCGCAGGAAGCCGACGCACGGCGCGTCGCCGGCCTGGGCCGCTTCGAGCCGCTGCTGCTGCTGGAGACGCTCAAGAGCCGCGCGTCGGCTCAGCAGCGCCTCGTCGAGGCTCGCGCCGCCGAGTCGATCAGCGCCGTCCGTGTTGACGAACTCGTCGGTCCGCCTTCACCGCCGCCGCACTCCTCCACGTCATCGTCGAGCGAGCCCGCCCACCCCCAGCCCGACGGCACGACGTCAAAGTAACCAAGGACCATCATGGATCTACACCCCATGCCTTCACGCATCCGCAGACTCACTCGCCCGCTCGCGGTCGCGATCCTCACGCTCGCGGCAACGGGCTGCGACCGCAAGCCGCCCGGCCCGTCCGCGGGCGCAGCCCCCGAAGGACAACCCGCTCCGACCAACCGGGTGGACATCAACCCCGCCGTTCGCCAGAACCTGGGGATCACCTTCGCCAAGGTCGAGCGGCGCAACGTCGCTGCGACGCTCCGCATCCCGGGCCGATTCGAGCTCACGCCGACCGCCCGCCGCGAATACCGGGTCCCGGCCCACGGGCGCATCGAGCTCCTCGTCGAGCAGTACCAGACCGTTGACGCCGGGACGCCGCTCTACCGGCTCGACTCCTCGCGCTGGCGCGAACTCCAGCGCGAACTGACCGACGCGCACGCGGCCGTCATCCTGGCGCAGGCGGGCGTGGACAGCATCGGGCCGTTCGTGGAGGCGCACGAGAAGCACCACGCCGAGATCGAGAACGCGGTCTCGCTCTGGACGCAGCGCGTCGCCTCGCTGGAACTGTTGCAGGCCGCCGGCGGCGCGCGGGGGGACGAGATCGCGCAGGCCAAGGTCTCGCTCGCGACCGCCAAGGTGGACCTCGCCGAGACGCTCGAAAAGGAAGCCGAACTCTCCGCCCGCCGGCGCGATGTGCACGCCCAGCTTGATGCGGCCCGCTCCCGCGTCGCGATCCTGCTCGAGTCGGCCGCGTCGCTCACGCTGATCCCCGCCGACGACCTCGCCGCCGAGCGAGCCGGCAAGCCGCGTTGGCAGACCATCGGCCAGATCGAAGTCTCGGCGCTCGCGCCCGGCGTGGTCGAGTCGATCGGCTCGACCAGCGGCTCGTTCATCGAACAGGACACCCCCGTGCTCACCACCGTTCAGCCCACGCTCGTTCGCTTCCGCGCCCACGCGCTGCAGAGCGACCTGGGACGCCTCGCCGATGGATTGCCCGCGACCGTCGTCACGCCCCGCGGCGGCTCCCTGGCCAGCGACCAACGCGTGCCCGGCATCCTGACGCTGGCCCCTTCCGCCGATCCCCATCGCCGAACCATCGAACTCGTCATGACCCCAACTCCCGGCGCCCCGCTCCCCCCATGGGCACGTGCCGGCGTCTCGGCCTTCCTCGAAGTCGTCGTGCGCGGCGAGCCCGATCGCTCCGAACTCGCCATCCCCCTCGCCTGCGTCGCTCGCGACGGCACCCAGAGCATCATCTTCCGCCGCGACCCCGCCGACCCGACCAAGGCCATCCGCATGGAGGCCGACCTGGGCATCGACGACGGACGCTGGGTCGTCATCCAGAGCGGCGTCGCCGAGGGAAACGAGGTCGTCCTCGACGGCGTCTATCAACTCATGGTCGCCACCAGCGGGAGCATCACCAAGGGCGGGCACTTCCACGCCGACGGCACCTTCCACGAAGGCCAGGACTAAGGAACCGCCATGCTCAAGAACCTCATCGCCTTCTCGCTCAAGCAATCGACCCTCGTGCTGCTCGCCGCCGCCGGGGTGCTCGTTGGCGCCCTGATCTCCCTGCCGCGAATGCCCGTTGACGTCTTCCCCGAACTCAACGCCCCCACGGTGGTCGTCCTCACCGAGGCCGGCGGGCTCGCCGCCGATGAAGTCGAGCAGTACGTCACCTTCCCCATCGAAACTTCCGTCAACGGGCTCCCGGGCGTGCGCCGCGTCCGCAGCGCGTCGGCCATCTCCCTCTCCCTGGTCTGGGTCGAGTTCGACTGGGGCACCGACATCTACCGCGCCCGCCAACTCACCGCCGAACGACTCGCCGGCGTCCGCGCCAACCTCCCCGAGAACGCCCACGCCGAGATCACGCCCATCACGAGCATCACCGGCGAGATCATGCTCCTGGCCCTCTCAAGCCCCGATAACTCCGCGAGCCAGATGACGCTGCGCGCCTACGCCGAGTTCGACCTGCGCAACAAACTCCTGGCCGTCCCCGGTGTCGCGCAGGTCTCCGCGATCGGCGGCGAACTCCCCGAGTACCAGATCAACGTCGATCAGGACCGTCTGGCGCTCTACGGCTTGACGATCCAGGACGTCACGCGGGCCGCCCGATCCGCCCACAGCACCGCCAGTGCGGGCTACCTCGCCGATGTTGATCACAGCGAACTCCCCATCCGCCAGTCGGCGCGCGTCTCGGGCGTGCGAGACATCGCCTCCACCGTCGTCACCATGAAGGACGGCGCGCCCGTCACGCTCGGCGAGGTCGCGGACGTGACGCTCGGGCCCGCCCCGCGCCGCGGCACCGCCGCCAACATGGGCCACCCCGCCGTCGTCCTCACCATCCAGAAGTCCCCGGGAACCAACACGCTCGCCCTCACCCGCGCGATCGACCGCGCGCTCGATCAGATCGAGCCCACCCTCCCCCGCGGCATCCAGATCAGCCGCGACGTCTTCCGCCAGAGCCGCTTCATCGAGCGCTCCGTCACCAACGTGCTCCACGTGCTGCGCGACGCGACCATCATCGTCGCCGTCATCCTCGTCATGTTCCTGCTCAATGTACGCACCACGATCATCACCCTGACGGCGCTCCCGCTCTCGCTCGCCGTCGCTCTGCTGGCGATGAACTGGATGGGCATGACGCTCAACGTGATGACGCTGGGCGGACTGGCCGTCGCCGTCGGCGTGCTCGTCGATGATGCCATCATCGACGTCGAGAACGTCTTCCGCCGCCTCAAGGAAAACGCCGCGCTGCCCCCGGGCCAGCGCCTCCCCCGCGTCGAGGTGATCTTCGCCGCCAGCAACGAGATCCGCCCCGCGATGGTCTTCGCCACCGTCATCATCGTCATCGTCTTTGCGCCGCTGCTCTTCCTGGGCGGCATCGAGGGCCGCTTCTTCGTCCCCCTGGGCTTGACGTACATCATCTCCATCCTCGCCTCCCTCGTCGTCGCGCTCACGGTCACGCCCGCCATGTGCAAGGTCCTCCTGCTCGCCGGGCGCCCGCGCCGCGTTCACGCGCCATCCCCCGACGGCGCCGCCCCCGCCCACCCTCACGCCGACGGGTGGCTCGTCCGAATCCTCAAACGCCGGTACGAACCCTCCCTCCGCTGGTCGCTCCGCAACCGCGGGCTCGTCGTCCTCTCCGCGCTCCTTGCAACCGCCCTCGCCGCCCTCCTGGGGCGCACCTTCGGCACGTCCTTCCTCCCGGAGTTCAAGGAGGGCACCTTCACCGTCTTTGCCTCCTCTCCACCCGGCACCTCCCTCGACGAGTCCGATCGCGTCTCCACCTCCATCGAGCAGCGCCTGCTCAAAATCCCCGGCGTCAAGAGCGTCTCCCGCCGCACCGGCCGCGCCGAACGCGACGAACACGCCGAGCCCGTCAGCAACAGCGAGATCGAAGTCACCATGCTCCCCGGGACGCGCCAGGCCGACGTCCGCGAGGCCATCGCCGCCATCGGCCGAAGCGTCCCCGGCGTCACGATCCAGATCGGCCAGCCCATCGAGCACCGCCTCTCCCACGTCCTCTCAGGCACCCCCGCCGCCATCGCGATCAACGTCTACGGCGAGGACCTCTCCACCCTCCGCCGGCTCGCCCGGCAGATCGAACGCGAACTGCTCTCCATCCCGGGCGCCCGTGATGTCACCGCCAACCGCGAGGTCATGATCACGTCCCTGCCTATTCGCTACCGTCACCCCGACCTCGCCGCCGCCGGACTCGCCCCCGCCGACGCCGCCGAGCAGGTCCAGACCGCGCTCTACGGCGAAACCGTCGCCACCGTGAACCAGGGCATCCGCCGGTTCGACGTCGTCGTCCGCCTGGCCCCGCGGAACCGCGAGCGCATCGATCAGGTCAAGGACCTGATTCTCAACGGCCAGGACGGGGCGCTCCTGCGCCTCTCCGACGTCGCCGACATCGGCCCCGAAAAGACCAGCAACATCATCGCCCGCGAGAACGCCCAGCGCAAGGCCGTCATCTCCTGCAACGTCGCCGACGGGTACAACCTCGGCGACCTCGTCCAGGAGGTGCGCGCTCGCGTTGAGCCCATCGTGCATCGCGCGGGGTACACCGTTCAGTTCGGCGGGCAGTTCGAGGCCCAGCAGTCCGCCAGCCGCACCCTCATCGTCGCCGGCGCCGCCATCGCCGTCGTCATGCTCGTCCTCCTCCAACTCTCCACCGGCTCGCTCAAGGTCGCCGCCCTGGTCATGATCAACCTCCCCCTCGCCGTCATCGGCGGCATCGTCGCGATCTTCGTCACCGATTCCTTCCTTCACGCCGCTGGCGGATCCGCCGCAGGACTCTGGCGCAACGCCCTGGCCCTCTTTGGCCTCGGGCCCGCGATCTACCAGCCCCCCGTCATCTCCATCGCCAGCCTCGTCGGGTTCATCACCCTCTTCGGCATCGCCGTGCGCAACGGCATCCTCCTGGTCAATCACTACCGGCACCTCATCGAGTCCGATCGCAAGACCCTCCCCGAGGCCATCCTCCAGGGATCCCTCGAACGTCTGGTTCCCATTCTCATGACCGCGCTCTGCGCGGCCCTCGGACTCGTTCCTCTCGCGCTCGCCGCCGGCCAGCCCGGCAGCGAACTCCTCGCGCCCCTGGCCATTGTCGTCCTCGGCGGGCTCCTCACCTCGACGTTCCTCAACCTCATCGTCGTCCCCGCCGGCTTCGCGCTCATCCACGGCGCTCGCGCCGCGGACGACCTCCCTCGAACCAACCGCCTCTGGCGCGTCGCCCGGGCATGGCGCGCTTCGCGGACCGCCCGCGCGGGCGCTCGTCGGTAACTCGTCCCTTTCACACAGGAGTTCGGATATGACATTCCAGTCTCTCGCTGCACTTCTCATCACCGCCGGTCTGTGCTGTGTTCCCGCTTGTGATAAGAAGCCCGCGCCGGGAAACACCGCCCCCGCCAACACCAGGAACGACGACCACGACCACGCCCCCGGCGACGGTCACGATCACCACGACCACGCCGCCGTCATCGACCTCGGCGCCACCACCATCGGCCCATTTGAGGTTCGCGCGTCGCGCGATCAAGGCGACCTCGTCGCCGGCAAAGAGGCCGCGATCAACGTGACCGTCTCGCCCGCCCCCGGCGCCACCGCCACCGTCGCCGCCGTGCGCTCCTGGATCGGCGCCGAGGATGCCAACGGCTCCGTCAAGACCAAGGCGGATATCGAAGACCCCAAGAATCCCAACCGCTGGCACACGCACGCGGAAATCCCAAGCCCTCTCCCCGCCGGCAGCAAACTCTGGGTCGAAATCGAGGATGACAAGGGCGCCAAGAGCGTCGGCAGTTTCGACCTCAAGATCGGATCCTGACGGACTCCAAATCCGCAACACCCCTTGACGGAATCTTGAGCGATCGGCGTCATCGCGGCAGCGGTGACGCGCGCCCGCCGCGCGTCTTGACCGTCCGCCCAGCGCGCATTGAATAGTGCGCGCTCGCGGATGCGTTGCTCGCCCGCGCCTTGGCTCGCTCATGTGATTTCCGCCGTTCTCGGTGCCGACCCATGATCGATATACGAAACATCACCAAACACTTCGGCCCGTTCGTCGCCGTCGATGACGTCTCCTTCTCGGCCCACCGCGGCGAGGTCCTCGGCTTCCTCGGACCCAACGGCGCCGGCAAGTCCACCACCATGAAGATGGTCACCGGCTACCTCACGCCGACCCGCGGCACCGCCCTGGTCTGCGGCCACGACGTCGTCAGTGATCCCATCCGCGTCAAGGAGAAAATCGGATACCTCCCGGAGGGCGCCCCCGCCTACCCCGACATGACGCCCGAGGGCTTCCTCAGGTTCGTCGCCCAGGTCCGCGGTATCTCGGGCAAACAGCGCCACGCGCGGCTGGAACACGTGGTGAACGCCGTGCACCTCGAAGGCGTCATGCGCCAGCCGATCGAGACGCTCAGCAAGGGCTACAAACGCCGGGTCGGCCTCGCCGCCGCCATCCTGCACGACCCCGACGTCCTCATCATGGACGAGCCCACCGACGGCCTGGACCCCAATCAGAAGCACGAGGTCCGTGCCCTCATCGCATCCATGGCCCCCACCAAGACCATCGTCCTCTCGACCCACATCCTCGAAGAAGTCGAAGCCGTCTGCACCCGCGCCGTCATCCTCTCGCGCGGCAAGATCGTCGCCGACGGCACGCCCGCCCAACTCCAGGCCCGTTCCCGATACCACAACGCCGTGCAGGTCAAGGTCCTGGGCGTCCCCGCCGACGCTGTCCGCTCCGAACTGGCGCGCCTCCCTCACGTGTCGGGCGTGGAAACCGTCTCGGTCGCCTCAGGCCCCGCGTCTCACCCACCTGCCTCAAGCAACGGCTTCCCCTCGCTTCGCGTCTACCCAAAGCCGGGCCGCGAGATCCTCGCCGACGTCAGTCAGTGCGCCCGCGCCAAGGGGTGGCAACTCGACGAACTCCGCCTCGAAACCGGCCGCCTCGACGACGTCTTCCGTGCCATCACGGGCGGCTCGGCGCCCCCGGACCGCGCCCCGACCGTCACGCCGCAGGAGCCCCGCACATGAACGCCTTCTTCCCGCGCATGCTCGCCGTGCTCAGACGCGAACTCGCCGGCTACTTCGTCACCCCGGTCGCCTACGTCTTCATCGTCATCTTCCTCTTTGTCACCGGGATGTTCACCTTCTCCGATGACCTCGGCGGGTTCTACGCCCGCCGCCAGGCCGACCTCCGCCCGTTCTTCACGTTCCACCCCTGGCTCTACCTCTTCCTCATCCCCGCCGTCTCCATGCGCCTCTGGGCCGAAGAACGCAAGCAGGGAACACTCGAACTCCTCATGACCCTCCCCATCCCCCTCTCGGCCGCGGTCGTCGGGAAGTTCCTTGCCGCCTGGCTCTTTGCCGGCATCGCCCTCCTGCTCACCTTCCCCCTCTGGATCACCGTCAACTACCTCGGCAACCCCGACAACGGCGTCATCGCCGCCGGGTACCTCGGCTCGTTCCTGATGGCCGGTGGTTACCTCGCCATCGGCTCGTGCATCTCCGCCCTCACACGCAATCAGGTCATCGCCTTCGTCGTCAGCGTCGTGCTCTGCTTCGGGTTCCTCATCGCCGGCTTCGCCCCCGTGATGGACGCCATCAGCGCCTGGGCCCCCCAGTGGATCATCGACGCCGTCGCCTCCTTCAGTTTCCTCACCCGCTTCGAGTCCATCTCCAAAGGCGTCATCGACCTGCGCGACCTGATCTACTTCGCCTCGCTGATCACCGTCTTCCTCTTCGGCACCGCCGTCGTCGTGGACCTCAAAAAAGCCGCCTAACGAGACCCCGCACATGAACAAGGGCCTGTTCACCATCATCGCTCTCCTCGCCGCCGCCCTGATCTTCGTCGGCGTCAACGTGCTCGCCGGCGCCGCCCTCCGCGGCGCTCGCGCCGACCTCACCCAGGGACACCTCTACACCCTTTCCCAAGGCTCGCGCCGCATCGCCGCCTCGCTCGCCGAGCCCATCACCCTCACCCTCTATTACTCGCAGAAACAGTCCAACCAACTCCCCGCCCTCAAAAGTTACGGCACCCGGGTCAAGGAAGTCCTCCAGGAATACGCCCGCGCTTCCAAGGGCAAGATCAAACTCGACGTCGTCGATCCCGAACCCTTCTCCGCCGAAGAAGACAAGGCCGTCGCCGCCGAACTCCTCGCCGCACCCGTCGCCCGCGCCGGTACCAGCGCCGACCGCTTCTTCTTCGGCCTCGTCGGCGTCAACTCCACCGATCACCAGGAAAAGATCCCCTTCTTCCGCCCCGACCGCGAGGAGTTCCTCGAATACGACCTCACTCGCCTCGTCTATCTCCTCTCCGAACCCAAGAAAAAATCCGTCGGCGTCATGTCCTGGCTCCCCATCAACGGCAGCGACGCCTCCAACCCCATGATGCGCCAGCAGCCCGCTCCCCCATGGATCCTCATCTCCCAGATGCGGGAGGTCTTCGACGTCAAGCCCATCCCCACCGACGCCCCCGAGATCCCCAGCGACATCAGCGTCCTGCTCATCGTTCACCCAAAGAACATGAGCGAGACCACCCAGTACGCCGTCGATCAGTTCGTGCTCCGCGGCGGCCACGCCGTCGTCTTCGTCGATCCCCTCTGCGAAACCGACGTCCCCCCCGGCATCAACCCGATGCAGGCCATGAACCTCCCCAAGTCGTCCGACCTTCCAAGACTCTTCGACGCATGGGGGGTTCAGGTCACGAAGGATCAGTTCGCCGCCGATCGCGCCAACGCCGTGAAGGTCCAGATCGGTTCCCAAGCCAAGCCCGAGGTCAGCGACTACATCGCCTATATCCAACTCCGCGAGAAACTCCTCGACCACGACGACCCCATCACCGGCCAACTCAACTCCGTCTTCTTCGCCACGGCGGGCGTCATCACGAAAAAGGGCGACGTCGGCACCACCCTCACACCCCTGGCTTGGACCAGCACCGAGTCCCAGTTGCTCCCGACCTCCTCCGTCTCTTTCTTCCCCGAGCCCAAGAAACTCCTCGCCGACTTCCGGTCCGGCGACGAAGCCCTCACCCTCGCCGCCCGAATCACCGGCAAGGTCAAGTCCGCCTTCCCCGCCGGCCGCCCCGCCCCGCCCCCGCCCAAGCCCGCCGCCCCCGGCGAGCCGCCCGCCCCAACCCCCGCCGCCGACCCCGACCCCAACTTCATCCCCGAATCCAAGGACCCCATCAACGTCGTCGTCGTCGCCGATTGCGACATGCTCGCCGATCGATTCTGGGTCAGCGAGTCTCGCATCGGCAACATCACCCTCGGATACAACAAGTTCAACGACAACGGCGACCTCGCCATCAACGCCATCGACAACCTCTCCGGCTCCAGCGACCTCATCAGCGTCCGCGCCCGCGGAACCTTCGCCCGCCCCTTCGATCGGGTCGAATCGCTCGAGAAAGACGCTCAGAAGAAGTACGCCGAAGAGGAACAGAAACTCGAAGCCCGGCTCCGCGAAACCGAGCAGGAAATCAACAACCTCCAGAAGCAGCGCACCGATAGCGCCGGCGCCAGCGCCTTCTTCCTCACCCCCGAGCAGCAGACCAGGATCGACAAGTTCAACCTCGAGCGCGCCCAGACCAAGAAGGATCTTCGCCAGGTGCGCCACAATCTCACCAAGGACATCGAGAACCTCGGCACCCGCCTGAAGTTCCTCAACATCGGGCTCATGCCCATCCTCGTCGGTGTCACCGCCGTTGGCCTGGGCTTCTGGCGCGCATCACGCCGCCGCGCCGAGCGCTGGAAAACCAAGCCGCGGGACTGACCCCGTTTTCGCCTACAGCCTAACGCCGAGTGCCTATCGCCTCAATCAACTCACCCCTTGCGTTCGCGCACTCCTTCGACACCGCTTACAGAGTTCGTCATGAAACCACAGTCGCTCATCGCGCTTGTTCTCGCCGCCGCCGCCCTCGGCGTCGGGGCGTATCTCGTCACCCGCTCCGGCTCGTCATCGAGCACATCGGACACTTCGCCGATCTCGCCGCTCTTCCCCGAGCTGCGCGACGCCGCCGCCAGGATCTCCACGATCCTCATCACCCGCCCCACCGGCGTCACCACCGTCTCCAAGAAGAACGACGCCTGGGTCCTTCCCGATATGGCCGACTACCCCGTCCAGTTGTCGCATGTCACCGGGCTCATCGGCGGCCTCGCCGACCTCCGCCCCATCGAAAAGAAAACCAGCAGCCCGAACCTCTACCCCAAACTCGGCGTGCAGGATGTCGCGCCCAGCACGAGCCCAAACTCCGCCTCTCCGGAGGCGCCACCCGTTGAAGGAACGCCAACCCTCGTCACACTCAAGGACGACGCCGACGCATCGCTCCTCTCCGTCATCGTCGGCAACACCAAGTGGAACGTCGACGGCTCGGGCAACTCCGCCGGCGTCTACGTCCGCAAGGCGGGGGATACGCAATCGTGGCTCGCCCGGCCCGGCCCCTCCGGCGCCGCCACCCAGGGCGGCGCCATCGACTTGCCCCCCGACGCCCTCGGCTGGATCGACCGAACCATCATCAACATCCCCCGTGACCGCATCCAGCGCGTCACCATCGTCTCCCCGACCGGACAGACTCTCAGCGCCTCTCGCCCGCAGCCCGGCCAGACCACGTTCACGCTCGACCCCATGCCCGAGGGACGCGAACTCGCCGCGCCAAACTCCGCCGACACCATCACCAGTGCCCTGGGTTTCCTCAGTGTCGACGACATCGTCGCGGCGGGCGACGCCGCCTTCTTGAACGACGCCGACTCCGCCATCGGCGAGTTCCACACCTTCGACGGATTGGTCATCACGACTCGCACCAAGGCCAGCGGCGGCAAGTGGTACATCTCCTTCGCCGCCTCCATCGACGACGCCGCGCTTCCAACGCCCCCCGAGCCCAAGCCCGTGGCCGACACGGCGGCGGCCCCTGCCCCCGCGCCGCGCAAGTCCGCCGACGACATCCGAAAGCAGGCCGCTGATCTCAATGCCAAGGTGGCACGCTGGGCGTTTGTCATCCCCGAATACAAGGCCAAGTCGTTCCAGACGCGCATCGACGACTTGCTCAAGCCCCTCCCGCCGACTCCGCTGCTCGACGAGCCCTCCGAAGGACCGCCCCCGGGCACGCCATCTCCATGACGCGCCCAGCCAGCCGTCAACCGGGCTGCATCCCCCTGACAAAAGCAAACAAGGACAGGCGCCACACCTGTCCCTGCTCGCTTAGACAAAGGGAGAAGTCCTGCATCTACCGATCAGCGTCGCCGGCGGGCCGCCAACAACCCACCCAGCCCCAGCAGCGCCGCCGCTCCCGGAGCCGGAACCGGCGTTCCCTCCACGATGATAAAGAACGTCGCGGGAGGGTTCGGCGGGTTCGCACTGCTGAACAGAAACGCCGCCTCGTCGTTCGCCTGACCCGTGTGATTCGGGTCGTGCTGCCAGAAGACGTTGGCATTCGCCGACGGGCCGTTCGTGATCCGCCACCCGTTGAGCGGATCCGTGCTCGACAGGTTCATGCCGATCGCGAACGTCCCGAACCCCGAGATCAACGTCGAGTTCAGCGGCACGTTGAAGAGCGTCGGGCCCCCGCTGGTGCCCAGCGAGACCAGTTCGGTGGCCGTCGCCGCCGCCGCCGGCAGCGACACCGTCCCGATCAGGTTCGACGGCAAGTCAATCTCGGTGTCCGGCGCCATCACCATGGTGGTTAGGGTTGACCAGTACACGCTCACGTCCGTCGCCGGCGCGCCCGTCAGCCGACGAATCCCCACCGTGACCCGGCACACATCCAACGACGTCGCTCCGTTGAGGATGGCGTTGGGAATCGGCACGTCGTCGTACGGCGTGCGCAGGTTGTCCGCGGGAGTCGTCGTCCCCGCCTGCCCCGCGTTGTACCGGAAGCCCGTCTGCGTGCTCGCGTCGTACACGACCTGCCCGCCTCGCGCTCCGGCGAAACTCTCTATGCTGATGGGCCCCTGCGCCGGGAACACGCCCTGCGAGTAGCCGTCATCGTGATAAATGTCTGCCGACGCCGCTCCTGCAAGCGTCAGCACCGCCGCCACTGCCACCGTTTTCATACTCACTGCTCCTGCGGGCACGATTGGCCCGCGATGAACCGCCCGCCCAGGCGTGATGCCTCGGCGCACACCGCATCCACCCACCGTGGGTGAATGTCGATCTGGAACTCGTGCGGTCTCTCTCTCCGCGAGTCCTTCGGAACTTCGTTAAGAACTACCTCTTTGGGTGAAAATGTCAACAATTCCGGCCCAAAATGGCCACTTCGACAAGTACTCACGTCCCGAAATCTCAAGATCACGCAACGCCATTCTCTCTCGAAACCGCTTTCGGCCAGAACCTCTCCCGTACCGCGGCCGTTTATCTCGTGTCGGACTAACTCGCCTCACCCCCGGCGCGTCTCGTTTGGCCACCGCCGCTCTACCCTTTCGCGGGCAATCCGCCGCGTTGGTGGATGGGGGGCGAATCGGGGAGTGGGGGGGGTGCGGTGGAGGTGGGGTGGAGGTGGGGGGGAGGTGGGGGGGAGGTGGGGGGGGGAGGCAACCGATGGGCGATCACGCCGCCGCACTTCCGCGCGTGCCCTTAGCCGACCAGTCGGCGCCGGACGCCGAGTGCCCGCCGTGCGCCTCCGACAACTCGCCGTTGGGCGCCACCGCCGAGCGCCGCGCCGCGATTGATCATCTCTACGCGCGCCACGCCCGCATGGTCTACGCCGTCGCTCTGGGATTCCTCTCCCCGGCGGACGCCGACGACGCCGTCCAGGAAGTCTTCATGAAAGCCATCCAGCGCCTCGGCGAACTTCGCGGCGCCTCCAGTACCGGCCCCTGGCTCGCCGCCATCGCACGCACGGTTTCACTCGATCGGCTCCGGAAATCCTCGCGCCACCGACGAAAAATAGAAGAGATGTCACGCCGTGCGACCGCTCACCATCCCCACGCCTCGGGTCCCGCCGCTCCCCTCGACGCCGACGACGCCCTCGCCGCCATCCGCTCGCTCCCCGAGTCATACCGAGAGCCGCTGATGCTCCGACTCGTCGAGGGTCTCACCGGCCCCCAGATCGCCGAACAACTCGGCATGACGCCCGGCTCCGTCCGCGTCAATCTCTGTCACGGCATGCGACAACTCCGCTCCATCCTGGGCTGGGAGGACACACCATGAGCGATCCATTCACGCCACACCCGCCCGGACCGCCGCACGAATCACCCACTCACCGCGCCGACCAGCCCGGCGTCTCCGACGCCTACCTCTGGGACAAGACCGGCGCCCCCGACCCCGCCGTCGCTCGCCTGGAATCCCTCCTGGCGCCGCACCGCCTTAGCCACGCCGCGCCCGACGCCCCGCCCGCACCCGATTCCTCCCGCCCGCCCCAGTCGCCCGCCTGGCATCCCCGGCGCGACCGCGGCGGCACCCGCGCCCCACGCCCGCACCGCCGACGCTCCCGCGCCTGGATCCTCCCCGCGCTCGGGGTCTTCTCGCTCTTCGCCGTCATGGCCATCATCGCCTGGCCCATGCGCCCCTGGAGCATCGACACCCACGATCAGCACCGCGCCGACGATCCCAACTCCAGCGCCGCACTCCCACTCTCGGATTGGACCATCACGCCCCTCGCGGGCGCACCCAGCGTCGGCGGCGCCCCGCTCGCCGCGCAGCAACCCGTCGCCGTCAACGAGTGGGTCCACACCAACGCCGCCTCCAGCGCCGAACTCTCCCTCTCGTCCATGGGCCGCATCACCGTGAGCCCGAACTCCAGCGTCCGCGTCAAGCCCGCCCAGGGCAAACAGCAGTGGCTTGAACTCACGCAAGGCCGAATCGAAGCCACCATCCACGCACCGCCGCGACTGTTCTTCGTCCAGACCCCCGCCGCCCTGGCCGTCGACATGGGCTGCGCCTACACCCTCGACATCGACCCCAAAGGCAAGGGCACCCTGCACGTCACCGCCGGATGGGTCGAACTCCAGCGCGACAACAAGGCCGTCCGCGTCCCCCGCGGCTCCCGGTGCATCATCCGGCCCGGAACCGGCCCCGGCACCCCCGTCAGCGACGCCGCCGCCGATACCTTCGCCGCCGCCGTCGATGTCTACGACAGTTTCGCCCATCATCCAACCGCCGCCCCCAACTTCAGCGCGCTCGATGCCGTCCTCGCCGAAGCCGACCGCGGCAAACTCCCCTCGGCCGCCGCCATCACCCTCTGGCACATCCTCCGCGACGTCCCCGAGCCCGACCGACTCCGCGTCATCGAAAAACTCGCTTCCCTCGTCCCACCGCCCGCCGGCGTCACCACGCAGCGCCTCCGCGACCTCGATCCCGACGCCCTCGATCAATGGTGGTCTGACATCCGCTTCCGATAGCGCTCCCGGCGCGAGCGCGGCAAACCCGCACCCCTCGAATCCGCCCCGTCCCCTCGCCTTGCCCTGCGAATAATCCTTCGTCCCTCACGGAGCGCTCCTCATGAAAGTCTTCTGGGCCGTCCTCCTCGCTCTGATCCTCGCCGCTGGCGCGTACCTCACGCTGACCACCCGCGGCGGCAAGGAACTCGTGAACGCCCCGCCCGCGCCCGAAATCGCGCCCCCCATGAACCGCGGCGTTCAGGCCGATGAATCCGCCTTCTTCCCCGACCCCCCAAGCACCAACCCCGTCCTCCCTACCCCATCCGACTCTCCCCCGCCGGCTCCTTCCCAGAATCCCATCACCCCAGCCGCCACATCCGATGCTTCCGCCGCCGGTCCGGCACCCGCCGCTTCTCATACAAACACGCCCGCCGCGCCCAATCAGGGTCTCACCAAGGACCTGGTCGGCGAAGCCGTCGCCAAGGCCCGTCGAGATGCCGCTCTGAATGCCGCGCGCCAAAAGGACCCCGCGCCCGCTACCACCGACACCGCCCCGCCTTCACCACCCTCCGCGCCCCTGCTCGCGCCCGAGGGCGTCAAACTCGATCGCAAGGACGACGGCACCTACCTCGTCGACGACCGCTACACCCTCCGCGGCGACGGCTCCATCGACCACCCCTTCGAGGTCTCCTGGGACTACCTCACCTCCGCCGAGGAAACCTACCAGCCCCGCCTCGGCAAGAAGACCATCCCCCCACGCCTCTCCATGCTCAACGACCACTACGTCAAAATCAGCGGCTACGTCGCCTTCCCCATCATGGCTTCCGAGCCCACCGAGATGCTCTCCATGCTCAATCAATGGGACGGCTGCTGCATCGGCGTCCCCCCGACTCCCTACGACGCCATCGAGGTCAAACTCAACAAGCCCGCCGAAGGCGAAGACCGCCTCGCCAGTTACGGCTCGGTCAAGGGCAAGTTCCGCGTCGATCCCTACCTGGTCAAGGACTGGCTCGTCAGCCTCTACATCATGGAAGAAGGCGAAGTTGCCAGGCAGTAACTTCGCCTACGGATTCTTTTCGCCCGTGTTATTCGCGACGCGGCGCCGCGCGGAACTTATTCCGCGCCCTGCGCCTGCTTGATGAACTCGATCGCCTGCCCGACGGTCTTGATCTTCTCCGCCTGCTCGTCGGGGATGGACGTCTCAAACTCGTCCTCGAACTCCATGACCAGTTCGACGGTATCCAGGCTGTCGGCGTTCAGGTCCTCCACGAAGCTCGTCGCCCGCGTGATCGACGCTTTGTCCGCGCCCATCTGGTTGGCGACGATCTCGATGACCTTTGCTTCGATCTCTTGCTCTGTCACGTGTGAAATCTCCGTGATTCCGACGGTAAGGACGGCAAGAGGCACGACTTCTCCGCGGCTCCTCCGCCAAGTTGCACAGTCTCACCAGCAAGGCCGAGGCCCTGCCAGTCGGGAAATATAGCCGGTGTGCCTGCGCAACGCCAATCAACCGGCACGCCCTTTTCCCTGACCCGCCTCCCCCCGGGTTCCCCGAGTGTTGACCCGCACACTCGATTCAACCCCTTCCAGCCACCCTCGGCCCGCCGATCCCCCCCCGGCCACCACCCCGTATCTCTACTATCCCGGGCCATGATCCGACACCAAATCGCGGAAAAAGTCATGCCCTTCGGCGAGCACCTCGAAGAACTCCGCCGCCGCCTCATCTACGCCCTCTGGGGTGTCGTGCCCATCCTCATCCTCGCCCTCTCCTACGGCAAGCGCATGCTCGAGGCGCTGCTCATCCCCATCGTCCAGGCCCTCCGCGACGCCGACCTCTCCTCCTCTCTCATCGCCACCGGCCCGCTTGAAAGTTTCATGACCTATTTCAAACTCACCCTCACCGTCACCATCCTCGTCTCAAGCCCCTGGATCCTCATGCAACTCTGGCTCTTCGTCGCCCCGGGCCTCTACCACAACGAGCGACGCTTCGCCTACCTCCTGGCCCCCTTGAGCATCTTCCTCACCGTCACCGGCGTCACCTTCTGCTACAAGGTCATCTTCCCCATCACCCTCGCCTTCCTCATCAACTTCGGGTCCTCCATCGCACAGCCCGATGTCACCATCGCCCCGCTCCCCGCCGGCGTCACGCTCCCTCAGTTCCCCGCTCTGGCCTCCGATCCCGCCGATCCGCCCGAACACTCCATGTGGTACAACTCCACGCTCAAGCAACTCCGCTTCTGCGCCGCCTACCACGGCAAGATCCCCGTCATCCTCGGCACCAACCTCGTCGCCGGCGGCGCCATCGCCCAGCAATACCGCGTCAGCGAATACGTCGGCCTCCTCCTGAGCCTCTGCCTCGCCTTCGCCCTGGCCTTTCAGATGCCCGTCGCCGTCCTCATCCTCGGGTGGGCCGGCATCGTCGAGATCGCGCTCCTGGCCAAGTACCGCCGACACGCCGTCTTCGCCTGCGCCTTCCTCGGCGCCCTCCTCACGCCCACCCTCGATCCCTTCACCATGTTCCTCCTGGCCTGCCCCCTCTACCTCCTCTACGAGTTCGGCATCCTCCTGCTGCGCATCCTCCCCGCCTCGCGCGTCGCCCAGGGTTTCAAGAAATCCTCCGCCGAAGCCGACGGCGACCCCGACCACATCGATTCCTGACCCGCCCGCCACGCCCGGCGATTCAACATTTCCCCCCATGCCCACCGACCCCGCCCTGATCTCCGCCCCCGACCTGGACATGATGGCCCGCGCGCTCCACCTGGCCAAGCGCGCCGCCTCGATCGGCGAAGTCCCAGTCGGCGCCGTCGTCTACCGCACCGCCGATGCCCGCATCCTCGGCGAAGGGTTCAACCGCCGCGAATCGGCCAAGGACCCCGCCGCCCACGCCGAGTTCTACGCCATCCGCGAAGCCGCCTTCAATATCAACGACTGGCGACTCGCCGATTGCACCCTCGCCGTCACCCTCGAACCCTGCCCCATGTGCGCCGGGCTCATCGTCAACGCCCGCGTCGGCCGCCTCATCTTCGGCGCGCCCGATCCAAAGGCCGGCGCCGCCGGCTCTCTCTTCTCCCTCACCGCCGACCCGCGCCTCAATCACCGCGTCACCCCCATCCCCGGCGTCATGGCCGACGAATCCCGCTCGCTCCTTCAAGCCTTCTTTCAATCCATGCGCCAATAACCGCGAGCCCTCGCTCGCCACGCCGCCGTCTCGATGTCGTTGACATCCGCCCCGCTCTACTGCCCCACGTACGCGCTCTCAAGCCGCAGCCGCGCCACCTGCCGCCCGGTCCCGATCAGGTCCCCGGGCTCAACCTCCAAGCACACCGCTTCGCCGGTACGCAGCATCACGTCGCTCGCCGCGAGCCCCTGCGTCAGTATCGTGCACAACTCCCCAAGTTGCGGATTGTGCCCCACCACCATCATCGACCGCACCGCCCGCGCCCCCCGGGTCGTTCCCGTGATTCCCGGCTTCCCCGGTCCCCCCGTGGCGCACCGCTCGATCAGGTCCACCGCCTCGCTCACCGGATGATCACACTCCAGCGACGCCGCCAGTTCAAACCGGCTCCGCACCGCCTGATGAATCACCCGCGCCGTCGCCACCGCCCGGCTGAACCCGCTCGACACGATCAACTCCGGCGCGTGCGCCCCGCCGCTGATCTGTTCCCCCAGATACCGCGCCTGCTCGATCCCCCGCGCCGTGAGCGGCCGGTCCTCATCGCGCAGATACGAACCCGCATCCTCCGCTTTTCCATGTCGAACAATGTACAAATACACCGCGAGTTTCCTTGCCCGTGATCGAGTTCTCGCTTTGGCGCAGAACCCGCCAAACCGCCCCCTCGCTCCGCGGACTCCTATTCGCCGTCGAGCCGGTCCTGTTCCCGGCTCTCCCCCAATCGGCCCCGACCGCTCATTGTGTTCACATTCTGGGGGGTGTGATAACGGTTGACGCTTCCGCCTCGTTTCCAACGCCGGACCACTTTTGTCGCACCGAGTACCCTCCTCCGATGTCGGCCACGCTCCCCTCCCCAAACGACTCACGCCTGGGCCGGATCGGCTGCGTCTTGGCGCCGCTCCTTGCCATCATCGCATATGTGGCCCTCGGCGCCGTCGATGCACCCCTCGCTGAGCCGGCCCGCCGCGTCGCCGCCGTCGTCATCCTCATGGCAACCTGGTGGCTCACCGAAGCCATCCCCCTCGCCGCCACGGCCCTCGTTCCCCTCTTCCTCTTCCCTCTGCTTGGCGTCTCGGGCATCCAGCAGACCGCCGCCCCATACGCCGATCCGCTCATCTTCCTCTTCCTCGGCGGCTTCCTCCTCGGCATCGCCTTCGAATCCAGCGGTCTGCATCGCCGCATCGCGCTCCTCACCCTGAGGCTCGTCGGCTCCCGCCCCGCCTCACTCGTCGCCGGCGTCATGGTCGCCACCGCGATCATGTCTATGTGGGTCTCCAACACCGCCTCCACCATCATGATGGTGCCCATCGCCGCCAGCCTCGCCGCGATTTCCACCTCACGGTCAACCGAACTGCCCGACCCGCCCGCCCGGCGCGCCTTCGCCGTCTGCCTCTACCTCGGAATCGCCTACGCCGCCAGCCTCGGCGGGATGGGCACCCCCATCGGCACGCCCCCCAACGCCATCGCCTTCGCTCGCCTCTCTGAACACTCGGATCATCCGATCAACTTCCGCGCGTGGATGATCGCCGCCGTCCCGCTCATCCTCATCCTCCTGCCCCTGATCTGGTTGCTCCTCACCCGCCTCCTTTTTCCTATTCACACCCTCCCGCCCTTGGCCGACCGTTCGTTCGTCCGCGCTCGCCTGCGAGAACTAGGCCGCCCTTCCAACCACGAGTGGACCACGCTGGCGGTCTTTCTCCTGGCCGTCTTGTTCTGGATCGCGCGAGAGCCCCTGTGCCGAATCCTCGGCCTGGTCGATCTCACCGCCGGCGCCGCTCCAAAGCCGCGCCTCTCCGACGCCGGTATCGCGATCGGCGCCGCCCTCCTGCTCTTTCTCCTGCCCACCGGCCCGAGATCGTCCCCCTTCGTCCTCTCCCTTCCCCACTTCGCCCGAGTTCCTTGGAGCATCCTGGTTCTCTTCGGCGGGGGCCTTTCGCTCGCCCAGGCCATGGACGCCTCCGGCCTTACCGATGCCGCCGGCACCCTCTTCCGCTCCCTGAGCGGCCTCCCCCTGATAGTCATTCTGCTTCTGACCGCCCTGCTCGTCACGTTCCTGAGCGAACTGGCCAGCAATACCGCCGTCGCCGCGACTCTGGTCCCCATTCTGGACGCCGCCGCCCGAACCCTGGATATGCCGGCGGAACTTTTGATCATTCCCGCAACACTGGCGTGCAGTTTCGGGTTTGCCCTCCCGGTCGCGACCCCGCCGAACGCGATCGTCTATGCCACCGGCCAGATCGGACTGCGCGACCTCATGCGGGCAGGGATAGTGGTTGACCTGGTCTGCGTTGTAGTGCTCGCGGTGTTGTACAGCCTGTTTGGGCGGTATCTCCTAGGATAGTTGGCTGGCTTTCTAAGTGGTTTGCGTTTGGATTGGTATGTCGATTCTGGTTGTGGAAAAGATGTGTGCCTGCGCTCGCGCGCGCTTGATAATTGACACGCCGGCTCACTTCGCAAACCGGGCCGAGCGCGACACCAATCGACACCCCGGTGATCTCTTCGCGGCTGACGTGTATTCAGACGACAACTCATCACGATCCAAGAATAGTTGCAAGTGTCGTAACAGACTTGACTTATGATGTGCCGGCGCCCGGTTATGCACGAGCGACAGCCCCTCGGTACGACTACTACGGATGTTCTTCTTCTACTTCAAAGATATGAGAGACGCATCGTTCAAAACCGACAAAGCCGTCACTCATGGGGCAAAGATGCAAGCCGCGCCCGATGTGGAAAAATTGAGAATAACGCGATCGGTTCGGGTTCGACAACACCATATAGGACTACGGCTGACACGACGCGCACCACGTAGTGGTTCGCTGGGCGAGCCTTGCGGTTGTAAGCGGCCTCCCACACCCGTAACAGGGCTCACCGCCCCGCCCGTAGACAGACCGGCGTGTCTGGAATTCCCCCGTTTTTCCGGTGGCGTTCCGGTAATCTCGAAGTGTGGATCCTCCGGACGCGATGGAATCCGCCAGGACGCCGCGGATTGAAGTCGCCAGGCGTTTAAGTTTGGGCGGGGCGAGCGAGTCAGAGGGGGCCGCAGGGTTGATACCTGCCCGGAACAGGGCCTCGTCTGCGTAGATATTGCCAACGCCAGCGAGGATGGATTGGTCCAGCAAGGCGGACTTGACGGGTCGAGAAGTTCGGCCCAAGCGCGCGCGGAGGATGTCGGGTGTGATCGAGAGGGCATCCGGACCCAGCGAATTCCAGCGTTTCCGGAGCGAATCGAGCGAGTTCGAAGCCCAGATTCCTCCAAAGCGACGCGGATCTCGGAAGACCAGAATTCCGGAGTGACGGGTCTGCGCGCTCTTTGCGGGTGATTGAGAAAGAGACCACCGAGCGTGCACGTGGTCGAGCGAACTGGGGGCGGCGCGGTTGGGGAAGAAGAGGAGTTGGCCGGACATGCCGAGTTGAATGACGAGGATGCGCACGGATGCGCGCGGGCCGCGGGCGATGATGGCGAGTTGCTTGCCGTGGCGCTGGAGGTCGGCGACGGCGAGGCCTGCGAGGAGGGAGCGGGAAGCGGAGGCGGCTGGGGCGGCGGGGTCGGTGGAGAGGATGTCGGCGCGGAGGAGGGAGGCGCTGGCGATGGTCCGGCCGAGGAGGATCGGCTCAAGACTTCGGCGCAGGCACTCGACTTCGGGGAGTTCGGGCATGTGTCGGGCGCCTCTCAGCGGGTCATTTCATTCGGGAGCGAGAAAGGAGATCGGCCAGGTCCTGGGAGCGAAAGAGTCTGGCGGCGAGGAGGTAGGAGAAGGCACCGGTGGCGGTCATGACGGCAAGGGCGATGGCGTGGGCGGTCCAGCCGGTGGGAGGGGGAAGGATGGCCTGCACGCCGAGCACGGCGGCGACCATAACGAGGGCGCTGGCGGCGGTGGTTGAGACGGCGGGTGCGACGCCGAGGGTGGGTGACGCGGTGGGAGTTTCGGCGGGCGCCGAGCGGCGCCAGCGGCGAGTGAGGGAGGCGAGGGCGAGGAGTTGGAAGGCGGCGCAGATGGTGGTGGACCAGGCGAGGCCGGCTTCGGCGAGATTCCAGATGAGGGCGAAGGTAAGGGCGAGGTTGACGAGGATCATGGCGATGGAGACGAACATGGGGGTGCGCATGTCGCCGCGGGCGTAGTAGGCGCGGGAGAGGACGTGATTGAGGGAGTAGATCCAGATACCCGGGGCGAAGCCGAGGAGGACGTTGCTGACGCGATCGACGCCGTCGGGCGAAAAGCCGGAAGAACTGGAGGGGCGAGCGGCGAAGAGGACGAAGGCGAGGTGGTGGCGGATGAGGATGAGGCCGACGCTGGAGGGGACGGCGATGAAGAGGGAGAGGCGTACGCCGCGCCAGACGGTGCGGCGGAACTTGTATTGCGAATCGGGAGCGGGCGAGGCGGCGAAGCGAGAGAGGAGAGGGAAGACGGCGGTGGCGACGGCGATGCCGAAGACGCCCAAGGGGAACTGATAGAGGCGTTGAGCGGCGACGACGATGGCGTTGGACTTGTCTTGGAGTGGGAAGGGGAAGCCGAGGAAGGTGGGGCCGGCCCAGATGGTGTAGGTGCAGATGAGGGTGTCGAGGAAGGTGCTGAGTTGGAGGGTTCCGAGTCCGATCGCGACGGGGACGAACCGGCGGAGCATGGCGCGGACCTCAGGGACGGCGTCGCGGTAGTCGAGGGTCCAGGTCACGCGGGGCCTGAGAAGGCGAAGGAACCAGAGGCATTGCGTGAGGCCGGAGAGGACGGTGGCGACACCGAGGACGTAGGCGACGGTGGCGCCGGCGGCGCGGTTGGTGAGGAGGAAGAAGGCGGCGACGGCGATGATAAAGGCGTTGAGGAGGAGGGGTCCGGCGGAAGCGGGGGCGAAGCGGCCGTGGACCTGGAGCATGCCCGCGAGGATGGCGGCGCAGCAGATCAGCGGCATGAAGGGGAGCATGATGACGACGAGGTGGAGGAGGATCTGGCGGTCGAGGGGGTGGGAGCCGAAGAGAAGAACGGTCAGGAGGACGATCTCGGCGACGACGACGAGCGCGCCGGTGATGACGCCGAGCATGGCGAGGGTGAGGGAGGCGAACTTGTCGGCGGAGGCCGGGGGGTGGGGAGCGGGGTCTCGATCGTGACGCGCATCTCGGTCGGTGGAGGCGGAATAGGCGGGGATGAAGGCGGCGGAGAGGGCGCCCTCGCCGAAGAGTCTTCGGAAGAGGTTGGGGATTTGAAACGCGGCGCCGAAGGCGGAGCCCAGGGCGGTGTCGCCGAAGAGGCGGCTGACCAGGACTTCGCGGACGAGACCGGCGAAGCGGGAGAGGAGGGTGACGGAGGAGACGGCGCGGATGGCGCGGTGGAGGCCGTGGGCGTCGGCGTCATGCCGGTCGGCGGGTGGGGGCGGCGCGTCGGGGCCGGGTTCGGATGGATCGGGAGTGGGGGGCATCCGTGCCGGGGAAGAGGGTAGGGGCACCGCAGGAGTGAGGGGAAACTGGAGCGAGGTCGGAGGTGGAAGCGGGGGGCGGAGGGACCGGTTGGGGAAGAAGCATGTGGACCGGGCGCCGGGCGAAGCGAGGCGGGAGTTACGACATTTCGATGAGGGCATCGAGTCGGCGGATGAAGGCGGGGTCGATGTGATCGCGCCGGTTGGCGGCGAGCAGGGCGAGCACGCTGGACTGCTCGATGTGGCCGAGGAGGTAGCCGATTTCAAGGTTGGCGTAGCGGTCGTGGGCGTCCTTGACGCTGGAGCGTCTGCCGAAGAGAGCGTCGGCGTCATCGAAGAAGAGGATGGAGTTTGACCGCTCGGCGGCGTCGAAGATGCGGCGGAGGTTCTTTTCGGTTTCGCCGATGTAGTTGGAAGTGACGGCGCTGAGGTCGATGCGGTAGAGGTCGGCGTGGAGGGAGCGGGAGAGATCAAGAGCGGCGCGGGAAGCGGCGGCGGGTGATCCGATGATGGCGGCGGCGATGCCGCGCGGGGAAGGGCCGTGGGCATGGCGCGGCGTTGACGGCGCGGTCCATGATTCGAGGGACGGTCGCCGGCGGGTGAGGCGGTCGGCGAGGTCCTGCAAGCGCGGATGGATCTTGGCGGGGCGGGAAGGGCTGGGATCTGGGAGTGTGTCGCGCGGCCGTTCTTGAGGGATGGCTTGACCCCAGCGCAGGAGCATGGCACCGCGCTCGGCGATGACGGCGGGGAAGGTTGGGAACATGCCGGCGAACTCGCCGGCGTCGTTGGGCGGGAGGTAATCGCTGCAGGCGGAGAAGCGATTCCAGAGCGTCAGGACGTCGGGGGTGTGGTGGGCGGCATCGATCGCGTCCTGACTGACCCACTCGGACACTTCAAGAATGATGCCCGAGGGGGTGCGAACGACAATGTGCTCACGGTCGGTGGCCAATCCGAGGCGGCGCAGCAGGGGCAGACGGTCGGCGATGACCGCGAGCAGGTCGGCGTCCTTGCCGGGCTTGGGACGGAACGCGGCGAACGAGATGACGCCCATGAGTGGCTCGCTGTGGAAGGTGCGTGGGGCAATGGTAGTAGAGGTCGCGGCGGCGCTGGAAGCGGTGCGGGGGTGGTGGGGGGGTGGTGGGGGGCACGAAGGGACTAGCATGAGTGACTACGGACCTCGGCTTCACCCGCGATTCACACGATGGCGCCGATCACGACGACTGGACGCGCAGGCCGACGCCGCCGACGGGAGCGGTCGGTTCGCATGCGCCGTCAGCAGTGGCTTGTAGGCGTGATGGCGATGGGGGCGCTGGTGGGGGTGAGTCTGCTGGGCGGGTTTGATACACTGGAGCGCCAGACGATGGACTGGCGGGCGCGTCAGTTTGACGCGTATTCGCCGGCGGCGTCGGACGAACTGGTGATTCTCGGGATCGACGACCGGGCGCTGCGAGAGGAGGGCGCGTGGCCGTGGGATCGGGGGCGGATCGCCGGGGTGGTGCGGGAGTTAACGTCGGCGGGGGCGGGCGTGATCGCGCTGGACGTGCTGTTTGAGGAGCCTCGCGAGGGGGATGTGGAGCTTGGTGAGGCGATCGCGTCGAGCGGACGGGTAGTGGCGCCGATCCGGTTTTCGGGGCCGGACGGGCGCGGGGAAACTGATGAAGAGGACGCGGGGGCGGAGATTACGTTGCGTGCGGCGGAGGCGATCGCATCGCGGGGTTGGATGTCGGCGAGTCAAGGGGATGCGGCGGCGCGGGATCGGGCACTGGAGCGTGCCGCCGAGGATGTGGGGGAGGCCGCGGCTGATCGGGCGGGGGTGAGGAATCCGCGGGTGCGAAGCCGGTTGGGTGCGGCGGCGTGGACGCTGGCGGTGCAGCGGGGACGTTCGAGCGAGGCACTGGCGGAAAGGGCGGATGCGAACGACGTGCAGCGAGCGGCGGGGCCGGCGAAGGCGCCGGTCGCGGAGGTAGGAACGGCGGCCGCCCGGGTCGGGGATGTGTCACTCTCGACGCTTGATGCGGATGGGGTGCTGCGACGGGTGGCGCCGGCGACGGTCTGGCCGGCTGAACGGGTGTGGGAGAACTTTGCGATCGCGGGGGTGGAGTTGATGGAGGTTCGCCGGCAGGTGACGCGGCGTGAAGGTCGCGGGGTGTCTGGGCCGGCGATGCGGTGGCGCGTGCCGACGACGATCCTGGCGTGGCCGAAGGGGGGAAGGGAGTATCGGGGGCAGTTTGAGCGAGCGGGGGGCGGGGCGCGGGAGGTGAGCATTGTGGCGGCGCTGGAGCCGGCGCGGATCGCGGAGGCGGCGCGAGAGAATCTTGAGGCGTGCCGGGCGCTGCTGGAAGAAGCGGTGAAGGTGGGGCTGGAGGCGGAGGAGGGGGCGGCGGACCTGATGGGGGAGTTGATGCAGGCGTCGCCGGGCTCGGACGAGTACGCGGCGAAGGTGGAGCGGGTGGAGGCGGGGTGCGAGGGGCTGGTGCGAGAGGCGCGGGAGTTTCTGGAGTTTGTGAAGGAGTCGCCGCCGGATGTGGAGATGAGCGAGGAGGACCGAGCCCGGCTGACGGTGTTCAGGGCGGCGGCGGAGGTGTTGCCGCGACGATTGGAGGCGTGCCGGATAGCCGGGCAGGAGATCGCGGCGTCGCGCGATCGGCTGCGGGGCCTGGTGGAGGGGAAGATGGTGTTCATAGGGTTTGCGGCGACGGGGATCGCGGCGGACAGGGTGGCGACGAGCGTGCACGGGCAGACGCCCGGGGTGTATGTGCACGCGGCGGTGGCGAACATGGCGCTCACGGGGTTCGTGCGGTCACCGGCGCCGCGTGGGGTGGACGTGGGGGTGATGATCGTGATGGGGGTGCTGGGGGCGTTGGTGGCGATGAGGCTGCCGATCGCGGTGTCGCCCGTGGTGCTGGCGGCGCTGCTGGGCGGGTGGTACGTGGTGTGCGGGGCGGCGCTGTGGGATTACGGTCGGGTGATTGTGTGGTGCGCGGGGCCGGGCGTGGCCTCGGGCGGGGCCTGGCTGAGCGTCATGTTGCATCGCGCGCTGGTGGAGCAGCGTGATCGACGCAGGACGCAGGAGCGGTTCAGCGCGTACGTGTCGCCGGAGGTGGTTGAGTTGCTGGTGGAGAATCCGCGGCTGCGGAGTTTGTCGCCGCAGAGGCGGGAGATCACGGTGATGATGACGGACCTGGAGGGGTTTACCGCGCTGGCGGAGCGGCTGGGCGAGGAGCGCACGGGGCGGGTGCTGGGGCGGTATCTATCGGAGATGTCGCGGATTCTGCTTGCGCATGGGGCGACGATCGACAAGTTTCTTGGGGACGGGATCATGGCGTTCTGGGGCGCGCCGCTGGAGATGGAGGCCGGGGAGCAGGCACGGCGGGCGCGAGCGAGCGCGGCGGCGATGCACGAGCGGTTCGGTGAACTGGTGGCGGCGGGCGAGTTTGAGGGTGGGGGCGTGGTGCGTCTGCGGATCGGGATCGCGGCGGGGGCGCTGATGGTGGGGGACTTTGGATGTCCGCCGACGCGGAGTTCGTACACGGTGATCGGCGACGCCGCCAACTTGGCGTCGCGGCTGGAGCAGGCGTGCAAGACGCTGGGCGTGGGAACGCTGCTGAGCGGCGGCGTGGGTCGATGGATTGGGGAGGGGGAGACGGGGGCCGGCATGTTCAGGGTCGGGCGACTAGGGATTCGCGGACGAGCCCGAGCGGAGGAGGCGTGGGCGGCGATCACGGGGCGGCTGGATGAGTCGGCCCGGGTAGAGACCGGGGCGCTGCAGCGCGGGATCGCGGCGTTTCAAGAGGGGCGGCTGGACGAGGCCGAGCGGGAGTTTGGCGAGTTGATCGCCTCGGCGTTCCTGGGGACGCTGGCGCGTGTATACATGGGAGCGATTGGGGAGGCGCGGGCAAGGGCCCGGGAAGGACATGAACCGCTGGCGAACGGAACATTTGAGGGTACGATTAGCGTATCAGAAGGCTGACGTCCCGATGGGACCGGCTTTGTGCTCCTTGCCCACAGCGAGGGGAATCGGACGATGGCGACGAACAGCAAGCGTGCGGAGATCGCGGCGGCATGCGTGGCGGCGTGGCTGAGCGCGGGGGTGGTGTGCGCGCAGCCGGGCGGGTCGGCGACGAGCAAGGGAACACCGATCGCTCCGGCGAAACCGGAGGCGAAACGTCCGGCGGGCGTGGCGTCGCCCGCGACGACGAAGCCCGCCGGGACGACCGCTTCAAAGCCGGAGAACGGCGCCGCGCGGGCGGTATCGGCGGTGAATGTCGAAGTGGTGAGTGTGTTGGGCGCGGTGCGGGTGCGTCTGTCGCAGGCGCCGGATGCGAAGTGGAGGCTGCTCAAGGCGGGCGAACGGCTGTCCGAGGGGGTTGAGTTTTTCATCGGGCCAAGTTCGAGCGTCACGATCCGGGTGGCGGAGCACCAGGTGTTCGTGTTCGATCAGACGGGCAAGGTGACGCTGCGGCGCGCGCTGAGGGACGGCGACACGCACGTGACGCGGATCAAGGTGAAGGAAGGGCGGGTGGGGTTTGACGTGGATTCGACCAAGTCGAAGAACGACGTGAAGATTGAATGTCCGGACATGACGCTGGCGATCAAGGGGACGATCGGCGGGATCGAAGTGCGTGAAGGGTTTGCGACGCGGGCGTTCGGCGACATGGAGAACAAGGGGCGGATCGAACTGGATTACGAGAGCGGGGTTCGGGCGGTGATGACGGGCAATGAGACGTCGGACGCGAACACGCCCAACCCGGCCGAGAACTTGAACGAGGTTGCATCGGTGGAGACGCCGAAGGTGGAGGCGCGAGACGCGGACGAGAAGCGTCAACTCAAGCGGATCACGAGCAGCAAGCAGGACGTGGAGTTCACGGTGGGGAGCACGAAGACGCCGGCGACGGGGACGATGCTGCCGCCGGCGATCGACGATCCGGGGCCGACACCGGACGTGCCGCCGCCGGCGTCCGGGAGCGTGATTCATCTGGATGCGCTGAACGGCGAACTGTTCGAGACGACGCCGGGGCTGGACTCGCGGCTGCTGCGGGGCGGGTACGTGGTGGACCCGACGGCCGCGACGGGCGGGAGCGCGATCTTGAACGATCAGACGGCGACCGGCGCGGGTCGGCTGATCCTGCTGGAGACGAGTTTTCCGTCGTCCGGGTCGGTGCGGAATCGGCTGTCAGAGGTGCGGCTGGACCGGCTGCATGAACCGGCGTCGGCGCTTGGGAGTTTCTCCGGCGACCGCGCGATGGTCCCGACGCTATCCGGCCTGGGGGCGCTTGGACCCACGCTGTATGCGACGGGATCGGTGGGAGATCGATCGGGGGTCTACCGAGTGGACATGCTCGCCGGCGAGGTAGCGCCGACGATGGACCTGGGGACGACGTTCCACGGCGCGCTGGGTGGATCGACCGGGAGGGGAACGCTCTTTGCCGTGGTGGATGACCCGGGGGGGCGCGTGAATGACCCGCTGCTTTCGCGCAGCGCGATCGTGGAACTGGATCCGCGGACGAACTACATGGCGGCGGCGTACACGGGGCTCAACGGGGGTCTCGGGGAGAACGCCGGCACGTCGAACTCGTCGGGCATTGAACTCGCTTCGCTGCAGGCGCTGACGGGGCTCGCGGCGGTCGACGGCGGGGTGGTGATCTCGGGGGTGTCTGGCGCGAACGGGCGCAGCGTGTTCCTGCGGTATCAGACCGAGGGGGGCACGGCGCAACTGCGGGACGTACGGAACATGCCCGAGGCGTTGACGCACGGGCTGGCGAGCGAGACGCCGGGGACCGTGGGCGCGAGCACGCCGCTGGCCAATCCTCCGGGGCTGATCGACCGGGTGTCGCTGCCGGTGCTGTTTGCGGAGATGGGGTACAGCCCGCAGGCGTTTCATTCGGGGCTGGTGGAGCGGTTGACGCAGCGGCAGGTGGTGATCCGGGCGTCGATGCCGGAGGCGTGCGCGGCGAGTTCGGAGATTGGGACGCTGCGGACGTACCTGGAGCGGCACATCGGGGAGGCGGGGGGCATTGGGCGCGCGGTCGCGGATTTTCACGCGTCGTTGCCGTCGGGGCACCCGTGCGGGCAGTAGGTCACACGGGGCGAACCCGGAGACTGGCGTAGAGCGCTTCGAGTTCGCGGGCGTGTGCGTCCATGGACTTGGGCGGGGTGACGCGGGCGCGCAAGAGCGTGAGGCGATGGGGTTGTCGGATGACCTCGGCGAGGCGGCGTGCCAGGTCGAAGGGGTCGTTGCCTCGGAAGAGAAGGCCGTTGTGGTTATCGACGACGAAGTCGGGGATGCCGCCGACGGCTGCACCGAGCACGGGGACGCGGCATGCGAAGAACTCGAAGACGGTCTGGGGCGCGTTGTCCCACCAGACGCTGGGGACGACGCCGAGGTCCTTGCCGCCGAGGATCCAGGGGATGTCGTGGTAGGTGTAACCGTGGACGAAGGCGAGCCTGGCGAGGCGTGGTTCGAGGCGTCGGAAGACCCATTCGATGGACTGGCCGTCGAGGGCGTAGATGGCGAGGTCGAGGCGGGCGAGGTACTCGGGGGTGAAGAGTTCAAGGGCTCGGGCCAGGACGTGGAGACCCTTGTAGTAGTTGTTGTAACCCATGAAGACCAGGCGGATGGGGCGTGGCGGGCCCGCGAGCGACGCCGGAGGTGAAGCGGGATCGGGAAATGGGGGCGGATCGAAGACGAGTTCGCGTCCCTGCTCGACGATCTGGTTGATACGCGAGCCGATGGCGAGCGTGCGGATGACGCCGGGGTCGACGCCCATGGAGATGAACTTGTCGCGGACGAAGTTGGAGACGGCGAGCACCTGGTCGCAGGAGGAGAGCATGCGGACCATGGCGTGTCGGCGGAGGCCGAAGTCGTTGGGTGTGACGCCCGGGGGGAGGGGCGGATCGGGCTGGATGAGGTTGAGGAGCGGCTGGGGCTCGCGGATCTCGAAGGGGCTGTGAGCATCGGGGGCGGGGTGGGCCGAGTGCTGGCGGCGGGTGAGCATGTCCATCTCAAGAAGGATCGTCTGGGTCTGGCCGCGGTGGTCGTCGCTGCGGAACTCGGGGGCGAGCGAGTCCTTCATGTCGACGGCGACTGGCGACGCGGAGGGCGTGCGTGGCGGCCGATCCCAGGGCGAGGCGTGGAAGGGGAAGGGCTCGAGGGCGCTGGGCGCGTCATCGACGGCGCGTCCGGGGAGGGCGCCGGGGCCGATGCCTTGGGCGCGCATCGAGTCGATCTGTTTGCGCAGGCGGAGAAGTTCGAGGGATTTTTTGACGACGCGCACGGGCCAGGAGAACTCGTGCTTGAAGCCGCCCCAGGCGCTTTGAAATGTTGCGTGCACGGCGTCGGCTTGGGACTGGGTGGGTCCTGATTTAGGAAGCAGGTGGGAGGCGGCGCGCTCGCGACGTTCGGCGGCGGGGTCTTTGGTGGCGATGCAGGTGGAGCAGGCATGCCCGCCGCGAGAGTCGGTGCAGACGTGCCGGTGTCCGTGCATGAGGTAGACCTGGGGACAGACGGTGTGGTAGTTATGGAGGCTGAAGAGGACTTTGGCGCCCGCGCGGCGTGCGGCTTCGACGCAGCCGACGGAGAAGCCCTCGATGTTGTGGAAGTGCACGATGTCGGGCGAGATGCAGGCGAAGAGACGGGCGACCTCGAGTTCGAGTTGGGGCGAACTGACTTCGTCGAGGGGGCGTTGGAACTGGACGATGGAAGGGGCCATGACGGGGGAGTTGACGACTTCGAAGACCTTGACGCCGAGCCAGTCGTGGTGCCGGCGGACGAAACAGGGGGAGGTCTTGTCGGGCGTGGGCATGGGGACGAAGGAGGTGCCTCCGAAGAGCGAGAAGACGTCGTTCCCGCGTTTGAGAAGTTCGAGGGCGAGGGATTGGCAGTAGCCGTTGACCCCGCCGCCGAAGCCGGCGCCGTCCCAGATGCGAGCCCAGTTGACCAGAACGATTTTCATGCGGATGCGAGTGTACAGCCGGGAAGCGGGGCGGGCATGCGGGGAAGCAGCGGGTGGGCGGGGGGCGAATCGGTTGAAAGAAGCCGGCGCGTTGTGAACAGCCGGTCGCACGTGGCGGAGTGGTTGGAGCGAGCCGGAGGAGTCAAGAGCGTGACAGCGGTGGAGATGGCATCGGGATTGCCGTTGGGAGAGATCTCGCGGCTTGTCAATCCAGAGTGGCGGCCCTTCCCCAAGAGGGTGGAGGACGCCGTGCTTAACAGGAGATTGCCATGGTGGTTCATGCTCGCGTGGGAATGGGGATTGTCGGAGCCTCGATGTCCTTTTTGGTGCTAAGCCATGGCGCGCGGGGGCAGGACCTCAACGGCAACTTCACGCCGGATTCGGCGGAACTGCGGGCGGGAGCGGCGGACTGCAATCGCAACGGCGTGCTGGACAGTGTGGACGTTTCGAGGCCGCATTTTTCGAACGCGATCGAGCACCTGAACGGGTTGCAACCGTCTCAGAACAACGTGTGGGACGTGTGTCCGATCGATTTCAATCAAGACGGCCGGGCGGACCTGGCGCTGTGCGCGTTTACGAGCACGAACTTCGGGAACATCGCGCTGTGGCGGAATGAAGGCGGGCCGGGGCTGGTGTTTCAGGGCGAGATCGCGTTTGCCAATGCGAGGCCGACGATCATCAAGTCGGCGGACCTGAACAGCGACGGGAGGCCGGACCTGGTGTCGGCGGATTCGTCGTTCAACCGCGTGTACGTCATGCTGGCGACGGGGAGCGGGACGTTTGCACCGGCGGTGACGCTCGCGGGGGACGCCTCGAACAACGGGTCTGTTGGGCTGGCGCTGGGGGATCTGGACGGGGACGGGGACGTGGATGTAGCCGCGACATCGTGGGGGACCAACCGAGTCAACGTGTGGCGGAACAGCGGGAACGGGACGTTCGGCCCGCGGGGCACGTTCGCGACGGAGTTTCAGCCGCGGGACGTGGCGATCGGGGACTTCACGGGGGACGGGCTGGCGGACCTTGCGGTGGCGAACGAGTACTACGCGCCCAACCCGGCGTCGGCGAACGGGACGGTGTCGCTGCTGCGGAACACGGGCGGGGCGGTCTTCGTGTCGCACGCGACCATTGCCATGCCGATCGGCAACACGCCCTTCAACTACCAGGCGAGGCCGCAGTTCGTCGAGCTCAAGGACATCGACCACGACGGCGACGTGGATCTCATCACGTCGTCGAAGCTCGCCAACACGCTGGCGATCCACCTGAATAGCGGCTCGGGCGGCTTCTCGCTTGGTCAGCGGTTCGGGGGCGCGAATATCGAGGGGGACGCGCGCGACGTGCAGGTCGCCGACCTCGACGGCGACGGGTGGGAAGAGATCGTCTGGGGCGACCCGGAGCAGAACAACGTCGCGATCCTACGGAACACGCTGGGCACGTTCTGGCTGCACCAGAACTTCGCGACGTCGATCTACGGCTCGCTGTACCTGGGGGTGGCGGACTTCAGCGGGGACGGGCGGCCGGACATCGTCTCGGCCAACGACGCCGCGCGGACGTTTTCAATCCTTGTGAACACGGGCGGGCTCAACTTCGATGCGCCGATCCATCTGCGTCCCGACGAGTATCCGCAGAACCTGACCTTCGCGGATTTCAACAACGACGGGGTGACGGACATGTGCACGCTGCGGTCGAACTACGCGCAGACGGTGTGGAACATCGCGGTGTATCCCGGGCAGGGCAACGCGGTGTTCAGCAAGACGCCGATCGACACGCCGGTGGGGAGCATCGGCGTGCTGTACCCGCGCGACGTGAACCACGACGGGAACATGGACCTGATTGACCTGTACGGGCACTGCCTGGTGTACCTGGGCAACGGGGACGGCACGTTCCAGCTGGCGATCGATTCGAACCTGGTCGTGCGGTACCTGCGGTCGGTGATCGCGGATCTGAACGTCGATGGGAACCTGGACCTGGCGTGGGTGGTGGCGGGGCACCCGGGCTCGTACTCGGTGAGCTTGGGTGATGGCGCGGGTCGTTTCGGGCCGGCGACGTCGTACACCATGCTCGCCGAGGATGAATCCGTGGGCGTGGGCGATATCAACGGGGACGGAGCGCCGGAACTGTTTGCGGGATTCCGTCAGCAGCTCGCGCCGCCGGCGGGCGGGGTGCTGTCATGGCTGCCGAACAACGGAGACGGGACGTTCGGCGCGAGGCAGGATCGGTTCATCACGGCCTCGCCGCTGAGCCCGGCGGTGGGGGCGATCGCGGTCGCGGACGTTGACGCGGACGGGGACCGCGACGTCGTCGTCGCCGCGCTCGGGCTGAGGCTGTACCGCAACCCCGGCGACGGGGCGCTTCCGGAGGTTCCCGAGATCGTCAACCAAACCGGCGTCAGCGAACTGTTTGCGACCGACATCGACCTGGACGGAGATATTGACCTGTACGGTCGCGGCACCACGGGGATCGCGTTCCTCAACACCGGCGCGGGGATGTTCGCCCCGCCGATGTTCCTGCACCGGTACGACTCGAACGCGCGGGGCTTCGTGGTCGCGGATGTGGACGACGACGGGCGGCCGGACCTGGTGATCCGGCCCGAGAACTCGTGGGGCACGTTCGTGTTCCTGAATCATGATCAGTGGAGCGCCGACGCCAATGGCAACGGCGTGCCGGACGAGTGTGAAGCGCCCCCGCCGTGCCCCGCGGACTTCAACGGCGACGGCGCGGCGAACTCCCAGGACTTCTTCGACTTCCTGGGAGCGTTCTTCGGATCGCTGCCGGCGGCGGACTTCAACGGCGACGGCACGATCAACTCCCAGGACTTCTTTGAGTATGTGACGGCGTTTTTCGCGGGCTGCTAACTTTACAACGCCAGATTGCGGGAAAGGCTTGAAGAGGCGGGCGGGATTCCCGCTCGACGAATTCGGATTCGAGCGAGAAGCCGGGCGGGGCGGAGGCGAGAGAGCGCCGGCGGCGAACGACACAGCGGAGCATTGACCCTGGAGACCTCAGATGAAGACGCTCATTTCGTGCATGTTGACGTTGTCGGGTGCGGCCGGCGCCTTGGGGCAGTCGTGCGGCGCGTGGTCCGCCACGGCGACACCGAGCCCCGGCGCGAGCACCAACCTGCTGTACGACGTAGCGACGACCGGGGCTGACGCGGCGCTCGCGGTGGGATCGTACTCGGATGGGGTGACCGCGCCGCAGCCCCTGGTGATGAGATGGGATGGGGGAGAGTGGTCCGTGCTGTCGCTGCCGGAGACGGCAGGGCTGGGGACGATGCCGAGCGTGCAGGGGATAGGTCGAGCGCCGACGGGGGCGGCGATGTGGGTGGTTGGGTATGTGCGCACGCCGTATCCGACGGACCAGATGCCGCTGATTATCCGGTGGGAGAACGGCGTCTGGGGCGCGCCGGTGACGCCGACGCTGCGGCCGCAGACGGTGTACCCGTTCGCGGCGCGGGGCGGCTTCGCGTACGACGTGACGGCGCTCTCGGAGGACGATGTGTGGGTGGTGGGGGCCGCGGTGGGGTACGGCGACGCGAGCGCCACGAGCGTCGGGCTGGCGCTGCACTTTGATGGATCGTCGTGGACGGACGTCCCGGTGCCGCAGGCGGGCAACCGGCACCACGAACTCTCGTGCGTCTCGGCATCGTCGAGCGACAACGTGTGGGCGGTGGGGGACTGGCGCAGCATCGGCGGGGCGTTTCAGGCGCTGATCGTGCGATGGGACGGGTCGTCGTGGTCGCGCGTGTCCAACCCGGGAGAGGGCGCCGGCGGGGGCGACGCCGAGGCGGTCCTGGCGCTGGCGCCCGACAACGTCTGGGTGTCCGGGTCGTTTTACGGCGGGAGCGTGCGGCTGATCCGATGGAACGGGAGCGCGTGGGAGACGCCGACGACGGGGATCACGGGTGTGGTCGCGAGTTTCGCCGCGACGGGTACGGATGACATCTGGGCGGCGGACGCGACGAACGCGACGATCCACCACTTCGACGGGGTGTCGTGGAGTGCGAGCCATTCCGGCGGCTTTCCCGGCTCGGCGTACGTGCTCCGCGGGTGGGGGATGGATGTCTACGGCGCCTGCGGGGTGTGGGCGGTTGGCGGGTATTCCGACGGCGCGGTGCAGGTCACGCTCGCGGAGCGGCCCGTGCCGGCGCCGTGCCGAGCGGACTTCAACGCCGACGGAACGGCGAACTCGCAGGACTTCTTTGACTTCGTGTCGGCGTTCTTCGAGCTTGACGGCACCGCGGACTTCAACCGCGACGGAGCGGTGAACTCGCAGGACTTCTTTGACTTCCTGGTGGAGTTCTTTGCGGGGTGCTGACGTGACAGCGGCGTGGGCGCCCGAAAAAGGAGGACATGATGTATCGCTCGCCATGTTTCGGTGTCTGGGTAATGGCGCTGGCGTCGTGCGCGTCGGCGCAGCTCAGCGTGCAATCGCCGTTCCCGACGGGACGCAATCTGGGCGGGGCGGCATTCAACTCGCCGGCGCACGGGTTCGTGGTCGGCGACAATCACCACCTGATCGAGACGAACGACGCGGGGCTGACGTGGACGCGGCGCGTGGGGACCGGATTCTCAACGGATCCCTTCTACACGGCGGCATACGCCGATCCGTCGCACCTGTACATCGCCGGGAACAACCAGGATGCGTACCGATCGATTGACGGGGGTGTGAACTTCACGCAGATGAACACGTTCCCGGCGGGGTCGGCGCGGGTGTTTGACTTCGTGACCCCGACGACGGGGTACATCGGGCTCAACGGCGCGATTTGCTGGACGCCGGACGGGGGCGCGACCTGGCCGCTGCGATCGGGGTACCCGGACTGTCCGATCATGTTCGGGCTGGACTTTCGTGACGCGGACCTGGGGGTGGCGTGCGGGATCCGGTCCACGCCGCACAACGACGGGGGCATCTATCGCACGATCGATGGGGGGCAGACGTGGGCGCTGGTGCACGAGGGGAACGTGAACGACGTGATCTGGATCGACCAGCAGACGGCGATCGCGATGGACGGCTTGGACGTGATCCGAAGCGACGACGCCGGGCTGACGTGGTTTGTGATCAACTCGGGATGGATCACGACCGGCGCGATAGACCTGGATCGAGCGGGGGAGTCGTTCGTGCTGGGGGCGGTGAGCGCGGCGGGCGACGTGTGGACGAGCCCGGATCTGGGCTTCTCGTGGTTCCAGGTGGTGGAGGGCATCGGGGTGCTGCCGGCGAACTGGATGGTGCACTTCTCGGATGAGTCGCATGGCTGGGTTGTCGGCGCTAACGGCCTGACGTACCGCACGACCGACGCCGGCGCGACATACCAGTTGATGAACAGCGGGTGCGGCGACGAGGTGATGGACATTGACTTCGCCGCGGACGACACGTTCGGGATCGCCGTGACTCATCGGGGGTTCGTCTTCCGCACCGAGGACCGCGGGGGGCGCTGGGAGGTTGATCGGCTGCGCGTGACGGGGATCGTGTTTGGGCGCGAAGAGGGTCTGCGGGCCGTGCAAGTACTGAATAGTCAGACGGTGTTCACCGGCGGGGCCGGGGGAGTTTTCTTCCGCTCGGACGACGCGGGGCGGAACTGGCAGCCGCTGGGGTATCCGGCGAGTTTTCCGGGTAACTTCGAGATCCGCGACATCGAGTTCAAGGATGAACTCAAGGGTTGGGCGGTTGGGTTCTACGCGGACCCGTCGGTGTATCGGACGGACGACGGGGGGTACAACTGGACGCCGGTGCCCGAGATCGGCGGGTCGATGGTCGCCGTTGACGTGAAAGACACAAACATCCGTGTTGCCACGGCGGGCAGCCGGGTGTACCGCTCGACGAACAACGGAGACACGTGGACATTTGCGACCGTCCCCGGGGACGGCTATGGGATATCAGATATGGAGTTTGCCGACGCGGCAAACGGGTGGGTGGTTGGGTGGTACGGGACGATGGCCAAGACGACCAACGGCGGGGTGTCGTGGATCACCGTGCCGCAGACGACTGACGAGACGTATCTGGATATCTCGCTGAATGGTCCGACGGATCTGTGGGTGGTGGGGTACAACCACGCGACGTTCCGCCACTTTTATATGCACTCAACAAATGGCGGGGCGTCGTGGACGCGGATGCCGCTCAATCAGTACGAGGAGTCGTTCAATCGGATTCTGGCGCGACCGGCGGGCAGGTATTGGCTGGTGGGGTCCACGGGCCGGATCGTGTACTCGGCGGCGCCGCCCATGCAGATCACGGTGCCCGGCAACACTCCGGCGCAGGTGCCCCCGCTGACGCCGACGCCCTTTGCGGTTCGCATCGTGCCCGGCGAGGAAGCGATCGTGCCCGGGACCGAGATGCTCTGGGTCAGGAGGAGGCCCGGCGGGGAGTTCGAGGCGTATCCGCTGGGACCGGCACCCGGAGAGGGTGAGGACTACGTAGCGACGCTCCCGGCGCTGGCCTGCGGCGACGCGCCCGAGTTCTACCTGTCGGCGCAAGGGAGCCTGGGAACGGTTGTCCGCTTGCCCGCGGGCGCGCCGGCCTCGACGTTCAGCGTGAACGTCGGCGTGTTCGAGGTGACGGACCTGGCGAGGGCCGACTTTGATGCGGGACTACCGGCGGGCTGGACGGCGACCGGAATGTGGCATGTGACCAGCGCGTGCGCGCCGCCCGGGACATGCGATTCGGGATCGACCATGTATTTCGGCCAGGACTCGACGTGCAACTTTGAGACGGGGCAGCGAGTGTCGGGGGTGCTCGCTTCGCCGACGATGTCGCTGCCGCTGCTGCAACCGGGGCAGGACATCACGGTGTCGTTCTGCTCGGCGCTGGATACGGAATACCCGGACAACGCGTACGGCGATGACGATCAGGCGCAGTTGTGGTTCGTGTGGGGGAGCGGGCTCGGGCAAGCCGCGCCGATCAACTGGTTTACGGATCACAGCGTTTCGCGGGTGCAGACGTTTAGCGTCAACCTGCACGCCGGGCGCACCGGACGGTTCGAGTGGCGGT
>JBFWWU010000007.1:0-198023 GCA_050246015.1 Phycisphaerales bacterium
CCCGGCCGGGTGCCCGAAACTCCCGGTTTCTCGCGTGAGAGCGGCGGGCGGCGGAAGAATGGACCAACGGAGGAGGCGTAAACGAACAGGGCCGCGTCGCTTGGACGCGGCCCTTGAAGCTCCCCGAGTAGGACTCGAACCTACAACCTACCGGTTAACAGCCGGTCGCTCTACCATTGAGCTATCAGGGATCTGTTCAGTATCCGTACTTGAGATCGCCTTCATTGGCCCGACGCCTTTGGTCTCCTGAAATGTAGCCGCCGACGCTGGCGGGTCAAGGTTCTCGCGCCACTCGTCTATTCTCAGGACACCCGGGGTTCCCGGCCATTCGTTGTCGCGTTTCACCTTCCATTTCCACAACCGCGATTTCGCTCAAAGATCGGCCCCATTCTCTCCGTGCTTGCTCGGCGCACGGTGCACCCGATCGGTTTCGGTCCAAAGGGCATCCAACCCGGCGAAACAACCAACTCCCCGCCGCGTCCTCTGCCTAGCCTCGCCGTCAACTTCCTTGCCACGCGCCAAGCCACGCTCGGCGACCGGAATCCTAGATGACCGCTCGCACACCACAAGTCCCCCAAAGACGTCCATACCCCGAGGCTTCGAACACCTCTCATCGTCACACTTCTTCCCAGTCTTGAGACCATTCATCCCGCGCCGATCACACTTCAGCGTCATCGCGATCGCTTCCGGAGACGCCCGAAGTCGCCTTCCGGGACACGCGAGTCGAAGTTCGTATTGCTGCTTCGCCGCGCCGGTCGGTTCGCCCATGCCACACTTCACTTCGGGCCCGCTACCGCGACAACATCGTCTCGGCCATCAGTCACAGCCCTCTCGCGCGATCACGTCAGGTCCCCTCCGCACGCGGTGCCCATCGCTCTCGGCCCGTGATTCAGCGCGATGAGTCAGGTTGAGGATCACCCCGACCTTTTCGATGCGACTCGTCCAATCACAAACAACTCACGCGCGCATCCGCGTGCTCGGGCGTCCCGCCGCCGCTATTCCTCCGTCTTCGCCTGTTTCGGCACCAGGATTACCGGCGCCTTCAGGTGCGACAGCACGTGGCTCGTCGTCCCTCCCCCGGCCGCAAAGAGATCCTTGAACCACGAGTCGGCGTACGCCCCCATCACCAGCAGCGCGTACGGATCCGCCCCCGCCGTCCGCTCGATCAGTTCCGCTTCGCTCCCCAGCGATCGGCTCAGCGTCATCACCTGCGCGTCCTTGGCGAGTTGCTGCGACCAGTCAATTGCCTCCTCCAGCGACAAGTCATCCCGCGGCACCGCCAGGATCGACAGCGGCCAGCCGGCCTGCTTCGCCAGGTTCCGCGCGAAGATCGTTGCGCGTGTCGACGGGATCGTGCCGTCGTACGGCGTCAACACGCGGTTGATCGGAGACAACGGCCCGCTCACCACCAGCACCGGGCACGGCGCCGATGTCACCAGCGAGCGCGTCGTCGAACCGACCCCCGCGCGGCGGAATCGCCCCTTCAGACCCAGCGCCAGCACGTCCGTCGGCCGCGACGCCGCCATCATCGTGTCCAGCAGCATCCCACGCTCCACCCGGTGCGTGTACGTCACTCCCATCTGCTGGCACATGTCGCCGAGTTCCCTCAACAGGTTTTCAGCGTCGGCCCGCTCCTGCTCGGCGTCGGGCAAGTCCGCCGGCGAGAGCACCACCGGCGGCATCATCGGATCCGTCATGATTGTCGGATCGGCCAGCAGCGCCGCGTCCACCGACGGCTCCAGCACATGCACCGCGTGGACCTCCGCGCCGAGCTTCTTTGCAAGCATCGCCGCGTACGCGAATGCCTCCCGCGCCAGCGTCGAACCGTCATACGCAATCAGGAATCGCTTGACCATGAGAACTCCCGCAGGACTGTTGCGCCGCCGTGCCTGATCATAACCGAGCGACGCCGGGCGGCTTGGTCGTGGTCCCGGGAACGAGCCGGTTTACCATCTCGCATGCCGCGCGTCGCCGGAGTTCTGAGGCTGTTCGTCGCGGCGTACCCCCCGCCCGAGGTTCGGCGCGCGATGTCCGCCCTGCTCAAGCCCCTCGACCTCGCGCCCCATGCCGCCGTCCCAGCCGATCAGGTGCACCTCACCCTTCAGTTCATCGGCGACACCCCCGCTCGCGACCTTGAGCGAGTCCTCGAATCCGCCAGGCGTGCGGCGGCGGGAACCCGATCCTTATCGCTCTCTCCACGCCGGCTGATCACTCTCCCCGACCGCGGCGTGCCTCGCCTGGTTGCAGTCCAGACCGACGCCCCACCGGTACTCGTTGAGTTGCACCACCGCCTTGCCCAGCGGCTCGCGTCGAAAGTCCGTCAGCGACCCGGCGGGTTCTGCCCGCACCTGACTCTGTGCCGCTTCAGGCACGACGCCCGGTCCGCGCGCGTCGATCAACCGATCGCGATGGAGCCTTTCCCGCTCGGCGACATCTGCGTCGTCAAGAGCACGCTGCGCCCCACCGGCGCCGTGCACGAGATCATCGAGTCGATCCCGCTGGAGTAGCGCCATGTTCGCCCCGGCGGGCCAGTAGCCGGTCAACCGAAAAGTACAGCGTCCGCGCATTCGCGATCGTCAGCGCCATCGCCATCAGGATCGTGTTCTGCACGATGTTGCAGACCCCGACCTGCTCGCCGCAGAATGGCGAGAGCTTGCCGAAGCAGCCGCACTTCGTGTCCAGACCTCTCATCAGCACCGACGTGATCAGCGCGATGAAGACCACCAGCATCGCCGCCAGCACGCCGGCCGCCGCGCGCGTCCAGAATCCGATGACGAGCGAGATCCCCGCGACAATCTCGATCCACGGCGTCGCATACACCGCAAGTTGGAACAGCGCCGGCGCACCCTCGGGATCAATCACTTTGAACGCCTTCACCGACGCCGAAAACACCTGCGGCCCGTTCTCCACCAGCAGTTTGTTGTACGCCGCGAACAGGAAGAGCCCCCCCAGCGCCAGACGCAGCGGCGGCGCGATGTACGACAGCACGCACGCCTTGTCCCGGCACGTCCCGCCGCAGCACGAGCCCGACGAGCAGCCGACTTTCAGCGGCACCGATGATCCAGCAGGGTTCGTCATTTACTCCTCCTCCTGGATGCCTGGCCCGACCTCGATCGGATACCCCGCGTTCTTCCACCCGGGGAAACCCGCGTGCAGCACGTACACGTTCTTGTACCCCATCTGGTTCAGGTTCTTCGCCACCTCCTCCGATTCATCGCAGTTCCCGCCCAGGCAGTAGCACACCACCGGAGCCTCGCGCGGAATCGCATCGACCAACTTGGGGTTCTTCCCGTGAAACGCCGCCAGCGGGATGCCAAAGGCATACTGGATGTGCCCCTCTTCGTACTCCGCCCTCTTGCGAGTATCCACGAAATACGCGGTGTTCGACGTGAACAGTTCGTACCCCTCGGCGAGCGAAATATGCCCCTTCTCCCGCAGCGCCGGCGTCAACGTCTCATCGCCCGACCCGGCGCCCGGCGTCGGGGTCGCGACCGGCCCCTTCCCAGGCGGTGCGTCTGTCGTGACGCCCGGCTTCGCCGGCGCGTCCCCCGTCTTGTCCCCCGGGCTGACCGACGCGCCATCCGCCGCGGCAGGCTGCGCCGGCGCCTCTGGCTTCGACCCGTCCGCCCCGGCCGGCGCCCGCATCGCCCCCGGCGGATGGTCTCGCTTGGGAGCGTTGCTCATCGCGTCCTTCGGCGAGGCGGGCTTGTCCAGCGTGGTCCTCACCGGCGACAGTTTCGAATGCACGAACCCGGCGCCAAGGCCGAGCGCCATCAGGATCAGAAACTGCGGCAACAACGAGCATTTCATCGGAGCCTCCACTGTGTGAGTCGCCGGCCCGGAATCACCACCCGCCCGAATCCAAGGAATCTGATCCCGCGCCGTCCACGTCTCGAACCGAAAAAGAAATGGGCACGCGGGCGTTTCTGCATCGCGCGTGCCCGAAAAGGATGAGGCGACTTCGCATCCTGATCAGTTGCCCACCGGCACCGGCTTGCCCGGAACGTTCGCCGTCCCGGCCTGCGACCCGCGGATCGTCGCCGAGAACGGGATCCGAAGCGTCGCGTTATTCGGCAGATCCGTGTTGATCACCAGTTCGCCCGTGATCAGACCCTGCACGTCCGGCGTCACGCCGTTCAACTTGATCGTGTACGTCTGGCGGCCGTTCATGCTCGTCTCCTCCACGTCCGCCACCAGCATCATGTCATCGCGGCCGTCGATATCAACGCTCGTCACCTTGAACGGCGTGTTGTTCCGGTTCTCAAGCGTCACCACGTTGCTGAACGGAACCTTCGGCGTGAAGGCACGCAGCGTCAACTTCGTCGGCGTGGCCTTGATGTCGCCCACCACCGCCGCGAAAAACACGTGGTTGTGGCTCGGCGACCGCTCGTCGTTGGTCCGGATGATCAGTTCCGTCTGGATGTCCCCGATCGGCGTCCCCGGCTTCACCGTCACCGTCACCGGGATCTGCTGGAACTTCTCGCCGTCGATGTCCACTTCGTGCGCCTGCCCGATCTGCACGTCCAGCGCCTCGGTGCGCTTCTCCACTCCCGTCACCGCGAAATCCGCCTTGCGCCCTGACACCGTGATCACCGTCGTCGAACCCGACTTGGAGTCCACTTCCTGCAGGTATGTCTTCTGCGGCTCGATCATCACCAGCGGCTGCACGTTCGAGTTGATCGTCACCACCGTCTGCGGCGTCCCCGGCGGATCCGAAAACTCCACCGTCACCGCCTTGGGGTTCTGTCCCCGCCGCCCCTGCGGGTTGAACGTGACCTGCATCTCCCCCGACTCCCCTGGCTGGAACGACTTCTTCGTCAGGTCGGGCACCGTGCATCCGCACGACCCGTGCGCCCGCAGAATCGTCACCGTGTGGTCCGTGTTGTTCTTGAACTTGAACACATGCGTCACCGGTGCCGTGTCCGGGATATTCCCGAAATCGTGCGACATCGACTCCCACGTCAGCGGCGATTGCGACGCTTCCGACGGCTGCACCCCGCTATGCGAGTCAAGATTCGGCTTCCCGCCGGGAACCGGCTGCGTCGCCGCCGGCGCGGGCGTCAGCGTCTTGGGCGCCGTCGTCGGCTTCGTATCCACGCCCTGCGCGATCGCCACGCTCGCGCCGAGGCACAGGCTCGCCGCGGCCATAAGAACTTGCGTGATTCGGGTTGACTTCGTGTGCATCGTTGCTGCTCCTGGGATGAAGGGTGTTTCTGGATTGCTGCTGATCCGTCTCTCTCTCTCTCTCTCTCTCTCTCTCTCTCTCTCTCAATGCTCGTTCATCATGTCGCGACGAGTTCCGGCGATTCCTCGGCCCCATCCTGTTCATAGCCGAAGCGCCGCAGCCCGCCGGACATGTATTCATCAAGTGAGCGCCGCACCTCGTCAGAGGTCGCCGCCAGCCGCACGGCTTCCTTCAGCGGTTTGCACGCCCCCAGCCGCTTTGCAAACCAACTGATCCGACGCCGCACGTTCACCATCGCGTAGTGTTCCCCGCGGTACTCGACCATCAAGTCCAGGTACCGCCGGATCGTCTCGATCTTATCGCTCACCGCCGGTTCCACCGGCTTCACCCCGGTGCTCATCAGCGACCACGCGTCCCGAAAGACCCACGGCGTGGACAACGCCCCGCGACCGATCATCACCCCGTCGCACCCCGTCAGGCGCATCATCTTCAGCACGTCCTCCGCTTCGCGGACGTCTCCGTTGCCGATCACCGGCACACGCCGCGATGACGACCGCACGGCTTCTACAACCGCCCGGATGCCCGCGTGCGATACCTCGCCGCTGAACTTCTGTTCCGTCGTTCGGCCGTGGATCGTGATCGCGCACGCGCCGGCTTCCACCAGCCGCGGCGCCAGCCACTCCGCCACCCCCGGCGCCGGCGGCGAATACCACCCCAGCCGCATCTTCGCCGTCACCGGCGTGGGGCTCGTGCCGCCGCTCACCGCCCCGACTACCGCTTCAAGGATCCGTATGGCCCGATCAGGATCGCACAGCAGTTTCGACCCGCCGTCCTTCTTGGTGATCTTGTCTACCGGGCATCCCATGTTGATGTCGATCACCGTCGCCCCGTGGTCGCGCGCCCAGCGTGCCCCTTTGGCCATCATCCCCGGATCGCTCCCATAGAGCTGCATCCCGATCGGCTTGTCAAACTCGTTCGTTTGTGCCAGGTCCAGCGACGTCGCCGTTCCTCTCAGCAGTCCCTGCGGCGACAGCAGGTCGGTGCACGCCAGCCCCAGCCCGCCGAACTCCCGGCAGATCGTCCGGAACGCCAGATCGCAGTACCCGGCGATCGGCGCCAATAGGAGCGGAGTTGCGAGTTGGACGGCGCCGATCTGCATTCAAGCCTGTCAGAAAACCCCTTCGCCCGTTCGGTTTTTGATCAATTCAGCGAGATTCCAACGATATCACTCTACACCGGTATCGGCCGTTCACTGTAACCGGTTCGTCACTTGGGCGGGTCCTGCGCGCGTGAGCGGGATTGGCGCAAGTCTCGCCCCTCGCCCCGCGCCGCCGGCGTCCCCAATGATTCCAGGAGGTGATTCGGCAGCGCCATGGACGCCGCCGCCCCCAGAAGGCTCAGGCCCGCGGTCGCATGGAATGCCGCCGCTATTCCCGCCGAATCGACGATCGCCTGCGCGCCCACCGCTCCCATCGCCGCCACCGACCAGGCGCCCCCCATCATCAGGCTTGATGCCAGGCTGGTTCGGTGCGGCAGCAGCCGCTGCGCCAGCGAGATCGTCAGCGGCACAAACCCCCCGTACCCGACGCCCGCGATGAGCAGCAGCACCAGCGTCATCCCCCCCGGCGCCTGCGGGAATAGCGCGATCGCGCCGGCCGCCACTAGCGGCGAGAACACCAGCGAGCGCTTCTCATACCGCCCCGTCACGAACCACCCCGCCACCAGTCCGCACACGCCCATCCCGAGTTGCTTGGCGGCCTGCAGCGGGCCGCTCAGTTCCGCCGCCTGCTGCCGCAGTGCTTCGCTCAGCATCGCCCCCGCGCCGGCGTCACGCAGCACCGCCTGCTCGCACCAGCGGGTGATGAGAACGATCAGCGCGGTATCGACCCCGAACCGCAGCAGGTTGCCGACATACAGCAGCGCCACCGCTCGCCAGCGTTCGCGGCGCTGCACGTCCGAAAGCGTGGCATGGGCCGCGCGCGCTGCCGCGTGCCGGTGCGGGATGTGATGGATCGCCCACAGCAGCCCGATCGCCACCATCAGTCCCGGCGGGATGAACCACGCGATCGCCCGAAGCCCCGCACGGGCGGATTCACCGTCGAAGTGCCCCACCCAGAACGGCGCGCCGATGTTCCCGGCGATCCCGCCCGCCATCCCCGCGCAGTAGAACAGCGCTACGCCGAACGAACGCCGGGAGCCCGAGAGTTGCCCCGCCGCCGCCGCCGCGATCGGGTGAAACGCCCCGATCCCCACGCTCGACGCGATCTGGATGAACAGGAGTTGCGAATACGAGCCCGCGTACCCGATTAGCCCGACCCCCACGACCGCCAACGCCAGCCCCAGCCACCCGAAGATCCGCGTGTTGAACCGGTCGCTCAGCCACGCCGCGGCGGGCTGTACCAGCCCGTTGCACAGCGCGCCGATCCCAAGCAGGAACGCACCCTGCTCGGGCGTGAGTTTCAAATGCCCCTCCAGGACCGTCAGCAGCGGGGGGGCCGTGAACGAAAAAAAGTCGATCACCGCGTGCGACACGACCGTCACGCCGAGTCTGGGCGCGCGCTGTCGTATCGGCGTCGCCGGCAGGCACGGAGCGTGTGTGGAGGTGGTTGACATCGCCAGCGGCGAGTGTAGGAACCCGCCGCATTCACCCGCGCGCTCCGCCGACGACCACCGACCTGATCATCGATGCGTCGCCGAACCGGTACATCAGGTCCCGCTCGTCGCTGGTCGAGAGGAGTAGCAGGTCGGCGCGTGCCCCGGGCCGGATCACCCCGCGATCTGGAAGCCCCAGCAGCCGTGCCGGTCGCGCCGTCGCCCCCAGGATCGCCTCGGGGATCGGCACCCCGCATGCCCGGACCGCCAGCGCCAGCGCCATCGGCATCGACACGCACGGCGCCGAACCCGGGTTCGCGTTGGTCGCGATGCACACCGGAATCCCATTCGGCGGGCGCGCATACCGGTTATCCAGGTGAAACCCGCAGCATGGCAGGATCACCGCCGCCGTCCGGCTCCCCGCGATCATCCCCCAGTCCGCCGCCCCCGTCGCCTCCAGGTGATCGACGCTCACCGCGCCAAGCCGGATGGCCTCGCGGACCATCCCGAGCGAGTTGAACTGATCGGCGTGCACCCGGATGGGGTGCCCAAACTCGCGCGCTCGCTCAAACAGTCGAACGCAGTCACGAGCGCTCCACGCGCCGGTCTCGCAGTACGCATCCACCGTCATCCCCGGAAACTCCTCGTGCACCGCCGCCAGCGTCTCGTCGATCGTTCGATCGACGAACTCCGCGGGCGACGCCGCCTCTGGATCGATCGCGTGCCCCAGCAGCGCGGTCCGCACGACGGTCCCCGGCCAGCGCGATGCCGCGTCACCGATCGCGCGCAGCATCTTCAGTTCGTGCTCGGCGCTCAGCCCGTACCCGCTCTTGATCTCGATCGTGGTGGTACCCAGCGACAGCGCCACGCGGAGGCGTTCAAGCGTGCGATCGGCGAGTTCATCACGCGAGGCTGCCCGCACCGCCCGAACCGTTGACATGATTCCCCCGCCCGCCGCGAGCAGTTCCAGGTACGACGCGCCTCCCAGTTTCCGCTCCCACTCATCCAGCCGCGAACCGGCCCAGCACAGGTGCGTGTGGCAATCCACCAACCCCGGCATGACGACGCCGCCCTCGGCGTCCATCACGTCCGGCGCGGACCCCGCGTCGGCTTGACCCCCATCATCGAGCGATTCCACGATCCCATCTCGTATCGACACGTCCGCACGCTCCACCACGCCCAGTGGATTTGCCGGAGCGCACCGCTGGGGATCGAGCGTGATGACCCGCGCGCGGCGGATGTACCTGACGGGGTGCGGCATCGGAACGCGAATCCTCTCCTGTGAACGTAGGCCGATGCGCGCCAATTCGCGGACACCGACCGAAATTCGCCCGGCATCCACCCCCGGGGCGTGCCCTCTCGGCCCGCTTGCGATAGACTCTTGGACTCGCGACCGACTGCACAATCGGGCCGGTCGCGTCGAGTGGATGTTCAGCGCCGGAGTCGTCATGCCGCGCGTTCCTCGCGCGGCGCAACGGCGAATCGCAAGGATGGTGTCATGCAGAATCGCTTTGGCCTGAAAGACTTTGTGCTGCTCGTGCTGATCCTCGGCGTCGGCGTGAGCGTGTGGCTCGCGATGTTCCAGCGCGGGCGAGAATGGGATCGACTGCAGGACCTCAACTCCAAGATCTCCGCTCAGGAAGCGGCGCTGGGCCGTCTCGAACGCGCTCAGAGCGATCAGCGGCAGTTGTCCGCCGACGACCGCCGCGCGATCAAGGAACAACTCGACCAACTCACCGCAGGCCGGCAGGAACTCGTCCAGATCATGGCCGGGCTCAGCACCAAGCTCGACGCCGTGCAGTCCGGCGCCACCGATGCCGCCGAAACTCAAAGGCGACTCGACGACATGCTCGCCCGCATCAACGCGGTCTCCGCTTCAGCCCCCGCCGCGTCGTCCGCCGCCGGCGGCGCTCGCGACTCGTCCTGGGCACGCCCCGGCGTCGAGATTCAATGGCAGCCCGACTGGGACTTCGCCACAGACCCTCGTTCGCTTCCCGGGTTCCGAGAGGGAGGCGAGTTCACCGAAACCTTCGAAGCCCAGCCCGCCAAGATCACCCCCGTCCTCAACACCGATGTCTACGGCCGCCGCATCATCGACCTCGTCGTTCAATCACTCGGCGCCTACGACCCCAAGACCCTCAAACTGCGCGGCGTGCTCGCCGATGCCTGGCAGGTTGATCCCGACGGCCTCTGGCTTCGCGCCCACATCCGTCCCGATGCCAAGTTCAGCGACGGCATCAAAGTCACCAGCGAGGACGTCCGCTGGTCCTTCCATGACTTCATCATGAATCCGCAGATCGAGGCCGAACGCGACCGCTCGTATCTCCGCGATTCCATCAAGAAGGTCGAGGTCATCGACGAGCTCACCGTCGAGTTCACCTTCTTCGAGCCGCTCTTTCTCAACGCCGACAACGCCCTGGGGCTCTTTGTCATGCCGGCCCACTTCTACTCAACCTTCTCCCCGGCCGAACTCAACAAGGCCACCGGCCTGCTCATGGGCTCCGGACCCTACAAGCTTGAGCGCCTCACCCCGGGGAACGAATGGTCGCCCCCCGCTCCGGTTGTCCTGGTGCGAAACGAGTTCTTCTGGGGTCGGCGGTCCCCGATCGCCACCATGCGTTTCAAGGCGATCGACAACGAACTCGCCCGCCTCACCGACTACTCCAACGGCGGATCCGACATGGTCACGCCTTCCGCGCCGCAGTTCGTCTCCAAACGCGACGACAAGGACTGGCGCAAGACCACCCGGAACCTCGATTGGGTCAATATGCGGTCCGGCCGGTCCGGGATCATCTGGAACTGCGGCGGGCGAGGCGGGCCCACCGGCAAGCCCACCCCGTTCGCCGACAAGCGCGTCCGCCAGGCCATGACCCTGCTCCTTGACCGCGAGAAGATGGTGCGCGACATCTGGAAAAACGTCGGCGTGGTCGCCAAGGGCTTCAACAACCCCGGTACCCCGGGCTCCGATCCTGATCTCAAGCCCTGGCCCTACGACCCGGCCCGCGCCAAGGCACTGCTCAAGGACGCCGGCTGGGAGGACCGCGACAACGACCGCATCCTGGAAAACCGCGATGGACAACCCTTCGTCTTCGAGCTGACCACCTTCGGGGGCGGCGAAATCGCCGAACGCATCGGCGTCTTCGTTAAGGATGCCTGCGCCGCGGCCGGGATCCGCGTCAACATCCGCGCCATGGACTGGTCCGTCGGCGAGCCAGTGCGCCAGCAGCGAGATTTCGACGCCATGATGATGGGCTGGGGCGCCAACGCGCCCGAATCCGACCCCAAGCAGATCTTCCACTCCGATTCGATCAACAACCAGGGCGACAACTTCGGTCAATGGAACTGCCCCGAGTCCGATGCGCTCATCGAGCGGGCACGGCGGGAACTGGACCCGGCCAAGCGAGCCGAGCTCTGGCGTGCCTGGGAGCGCGTGATGCACGACGAGCAGCCGTACACCTGGGTTCGCGTCCAGCCCTGGGTCAGATTTGTCAAGGCCGACGTTGGAAACGTGAACATGTACCCCAAGGGCCTGGAACTCTGGGAGTTTTTTCGCGGCGGGGCGGCCGCCGCGAACGCCGGCAACTGATCCGAAAAGTTCGACCCGACTCGGCCTCCGACCGCGCGCGATCGCCTCCTCCACACCGACATGGGAACCTACCTCCTCAGACGAGTCCTGCTCATGATCCCGACCTTGATCGGGATCACCTTCCTCGTGTTCATGCTGGTGGCGCTCGCGCCGGGCGGCATCGGCGCCGGCCTCAGCGTCTCCGCGGGCGCCATGCAGAGCCAGGCCAGCGTCGCACGCACCCGCGCCATGCTCGACGACCGCTACGGACTCGACGATCCGGCTCCCGTTCAGTACATCCGCTGGCTTGGCCGCATCTCCCCGATCAAGTTTGGAACACGCGACCTCGTCGGCCCCGGCAACGTGCTGATCCGTTCGCCGAAGGTGATCAAGGATCCGCCGCTCTGGCAGTGGTTTGTTGACCAACTCCCCGCCCCCCCGAAGCCCGCCGAGCGATACGCCGAGATGCAGTCAGTGGGTTTTCCATCGGCCGAGCGCACCGAGCGGTTCAAGGAGGCCGACCGCCACTATGCCGACGCCCGTGCGGAGTACATCGGGCACGTGACGTCCTTCAAGGAAGCCCTCGGCGCGTACGCGCGGGAGATCAGTCTGCCGCGCGGCGTGGACAGCAAGGGGCAGGGAAGGCCGCGGGTCCTGCGGGCGCACTCGCCGGACAAGTCCTCCGCGTCGTTCCAGAAACTCCACGCCGCATGGAACAACGTCGAAACTGCCCTGCGAGACGCGAAGCAGGCTCGGGCCGATTTGCTGGCGGCGTTCCAGAGCGGGCCGTACCCCAAAGCCGGAGTGCCGATCATCCCCGGTATGCTGAGCCTCACCAAGCCCGACTTCGGCGTCACCTTCACCGGCAGCCAGCCGGTGATCGAACTGGTCGCCAAGCGCCTCCCCGTTACGCTCCTGATCAACCTCATCGCCTTTCCGATCATCTACCTCATCGCGATCCCCGGGGGCATGCTCGCTGCGACCAAGCGGGGCAGCGCGTTCGACGTTGGGTTCGGGACGGTCTCGATCGCGATGTGGTCCTTCCCCGTCGTGCTCGCGGGCGTCCTGGCCATCGGTTTTCTCGCGAACAAGCAGTACCTTCCGCTCTTCCCGGCCAGCGGGCTGCACGACAACAACGCCGACGCGATGCGCCTCACGCCCCACCTGGCCGAAGGCGCCTTCCATCGCGGGTATCTGCTCGACACGCTCTGGCACATCTGTCTTCCCGTGATCTGCCTGGTCTACGGGGGGTACGCCGTGCTCGGAAAGCAGTGCCGCGCCGCGATGCTTGATAACTTCAGCGCGGATTACGTCCGAACCGCCAAGGCCAAGGGTGTCTCCGCGAAGGACGTCGTCTTTCGCCACGTATTCCGCAACAGCCTCCTGCCGCTCATCACCATGTTCGTCACCATCTTCCCCGCGATGCTGGCGGGCTCCGTCATCATCGAGAAGATCTTCTCCGTGCCCGGCATGGGGAGCCTGATCCTGGAAGCGATTCAGAACCGCGATCGCGAGTTGCTGCTCGCCAACACGCTCATGATCGCGACCGTCAACGTGTCGGCGCTGCTGCTGGCGGACGTGCTCTACGCCCTGGCCGATCCACGCATCGCCTACGACTGATTGCCCTTGTCCAGAACGCCGTTTTCGCCGCCGACGGTGCGGCTCATCCTTCACGTCCGACCAGAACCACCGAATGCCGCCAACCCCCTCTCCATCATCCGTTCGCACGCAGTCTGCCGAGGCGGTCACTGGCGTACAACTCATGCAGGGCATCGGCATCGTCGAGGCCCAGGGATTCTGGGCGGATGCTTGGAAACACGTCCTGAAGCGCAAGACCGCGGTGGTGGCGCTGTGCTGGCTGGGCTTCCTGGCCGCGATGGCCGTCTTGGCCCCGTTCTTGGCCAGCGGCCACCCGATCAGCCTCCGCGAGACATTGGCCGACGGCACCGTCCGCGTCACTCACCCCTTCCTCGATTACATCAAGAACACCGACATCATCCTCCTGCTAGGCGTCCCCGCGGCCCTCATCTACATCTTCTCGGCGCCGAAGCCGGGGTCCGCTCGGGCCCGCTCAAGCAAGGCCGCCGGCCGCGCCGAGCGCCTCGGGGCGTGCATTGTCGCTGCCCTGCTCACCCTTCTCATCGTGGTCGCATGCAACGTGATCCAGGGCGCCGGCTCCGGGCGCGATGCGCCCGCTTGGGCGATGAGCATGGCCGCGCCGCTGCTGCTCGTGCCCGGCCTCGGTCCCGTCGTGAAGGGTGCGGTCTTTGTCTCCATCGTCGTGTTCTTCATCGGGTGCGCTCTCCCGTTCATCGCTTCCTTCCGCGCGCGTCTGGTCATCACGTTCCTCGCGTGCCTGCTCGCGGGCTCGGCCACCTCCTTCAAGTGGACCAGGCCCCTGGAGAGTTTCGACTACGTTCAGCGCGAGATGCGAGGCGAAGTGCAGGCCACCTACACGCTCGTGCCCTGGTCACCCAACCAGCGCTTCACGTCGCTGGACCGGACGCCCCCGGGGACTGATTTCAGCCAGATGATGGCCCAGCAGGGCGAGTCCCATCCGCTCCCGCCGCGACGATTCCTGCTCGGAACCGACGGCCTGGGGCAGGATGTGCTCGCGCAGCTCATGCACGCGTCGCGCCTCTCGATCTCCATCGGGCTCGTCAGCACCGGCATCGCCGTGCTCATCGGCGTGACCCTCGGCGCGCTCATGGGCTATTTCGGCGGCGTCGTCGACCTCCTGCTCTTCCGCGTCGTAGAGGTCTTCATGGCCGTGCCGCTCCTGTTCCTGCTGATCGTCGCCGCCGCCGTCCTCCCTCCCGAGATGCGCTCGACCTACGTCATGATGGCCATCATCGGCTGCTTCACCTGGACCGGCGCGGCACGCTTCACCCGCGCCGAGTTCATGAAACTTCGCTCCCAGGACTTCGTCCAGTCCGCCAAAGCCGTCGGGCTTCCTCTTCGCGCCATCCTGTTCAAGCACATGCTCCCCAACGGCGTCACGCCCGTGCTCGTCGATGCCTCCTTCGCGATTGCCGCCGCCATCACCATCGAAGCGACCCTCAGCTTCCTCGGCCTGGGCCCGGTCGATCAGGCCTCCTGGGGAAAGATGCTCGCCAGCGCCCAGACTACCGACGGGCTCTTCAAGTGGTGGCTCGCGATCTTCCCCGGCCTGGCGATCTTCCTGAGCGTGCTCGCCTACAACATCGTCGGCGAGGCGCTCCGCGACGCGATCGATCCGAAACTGAAGAAAGCACGCGTCTAGCGGTAGATCCCGTCGTCCCAACTCGCCGGATTGATCAACTCGGATTTCGGCGCGAACCGCGCATGTCCATCGATAAACACGGCGTTGGCGCCATCGTTGTGCCGCTCGGGCGCGATGCGGTCGCTCAGCCGGAACTCGACCGGGCCGCCCGGGATCAGGTGGTCGCGGTGCCACAGGTCGTACATCTGCGCCAGCGCCATGTCCGACCCGTCGGTCTGCGAGAAATAGTTCGCGATCGTCCCCTGCGGATCGTCTGTGAAGCACGTGAGATAGAGCGTGTCGGCCGGGCGCTCGTGCCGGCTGAGCGGCGTGGGCCCGCGCCGGTAGCGCGTGTCGTTGAGCCCGCGATAGTCCGGCACCCCCGCTGTCAGGAACTTGAGCCCGTTGTTGACATAATGGATGTTGTGCCGATCCGGCGGTCGCGAGGGATCCTTGTAGTACGGCGCCTCGGCAAACCCGTCATTCATGTCAATGTTCGGGCCGGCTCGCTCGTCAAGGTACAAGCGCAGCGCGACCGGCCAAGGCAGCCGGTCTCTCGCGTGCGGGGGATTGATCGGGTTGTACGTCCCCTCCCGCGGCACCCACTCCTCGTAATCGTGCCCATACATCTGTAGCGCCATGCCGATCTGACGCTGGTTCGAGAGGCACTGCGTCGCGCGGCTGAGTTTCCGCGCCTGTCCCAGCGCCGGCAGCAGAATCGATACCAGGATCGCGATGATCGCCACCACCACCAGCAACTCGATGAGCGTGAAGCCCCGACAGGATGGCCGGGAAAGCGGACAGCGACGCGCGAGCGTGGATCGCGGCATACATGGAGCATACCCCGTGCGGCGCAGTCCGCAACTCCCACCATGCCGCCGCCTCCATGCAGGTGGTCGGAGATCGGTTTATGACGATCGTGGCGAGTGTGCCGGCTGGGGGGATCTCTGCGGTTTGGTCCCCTTTCGCATGCTGCGCATCACCCAGAGTGTGGACAGCCCCCCGACGGGGATGATGACGCAGAGCTCCGCCGCCCGCATGCAGGCGTCCGCCACGAGACCGACCGTGGCGTCTCGCACCACGCCCCGCACTCGCCCGCCGTCGTCGCGCGGCGCCGCCTGTTCCACTTCGCTTCCCACCGCGGTCAGCCCCACCGCCCATTCCCGCAGACCGAACTGCACAGGCGTGACCATCGCCGCTTGAGCGCTGACCGTCACGCTCGCGGCACGCACTGGCGTAATCGGATGCCCGATCGCTGCGAACACCAGCCAGTACCGCACGAACCACAGGCACATGTCAAGATACCGGAAGAGCACCGCCGCCGGCCAGCGCCAAAACGAACCGGCACGCTCCACTCGCGCCCGCGCCGCGACGCAGACGACGACCAGCACCAGCAGCGGCGACAGGCCCCACTGCGCCAGGACCCGCCACGAGCCCGGATCGTCGGCCCCGGCCTGTTTGGCGCGGCTGCTCATCTCGCTCGCCACAAGCACCACGAGCACGAGCAGCGACAGCGCGAGGATCGAGCATGCGATGGCTTGCGCCATGACCTTCGCGCAGTCGCGCACGCGCATGCCGTGGTACTTCTTGTGATACGCCACTCGGCCGATCATGCCCAGTCGCATCGGGAGCATGTTGAGCAGCCACGCCGAGCCGATCAGGGGGAGCATCTCCCGCATCGGCACGCGGGCGTAGCGGCCCGTGAGGACGCCCACGGTCGCGCTCGTGCAGATCCAGTTGACGCCGGGCAGGAGGACGATCAGGCCCAGGACGTACCACTCCGCGCCCGCGAGCGCGACCAGCGCCTGATCGAGTTGAGCGCGATTGGCGAGGATGGCCCAGACCGCCGCGGCGATCAGCACGAGCCCGATGAGCACCGCCAGCACCCGGATGAGCGGGAACCGACCCGGCGCCGGCTCCGCCGCGCTGGGGGTTTCCGGGTCGGTGTTCGCGCTCCGCTTGAACATGGCAAAGCATACCGGGATTGCTCGCCGGGAGCGGCGCGCCGATAATGAGACAATGTCCCGCAGCCGACGAACCCCGCTCTTTGAGGTCATGCGCGAGACCGATCGCAAACTCGCGTCGCCGCCCGCCGTGGTGGCCCCGCCCAGGCGATCGGACTCGGCGCGCGGGACGCTGGAGCGATCCGGGCCGGTAGAGGTGTTCCCGCGCATCAGCCCGGGGGAGCGAGCCCCGGGCGCCGAGCGTCCGGACGCGGACGAGAGCGCCGCCGAAGGCGCAGGGGTGGCCGGTGGAGGGGTGACACGCGGCCTGTTCGTTTCGTATCCCGGGCTTGGGATCGCGGCGGGCATCGTGATCGTGGCCCTCGTGCTGGTCGCCGTCATCTCCTATCGATCCGGCGCGACCGACGAGCGGAACCAACTGCTGGCGGCGAGGAATCAGGCCCCGCCCGCTGATACGGGCGTTCCTTCGCTGGTTGATACCGGCGGGGACCCGGGAAGAGCGACGCCACCGGGAGAGCCGCAGGGGCCCGCCGAGAACTCCGATTCCGCATCGGGTCAGCGGCCGGCGCCCGCAACGTCCTTGCCCGTGCTGGGCGAGGATCCTCGCGTTCGCGGTTCGAACTATCTGATCGTCGCGACGCTGTTTCTGAATGATGCCAAGGCGGCGGCGCAGTTCCTGACGGACACCGGCGTCCCGTGCGTCGTGGTCGCGCCCGAGGGCAAGTCGCCCGACGCGCTGGCGCAGGATCGACGGGCGAACTGGATCGTGATCGCCCGCGAGTGCCTGACCAGCGACGAGTACCGCCTCCCCACGTCATCCGCGCGCCGCTCGGACCTGGAGCGCCGCGTGAAGGCGCTCGGGCGGCGCTGGAAGCAGGACCAGCGGGGTGCAACCGATTTTTCCGATTGCTACTGGGACAAGTACGGCAAGTGACCGCGAGGGCGGAGCAGGAAACGCGTTCCCACTCGGCATATGATCGAGGCCCCGGCCATGCCGCCGGGACCGCTTCTTTCTCGCATGGTGCGGGAACGGTTTTCTAAGGTCTTCAGGCCGCCCCTTGGGGGCATGTGACCACGAAGTGCCCGGCGATTCCAGCCGGGCCAACGGGTCCGAATGAGTTGAACGTTCACACGCTCGAACGAATCGCACCCCGGACGACCACGTCCGGCTGGCGATCACACCCGGTCAAGCCCGGGATGGCTCCTCACGTCGGCCCCGGTGTTTGTTGAAGGATTCCCATGATTGATGAAATGCTGATCGCGTCCCTTGGTGTTACCGATTCCGATGCCGACGTCATGCTCCAGCAGGCGCTTGGAAAGCAGTTCGCCGCCGACAAGGGGATGGACTCGCTCCTGGGCGAGCAGATGACGGACTTCACGCCCGGGACGATCCTGGACGGGAAGATCATCGGCTTCTCGGGCGACTTCGTCGTGGTCGAGGTGGGCCTGAAGTCCGAGGGCATGATCGCCAAGGACGAGTTCGACAACCTGGCGGAACTGCGCATCGGCGACAAGTTCAAGGTGCTGCTTGAGAATCTCGAATCCGAAGGCGGGATGATCGAACTCTCCAAGCGCAAGGCCGACCGGATGCTCAACTGGCAGCGCCTCATCGACACCACCCGCGAAGGGGACGTCGTCGAGGGGCGCGTGATGCGCAAGATCAAGGGCGGGCTGCTGGTGGACATCGGCGTCCCGGTCTTCCTCCCCGCGTCGCAGGTTGACGTACGCCGCCCGGGCGAGATCGGCGACTACATCGGGCGCGACATCCGCGCCGCGGTGCTTAAGATCGACACCGAGCGACGCAACATCGTCATCAGCCGCCGCAAACTCATCGAAGAGGAACGCGACAGCGCCAAACGCCGCCTCATGGAAAACCTCAAAGAGGGCGACATCGTCACCGGCACGGTCAAGAACATCGCCGACTTCGGCGCGTTCGTCGACCTCGGCGGGATCGACGGGCTACTGCACATCACCGACATGTCCTGGGGACGCATCAACCACCCCAGCGACATGCTCCGCATCGACCAGAAACTCGAGGTCAAGGTCCTCAACATCGACCGCGAGAAAGAAAAGATCGCGCTGGGGCTCAAGCAGAAGGAAATCTCTCCGTGGGAAGAGATCGAGAAGAAGTACCCCGTCAACTCCCGCGTCAAGGGGACCGTGGTCAACATCATGTCCTACGGCGCGTTCGTGCGGCTTGAAGACGGCATCGAGGGCCTCGTGCACATCTCCGAGATGTCCTGGACACGCCGCGTCAACCACCCCTCCGAGGTCGTGCAGCCCAACCAGGAGGTCGACGTCGTCATCCTCGAAATCGACAAGAACAAACAGGAAATCTCCCTCGGCATGAAGCAGACCGAGATCAACCCCTGGGAACTCGTCAGCGAGAAGTACCCGCGCGGCACCGTCATCGAGGGCACCGTCCGCAACCTCGCCAACTACGGCGCGTTCGTCGAGATCGAGCCCGGCATCGACGGCCTGCTCCACGTCTCCGACATCTCCTGGACCAAGAAGGTCACGCACCCCAACGAGGTCTTCAAGAAGGGCGACCGCATCCAATGCGTCGTCCTGGACGTGGACCAGTCCAAGCAGCGCGTCGCCCTGGGCCTCAAGCAACTCACCGAGGATCCCTGGGCCCACGCCATCCCCGAGCACTACAAGCCCGGCATGGTCGTCCGCGGCAAGATCACCAAGATCACCAACTTCGGCGTCTTCGTCGAACTCGAACAGGACCTCGAAGGCCTCTTGCACATCTCTGAACTCGCCGACCACAAGGTCGAGAACCCACAGGACGTCGTCAAGCCCGACGACGAGGTGGATGTCAAGATCCTCCGCGTCGATATCGACGACCGCAAGATCGGCCTCTCCCTCAAGCGCGCCCAGTGGGGCGACACGGGCGGGGCTACCGGCGGCGGCGAAGGCGGCGACGATGCCCCCTCCGGCGGCGGCGGCGGCAAGAAAACCAAGTCTCCCAAGCGCGGCGGCATGGACGACCACGGCGCCATGGGCACCGACAAGATCTCGCTTGGGTAAACAGGGATCGAGGGACCCTCGCATCAAGGAATCCTGCTAGAACAGAGGCACGCGGGCCGTCCCGCGTGCCTCTTTCTCTTGGGTCCGGGGCGGCGGGTGGCAGGGCGGGGCAGCGTTCATGCCCGAAACCGGGCATGCAAAATTCGCGGAACCGGCTCAAATGACCACGCACTTTCCGACCCGCCATGTCATACTACAAAGAGACCCTTCGATCCCGGCTCCGGCCAATGCCACCGACCGGCCGACGATCACGAGCATCACAGCGACGGACCGCACTCGTCGTAAAAGGAGACCAACATGTCAACCGTTGCGGACATCCTCAAGGCCAAGGGGGACAAGGTGCATGTCATCGAGCCGCGCGCCAGCGTGCTCGACGCGGCACGCACGATGAACGTGCACCGCATCGGCGCGCTCGTCGTCACCGACACCGCGACGCACTACCCCCAGCACGAGCCCGCCCCGATCATCGGCATCATCACCGAGCGCGACATTCTCACCCGCGTCGTCGCGACCGAGTCGGACCCTGCCCACACCGACGTGGGAAGCGTCATGACCACCCCGGTCATCACCTGCGCGCCCTGCACGACGCTGGATGAACTGCGACAGGTCATGCGCCAGAAACGCATCCGCCACATGCCCGTCTGGTCCGACATGGGCCTGTGCGGGATGATCTCGATCGGCGATCTCAACCTCGCGCACAACCACGTGATGGAAGAGACGATCCGCTACCTCGAGACGTACATGTACCACGGCTAAGCCCGCGAGAGGCTGGGGGGGTGGGGGGCTGGGACGGTGGGGGGCCGGTGCGGTGGGGGGCTGGTGCGGTGGGGGGCTGGTGCGGTGGGGGGCTGGTGATTACCGTCGCCGATGGCGGTCGATGATCTCCCGCACCCGGTACGGCCTCGGGATGTCCCTCACGCGGATTTCGATGTCGTCCTGCCCGGAACTGGATATCCCGATCGAGCCGACGTTGAACAGACGCTGCTGGAACGTCTGGTCGATCTGGAAGTTCTTGATGTCCTCATGGCGGACCTCCGTGGTCGTCTTGCTGAAGAGCCCGCGGTAGCAGACGGACCGGCGCGAGGTGATCTCCAGGCTCGAGTCGAGCGACTTGAACTTCCAGAGAATCAGCGGCACGATGCCTAGGAGCGAGCCGATCGCGCACAGAAGCGGCCCCACGCGGTCGTTGGTCGTCGCCAGCAGGTACCCGGCAAACCCCAGACCCGCGAGCGCAATCAGGCCCAGCAGCGTGAACCGTCCCGGCCGCGCCCGGAACATCGCAGGACGCAGGTACAGGAGTCGCTCTTCACCCGGGATGGCGCCGCCGCGGGCGGTAGGCACCGACGTGCCGGTTCCCGGGGCGGTCGCGCCGGCCGGCATCGACGGAACACCGTTCGCCGCGCTGCATCGCGGGCACCGCACGGTCGATCCCGCGGCGGCGTCGTCCACCTCGAATCGTTCTTCGCACCCGTCGCAGGTTAGTGAGATCATGTGTGTGTCGTTTCTCAGGAATGCCGCGACACTGAGCGAGCCCTGCCCCGCGGCGAGGAGTGTATGGCGCCCCACTCCCCGACCCCGCTCGCTCCGAACGGTTCATTCGGAACCGGCCCGGCGGGCTTTTGCACGCCTTCGCGCCGGCGTCGCTTCGACAGGGCGGCATATCCTGTACGTGCGGAGGGTCGGCACAAGGGCGGCAAGCAGCATGCAGGGAACGTCCAACGGGTTCAAGACGCGGCTGGATCGGCTCAAAGCCGACATCGTCGAGCAGAGTCGGCGCGTGCAGGCCATGATCGAGGCGGCGTTCGACGCCGCCTTTGCCATGGACGCCGCTCAGGGCGATCGCGTCATCAAAATGGATGAATCCATCGACAAGGTTGACGTCGAGATCGAGCGCGCCAGCGTCACACTTCTCTCCGACGCCTGCGCCGCGGGTGCCCAACTCCCGCCCGAGCAGGTCCGGCTGATCCTCACCATCGTCAAGGTCAACAACGAACTCGAACGCATCGCGGACGTCGGCGTCAGCATCGCCGAGCAGATCCGCGCGATCAAACTCGCCGGCTCCGCGCTCCCCGAGACCTTCCGCGTCATGTCCAACAGCGTCATCGGCATCCTGCACGAGGTCAGTGTCGCCATGGACCGCATCGACGGCAAGCGCGCCCAGCAGGTCCTGGCCAGCGAGGACGCCATCGAGGCGTTCAAAAAATCGATCCTCCGTGATGCCCAGGTGCGCGTGAGCAAGGGCGTGATCACAGTCGATCAGGCCTTCAGCCTGCTCGAACTGGCCACCTACTGCGAGATCATGGCCGGGCACTGCACCAACATCGCCGAGCAGGTGCTCTACGTCGCCACCGGGCAGATTGTCCGGCACCTGGAAGGGCACTGGGAAAAGTTCGAGTTGCCAGGCTGAGCCCCTCTGCCCTTCCTGCGACAATCCAACTCATCGATCCTGTTCCCGCTCGATGCGCGCTTGCGCGCGGCGCTTGGCGGCGAACAGCCCGCCCCCTTCGGGTTCTGGCGCTGGTGGCGCGGACTCCGCTACCGAGCCGTTCGGCTCGGCGGGCTGGGCCGCGATGGGGGGCTCGCCAGAAGGTCCGGGCGGGTTGGGCTCCCCTTGCCTCGCCGCACGTGCCGCCCGCCGACGCTCCGCCTCCGCACGCACGATCGCCCGGGCGTCGTCCGAACTCAGCGGTGCCGGCTGCGCCTCCGAGGCCACCGCCGCCTCGCGCTCCTCTTCGACCTTTTTCAACCGGCGCAGCGCCCGCTCGGATTGCCCGGCCCGGCTCGCCATCGCCGCTCGCGCCTGCTCCCGCATGCTCGCGCCGAACTCCCGGCTCACCAGCCGGTCCCACGCGATCCGCCTCGTCCCGATATCCAGCATCAGCACCACGATCGCCCACAGCAGCAGCGTGCGCCACAGCGGCAGCCTCGCTTCCGTCGGCTTCACGCCCGAACGATCGTACAGGTTGACCCCCGCCTGCTTCAGGTCGTACACCCTTCCCCCCGAGCGGGCGGCGATCTCCTCGAGCAACCCGATGTTGGATTGCAGACGCCGGTACTCGATCCCCGACGCCCGCGAAATCCCCCCGATCACCGGCGGCAGCGCCTTGTTCCCCAGCCGAGGCGCCAGCGCCACCACATGGTTCCCGCTCGCTGGCGCTCGCACCGTCGTTTCATACGCTCCCGGTCCGGTCTGCGACAGCCGGATCGGCGTCCGTTCGCCCGACGGCGCGTACAGCCAGCCAGGGACCGATAGCAGGTCCAGCGGCTTGCCCTCCGGGCTTGTCGCGTCAAGCCGGATGTGCAGGTCGCTCCCCACGGCTTCGATCGTCAGTTCCTGCGCGCGGTCGCTCTCCGGCCTCGAGATCAGCCGCGCCAAGTCCGTCCAGAACTGCTTGTACGTCGGCGTCGGAATCCACTCGCTCGACCACTCGGCGGCGCCCGACGTGAACGCCGCCACCCGCCCCAGACCCACGTTCCAGTGCGCCAGCACCGGCTCGCCCGCCGGGTGCAGCATCGCGGTCGTCACCAGCGGATCCCCACGGGGCTGCGTCAGCGAGATCCCTCCCAGCGGTGGAATCGGCGAGGGGAGTTTCTCGATGATCGCCGACCCGGTCGCGAGCGGCACCGGCGTGAACCTCGCTTCCCGCACCATCGGGCTGCGGACCACACGCACGGCGCGGACAAAGATCCGCGGCAGCGTCGTCGGATCGGACACCGGGTAGAAGACCCCGTCGCCGCGGGACGCCATCGCCCGCAGCGTCGCTTCGTCGCAGTCGTCCCCGATCCCGATGGTCGTGACGTGGATCCCCTTTTCCTTCAGTCGCCCCGCAAGCCCGGGCAGTTCGTCCTTGTTCTGCGAGCGCCCGTCCGTCAGCACGATCACGTGCTTGAAGTCCGCCGTCACCGTGTCCAGTTGCCTGCCCGCCTCTTCCAGCGCGGGCGGGATGTTGGTCCCGCCGTCAGGTCGGATGCTGCGGATCGCGTCTGCGGTGCGCAGAGAATCGGTGTTCTTGGACAACCGCACCAGCACGTCGTACTGGTTATTGAACGTCACGACGCCGACAAGATCGGTCTTGTCCAGCGAGCGGACGGCGATCGCCGCGCCCTCATTGGCGATGTACTGCTGCGTCCGCGTCGAGCCCATCACGTGACGCCGCATCGACCCCGAGTTATCCAGCACGAACACGATCGCGACCGCCGGGACGATCAGTTTCTCCGGCAGGTCAAGTTGCACCGGCAGGATGGGTTCGATCGCCGTGCCCTTCCATCCGCCCGCGCCGAACGATTGCCGCCCCCCGATCATGACCAGCCCGCCTCCCTGCTCGGTGACGTACGCGGCGAGCATCTCCTGTGCGGGCTTTTCGAACGCGTCCGCCGGCACATTGTCAAGGATGACCAGGTCATACGCCTGCAACCGCAGTGCGTCGCTGGGAATGCCGTCAGGCGTGACGATCGTCACGTCCAATCCGGCGTCGCGCAGCGTGTCCGGAAGGGCCGACGCCAGCGTCTCCGTTCCCGCGGCGCCCAGCCCGCCGATCAGCAGCACCGATCCCGTGCCGGGAGTGAATGTGAACGCCTGCGCGCGGTTGTTCGACGCGATGGTGTCCTGCACCGCGCGCCCGTCGGCCGCTCCCGTCGCCTCGCCCTCGTCGTGCGCAGGGTCCGGCACGTAGATCGCATCGAACTGGTGAAGCCGTCCCTTTGGCAGCCGAACCGGGATCACCTCAACATGCCGGCCCGCGACCAGCGACAGCCGCCGGCCCGTCCCCGGGTCGTCCCCGTTGATGTCCATGGGCTGGCCTTCGCGGAGCAGTTCCAGCGTCCCCTGCGATGCTCCCGCCGTCTCCAGCACGACGCGGACACTGATCACCGAGCCATCCGGCGCCTGCGGCGGGGCATCGACCGATTCGACAAACACCTCCCGCGTCACGTTGTACGCCAGCGGCACGACATCGATCGGCACCCCGGCGCGCCCCGCGGCGTCGCCCGTACCCGTCGGTGCCCCGGCCCCACGCGATGCCGATGCCAGGTCGCTGACGGCCCGGATCGCGTCCCCGTCCGTCTCCACCCCGTCGCTGAACAGCACGAGCCGCGGCGTGGAATCCGGCGGGATCATCGCCGCCGCCAGGCGGATCGCCCGCTCGATGTTCGTCCCCTCGCTCATCGATACATACGGAACGCGGTCCAGGGCGTCGACGCGCGTCGGCGCCACGACCGCCGCCGCGTCCCCGTCAAACACAACGACCCCCAGTACATCATCGGGCTTCCTCGATTTGCTTGCTTCCCGCAGAAACTCACTCGTGCGGTCCAGCAGACGTCCCCCGGGTCCTCGTTCCGGCGCCGCCGCTCCCGCGTCCGCAGAAGGTTCGATCGAGCGCGCGGCGAAACGCTGCACCGACCCGGAAACATCGATGACCGCGATGACGGCGATCTTCTCGCTCGTGCGAATCGCCGTGGCGCCGGCCAGCATGCCCGCGATCAACCCGATCAGCACGACCCGCAGCACCGCGGCGGACCAGCGTCGGACGCGGCTCATCGAACTGAACCACCGCACCGCGGTGATCGCCATCGGCACCGCCAGCAGCGCCAGCAGCAGCCACGCAGGATGTTCAAACCGCAGGGTCACGCGGGATCGTATTGTCCCGATTCAGGCGCGAGGCGATCAAGCCCCCGGCCTCGCTACTCCAGCGGCTCGGACTCGATCCCCGCCTGTTCGCCCTTCATTTTCTTTTCGACGTACTTCTTGATCCACGTATCGAACGACTTGCCATGTGCCGCGTCCTTCCCGAACTCGATCCGCCGCACATCCGAATACGCCACCCGGATCTTCTCTTCGCTCGATCCCCCGATGAGCCTGGCGTACGAGTCGTGCAATGTACTCCCGCGGCGCCGGTCGAAGATGTACCCGCTCAGCGTCTGCCCCGAGGCCAGCGTGATGGTCACGTCCCCCCGGAAATCGAAGGCTTTCTCCAGCGCCGCCAGCGCGGTCGCCTCGTCCGAGACATCGATGGCCGCGCCCTGCAGAGTCACGGTCGCATCGGACGCGGACTGGGCCGGCGCAAATGTGGACTTGGTCTCTTGAGGCATTCATCGTTTCCGAAAAACAGGGTGAGAAAAACAAGAGTTGCGACGCCGACCGCGACGCTCGGCGGGTCAACCAAACGTACGCCCGCTCTCCGGATCCATCATCTTCCATTTCAGTTGCCGGCACAGCCGCATGAGCACCGCCCACGCAAAGTCCTCATCGGTGATCATCACCATCACCTGGGTCACTTCATCCACGGCGGTCGGAATCTCCGCGACAAACCCGGGCCCGTACAGCCGGCCCATCCCGATCACATCTCCCATTCCCTCCGGGCCCGAGCCGTCCGGGCTGATGTTGTAGTCCGCCATCAGCCCAACGACCTCGCGCACCGTCCCAAGCGCGGCCATCGTGCCCGTCTTGCTCGATCCGCCGTCCCCCTCCGTCTCTGGCGCCTTCATCAGGATGATCTGTCGTTTGCGCGCCACGGCTCAGTCGTTCCCCCCTTGACCCGAACCCCTCTGTTCGTCTTCGGCGTCCTCGTTGTCCAGCAGTTCGCAGATCACGCGCACCAGGTGCGTTAGCGGTACCGGCTTGAGCAGATACTTGTCCACCCCCAGCGACTCGGCGTATGCCTGGTGCCGTCGGCCCTCGTTGGCCGTCACCATGATCACGATCGGCGAATCGTCGCGACCCTTGATCTTCTCGACCACCAGAAACCCCGACCGCTTCGGCAGCATCATGTCCAGCACCACCACGTCCGGTGCGTCTTCCCCCTGGCATGCCGCCACCGCCGCGTTCCCGTCCTCGACGGTCATCGTGTCGGCTCCCTCGGCTTGCAACGCGGCGTTGAACGACTCAAGGATGTCCTTGTCGTCGTCCACGATCAGGATTCGGATGCCTTCCAGTTCGCCGGGCATGAACTTCACTCACTCTGCACCGCCGGATACGTCCGGAATCAGCCCACCCATCCCCCAACCCGCTGAATCGTTCCAGTGACCGCCAATCTTACCCGCCCTCTCTCGATGAAGCCCCTCAGAACCGCTTGCAATGGCAAGACAGGCAATGCCCGATACCCGCCCACTTCCGTTCCCGCCCGCTCCCGGAGTCCGATCGGCATCCGTTCCCCGGGCCCCCGCGTGACGCCACGATTGCTTCAGCAAATTCCGCTTCGGTTTTCGGCCCCTGCCTTGTATGCTGCACTGAGTGGCGACTTGCGTAGATCGGCGTGCAGGGGAACGCGCCAATCGACCAGGAGCGGGGGGCGGGGGGTGGCGGGGGGGAACAGTGGAGACGCACCATGATCCGCATCGGTTTATCGATCCCGTTCTTGCGGCGTTCTTCTGCTCCGGGCGTGCTTGCCGCCGGGTTGGTCGCCCTGGCATTCCTCGCTCCCGCGGCGCGCGCCCAGGTCTATTTCAGTATTTCGGCGACGACAACGGGCCTTCCCGGCACCGCTGTCTTTGCCGCTCCCGATTCGCAGGATGTGTATGTCTCGCCCCTCCTGCCGCCAGGGATGAACTTCCTGGCTATCAACAACCCTGCCGACCTGGGGCTCCTCCCGGGCGACAACATCGACGCCCTGCATGACGACGGCTCGCGCAACACCAACGTCAACGGCCTGCAAGCGCCCAACTTCCTCTTCACCGTCCGCACCGGCGCCGTCGGCATGCCCGGCACCCCCGTGGCGATGCAGGCCCCCAACAACGCCGCCGACACCTTTGCTACCTTGCTCGGCGGCGGGCACCTGCTCTCATTCCTTGACACCGACATTGGCCTCAGCGGCGCGTTGGCTCCCGAGAGCCATGACGCCCTCAGTTTCGACACCGCGCGCCCGCTCGTCCCCGGCTCCCGCATCCACTTCTCACTCGTGCGCGGGTCGCCCACCCTCGCCGCCCGCGGTTGGTCCGCCGCCGATGTCCTGACGTGTATCGTCGGCGTGCCCGCCTCCCTCGCGCAGTCCATCCCCGCCGCTCAACTCGGGCTCCGCGCCGGCGATGACCTTGACGGGCTCGTGCTCTACGGTCAGGACGCCGACGCCGACGGCCTCCTCGGCGGTCCGCTCGACCGGGCCATCGTCTACTTCTCCGTCGATGTCAACTCGCTTGGTGTCCCCGCTACCGGTGTCGCGCGCGAGCGAGCCCGCAACGGCGCCCGCGGCGATATCTTCGTCTCCGGTTGCGGCGGGCTCAACAGTCTTGTCCTCGATAGCCGCGAATACATCCAGCTCGGTGTCAACGACGACATCGATGGTCTTGAAGTCCCCTCACAGGGATTCGGCCAGCCCGGCGCCTGGCCCGGCGCACCCACGCGCGACCCCAGCACGCTCCCCCCCAACTACCGCCCGCCGAGCCAGGCCAAGGCCATCGGCGAGTTCTGGATCGGGATCTGCGACACCGTCATCCCCAAGGACATCTTCATCGAGGTCGAGATCAAGATGTGCGACTCGATGGGGAACACCATGACGATCACCAAAACCGACCGCGTCAAGGCGGGCGGCAACGACGCCGACGCCAAAGCCAACATCATCCGCAATCACCTCATCGGCATGACCGTCCCCAAGGCCGCCGGGCCCGCCAAGCCCATCTTCTCCGCCGTCGCCAAGCAGGCGCCGCCCGATCCGACCCACTTCCCGGGCATGCCCGGCATCGTCGCCGAGGTCTGCTGCGCCGTCAACCAGGATGTCATCGACCAAGGGTGGGCCGTCGATGCCATCTGCCTGAGCATGACCAACTGGACCGCCACCATCGTCGCGTCTTCCGAAAAACGCCCCGGCGCCAACCCCAACTGCCCCTTCTTCCGCAAGTGGGATTTCTTCATCCGAAACATCCCGTTTCAGGACGGCTTCTTCCGCGCCACCTTCGGCAATGCCGACCCATCGAACCCGCAGACCATCGCCGTCTTCTCCCCCTTCCTCGCCGGCGAATCCCAGGCGAGCATCGCGTTCAACATCGCGAGCTCGATCAACGCCATGGGTGGCCTGGCACGCTCCGTCGGCAGCACCGTCGAAGTCGCCCGAGCGCCCATCGAGCCCTCCCCCGCGGCCGGGGGCATCGCCTTCGGCCCGGCCCTGCTCGAAGCCGGCGCATTCGAGAACGACCTCCTGATCGGCATCCGGGCCCGGCTCTGCCGCACCCGCCTGGCCTTCGGCCTCAACGACTTCTGCTTCGACGCCCTCGACTGCGTCGACGGCTCCTTCGCCTTCAACAACGCCGACGCCAACACCGACGGCTTCCCCGATCCCCTCTGCCTCTCCTTCGGAAACGACCAGATCAACAACGACCTCTGGTACCGCTACATCCACGCCTTCGCTCCGGGAACCGTCACCGTCGACACCTGCGGCAGTTCCTTCGACACCTTCGCCGCCGTCTACCAATCCTCTTGCAACTTCGGCGGCGCCATCGCCTGCAACGATAACGCCTGCGGTCTGCAATCCAGCCTCTCGTTCAACGCCCTCCCGGGCCAACAGTATCTCGTCCGGGTTGGTTCCTTCCTCCCCGGCGTCGGTGGGGAGGGCGTCGTCTCCATCTCCCCGCTCGTCGCCAGCACCTGCGCCGACACCGGCGGCGATATCGTCGAATCCGAACCAAACTGCGGCATCCCCGACTTCACCAACGGCGGGTGCAACAGCGATCCTCCTGTCTTCACCTTCGCGCCGCTCGGTTCCTCCATCCGCGGCACGGCGTCCTTCAACGGCGCCGCCCGCGACACCGATTGGTGGCAGTTCTTCCTCCCTTCAACCACCCTGGTCACCTGGTCCGTCAACACCGAGTTTGATTCACAGATCGGGTTTATCAATCTCAGCAACGGCTGCCCCGCCGACGGCTTCGTCCCCGGTTCCGAGGTCTCCGCCACCGCTGATCCCGCGACCGGCTGCGCCGCTTCCACCACCACCGCCTGCCTCGGGCCCGGCGTCTGGGTCGCCTTCGTCGCGCCCCAGTCCACGTCCAGCGTGCCCTGCCTGCCTGGCTTCGGCGATTACGTCGCTTCCCTCACCGGCGCCCCATGCGCCCCACAGTGTCCCTGCGACTGGAACCACGCCGGCGGCCTCAACTCGCAGGACTTCTTCGACTTCCTCGCCGACTTCTTCGTCATGAACGCCGACTTCAACGGCGACCTCATGACCAACAGTCAGGACTTCTTCGATTTCCTCGCCTGCTTCTTCAGCCCCGGCGCCTTTGGCTGCTGACGCCCGCGCCCCCACGCCCATCACGACGTCCGCTGCGCCAGCACCCCGGCGTCCCGCTCGCTCCACGCCACGATCCGGTCCATCTTCTCCTGCGTCATCCACGGCAGACGCTCGATCTTCTCCCTCATCTGCCTCGGTATCGGCTTGCCTTGATGCTCGTGCCTCGGCCGGCTCTTCCAGTACCGGTGCATCCACAGGTACTGCTCCGGCGCCTGCCGCACCATCATCTCGATCGCCCGGCGGTACCTCGCCGTGATGTAGAACACCGGGTCGGGCTGATCCGCCCAGTCCCCCGGGTCGATCACGTCCACCACGTCTATCTGGTATCGCATCGGCTCCCCCTGAAACTCAGAAAACCCCGCCACCCCGCCGGACCGCCGCGACTCGCCCGACACGTCGTGCACCAGTCGCCTTGCCTGCCCGCAGATGATCGGCGACTCGTACTTGAGCGCCAGCAGACCGATCGACTTGTACGCCGACGCCAGTCGATCAAAGAACGGCACGAACAGCCCCCGGTCTCCACCGTTCTGATCCGCGACAAACCCGATCGGAAATCCCCGCGACATCAGCCTCGGCAGCGACTCCGTCGCCCCGAACTTGTCCACCAGCACCAGCCCCCGGCTCTGACGCGTCCGCCGCATCCACTCGTCCACCGGTTTCATGTCCAGCGGCCTGAACAACGCGTGCATCGGGAATCCCAGCAGCGCCATCGTGTAGCCCAGCAACTCCCAGTTCCCCGAATGCCCCGTGATGAGCATGCACGCCTTCCTCGCGCCCACGCCTCCCGGATACCCGCGCCCCAGAAGTTCCAGCACCGACGTCCGCATGTTCCCCAGCGACACGTGGCTCGACCACCCGTCCTCGTTCAGCAGCCGCGGCATCACCGCCGCCTCGACCGCCAGCGTGAACAAGTGCTCGTACGATCGGATCGCGCACTCTCGGCGTCGCTCGCGCTCCCAGTCCGGAAAGGCCACGTGCAGGTTCTCGATCGCGCGCGACAGCCGCTTGCGGTTCATCCTCGCGCCCGCGTACAGGCGCGCCGCCGCCCGGGCCATCGCCACACACTCGCCCAGGTCGCAGACCCCCATCGGCAGCATCGCCGTGCGAACCGCCAGGAACGCCGGCGCATGCAGCCAGGTCGGGATGTGTCGCTTCTTTTTGCTCACGTTCTCAAAAGCGCAGCGCCAAAAAAACCCAGGGACAATAGTCCCTGGGCGACGATGCCATGTTTACTCGCTTCACCGCTCGTTCAGTGTCCGAGGCGCTTGCCGATCAACGTGTACAGCCGGTTCTCGTTCAGCACAGGGATCGACGTCGCCGTCGCCCGGTTGAACAGGTCGTCGTACCGCTCCGCCAGCGACTTCACGCGGACCCATTCCTCGATGACGGCGTTAGGAGCGCCGGCGGGGGGCGACGGGGGAATCACCGGCCGCTGCCCGAGCACGAGGAAATCCACTTCTCCGCTGAGTTCATCGACCGACTTGCCGCCCCATTCCGCGATCAGTGACTTCACGTCGTTCGCTTCGTTCGCCGTCGCGAACCCGTCCTGGTTCACGTCGAAGTTGCCGAAGACCAGCATCGTGTAGACCTTCTTGGGGTCGTACAAGGCGTTGGCGACAACGTCGCCGCGAACCACCGGGTTGCCCTTCTTCTCTCGAACAATCCGCGCCGTGCACGTGTCGCGATCGACCCGGATGATTTCCAGTGACGCCTTGCCCGCCGGATAGTCGCCCGTCGTCGGGTCCGGACGCATCGCGGTCGGCTCGCTGTACACCTCAAACGACAGCCCCACACGCACCTTCTGACGCGATCCGACGTTCAAAAACGCGTTATTCTCCGCGGGATCGATCCCGATCACCTCGGCGTCTACCAGCGCGTATTCGTCGCCGGGCTTCAGCGACCGACCCTTCAGTTCGGTCTGTAGCCGGCTGATCGTCTGGCGATTCAGCAGCGCCTCACGCTCGAGTTCGGTGATCCGGGCGTTGAGTTGGGCCGCGGAGTCCAGTGCGTCGGCCCGCACCTTCTCTTCGTGCTCCGACATGCTCTTCTTCGCCTCGCCGACCTCCTGGGCGTACTTGTCCACCTCGCCTCGATAGGTGTCGATCTGCTGGTTCAGCGCCGTCAGCGACTCGTTATGAGCATCCTCGAGCGCCTTGACCCGCGCCACTTCCTTCTCAAGGTCGGTCTGCGCCACCTGCCGCGCGGCGTCCGCGTCCGAGGACCGCTTGCGCTCCAGCCCGAGCTGCGCGTCAAGGTCGCGGATCTTCTGCAGCATGTTCGGCGACTTGCCCCCGGGGAGCGCATCCAGCGTCTTCTGAAGGTCCTCCGGAGAGATCTTCGGCGATCCGGTCGCGAGCTGCGCCATCTCGCCCTGCGAACTCATCAGGAACGCTACCAGCGACTGGTTCTTCCGACGGGCCGCTTCCTTGAGCTGCTTGATGTCGTCCCGCTCCCGCTCACCGTCTTTGACGAAGTCCACGATCTGCGTCTGCAGTTCGGTGAACTTCTTCGTCGCGTTCTGCTTCTGCGCGAGGAAGATGACGGTGGTGACAAAGAGCCCCAGCGCCACAACCGAGATCAGGCTGAACGAGATCCCCCAACCCACTCCGACGCTTGTACGACCTGCCATGTGCCGTCACTCCATTGTGTTCGCTGAGCCGCCGCGCGGCGCGGGGCCAAAGAGTCCCTTTGAATCCATAACCCGGAGCATGCCCGATACGGACAGGCCCCGTCCCTTGATCCCGGAATTTCCGAGCCGCCTCGGATACCGGCGAGGGGCCAATAGTACCACGCATCCTCGCCGCTCGCGGGAGACTCACTCCTGTGGAGATCCTTTACCGCGATCGCGTCGCCTCCGCGCAGCGATACAGGCCCGGTCGTGCCCGCCTGTTCGGGCTCCGTCGGCCCAGCACCGTTGCGCTTGATTCGCTCGCCCAGGATGCAATACTTTCGGTCCCGATCTGCGGCGGGCTCGTGTTTCACGGGTCGCCTGTCGAATCAACGCTGAATCAGGAACTGTCATGGCGAACTCCCCGTCTTCCCGAAAGCGCATCCGTCAGAACGAAAAGCGCCGCGCCCGCAACCGCTGGCGCCTTCGCATCATGCGCGAAACCGTCAAGGATTTCCTCGACAAGGTGGCCCACGGATCCGGTGACGACGCCAAGGCCGCGCTCGCCAAGTGCATCTCCGTCATCGACCGCACCGCCCAGAAGGGTGTGATCCACAAAAATCAGGCCGCTCGCAGAAAGAGTCGTCTGGTCGCTCAACTCAAGGCCAAGAAGGCTGCCTGAGCCCTCCCCATTCCGCCCGATTGACCGCTTGATCCGACGCATGGGCCGTCCCTTCGGGACGGCTTTTTTCTCGGCTACAGCGCCTTCATGCAGATCAGCCCGCCCACCATCATCACCAGCCCCAGTCCGCGCCCCGCGGACACAGGCCTCGCTTCGACACCCATCAGCCCGAAATGGTCGATCAACGTCGCGGCCGCGAACTGACCGATCACCAGCGCGCTGACGTGGTACAGGCTCCCGATCCGCGGAAACGCGTACACCGCCGTGCATACGTAGATCCCGCCGCAGACCCCGCCCAGCCACATCCACCAGGGTGCAGGCGAGAAGACCGCCCGATTCGGCATCGGCGCCCGGGCCAGGATCGCCCAGAACACCATCACCGCCAGCAGCCCGACCGCGAAGTTGATCAACCCCCCGTGGATTGGGTGCCCGGCGACGCTGGAGAACCGCGAGTTCATCCCGTGCTGGAACGCCGTCAGCACGCCGGATCCAAACACCAGCAGAATCAGCAGAAAAAACGACGCGCCGACCGCTTGTTGCGGCATGTGAAGGCCCTTTCGCTTGGGCCGCACTGTATCTCAGCGCTTGCGTTTCGCGCCGCCCGCGGCTTCGGTCGGCAGCCGTTTCTTCTGCCACAGGTCAAACAGCCTGCCGATCTCGATCGGCTCCCACACGCGGCCCTCGGTCAACTCCGTACGCACGTGATTCCCGCGCGCGTCGTACACGTACGTCTGCGACACCGGCTCGTCCCGGATGCGCGTCGCGATCGTCCACCCCCGCGTATCGGCGTCGCGCGACACGATGTCGCGGCGGAACGACACGGATTCGCCGTCGCTCCGGTACGAATACGTCCCCGCCTCATATTCGTTCTGCGTCTCCTGCATCGCGTGCTTGACCAGGATTGTCGGGAGCAGAAACGTCTCGAACTGACACAGGTACCCGTCCGGGCGGAACGGCGCGACGATCGGGCGCGTCCGCTCGGTCGGGTCGCCGACCACCAGCGTAACCTCGTTGCCCGCGCGCGCGGCGGTCTCCGTCCATCGCGCCAGTTCGTTTCCAGCCGCGTCGCGCTTGACAAGCCGGATGGACCACGCTTCCTGCGCGCGGTCGGGCGTCATGAAGTACAGTCCGATGCTATCCACAAACACGGCGGCGGGGGGCTTGTTGCCCACCTGCACTCCCATGCTCGATTCGTCGATCAGGCGCACCTGCAGCCGCGCCAGGTAGCCTTCTTGACGTTCAACGTCGGTCCATCGGTTCTTGGGCAGATCCGGGTTGATCTCGCCGCGCTGCCCGCGCCAGAACTGGATCCCCCGGTACCCGAGTTCCTTTGCCTGAAGATCGTCTCCCGACTTGGCCGGGACATACAGGCGCTGCCAGGTGAAATCCGAGATGGAGCCGTTCCCTCGCTGGCAACCCATGGCGTCGAGGTAATCCTCGGGCTTGAGAGCCGCCAGGATCTGCGTGGTTGTGGCGACGGCCAGTTCCCGCTCCCGATTGACTTCCTCTGAAGCGCGAAACGCCGCGGTTGCGACGATGGTCTCATACGTTCCGCGGGTGCGGTCCAAGGCGTCGTTGGGGGTAATCAGTTCCAGCAGCAGAAACTGCTTGGAGACCGGGTTGAAGACGGTGTACCCCTTGACGATCTTTGTGCCATCGCGTCCGGGCACTCGCAGGTACACCCGGCCGGCGCGCTGGCCGCCGATACTGAGTTGATCCACCCGGTCGATCAGTTCCACGTCGGTGTGCACGATCCGCCCATCGGAACCCTTCACCCCGAACGCCCCTTCCAGGGCGGCGACGATCGAGTCCAGCGAATCCGCGATTGACGTCTTCGGGTTTGATGATTCAGTCGTGCTGATGTTGATCAGCCACGCCTTATCGTCCACGAGTCGATCGCCCTTCCCCGGGAGGAGTTGGATCGTCTTGCGCGCACCGACTTCGCTTGCCTGAGAGACCGCCCCGACCGGAATCCGCATGGTGAAACCGATCTGATCGACGCGCAGAAGTTCATCGGCGAAGGTCAGAGTGGTTGTTCGGGCGGCTTTTCCTGGCTGAATTGGTGTTCGTCCGGTATTCTGAGCCAGTAGAGATGCACTGGTGCAGGCAACCGCCAAGAGGACGCACGCCGAGGTAAGCCGTGTCATGATGATCCCTTTTTTAGGTGAAGACTGACCGTTCTCGCACGGATCCCTGGAAAGGGTGATTTCGCGAGGGGCGTGGGTGATTCCCCACCTGCCTAGTTCTTCGGTCCGGTACGCATGAGCGTGGCAAGACGAGCGCGGCGGGGGTGGAATTGTGTTGAACGCGCAAGGATAGCGGTTGACACGGCGGGGGACGCCGTTACCCTTCTCGGCTTGCCTCTGCGCACCCCGCGTCGGCGGCAGGTATCGTCGTTTCCCGCGTCGCCCTTTCCGCGGCGGAGAGAGCAGAGCGGGTCAAGAGATTGCAATGGGCGGCGTTCGCCCTTCGGCTTCACGAGCCGGCGCGGCTCGTGTCCGAGTGGTTGGGAGTTGCACCCGGATCCGTGTTTCGGGTGCGTGAGGTCTGTTCGGAAGCAGGAATCATCAATGACAGGCGGCAGAATCCGAATTCGAATGGAAGCCTACGACCACCTCGCCCTTGATTCGTCTGCGAAGGAGATCGTGGATCACGCCAAGCGGACGAACGCGAAAGTGGCGGGTCCGATCCCGCTTCCGACGCGGATCGAGCGGTACACGGTGCTCCGGAGCCCGTTCATCGATAAGAAAAGCCGTGAGCAGTTTGAGATTCGCACGCACAAGCGCATCATCGACATCATGGAACCCAACGCCCGCACGGTCGAGGCACTGAACCGCCTCGTGGTCCCTGCGGGCGTTTTCGTCAAGATCAAGGCATAGAAGAGGGCAATGGGGGGTGGGCAATGGAGAGGGGATGAGGCGTGGGATTAGGGGCCAATTCCGGGTGCGAATCGCGGGACTGTGATGGTGCGGCCGGCGGTCCGACACAATCGTTCGAAGGCCAATATGTTGGCGATTGGGAAGGAAGCCTAAGCATGCGGAGGCCAATCCACGCGTCATCATATCTTGGATTGGCACTCGGCGGAAGTGTCACAGCGGCCATGTGTTTCGGCCAACCGGTGCCGGATTATGGGTTTCAATGGTGCGTTGTGGGTGATCCGGGCAATCGAGCTACCCTCCCGGATGAAACACCGGCTAGTCCAGAGATCCCGATTGGGTCGGTGCCATACGAGTTTCGCATCACGGACACGAAACTCTCGAACACAGACTACCTCGAGTTTGTCCGCGCGTACGCTCCGTACTGGCAGGGTCACCCGGACGACCCGGACCTGACCGGGTACTGGATTCGCGGGATACAGAACCCGGATGGCACATGGGAACACCGCATACGGCCAGGCGCAGAAGAGTATGGATCCCGGATGACTTGGGAGATGAGCGCTCGGTACGTCAACTGGCTGCAGAACAACAAGGCAAGCGAGCAGTGGGCGTTCGAGAGCGGCGTGTATGACACGAGCACGTTTTTCCGCGATGAACAAGGGCGTCCTCATCATCAGACCGTGCCCTCGCCGGGGGCAAGGTTCTGGGGTGTCGGTAGTGTGGGCACATGGACCGGCAACGTCAGCGTCGGCGGTGTTTCGCTGTTGCCCCGACCGTACTACAGCAACCCCTCGTCGGCGCTCGGCGGCGGCGCCGTGGGACTCGCGCCGTTTCATATCTATGACATGGACTGTTCGCCCGCGAATAATGCCTACCTGACCCGCTCCAACTTTGAGTCAAGTGGCGCGTTCGTACGGTATTACGGGCCGCTTGAGATCATGGAGGGCGGTCCGCTACCGACAATCGAGCGGCAGGTGCGGGATGCCAACGGGCAGAACGTGTGGTGTGACGTATCGGCGATGTTTCAGGTGTACTTGCTGGGCACGCCGAGAGTGACGCGGACGGTGCGGGTGGTGTACACGGGTTCAAGCGGGTGTCTGGCGACTGGCCGCTATCGCATGCATGTGCAGCCGGAAGGGCTCGTGTGTTCTGGAGTCAACCAGACGCCCGATGTCGTGGGGGATTATTTCTTCAACATCGGGCTGGACTGCGATGGGCAGAATGGCGTCGATGCCGCCGATTTCATCACTCCGGCGCAGTGGAGCCGGGCGATCGACTGCAATGGGAACAACATCCTCGACACGTGCGAACTGTTGAATGACCGGGAGCATGTCGATCGGGACAACGGCGGCGAGGGTGACGGCATCATCGATACGTGCCAGGTCGTGACGAACTGTCCGTGCAACTTCAACAGCGACCAGTACCTGAACTCTCAGGATTTCTTTGATTTCCTGACATGCTTCTTCGGAAGTTCGTGTCCACTCGGACATACGGCTGACTTCAACCTAGACTGTGTGGTCAACTCGCAGGATTTCTTTGACTTCCTAACGTGCTTCTTCAGCGGGTGCTAGGCGGCTTTCGGAAGGGGGATATCAAGACTTCCTCTGTCCGGCTGGTGTGCAGCCGGAGCATGAAGCGGCCCGAGCGGACTCAAAAGAGCGTCGCTCAAGCGTCGAGGTGATTCATGGCGGTTTCGATCTATGGCATCAAGGTGGGCATGACCCGCGTGTTCAATGAGGCGGGCGAGTCCATGCCGGTCAGTGTTATTCAGCTCGGCCCGTGCGTCGTGACCCAGTTGCGGACGCAGGAGAAGGACGGGTACACCGCGGTCCAGGTGGGCTACGGCGACGTGAAGCCGCGGAACTCGACGATTCCGCTCATCGGGCACGATGCCAAGGCGGGGTCCGGTCCGAAGCGCACCCACGGCGAGTTCAAGGTGAACGCTGAGGAAGCCGCGAACTTCACGCTCGGGCAGGTGCTGACGGTGAAGGACCTGGAAGGGACCAAGTTCGTGGATGTCATCGGGCGCTCGAAGGGCAAGGGGTTCGCGGGCGTGATGAAGCGATGGCACTTCAAAGGCATGTTCGCGTCGCACGGCACCGAACGCAAGCACCGCTCGCCCGGCTCGATCGGCTCGCTCTGCTCCAACCGCGGTTTCGGAGGCGGCCTGAAGAAGGGCAAGCGGATGGCGGGGCATATGGGTGATGAGCAGGTGACGCTGCGGTCGGCGGAAGTCGTCAAGATTGACGCCGAGCAGGGGCTGATCCTGGTCAAGGGGCCGATCCCGGGAGCCAATCGCGGCACTGTGATGGTGAGACCGGCGGTGCGGCTGAACCGGTCGAAGGCCAATAAGTTGGCGGGGAAAAAGGAAGGCTGAGCACGCTGAGGCCAATCCAGGCGTCATCATGGGTTGGATTGGTGTGTAGTGCAAGCCGGTGGGTGGCATGGCTTGGGTGCTATTGAGCCGGGCCTTGTCTTGGACGCGTCGTCCCCCGAAAGACACGGCTTGCCGAGGACGGCAAGCCGTGGCACGTTGGGTTGGTTGAGTTGTTTGAACGCTCACGCGGGTGCTGGACTCGACGTTGAGCCATAGGCCGGGTATGATTGGCCCCTTCGGATTCCGGAAGGGATGGGGTGGCGGGGGTCCAGACATTCGATCGGCTGTCGTGGAAGGCAGCCGATCGGGCTGAAAGGTCCAAAGCGTCACGAGCGACGCTGGTGGAAACCGTCAGCCGACAACAAGCGTGTGGCGGTTCGGGAGTGTGTCCCGAATCGCGAAGACAGCCGAGTCGATTCCGAGCCGTGCCGGCCGCTCCCTTCCTCAAGGGGAAGACAAGCGGTGCTCGCAAGAAACAGGACACGAGCCGGATAGGCAAAGCAAGGTGGGCTTGACTCGTTGAGGTCAAGACACTGCTCGGGAGAGCGGTGCCACCAAGACGCCGGGGCGATGGTGCCCCGGGTCGAAAGGCGTCGGACGAGGTAAGACACAGATGGATGTCCCCGTCTACAACATGCAAGGTGCCGCGATCGGCACCATCAAGATTGATGAACAATCCCTCGGCGGCGAGGTGCAGCCGGCTCTTTTGAAGCAGGCGTACGTGCGGTACCACGCGAATACCCGTCAGGGTTCGGCCCGCACGCGGAACCGAGAAGCGGTCGAAGGGGCGACCCGCAAGATCTACAAGCAGAAGGGCACTGGTCGCGCTCGTCACGGCGACAAGAAGGTGCCGCAGTTCAAGGGCGGCGGTCACGCGCACTCCAAGAAGCGGACGCGCGAGGATTACCACCTGGACATGCCCAAGAAGATGCGTCGCAAGGCCAACCGCAACGCGCTGCTGGCGAAACTGATTGATCAGGAAGTGCGGGTGGTTGACAGCATCGCGTTCGCGAAGCCACAGACCAAGGCGTTTGTCGCGTTCCTGGAAGCGCTCAAGATCGATCGCTCGGCGCTGGTGGCGGTGGCGAACGAGAACGCGAACGCCCGGCTGTCGGGGCGGAACGTTGAGGAAGTGACGCTGTGCCAGCCGACGCAGCTCAACTGCTTCGACCTGCTGAATCACCGCTACCTGGTGATCAGCAAGGCGGATCTGGAAGCGTGGCTGAAGGGGCCGTCGTCGCAGACGGGCAAGTCGGCGAAGGTCGAACCACTTGGGCGAGCCAAATAAGGAGCGGAAGCGATGGACCATATCTACGTCATCAAGAAGCCGCTCGTGACCGAGAAGAGCACCGCCGGGATGGAGGCGAACAAGTACGCGTTCGAGGTGGCATCGACAGCGACGAAGCCGCAGATCAAGGCGGCGGTCGAGAGCCTGTACAAGGTCCGCGTCGAGGCGGTGAACACGCAGGTGCGCCGGGACCGTGATCGTCGGCTTCGCTACGGCCTGGTGCGGGGCAAGGAATGGAAGATGGCCGTGGTCCGGCTGCATAAGGACGACAAGATCGATCTGCTCTCATAAGAGGGCAATCGGGATCAGGCAACAGGCAATCCAAGAGACACAACACCGCACCGAGCACCCAGCACTTTCCCCGAGGCACCCATGCCGATCAAGACATACAACCCGACGAGCGCCGGCCGCCGACTGGCGAACGTGAACGCGCACGCGGAAGTGACCAAGAAGCGGCCGGAAAAGTCGCTCTTGCGTCCGCAGAGCAAGACGGGCGGGCGCAATCACTCCGGCAAGATCACGATGCGCGGCATCGGCGGCGGGGCCAAGCGTCTGTACCGCGTGATCGATTTCAAGCGGATGGATCGCGACGGCATCGAGGCGACGGTGGTCGGGATCGAGTACGACCCGAACCGCAGTTGCCACATCGCGCTGCTGAAATACTCCGATGGCGTGAAGCGGTACATCCCCGCGCCGCGGGGTCTTGAAGTGGGGTCGAAGATTGTGTCGTCTGGCGATGCGCCGGTTGAGCCGACGGTTGGGAACAACATGCGGCTGGGCGACGTCCCGACGGGCCTGAACGTGCACTGCATCGAGTTGACGCCGGGCAAGGGGGCGCAGATGGCGCGAGGGGCCGGGACGTATGCCCGGCTGACGAACAAGGAGGGCGGGTATGCGACGCTGGTGTTGCCGTCGGGCGAGCAGCGGATGGTGCACGTGAACTGCCGGGCGACGATCGGGGAAGTCGGGAACGCGGACCACGGTCAGCGGATGCTGGGCAAGGCGGGGTTGTCGCGGCACCTGGGGATCCGGCCGATCACGCGCGGCGTGGCGAAGAGCCACAATGCTCACCCGCTGGGTGGCGGTTCGGGCCGGTCGAAGGGCAACCGCCCGCCGTGCAGCCCGACGGGCGTGGACGCCAAGGGCGGGATGACACGCGACCGGAAGAAGCACTCGACGAAGATGATCATCCGCCGTCGTGTATCCAAGCGGTACGGGCAGTTGCCCAAGTAAGGCAACGCAGGGAATCGGGAGTCGGCACTCGGCAAACGAAGAAATGATGAAGTAGCCTCCGAATCAGCACTCAGCACTCAGCACTCAGGATTACGCACATGGGACGCAGCACGAAGAAGGGACCGTTTGTTGAAGAGCGACTCTACCGTCGGGTGGAGCGACTCAATCAGCAGAACAAGCGTGAGCCGCTGAAGACGTGGTCGCGCCGGTGCACGATTGTGCCGGAGTTCGTGGGGCACACGTTCAAGGTGCACAATGGCCGTGCGTTCCTGGACGTGTTCGTAACGGAGGACATGGTGGGGCACAAGTTGGGGGAGTTCAGCATCACGCGAACGTTCCGAGGTCACACGAACAAGAAGGAAGGCATCGAGGCGGGCGAAAACGCCGCGCCGGCGAAGAAGTAATCAGGGCAAGGGCGAATCGGCCAGACACCGTGTGGTACGGTCACGAATAGCACGAGGAATACCCGTGAAGATCCGAGGCGAGCAACTGAAGAAACGAGCGAGCGAAGCCGGGCTCTCGATCGAGCAACTGGCCGAAGCGGTCAACCGCAAGGGGCTGGAAGGGGACCGGGCGGTGTCGGCGATCGGGAACTGGATGCGCAACAGCGACCACCCGGCGGCGAAGGCGCAGGACGTGCGCCGTCTGGCGGGGGCGCTTGGATGCCAGGTGGCGGACATCGCGCGGTTCGAGAGCGTGTTCCATTACCACCGGGGAAGCCCGCGGAAGGTCGGGCTGATCGTGGACATGATCCGCGGGAAGCGGATCGATCAGGCGCTGGACATGTTGACGTTCACGACCAAGCGGGCGGCGGTGGACGTGAAGCAGGCGTTGATGGCCGCGAAAGACAGCGCGGAGCAGTTCGACGCGGATGTGACGGCGCTGGTCGTCACGGACAGCCGGGTTGACAAGGGCCCGACGATGAAGCGATTCCAGCCCAAGGACCGAGGTCGGGCACACCCGATCAAGAAGCGCATGAGCCACATCACGATCGGCGTGGAGGTACGCAGCTAATGGGACAGAAGACTCATCCATTCGGCTTCCGCGTGGGGATCACCGAGGCGCACCGCAGCCGGTGGTACGCTCCCAAGGCGCTCTACGGCGAACTGCTGGTCGAAGACTACCGGATCCGCAAGTTCCTGGATGCGCGGCTGAACCGTCAGCCGCCGCACGCGGCGGTTTCGGACGTGCACATCGAGCGCACGCGCGAAGAGTTGAAGGTGATCATCAAGACGGCGCGCCCCGGGCTGGTGATCGGGCCCAAGGGGGCCGAAGTGGACCGGATCACGGAAGAGTTGCAACTCATGACGGGCCGCAAGGTTTCGATCTCGATCATCGAGATCAAGAACCCGGACGTGGACGCGACGCTGCTGGCCGAGGGTGTGGCGGAGCAACTCCGCAAGCGGGTCGCGTTCCGTCGAGCGATCAAGATGAAGGCGGAATCGGCGATGGCGGCGGGGGCGCGGGGCGTGAAGATCTCCATCGCGGGTCGCCTGGGCGGCGCGGAAATGAGCCGCACGCTGGACGTGCGGCTGGGTTCGCTCCCGCTCTCGACGCTGCAGGCGAACATCGACTACGGGTTCGCCGAGGCGTTCATGAGTTACGGCGCGATCGGGATCAAGGTGTGGGTGTACAAGGGGCTGTACGAGCAGGGCGCGGTGGACGAGACGGAGTCCAAGGCGGCGGGTGGGCGGGCGCGGGCCCGCGGCCGGCGGTGATCGAGGGCGTTCGCAAGGTGTTTCGAGTTTCAGTTGGAGTGTGACCCATGGCGCTGATGCCAAAACGAGTCAAGTACCGCAAAGAGTTCCGGCGCGTGCGGGAGCGCAAGGCGACCAAGGGCAACTACGTCGCGTACGGCGACTACGGGCTGCAGGCGCTGGAGGGCGACTGGGTGCCGGGGCGGGTGATCGAAGCCGGGCGCATCGCGGCGCAGCACCTACTCAAGCGCGAGGGGAAACTGATCATCCGGATTTTCCCGGACAAGCCGATTTCGAAGAAGCCCCTGGAAACGCGAATGGGAACGGGCAAGGCGGAAGTGGATTACTGGGCGGCGCGGGTGCGACCGGGCACGATGATGTTCGAGATCGCGGGCGTGCCGGAGGGCGTGGCGCGTCAGGCGCTGGTGCGCGTGGCGATGAAGATGCCGGTGAAGTGCCGGTTCGTCGGGCGGCGCGTGGCGGTGTGATTGGGGAAGGGACGGCGGGACGGAGCCGCGAAGGCACGAAGGCACGATGGCGCGAAGGGAAGCCAGCACGAACCTTCGACACAGGACGCAGGACATCAGGACACAGGACACTCTCATGAACGGCGAAGAAGTGCGCAAGTTGACGGATGGCGAGATCGCGGTGGAGTTGAAGCGGCTGCGCGAGAAACTCTACGGGCTGCGGGTGCAGGCCGTCACGGAGAAGATCGAGGACGTCTCGAAGTTCCGCAAAGTGCGCAAGGACATCGCCCGCGTGCTGACGGAGCGGAACCGGCGTCGAGAGCCGGCCAAGGCGTAAGGGAAGAGGAGCGCGTTTCGGGCCCGCGCGTGGATGGGCCGCGTGATGAAGGACTGACCGCCGGGCTCACGAGCCGGGCGACCCGGGAAGACAGGCATACGACATGAGCAAGACAACGACCACCACCGCGAACGCACCATCTCCCGCCAAGCCGGCGACACCGGCGAAGGTCAAGCCGACCAAGATCGGCGTGGTGGAGTCCGACAAGCGTCACAAGACCCGCAAGGTGGTCGTGCGGTTCCTGACCAAGCACCCCAAGTACGGGAAGTTCATGCGTCGGCGGACGGTCCTGCACGTGCACGATGAGCACAACGAATCGCACCTGGGCGACACGGTGGAAGTGGAAGCGACCCGCCCGATCAGCAAGACCAAGTTCTGGAAACTGGTGCGCGTGATCGAGAAGAGCCGGCGGGTGCAGGTCTAAGGGCAGGGACGTTGGATCGGGGACCGGGGACGAGGGACGGTGGATCAGAGGTTCGGGATTCTGTAGTGGATCGACCCCATGTTGCAACAAGAAACACGATGCGAAGTGGCGGATAACTCGGGCGCGAAGATCGCGTACGTGATCCGCGTCTACGGCGGGTCGACCGCGAGCGGGAAGTTCACGCGCCGCATGGCGGGCGTGGGCGATCGCGTGCTCGTCTCGATCAAGAAGGCCCTCCCGGGCGCCGAGCTCAAGGCGGGGGACAAGAGCAAGGCGGTCGTGGTCCGCACGACCAAGCCCACGCGCCGCGCCGACGGGTCGTACGTCAAGTTCGACGCCAACGCCGTGGTGTTGATCCAGGACGACGGCAACCCGAAGGGCACGCGCATCTTCGGGCCCATCGCCCGCGAACTGCGCGAGAAGAACTACATGAAGATTGTTTCGCTTGCTCCGGAGGTGGTGTGATGGCCCGGCACGTGAAGAAAGGCGACACTGTCATCGTCCGCACCGGCTCCAGCAAGGGGCAGGTCGGGCAGATCATCCGCGTGCTGCCGGACAAGGACCGCGTCGTGATCAAGGGGATCAACCTGCGCACCAAGCACCTCAAGCCGACGCGCCTGAACCCCAACGGCGGGATCATCACGCGCGAGGAGCCGATCCACATCAGCAACGTCAGCCCGGTGGTTGACGGCAAGCCGGTGCGGGTCGGGTTCAAGGTTGGCGCGGATGGGAGCAAGTCCCGCGTCGCTCGCAAGGGCGGCAAGGAGATCAAGGAACTCTCGGTGCTGCGGGGGAAGGCGTAAGGCAACGACATCAAGCCGGGCGACCGGATCGTGACTGAATCGTCCGCCGCAACCCGGCGGGCTATCGAAGAAGGCAAGAGCATGGCAAAGGGCAAAGAAACCAAACCGAAGAAGGGCGCCGCACACGGCGGGGACGACGCGGAAGTTCCGTCGGGGCCGCCGGTCCCGCCGAGGCTGCGCGAACTGTACAAGAGCGCGATCGCCGCGGAACTGATGAAGGAGTTCCCGGAACTTGAGAATCCGATGCAGTGCCCGCGCGTGACGAGTGTGGTGGTGAACGTGAACATGGGCCGGCACCTGGAAGGGACGAAGGTTCCTCCGAACGTGCGCCAGACGATCATCGACACGGTGACGAAGATCACGGGGCAGAAGCCGATCGTGATCAAGGCCAAGAAGAGCGTGTCGAACTTCAAGTTGCGCGCCGGGTACGAATCGTCGGTGATGGTGACGCTGCGCCGGGAGCGGATGTGGCACTTCCTGGACCGGTTCATCAACCTGGCGACGCCGCGCATCAAGGACTTCCGCGGTCTGAAGGACACGGCGTTCGACAAGCGCGGGAACTACTCCTGCGGCGTGACCGAGCAAGGCGTGTTCCCGGAGATCAACATGGCCGAGGTGACCTTCACCCACGGGATGAACATCAACATCAACATCTCCAACTCGAATCCCAAACTCTCCAAGGCGCTGCTGGCGAAACTGGGGATGCCGTTCCGCAAGGCGGACGCGGCCTAAGCAGCAGGACAAGGAAGCGCCGGCCCGCGATCGGGCAGGCCGCCCAATCGCGTCGGATACAGGACTCAGGACGTTTCAGGATTCACCATGACGACCAAAGCACAGATGGCCAAGTCGAGTCGGAAGCCCAAGTACAGCACGCGGATCGTGCGGCGGTGCCAACTCACCGGTCGCGCGCGGGGCGTGTACCGCAAGTTCCGGCTCAGCCGCATCATGCTCCGCAAGTTGGCGCTGGAGGGGAAGATCCCCGGCATGCGCAAGTCGAGTTGGTAAAGGGCACTGCTCCGGAGAGCCGTGCTTTGCTTGAAGGGTCCTCTCACGGAGGGGACCAGGACCGAACGTCCCACTCGGAAAGTGGGGCCACCCGCACGAAAGACTGGGATTAGATAGATGGCCGTCAACGATCCAATCTCCGACATGCTGACCCGAATCCGCAACGCGGCGCACAACCGCTCCAAGAGCGTGGTGTGCCTGAACTCGCGCGTGTGCCGCGGCATCGCCGACGTGCTGCGCGACGAAGGGTTTATCGACGGGTATTCCGTGCAGGAGGACGGGCGTCAGGGCAAGATCGCGATCAAGCTCAAGTACGGCCCGCGGGGCGAGACCATCCTGCACACGCTGAAGCGGGAGTCCAAGCCCGGGTGCCGGCTGTATTCGCAGGTCGATGACCTGCCGCGTCCGATCCAGGGGCTGGGCATCACGATCGTGTCGACGTCCAAGGGCGTGCTGAGCGACCGCAAGTGCCGGGAGTTCCGGGTCGGGGGCGAACTGCTGTGCACGGTCGAGTAAGAATCGAATACGGATCATCACGAAACGAGAGTCACCACATCACTGAGTCGAAGCCGCCCGGATGATCGGGCGTGGAGCAACAGACCATGTCGCGTATCGGAAAGAAGCCAGTCAGTGTCCCGGGCAACGTGAAGGTCGCGATCAAGGATCGCACGGTCTCTGTCCAGGGGCCCGGCGGGACGCTCTCGCTGACGCACCCCGAGCGGGTCGGCGTGAAGTGGGCCGAGTCGGAAAAGCAGATCGTCGTCTCGATCGCCGAGGGCGACATGGAGGTGCGGCAGGTTCGCGCCGATTGGGGGAGCACGCGGGCGCATCTTCAGAACATGATCAAGGGCGTGACGGCCGGGTACGAGAAGAAACTCGAAGTCGTCGGCGTGGGTTGGGTGCCGAGCCTGGCGGGGAACAAGCTCAAACTCGTCGTCGGGTACGCGAACCCGCTGATGATGGAGATCCCCAAGGGGCTGACCGTGACGGTGGACAAGCAGTTCGTCACGGTGAAGGGGGCGGACAAGCAGGCGGTCGGGATGTTCGCGTCGAACATGCGGTCGCTGCGCAAGCCCGAGCCGTACAACGGCAAGGGGATCAAGTACGTTGAGGAAGTGATCAAGCGCAAGCAGGGCAAGACGTTCGGCGCCTGATGAAGCAGGTGGGGGGTGGTGGGGACTGGGTATCAGGGATCAGGCGGTCAGTTTCATCCTCTTCGAGGATTGTCAGATGGATAAGAATCGGCATAAAGCAGCACGTCGGACCCGTCGGCACATCGGCATTCGCAAGAGCGTGATCGGCACGCCGTTGCGCCCGCGGCTGTGCGTGTACAAGTCGCTCCGGCACATGTACGCCCAGATCATCGATGACCTGGCGGGCCGGACGCTCGTCTCCGCGAGCACGCTGGAACTCGAAGGCGAGGCGGCGAACAAGGCGGGCAACGCCAAGTCGGCGGCGGACGTCGGCACGCTGCTGGCCAAGAAAGCCAAGGACGCCGGGGTGAGCGACGTGGCGTTCGATCGGGCGGGGTTCAAGTACCACGGTCGCGTGAAGGCGCTCGCCGACGCGGCCCGCAAAGGCGGGCTCAAGTTCTAGGACATCAAGGCGGGGGAGCAGGGACGGTACGACGCACGACGGGTTGATGGAACTCAGCACAGAGCACTCAGTTAGAGCACACCCATGGCAGAGATGATTGACGAATCAGGTGGTTTGCAGTCGACGACGATCGGCGTGTATCGCACCGCCGCCACGGTCAAGGGCGGCCGGCGATTCTCCTTCGGCGCGCTCGTCGTCGTGGGCAACCGCAACGGGCAGGTCGGCTACGGCTACGGCAAGGCCAACGAAGTCCCGCAGGCGATCGAGAAGGCCCAGAAGTACGCCAAGCGCGACATGGTGACGATGCGCCGCATCGGCACCACGATCAACCACGAGGTGCAGGGGCAGTTCTCGTCGGCGAGCGTGCGTCTTCTCCCTGCGTCCCCGGGCACGGGGGTGGTCGCGGGAGGCGTGGTGCGCTCGATCCTCGAAATGGCCGGCGTCGCCGACTGTCTTACCAAGTGCTACGGCTCGACCAACGCCCGCAACGTCGTGAAGGCCGTCTTTGACGCGCTGGGGCAACTGCGGACTCCCGACGCGGTGGCGACGCTCCGCGGCGTGACGCTCTCCAAGACGCCCATCGAAGAGAAGATCGACGCCTCCAAGGCCTTCATGCCCAAGGCATCCAGCAGCGAGAAGGCCAAGGGCCCGGTCAACACGATCGGTCAGGACCGCAAGGGCGGTCGCGGCGGGCAGCGAGGGGGAGGCCGCGGCGGGCGGCGTGGGCCCGCGCCGGCCCCGGACGCGACGCCGGCCGAAGCACCGGCTCCCGCGAGCGATGCCCCGCCGGCGCAGGCCTAAGACATCCGGCTCGTCCGAACCCTTCCACGTCTTGCTCTCTCGGCGATTGACTGATCCACGCGAAACTTACTCGGGAGTGTCCCGACCATGATGATTCACGACGTAACGGCACTGGTTGGCAAGTACAAGGGGCGCAAGCGCGTCGGGCGCGGCACGGGCTCGGGCACCGGCAAGCGCGCCGCCCGCGGCCAGAAGGGCGCGGGCTCTCGATCGGGCACCGCGCGCAAGACCGCCTTTGAAGGCGGTCAGATGCCCTACTTCCGCCGCATGCGGAAGTTCGGCTTCTCCAACGCCCGGTGGGAGAGCCTGTTCTGGATCGTCAACCTGCGCGACATTGTCGGGCACCCCGACTTTGCCAAGGGCGGCGAGGTGAACACGGAATCGCTCGTCAAGGCCGGTCTGGTTCGCGATGCCAGCCGCGACCTGAAGATCCTCGGCGATCTGGGCAAGGACTCGGCGCTGAAGGTGAAGTTGAACATCTCGGCGAGCCGGGTGTCGGCGTCCACGCGGAAACTGGTGACCGATGCCGGCGGATCGGTGACGGAAACCGGTACCCGCCGCGACAAGGTGCGCGGCGTCGATCGCAACAGCGAAGACCGAATCCCGAAGAACCTGACGAAGAAACTCAAGCGAGGGAAGAAGGCTAGGCCAGGCGCTCCGGTCGCCGAGGCCGCTGCCGAGGACGCCGCGCCCGCCAAGAAGGAAAAGAAGTAACCCGCACGACCGTCTCCCGCGGCGAGAGCCCGCGGCGGCCGGTGGCGATCACGAGCACAGCACGTTTCCATCAGCGGCGTGGCCGATATCACCCCAGTCCCCGCATAGAAAGCGGGGTTCACCGGTTCAAGAAGCACGAATGTTTCAGGCACTGATCAACGTCTTCAAGATCACCGAACTCAGGACCAAGATCCTGTTCACGCTCGGCATGCTCGCGGTGTTCCGAATCGGGCACTGGATCCCGCTGCCGGGGGTCGATCAGACCGCGCTGGTGGATCACTTCAATCAGGCGTACAGCGATCAGAGCGCGGCGTCGCGCGTCGCTAACTTCGTCGCGATTTTCTCCGGCGGAGATTTCGGGCGGTCCACCATCTTCGGCCTGGGGATCATGCCGTATATCTCGGCGTCGATCATTTTCCAGTTGCTCGCTTCCGTCTGGAAGACCCTCAAGGACCTTCAGAATGAAGGTCCGACCGGCCGGCAGAAAATCATGGAGTGGACGCGCTACGCGACGGTCGGGCTCTGCCTGCTCCAGTCGTTCATGTGGCTCAAGTACATCACCGCGCACGGGCTGGTCTTCACCCAGTGGGCCTCGCATCCCATCTGGTGGCTCACCGCGATCGGCACGCTCACCGCCGGAACCCTCTTTCTCATGTGGCTGGGCGAGCAGATCGACAAGTACGGCATCGGCAACGGCGTATCGCTGATCATCATGGCCGGCATCCTCGCCCGGATGCCCGAAGCCCTCCTGTGGGTCGCGAACAACTCGCCGATCCGAACCCTCTGGATCACCCGCCAGGTCCTGGGCCCCGCCGAGAACGGCTTCAATCCCACCGTGCAATGGATGGGCGTGCTGATGCTCCTGGCGGGGTTCATCATGGTCATCGCCGGCGCGATCCTCCTCACCGTCGCCCAGCGCCGCATCCCGATCCAGCAGGCCAAGCACACCCGCGGGCGCAAGGTCTTCGGCGGGCAGAAGAGCTATCTGCCGCTCCGCGTCAATCACGGCGGCGTCATGCCCGTGATCTTCGCCTCGTCGCTCATGATCTTCCCATCCGTCATCTTCGGCGCCATCGATCAGAGCATCAACTCCGGCGGGTCGTCCAGGGTCTGGTACGGGTCGGTCGCGCAGTGGCTGGCCCAGAACTTCCAGATCGGCGAGTTCCCATACGTCATCGCCGAGTTCACGCTCATCTTCTTCTTCAGTTACATGTGGATCACCATCCAGTTCAACCCCGAAGAGATGAGCAAGCAGCTCCGCGACCACGGGTCGTTCATCCCCGGTCTGCGCCCGGGGCCCCGCACCGCCGAGTATCTCGAAACGGTGATGGAGCGCATCACCTTCGTCGGCGCCGCGATGCTCGGCGTGATCGCCATCCTCCCGGTTGTCGTGAACAAGAGCCTGGGCGTTTCGTTCGCCGTCACCCAGTTCCTCGGCGGAACCGGGCTGCTCATCGTCGTCTCCGTCGGGCTTGACTTCATCCAGCGCGTAGAGGCGAACCTGCTGATGCGCAACTACGCCGGGTTCCTGGGCGGGAGCGATGAGGGCGGCTCGCGGATCCGCGGCCCCAGGTCGTTCTAGGATTCATTCGCGTGTTCGCGCGTCGAACGCCGACGCGCTCAAGAAAGGATTATGGCCAAGCAAGACGAAAAGATGACGCTCGAAGCAGTCGTGACCGAAGCGCTCCCCAACGCGATGTTCATGGTGAAGCTTCCCAACGAGCATTCGGTGCTGGCGTACGTCTCGGGGAAGATGCGGATGAACTACATCCGAATTCTGCCGGGCGACCGCGTTACGGTCGAACTGAGCCCGTACGACCTGACCAAGGCACGGATCACCAGGCGTCACTAACCGCACGGCGGAGGGAAGGCCGCCGAGCGGGTCTCGGCGCTGGTTCATTCAGGGGCGAGCGAGCCTAGAATCGCCTCGGTTTCGTCGGCCATCGAGTTTGCACAAAGACAGCGGCTGGGCACACGCCGGGCCGGAAAGGAAAGAGTCGTGAAGGTCAAAGCCAGCGTGAAGAAGATGTGTGCCTCGTGCCAGGTCGTGCGCCGCAAGGGCAAGGTGCGGGTCATCTGCAAGTCCGATCCCAAGCACAAGCAGGTGCAGGGGTAAGAAGAAGGCAATAGGCAATGGGGAATGGGCAATAGAAGATTCAGACACGCCGCCCAAGTTTTTTCCGGGCGGCTGAGCAGGAGTTCAAGCGTGCCACGTATCGCCGGTATCGACGTTCCTGATAAGAAGAAAATCCTGTACGCGCTGCAGTACATCCACGGGATCGGCCCGAAGTTCGCGGCCGACATCCTGGCGCAGGCCGAAGTCAACCCCGACACGCGCTCCAGCGAACTGACCGAGCAGCAACTCGCGCAGATCAACTCCATCATCGACGGCGGGTTCCTTGTCGAAGGCGCCCTGCGCCGCCAGGTATCGCAGAACGTCCAGCGATTGAAGGAGATCCGCTCGTACCGCGGCGAGCGCCACCGCAAGGGCCTCCCCGTCCGCGGGCAGCGCACCCGCTCCAACGCCCGCACACGCAAGGGCAAGAAGAAGACGGTCGCCGGCAAGAAGGGCGTCAAGGCCAAGTAATACGTCTGTGGGGACTTGGAAAGGCAAGTCTCTTTCATCCGCCTTTCCAGGTTCCAAGTCACAGTTCCCAAATCCCATTCTCATTTCGGGTACGACCCCCCCCTTCCCCTTTCAAGGACATGGGTCGGATGATCCGGAGGCAACAGATTCATGGCAAAGAAGGCAAAGAAGGTCCGCAAGAACGTCGTCCGCGGCATCGCCCACATCAAGGCGACCCAGAACAACACGATCGTCACCATCACCGACACCAACGGCGAAACGCTCTGCTGGGACTCGGCGGGGACGATCGGGTTCAAGGGCGCCCGCAAGAGCACGCCGTTCGCGGCGACCCGCGCCGGCGAGTCCGCCGGCCAGAAGGCCCGCAAGATCGGCGTGAGCGAAGTCGAAGTGCGAATCAAGGGCGTCGGCGCGGGCCGCGAGTCCGCCGTGACGGGCATGGTCTCGACCGGCATCCGCGTGACCGCGGTCGAGGACCACACCCCGATCCCGCACAACGGGTGTCGCCCGACGAAGCGCCGCCGCGTTTAACGACAGGTCACTGGCCCGGAAGTCTGAAGGGAACTTGCCACCGAAGTCGGGCCTGCTTTTGAGGCTCGACTTCGGTGTCTTCGTGCTTCGTCCGGTTCCCGTGCGACCCGCCTCCGGGACTGCGGGGCTCGTGGGACATGTGGAAGGGGTACATGTGGTGTGCCCCCGACGGTTGGTCGATTGACGTGTTGGCACGCTCAAGCGACCCGCCTATCATCCCACCTTGCGCGACCCGGATAGAAGAGGCCTCCAGCGGCGGTCTGGAAAGCCTCGATGACCGCGAGTCGCAGGTGTTCATGTTCACCACCGCCACAGTTTGAGGTTGCATCATGCGCATTCGCTGGCGTGGGCTGGAACTTCCCAGCCGGGTTCTCGTTGACCAGAAATCCAAGACCGACAAGGCCGCTCGATTCATGATCGAGCCGTTCGAGCGCGGCTTCGGCACGACGATCGGCAACTCGCTTCGCCGAATCCTGCTGTCGTCTCTCGAAGGCGCCGCGGTCACGGCGATCAAGATCAAGGGCGCGCCGCACGAGTTCACGTCCCTCCCGGGCGTGATGGAGGACGTCACCGAGATCGTCCTGAATATCAAGAACCTGGTCGTCAAACTCGAAAGCGACGAGCCCAAGACGATGAAACTCGCCGCTCGCGGGCCGGGCGAGGTGACCGCCGATCTGATCGAGGCGGATTCATCGATCACGATCATGAACAAGGACCTGGTCATCGCGACGCTGACCGACAAGGTCGATTTCGAGATGGAACTGCGGGTCAGCAAGGGCCGCGGGTACGTTCCGGCGAGCGAGCAGTACGCGCGCCAGGATGAGCAGGAGATCGGCCTGATCCCGCTCGACGCGATCTATTCACCCGTCGAGCGCGTCCGCTACAAGGTCGAGGAGACCCGCGTCGGTCAGAAGACCAACTTCGATAAGTTGCTGCTGGACATCTGGACCGACGGCACCGTGTCGCCCGAGATGGCGCTCGTTGAAGCGGCAAAGATCCTGCGCAAGCACCTCAACCCGTTCGTGCAGTACTTCGACATGGGCGAGGAACTCGTGTCGGCGGAAGCCGCGGCGGCCGCGAGCGTCGACGAAGAACTCATCCGCAAACTCAACATGCCGATCTCCGAACTGGACCTCTCGGTCCGCGCGAGCAACTGCCTCGAGTCGGCGCGTATCGCGACGGTGGCCGATCTGGTCTCCAAGTCCGATGCGGATCTCCTGAAAGTCCGCTCGTTCGGCCGCACCTCGTTGCGCGAGGTGAAGAAGAAACTGAACGACATCGGGCTGGACCTCGGAATGTCGCTCCCCGAGGGCGTCAACGCGTCAAGCGCGGCATTCGAGTAGGGGCCGAATAACTTCCGGCGGTCACCGCCGGTGGTTCCGTCGGGGCTTTCGACAACTTGCACGGTACACCCCGATCAAGGCGAGTCTCGGCTCGCCTTGATCATTTTTTGTTTGGGTCCGAAGGGGTTTGCGGCTGATTGCGCGGGATCCGACGCCTGTTTTTCGGTGATTTACCGAGTAAGTGGTGTTCAAGTTTGACAGATTTCGGCGGTGAGTTATATTGAAGTTGCACGGTTCCAGTTTTCTCTCTCTCTCTCAAACGGAAACGAGCACTATGTTGATCTCTCGCCCGGTCGTTGCGACCTTTGTTGTCGCGTGTATTGGCACTATTTCGGCTTCCTCCGCCTCGGGTGCATTTGTCACGCTCGGCGGCAATTTTTCGGGTTCGTTTGGGAATGCCGACGTGCTTCCCATCAACACCCAGGGAAGCACGTTCGTCAGCGGTTCGATCCCCGGCGCGTCGTTCACCGGCGTGGTGAACTCCGCGAGTTTCAATGACGGGTGCAACCTGCTGCTGACCTTTACCCAGTTCTCGTTGACCACGACGCTCAGTACGCCGGTCACGCTGGAGGTCACGATCGTGCAGGACTACGACGCCATGACGGCGCTCTGGACCGCGTCGCACCAGTTCAACGGCGACGCGAACTTCACCGCCGCCGGGCAGATGGCTTCGCTCAACGTGGTCTCCACGCACGAGTCGACGAATCTGCCCGAACTCGGGCAGATCGAAGTCGCGGCGGCCCCGGGGACCGTGCCGTTCGCCCGCGGACAGGGTCCGACGACCGTGATCGACCCGGTTAGCGGCGTGTATCGAATGTCCACGACGTACACCATCGTGCTCGCCGCGGGCGCGAGCGGATCGGTGACGTTCAACCTTCCGGACTCCGGCGTCGATCAGGCGTCGTGCGTACCGATCCCCGGACCGGCGGCGGGCGTGAGCCTGATCGGCCTGCTCGGTGCGGCTGGCACCGTGCGCCGTCGTCGAAACTGATCGAGATTCACCAACCGTTTTCATGTGTGGCGACGCCGGACTTCTTCGGGAGTCCGGCGTGCTTTTTTTTGCCTGTCTCCGGTCGGTATCTCCTGCCCAAACGAGAAGGCCCGCGCGGCGGCCGGAGCGGTACACTGTGAACCGGCGTTGATCGAACGCCGATCGATCGCGCGTCATGTCGGGCGCGGTGCTCGGCGACGGTCCGCGACATTGTCAGGAGCCAAGTCATGAAGGGTACGGAGCGCAGGACACTGGTGACGTTGGCCGCCGCACTGCTGGCGCTCTCGGGCGGGTGTCTGGCCGATTCGTCCTCGATGAGGACCGGCGCCGAGCCGGACGAAGGCGCGAATGCTCGGGCTCCCGGATTGTCCAGCGAGGCCGACCGGGCCCCCGATCCGGACATGCAGTGGTGGCGCGACGCGCGCTTCGGGATGTTCATTCACTGGGGCTTGTATGCCATCCCCGCGGGGAAGTGGGGGGAAAAGGACTCGCACGGCGAATGGATCCGCGATACGGGGCAGATTCCGGTCGCGGAATACGACCGGTTTGTATCTCAGTTCAATCCCACAAAGTTCGACGCGCGGGAGTGGGTGCGGCTCGCGCAGGACGCGGGCATGGGGTACATGGTCATCACGTCGAAGCACCACGACGGGTTCTGCCTGTTCGATTCGAAGCAGACCGACTTTGACGTGATGTCCACGCCGTTCAAGCGCGACATCATCAAGGAACTGGCCCAGGCGTGCAAGGAGTCGCGGCCGGCGGCGGGACAGGCCGATCCACTCGATCACCGGCTGAACCCGGCGGGCGTGCGATTCGGGATCTACCACTCGATCATGGACTGGCATCACCCGGACTATCTGCCGCGCCGCCCGTGGGAAAAAGCGCAGCGGCCGGAAGACGGCGCCGAGTTCGACCGGTACGTGGCGTACATGAAAGCGCAGTTGCGGGAACTGCTGACGAACTACGGGCCGATGGGCGTGCTGTGGTTCGACGGCCAGTGGGAGGGGACCTGGAACAACGAGCGCGGGCTGGATCTCCAGAAGTACGTGCGCTCGCTCCAGCCGACGATCATCATCAACAGCCGCGTCGGTCGCGGCGGGGGCGCGTACGGGCTTGACGTCACGGAGCATGGCGAGCGACTCGGTGACTACGGCACCCCCGAGCAGTTCATCCCCGACACCAACCCGGGCATCGACTGGGAAACATGCATGACCATGAACGGGCACTGGGGGTACAACGCCGCCGACAACAACTTCAAGAGCACCACGGACCTCGTGCAGAAGTTGTGCGACATCGCCAGCAAGGGCGGCAACTTCCTGCTCAACGTCGGTCCGACGGCCCAGGGCGAGATCCCGCCGGAGAGTGTGCAGCGATTGCGAGACATGGGGGAGTGGATGAAGGTGAACGCGGAGTCGATCCGGGGCACGCAGGCAAGCCCCACGTCGTTCGTCCCCCCCTGGGGGTGCATCACGATGCGCCGGCTGGAAAGCGGGAACACGCTCCTGTACCTGCACGTCTTTGAGATGCCCGAGGACGGTGTGCTCACCGTGCAGGGGTTGCTCAACAAGCCCGTCTCGGCGGGGATGCTTCAGCACCCGAGTTCGTCCGTGATGGCGCGGGTGCCGGTGCGAGAGGCCGACGGAATCATCACGCTCGACGTGTCGGGCATCGGCGCGGGGGCACGGGTCAACCTGCGGCACGTGTACGTATTCACGCTCGAACTCACCGGCGAGGCGGAGCCGAGCGATCCGCCTTCCATCGAGTCGTTCGCCAGCCAGTTCGTGAACGAGGCACGCGTGACGATCAGCGCCAGGCAGAAGAACGCGGACATCCGATACACCACCGACGGTTCGCTCCCGACGGCAAGGTCGGCGAAGTACGAGGGCCCGTTCACGCTGAGCAAGTCGGCCCTGGTCACGGCGCGGGCGTTCCGTGACGGTGAGCCGCTGACGACGTTGGCGCGGGCGAAGTTCTCGCAGGTCGGGGTTCGCGGCGCGCTGGCCCAGGATCGAGCCGCCAAGACCGGGCCCGGACTGAAGTTTGACTGCTACGAGGGCGATTGGAACACGCTGCCCATCTTTGACACCATGACGCCTACCCGGTCAGAGGTTCTGCCGGCGCTGACCCTGGCGCGGGTCACGAGCGACGACCGCTACGGGGTGCGCTTCGCCGGGTTCATCGACGCACCCAAGTCGGATGTCTACACGATCTACCTTTCATCCGACGACGGCAGCCGGCTGCTCCTGAGCGGTTCGGTCCTCATCAACAACGACGGATTGCACAGCGAGCAGGAGAAGGCCGCGACGGTCGCGCTCGACGCCGGGCTGCACCCCATCGTGATCGAGATGTTCGAGAAGACCGGCGGGGCGGCCCTGAGCGTGAAATGGGCGACCGCAACGATGCCCAAGCAACCCGTTCCGGCATCCGCATGGCGCCACGAATAGCGCCCGGTTCAAAGCCATGAGTCCTCGAAGCGCATCCCCTCGGCAAGGGTGGCGGCGTCGCCGTGCTCGACCATTCCGGCCACGGGATAGGCGCAGTAGTCGAGAGAGAACGAACCCGCCGGGCGGTGATTCCCGGAGAGTCCCAGCCCGCCGAATGGCAGTTTGCTGCTGGCGCCCGCCGTGCCCGTGTTGACGTTGACGCACCCCGCCCGGGCCTGGAAGAGGAACTGCTCGGCGGTGCCGGCGTCCTTTGTGAAGATCGAAGCCGCAAGGCCGTACCGCGTCGCATTGCTCTGCGCGATGGCTTGCTCGAGTGAATCGACGACCGTGACACGAAGAAGCGGCCCGAAGACTTCGACGTCGCAACCGGCGTCGCCGCGGTCGATCGAGAACCGCGGGACCTCCAAGATGCCCGGCGTGATGTACCATCCGTCGTCGGCAGCCGTCGGAGCCGTGGATTCCAGCAGCACGCGCCCGCCCGCGTGCGCGAAGCGAGACTGCGACTCCAGCACGGCGTCGCGCGCCGGCCCGGAAATGATGGGCCCCATGAAGATGGGCGTGCCCGCGCTCGACCGCGGATCGCCCACGATCAGGTTCGACGCCGCCTTGCACATCGCCGGGATGAGCCGGCCCGCGATGTCCTTGTGGATGACGGCCCGGCGCGTGCAGGTGCACCGCTGCCCGGTCGTGTTGAACGCGCAGCGGACGATCTCGATCGCCGCCTGGCGCAGGTCGGCATCGGGCATGACGACGGCGGCGTTGTTCCCGCCGAGTTCGAGCGCGACGATCCGTCCCGGCGAGTCGAGATTCGCTTCAAGGATCCGGCGTCCGACGGGCCAGGAGCCCGTGAACAGGATGCCGTCGATGTCGGGGTGGGTGGTGAGTGCCGCCGCGACGTCCGCGCCGCCCTGCACGAGATTGAGGACGCCGGAGCCGGGCCGCGACGCACCCGGCAGGGGCGGTATCCCCTCGGCATCGAGCGCTTCGTCGAAGAACTCGGCGAGCAGTTGTCCGACACCCGGGGCCTTGTCGCTCGGCTTGAACACCACGGTATTTCCCATCGCCAGGGCGGGGACGATGTGCCCGTTGGGCAAGTGCGCCGGGAAGTTGAACGGCCCGATGACGCCCATGACGCCATGGGGCCTCCACGTGCAGCGCCCGACGCGGCCGGGCGACGCCCAGAAGTCAAACTCGCGCACCCGGTGCAGGCCCCCGATGTCCGATTCGTCGAGAGTGATGTCCACCTTGGCGGAGAGGATCGACGCCTCGCCGCGCGCCTCCCAGGGCACCTTGCCGATCTCGTCGCGGATCAAGGCGAACATGTCGGGCTCGCGTGCGCGGGCGATCTGCTGGAACCGGCGCAGCACCGCGAATCGCGCGGCGCGGGGGAGCCGGGCCCAGCCGGGCAGCGCCGCGCGCGCCGCATGAACCGCTCGGGCGACGTGCGACAGGTTCGCCACGCCACGCCAGACCACCTCGCTCGGATGCGCCGGATTTCGCGAGACGATTTCCGCGCCGTCGCCTGGGGTCAGCGCGATCCACTCGCCTCCGATCAGGTTGCTCGGCGCCCGGCGCAGTGAGGTTCCCGTCTGAGTCATGCGGCGATGATACGTTGATCGCCGGCCCGATCGTCGATCGTTCAAGCAAGTTGTGAACGCGCCGGCGCCGCGCGCAGCATCGCGATTGACGCGCTGATCGATTCCAGCAGACCCGGGGCCGTCCGGTCCGCATCCGCGATCGCCCGATCCAGCAGTTCGAGCATCCGTCGGGTGTCGTGGATCGCCCGTTCCAGCGACGACTTGCCCGTCACCAGCCGCATGGGATCGGGCCGGCTCTGCTCCGCCAGATGCGACTCGCACTCGCTCGATGCGGCGAGAAGTTCGTGCAGGAGAGTCTCGGCGTGCTTTCGTGCTGAAGCCGCGTCCGCAATGAACTTTCGGCGTTGGTCCATGTTCATGGGAGCCTTTCGAGGGCTCGTTCAAGCATTGCACTGGGACCCGTAACAATCCCCGCCGGTCCCGACCACAAGTATATGGAGACAAATCCCAATCGATTCAGGAATCGATTCCGCGTCACCGCATTCGATGTACGAACCTTGTTAGGATCTCGGCGCCATGGAAGGCATGTACCCCCGCAGGATCGCGAAGACCGTGCGCTGGTCGCGAGAACGGACCGCGCTCTGGAGTTCCATCATCAGCGAAGGGATGTCGATCGTCGGCGGCGTGCCGACCGGCCGCTCGCTCAGTCCGCACCAACTATTGATGCCGGGATGGGACGTCGGCCGCAGGGACTCGGCGGCGTACGCCAGTTCTTCGTGGATCTTCTCCCCAGGCCGCGCCCCGGTGAAAACGATGTCCATCACCGGCGTGTCGGGGGCGGAGTCGATGCGATCCCGGGACTCGGTGCCCATCGCCTCTTCGACCAGGTCGATCAAGGATCGTTCGATCGAATCGGACGGTCGCGCAAAGCGAGGCGCAAAGCCGTGCGCGCGAACATACCGCCTGGCAAGTTCGACGATCCGGATGGGGTCCCCCATGTCCAGCACGTAGACGGCCCCGCTGGGTTGCTCGTCGAGCGTGCTCGAGGCGATCACGAGCCCCGCCGCTTCGGGGATCGTCATGAAGTACCGGGTCATGCGCGGGTCGGTAATGGTCACCGGCCCTCCCTCTGCAATCTGGCTCGACCAGATGGTCAGGACGCTTCCGACCGACCCGAGCACGTTGCCGAAGCGAACCATGCTGAATCTTGGTTCGTCCGCCGAGCCGCCCGATCGATCGGCGCTCCCAGCGAGGTGAGAGACGTACATCTCCGCCAGCCGCTTGGTCGCGCCCATGACCGACGAGGGATTCACCGCCTTGTCCGACGAGATCATCACGAATCGCTGGACGCCGGCGCTGATCGAAGCGTCGGCGATCGACGCGGTGCCGAACACGTTGTTCACCACCGCGTGCGAAGGGTGATTCTCCATCAGAGGCACGTGCTTGTGGGCCGCGGCGTGAAACACCATGTGGGGGCGGACCTCGCTCAGCACCCGCGAGGTATCGTCAGCATCGACGACATCATGCAGCAATGCGCGGCGCGCCACGCCCGGGTATCGACGCGACAGTTGCCGATCGATCTCAAACAGGGCGTTCTCCGAGCGCTCCATCAGCACGATGCACGCCGGGTCAAACTGTGCGGCGACGTGCGCCAGATGTGAGCCGATGCTCCCGCCCGCGCCGGTGATCAGCACCCGCCGGCCCGTGATCGTCTTTGAGACGCGATCCCGGTCGAGCAGCCGCGGCGGACGCCCGATGAGCCTGGCCAGGTCGATGCTCGGCGAGGGCGTCCAGAACGACGCCCCGGTGGGATCAACGACTCGACTTTCCGGCACAGTCACCCGCATGCGTTCTCCACGCGCGGGGACTGACCCTGCGCCGATGGATGTATCGGCTTCCCGCCTGACGGTCCAACTCGCGGCGAGCGGCCGGCCGACGGTCACGCGATCCTTGCGCCCCGCCGGGTACGGTGCAGCGGCAGAGAACCCTGCGGGATGTGGGGGGGACGGGGCGCACTTCTTGCCGTGCGCCGCTTCAAATTGGGAGCAGACCGGGAACCTCGTCGCCGGCGACACGGCGCTCGTGGTCCAGCAGCCAGCGCTTTCGGTGAACGCCCCCGCCGTAGCCGCAGAGCGTTCCGTCCGATCGAATCACCCGGTGGCACGGGACGACAATGGCGATGGAGTTCTTGCCGTTGGCGAGCCCGATTGCGCGCGAGCCGCCGGGCACGCCGACGATCCGGGCGATCTGCGCGTACGACCGGGTGTGACCGAACGGGATGGCCTGAAGGTTTTCCCACACGCGCCGCTGAAATGCCGAGCCGCGTTGGTTGAGCGTCATCTCGAACTGCCGGCGGACGCCGTCAAAATATTCGCGAATCTGCGTCGCGGCTCGATCAAGATGCTCGTTGTCGCCGGCCTGAACAGGCGAGTTGAACCTGGCCCGCAGCGCGGCGAGTTCGCTCTCCAGCGCGCGCCGATCGACGAACTCCAGCAGGCACAGCCCCGCGCTGTCCGCGACGGCGACCATCCCCCCCAGCGGCGTATCGAGCCAGCACGCCTGCAACCCGGATTCGCCGCGACTCGTGCGAGGAGGCCTGAGCGAGCGCGGCGCGGGTGTCGCCGGCGCGCGGGCCGGGCGTGAGGTTTCCAAGATGGACTCCGATCGGGCGCTGGGGTTCCGCAGTTCGCCGAGCAGTCCGCCGAGCCGGCGCGCCCGGCAGTACGCGTGAAACGTCATGCCATGCCGCGAGAGAAAATACCGCCTCGCGGTCGATGGCGCGATCCCCAGCCGCACCAGGTCGGCGTCTCGCATCCGCCCCGCGCGGCCAACATGGTTCCCCGCGCGACCGGCCCGTGCCTCCAGTTCCGCGTGAATCCGGCGCAGCCAGGCCGGCTCAGGCTCGTGCAGGCTCATCGGCGCGCACCGCTTGCACGGGCGATACCCCGCGGCGAGCGCCTCACGCGCCGCCGGGAAGAACTCCACATTGGCCCGTTTGGGCTTGCGGGCGCTGCACGACGGCCGGCAGAAGATGCCGGTGGTCTTCACGCCCACGACAAACTCCCCGTCGCGGTGTCGATCTCTCGCGCACAGCGCCCGGTACATCTCGTCAAACGTCAGCCGGGGCGGCGCGCTAGCGGCGTGCGGCTGTGGTGGCCGTCTGGCGCTGACATGAATCGAGGTCATGCGGAGATTGTCGCGTCCTCGTGGCGCCGGCCAAGCGACATTTCGCGCGTCCAATTCAAGTTGTCGGCGTTGACCGGTCGGCTACAGAAACGGTTGCCACTCGGTCCCGTGCTTGGGCGCCGTCAGCCTCGTGATCTGCTCCGCTCGGCGCTCCAGCACGACCAGATACGGGTAGTGATGAATCGACGCGATGTGTGCCTGCAGGCGGCTCGCGTCGGAACTCGCCCCGCCGTCCGCTTCGCGCTTGGCGGCGAAGTGATACAGCCCGCTGGTGAGCCCGTGCACGTACGAGAGGAATGCGTTCGTCGAACCGTGCACGTCCTCGCACATGAACACGCCGCCCGGTGCGAGGTGCGAGAGAGTCTCTTCGAGAGTGACAATCTGCTGCTCGGGCTGGTGCCCGCCGTCGTCGATCACGATGTCAAGGGTGGGCACATCCCGGCGGACCCGTGCCCAGAACGACCGATCGGCCTGATCGCCGATGAACACGCGGGTGTGATCGTCCTCGTACCGCCGGCACGCCGGCTCGATGTCAACGCCGTAGACCCGGCAGCGGTCGCCGAAGTAGTCGCGCCACATCCGCAGGCTGCCCCCGCTGTAGATGCCGACCTCGAGGATGTGCACCTCTTGCCCGATGAACTTGGCCAGGTGCCGGTGGTACGCATCGAAGTAGTGCGTCCACTTCCAGATGCCCGGTCCGGAACGGTTCGCTTCAAAGAACGCCCGGAGCGGATTGGATGATGCCGCTTCGCTCGGTCTGGGCTCGACCTGTGATGACGGAAGGCTGTCGGCGAAGCGAGCCGCGCGATAGGTGTCGCGCAGCAGACGAGCGCTGGTCGCCGGATGCGTCACGAGATCAAGTAGGGATCGAGTCGGGTTGCCCATGAGCGCACATATCAGAACACGCGCACGAGAATCGCACGGTAGGTAAACGTACACCCACCAGCGAAGTTGTCCAGAACCTTGCTCTTGGATTCACGGAGTTTTTCAGGAACCCCCGTATGGGTGTCGGGCAAGACTATCGCCGGCCGGCGGGCTTTGTTTTCGCGGCGGCTTGCCCGGGGTCTTTGCCAGGACCGTTCGTCGGGGCCGCGGGCGGCGCCGGCTTAGGTTGGTCCGGGAAGACCGCGGCTACCAGCGCCGCCTGCTGATCGAAGTGCGTGTGCTTGGACCCGACCGCCGGTGAGGCGGTCGCCGGTCGGCCGTGGTACGCCAGATCGATCTTGAGCGATGGTTCGTTCCGCAGCGCGTCGGCCATGTACAGGTACGCCCCGGCGTTCCGTGGCTCCTCCTGCACCCAGACGAACTGCTTCGTCTTGGTCGGGTATGCGGCGATGATCTTCGAGAGCAGGCCCGTATGCAGCGGGTACAACTGCTCGACTCGGATGATCGCGGTGTCGCCCGCGTTCTTCACGCCTGTTTCTTTTCGGCGCTTGTCCAGATCGTGGTAGATCTTTCCGGCGCAGAGCACGACACGCGTGACCTTCTTCCGATCGCCGCCCGCCGCGCCGTTCCCGCCCGCGAACATCGGGTCGTCGATGACCTCCTCGAACGAGCCGCGGGTCAGGTCGTCGATCGTGCTGGTGTGGGGACGCAGCATGCTCTTGGGAGTCATGACGATGAGCGGCTTGCGGTACGGCGCCTTGACCTGCCGGCGCAAAAGATGGAAAACCTGGGCTCCGGTCGACGGGTATGCGACGATCAGGTTGTGCTCCGCGCACAACAGCAGGAACCGTTCGACCCGCGCCGACGAGTGCTCCGGCCCGGCTCCCTCGTACCCGTGCGGGAGGAGCAGGGTGATGCCCGACCATCGCTGCCACTTGGTTTCGCTGGCGGCGAAGTACTGATCCATCATCACCTGCGCGCCGTTGTTGAAGTCGCCGAACTGGGCCTCCCAGCACACCAGCATGTCGGGATCCGTCATCGAGTACCCATAATCAAACGCGAGCACGGAGACCTCCGACAGCGGACTGTCGTGCACGCACAGGCGGCCCTGCGTGGGTCTTCCGTCGGGCCCGGGCTTACCCGCCTGCGCGGGGTGGTCCGCGATCGCCCGCATGTGGTTGAGGGGGAAATAGACCTCCTCGGTCACCATGTCGCGCGTCGCGGCGTGGCGGTGGCTGAACGTCCCCCGGCGCGAATCCTGCCCGCTCACGCGCACCCCGTGCCCCTCGAGCAGCAGCGTGCCGAACGCCAGCGTCTCGGCGTCGGCGTAACTCACCTGGCGCGTCCGCAGCAGGTGGGCCCGCTCGTCGATGATCTTCTTGAACTTCGGGTTCACGCTGAACCCCTCCGGCACGCGGTCAAACGCCGCGCACACTTCTTTCAGCAGTTCCTCCTTCACGGATGTCTTCACCGCCTCGAACGAGAACTCACGCCGGATGTGGGACCACCTCGCCTTACCGGGCGGCACCTGCGGATCCACCGGCGATTCCTTCGCGCGGTCGAACGCCGCGCCGAGGGCTTCCTGCACGCGTGCCCGCTCCGCGGCTTCGTCCTGCTGGCTGAACACGCCGGTCTCCGCGAGCCGCCCGCAGTACGCCTTCACCAGCCCCGCGTTCTTCTTGAAACTCACCGCCTCGGCCATCCACGGCTGCGTGTACGAGATCTCGTCCTGCTCGTTGTGCCCGTATCGCCGGAAGCACACGAAGTCGATGAAGATGTCCTTGCGGAAGAGTTGCCGGTACTCCAGCGCGAGCCTGCAGATAGCGACGGCGGCGTCCGGATCGCTCGCCGTGACGTGGAACACCGGCGCTCCGATGATGTTCGCATAATCAGTGCAGTACTCGCTCGTGCGGCCGTCTTCTTCGCCGGTGGTGAACGCGACGAGGTTGTTGACCGCGATGTGGATCGTGCCCCCGGTCGTGTACCCGTCGAGTTGCGAGTAGTTCAGCACCTCCGCCACGACGCCCTGTCCGATCGCCGCGCCGTCGCCGTGCATCAGCAGCGGGATCACCTTGCGTCGCTCGCTGTCGCGCCGCAACCGCTGCTTGCCGCGCACGCGCCCCTCGACAACCCCGTTGATCGATTCCAGGTGGCTGGGGTTCGGTGAAAGGGAGAGGTCGATGTACTTTCCGGCAGGCGTCTGGCGCGTCGCGGAGAACCCTTGGTGGTACGGGACGTCGCCGCCGACATCCGACAACGGGCCATGAAAGTTATCGTGATACTCGGTGAACACCTGCTCGAACGACTTACCCAGCACGCTCGCCAGGATGTTGACTCGCCCGCGATGCGGCATGCCGACGATGATCTCTTCGACACCGCTCTCCGGAGCCGCGTTGATCAGCGCGTTGAGCGCCGGCACGAGCGACTCGCCCCCTTCGAGACTGAATCGCTTATACCCGGGGTAGCGCTTCTGGAGCAGGAACTCGAGTTCTTCCGAGCGGATCATCTGCCGGGCAAACTCGGCTTGCTCAGACGGCGCGGCGGTGAACGCGCCGGCGAACCCCTCGAAACGAGCGATCAGCCAGTTTCGCTCTTCGTCGCTGGTGACGCCCGCGACTTGCGCGCCCACGGGCCCGCAATACGTCCGGCGCAGGCACTCCAAGACCGAGCGGAGCGTGGCGGGCGAGCCCGCGGGCAGCGCGAGTGTCCCCGCATCCACCACCCGGTCCAGGTCTGATTCCAGAAGGTTGTGGGCCGCAAGCGTGAGCGCGGCGACGGACTTTCGGGGCCGGCCGAAAGGATCTATGGCGGCTTCAAGGTGCCCGCGCGACCGGTACGCCTCGATCAGCGCATACGTTCCCACCGCCACGCGAAGGTCGTCGCCGTTGACCGTTCCGCCGCCGCCCGTCCGAGACATCGCCAGGTCGAATCCGTCGAAGAACGATGCCAGATCCGGGGCGATGGCATCTGGATCGGCTTTGTACGAGGCGTACTGCGCTTCGAGATACTCGGCGTTCCAGCCGTTGACCGAAGGCTTGTTGGCTCTCGGAGTCGAGTTCATAAGTCAAACCTTGAATCTCTGCACGCCACCGCCCCTTGCCGGTCTGTCTGCATCGGCGCGCGCAGCGTCCATTCTAGCAGTGCGGATAGAGCGTCCACCGCCGCTGGAATCGGCCGGTTCTGCGCCTGCCGGCGCTGGTTGGATGGATCTTGTTCGGAAACCGGCACCCCGGATCCCAGCGCCCGCGTGCCCGCGAGTGCCCTCAATGGCTCCCGCAGCAGGCGGCGACCGCAGGTCGTCTCTCACACGCGTACACTCCGCGCCCATGAGCGAGCCGCAGGCTGAAATCGTCCTGGTGAGCATCGGGAACACGCGTGCACGCCTCGCGGCGGCCTCCGGCTCGACGCTGGAGCCCTCCCGCGTCGTCGAGTGCGCCGACCCCGGCGCCCTCGAGCACGCGGTCCTCGAGATGACCGCTCGATATGGGGTCCAGCGCGTCCTCATCGCGTCCGTGAACCAGCCCGCGGCCGACCGGCTCAACCGGGCGCTCGCCCAGCACGGCGACCTAAACGTTCAGCGAATCGGCGCCGATATTCCGATCCCGATTCCGCACACCCTCTCCGACGCGGCCACCGTCGGGCAGGATCGGTTGCTCAACGCGCTCGGCGCGTTCGCGCGCTCGCAGCAGGCGTGCATCATCGTCGATGCCGGCACCGCCGTCACCGTTGATTTCGTTGACGGCGAGGGCACGTTCCACGGGGGGGCGATCGCGCCGGGCATGTCGATGATGCGCGATGCCCTCCACGAACATACCGCCGCCCTCCCCAAGGCCGATATCGCCCCCCAGCACCTGCACGCCTCCCCGGAGGCTCCGTTCGGAAAGAACACCGTCGAAGCGATCAACCTCGGCGTGACCGGTTCCATCGTCGGGCTGGTGCACCTGCTCATCGACCGCTACGCCGAGTATTACGAGGCCTATCCGCGCGTGGTCGCCACGGGGGGCGATGCGCCGTTCCTCTTCGAGCACGACGAACTCGTCGAGTCGATTGTTCCGGACCTGCCGCTCATCGGCATGCTGACCGCGTGGGAACTGGCGTCGTAGCAAGGCCGGCTCCATCTGAGCCGAGTCGCGCCAGCGACCGACCAGCGACCGGTCGGCCCACGTGCCCCCGGGGCGGTTCAGACGGGCGCGGCTGGTCCACGCGGGTGTCACTTCTTCGCCTGGTCGAAGTTCACCGGCCCGCCGACCGTCATCGCGCTCACGTACAGCGTCGCTCCGGGGCCTTCGGTCACCTTCATGGTCGCCTGCTGTGCCAGCGTCCATGACCCCAGCGGCACCACGGATGTGTCGCCGCCTCGCACGATGACCGTGAGTTCGCCCGACGGCGTCTTGAGCACCACCCGCGCGGTGCTGTCGGCATTCCCGCTGCACGCCAGCACGAACGTCTGATAGATGCCCGACGGCACCACCAGGTCCTTGACGGTCGTCTTGCCCGACGGCACGGTGGGATACGGCTGCTGGGCCAGGAGCGGGATCGCCGCCGCGACCACCGCCACTCCGATCGCACCAATCCCTAGATACATTTTTCGTGTCATTGGCCGTTCCTTTCAAGGTTTTCCGCCAGGCGATGATGAGTGCTACCGACTCGCCGCATCGTGAGTTTCGGCGGTGCTGTTCAAGTCCGCCGGCGCCGTCGCGGGCTTGGGGGCGCTGGTCAGCAGGAGCACGCCGCCCAGGATCATGGCGACCGCGATCCACCTTCGCGCGGACATTGCTTCTCCCAGCAGGAGATAGCCCAGGAGCACTGCCGTCGCCGGCGCGATGGTAAACGCGATCGGCTTGATCCGCGAAATCTCGCCGAGATTGAGTGCCGCGTAAAAGCAGATCAGCGCCGCCGCTCCGGCGCAGAGCCCCGAGCCGATGACCAGCGTCCAGAGTGTCCGGGCGTCGGCCCGGTACCACGTCGCCGGTTCCTGTCTGAGTTTCAGCACGTGCACCGCCACGATATACGCCATCAGGATGGCGGGGAGCGCGACGACGGAGCGCACCGTGACCGCCGTGATCGGCCCTACCTGCTTCGTGTGCAGCACCCATTTCGTGCACAGTTCGCCGACGCCCCAGAAGAGCCCGGCAAAGATCGCGAGGACGACGGCGTTCATGGTCAACTCCGATAATCGCGAACGGTATCGTGCACGTGGAGGGAGGGAAGGGAGAGTGGCGAAGGTCACACCCGGCTTGGAAGGCTGCCTCGCGACGAGCCTCGCTCGCCTACGTTCTGGCGATGAGTCCTTCTTCAGGCAGCCCGCTCCCGCCGGAGTTGGATCAACTCCCCGGGGAAATCGAAGCGGAAGTGCGAGCGAACGTGCTGGCGCAGCGAGTCGGGCTCGGCTGCGTCGCCGATCTTTCCCTGCCGGATAGCCTGCTTGATCACATTGTTGACCGCGTCGTGCGGTCTTCCTTTGAAGAGCGATACCGGGTCGTCGTTCCCGATGATTCGGCGGCCGCATCGTCGCAACCCGTCCCGCCCGCGGCGTCCGCCGACTCCTCTTGGGTCTCCCCCGCGCCCGGATGCACGCCGGTCAGCATCGTGCGATTGTCCGAATCCGACATTCCGGAACCAATGCGGGCTGTCTGCGAAGCCCGCCCGGGCTGCCGGGCATTCTGGTCAGAGGTCGCGGCCGGCCGCTCAGAGCGATGTCCGGTCGCACCCGACACGGTGCCCGAAGACCCCGCGGAGCGCGCGGTCGCGGGGCAGGTGAGTGCTGAACTCGCCCGCGCTGGGCTGGTGGCGTGCGTCTGCCGGGCGGTCAGGTCGCTGGGACCGAGTGGATTCGCTCACGCGGGTGAGGCCGAACTCGCGCGCCTCGCGTCGCTCGGGCTGCCCATCGACCTGCTGCGGCATTTCCACGGTGAATCACCGCCCGCGGAGCCGTCCGCGGCGGGTGTCGTTCGGCGCATCGCCGCGGAACTGCTCCGCAATCCTGAATATCTCGGTCACGATCTGCGCTTCTCGTTCCGGCGCACTTCGGCGACGTTCGACCCCGGTGACGACTCCGCCCCCGCCCCCCCGGAATTGCTGCGCGCTCAAATGACGCGAGGCGGGCACTGGTTCGGTCCCGGCTCCGGCGACAACCTCGACCTGATCCGCCGCGTCGCCGACGCGCTCCCCGATGTCCCCTTGCTCGTGACGATCGAGTCCGTGTACGAAGCCGAGTTTGCTTCGTGCGTGCGCTCGTGGACGCGAGCGGCGCCGGTCACGATCCTTTCCGTCCCGGCCACCGTGTCGCAATGGGCACAGGACAACGCTCGCGCCGGCGTCGTCGCGCGTGATGATGACTCCGGTGGTCAAACCGGGGCGGTCCGCCGGGCCGTGCTTGCGCCGCGATATCCAAGCCGCGGCGATGATGGATCGGTCCTCGTTCCGGGCGAAGCGGTCGCGGTGCGAGCGCTTGAACGGGTGGAGTTGCCCGTCATCCCGTCGCCCCTGCTTTTTCAAGGCGGCAACCTCATCGTCTGCGCGGATCCCCGCGATCTGGCGCGCCGACTCCTGCTGACGGGTGAAGCGGAAGTCGCGCGCAACGTATCCCTGGGGCTTTCACCCCAGCAAGCGACCGAAGCCCTCCGAGGAGAGTTCGGCGTCGATCGGGTGGTGGTGCTTCCCGCGGTTTCGTACCACATCGACTACGAGGTCTCGGTTCGCCGCCAAGGGGCCGCGGTGGTGGCGCTCGTGGTGGACGAGCGAGCCGGCGTTCGGATGGTCCTCTCATGCGCCCTCGACGTGATTGAGCGCGCGCGGCTGCTGCCCAAGCCCCGCCTGCGCGCGGCACGGCAGTACCTGGCCGCCTCTCGATGGATCGAACTGCTCGACATGTTCTTCGGAGCGGTGCTCTCCCAAGCGGTCGGCCGGCACGGGCAGATCGTCGAGTCGTTCGTCCGCCACTTTTCGAACGGGCCCGCCGACCACGGCGTCAGCAACCTGCACCGCGTCTTGCTGGCGCTCGACACCATGACATCGTGGGTGCACGCCCCCTGGGAGCCTTCGCTGAGCCCCCACGCGCGCGCGTATCTGCGAGCCATCCGGCGTCGCGACGCGTCGCGCGCCCGTCTTTGGTCGATCCTGCGTGAAGCCGGGTTCACCGTGGCGCCGATCCCCGGTTTGAGCGATGCCGACCGGAGTCTGTGCCCGGTCAACGGGATTCAGATGGCGGGCACCTATTTCCTCCCGGTCGCGGCAGGAGGCGGGTCGATGTTTGACCCGCTCATCCGGGCCTGTCGCGAGGCCCTTTCTGCGGCGCTTGGTCCTGATGTGGAAACGGCGCCGATCCCGAGCCTGGAGTCCCAAAACCGCAATGGGGCGGTGCATTGCTCGGTCTCGGTACACTAGGGGTCATTGGCTGTGATCAGCCAACAAAGAGCATTTGCAACATTTTTGGTTCGTATTCGGATGAAATACTCGGCAGAGTGAGTTGGCAATATCAGCAACCGAAGGTACCTTTTGATGGTACAGGGCAGTACTTTTTCCAGACGCAATCGTGACTGGCGTGCTTGGCGCGCCGCGTGTTTTTTCAACCATTGAGTTTATCAATCGGCCTGAGCGGGCAAGCGAATTTGACCGAATGGCCTAATCAAGCATCGCTGGGGAACTGGGTGAATGTCGCATTCGGGCTTGGAGGCTCGACACCCACGACGCACATTGTTTTGACGTAGAAGAGGTGAAACTGATGACCAAAGTGAACAAGATTGGAATGTGTACGGTCTCTTCGCTGGCGCTCCTGGCCTGCGCCGGAGCCGCCTTTGGACAAAACTGCTCCAACGGCGTCATCCCGACGCAATGCAACCCCATCGGCAACTGCAACGGCCCTGACGTGATCGTCGGCGACCTCAACGGCGTGTCGAACTACACCAACGTCGGCACCATCGACGCCATTTCCGTAGGCACCACGTCCTGCAACATCGGTAACGCCCAGTTGCTCTGGATCGACAGCACCAATCAGCACCCCGCGATCTCGCAGACCGCGTTCAAGATGAAGACAGGCCCGAACGGCGTGACCACCTTCGAGCAGATCGGGCAGAGTTGGCTCAAGCACGGCTTCTTCGCCCTTTCCGAGGGCCTGTGCTGCGCCGGCTGCCAGGGGACCAACGGCACCCGCCTGGGCATCCACTGCTCCGACCCGTACACCTCGGCCCGCAACGGCTCCCAGGGCGGCCTTGGCCCCAAGTGGCAGGTCAACGCCAGCACCGGCGCCTTCACCTACCCGCCCGCCAATCCGTCCTGGAGCGGCTCGGTCGCCCGCCGCTGCCAACTCAAGGCGGCTGAGATGGAGCCGAGTTCGGGCAGCGTCCTCTACTTCGTCGCCGGTCAGTACGTCACCCCCGACGACGCGACCACCAACAACGGGCTCAACAAGTACAACAACGAGTCGTACCGCCGCTGCAACGTGAGCGGGTCCGGCAGCGCCTGGACGTTCTCGTTCAACGGGACGACGCAGCGCGCTCAGCAGGCCATCCGCGCCTGGCAGGATACCGACGGCAATGTTCTGGAGGCCGACGTTCCGGTCGGCTCGGGTACCGGGTTCTCCGAAGGTCTGTTCATCGTCGCGATGAAGGCCACCGACCTGGGCAACGGCATGTGGAACTACGAGTACGCGGTCCAGAACATGAACTCCCACCGCTCCGGCGGGACGTTCGAGGTTCCGATTCCCGCGGGCGTCATGGTGACCAACATCGGGTTCCATGACGTGGACTACCACTCCGGCGACGGCCCGGGCAACGTGAACTTCTCGGGCACGGACTGGACCGCGTCCAAGATCAACGGCGAAGTCTCCGACGGCACGCCCCTGGTCTGGTCCACCGAGACCTTCGCCCAGAACCAGAGCGCCAACGCGCTGCGCTGGGGCACGCTGTACAACTTCCGCTTCGATGCCAATGTCATGCCCAAGTCAGGGTCCGTCACGATCGGGCTCTGGCGTCCGCCGAGCCCCGGCGATCCATCGTCGGTGGTTTCGCCGCAGGGGCGTCTGAATGTGCCGGGCGATCCCCCGATGCCCGCGTGTCCGTGCGACTGGAACGAAGCGGGCGGCCTGAACAGCCAGGACTTCTTCGACTTCGTCGCCGACTTCTTCAGCGGCAACGCCGACTACAACAACAGCGGCGCCACGGACAGCCAGGACTTCTTCGACTTCCTGGGCTGCTTCTTCGCTCCGCCGATGGGCTGCTGAGCGTGATTTGACCTGACGGTTTCGCCTTGAGGCCCCCGGGCGAGTTCACCCCGGGGGCCTCATTCGTTTTGGCGAAATCAGCAACACCAGTCGGTCGGCGCGGTATTCACTGTCTAACATGCAACCGGGGCCCGAAGGCCCATTTGCGTCTCACTTTCCCGCACATTCGTACAACGAGGTGAACCGATGAATCACATGAGCAAACTGGGCGTGGTGGCGGGTTCTCTGCTGGCGTGTGCCGGCGCGGCGTTCGGGCAGAACTGCTCCAACGGCGTCATCCCGACTCAATGCACCCCCCTGGGCAACTGCAACGGCCCTGACGTGATCGTCGGCGACCTCAACGGCGTGTCGAACTACACGAACGTCGGCACCATCGACGCCATCTCCGTCGGCACCACGTCCTGCAACATCGGCAACGTCTGGCTCAACTGGATCCAGAGCACCAATCAGCACCCCGCGATCTCGCAGACCGCCTTCAAGATGAAGACGGGCGCGAACGGCGTGACCACGTTCGAGCAGATCGGGCAGAGTTGGCTCAAGCACGGCTTCTTCGCTCTTTCCCAGAACCTGTGCTGCTCCGGTTGCCAATCGACCGACGGGACCCATCTGGGCGTGCACTGCTCCGACCCGTACACCTCGGCCCGCAACGGCTCTCAGGGCGGCCTTGGCCCCAAGTGGCAGGTCAACGCCAGCACCGGCGCCTTCACCTACCCGCCCGCCAATCCTACCTGGAGCGGCTCGGTCGCCCGCCGCTGCCAACTCAAGGCGGCTGAGATGGAGCCGAGTTCGGCCAGCGTCCTCTACTTCGTCGCCGGTCAGTACGTCACCCCCGACGACGCGACCACCAACAACGGGCTCAACAAGTACAACAACGAGTCGTACCGCCGCTGCAACGTGAGCGGGTCCGGCAGCGCCTGGACGTTCTCGTTCAACGGGACGACGCAGCGCGCTCAGCAGGCCATCCGCGCCTGGCAGGATACCGACGGCAATGTTCTGGAGGCCGACGTTCCGGTCGGCTCGGGTACCGGGTTCTCCGAAGGTCTGTTCATCGTCGCGATGAAGGCCACCGACCTGGGCAACGGCATGTGGAACTACGAGTACGCGGTCCAGAACATGAACTCCCACCGCTCCGGCGGGACGTTCGAGGTTCCGATTCCCGCGGGCGTCATGGTGACCAACATCGGGTTCCATGACGTGGACTACCACTCCGGCGACGGCCCGGGCAACGTGAACTTCTCGGGCACGGACTGGACCGCGTCCAAGATCAACGGCGAAGTCTCCGACGGCTCGCCCCTGGTCTGGTCCACCGAAGATTTCGCCCAGAACCAGAGCGCCAACGCGCTGCGCTGGGGCACGCTGTACAACTTCCGCTTCGACGCCAACGTTGCTCCGCGACCGGGCGAAGTGACGATCGGCCTGTGGCGTCCGGGTAATCCGGGCGATCCCAACTCGGTCATGTCGTCGCAGGGCCGCGTCGGCGTCCCCGGCGAGATCCCGGTGCCCACGTGTCCGTGCGACTGGAACGATGTGGACGGCGTGAACAGCCAGGACTTCGTGGACTTCCTCGCCGACTTCTTCAACAACAACGCCGACTACAACAGCAGCGGGCTCACGGACACTCAGGACTTCTTCGACTTCCTGGGCTGCTTCTTCGCTCCGCCGATGGGCTGCTGATCACATTTCGAGATGTGGTTCATTTCCAGACCCCCGTGGCTACGGCCTCGGGGGTCTGTGCTTTTGGATTCGCTCGGTCGCTCGCCCGCGGGGAAAGGGGTATGCCCGTGAGGGGGGCTATCGCTCCGGCACCGCCACCAGCGCGCTGGGGACCAGTTTGGCCTCGCGCATGCCGGGGGTCTTGCCCGTGTAACCCTGGCCGTTGTAGAGGTTCAGCGGATGCCGGCGGCGCGCGTCGCGTAGCCGGCGCGATTCATTCCCGGGGTTCATCGGGTTGAAATCCTCGGGACCGAAGACGCCGACGGTGACCATGCTCCGGTTGGGCCCATGGTAGAAGAAGGCGAGTTCGCCTTCCCGTCGCAGTTGGGCGGCGGCCTCCTCGGCGGCTGCCTGGACTGTCTTCTTGTCTTCCGGTGAGAGTCGATTGACCTCCTCTCGACCGTAGAACCCCACTTGGAGCGTGTAGAGGGCGTCCTTCCCAAAGGTTCGCTTGGCGGTGCGAAGGTCGTACTCGTTCTTGACTGGGGCGGCATCGATTGGCGGCGCGAGATAGACGGTCGCGTACGGCTTCGTGGCTCCGCCCGCCGCGGTGAACTCCATCGTCTGAATGCGGTGAAGGTCCGATTGGGCCGCGCGGTCCTCGGCGCCGGGGTATGACCCCACGCAGATCGCGGTCGCGCGGCCTCGCTCCTGGATGAATGCTTCAGGCAGCCGACCGTCGGTCTGGATCTCCGCGAGCGCCTGGCGGGCCAGCGCCGCTTGTTCATCGCCGTTGAAGACGGCGATCACGATCGACCAGCCCGAGCCGCCCGCGGGGGATGTGCTGGGCCGATCGCTCGCGCGTCCGTCGCTCGCTGGGAAAGCGGACTCATCCAGCAAGGTCGGCGCGTCCGAGAGTACCAGGGCGGCAATGGCAGGATCGATCGATGCTGGCTCGGAACCGCTCGCGGGCGTGGGGAGGGGCGCCGGCACCGACGGATCCGTTGCGGTTCCTGTTTCGGCGGTTTGGCGTGCCAGGGCGCGGCGCTGGCGTGACTTGTCTCCTGCGGCGTCCCAGGGCGATCCCCGATCGGTGGAGTTGGGATCCGCCGTCATATCGACTTGGCGAGAAAACGGCTCGGGCACGGCGTCGCCCGCACCAGCCGGATCAACCCCGGCATTCGCGCCGTCTTTGTGAGCCGACCTAGCAGCGATCGGTGATTGCCGGGGCTCCGGCGCAGCGGCGGGCGCGGGACGGGGGGCGGGTCGGTCGGATTCCCAGTCGTGCGTGGTGAACTCGCGAGCCGCCATTGCCGGCCCGGGACGGGGCGCGCGCGACGCGACTTCCCGCAGGTCCAATTGCCGTCGCAACTTGGAGTATTCATCGGCCGTGATCGACGCCTCGCGAAGAGGCTCGACCCGTACGAGGTCGGTTCCAAAGACCTGTCGGACCTGATCGCGGTAATACGCCGCGGTTGCCCGATCGCCCTGATCATCCAGATCCGGCGACAGGTAGCCGGAACTGCGATGGCAGCCCGGGGAGACGGTCGCCAGCAGGGCCGCCGTGCCAGCGCCCATCCATCGGCGGCGCCAGGATGTCAGTGGGTGATTCGTCACGGTCGGGACGGTTTACGGCTCGGGAGGAGTGGTTGAAAGGGGCATCGATACGTTCGGCCCGCCGGGCGGGTCGAGTTCCACCGTCCGGCGCTGGTAAGCAAGAATCGCGCGAACGCGTAACATACTAGTTCGCCGGCGGACGATGACCTGTCGGGGTCGCAAAATGTGGGATTCCGCAGGCAGAAATCACCAAAACAACACCAAACAAAGTGAACCGGACGGGGCTGAAGATTCAACGCGCAAGGATGGCCGACCGGTCGAATGGGGCCAAGAGTTTTCAAAAAAAACTCTGACGAGCGAGGCGGTTCCGAATCGATGTTATTGTGCGTAAAGTCGTGAAATAGAAGCATTTACGATCGAACACAAAAAAGATTCGTTGACTCAAGGGACGGCGCATGAGTCGTCGATACAAATGGTGCAACCGGTCGGATCGATGAACTCGGCAAGCAGCCGCTCGATCCGGCAACTCGAAAGCAGAGTGTTTGCCACTGCGAAGGATTGCGGCGGCTCATAGGCGATGGATCGCGTCGTATTGTGCGACGCCCGGCGGTATCCATGTGGGTATTCGTCGGCGGGAGACCGAACCATGCTTCCTATCCAAAGCGGCGCCTGTGAACCGTGCAGCGGCCGGCAGCATCTGACCAGAGTGACGACGGACGTGCGAGGCTCGGGCGTTGGCCAGACGGCGGAAGAATCGCCTGTTGCGTCGTGTTGTTCGTCCGGTGCAGGGAGCAAGAGTGTGATCCAGCGAGCCCGGCGAATCAGCGATTCAATCGAACTGTCCCGGGACGCGGGCGGCGAGATTCGCCGCGAACTCGTGGCGCGGGTGCGGGCGCAACTTGCCGCGGGTGAATATGACTCGCCGGCGAAACTGGAAGTGGCGGCGGATCGGCTTGCCCGACATCTGGACGTGCTGGCGTAGCGCCGCTCACACAACGAACTGTGGTTCTCCTGGGCCGCGGCGGGCACCACCCGCCGCGGCCCGATTCGCGTTTGCGATCGCGCCGCTCTGGTCGTGAAGCAGACCCATACGCTCTGGCATGAGCCAGCGAGCGAGGAACTCAAAGACGAAGCAATCGGGGCCGAGCCTGTCAGGGGCATCGGGCGCCGCCTCCAAGCCTTGGGAGCATGCCAAGGGCGGTGAGGGCTCGGGGAGCGATCCACTGGCGGCACGGTTCGTCGAGTCCCTGTCGTACGACACTCGTCTGTACGAGGTCGATATCCGCGGCTCGCTGGCGCACGCGGAGATGCTCTGCCACGTCGGACTAATCACCGGGCCCGACCTGGGCGCCATCCGGGACGGGCTCGCGGAGATCAAGCGAGAGATCGAGTCGGCGTCCGCGGGCCCGCACGCCGTGGGCGGACCGGGAGCGTGGAGCGGATGGAAGCCGGAACTTGAAGACGTGCACATGTGCATCGAGGCGGCGCTGGTGGAAAAAATCGGCGACGCGGGGCGCAAGTTGCACACGGGCCGCTCGCGGAACGATCAGGTGGCGCTGGACCTGCGTCTGTGGCTGCGCGACGCGTGCCAGACGCTGCGTGGCCTGGTCGATCAGGTCATGCGGGCGCTGGAGGACCTGGCGGAGCGCGACGGCGGGATCGTGATGCCGTCGTACACACACATGCAGCGGGCCCAGCCCATCTGCCTGGGGGGCGAACTGATGGCCTGGCACGCGATGATGCAGCGCGACCTGGCTGATCTTGCCCGGCTGGCGAGGGCCGACGCGAGCCCGCTCGGCTCTGGCGCGGCGGCTGGGAGCGTGCTGCCGCTGGACCGGGCACGCACCGCCGCGGCGCTGGGATTCACCGAGGTGTCGTCGAACAGCATCGAGGCGACCGCGTCGCGCGACGACGCGCTCGACGCGATGTACGTCATGTCGCGCATCGCGATGCACCTCTCGCGATGGGCGGAGCAGTGGATCATCTACTGCACGACCGAGTTCGGGTTCGTCCGGCTGGACGAGCGGTACACGACGGGCTCGTCGATGATGCCCCAGAAGCGGAATCCGGACATGCTGGAACTGATCCGGGGCCGATGCGGGAACGTGTACGGGCACTTCGTCGCGCTGCTGACGATCTGCAAGGGGCTGCCGATCGCGTACAACCGCGACCTGCAGGAGGACAAGCGTCATATCTTCGCCGCGTTCGACATGACGCGGGACTGCCTGGAGATGACGGCGCGGATCGTGGCATCGGCCACGTTCGATGGGCCGCGGATCGCCGCGACCCTGGACCGGGGGTTCCTGGACGCGACGGCGCTGGCGGAGTATTTGGTGACGATCGGAGTTCCGTTCCGCACGTCGCACCAGGTGGTGGGGTCGCTGGTGCGACAGTGCGAAGCCAGCGGCCGGCATTCGCTGGCGCAACTTTCGCGTCAGGAGATTCGCGCCGCGCTGGATGCGCACGGGCAGAGCGGAGTGAAGATCGACGCCGCGGTGCACGACGTGCTGGGCGCCTCGCGCGTGGCGTCCGGCTATCAGTCCGCGGGGAATGCGGGCGTCTTGGGCTATCGTCAAGCGTTGGCGCGGGCCCGGGGCGAGCGTGAGGCCGCGGGCCGCACGGGGGCGTCGAGTGGGGCCGGCGCCGCCGCCGACCGCACTCCGCAAGCGGCGACACCGGCGGGTGTCAACGGCGCGACGTTATTTCCGGGGCTGGCGACGGGAGGGCTCGATGAGCAGGTGTTGATCGAGGCGTATGGCACGATCGGCCGAACCCTCGATGATCTGCCCTACACGCCGGAGTTTGATCGCCTGTACCGCGCGGTGGACGGCGATGCCCGCGGGGCGACGCCGCGCGAGGTCTTTCACCGACTGCACAACCTGCGCAAGGCCGGGAAACTGCCCAAGGTGGGACGAACCAAGGTCTCGCCGCCTCGGATCGACCGAAAGGAAGAGCAGGTACTGGAGCGTCAGGTGATCGAGGCGGTGGGGTCGCTCGGGCAGCGGGATCAGTTGCCCTTTACCGGCACGTTTGACGTGCTGGTGGAGGCGTTCAACCAGAAGACCGGGCGCGGGCTGGAGCCGCACGACGTGTGGCGCCTGATCGCCAAGTTGGCGAAATAACACCTTGGCCGGCCATGACACCCCGGGGGCGCCTGCCCCCGGGTGTCGGATGCGCAGCGGGGCAAGAGCGGCATTTCAGGCCGCGCGGCGTTTTCGAGTGCGTCCCACCGTGCGCTGCGACGAGATCGCGCGGCGCGACGGCTCGGCGATGAGAACGTCGGCGAGTTCCATCGGCGACGTGGCCCAGGCGTCGGCGCCGATCTCCTCGGCCAGGCCCTCGGCCCGGTTGAACACCCCGCCCCCGACGGCGATCTGCATGTTCGGGCAACTCCCGATCTCGCGGATGGTGTCGATGAGGGCGCGGATGCTGGGAAGATCCTCGGCCGCGGACGCGAAGAGAAGCAGTACGTCGGGCTTTTCGTCGTTGACGCGGGCGAGGACTTCATCGTTGGCGATGCGGCTCCCGGCGAATGTGACGCTGTAGCCCGCGCCCTCAAGCACGTCCAGCGCCATCTGCGCGGCGAGTTCCTCGCTCTCGTTGGGCCCGCACACGGCGAAGATGGACTTGTTGCGGGTGCCGGCGCAGTTGAGCAGCGCGGCGTTCTGATCGACCAGCACGCGCAGGAGTCGTACCGCCATGTGATGATTGAGACACCCCAGGCGGTGCGTCCGGTAGAGTGAGTCGATCATGTTGTAGGTGGGCCAGAAGAGCCCGGCGATGAGGTCGTCCGGGGTATGCCCGGATTTGCGCGAGTCGGCGACGAGTTGACGGGCCTTGGCGCGGTCACCAGCGATCAGGGCCTCAAAGAACGACGAAACGGACTGTTCAGAAATCATCGAGCGCTCCGGTCACAAAGCAGACCTTTGCGCGGTTCCACCGCCGGCGGATGCCGAGTTGTAGTTATTCGGCCGCGAATCCCGGCGGCCGTCCCGCAGCAGAGCGGGAACACTCCGAGTATCGAACCCGAGCGGTTGATCGCATGAATGTTGAACAGGCCCGGACGCCGGCGCACGGGCGAGAACTCGTTGCGCATCGCGGTCGCTCCAATCCCGCGCGAGCGCCCGCGCTTGGCACGCGGTTATCAGAGGTAACGCGCCCGCGCCCGGGCCGGCGGTTATCGAGCGATCACTCTACCCTTGCGTGATGAAAGCGATCATCGGGCTGGTGACGGTGTTGATCGCGGCGACGATCGGCGGGTGCGCCGCAACCGAATCCGAGCCGGCGGATGCGCCGACACTGGCCGAAGCCACCGTTGATGAGCCGTGGGATTCGGTGTTCACCCGCGCGTCTTGCTGGAACGGCGGCGATATTGCGCACTCGATCGACCTGCGCGATGGTCGCACCCTGTGGCTGTTCGGGGATTCGATCTTCGGGCCGGTGATAGGGGGTTCACGCGTGGGCGAGCGGTCGCGCATGATGCGCGCGGGTGTGGCGTGGCACCCGACGCCGGAGCGGGGCGCCGCGCCCGCGTGGGAATCCGTTCAGTTCGCCGGGCCGGAGGAGTTCGAGGGCCTCGCCGCGGCGGCCTGGACGAGTCCCGCGCCCGGGCTCTTCCCCGAGGGGACATGGTACTGGCTCATGAACGACGGCGTGCGAATCACGAGGCCGCAGGACCGGCTGGTGCTCTTCGCCACCGCGATCGGTCCAAGCGGGAACCCGGATGGGATGTGGAACTTCCGGCGCGTCGGCGGGGCGGTGATCACGGTCCAGAACCCGGCGGCTCCGCCGGATCAGTGGAGGAGTGTGCAGCGGGTGAATCCGCGGGTGAGCGCGGCGCCATTGCACGGGGAGCCGGTACGAGAAGGCGAGAACGACGCGCTTGCCATCGTGCCGTGGCCCGACGAGTCCGGGGAGTACGCGGTGTTTGGAGCGCACACCGATCGCGATGGAACGCAGCGGCTGACGGTGGCGCGGGCCGATGGGGACGATCTGGCGCAGCCCGAGCGCTGGAGGCGGGAGGGGCTTGTCGTCCTCGGGTCCGATGTGCCGCGGGTGCCGGACGAGTTTACGGTGCAGCGAGTGAGGTGGGAGGGGCGCGACGTGCTGGTGATGATCTACAGCGAGCCGTTCCTGAACCGGAGCATCTGGGCGCGGACGGCGCTGGATCCGCGCGGGCCATGGTCGATCGCCAAGGCGGTGTACGACACGCCGGACTGGGGGAAGGGGACGTTTGCGTACGCGGCCAAGGGACACGCGGGGCTTTCGCGGCCCGGCGAGTTGCTGGTGACGTACGCCGTCAACGGCGATTTCGGCGACGTATTCGAGCGAGCGGTGCTGTACCGGCCGAAGTTCGTGCGGGTGCCGCTGAGCGTGCTGCCCGGGCCGCCGCCGGGCCCGCGAGCGGACTACACCGAGGCGACGCCGCGATAGCACCAGCAGATGCCGATGGAGAGCGAAGCGCTGGTCACGTCGGCGAAGTGATGACGACGCATGAGTGACGTCATGTCGTCACGGGACATGAACGACTCGACGGACTTGGGAAGGTACTTGTACGCGCCGGAGCGATCGCGGCTGATGAGCGTCGCCGTGACCGGCATGATGCGCTTGCAGTAGAGGTCATTGAACCATCGCACGGGGGCGAGGCGAGGGGAGCCGAACTCGAGAATCACCAGCCGGCCGCCCGGGCGGAGCACGCGCCGGAACTCGCCCATGGCGCGTGCCGGATCGGCGACATTGCGGATGCCGAACGCGATGGTGACGATGTCGAACGAGGCGTCGGGGAAGGGCAGGGCTTGCGCGTCGCCTCGGATGTAGGTGATGCGCTCGCGCAGTCCGGGGGCGAGGCGGGCGTGCTTGATCGCGGCGAAGTCGAGCATTTCCTGAGTGAAATCCAGGCCTGTTACCCGGGCCGCCCCGCCGCGGGCCAGCGCCTGGGTCAGGTCGCCGGTGCCGCAGGCGACGTCGAGCGCGTGGTCGGTCGGCGTGGGCGCCGCCCGGCGCACGGCGAAGCGACGCCAGGACTGATCCAGCCAGAGGGAATGGACGCGGTTGTTGAGGTCGTAGCGGCGAGCGATCGCGGCGAACATGCGCTGCACGCGTTCGGGCTTGTCGCCCTGGGCGTGTGGGTTCGCGGCCAGATCGCGAGAGGTCCACGCCGGCGCGGGGGTGTCGGCGGAGGAAGAGGCGGGCCCGGGATGGGTCGGGGGAAGCATGGCCCTTACAATATGGGTGCTCACTTCTAGCCGCGCGATTTCGCGCATCGGAGTTACCCATGCACTCTCGGACGATCTTCGGATGCTTGTGGCTGATGTTGACGGTCGCCGCCCCGCTCGGGCTGACGGGGTGCACCACCAATCCAACGACGGGGAGGTCGCAACTCGCCGTCATGTCGCGCGAGGAAGAAATCAAACTCGGGACTGACGCCAAGCCCGAACTGACGCAGGAGTTCGGCGGCAAAGTCAATAGTCCGGAACTGCAGGCGTATGTCACCGAGGTCGGCAGTCGGCTGGCGGCGGTGACGGAAGATGCCAACCCCTCGCTGCCGTGGGAGTTCACGCTGCTGGATTCGCCGGTGATCAACGCCTTTGCGCTCCCGGGCGGAAAGGTCTTTCTCTCGCGAGGACTCGCCGACAAGATGACCAACGAAGCGCAGCTTGCTGCCGTGCTGGGGCACGAGGTCGGGCACGTGACCGCGCGGCACACCAACGACCGCATGGTGCAGCAGGCGGTGCTGGTCGGGGGCGGGAGCATCCTGGGGTCAATCGCCGATGCTGTCTTGGGGACGGGCAGCGCCGGCTCGCAGGCGGGCCAATCGATCGGCAACATCGCCGCCCTGTCGTACTCGCGCGATCAGGAGATCGAAGCGGATCGGTTGGGCATGAGGTATATGGAGAAACTCAAGTACGACCCGATGGGGGCGGTCGAAGTGCAGGAAATCCTCAAGCGCGAGGCCGAGTCGGCGGGCGGGCGCCCGCCCGAGATCCTGTCCACGCACCCGGCGTCGGCGACACGGATCGCGGAACTCATGAAGCGATTCGAGAAGTACTACTCCCACACGGTCAACAACCCGGAATACCAGAAGCACCCGGATCGATATGAGCAGCGGTATCTGTCGATCGCGCGCCGGCTGCCGCCCCCGCCCGCGCCGAAATCCATGCTGCCGCGGGATGGGAACCCCCGGGACAGCGCGTTGGCGTCGCTCATGCTGGCGGACCCGGGAGTGTGGTGCGCCCACTGCCGTTCGGCCAACCCACCCGGCTCCGAGTGATGCGAGAAATCCCGCCGGGCGGGTGTGACCATTTGTTTTTCTGAGCCGACCGCGCCAGCGGTCGGCGGGAGCGCTCGGCGGCAAGGCGCGATCGAATGATGGCTTGGGCGATGAGACCACGCCCGCCCTCCCGCCGGCACGCGCCGGGCGGCTCAGATCAAAACAGCATGGTCACACCCCCGCCGGATCCGTGCATCCGATCCATGCTGCTCGTCCCTACAGTACAGCATGGACGAGGATTTTCTTCATCCCTTCGAGGCCACTCGCCGGCAGCGAAGGCTGATCCTGAGCGTGATCCGAATCACGTTCGCGGTGCTCGTGCTCACGGTCGCGCTGTTGCGGGCGGCGCAGAGCACCGCCGACCTGGCCATCGACTGGTGGATCCCGATCGTCGTGGCGCTGATCCTCTTCGGCGTCGCACTGACGATCGACCTCATCACGCCCAACAAGAAGATCTCGACCATCTCCAGCGTGTTTCTTGGCCTGATGGGGGGCATGCTCGCGACGCTCGCGTTCGGTGTCGTGCTCGACCTGCTCATGCAGACCGCGATCGGCGAGGGCGAAACGCTCAAACGCCTCCAACCGTTCGTCAGCGTGGTCAAGATCATGCTGGGGCTCACGCTGTGCTATCTGGGCGTCACGACGGTCATCCAGACGCAAGACGATTTCCGGCTCGTGATCCCGTATGTCGAGTTCTCGAAGCAGTTGCGTGGACCGAGGCCGCTGGTGCTCGACACGTCGTCACTGATCGACGCGCGGATCGTGGACCTCGCGGCGACGGGTCTGATTCAGTCGCCGATCATCGTGCCGAGGTTCGTCGTGACGGAGTTGCAGGCTTTGGCCGACTCGGGCGACAAACTCAAGCGGGCGCGGGGGCGGCGCGGGCTCGACGTGACGTCGCGTCTGCAGCGGTCGGGGCTTGACGTGACGCTTGACGAGACGTCGATGCCGGTCAAGGCGGTGGACCAGATGTTGATTGACCTGGCCCGGCGCATCCCCGCGACGATCGTGACGGCGGACGTCGGGCTCTCTCGCGTCGCGCAGATCCAGAACGTCCCGGTGCTGAACCTGAACGACGTCGCCAACGCGCTGAAGCCGAGCCTGATTCCGGGCGAGCAGTTCATGCTTCGTCTGGTGAAGGCGGGCGAGCAGCCCGGGCAGGGCGTCGGGTATCTGCCGGACGGGACGATGGTGGTGGTGGAGCGGGCGGGGCAGCGCATCGGCGAAGAGACGACCGTGCAGGTAGCCAGTTCGCTCCAGACGTCCGCCGGGCGGCTCATCTTTGCCAAACTCCTCGATGACGAGTTCGAATCCAAGACAGACTCGCGTGTGCTGGACGTGTCGGCTCGGCCCGCCAGCGCGGACCCGGGACACTCGAAACTCGGCATGGCGGGCGGGCCGACTCTGGGCTCGGGCCAAGTGGCCGAGGGCTCGTTGGTCGAATCCGCCGGGGGCGTCGATGCAGCGATCGCACGCGATGCCCCGGGCATGGGGCAGGCCGGGTCGGACGGGGAAACTTCCGGAGCCGCGGGGGTGGCGCCGCGGCGAACCGGTCCGTTCCCTCCCAAGCCGGCAGCGCGGCCGCCTTCCAGCGCTCGTAACCCGAGGCGGTAGGTGTCGGTGCGGTACGTCAAGCATTCAATCGAACTGTCGTACGGACTGGTGCGGCGCGGTATCATGCCGACGCACGGACGCTCGAAGTGGTGCGCACGGATGCCTCGCCTCCATCAGGCGTGCTGGCCCCGCGGTCTGCACACCTTGGGGTGAAACGCGATGATGAGCGGAGTGCTGGTGATGGTGGCGGCGTGTGTGGTGGCGTCCGCCGGGCAACCGGTCCAACCGATCGAACCGGTGAAGGTCAAGCCGCCGATCATTCCGCCGAAGCATCCGAAGACGCCGGCGGGTGACAGGCCCGTGGATCGAGAGACGGCCAAGCCGCCCGAGGGTGCCCGCGCGGACGGGCCCGCGCCGCTGCCGTATCCGTTTCCGCTGATCACGGAGGTGCTGTACGCCGTGCCCGCGGGTGAGAAGGGGGACGCGAACCGGGACAGCAACCGGCACGCCGCGGGGGATGAGTTCGTCGAGATCGTGAACCCGCACGACAAGTCGATCCAGATCAAGGGGTACACCGTCACGGACCGCAACCCGCCGGCGAAGGGGCAACTGAAGTTCACGTTCCCCGCGCTGGAACTGCCGCCCGGGGGGGTGGTAGTGGTCTTCAACGGATGCGAGCAAGGCTGGGGGAAGGGAGAGGAAGGAAGCCGGATCGTCGGGGATGGGAAGACGCCGCCTCAAGCGGGAAATCCGAACTTCTTCGGGGCGTACGTCTTCACGGTGAAGAACACATCGTCGCGGACATCATGGAACAACGGCGGCGACTACGTCCTGCTGTCAGACGCGGCGGGGAACCCCGTGCACTGCGTCCACTGGGGCGAGTTCTCCGAGCCCGTTCCGGCGGCGACGCTGGTGGAACACGCGCCGACGACCAGCAAGTCGAGCGTTCAGCGCGTATCGCTCGCGGGTCCGTTCACCTCGCACATGGATCTGGCGTCTCCTGAACCCGCGGGTGATTCGAGCCAGTCGCCATCGAGCGCCCAGCGGAGGTTGGAGAAGGGGCGATTGTTCTCGCCCGGCTGGTTTGACGCCGGCGATGCGACTGGGCGCGAGCCGGAGCCGCCGAAGGCGAAACAGCCTGCCGCCCCGGCGCGAGACAAACGCTGACAGCGGCGCAACAATCGGGGCCGGAGTACACTGGGCTCCTGATCGAACGCGAACCATCCCTCGAAAGCACTGCATGGCCTGGCTGACGAAGAACTCCGCGACGATGAAGATTGATCGGCGTCCCGAGCCGTTCCTGACCGATGCAATGCGCAAGGACCTCACCGAACGCGTCCTCCCGCGCTACGCCGTCAAGCAGGGTGCGACCCTCCCCGCGCTGCACATGATCCAGCATGAATACGGCTGGGTCCCCGCGCAGGCGATCGAAGAAATCGCTGCATTTCTAGGCCTGAAGCCCGCGGACGTGCTCGACACGGCGTCGTTCTACGAAGAATACTGGTTGAAGCCGCGGGGGAAGCACCTGGTGCAGGTCTGCCGGTCCATCGCGTGCGAGTTCTGCGGGCAGAAGGAAATCTCGCAGGCGTGCAAGGACACACTCGGGATCGACGTGGGGGAGACGACCGACGACGGGAAATTCACGCTCATCGAGATCGAGTGCATCGGATCCTGCGGCACGGCTCCGGCGATGCTGGTTGACGAGACGCTGCACGAGAACCTGACGCCGGGCGATGTCGCGAAGGTCCTCGACGACGCGGCGCGGAGCGGGAGCGGGGAACACGGGCATCACTAGCGCGGGTTACGCGCCCCCGACGGTCACGCGTACCCCGCCGGCGGTTGTCCCGAGCCGCTCCACCTTACCGGCTGCGATCTTTTCCAGCCCGCTCCCGAGTTCCCCGATCGGATCCGGGGGGATGATGTCTACTTTCTTCTCGCCGAGTTTGGCTTCGCCTCGACGCACCCTTTCCTGGAACGCCAGGCACTCGGCGAGCAGGCGTTCGAGGATCTGTTCCTCAGGGACGTTGGCGACCTTTTCGCCCTGCACGTAGATGATCCCGCGCCGGTCACCGGCGAAGACCGCCACGTCCGCCCCCTCCGCTTCGCCCGGCCCGTTCACGATGCACCCCATCACCGCGACCTTCAGCGGCAACTGCACCTTTTCCGCCAGCGCCTTGCGCACGTCCTGGATCAGCGTGAACAGGTCCACCTGGATCCGTCCGCACGTCGGGCACGCGATCAGGTCCACGCCCACGCGCTCGCGCAGCCCGAGGCAGTACAGCAGTTCGAGCCCGTCCTGCACTTCGTACACCGGGTCATTCGCATACGAAATGCGGATCGTGTCGCCGATCCCGTTGATCAGCAGCCCGCCCAGCGCGACGACGGAGCGGATGGTGCCGGTTTCTTTGGGTCCGGCGTGCGTGACGCCCAGGTGCAGCGGGTGATCGAACCGCTTGCTGATCTCGGTGTACGCGTCGATGACGATGCTCGCGTCCATCGATTTGGCGCTGATGGCGATGTCGTGGAAATCCTGCTCGTAGAAGATATCGAGGTATTCTTCGAGCTTGGTGATCATGATCGCGAGCAGGTAGCCGTGCTTTTGCTCGCTGAAGACCGCGCCGAGTTCCTTCATCCGCTTCTGCTTGTCTCGGCGTTCGATGATGGAACCTTCGTTCACGCCGACGCGGATCGGCAGGCCTTTGGCCTTGCACGCCTGGATCACATCGATCACCTGCTTGCGGTCGTTGATGTTGCCTGGATTCAGGCGGATCTTGTGCACGCCGGATTCGACGGCTTCCAGCGCCCGCTGAAAATGGAAGTGCACGTCCGCGACGATCGGCACGCGCACCTGCGGGATGATCTCGCGCAGCGCCTCGGTGTCCTTCTTCTCCGGGACCGCGACCCGAACGATGTCGGCCCCGGCGGCGGCGAGTTTGTGGATCTCGGCGACGCACGCGTCGATGTGGTGGGTGTACCCGGCGGTCATCGTCTGGACAGAGACCGGGGCCGGCGTGGTCGGCTGCCCGCTCTTGCGGTCGGGGAGCCCCCCGCCGATCTTCACGTAACCGACTCGGGAATCACCGACGGTAATCTGATGCGTTGGTCTTCGTGGGGTCATGCTGGCGGATGGTATGCGACACCATCTCGAACCGCGTGGCGGCGGTTGAGAGGGCGCGGAGCGAAGGGCGGTCGGCGCTGTGCGGAGAGGGAGGCTCGGATCACGCTTCAGCGGCGGTCTTCGCCAAGCCTCGCTCGATGACGCTGAACACGCGGGGCCAGTCGGCCTGGTTGAACGCCGGCAGGGGGGGGAGCATGCGGATGTGGTAGGGGCCGTGCCCGCAGTAGAAGACGATGGCGCCTTCGTCGAAGAGGTGCTTGCAGGCCTTGTTGACGAGGTCCTTTTTGCCGCCGAAGGGGGTGAAGCGCATCATGCCGCCGTTGCCGCCGACGATATCGGTGACGTCGCGGTTGGCGGGGAACCAGTCGGGGTGCTTGGCGGCGAGAGCGCGGACGTTTTCGGTGAAGAGGCGGTGATGGCGGGCGAAGAGGCCGTCGGGCCCGTAGTAGTCGCCGTCGCGGAGGGTCTTGAGGACGTAGTTGCCGACTTTGAAAGCGACGGCGGGGGAAGTGAAGGTGCCCGAGAGCAGGCCCGGGCCGGGGTTGTACTCTTCCGTGAAGAGGGTGGCGCAGGCCTGGGTCATCTTGCCGACGGTGAAGACGTCGATGTATTCACCGAGGCCGAGGCGCTCAAAGGCGAACATGCTCTCGGTGCGGCCGAAGGCCTGGATCTCGTCGTCCCACACGGCGATCTTGTTCTCTTTGCAGATGTCCATGAGGGTGGTGAAGTATTCGCGCGGGGCGGTGTTGAAGCCGCCCTCGCCCTGAACGAGTTCGAAGATGAAGGCGGCGTGCTGGCGTGGGTAGCGTTCGATGTACTCGCGGAGGCGGGCGGCGCACTGGTCGATGTGGCGTGCCTTGCCGATTTCCTGGGCGATGGCCTCGTTGTAAAAGGGCATGTAATCGACGAGGGTGGAGAGGGGGATTCCCTGGCGGTAGCCCGCGGTGTCGCCGATCTGGCACATGGTGACGCTTCGTCCCATGAAGCAGTCCTTGAAGGCAATGACGCGCGGGGCCGGGGCGTTTTTCTGATAGCAGATCTTGATGGCGTTCTCGTTGGCCATGCACCCGCTGGTCGCGCAGTAGCAGTATTTCAAGCGAGAGTATTTGCGGGCCTCGTGGAGGAGGGTCTCGGCGAACTCGTACGCGTCGAAGCCGGACTGGAGATTCCCGTTCTGAACGATGTCGCCGATGGAGCCTTCGATGGAGGCGGCGATGACGCCGGGGTGGGAGTGGCCGAAGAAGTGGACGCCGATGCCGCAGATGAGGTCCCACTTGACGGAACCGTCGAGGAGTTCCACGAGAGGCCCGTTGCCGGCGCCGGAGGAGAGGTAGGGGTAGAGGAGGCCTCGGCCGCGGGTGTCGCTGGCGCGCTTGAGGTATTCGTCGTAGGAGACACGGAGAGATTCGACGGGCCCGCGCTCGCCGGTGAGTTTGGCGGAGCGGGCCTGCACTTCGCGGACGATCTGCTCGGTGGCTTGTCGGATGACGGGGCTGGAGAAGAGTTCGTGGCCGACGGTGTGGGGGGGGGGAGTATCGGACGAACCGACGCTCGCGTGAGAACCGGACGCGGCAATGCTGGACATGATGAAACCTCGAAAGACGCCGGCGGTCGGCGGGTCTCGACGTTCGATCCCCGTCCCCGGGCACGTGCCCGGGCCGACTGCTTGGATGATGGTATCGGTTCGGAGCGTGGCGGAATCAAGGGGCATCCCGACGCGGTGGGGGGCGGCGGCATATCGTTCACGCCTCATGGCTGAAACCACATCAGGCGCCGGCGCGTCGCAGGGCGGGGGTTCAACCCCGCCGTCGGCCGCGAACCTCCCGCACGACGAAGTCATCGCGATCCTGGACTTTGGCTCGCAGACGGCGCAGCTCATCGCGCGGCGGGTGCGCGAGGCGGGAGCGTTCTCGCTGCTGATGGCGCCATCGACCACGCCGGCGCAGATCGCTGCGCTCAAGCCCAAGGGGATCATTCTTTCCGGCGGCCCCCGCAGTGTGTACGACGCCGGGGCCCCGACGTGCGACCCGAAGATACTGGCGATGGGGATTCCGGTGCTGGGGATCTGTTATGGGATGCAGTTGGCGTGCCAACTGCTGGGCGGCACGGTGAAGCATCACGACCGACGCGAACTGGGGCGTGCGAACCTCCTGATCCGCGACCGCTCGGACCTGTTCCACGCGATCCCGGAACGGACCAGCGTGTGGATGAACCACGGCGATCAAGTGACGGACCTGGGCACTGAACTGTCCAAGCGACTGCCCGGAGCCACGACGAAGGTGCTGGCATCGACGGATACGTGCCCGATCGCCGCCGTGGGGATCCAGAGTCCGACGACGCGGTTCCTGGGCGTGCAGTTCCATCCGGAAGTAACGCACACGCCGCACGGCGTGGACATCATCCAGAACTTCCTGTACGAGATCTGCAAGTGCTCGGGCTCGTGGCGCATGTCCGACTTCGTGAACACGGCGATGGACCGAGCGCGGACGCAGATCGGCAAGGACCGCGTGATCTGCGGCTTGTCGGGCGGGGTCGATTCGTCGGTGTGCGCCGCGCTGTTGCACAAGGCGGTGGGGAACCAGTTGACGTGCATATTCGTTGACACCGGGCTGCTGCGCAAGAACGAGCGGGACCTGGTCGAGACGACGTTCCGCGATCATTTCGACATCGACCTGCGCGTGGTGGACGCGAGCCGGGAGTTTCTTTCGGATCTGGCGGGTGTGACGGAGCCGCAGGAGAAGCGCCGGCGGATCGGGCACCGGTTCATCGACGTGTTCAACAAGGCGGCCGCCGAGTTCAGCGACGCGCACTTCCTGGCGCAAGGCACGTTGTACCCCGACGTGATCGAGTCCGGGCACGGGCACAGCGGGCAGTCGGCGAACATCAAACTGCACCACAACGTCGGGGGGCTACCGAAAGACTTGACGTTCAAACTGGTCGAGCCGCTGCGGGACTTGTTCAAGGACGAGGTGCGGAAACTAGGCGAGGTGCTGGGGCTGCCGGATCAGATCGTGTGGCGGCACCCGTTCCCCGGGCCGGGGCTGGCGGTGCGTGTGCTGGGTGAGGTGAGCGAGCCGAAACTGGCGGTGCTGCGGGACTGCGATGAGATTTTGATCGAGGAGATCGTGGCGGCGAACCTGTACCGCGCGACGAGTCAGGTGTTCGCGGTGCTGCTGCCGGTGCGGAGCGTCGGGATCACGGGGGATGGGCGGTCGTACGACAGCGTGGTGGCGATCCGGAGCGTGGACACACAGGACTTCATGACGGCGGACTGGTCGCGGTTGCCGCACGAAGTGCTGGCGATGGTATCGAACCGGATCATCAACGAGGTGAAGGGGGTGAACCGGGTGGTGTACGACATTTCGAGCAAGCCGCCGGCGACGATTGAGTGGGAGTAGGGGCGTGGTGCGGTGGTGCGGCACGGATAACTCGCCGACCGGCGCGGTCAGGCGCCAGCCAGTGCAGTGATCTGGAAGTGATTGCCATACGATTCCGCGATGCCCGATCCTGTTCCTGCACCCGAATCAACGCAACGTCCCGTCTCTCATTCCAGCCGCCTCCGATTTCGCGACTACATGATCCGCCGCAAGAAGGCGGGCGCGGATGAGCGGGTGAACCTGATGGGGGCGGCCGCGGCGAAGCAGGACGGGGCGGGCCGCGCGGATGCCGGGGGCTCCGACGAGAAGCCGGAACGCAAGGGCAAGAAAAAGAGACTCAAACGATCCTTCTGGACGCTCCTGCGCGCGTTCTGGAAACTGCTTCGCGGGCGGCACCACACGGTGTACTTCGGCGTGGCGACCGTGACGTGTTCGACGCTGCTGGCTTTGATCCCGCCCGCGGCGACGAAGGTGACGCTGGACTTTGTGCTCTCGCCGACGCCGCGTCCGGAGGCGCTGCGGAACTGGCTCCATGCGCCGGCATGGGTGCCGATTCCTGAGACGCCGCGGGGTCAACTCTTTGCGGTGTGCGGCGTGCTGGTGGCGGTGTCGCTGGTCAGCGTGTGCATCGGCATCAGCGGGCGCTACCAGATGACGCGGCTGACGAAACTGCTCCAGGTGCGCGTGCGCAAGATGGTGTTCGATCACGCCGTCCGGCTGCCGCTGCATCGCGTGCACCAGATCAAGTCGGGGGGCGTCGCGAGCATCCTGCGTGAAGACGCCGGCGGGGCGGCGGAACTGCTGTTCAGCCTCCTCTACAACCCGTGGAAGGCGATCGTGCAACTTGTCGGCACGCTGGTGATCCTCGCCGTCGTCGATTGGAAACTGCTGCTGGGCGCGATCGCGGTGATCCCAGCGGCGTACTTCAGCCAGAAGACATGGATCAGCCGCATCCGCCCGATTTTCAGCGATATCCGGAACACGCGCACGCAGATCGACGCGCACGCCGCCGAGGCGTTCGGGGGGATGCGCGTCGTCCGCGGGTTCAACCGTCAGCGCGGCGAGTCGGCACGGTTCATTCGCGGCAACGACCTGATGGCCAGGCAGGAACTGCTCGCGTGGTGGTGGTCACGCATCCTCGAGATCATCTGGCTCATCATGCTCCCGGTGGCGTCGGCGGCGGTGCTGCTGTACGGTGGGACGCGCGTGCTTGCGGGCACCCTCACGCTCGGCGACCTCATGATGTTCTCGTTCTACCTGCTGATGCTGCTGGGGCCGCTGGAATCGCTGACGAACAGCGCCACGGCGATCCAGAACCAACTCGCGGGGTTTGATCGCGTCCTGGATCTCACGTCCGAACCGGTTGAACTCACGGGGCGAGCGGAGGGGGCAAAGGCGGAGGAGTCGCCAGAGCGTCCAGCCGCGACGGGGCCGGAATCGCTCCACAGTCGCAACGGGACCTCGGCGCGGCCGGCGGTGCAGTCTCGGAGCGGGACGGAACTACTTCCGGCGGCGAACCTCTCGTTCGAGAACGTGTCGTTCTCGTATCCCAACCACTCGGAGCGAGTGCTGCGGAATATCACGCTCGACGTGCCGGCGGGGACCACGGTCGCGCTGGTGGGGCGCAGCGGCGCGGGCAAGACGACGCTGTGCAACCTGGTGGCCCGCTTTTATGATCCGACCGAGGGGCGGATCCGGTTCGATGGCCGGGACCTGCGCGATATCCCGGTCGATGAGTACCGCCGGGGGCTGGGGATCGTTGAGCAGGACGTATTTCTCTTTGACGGAACGGTGGGGGAGAACATTGGGTACGCGAGGCGCCACGCGACGCCCGCGCAGATCCGCGACGCCGCCGTCGCCGCGCACGCCGATGAGTTCATCCAGCGACTCGAACACGGGTACGACACGATCATCGGGGAGCGCGGGGTGCGTCTCTCGGGCGGACAGAAGCAGCGAATCGCGATTGCCCGGGCGATCCTGGCGGACCCGCGGATCCTGATCCTCGACGAGGCGACGAGCAACCTGGATTCCGAGAGCGAGGCGCTGATACAGGTCTCGCTGTCCAGCCTGATGCGCGGGCGCACGGCGCTGGTCATCGCGCACCGGCTGAGCACGATCCGCGGCGCGGACCTGATCGTCGTGCTGGAGCATGGGCGGATCATCGAACAGGGGTCGCACGAGGCGCTGCTTGCCGCGGGTGGACGATACGCGGAGATGCTCGAGTTGCAACTCCACCCGGAGCGAGCCGCGGAGCGCCGGCAGCCGGCGGGGAGTTGAGGGCGGCGCGGGGGGGACGGGGAGCGGGGGGGCGTCGGCACGACGCTACACTGCCGCCCGTAGCAAGGAGATCGCATGACGACTCGCGCCTATGCCGCCACCTCGCCAGCCGCCGCGCTGGCGCCGTTTTCCATCACTCGTCGCGAGCCCACGCCGACGGACGTGGAGATCGACATTCTGTACTGCGGTGTGTGCCATTCGGACCTGCACTTTGCGAGAAACGAGTGGGGGTTCACGACGTATCCGGTGGTGCCGGGGCACGAAATCCTGGGACGGGTGACGCGCGTGGGGTCGCGGGTGAAGTCGTTCAGGTCGGGGGACCTGGCGGCGGTCGGGTGCCTCGTGGATTCCTGTCGAACGTGCTCGAGTTGCGTGCGCGGGCTCGAACAGTTCTGTCTGGGCGGGCCGGTCTTTTCGTACAACGGGCCCGACAAGCACACGGGGGGCGTGACGTACGGCGGGTACTCGGAAAAGATCGTCTGCGACGAGGCGTTTACGCTGAAAGTGCCGGCGAACCTGGACCCGGCGCGGGCCGCGCCACTGCTGTGCGCGGGGATCACGACCTATTCGCCGCTCAGGAAGTGGGGCGCCGGTCCGGGCCAGCGTGTGGGCATCGTGGGGCTCGGGGGGCTGGGGCATATGGGAGTAAAGTTTGCCCGCGCGATGGGGGCGCACGTGGTGCTGTTTACCACGTCGGAAAGCAAGGCGGCCGACGGGCTGCAACTGGGCGCGCACGAGGTCGTCATCTCGCGCAACGCCGACGCGATGGGCAAGCAAGCGCGATCGTTTGACATGATCCTCGATACGGTCTCGGCCGACCATGACTTGAACGCGTACCTGGGGATGCTGAAACTGGACGGCACGCTCGTGCTGGTGGGCGCCCCGCCGAATCCGCAGCCGATCGGGGTGTTCGGGCTTCTGATGCCGCGGCGTCAGATTGCCGGGTCACTCATCGGCGGAATCGCGGAGACGCAGGAGATGCTGGACTTCTGCGGCCAGAAGAACATCGTGTGCGACATCGAGATGATCCGGATGCAGCAGATCAACGAGGCGTACGAGCGGATGCTCCGCAGCGATGTGAAGTACCGATTCGTGATCGACATGTCGTCGCTGAAGGGGTGACGTCAGCAGCCGACGGGCGGGGCGAAGAGGCAGGCGATGAAGTCGAAAAAGTCCTGGCTGTCAGTCGCGCCGCTGTGGTTGAAGTCGGCGTTGCTGTCGAAGAAGGCGGTGAGGAAGTCGAAGAAGTCCTGGGAACTGATCGTGCCGTCGGTGTTCCAGTCGCAGGGGCACGAAGGGGGCACGGGGATCATGGCGTACGCCCGGATCTGCCCGTTGAAGAGGCCGGTGCCGACGATCGTGCCGCTCTCGCTGATCCCCAGCGCCGATGACGAGGTGTTCATGGCCAGGTCCCACCCGGTGCCGGCTGGAATCAGGTCCTGCAATCGGTAGGTGCTGGCGCCGTCGAACAGGAAGGGGACGGCGAAGGCGCCGCTGGCGGTGCCGACGGCCCAGCCGCTGGAGTTGACGGCGCGGGCCGACCCCTGGCTCGTCCCGGGTGGTAAGGGGATGGCGGTCGAGCGATGGACCGCGTCCCAGATGAACGGCAACCCGCTGCCTTGATTGAGCATGCTGGACCCAACGACGTACCCGTTCTCGCTGACATCGAACGTCAGCGCTCCGTTGAGCCCCGGCAGCGGGGGGATTTCCACGGCGGTGCCGGACGGGTGGTTGTAGAGAATGCCGACGTTTCGAGCGGCGTTGTTCGGATCGATCCCCTGGCCGACGACCTGCCCGGCGTCATTGATCCGGAACGCGACGCGAAGGAACGCGCCGCCCGGAGTCGAGGTGGTGATGGCCGAGGGAACGCCGCCGCTCCAGATGACGGCGAACTCCGCGGAACCGCTGCTGTTGGAGCCGACGACTTGACCAGCGCTATTGACGTCACTGGCGCGCCCGACGGTCTGAGGCGAGATGAGCGGCAACTGCGAGGCCACGCCCCCGGTCCATAGCACGGGGAGCGAGCCGGCGCCCGACAACGTGGTGCTTGCATTTCCGACGACCAGTCCGGTGTCGTTGGCGCCGTTTCCGACGTAGAAGGTGCGTCCGGGGAACGTTCCCAGGCCCATGATCCCGCCGACGCTCGTCCAAGAGAACGCGGTGGCGGTTGTTCCGACGGAGCGGCCGAACCCAACGCCGCCGGGAGAGATGCCGAACCCCTGAGCGGCGGAGTCGGTCATGTTGACCGTTCCTATGTTGACGATGGTGTACTGCGGCTGAGCGAAGGCGCTCGCACCCGAGAAGACCAGCAGTGCCGCTGCCTGAGCGATGGAGTGCTTCATAATCGCGATCCGCGTGAGAGTGTGGTCGGAAGGGGGGAGAGGAAAAGGTACCACTGCGTGGATGAGCGTCAAGCCAAACGTAAATATTTACGATAAAAACGAAATATTTACAATATTGGTGTCTCGAGAATCGTGTAAGATGTTGTCACGATTGAGGGATCTACGACCATGCCTACCGCCGTGCCGCACGCACCGATCGACCTGTCACACATTGGACACGACCTTCAGCGGTCGCTGCGGGTGCTGCTGGAGGCGATACCTGGGACGCCGCATCGACCCTCGTCGCTTTCGGAACAGGTGGGTGTGAGCCGGGTGACAGTGAGCAAACTTCTGGGAGCGTTGCAGCGCACGAGTCCGTATGAGTTTCTGGAAGCGATCCCGGGCCCGGAATCGTTGCGGCTGGTGGTCCTGGCGGCAGAGAATCTGCGGGTCGAGCGGTCGGCGGTGGAGAACGCCAGCGCGGCGATCGAGCGATTCAGCATGCTGATCCGTGAGCGGTTCGGGACGCGCACGGCCCTCAACGCGGCGATCGGCGCGAGGTCGGACTCGCTGCGGGCGCGAACGGAGTTGCTGGGGCGCACGGAAGCATTCAAGGGGATGCGGCAGGTGCTGGGGGTGGAGGCGGAAACGTGGCTCACGTCCATGCTGTTCGCCCCGTCGCGGGAGGATCCCGAGGCGATCGAGGTGGCGAACATCCAGGGGGCGCTGGGGCTGCGCCGGCTGCGCGCGGACCGGGAGATCTATTTTTCGGTCGGGCCGCCATACCGCGATCCGGCGAGCGAGCCGACGCTGGCGCCGAGTCCGGTGACGTTTGACGACCTGTACACGCACGAGCCGGCAAAGATCGAGACATCGCGCGTGAACGGGCAGATCCGTCACCGGCTCATCGATGAACGGCTTGGGAAGCACGCGGTGGCGGACATGCTCGCGGTGGGACACAACGCGCGCGGATCGCGGCGGTACGCGACGGAAGACTCGCGGCGGCGCGGGGTCTCGCTCTTCGTGGATGTGCCGGTCCGCCTGCTGGTCTGCGACGCGCTCATTCATGAGTCACTGTTTCCCGGTTCCGAGGCCGAGTTGCTCATTTTCAATACCGCGGCGCGGGGGCCGGCGAATCCGAATGATCCGACGCGTGATCTGGACCGGGTCCCGGTGATGGAGGCGCCGAAACTTGTGCACGATGGGCCGCCGAGGTTCGAGGTGCCGGAGGTGCCGAACTACGGTCGCATGATCGAGCGGCTCTGCGGACACCTGCATCGCGATCCGGCGAAGTTCCGTGTATACCGCGTCCGGATCGCGTATCCGGTGTACGGGTTTCAGTACGTGATGGCGTTTGAGGCTCCGTTGCAGCCGGGCCCCGAGGCTGCGGCCGGGTAAGGTGTCAGCGTGGCGGCGCGGCGGCGAGGGATCGGAGTCGCTTTTCGTAGGACGTGGTGGGTGTCACTTTTCGCCGCGCCATGGCGGTCCGAGCAATTTCCATGAACTTGTCGAACCGGAAGGACTTGGACCCCGCGTCGGTGACCCACGAGAAGGGGGAGACGCAGCCGGTGGCGGCGGCGCCGGCGGCCCACATCGTTCCGGTGTGGATGACCGCGCCGGTCATGATTCGCGAGCCGATAGCGAACTTGACGTGATCGCCGACGATGCACCCGAGGAACTGTTCGCCGGTGCGTTCGTTGGAACCGCCCGGGGTAGCGCGAGCGACGACCTCGCCGTAGGTGTTGAGCAGATTTGAGTTGGTGGTGCCCGCGCCGAGGTTGGCCCATTCACCGATGAAGGAGTCGCCGAGATGGCCGTCGTGGGCCTTGTTGGCGAACCCCTGGAAAATGGTGCCGCCGATTTCGCCCGCGACTTTGCAGTGGGGCCCGATCGCGGTGCCGGGCTTGATGATGGCCTTGTCGAGGACGGTCGAGTGAGGGCCGATGTAGGCCGGGCCGATGATCAGGGCATGCGGGCGGATGGTGGCGTGTTCATCGATGACGACGGGGCCGTGTTCGACGTCGAAGGTGGCGGTCGGATACACCGTGGCCGTCGGGAGAATGACCGGGCGCGGGCGGGTCGCGCTGGGGATCGTCGAACGCGATGGCCCGGTGATGACATGGACACCCGGAAGATCGGACTGTGTCGGCGAGTCGCGAAAGAACTCCAGGTCGATCGCGAGGCAGCGGTCGCGGAACGTTTTGACGTGCCACGGGCGCGAGAGCAATGCGGGCGCCGGAGTCGAGGCGCGCTGGAGCCACGCGGGGGTCCCGCCGGCCAGGAGCAACCGAATATCTTCGGCGCGCCCGAGGGCGGCGACCATGTCACCCGAGGCGGCTTCAGTGAGGCACTCGCCGCTGTGAAGCGAGGCGGTCTGCGGTGGGGCGATCGGGCACCGCGAGTTGATGAAGAGCACGGGCTCGGCGGGAGCGAGGTCGGGGACGTGGTTGACGGGCAGTGAGATGGACTCACGCGCCAGGGGCAGCAGGTCGGGGTGGACCTGCACGCCGATGATCGAGAGGTTGAGCGAGCGTTGGAGCCGATCGATTGATGAGAAGGCGCCGGTTCGGATCGCGCAGGCGGGACGAAGGTCGGAGAGGGGCGAGAGCACGCCGCGACAGTCGTCGAAGATGAAGGCGAGTGGCATCGGGGAGAGTGTAGATGGGGCGGGCGGAGGCGTGTCGCGGGACGAGCTCAATCGACGCCCGTCACACGAGGGCGATTGGCGAGGTTCAGCGTGAGGATGTTGGTCTGAAGGCGCAAGGACGAGGGCGATCCGGTGCGGTTGGCAAAGAGGATCTTCATTTTGTGGGCGCCGCGGTCTTCGAGCCAGCCAAGCCGGGACAGGTCGATGCGCTGTTCAAAGCCGGCGGTGGACCCGGAACCACCGCTGGAACCGCCGCCGGAGCCTGAACCGTCGGAGACGCGGCTGAGAGTGACAAGCGTGACAAGGTCCTGAAAATCGGCGGCCGGATTGGTCAGGTCGCTGGTGCCGAGTTCGAAGAGGAAGATGGCCTGGTTGGCCTGAAGGATCACGCGCTGGGTGTCGGGATCGATGTAGGGCGCGAGGAACCCTCTGACGGTGGTTTGATTCTGGAAGGGGCGGATGTCGGGGGCGGTGTCGCCGTCGCGCAGGACGCGAACGAATGGCGAGTTAGTCGCGGAATCGATGGTGCGGTACGCCGAGTAGGATCCGCCGGAGGGAAGCCAACTTCGGCCCGTAATGGAGATGGCGGTCCCCGCGGGCAGGTTGCTCCCGATGGTGGCGAAGCGGGGATTGTGGTTGTCGTTCACATTGCCGGCGGTGGGGTTGAGGAAGGCGCCGAAGGGTTCGTACGAGGTGGACCCGGCCTGGACCTTGAGCGTGACGGGAACGGGGGTGGAACCGGATTGGATGGCGGCGCCGATGACGGTGACGGAGGCGTCGAAGGGCTCGGCGGGGATGACGCGGCCGCCGTCGATGCGGAACTCGACGCCTCGGAGGCCGCCACCATCGATGACGAGGCGTCCATCGATGAAGACCCAGATCTCGGCGTTGGTCTGTGCGGTGAAGTAATAGTCGCGGGCTTGCTCGTAGACGAAGTAATACTCCATCTCGGTTGTGTAGCTGGTGAGCGGGGTGCCGGTGAGGCGATCGAGTGAGCCGTCGAAGACGTACCCCTCACCCTGGCGCTGGAACGTGAGGTGTGAAGCGGAGGTGGTATTGACGCCGGCGACGTCGCGGTACCACTGCGAGAGCGTTGAGGCGGACGAAACGGCGCCGCCGGCGGCGTCCTCATAGGATCCCGGCGTGTCGCCCGGGCGCGATTCGATGTAGGACTCGGGGGGAGAAATGGGGTTCCCGGCGGCATCTCGCGCCGGTGTCACCACGCGATGTCCGGTGGATTCGAAGACCGGCTTGCCGTCGGACCCGAGCAGCGGCGCCATGATGTCGGCGTAGCGACCCGGGCCCGAGGCGTTGGTGAGTCGAAAGTCCGGATGCGTGCTGATGCCGGAACTGCCGGCGAAGTTGCGCACCGTGGCGCCCACGGTGACGTTGCTTTGCCCGGCGTAGTTCTGGTAGGTGGTTCCCCAGTCCTTGGGCGCGGTGAGTTCCGGCGGCGTGGGGCGCGCGTTTGAAAAGCGAATGGCCGCTAATACGCCGGTGAGCACCAGCAGCGAGGCACACTCCAGTCCGACGCGCAGTTTCTTATTCATGGCTAGACCTGAGTAATCCAAGAGGGTGGACCTGAACGCGACGCGGGCGATGGATCGCCCGAGCGCACGAGACGCCTGCCATAGGCGTAGCGTTTTTCGGTGAGACGGCGTGAGGGTGTCAAGCGGCCGGGCCATTCTGTGGCGCACATTGCCGGGGGCGTGCCGCTCCACAGCAACTATCTTGCTGTCGCCCGGGTTATCGGCCGCTGTATGAAGCCCGTCAGCGGCGCCGCGCGAGGTCTAGGCGTACACCTCCATGAGCACGCGCTTGGTCGGCTTGATCTGGCGGTGGATCATGGCCTTGTTCCAGGAGCGGATATCGCCCAGCGCCGCCTTGTCGACCTGCAGGTACTGCTCGAGGTTGGTGCCCGCGAGGTGCATGGCAAGTTGCTGGAAGATGCCCAGTTCCATCCCTGCCAGGCCGCAGATGTAGATGAGCGTGCGAGGGCTGAGAAACTTGGGGACCAGTCGCTCGCGGTCGGTCCGGATGCGGTCCTGCACGTAGAGCGGGTCGTGCCCATCGGCCTGACGCTCGCGGCTGATCGCGGTGATGTAGGTGAAGTTCTTGTGCTCATCCTGAAGGCGGAGAAAGGCATCGTGGTACAGAAGGTCGGTCGCGTACGGCGAACCCATGATCAGCGTCACGCTGCTTGGCGCGCCAGACTCCAGAAGGTCCAGCACCATGCCCCGGAAGGGGGCGATGCCGGTGCCGGTCGCGAAGAACACATAATCGTGGTCGCCGGGGGCGGCGGGGAGGATGAATCGCTTGCCGGCGGGTCCGCTGAGTTTGACCTCGTCCCCGACCTGTAAATCGCATAGGTGGTTCGAGCAGACGCCCAGGAAGAGCCGGTGCGATTCCCAATCTTCGTCGATCGTCCGCTTGACGGTGGTGGAGATGATCGTGGGGGTGCGCTGGCTGAGGCTCGACCCCGTGCGTTCGCCCGCGGTCGGCGAGGCCAGAGAGTACAGCCGGACGGCGTGGGGGCGCCCCTTGGCGTCGGTGCCGGGCGCCAGAATCCCGATGGATTGACCGGGGACGCACTGCCCGACGAGTTGGGTGCCGGTGATATCGAACTCGACGTGCCGGACGATCCCGGCGGCTTTTCGCGCGGTGCAGATCTCGCTTTTGTGAATCCGGGCCGCCACCGGTTCGTTCGGGCGGTAGAGGTGCATCTTCACCTCTGGATACACAATCTCGGAACCGGGGGATTGCTCGGCGTGATCGCTCATGGGCCCGAAGGGTAGGACCATCGGCGGGAACGACGGGGCACGGCGCGATCGTCGGGGCTAGCGGCGTGCCGGGTCGGCAAAGAGCGAGAGGCCGGTCATCTCAACCGGTTGGGCGATGCCCAACATCGCCAGCGCGGTGGGCGCGATGTCGGCGAGCCGGCCGCGACGCGCGCGTACCCGGGGATCAAACCAGCCGGCGGGGTCGAAGTCGCCGCGCAGTGTGACGCCCCGGAACCGCTCGCCGACGATGTAGAGGGGGACGTCGTAAAGGGTGTGGGCGGTGTGCGGCGAGTTGGTGTCGGGGTCGAACATCTGCTCGCAGTTGCCGTGGTCGGCCGTGACGATCAGGCTGCCGTCGCGCGCCATCGCCGCGGTGATGATGGCGGCGACGCAGGCGTCAACGGTGGCGCACGCGGTGATCGCCGCTTCGAGCACGCCGGTGTGTCCCACCATATCTCCGTTGGCGAAGTTCACGACGATGAAGTCTTCGCAGTCGGCGGCGGCGAGGCGACGCAGCACCGCGTCGCGCACGGCTTCCGCCGACATCTCGGGCTTCTGGTCGTAGGTCGCGACCTTCGGGCTCGGGGGGTTTTCCCGGGTTTCGCCCGGGAACGGGTCATCGCGGTAATCATTGAAGAAGAACGTGACGTGCGGGTACTTCTCCGTCTCGGCACAGCGGAACTGCCGAAGAGAGAGTGACGAGACGTACTCGCCGGCGATGTTCTTCATCCTCGGCGGCTTGGGGAAGGCGACCTTCACCAGCGGGAGCAGGTCTTCCCAGTACTCCGTCATGATGACATATTCGAGGTCGAGCCTGGGGCCGCGGGCGAAGCCGATGTTCCCGGTGTCCGGCGACTTCTTCACGCGGGCCCACTTGTCATCGGGGAAGACAAAGGCGGCGGAGATCTCGCGGGGTCTGTCGCCGCGATAGTTGTAGAAGATCACGGAGTCGCCGTCGCCGATCCGCGTAGCGCAGGCCTGCTCGGGGGAGCCGATCATGGAGGGGAGGATGAACTCGTCGCCGCGCTGTGAATCGCTGGTTGGGGACGCGTAGTAGGCCTCGACGGCCGCGCGGGCGGTCGGGAACACGGGGCACGGGGCGCGCGAGGCCAGGGCGTTCGGTCGGCCCGTCAAGCAGGCATAGGCGAGTGCGACGCGTTCCCAGCGATGGTCGCGGTCCATGGCGTAGTACCGGCCGCAGACGGACCCGATCACGCCGACGCCGATCTCGGCGATCTCGCGTTCGACCTGTGCGATGAACCCGGTGTCGCCGCCGGCGGTGAAGGGCCCGGTATCTCGTCCGTCGGTGAACAGGTGGAGGATCACCTTGTGGCGTGGCATGCCGAGGGACCTGCAGGCGCGCACGATGGCGTAGAGGTGCTCGAGGCGGCCGTGGACGCCCGCGTCCGAGGCGATCCCGAGCAGGTGGACGCTTGAGCCGCCGGCGGCGGCGCGGTGGATGGCGTTCGCGATCGTGAGGTTCGACTCCAGGCCCGCGCGGCAGGCCTTGGTGATGGCAACCGATTCCTGATCGACGATGCGACCGGCGCCGATGTTCTGGTGCCCGACTTCGCTGTTGCCCATCGTGCCCTCAGGCAAGCCGACGTCCTCGCCGCAGGTTTTGATGAGCGTGCGTGGCCAGTCGCGATCGAGACGGTCGGCGGTGGGGGTGAGGCCGCGGTCGCGCGCGAGGCGCGTCGCGTCAAAGGCGGCGTGGGAGGGGTTGGGGTTGAGCCCCCACCCATCGCGGATGATCAGAACGAGCGGCGAGTTGTGTGGGGGCCCGGACATCGAGGCACTGTAGCAAGCCGGGCGCGGGGGGCCGCCGGCGCCCGCCGCGAGCGAGGAGGTTTCGCTGTATCGGCGGATTCGCACGCCGCGTCAGCCTCGGGCGCGAGCGTAGATCTTCTGCTGAAGGCGCGAGACATGATCGATCTCGGCGTCGCGGCGACCGGGTGTCTGTAGCCAGCGGTTGGCACCCGAAACAAAGGCGGGTTCCGACAGCAGCACGACGACCGGCGCGACGGGGACGATCGGCTCGTCGTCGCCGACGGGGTCGTCGGGGGGATGGGGTGACGCCGATGCCTTGACGGATGCAAGCGGCTCGCCCGTCGGCGGCGGTGTATTCCCGCACGAGATCGCGCGGACCATGTCAACGGCTTCGGCAGAACTCCGCCGAACGAGGGACCTCAGTTCAAGGAGGTCTTTGACGCCGGCCGGTTGTCGGGCCGTGGCGCTCACGGGACCCGTGCCGATGGAAGCCGGGTGCGATTCGGCGCGGGAGGGCGCGGGTTGCGTCGAGTCCGCCGCGGGGGCGACGTGTTGCGCGAGTGCCCGGACGATGGCACGCTCGCGGGCGGTGAGACGCAGCCGTCGGCTGAGGAGGATGAAACTACGCTCCCTGGCATCGAGTGAACGGCGGCGGAGCCGGCGCGCGACATGGAGCACAATGAGCACGAACGCTAAGGCGGCGCCGACACACGCGGGGACAAACCAGGGCGACTCCCACCACGGGGTTGGCGGGACGGGATCGTGCAGCACGAGCGCCGCCGGAGCGATCGGCTCGCGCGTGCCGGGATCGCGGGGAATGGGTTGCATCAGGCGGCCTCCGTGAGGACACGACGCGGAGCCGGGTCGCGGGCGTCATGCAACTCGTCGGCCTGATCCCAGAGTCCTGATCGCTCGACGCAGCGCAGGGCCCGCTCGCCGACCGGCGAATCGGGGTGCGACACCAGGTCCAGCGCGGCCTGTCCGATCCGGGATCGAACGTCCTGGTCGCTGTGGGCCGCGAGGCGTTCGCTGAGCCAGAGCCCCGCGAGCACATGGGCCGAGCGATCGTCCCGCAGCATGCACAGCGCGAGATCCTGGGCCTCGTCCCGCCAAGCGTCTGACGAGGCGTCGCCGCGAAGCAGGGCGCCGGCGAACATGACCCACCCCGCGGTGGCCCGGAGGCGGTGATGTTCATCGTCCTTGAACTCGAAGAGCGTGCGCCAGCCGGCGGCAGACGGGACCGACCCGACCCACATCGTTCCCGAGCGGGTGCCGGAGAGCGATCCAAGCCCCGCGCGGCGCCAGCGCTTGCCGAGCGATTCGATCGCGTTTGAACGCACACGGATGTCGGCATGGCCGAGGCACGCGCGGAGCGAATCGGCGGTCGCTTCGTCATCGGCTTCAGCGAGAGCCGAGGCGGCCGAGGCGGCGACGCGGCAGGGCGCGGCGGCGTCCGTGACGATGCGTCGTCCGTCGTCGGTGGTGTGCGAACCCGGCTCGCGCCAGAGCGCCCGGAGGAGTTCCACCTTGACATCCTCGATGCAGCCCAAGCGAACGGCGGACCGGATCGCGCTGATGCTCTCGCCCTCATCGCCGCCATTGATCTTGCCCTTGAGTTCCGCGATGACGTCGGCCTTGCCGCGCCGCGCTCGGCGACGCAGGATGAGCGTGTGGGTGGCGGCCGCGGTGTTGACCCCGGCGTATCGATCCAGCGCGGCCTGGGAGATCCGACGCACGCCCGCGTGCGTCGAGCGGGCAAGCCGGGTCCAGGCGGCCACTTCATCGGATACGTGCTCGCTCACCACTCCGGCGCCGACGGGGGGTCGCAGACACAGCCTCGCCACCGACGCGGAGACCGCGGTGCAAGCATCGTCGTCGTAACAGAAGTCGCTGATCGTCTCGGTATCGCCGGCCGCGCAGGCGGCTCGAACCGCCGCGTGGCGCGTCGCCCGGCACGGATCCGCGACAAGCGAGCCCAGCGCCGCCTGCTGACTCTGCGAGGACGCGGCGAGGAGCCCGATCCAGCGCGGCGCGAACCTCCTGCTCGTTGAATCCAGGCGGGCCAGCGCCTCGGGGCGGCTGAGGGAACCAAGGCCTGACTCGTGGCGGGGGCGGGCTCTGGCCGGATTCGTGGCGGGGACCGTGGTGCGCGAACGCTCGGCGTTCGGGTTCAATCGCTCGATCTCGCGACGGCGGGCCGGGTGGTACAGCAAGTGCGATAGGGTCAGCAGTCTCTCCCGGTCGGCGGGGGTGCCGATCGACCAGAGGCGATCGCGGCATGCCGGCGCGAGCGTCGGGGCGCGGAGCCAGGCCAGCGCCGCGCGAGTCATCTCAGGTGACCCGTCGCGGCGGATGAGGGAGCGCAGGCCAAGGTGGGCGGGGTGAGCATCGTCGGTCCACCAGGCGGCGTTGGCACCGGTGTGTTCCAGATGCCAGAGGCCCGCGGGGGTGCCCCAGATCCCGACCGCCGCCCGCAGAATGCCGCGGCGGCGATGCTCGCCGAACGAATCGACGGCGGCGGCGAGCGCCGCGGAGATGGAGGCCACGGCGTGCGGAGGCATGCTCGCGGACTTCTCGACGAGCCGCTCGATGCTCTGTTCAACGGCGAGCGCGATCCGATCGTCGGAGTGTGACGCGAGCCGGACGAGGTGTTCAAGCAGTTCAGGTTCGCCGGCCCAGCCAGCCAGGATCGCGATGGAGGCCCCTTCTTCGGCCCGAAGGTTGTCCCCGATCTGCCGAACCAGCACCGCCCAGGTCGGCGCGCCGGGCATGCCTCGACGAAGCCGGTCGATCACTTCGCGATCGGTCTCTCCGATCTGCGCAAAGCGTCTGGCGAGCATCGCCAGCGCAGCGTTTCGGATGCGAGGACGAGCCTTGGCAGCCAGTTCGACAAGTTCGCCCGCCAAGTATGGGGTCTCGGCCGGCGGACTGACAAGCAAACATTCACCGATCACGCTTACTCGATCGAGCGGGGCAAGACGACGAATCAATCGCTCGGCGTGTCCGATTGGTGCCCCGAGAATGTTGAGATGACGGCAGTTTATATTAGGTATATGTACGGATTGTTGCGTTGGCGGGGTCGTGCCACGCCATATGTGGGACACCCGTCGTCGTATACCTGCAAGAATTGTAAACATTTCCTGCAACAATCCTCTTGAATCGACACGTACAGAAGGCGAGAATGGCGAACCAGACAGATCCGGACATCGGACGCCTGTGTCGCTTGAGAATGGGGGAAGCCCGAATCAGTTCTCGGCAGGATGCCAACGAGCGAGCGAGATTCGCCGATTTCACGCACCAAAGGCCACGATTTGTTCCAAAACGCGCAAGGAACATACATGCCTCCATCGCAGATTCCCGCAGCCGCAAGACCGAATGCAACCCAGACATATCAACTCGTGGTGTATCGTCGAGCCCTGCATCCGGAGTTGTTTCAACTGGTGGGCCGGCGCACACTGGCCTATGGGGGCTTCGAGTTTGAAGTCTGGTTGATCCCCGGGGGCCATGTGGCCCGGATGCAGATCGGGAAGGCCTGCGCGAGCGAACTGGTCACGGATCAGCAGACCGGGCTGCCGGTGGAGGGAGCGGTCACAAGTTTTCCGTGTGCTGGCGAGCATGAGTTTGAATATCAGTTTGAGCCGTCGGGAATTCGATACATGGCGTCGGCGCAGACGGAATCGCTGCCCGAGAACCTGTATCGCGCGACATTCCGCGAAACCGTGGATCTCGCGATCGAGACGGAGGGGCTGATTCATCGGTGGACGGACGCGGACGGCGGCGCGTGCCTCTCGGTGCTCGACGTCCAGAGGTACGGCCGCGAGATGAATCTGCAGTCGTATCACCTGATCGCCTCCGGGGGCGTGGTGGTTCGGACGCAGTCACTGTTCCGGTTCCGTTGATCTTGGTGGTTACCGCGGGCCTGTTGGTCTACGATGGGCGGACCCGTCGCGTTGGTCAACGGCCGGGCCCGGTGCATGGGTGGCCCGTGAATCTGGTCAGGGCTTGACCGCAGCAGCCATAAGCGGCCGTCATCCGGTGCCGCCGGTGTCCTGGCCGTTGACCATCGCGATTGGCATGATCCCGCGAGGCGCGGGCCTGATTTTCCCGGGGCATGCATGCCGAGTTCGTCCGTCAAGCGCGTGTGCGTGTACTGCGGGTCCAGCGAAAAGTGTGCGCTGAACTACCTCGAAGCGGCTCGTGAGCTTGGGGATGCGTTCGCTCGCGCGGGGATGACGGTGGTGTACGGCGGGGGGCGAGCGGGCCTCATGGGGCGCATCGCGGATGGGGCCCTGGCGGCCGGGGGGACCGTGCTTGGCATCCTGCCGCGGTTCATGGACGACGTGGAGTGGGGGCACACGGGGGTGCAGGAACTGCGGCTGGTTGACGACATGCACGAACGGCTTCGCGCGATGAAGCAGGAAGCCGACGCGTTTGTCGCGCTGCCGGGCGGCTGCGGCACGCTGGACGAACTGTTCCAGACTATCACGTGGAAGCGTCTGGGACTGCACGTCGGGCCGATCGTGATCGTCAACATCGACGGGTTCTTTGATCCGTGCCTGGACATGCTGCAGCGGTGCATCGACGCGAAGTTCATGAGCCCCGGCCACCGGGAGATGTGGACAGTGGTGTCGAGCGCCGCCGAGGTAGTGCCGGCGCTGCTCGCCGCGCCGGGATGGGTGCCACGAGGGATCGAGTTCGCCAAGCCGTGACGGGGATCAAGACGGGACCGGGGCCGGAGACGCACGCGCCCGGGCCCTGGCGGCGGTCTATCGCTTGGCGTGGTTGCCGGGGTCCGGGTGCGGGCCGCATTTCACCATCGACGGCGGCAAGGGGGGAGGGTCGTAGCCGTGGCCTCCCCAGGGATGACATCGCAGCAGGCGCCGCAATGTCAGCCATGACCCCTTCAGCGGTCCGTGCAGTTCAAACGCCTCGACGGAATACCGGCTGCAAGTGGGGTGAAACCGGCACTGATTTCCGATCAGCGGCGAGAGGGTCAGTTGGTACAGACGAATGGACAAGATGAAGGGTGCGATCGCGAGTCGGCGCACCCGAGTGGAGCGCCACGGCGCGAGTGGGGCCTTGACCCCGCGACCCTCATCAACCACATTCGACGAAGTGACTTTCACCGGCATCTCCGAGAGCGGGGCTACTGGATCGAGCGGATCGCGAACTCGATCGCCGCGGTCATCGAAGTCGCGTCGGCCTTGCGGTGTCCCGCGATGTCAAAGGCGGTGCCGTGCGCGGGGCTGGTGCGGACGAGCCAGTGTCCCGCGGGATCGTTCGCATCCCGGGGGAGACCGACGGTGACGTTGACGGTGCGCTCGCGATCGAGGAGTTTGACGGGGATCAGTCCCTGATCGTGGTACATGGCGACGACCAGGTCAAACTCGCCGCGAGCCGCCTTGGCGAACAATGAGTCGGCGGGGAGCGGCCCGTGCACGTCGATGCCGGTTGATCTGGCATGCTCGACCGCCGGGCGAATGATGAGCCGGTCTTCGTCTCCAAGCAGCCCATCCTCGCCGGCGTGCGGGTTGATGCCGCACACCCCGATGCGAGCCGGGCGCGCGTGCGGGGGGCGGAGGGGCGCGAGCCGCCGGCAGGCTTGATGCCCAAGTTCAATCGCATCGAAGACCGCGCCGGTCGATATGGAAGCGGGCACGCGCGCCAAGGGAATGTGGATGGTGACCAGGATCACGCGCAGCGCCGGCCCGTGGAAGAGCATCGCGTGACGCCGCGCGCCGAATCGGTCTGCCAGAAACTCCGTGTGTCCCGGGTATGTCGTCAACCCGGCGAGATTCCACGCGGTCTTGGAGATTGGCGCCGTGACGATAGCGCTGGCGGTGGGCAGGCCGCGGGTCGGGTGCTTCGCCGCCGTGACGGCTGCTTCCAGGCACGCGATCGAGGCGAGACCCGAAGACGCCGAGGGCTCACGCGGATTTCCAGTCGCCGGATCGAACTCCGCCAGGTCCGATGGTTCCACCACCACGACCGAACCGCGCTGAACCGGCGGCGGCAGCCGGTCGGGTCCCGGGTCCACCATCGGTGAGGTCACCCAGAACGGCACGATGCCGCATGACGCCGCCGCGTCGGCCAGCACGCGCTGCGAAGCGAAGACGGCGAACACGGCGTGCTCGCGCAGGCGCGAGTCGGCGAGGGATTTCACGATGATCTCGGGGCCGATCCCGAGTGGATCGCCCATGGAAATGGCAATGACCGGCGCGTTCACGGCGGGATTGTAGTGGCGGAATGCCGCGGCCTGTGTGCCCCCGAGCACCGAAACACTTGCGAGGCTCGCGGGGCGCGTGCTACGCTGCGAGCGTGCGAACGACGGCGACGCCATCTCCGCTGGTCACGTCCACGCCGACGGGGGCAATGCCCGCGAGAGTCGCGATCGCTCATGACTGGCTCTGCGGGTACCGCGGCGGCGAAGCCGTGCTCGACCGGATCGCCAGGCTGGTGACTCGCCGGTTCCGCTGCGCGGGGCTCTGGACGATGTTCGACGACGGTCGGGGGCTCACGCCGGTCGTGGACACGCTGCCGAAGCACACATCGATCCTGCAGCGTGTGCCCGGCGGCCCGGGCGTGCTGCGCCGGTGGCTGCTGCCGCTCTATCCGCGGGCGGTCGAGTCGTTGAGCCGGTCGCTGGCGCGTGAGCACGCGCGCGAGCCGCTCGACCTGGTCGTCTCAACGAGTTCGGCCGCGGTGAAGGGGATCCGAGCGCCCGCCGGCGCGGCGCACGTGTGTTACTGCCACTCCCCTGCCCGGTACCTGTGGTCGCAGCAGGCGGCGTATTCGTCGGGACTTCGGGGCGCCGGGCTGCGGATGTTCGGGGGCCGGCTGCGGGCCTGGGATCGAGCGACGGCGTCGAACGTGACGCAGTTCATCGCGAACTCCACGCACACGCGCGAAGAGATCCATCGATGCTACGCCCGCGACAGCGCCGTCGTGTTTCCCCCGGCCCGGACGGAGTTCTTCGGCATCGACACTTCGACGCGACGGGAAGAGTTCTGGCTCCTGGTTGGGGCCCTGGAGCCGTACAAGCGGGCGGACATCGCGATCGACGCCGCCAATCAATCGCGGCGCGAACTGGTTGTCGTGGGTGACGGCTCCATGCGGCGGGAACTACGGCGCCGCGCGGGCCCGACGGTCCGGTTTGAAGGCCGCGTCAGCGACGAGCGGCTCCGCGATTTGTACCAGCGCGCGAGCGTGCTGCTGTTTCCGCAGGTCGAAGACTTCGGGATCATCGCGGTGGAAGCGCAGGCGTGCGGCTTGCCGGTGATCGCCAGGTCGGCCGGCGGGTCTCGGGACACCGTGATCGCCGGGGAGACTGGCATGCTGTTTGACGAGCCGACGCCGGGCGCTCTGCTTGGCGCGATCGACCGATTCGAGCGATCGGGGCGCGGGGCGTCGGAATGGGCTGCGTGCTGCCGCCGGAACGCTCAGCGGTTTTCCGAAGCGAGGTTCGACGAATCGATGCTTGGGATCATGCTGGCGTCGCTCGAACGGGCGCCAACTGGAGCCCGAAGCGGAAAGTTGGGGATCTAGGATTCGAACCTAGACTAAGTGAGTCAGAGTCACTCGTGCTACCGTTACACCAATCCCCAATCAGAACTGTCGCCGCCGGTGAGGGCGTCCCGAAGTCTATCGTGCCAGAGAGGGCCGAAGCAAGCCGCTGTGGTTCATTCTGACGCGACGAAATCGACACGTGACAAAAAACCGGCGATCGCTCGCCGGTGTTCGTTGATGGGACTGTACCGCGGCCGGCTCGGATCACTTGCCGCCGGCGTTCTTAAGCGAAACCGAGTTCACGGCCTGCTTGCCGAACGGATCGCCGCCCTTCCCCACCAACCCGGCATTCATGTACACGAATGCGCACGCCGCGCCGAGCGCGACGACGGCCAGAAAGAGCAGCCCGGTATAGATGTTCATCGACGAGCCCCGCTGGACCTGCCCGCCGGGGAGTTGCATGCCGAACTGACTCATGAACTGCCTTTCTTGGAAACCGGGATCTGATTCGCGGAAACGTGACGGGTGAACCTGAAGTGGCCGAGACGAGCAGCGGGACCGCTTACGGGCCCAGGTGGCTGACCACCAGGTCGTTGGGCTGAATAGCGCCCTTCTTCAGGTCGATCCGACCCGTGGCGCGCTGCGCGTCGGTGTTCATCACGATCATCGTCGCGAGGAACTCGTTCCCGCGGATGATGTTGAGTTTCATGTTCGGCTTGATGTCACGGTTCTCGCCCTCGGAGATCGTGACGAACTCGGCTCCGCCCGGGAGTTCCTTCACTTCGAGCACGCGAGCAAAGATCGGCTTGCCGACGTGCTCGAAGGAGCCGTCGGCGCCCGGAGCCGCGGCGCTCTGGTTCTGAGCCGCGAGCTGCGTCTCGCGGAGTTGCTCGCGAAGCGCCCGCGCGGTCTGCTCAAGCACCTCCCGCTGCCCTTCCAGGTCGCGGATGCGATCGGTGAGTTCGATTTCGCGGCGATTGGCGGCGAGCGTGTCGTCACGCAGCGTGGTCACTTCGTCGCGGTACGACGCGTTCATCTTGGCGAGCGTCTCGTTGCTCGCCGCCAAGTGCGAGATCCGGTTGGCGACGCCCTCGGCGGCGGCCTTGGCCTGCTCAAGTTGCGTCAGCAGGCGGGTCCGCTCGGCCTGGATCGAGGCGAGTTGCGACCGGTAGCTTCCGAGTTCCTGATCCGCCGTCTGCACCCGCTTCTCGTAGTTCTCGCGGATAAGGCCGATGCTGCTCTCCAGATCGCGCACGTTGGCATCGGCGGCCTGCTTGGCGAGTTCGAGCTGACGATAACTGTTGTGGATCGCCGCCGCGTTCGCGGAATACGACATCGTGAGCGCTGCCAGGAGCAGGCTCAGAACAGCACAGAACACCACCAGAATCTTCGTCACGACGTGCACGGGTTGGCTCCTGCCAAAAAGGACTCGAATGCGGGGCGCGGTTCCTTCGATTCGCGCCGTCCGGCGGATCTGTTGCACCTATTTCCCCACATCCCCGGCAAGTTCCGAGCCTGTTCGGCTCGCCACAGGCCGAGAGAATAGTCCCCTTCATTCAGCGCGACCACTCGTCGGCTGAGCGATGACGCGGGTTATACCCGCAACGCCGACTCGCTGTCAAACGCCCAAGTTCTCCGCACTCAGCATGTTCGATGGGCGTACGGGTGCTACGGAACGCTGATGGTCGTGTTCAATCGTGAGGCGGACTCCTCGTCACTCACGCTCACTCGCACCCGCTTGCCGCGCAATCGCGCCGCGGCGTCCGTGTATACAAACCGCTTCGAGATCGTCTCGCCCGGCGCCGGGTTCGTCAGTACAAATTCCCGCGTCGGCATCCCGGGTACCGCCACCTGCAACCGGAGAAACCGCTCCGGCTTCCCTCGATTGACGACCTGAACCGACACCACCACATTGGGGCCGTCGATCGTCGGCCCGACGTCCGCTTTCGCTGTCAACGCGACGTCTTCCAGCCCGACGCTCACAGAGGCGGTGAGGCGGATTGGCCCCGCGTGCTGCTCGGAATCCAGCCGTAGCAGGGCCGTGAGGATTTTCTCACCGGCGTCCTCCGCGGCGGGCAGTGTCACGGCGAAGGGAAAGACCTGTGTCTGTCCCGGCCCGATTTGTACCTGCACCGCCCCATCCGGAACGATCGCCCATTCACGCGGCGCCTTCGAGGTCTTTGCGCCGGGACCCGCGCCCGCCGGCGACACGATCTGAAGCCGGCCTGTGATCGTCGTCTCCCAGGGGTTGGTCAGCCGGATCTCCAACTCGTGCTCGATGGCGACCGCCGGCAAAAAATCGGGCACCACGCGGAATGAGGCGATCAGGCTCGCGAGTTTCGCATCTACGCCGTCGATGAAGACGGGCATGTCCGACGCGACGACCCGGTGCGCGTCTGTCGGGATGGTTGGATCGCCGGTCGCGGCGAGTTCGCGCACGCGCCCCATCGGATCGACGATCCGAGCCCGCCCGGCAGGGGCGTACACGGTGATGAATGAGTTCGCGGGGTCACCCGACGCGTTCCAGAGGATCAGTGCGCCGCTGTGATTGTCCGAGCGCACGGGTTCCGAGGCCGGGGACTCCACGGAGGTTGAATCGTCGGTCGATGCGGTGTTCATTGGCGCGAGGATGTAGCAGCGGACTCCCTCCGGCGCGGGGTACTCGCCGATGATCCGGCGTCCGGCGAGTTGGTCGGCGAGCGTGGCCCACACTGCCAGTTCCGGATCCGGCGCCAGGTGCGGCCGGCGGGTTCCGAGCGATTCCAGTGGGAAGTTCACGGCGAATCTCGCGAGCGGGTCGTTCGCACGGGTCTCGCCGAACTGTCGCCAGGCCTCGATGACGTCGCGGGTAAAGCCGGCAACCCTGGAGCGCTCGGGCGCGGGCGAAGCGGGGTACTGGGGCACGATGGTCAACTCGGGCCGTGGTTCGGGCACGTTCTGATAGCGCTGCGCGAACTCGTCGATCGAGTTGCGATCAACCCATGCAGGCAGGACCATCGACACGCAACTGGGCTGCGCGGCCGACGCGATGCTCTCGCTGATCGCCGAGAGGTCCAGGTCCACCCGCCATGGCAGGGTGATCCGGGGCCCGGGGACCAGCAGCGAGAGAGAGGCATGGAGCCGCGAGAGCGCGTCGGGGACCGATCGCCCCCAGAAGGCTTCGTCGGCGCCGATGCCATCCGGGCTCGACCGCGGGGGGATGCGACCGACGAGCCAGCGCGTGATGCCCTGGCCGTAGCGGTCAAGAGCCGGGTTCATGAGGGCGAGCCACTCACGCTGATCCGTGAGCGCGATTGACAGCGGGTCTTCCGGATCGAGCGAGTGCTTCATCGCCAGGTCGGTGGGGATCCGCGGCATGCACAGCGTCACGCTCATGCCCTGACTCAGCAACGCATCCAGCACCGGCCCCAGTTGCTGGATCGACTCGGTGACAGCGGCGGAATCCGCGCCGGCATCCCAGACCGGCAGTGTGATGTGCCCGAGGCGCAGCGTCCGTGCCATCGGCGCGAGGATCATGCTCTGCGCGACGGTGGCGCGATCCGCGTGCATCCCGAAGCGGGCGAGGTCACCCGCGCCGGTGTCGTGCCGAGGCGGGGCCAGCCATACCAACATCGTGCGCGCACGCGTCAGGATCCGCTCGTCGCTCGATACGTCCAGTTGTACGTCGTACCACCCGGGATCCACCAGGCGCGGCGTCCACTGCATGGGCCGGCCGCTGGCATCGATGGGCAGCGTCGCAGAATCAACGAGTTCGCCTTCCAGGCTCGATACGCGAAGCGACGCGATCAGGCGCTCGCCGACCAGGTCGCGGATGGTCATGGAGACCGTCGGCGTCTGCGCGCTGGTGAACAGGTTGCCCGCCGCCGTGGTCGAAACTTCGACGCGCGGAATCTGAGAGATGCTGATCGTGTCGAACCACGCCGATGCGTCCAGGTCTTCCGCGTCCAGCCCGGCGGGGGTGGTCGTCGCGCGGGCGGCGTCGCGCGCGTCGGCGGGCTGCTGACGCGGCTGCAGCAACTCCAACTCGAGTTGCAGGAACGCCACGTCGTCGCTGAGGCCCATCAGTTCGAGGGTCACCTGGGTCCAGTCGCCCTCTGACAGGATCGGCGCGCTGCGTGCCTGTCCGCCGGGTACAAGTCGCTGGTTCTGATCCAGGAACCTCGCGGTGAGGAAGGCGCGCGACGCGCTCACGCCCTGGGTCCTCACAAACGCGGTGACCGCGTAATCCGCCCGCGGGAAGACGGGGATGGTGCCGGCCTGGAGCCGGATCGCGGTGCTCCCGCCGCGTGTCGGCAGACGCACGCTGGCCCGGCCCAGGTGGGCCACCGCGAAGTCGAAGGACGCCTCGTTGAACCGTGGGAACCCCGGACGGGGCGTCGCCGGGGTATCGACGACGCGCGACCAGTATCGCGGGACAGGGTACGGATTCTCCGGCTCCTCAAAGTCAAAGCGCTGGATGGTCCGTTGCTGGAGCGACTTCGGCGCCGGCGGGGCCGACCGCGTCGATGGACCGCTGAAAATCTCGACCTGTCCGCTCGCGACAGGAACCGGCGCGAGCGTCGCCATCGCTAGAACGCTCGTCATCACTCCGTTCGCGCGGTCGTATCGGCGCATGCTTTTCTATCGGCTCGCGCGATGCGGACGGACGCTGTTGGGGGTGCCCGGCGCCGCGTACCGCGCAAGTTTGGCGGAGGACACAACTGAACTTGACTCGCGCGCACGGACGGAATCCGGAGCATACCCCAGATATCCTTTCTCGGAACCCCACTTCAAGTAGTCATTCGGCCGCTTCCGATCGGCAACACGCACCAAGAGGCGGTGGAGAGGATGGCCGGGCGCTCCGGCACTCGGTTACACGGCGGATGGATCCCGGCACGAAAGCGAGGTCGCGATGGGTATTGGGCTCGAAACGGTTCTCAAGTCAGTCCGAGATCAGGCGGTCGCGTCGGGCGCGTTCGGCGGAGTGAAGCTCGCCAACGGCGTGCTCGCCTGCATCGCCAAGTTTGCCTCTCCGCAGGCCGAATACAGACTCTACATCGCTGAAGGGAAGTTCTGGATCGCGCTGGTCACCGCCGACCGCTGGCTTTCGGAATCCATCGAGTCCGACCTGGTGGACAACGGAGACGACATCGAAGATCTGCTGGACGACGAGGCCCGCGCGCGGGGGTACACCGGTCAGCGCCTGGCCGTGGCTCATTTCCGCGACGGTCAGAAGATGTACACGTTTCGCTCGCCGATCCCGATCGCCGTCACTCCCGACGGCGACATCGTGTCGAGCCCAGCCAATATCGAGATCACGTTCACCGTGCTGATGACGTACCAGGAGGTGTTCTCGGAGTTGGGCGACATGAGCTCGAACGCGGCGGAGAACTGAACGGGCCGGCGCGAGCGCCCCGCGCCAGGCGGCGACAATCGGCGCGTCAGCCGGCGGTCCCGCCCCCCTTGAGTTTCTGGACGAGTTCCTTCAGCGCTTCGCGCTGCTGCCGGATGTCCTTGTAACTGAACGACTGGATCGCGATGCCCGAGGCGATCTTGTACGCCTCTTCGGCGCTGGGCAGATCGTTGTTCTCCTCGGCTCTCCCGCGCAGCGCGAGCATGAGCCCGTAGCGCAGTTCCATCCCCAGTTCGCTCTCGGCGACCTGCCCCTCCATCGCGCTTCGGTACGTCTCGATCGCGCCGTCAAAGAACTTGATCGCGATGAAGGCGTGCCCGAGGTATTGCTGGCTGCGGATCTTGAGTTTGGGCTCGCCCTTGGCTTCCTGCAGGTACGCGATGCAGTCCTCGTATCGCCCGGCCTCGAAGAGCCGGCGGCCCAGTTCGAACTTCATCACCCGGTCGGTCGGGTACGCCGCCACGCGCGACTCATACTCCTTGATCTCGGCTTCGACGTACTTTTTCAGCGCGTCCTCGAACTCGGCGCGGGCGTCGGCGTCGGCGGGAGCCTTCTCGGCGGCCTCACGCTTCTTGTCCACCTTCGCCTTGGCAAGCCGCAGCCGCACGTTGTTCGCTTCCATCTTGAACCGGAACTCGTGCGTATCCGTGAAGGCCTTGTCGAGGATCTCCAGCGCCCGTTCCACGTCGGCGGCTGTTCGCCGTTCCAGCAGGAGTTTGGCCAGTTTCGTGATCGTCGGCTTGTCCTGCGGGTTCTTCTCGTACTCGCCGAGCCCCTCGGCGATTTGCCGGTTCAGCACGTCTTCGGTCTTGACGACGCGGTCGGATTCTTCGAGCCGTCGCTGCGCCTCGGCGTCCTTGATGTTCTTCCGGAACCCGCCCTCTTTTCCCGGTTCGTCGTACCCCCCGCGCGTCATGGTGCTCTCGGCGGCAAGGTTGCGGACGTGATTCTGCAGTTTGGCGTCCGCCGGGTCCAGGCGACACGCGTACTCGCCGCATTGCACGGCGCGGTCGAACATCTGAAGCCCTTCGTACACCTCCATGATCGAGACGAAGTGCGTCTTGCGCGCCTTTTTCTCCTGCCCGGCGGCGACGAGCGCGCGTTCCGCCAGCCACTGCGCCGTGTCGCGCGCGCCGATCGTCAGCGCGGTCTGCGCGCCGCGGATGGCCGAGTCCGTATCGGTCGGCTTGACCCCGAAGTGCAGCAGGTGACCGAGGAACTTGTCCACGTCCCCCTTGCCCGCGAACTTGTTCATGGTGTCGCGCGTCGGCCCCTTGCTCCCGTCCTTGGAGTTCAGGAACGAATCGGCGGACCGGAAGAATCCGACGACCGCTTCGAGGTTCGTCGGGTCGAAACGCAGGCCGTTGAGCCACAGCGTCATCGCATACTCGTAACTGGTCGTCTCGTGCGCCGTCTTGGCATGATTGAAGAAACTGCGGGCCTTTTCGGGCGAAAACTCCTGCGGTGGTGGCGGGGTTGCCCCGTTGCCATCGCTCGCGCTGTTCTTATCCGCGCCGCCCGTGTCGCCGCCCTTTTTCCAGCCGAAGATTGCCAACTCACGTGCTCCTGCTGCGATTTCGGTCGATGTTCAGGATATGTCCGCTCCCCACGGGGTCAATGTCGGGAGTCCGGAGCATACCCGGGTCAAACTCACGGCGTCCAATGTACCAGCCGTGCAGATCGGGGCTCTTGCTCGCGCGTCGCCTGCTATCCTGACTGCCAGCCACTGCCAGCCACTGCCAGCCACTGCCAGCCGACCGGGCGTCAGGGCTTGGGACGGCTCGGGGAGACTGGACATGATCAAGATCCTGCTCAAGCATGTCGTCGCGGCTGCCGCGCTGGGAGCGCTCGTTGGCTTGCTAGTGTTCGCGCTGCTGGCGGCATTTGAAGAAGCGTTCGCCGTGGCGCGCGCGATGAACTCCCTCCGCGGTCGAGGAGGTCCGGGATTCCTGATTCTGCTCGTCGGGTGCGCCGGCGGGTGGGGCGGGCACCGATGGTTCCAACACGCCAGCGGCCTGGCTGGATTGGCAATCGTCTCGGGCCTGGCGCTGCTGGCCGCGCTCACCGCCTTAGCGGTTTCGACGGTACTTGGCACTCACCACACGGCTCTCGATCCCGATCACGTCCTGGGGATCACTCTTGTCCCGGTGGTAGGGCTCATGCTGACCGCGTGCATCCTTGAATGGATGGACCAATAGCGCGACGGTCGCCCGTCTCTATCACACCCGAGCGGGCCCGAGCCCTCACAAGTCCATGCTACCCCCGGCTTCGCGTGGCGCGCTCTTTTTTCACGCGGTCGTGCGCGTGCGACGGTTCAAGCCGAGTCGACCCGCGAGGGGCGCCCCCTTGGTTCGCTCCCGCCGGCCCGCCTAACCACACGTAAGCCGGGGATGAAAGCCGGGGATGAACTTGGACGTGTCCGCTTTCTGCACCACCCCTGATTCCGGCGTGGCGTACTTCTCACTCCCACTTCATCGTCGGCTCATGTCCGGGCGGCACGCTCAACAGGAACCGACCGCGCGGATTCCATGCTTTCCGGTCGGCGAAGGAGTACGCCAATGAACATCAGAAACTACCTTCTGGCAGGTTCGATCGTTGTCGCGGCGGGCGCGATGACCGCGTGTGAGCGCAACAACGGCACCGGCTCGCGGGACGGCACCACCAACACCGCCCCGGACAACACGGCCCGCAATCGCAACGACCCCGGCAAGACGCCGATGGACCAGTCCAACACCTCAGACAACACCGAGATCTCCGCGGCGGTGCGGCGGGCGATCCTCGATGACCCCGCGATGTCAGTCAATGCCCAGAATGTGAAGGTGGTCACGGACAAGGCCGGCGTCGTGACGCTTCGCGGCGTGGTGGAAACCCAGGCCGAGAAGGAGTCCATCGGCGCCAAGGCCGAGAGCGTCGCCGGCGTGACGCGCGTGGATAACCAACTCGAGGTCAAGTCGAAGTAATCGACGTCACAGGCGGGGGCGGGCACCACGGGGATGGGGAATCAGTTCCTTTCCAGGAGTTCGCTATGGCTACGTCAGTTTTCTGCATCGCCAAGGACCGCGTCATGGCGGACACCATCGTGTCTCGTCTGCAGGCGTCCGGGTTCTCGAACAACGACATCTCGGTTCTCTTTCCTGACAACTCCTCGACGCGATCGTTCGCGCACGAGAAGAACACCAAGGCGCCCGAAGGCGCCACCGCCGGCGCGGGCGCCGGGGGTGTGCTCGGCGGCGCGGTCGGCCTCCTCGCGGGAATGGGCATGCTCGCCATCCCCGGCGTCGGGCCCCTCATCGCGGCCGGCCCGATCATGGCGGCGCTCAGCGGGATCGCGGTGGGAGCAGCGGTCGGCGGGGTCGCCGGCGCGCTCATCGGGATGGGCGTCCCCGAATACGAAGCCAAGCGCTACGAGAACATGGTCAAGGACGGCAACATCCTCATCTCGGCGCACGCCGGGAACTCCGAGGAGGCCAAGACCGCTCGCAAGATCTTTGAAGATGTCGGCGCGGCGGACATCGCCAGCAGCGGGGAATCCAAGGCACCCGAGAACTCGGAGAACCGCGACAAGCCCGACATCCGCACCATGCCCAGCCAGTACAACGCCGGTTCCCGGGCGCCTTGACCGGCTTATCCGGGTGTGCGCCGCGCGGTTGGTTCCCGCACGCCGCACTCTCGGCCAGTGGACATTCGCACAGGCCGCCGAGCCGTCGCGCCAGCGATGGCTTTGGCATGCGCCCGTCGGTCGGCGCCGCCGGCGCGCGGCACTTTCTATCATTGGGCCGAATGCTCCTGGTTGACGTCTACAACGTTCTTCACACCACCGGCGTCCTTCCTCCGGACCTCGCGGGCATCGAAGTCTCCGAACTTGCCCAACTTGTGCTTGCCAGCCGCTATGGCTCGCTTGAAGTGATCCTCGTGTGCGACGGCACGGGCGGGGGCGCTGCGAACCGCGGCGTCGATCCATATCGCAACACTGGCGGCGCGGGTGTTCGGCGCCGCGCGGGTTCCTCTCGCGCCCGCCGACGGGGCACCGTCTCGGTCGTGTACGCCGGGAAGGGGATGGACGCCGATACCGTCATCGAGGTGATGATCCGCGGCGGGGGCCGGCACGGGCATGTCGGAAGCGGCGCCTACGGCAAGGCCATCGTCGTCAGCAGCGATCGCGCCGTCCGCGCGTCCGCACGGCGCGCCCGTGCCCGCTCGATCCTCAGCGAGGACTTCCTTCAGCACCTGGCCGATGACTGGAAATACCCGCGGGGTCCGCACGTCGCTCGCCATCAGCCGCGTCCGGGCGCCGACGACCGTCCCGGCTTTGCGCGCAAGACGCCGCTGGACCGCTACAGCGTCGAGGAATGGCTGCACGAGTTCGGATTCGGCTCGTCGGGGCCAACGCAGGCCGAATGGGATGCGCTGCTGGCGGAACTCCATTCCCCGCACCGGCATGACGACCAGTCGTCGTCCGACCGACCCGCAGACGCGGCGCCCCGTGGCTCCCGCACACCCGGCGATGATGCCGGCGTGGAGCCGCCCGCCGCAGGACACGGCCCGCGACATGAACCGCCGGACCGTCCTCCGCCCTCATCCGTAGATCCCCTCACGCGTGCCGCGATGCAGGAATGGCCGGGCCGGGTGAATCCGGAGGACTTGGACATGCAGAAGTGGCTCGACGCCGACGAGCGACTGCGGGGCGAGTGACCGGCGCGCCGGGGCGGGGCAACTCGTACAGTACACCCCATGCTCACGCACACAAAGCGGTCGCGGAAGCGATCATCGCACACACGGGCCGCGTTGGCGGGCGCGGTCGCCCTCCTTGCCGGCTCGACCGTCTCTCTGGCCTTGCCATCCGTCTGTGTGCCGGGTTTCACAACGGTGATCGGCTCGACGCTTGCCGCTTCCGCCGACGTCGATCGCTGGTACTCCCTTGAACTCCGCGGCGAACACGCCGGGTACCGGCATGTTGTCCAGCACACGGTCGCCGGCGTCATCACCACGTCGATCACCCAGCGAGTCCTGCTCAAGCGGGGCGAGGACTTGCTTGAACTCACCACCGAATCGTCATTTGTCGAGACCACGGCCGGCAAGCCGGTTTCCATGCAATCGACACAGTCCATCGGCGCCGCCCCCGTCACGCGCCGGTATGTCTTCTCCGACGCCGGGGTCTCTGTCACCACGATCCTGGGCATGGGTTTCGAGCCTCGGCACGAGACCATCCCGCGTGAGGCACTGGGCGGAACCTGGCTGACACCCGCGGCGGCGGCGGCGTTTGTCGAAGCCCGCCTTGCCGCTGGTGCCACGGAGTTCTCTCTGCGAGCCATCGATCCCGATCGCGGTCCCGTTCCGGTTCCGCAAGCCTTCGTGGTGTTGGGCGCCGCGCAAGCCAGCGTTCCAAGCGGCGACCCCGGGGTCCGCAAGCCCGTCGCCGGCGTTGAGATTTCCATCGCCGACCAGTCGCTCGCGGGCTGGCCGCCCGAGCGGTGTCGCCGCCTGACTGACGAGCGAGGCGTCCCGGTTGAAACGGACATCATCATCGGGGGTTTTCCGTTTCGCGCTCGGCTGAGTACCGAGCAGGCCGCGACCGCCGACACCGAGCCGCCGCAGTTCGCGGACATGATGATCATCCAGTGTGAGGGCGTGCTGGAGCGTCCTCGATCCCTGGTCGCGGCCAGGTTCGAGGTGTCGCCGCCGCCGCAGACCGGCCCCGCGCCCGGGAAGTCGCCCGGGTCATTCCCGGCCCCGATGTTTCCCGTCGGCAGCGTTCAAGCCGTCGAGCGCGACGACCGCGGACCTATTCGCGTCTGGGTGGACGTGTCCCGCGCCGAGCCTGCTCCGCCGAGCGATGCCGGCGATTCCAGGTACACCGATCCTTCCACTCTGATCGACAGCGCCGACCCCGAGGTCATGCAACTTTCGCGCCGCGCGGTCAACGGCATCGGCGACCGACCGGCCCGCGAGCAAGTCGAGGCGATGCGGCTCTTTGTGCATCACTATGTCCGCCCGAAATCACTCGGCGTCGGCTTCGCGTCCGCCTCCGAGACCGCACGCACCCGCACGGGCGACTGCACCGAGCAGGCGATGCTCCTGGCCGCGATGATCCGCACCGCGGGCATCCCCGCTCGTCTCGTGATCGGGGCGGTCTACGCCGAATCGTTCGCCGGCCGATCGAACGTCTTTGTCCTGCACATGTGGACGCAGGCGCTGATCGATGCGGGCCAGGGGCCGTGCTGGATCGACCTGGATCCGGCGCGGGAGGCGGGCTCGTTCGACGCCGCGCACATCGCCGTGTTGCACACCGCGCTCGAAGATACCGTCCAACTGCGGACGGCGGATCGCGCGGTGCGCGCGCTGGCGGGCGCGCGCGTGCGGGTTCTCTCGCCCGCGGCGGAAGATATCGTGCCGGGCAAATGAAAAACCCCCGCCGGAAGACCGGCGGGGGAAGGAATGCCAAACTCACGTTGTCTGACTCGCGTCGATCAGCAGCCCATCGGGGGGGTGAAGAAGCAGACGATGAAGTCGAAGAAGTCCTGCGAGTTGGTGCTGCCGCTCATGTTGAAGTCGGCGTTGCCGGCGAAGAAGTCGATGAGGAAGTCGAAGAAGTCCTGGGAGTTGATGCCGCCGGAGTTGTTCCAGTCGCACGGGCAGGGGCTGGCGCCGCCGCCGACGACGGTCATGACGTAATCCTGGTTGCAGGGGAGGCCGTCGAAGATGCCGCCGCCCGCGTTGCCCGCGGCGACGAAGATGTAGTAGGTGGCGCCCGGCGTGGCGGCGGCGTTGACGGTGCCGGTGCCGCAACCGGGGATGTTCCCGGCGGCGAGCACGGTGACGGTGCCGCAGGTGCCGTCGGGATTGAGCGCGATGTCCAGGAGGAGGACGGTGGCGGGGAAGCCCGGGGTGACGGTCACGGCGATGTTTCCATCGCCCGGGACGGTCGCCTGGTACCAGTCGGTGTCACGCGTGCCGGCCGCGGCGAACGAAATGCCGTGGACGACCGCGCCAGCGGCCGGGATGACCTCGAAGGCCGCCGGGTTGGGGAGCGGGGTATTGCACCCGCCGTTGGTGTCGGTGCCGCAGGCTTCGGCTTCGTCGGTCGCACCCGGCGGGATCTCGATGCCGGTGCAGGGAGCGGCGCAGTCGACGCTGAGGATGTAGTCGTTGTTGACGCCGTCGCAGGGGACGCCGTTGAACGTGCCGCCGCCGCCGGGGGTGCCGACGCCGACGAAGATCACGTATTCACCCGGGCCCAGGATGGCGGTGTTCACGCCGGTGTCGCAGGAGTTGGGATCAGCGACGCCGCCGGGGAACGAAGCGGTGTTGCAGGTGTTGAGGTCGGCGTACTGGATGAAGAAGGAGGCGCCGGGGAACTCGGAGGTGAGGGTGACGTTGACTTCCTGCGTCTCGGTGACGGTGAGGAGGTACCAGTCGGTATCGCGGGTGCCGTTGGCGGCCCAGGCGGTGCCGTGGTAGGTCTGCCCGCACGCGATGGGAGTCATGAACGGCCGCGGGTCCCCGCCGCCGGAAGAGTTGCAGCCGCCGTTGGTGTTGGCGGTGCCGCAGGGCTCTTCGTTCTCTTCGAGCGCGCCCGGGGGCGTCGTGACGACGCACGGGAGGCACGCGCCCGCCGTGCAGGACGTGTTGTTGCTGACGACGCTGAGTTCGTAGGCGCCGACCGCGCCGGCGAACCCGTGGACGAGGATGTAGTACGTGCGTCCGGACTCGGCGCACCAGTCGACGGATGACGCGGTGGCGTTCGAGCCGCACACCGGCGCGTCGTCGTTGCCGGCGACGCAGTTCAGGGCGTTGCAGGAATCGCCGCAGAAGACGCTGATCTTGGTGTCAAACGTCGCGGTGGTGCCGGGGTTGCACGTCGAGGCGGTAAGGGTCGTCCCGTTGCCGACGACGGTGTACCACACGCCGCGGCCCTGATTCTCGCGGGCATCGCCGCAGGGCAGGGCGTTGTCGTTGGTCGCCAGCGTGGTGTCGCCGGTGCCGGTCGCGCCGCCGATCATGAGCGCGATCGCCGCGTCGCACGTATCGTTCGCGGGCGGGGGCTGCGGGGGCGGGAGGCACGCGCTCGTGCCCGGGTTGAACAGGTCAAGCCCGACGTTCAGGCAGAACGCGCGGTCGGCGGTGTTGGTCGGCCCGACCGTCGAGCCGATCAACTCGGTCAGCCCGTACCCGTCGCCGGTCGTGTCCTGGAAGCAGAGCCCGTCAGCGACGAACGCGCAGCGGGACCAGAACCAGGCGGTCGCGGCGCCCGCGCTGCTCACGTAGGCATTGGTGACTTCGAGGAAGTAGCAGGTGTTGGGCTGAAGCGCCAACCCCGTCGCGGTCGTCGCGGTGTATTCCCATGTGGGAAGCGTGCCGCTGGGATTGCAGATGGCGCGGCGGGTGACGGTCAACTGGGCAGAGTCCTGGGCCCAGGTGGCCAGCGGCGCGGCGCTGTTGGGGGTGCCGGCATTGACGCCCGAAGAAACGCGGGAGTAGATCTTCACGGTAAAGTGGTCGGCCGCCGGCGTGCCGCCGCACGCCAGGCCGGAGTACGTGCCCCACCAGCAGATGCTGTTGAGTGTGCCGCCGACGTTGTCGGTGCGGAACTGATCGGTGACGCGGAACGGGATCGCCGCGGTGCCGTTGGAGGTGAACGACGTTCCCGCCACGCGCGGGTACTCGAAGTTCTGGCAGTTCGTGTTCGTGCAGTTCACCTCGGGCTCGCCGCGGGGCACGTTCTGATTCGCCTTCTTGCCGGTGGGAAGCGAGTCGATGATCCCCGCATCGTTCGCCGGGACGGTCGAGACGGGTGCGTGCGACGCCGTCGACGGTCCGCTCTGTGCGAGCGCGGGCATTCCGATGCACGCGCCTGCCACCGTTGCCAGCGCAACGACAGCAAATGGGCCACAACACTTCTTCATAGAACCTCCTATCGCAGTCCGATGTGGCGAGAGCGGCGGCCCGAGAGCTCAGGCGCGTCAATACCGTCCCCGCCTACGAGTGCGAAGTCGTCATTAACTCAATACACCGGGAAAACAGATCCGTCAAGAATTCCACACTCCCGCAAAGTCACGCCGAGTTTCGCACTCCAGCAACTGCCCACACTGATTCGCAAGCATAGTCAGTTTGTGTTTTGTTTGCAAGCCGAATTGCCACATTTTGTCAAACTCCTGACACGTTTTAGTGGATCCGGCGAGCGGTGAGTTTTTTACTCAACCTGCTCCGTTTACCCGTTTTATCAGGTCGCGGAGTGCTTCGCGCGCCGCCGACGCATCGGCGCGCCCCGCGCTGAGCTTCATGACTGCTCCGACGAGCCGGCCGATGGCCGCGTCTTTTCCCGCCCTCACGTCCTCCGCCGCCTTTGGGTTCTCCTCGATTGCCTGCTCGCACCAGCGGCCCAGGGCTGCATCGTCCCGCAGGACCAGCAGCCCCCGTTCCGCGGCGACCGCGGCCGGATCCGCCCCGCTCATCCCGGCGTCGGTGAGCACCCCGAACAGCGTGTCGGCCTGATTGGACCCCAGCGAACCGGTCTCCCGCATGTGGATGATGCCGGCGAGCTGATCCGGCGAGACGCCCAGGTGACTCACCAGCCGCGCCCCTCCCGCGCCGCTCAGGTCGGCGTCCGCCGCGGCCCGTTCGTTGGCGCGCTTGGCGCCGGACTGCAGCACGAAGTTCGCGGCCTGTTTTCCCGCGCGGTCGGATTCCACGCCGCGCTCGATGGCACGTCGGATCGTCGCCTCGAAATACTCGCAATCCGCGCGCTCTTCCACCAGCGCCGCCGCTTCTTTCGCCGCGATCGCATAGTCACGCATGTACCGCTTCATTCGGGACACCGGCAACTCCGGCGTCGCGGCCCGGGCTGCCTCAACCCACTCCCGGCCAACCCGCACCGGCAGCAAGTCCGGGTCCGGGAAGTACCGGTAATCGTGCGCGTCTTCCTTCTCGCGCTGCAGAACCGTCCGCCCACCGTGCCGCGATCCCGGCGCCTCCTCCCACCCGCGCGTGCTCTTTGACCCCGGTCCGAACACCGCCCCTGTTTCCTCCCACCGCCTCGGCTGCTCGTCCTGCTCAGACTCGATCGCCCCGCGCAGCGCCTTGAACGAGTTCAGATTCTTCACTTCCACGATCGGCGTCGTCACCAGCCGCCCGTCCTCGAGCGTCAGCACCATGTTGATGTTCGGCTCGAACCGCATGTGCCCCTTCTGCATCACCCCTTGCGTCACCCCCAGGAACCGGCACAGCGTCCGCAGCATCTGCGCGAACACCACCACCTCGTCGGCGTTCGAAAAATCCGGCTGGGTCACGATCTCCAGCAGCGGCGTCCCCGCGCGGTTCAGGTCCACGATCGAGCCATCGATCGCCGTTCCCCCCGGCGCCTCGTGCAGCAACTTCCCCGCGTCTTCCTCCAGATGCGCCCGGATGATTCCGATCGACTTGCCGGGCAGGCTGAAGTCAAACTCGGGATTCCCGTTTCCGTCGCGACCGATCCCGGGCAACTCCACGCTCCCGTCAAAGCACAGCGGCAACTGGTACTGCGAGATCTGGTAGTTCTTCGGCATGTCCGGATAGAAATAACTCTTCCGGTCCCACCGCGTCAGCGGCGCGATCGCGCACCCCAGCGCCACGCCGACGCGCATCGACATCTCGATCGCCTCGCGGTTCAGCACCGGCAGCGCGCCCGGCAGCCCCAGCACCGTCGGATCGATCAGCGAGTTCGGCCCCGCTCCCTCGAAATCCCTGTGCCCCGGGCTCGGCGCCCGCGCAAACATCTTGCTCCGCGTCGCGAGCTCGATGTGGATCTCGAGTCCCACTTTCAGTTGCGATGACACGACCTTCGCCATGCTCGATGGTACACGGCGTGCGGCGAGAATCCGCCGACGATCCTCGCTATGCTTCCCCTCGCTTCGGGCGCGTAGTTCAGTTGGCTAGAACGCGGCTGTCACATAGCCGAGGTCACAGGTTCGAGTCCTGTCGCGCCCATTGAGTCTCTCTTGGTCGATCCCGCTCGGCGGTTCATGGGCTTGGACACCCGCTGCATAGGACTTCTTCGACTTCCTGACGGCGTTCTTTGCCGGCTGTCCGTAGTCTGTTGTTGCGCACAAGACGGCATGCTCCCAAACGCCCCCGGCTCGCGTGTCGAGCCGGGGTGTTTTCTCTTCGCGGGCACGCTTCGGAGTTTCTGAGCCATCAAAGCCAACGGGATCTTTGTGTGGAACTTCGGTTCTGAATAAAGGAAGCGCGCGACACACGAGGACGCCGAAGCCGGCATGCAGACCGACTCCGGCGGCGGTGAAACTCCTCCGAGGGACCACCTCCATTGCATTATCTGCCTTCGTCGGTGAAACAGCCGGATGTCAGGCTCCGTACGGAACAATGACCGCCCGTCGTTCTGACGAGCCGGGGTGATCCGCTGATTCATCGCGGCGCTCGCCGCATTTTTTCATTCAGGAGGGTTTCCATGAAGCTGTCCCGTGCGCTCGTTCTGTCCGCCACGCTCGTCCTGTGCCCAGCCGGTACTGCGACGGCCGACGACCTGTGGGAGTTCACTTTCACCGGCCATGTCAACCTGGTGACGCCAGGGCTGCCGGCGCCTTGGTCGGACGTGAGCCTCGGCGACGCGTGCATCATCCGGTACGTATTCGACCTGGAGGCGCCCGACGCGGTGCCCGCGGATCCGAGTGTGGGCTCATACGACGCCTTCGGCTTCGATATTACCCTCGGCCCCACGCACACGACGGGCACGGCGTCGCGGATCGACATCATCGTCCACAATCAGCCGCCGATCAGCAATCACACCTATGCGACCTACTTCTTCATCCCCGGGCCAGACATCGCCGCGCTGTTCCTGGACGACACCGTGGTTTCTCCAACGGAGCTGCCCGACGCGCTTGCCGACGATCACCTCACTCCCATGCTCAACTTCGAGGCGTTCGACTCCGGTCGTCTCTTCGGGATCGGCTTCAACGGCGATCCTGTCCGTGAAGTTCAAGCGGTGCTCGAAACGTTCGCCGCCCGCCAGGTGCCGGCGCCCAGCGCCGGCCTGCTGCTGGGCGCCGGAGCACTCGTCATTTCACCCCGCCGCCGTGAGAGGGGATCGCCGGCCGACCATCCCGCCGCCCTGCGTACAGGGCAACGGTCAACCACGCGGGTAACCTGATGGAAGACGGACAGGTCCTAAGTGAAGCGTCTCCGGGTGTGTGATCTCCCTACAATGGAACTCACAAGCTCTTTGACAACTGGGGCCGAGATGGTTTCGATCGGTCAGGGAAGGCTCGGCGTGGCGCGCCGAGGGGCGTGCTGGCCTCGTAAAAAGCACGCAACAACAATAATTGCCAACAGCAATTATCGCCTCGCGGCCTAACTCAGGCCGCATGATCCCCGCTTCACGCCCGATAGAGCGGGGATCAACAAACATCGGGCTGGTCCGGGAGTGACGCCTTCAGGCGACCCGGGCGAGGAGCAACTGAGGGCTGGGCGCTGCGGACGCTGCTGATGGCGGACGACGCGCCGAGACTAAACCACCAGACACGCGCGTAGAGGCGACGGGCTGACTGCTCCGACACGGGGGTTCGATTCCCCCCGGCTCCATTCTTCCGAAACACCGGGACTTGCGGAAACTAGCCGCAAGTCCCGGAAATCTGCGGAGTTCCGCGCTTCGGCGCGATCCGCGCCATTCCCCTGTTTCTGCTCGTTTCCGGCCCCATCCGACGCCTTCCGCTGCGCCTGGCGCTGCGCGCAGGCTGCGGTCGTCTTGGCCGCCCGCTCGAAGAGTTCATCCGGCACGGCGTTGGCGTAGTGCTTCCCGCTGATGGTGATGCTGTGGCCGATCCACCGGCTCACGGCGAACTGCGGGAAGGTCATCGCCCATTCCTTCTCGCAGGACGAGCGCAGCGTCTGCCACAACCGCGCCCACGGCTCGACGCTCGCCTTGGCCCAGATGCGACGCACGCGCCGGATGACCGCCCCCTTGCCGCCGATGGTGACCAGCGGCGTCTCGCCCTCGGGCATCGTCTCGAAGCGCTCCCGCAGCAGCGCCATCAACTTCGGCGTGATCGGGACCACCCGCTGGTCGTGGCCTTCCCAGCGCTCGGTCTTGGGGCTGTGGACGGTCAGGCGTGCCCGCTCGAAGTCCACGTCGGCCCAGGTGAGGCGGTGCGACTCGCTGGGGATGCGGAGCCCGGCGTATCGGGCGAGGCCGAAGAGCAACCGCCATTCCGCGTCGGGGCAGGTGTCGATGACTCGCTGGATTTCGTCGGGCGTGATGTAGCGGGTGTACTTGCTCGGCGTCGGACCGCTCTTGAGCGTCTCGAACGGGTTGGCGTCGATGACCTTCCGCCGCTCAGCCTCGCCAAGCATGGTCTTCACATTCCCGCAGTGCGTGCGAATGGCCGCCTCGGACAGGCCCAAGTCCTTCAGCGACCGCCGCCATGCCGTCGCGTCCTCGGCGGTGATTTTCCGCAACGACTTGTCCTTGTCGAAGAACGCCAGCAACTTGGTCTCCGTCTGCCGGAGTTTACGGGTGCTCTCGGGCTTGAGGTCGTCCTTCCGCTCCGCGATGTACCGCTCGACCAGCGTGCCGATGGTGGCGCTCTGCCGCTCGGGCACAAGGCCGACCGCCGCGAGTTTGACGTACAGGCGATCCTCGAGTGACGAGAGCCAGCGCGAGGTATCGTCGGTTGGCGAGTGCCCGTGCAGCGCGGCCGCAGCGAGGTCCTCGACGCGGACCTTGAACGCCTCGGCGTAGCGCTTGGCGACCTGGCCGAGCGTGATGTGCCGCGGGTTGCCAGCGGCGTCGTGGAAGGTGATGAACCGGCTGCCGTTCTTGCGGGTCGTGATACTCGCCATCGGGCGGACCTCCGTGTCGCCAGTCAGGCTCGGACGGGCCGAGTGTCAAGCGGAACTGGGGGATTCGGGCGGAATGTGGGCGGAATCACGCGCCGGTCGGCGGTGCTGTGCCGCCTGACGCCGACGAAACCGACGGAACCCCAGCCGGTTGGCCACCCGTGGCGTTTGGGGCCGCCGTGGGCGGGGATGTGTCGGAGGCGGGGACGTGGGCCCGCAGGACGAAGCGCCGCGACGGCCGCCCGCCACGCGGGCCGGGTGCGGACCATGACCAGTCGCCATGCCCGGCCTTCGCCAGAGCGTCCAGTTCCGCTTCCGCATCGGTAGCACGGGCCAGCGAGCGGAGGCGTTGCCAATCGCGGATGCTAACCGATCCTCCGTGGCGGGCGATGAGGTCGAGGTGGCGGCGGACGACGCGCTGTTCGGCGGGCTCGGTGATGCTGAGCCGCGCGTGGCGCTCCGATTCGGCGAGGTAGTCGGCCCACGCGATCGCGGCGGCCATCGTCTCGGCATCGATGCGCGGCGCGTCGCCCGGTGTGCCGGATCGGCCCCACGTCGCCAGCGCGTGGAGCGTGAGGGCGATGCGAAGCGAGAGGCCGCCGAGTTTGCCGCCCCATGCGCGGCGCTCGGCCAGGTCGCCAAAGCCCAACGCGGCCTCGGTCCGCAGTTGGAAGACGTGGTAGAGCGCGTCGGCCTCCGAGGAAAGAGCAACGACGGCGGGGCCGACATCGGGACCGTCGCTCGCCTCGAACGACAGCAGGCGGGTGAGCGTGGCCTGCCACGCCTCGCGGGCGGACGCTCGCACCGGCTCGGGCCGCACGTCGCGCATGCCGACGAGGTCCGGCGGGGCGATGACGGCGAAGCGGGCGAGAAGGCCACGCCCCTCGGCTTGCGGGTCGCACCAGACAGCCTCCACCGCTGCCCGCTGCACGCAAAGAGCCACCGCGAGCGCCGGGCGGTCGATCATGTCGGAAGGGCGGCCGACCCGCTGCGCACGGATCGGATCGCCCGCGTGCCCCTTCAGCATCGCTCCGTAGTTCCGCACGCCGGAGTAGCGGCCCTGCACGATGTCCAACGCGTCGCCCTCGGCGCTGGCGAGCAGGGCGCGGCCGTGGTTCTCCTTCATCTGCCGCACGAGCGCCTCCGGCGTCGGCTCACTGGCCAGCACCGCCGGCGCGGTCGGCACGGGCGTCGCTTCCATCTCCTGGGCGAGCCGGATCGCCTCGCCTTCGACAACTGCTCGCTTGAACGGATCGGCCACCTTGCCCGCCTGGTCCTCGATCGATCGGATGCGCCGCTCGGTGATGCGGTGTCGCTGGGCCGCGGCGGCGATGACGGGTCGCATCTCTCGGCCCTTGTCTGCCTCCCACTTCAGGATCGGCCGCAGCAGTTCCGCCAGCACGGCCGACTTGCGTGTGCCCGGCTCGGAGAGCACCAACGCCCACAGCGGGGCGGGCTCGATGTGATCGCCATGCCCGCGGACGCACGCGACGTTGCAGATGCACGCCGACGCGACCGCCATGCCCAGCAGGGCGGCCATGTCCGGCGGCGTCTGCGTCGAGCGGGCCAGATCTGCGAAGTAGTCGCGGATGTCGGCGGTGGCGGCGGGGAACAGCGCGGCGAGGTCGAACGCGGGGCGGTCGTCCGGCTTGTCGTCCACAGGTGCCTCCGGTGCGACCGGCTCGGCTGCCACGGCGAGAGCGTCGATCTTCGCGTGCACCGCCTCGGCATCGCCGCCCTCCATCGCCAGCACATCAACGATGTCGCCACCGGGTGGAACTGCTGTCCAGTGCTCGGCGAGCCGCACCACGCGGACTTCCTGTACCCCAGCGGCGTGGCAGAGACGTGCGACCTCTTCGGCGTAGGCATCGCCCGCGGCGTCGTGGTCGGGGAGGATCACCGCGACCTTGCCCTTCATGACGGACCAGTCCGACTTGGTCGCTGCCTTGCTACCGCCCGCGCTGCTCGTGGCGACGAGGCCGATGGCCCGGGCCGCGTCCACGCACGTTTCGCCCTCGACGATGTAGACCCACACGCCGTCAGGCAACCTCGACAATTCCGGCAGGTGCAGCAGGGGCCGCGGCTCAGGCATCGCGCCGATGACCCAGCCGTCGCCGCGCCGACTGATCGGGCGCACGACCTTCCCACCCGAGGGCGGGTTCCAGCGAATCACCTCTCCAACGGGCACGCCCTGGCCGTCGGTGTAGGTCCAGCGTGCAGCGCATGGCCCATGCGTCCGCTCAAGCACTGCGACCGCTTCGTCGCCGGTGGCAAACGACGCGTCGCTGGAGCTCTTCTGAGCGGACAGTCTCCTCGCCGCGGCCACCGGCGTGCGCATGAGGTCCTTCATACCGAGGCCAAGCGTGCCGACGATCGCCTCCACCGGGCACCCGGCGTGACAGTGCAGAAGGACCCGCGAGTCCGTACCGATGCCGATCGACAGCGATGGATCGCGGTCATCGTGCGTTGGGCAACGGGCCGACCACGCCTCGCCGTGTCGCTTGGGCGCGCAGCCCGCCCGCGTGAGGGCGTCGAGCACGGCATCGATGTGCTCACCCATGGCCCACCCCCTGCGTCGCACTCTTCGCGCGATCGATGAACCGCCGCAGGTCCGCCGGGTCGATCCTCACGCTGCGCCCGAAGCGCACTGCGGGCAGCATTCCAGCCTGCACGAGCGTCCAAACAGTGCGCGGCGTGACGCCGAGCACCGTCGCCGCCTCGCGATAGGTGAGCAGCGGGTGCATCGCGGTCTGGCCTCCGGTCGTGTTCTTGAACTCGTCCATGAGTGCGCACCCATCGCGCCGCCGCGATCGGCGCGGCGTGCGTCATTCGAGATCCGTGTGAGAGAAAGGCCGGGGGCAGCCCGCAACCGCCCCCGGCCGCACCAGCGCCGTCCGTTTATGCCTCGCCCTTGCTTCGCACCGCCGCCCGCGGGTCGCAGAGGGCCGCGCCGAAGTCGAAGTAGACGCGCCACGACACCGCCAACTTGTTCACCGTCTGGTCGAGTCCGAAGAACTCGACCGTCGGCGTCTGCTGGCCGTTGAGGAATCCGACGATGATCGGGCTCGCCGCCGGAGATGCGAAGAGGTACCAGTGCTTCGTCGAGGCCTTGGTGCCGTACTTCTTCGTGTTGCTCAGACGCGGCTCGACCTCAAGGCCCACCGCGTTCCGCAGGCTGTTGCCGGTAGGCAGGTTCGTCTGCGCCGCGATGTACTCGCTCTCGAGCACGGCGCGGGCCACCGTCTGGAGTTCCGGCGGCACGACCAGTCGCGTCGGCCGCAGGTCCAGATCGTTGCCCTCGGCGTCCCGCTGCGTGAGCATGGCGGTGATCGCCTTGCTGAGACCGTCTGTGCTCAGGTTGGTGTCAGCCCCGGTGATGTAGTTGCCGTTGCCCGCCGCGAAGAATGCGCCGGAGTTCGTGAGCAGCGTGTCATAGACGAGGTCGGACAGTTTCCGCATCGCCGCCTGGCCCATCGCGCGAGCAACGCTGTCGAACAGCGACAGGTCGTCGTTGATGAGGTCGCGGCGGTCGATCGAGAAGATCTTGCCGAACGTGTCCACCTTGTACTGGGTCGTGGCCTCGTCGGCACCGCCGTGCTTGAACTCGCCGCCGGGCGGGATCTGCTGCAGCGAGCCGGTGAACGACGGCCGAATCGCCGTGGCCGTCTTGAAGTCCGGCACGCTCCGCACGCCCGCGAAGGACCGCCAGGTGGCCGGGCTCTCCTGATAGCCGTCGAGCAGGACCTTGTTGACCGCGGCCCCCAGCGCCTCGGTGAGCGTGTGCGTCGTCAGCGACGCGCGCACCATCCCCTCGCGGTCGGTGGGGGCGTCAATCCCCTCGTGCTGCAACGCTGCGCGGCACAGGTCCAGCGTGTGGGCCACTCGCAGGCCGTCGGCGGCTTCCATGCACGCCGGGCCGAGGGCCTTCTCCGCGAGCGCGGCGAAGCCCGCCCGCTTGAGGATCGCCGCCTCGATCACCCGGGCATGCGGGATGTTTCCCGAGCCGCCGCCGGTGATGACGCCGGAGAACACGGGGCGCGAGGCCCTGAGCACCGCGAGCACGCCCGCGCGGAGCTCGCTGACGGTCATGTCGCCCGCGACGGCCTTGGCCTTCATGTCGTCCACCCGCTTCTGGTGCACGCCCCAATCCCGCTCGCTCCCACCCGTGAAGACGGGGCGGCAGGTCAGTTCGATCTCCTTCAGCCGGTCGCGCTCGTCGGCGCGGATCTGATCCTCGTGTGCGATGTCTGCCATGTTCGTCCGTCCTTGGCGTGAGGCCGCGATGGCCACCGACGTTTCGGCGTCGGCCCCCAGCGGCGTGATGCTGACTTCCCGCAGCCGCCCTTTGCGCACGAGCGTGAATCCGCTCGGCGACGACAGCGACCGCCCGTTGATCTCGACTGACTGATTGGGCTTCACCCGCTCGTGCTCGATCGGCGCGACGCCGACCGACGCCTGGAACTGGAAGCCGCCCCGGGCCATCTCCACGACGTGCCGCGCGGGCTCGCCAGCGCCGCTGACGACGCCCGCGACCATGAGCCGCCCGTTGGCGACGGCGGGTTCACCGTGGCCGACGACGCTGCCGACCGTGGCGTTGTGGTCGGCCAGCAGGGGCACCTGGCCCCCAGCCTCGAGGCCCGCCAGGTCGATCGCGATGTCGCCCCAGCCGGGCACGCGCATGATGCGGCCCGTGTACGCGACGACGCTGATCTTGGGGCGGGCATCCTTGCCCGAGGCCTCGACCTCGACCCCTGCGGCCGTGAGCAGCAGGTCATCCTTGACCGTGTTTCCGTTCATGGAACTCTCCTTCTGCGACCACCTTGAAGCCCTTGGCCAGCAGCTTCGGGATCAACAACTTCAACCGGTACCGGATCGTGCTCTTCTTCATGCCGAGCCGTCTCGCGGCCTCGCTCACGTTCCCGTCGCACTCCATGATCGTGCGGCACAGCGCACGGCTGTCTTCGTTGTCGATGTACTCGAGCACATCATCCGTCGCCCAGGACGACTGCGACAGGCCGACCGTCCGGCTGCTGGCGATCTCCGTTCCAACAGGATCCGGATGGACTCCCTCTGCCGCCGCTGGCGAGGATTCCGCAGGCTCGTTTAGCGTCCGGAACTCTCGAACATCGCGTGCCTCACGCTCGACGAACTTGATGACGGCCCGCCGCACGATCGTCTGGATCAAAGTCGTCGGGCTCGCGCCCCGGGCCGGGTCCCACCTGGGAGGCTTGGCGATCAGGTGCAGCAGAGCGTGCTGTGCCGCGTCCTCGGGATCGACCCGCGGATTCCGAAAGCCCTTGGCAATCTCGATCCCCTTCTGCCGGGCGAAATCGAGCAGGTCGGGCGTGAGTTCGAGTTCGGGGGGTGAGGGGTCGGGCATTAGACATCCTCGCCACGCTCGAGCCTCTCGCGGATGTCGTCACACAGCGTGAAGGAGATCACCGCCGGGGTGTTCTCGCGGGGCGGCACGCGGTGCATGACGAACAACTGGTCGTCAGGCCGCACGGGTCGTCCGTACTTGGCCGACTCACGCTCCGCGGCCTCGCGGAGGGGGCGCAGGAAGTCGGCGTACCGGCAACCAAGCGCCATGCACATCGCCGCGTAGGGCGTGAAGATGCCCGCCTCTTCGAGGTGATCAGCAGCGGCGTCCACGTCGGCCTGTGTCCATGCGTCGGGCTGCGAAGGCGTGACCACCCCCTGCCGGATCAGCGCGTCGAGGATCGCGGGGCGGCAGTCGTAGCCGCGGGACCGCAGGTGGTGCGATGCCGCGGCAGGCGCCATCGGGAACATCCGGTCCCGTTCATCCTGGGCCGCCTCATGGAACGCGGGGTCCGCGCCCGCCCGGGGCTTCACGCGGAGGTCGAAGTGCTCGTCGAGGGTCAGTCCGATTCGGGTCACGGTGGTCTCCTTGCCGGAGGGCGTCGGGCGACATGCCCACCCCCCAATCCCTTATTTCCGACGCGGAGGGCATTTCGCAGCGCCGACGGTAGGTTTTTTGCGATTGGTTCGGCCTGTTCGCCCCCCGCCCGCCCGGTCAGGGCTGGCTCGGGGGGCTATAGAATCTGCACCATGATCCTCAAGTCCGCCCACGTCACGAACTTCAAGTGCATCAAGGACTCCACGCCGTTCTCTCTCGACAAGGATGTCACCTGCCTCGTCGGCAAGAACGAGGCGGGCAAAACGGCCATCCTTGAGGCTCTCCATAAGCTCCGGCCGGTGCGAGACGAGGACGGCAAATTCGACGTCACCAAGGAGTATTTCCGCCCGTCAGTGCTGGACTACCAGCCTGTGCATGGGACCAAACCGGACACGGCGGTTCGAACGACCTGGGAACTTGAGGACGAGGACCGCAAGGCGCTGGAGCCGATCATCGGTCCGGCCGCCCAAAAGGTCGGCCCCGTCACCATTTCAAAGCGGTTTGACGACAAGGTGCTCGTGGAGCTCGATCTGGACGAGGCGGACGTGGTTCAGGGGCTCCTGAAGGCGAGCGATCTCGAGTCGAAGGAAAAGGGGAAGTTCAAGGCGGCGCCCACCGTGAAGGACCTGGCCGCTCAGCTGTCCGGGGCACCGGAAGAGCAGCAGCAGCGCAACGCCCTCCTCCAGGAAATCAAGAAGCGGTTCGGAGACAAGACGGCTCGGGATGCCGTCGCGGATCTGATCCTAAAGCGCATCCCACGCTTTGCGTTCTTCAGCCAGTACCTGCGTATGCCCGGACAGCTCGCAGTGAACCAGTTCAAAGAGCGTGCCGCCGCCAAGACGCTGACGGACGAAGACCGAGTGTTCACTTCGCTCCTCGAGATGATCGGCATGTCCGTGGATGCGTTCTCCACGGTGACCACCTACGAGGACCTGATTGCACGCTTGGAGGCGGCGTCGGGGCGGCTCACTCGCGAACTGCGGAACTTCTGGCCCGACGGCAAGCACTTGAGCATGGAGTTCAAGTTCGACGATGCGCTGCCCGCGGACCCCGCCCCCTTCAACGCCGGGAAGATCTTCCGGGCGCGCATCAAGAACGAGCGGTACGACGTCACCACCGCCTTCGACCAGCGGAGCAGCGGGTTCATCTGGTTCTTCTCCTTCCTCGTGTGGTTCACGCAGTTGGAGCGGAACTACAAGAGCGACTTGATCGTGCTGCTGGACGAGCCCGGCATGGCGTTGCACGGCACCGCCCAGAAGGAGCTGCTGCGGTTCATCGAGCAGCGGCTGGCACCAAAGTTCCAGGTCGTTTACACGACGCACTCGCCCTTCATGCTGGACCCATCGAACCTCCACCGAGCGCGCCCGGTCGAGGACGTGTATCGGGAGCCCGGACCGGAGGAGGACATCACCCTTGACCCCGGCCGCGGCACGAAGGTGTTTGAGGACTGGTGGACGGCCGACAAGCTGACTTTGTTCCCGCTCCGCGGGTGTCTGGCCTACGACCTGACCCAGACCCTCTTCGTCGGGCCACACAATCTGCTCGTCGAGGGGCCCGCCGACCTGATGTTCATCGACTGGTTCCGGCGCAAACTGGCATCGCTGAAGCGCCCCACGCTGGACCGACGGTGGGTCGTGACGCCTTGCGGCTCGATCTCGAAGATCGGCGCGTTCCTGAACCTCTTCGGTGGCAACCACCTTCACTGCGCCGTGCTGTGCGACTACGCCGAAGGTGGAAAACGGGAGGTCCGGAGTCTGGGCGAGACAGCCATCCTGGCATCGGCCGAAGTCCTGACGGCTGACCAGTTCGCCGGGAAGCCTCAGGCCGATGTCGAGGACCTCCTCGGCGATGATTTCTACGCGGCGCTCGTGAATGCGTGTTACGGGCTCGGTCCTGCTCAGGGATTCGCGCCACCAAAGACGGCGGACGGCCAGGGAGGACGGATCGTCAAGGCGGCGGAGGACCACATGCGCACTCTGCCGCCGCTTGTTCCCGAGTTCACGCATCCTGGTCCTGCGGACTTCCTCTTGCGCCAGGGCATCGACGCCACATTTCCGGGCATGGATGCGGCCCTCGACAGGTTCCAGCGACTCTTCGAAAAGCTCAACGACCTCCTTGCAAAGCACCTGAACGAGCACGACGAACGGACGCCCGAGATCGTTGTCCCGCGGCGTTCCGGTGCCGCCGTCCAACCGGGCTGACGACACGTGGTGATGATCGCGCCGCGTGCCGGCTAGAAATACGACAGCACTTTGGCACGGAGCAGGTCGCTGCTGCCACAGGAGTAGTCCTTGAGCAGAGCCCGCGCCCGGGCATCGGCGCGGAACCAACCTTCATCCGTGAAGCCATGCTCCTCGTTCCAGATCGGCCGCCGCTTTCCGTGATGCCGTGTGATTACCACGTTGTTCTGTTGGACGGCTCCGGTCTCAGCGAACTTGTCCAGATCCTCAGCCGGGATTGCCCACCATTCCAGCGATCCCGCGCTCACGCCCAGGCAAAGCAGCAGGTCATAGTCCCCGTCCCCGGTGCCGCTGAGTTTGGGATGCCGAATCTGCTGGAACAGGTACGCGGGATGCTCCGACGACGCCTTCAACTCAATCCGAATCTCCTTGCCCTTGCGTTCGTGGGGCGTCCAGCCCACGTCGTAAAGGCCCTTGGAGGACTGCTTCTCCCACGCATCGCCTTTGTCCATGAGCCAGAACTTTGCGAAGAGCGGTGCGAACTTCTCCCCGAACGTCTTTCCGCTGTGCTGCGCAAGGAAGTAGAGCGGGTCCGCCCGCGTGTCGTCCCGCAGGACCGTTTGCAGCGCATTCGGATCGCTGATGAGTCCTTTGCCGACGCCGTACGCGACGAGCGCCTTCAAATCGTTGTGCTCGGGGTCGAGTTGGTCATACGGCTTGCCGAGCAGTGCCACAATGTCCTTCGGCGGTACTTTCTTGGAAACCTGCTCGGCGAGCGCGCGGAGTGTCGCCCACCGCCGACGGAGCGCCTTCCGGCCGCCCGCTTCGGCGGCCTGCTCGATTGCCCATTCCACGAAGTCGTCCCAAGTAGGCATGCGCGATCCTCGAAGTGCTCAGAAGAGACTCGGTCCCGCCTCCACCGGCTCCAGTGCAGGAACAGCGGCCACGGCGATGTCCTGACAGCCGTGGTAGTTCACTTCGGGGAATCGCGCGAATCGGCGCTTCATCACGGCGATGGCCTCGGCGTTGTGATCGACCAGGACGGCGTTCCGCCTGAGAGTTGCCGCTGACTCACCGATGGTCCCGCTCCCCGCGAAGAAATCGAGCAGCCGGTCGCCTGGATTGGAGTGAACCCTGACAATTCGGTTGATGATCGCCAACGGTTTCTGCGTCGGGTATCCGGTCTTCTCCTTGCCGTTGGGGCTGACGATGGTGTTCCACCAAGTATCGGTGGGGGTCTTGCCCCGCTCGGCCTTCTCGGGGCCAACCAGTCCCGGGGCCATGTAGGGGATGCGGTCGATGTCGTCGTACCGATACGTGTAGTTCTCGGGATCCCTGGCGTACCAGAGGATGTTGTCGTGCTTGGGCGACCATCGCCGCGTCGCCCTCGCCCCGTAGTCGTAGGCCCAGATGATCTCATTTACGAACGATTCGCGCCCGAAGATCGAATCCAGAAACACCTTGCAGTAGTGAACCTCGCGGTAGTCGATGTGGAAGAAGAACGAGCCGTTCGGCTTTAGCAGCCGTCGGGCCTCCTCCAGACGCGGTTCGAGGAATGCGAGGTAATCGGAGAAGGTGTCCGCGTAGCCCTTCGTGCCGAGTTTGACCGTGCGGTAGCGCTGCCCCTTGAACCCTGTCCTATCGCCGTTGTCGTCCCTCACCGTTTGAATCTGGGTGCGAGCCTGGACCTTGCCGGTGTTGAAGGGCGGGTCGATGTAGATGAGGTCGAAAGAGGCATCAGGGAACGCCCGGATGACTTCGAGATTATCGCCAAGGTGGATATCCAGCATCGCGGGGCACTCCATCGCCCATGCTCGGGCGAGCGGAGTATACGAGTTGAGATCCCGCCGCAGTCGTCCCGGGCAGTTCTGCTCCCGGACATCCGAAACAAAGTCAGTCGATACCCGCGGCTGCGGGCGTCACGTCGGCGAGCCCGGCGGGAAGGAACCATGCCGCCGATGCCACCGACGGAACGGGCGGCGATGGCCCGCCACGTCGCGGCATCGCGGGTTTCGTCGGTTCTGTCGGGTGTCGGGCGGGGTCAGCGGGCGGGTGTGGCCGTGCCGAGCGCCGCGACGATTCCGGCACGCACGTCGGGCGGCAGGTTGGCCCACGACGCCACGAGGCGGGCCAGGTCGGCGTCGGGCGGGGCGTGGCCGACCCGGGCGTCCGCCCGCGACGTGGGCGGGACTGGCCCGCGTGCCGGGCCGCCCGTTGGCCCCCGTCCTGCGCCCCGCTTTGGCCCCGGTGCGGCCCGCGCTGCGCCTGGCGCTGCGCGTTCGTCGGACTCGGCGTATTCTCCCGGAGATTCCGCGAGTGCTCGGGGGTTCGATTCCCCCCGGCTCCATTTTCTGTTCCCGACTCGCCGCAGGTCCCACGATTCTGGTCCAGCGAGCCGGCGAGTCACCGCGGCTTTCGCGGCGCCGCCAGTTTCAGTCCCCCGACCAGTACCGCCAGCGCCCCGCCGATCGGGTTGAAGATCGCCACCCACGCCGGCTCGCGACCAACTTCCATGATCTGCTGCACGGTCATCCCCGCCGGCCTCGGGTCCGCCGGGTACGGCTTCTGGAGCGTGAACCCGGCCATCACCAGCCCGAGCACCAGCACCACTCCGGCCAGCGCCATCACCGGCCCTCGTTTCCCCTTTCCCGCGATCTTCGCGCACAGCCACCCGCCCAGCAGCCCCCCGATTACCGCGATCGAGGGCGCCGCGATGCATATCAGCATGTTCCCCTTGTAACTCCCCGGCTTCAACAATCCGTCCGGGCCCAGCCCGTACCACAGCCCCATGAACGCCCCCACCACCAGCATGGCCATCGCGATGTAACTGACAACCACGGCGACAGTTGATTTGAGCATCTCGCCAGTCTCCCACGCCCGGCCCTCCCCCACACTTGCACGGGCGAGCACAGTGTACCGCAATCGCTTCAGCCGGTGGGGGCGAACCGGACGACACCTGACGCAGCCCAGGCCCGGTTCGACTGTGGCGCTGCTCCGCTCTCGTCATCGTTCGGACGCCCGTTCTCCATCACCCACTTGCGGGCCCCCCCGGCCTCCGGGTATGCTGCGTACATGAACCACAGACCATCTCTCCGATCCGTGTCGGCGCTCTCTGCCGTCGCTCTCCTTTCGGTGGCCTTGCCACTGGCTTCGTGCGAGCGAAGAGAGAAACAGGCCGATGTGACTCCGCCGGCGAAACTCACCCCGGCGCAGATCGAGCAGCAACGTGTCGAAGAAGCCAAGAAGGCGGAGGCGGCCGATCGGCAACTCGCCGCCGAGTCTGCCGTCAAGATGCTGCTCGGACGCATGGGCGAAATAAAATCGGTCTCCTTCGAGCCGTTCCGCGAGTCGGATCAGGACGACTTCAGCAACCAGGGCAGGATCCGGTCGCGATTTGCGGCTGAGATTGAAGCCTCCGATGATCTCGTGGTCGCGAATAGTTCCCTTCAGTGGCGCGACCCCGACGACGTCAATCAGTACCACGACGTTCCGGTCTTGAAGGTCGTTGCCCCCAAGGGGACGAAACTGCTCGTGACAGGCTCGGTAAGCGGGAAGGCGGTGGCGGGCCGCCACACCTTCCAGGCTCAGCAGCAGGAAGTGAATCTGGCGCCCGGCGTGGTCCTGCCGCCCACCGATAACCGCAATGGATTCGATCCGCGATACGCCCTGAGCCAGGCTCAACTTCGGAGCATGTTCACCGACGGAGTGCTCGACGGCTCCCCGGAGCATCAGAAACTCCAAGCCGACATCAGGCAGAAAGAGAAAGAACGGCGTGAGTCCGAACGCCGCAAGCGGGCCGAGCAGCGTGACCGCGAAATCGCTGAAGTCATCTCCGTGATGAGCAGGCTCGCCGCGAGCGACGGGCACCTGATCGTCGGAGACAATCAGGGGTATCGAACGCCGTGGCTGTTCAGTCGGTCGTTCTCCAACGTGAAACTTGACGCCGACACGGGCGAGGGCTCAGGAACGATGACCGATTGGCAGACCTTTCCGCCATCCATCACGGCGGTCACTATCAAGAAGATCACGAGGAAGGACAACCGCTTCGGCGAGGAACAGGAGTTCGCGTTCCTGGCGATCGAACCGGAAAAGCCGGGCTTCGCGTATGTGTTCGACAAGGCAGACGGAGCCGCGATCAACGGGCGCCGTGTTCGCAGCCTCAACGATGACAACAACTCCGGCGAATACGTGATGCTCGCCGCCGCGGACGCGGATGTTCCCGCCGCGATGGCCGCGTGGCAGTCCTCGGCGGCCAAGGCGCCGGCCCCCAGGATCGGCTCAGCCACCGTCTTGGACAAGGCCGGCATGCAAGCCGTGATGAAGGAGAAGCCGTTTGTGGACGGCGAGTTCCTGGCGGCGAAACTCTCCGAGCAGCGGAACTCGCGACTTGAGGTCTATCGCGAAGATCGCCGCGGCGGGGGGTACGAGTTGTACAACCGATACACCCTGCTCCTGCGCTCCGCCGACGGCGTCGCCGTCCGCTCCGTCCTCTTGCAACTGACCAAGGGAGCCGTGGCACAACCCGAACTTGCAATCAACGGCACGCCCGTGACCGGTCTGGCAAGCGAGAGCACCGAAGGCGGCGTGCTCGTCGAGTTCTCCGAGCCGACAACGATCTACGAGATCCGCTTTGGGTCGGGCAGCAGTTCGGGCAGTACCTTCGCCGTGACGGTGAGGCTCGGCATCGCGGACGCCGCGGCGGGCGAAGGGCAGAAGCCGAAATAACCGATCGGTCGCCGCCCCCCTCGGCCCCGGCGCGTTCACGATCCGAGCCCCCATCCCCATTCATGCCCCTCGCTGCCCGTCAGCCATTCCTAGGATGGTGGGCTCGGGAACGATCCGTCGCAACCGCCGCGATCGGGGTTCGTACCGACTATGCTCACCGGTCTGTTTCTTGGCCACTCAAAGAGACTGCCAGCAGGGGCTTTTTCCGCCGCTAGACGTGCCACCTCACTTCACCCACCGATCCCATGTCAACCATCCAAATCGATCGACTCCTCGACACCGTCGTCCAGAAGGGCGCCAGCGACTTGCACCTGACCGTCGGCCGACCGCCGACGCTCCGCCTGCACGGCCACCTGGTCAACCTCAAGACCAAAGTCCTCGATTCCGACGACATGGTGTCCCTCATGAAGTCGATCACCCCCGAACGCTCCCAGCAGGAACTGCAAGAGCAGGGCGGCTGCGACTTCGGCTTCGCCTACGGCGAGGCCGCCCGCTTCCGAGTGTCCATTTTCCGCCAACGAGGCGATCTGGCCATCGTTCTGCGACAGATTCCCAACCGGTTGCTCACCTTCGAGCAGATCGGTCTCCCGGAAATGTGCAAGGAACTGATCCGACGTCCCCGAGGGCTCTTCCTTGTTACCGGACCTACCGGCTCCGGCAAGACCACCTCGCTGGCAACCATGCTCGACTTCATTAATCAGACCATGGACCGCCACATGGTCACGATGGAAGACCCCATCGAGTATTACCATAAGCACAAGAAGTGCATCGTGAACCAGCGCGAAGTGGGGAACGATGTGCCCACTTTCGCAGAAGCCCTGCGGCGCGTGCTTCGTTCGGACCCTGACGTCATCTTGGTCGGCGAAATGCGAGATCTTGAGACGATCGAGTCTGCGATTCGAGCCGCCGAGACGGGCCACCTGGTCTTTGCCACCCTGCACACCACCGGCGCGGCCAAGACCATTGACCGTATCGTCGACGCCTTCCCGGTTACCCAACAGAACCAGATCCGTGTGCAGTTGTCCACCTCGCTGATCTGTGTGCTCAGCCAAGTGCTGCTGAGCCGGATCGATCAGCCGGGGCTGGTGGCGGGGTACGAGTTCCTGGTGGTAACTCCGGCGATCGCAAACCTCATTCGCGACAACAAGACGTTCCGAATCGATTCATCGATTCAGACCGGTAAGAAGTTCGGCATGCAGTTGCTGGATGACCACCTCTGGACGCTGTACACCCGCGGCATGATCTCGGCCGAGGAGATGATCGACAAGAGCAAAAATCCAGGTGACCTGACAGACAAGGTGCACCGCATCGGTCGAACGGTTGGTCGCGTCGAACTCGATGAATCGGACGACGAGCCGGCGAGTTGAGCATCTAGAGCGGTTTGATAGCGTTTGGTTAGCACAAAAATCTAGATGTCGTTTCAGCCTGAAGGGTTTTTTCCACATGGAACGGTGGAACCGCAGGCTTATTGTGTTCGATTAGTCTGGTATCGGTTCACAGCGCGACCGGGAGTGCACAGTGACGACGATTGACATCGCCGAGTTGAAGGGCCGGAAACTAGGACGCGTGCTCACGAAGCTCGGCAAGACTTCGCGCGAGCGGGTCCACGAAGCGCTCGCCATTCAGAAGACGAGAAAGTCTCCCATTGGGAAACTCCTGATCGAGCTTGGGTACTGCACCGAGCGGGACATTCAGGAAGCGCTCTCCGGGCAGGCCGGGATGGCGTTCGTCGATCTCACGAAGTACACCGTCTCGGACGAAGTTCGGGATTCCATCAGCAGCGAAACGGCCCAGGCGTACCAGGTGGTCCCGGTCGAGTTCAATCCCAAGACCAAGCGGATCAAGATCGCGATGAAGAGCCCGGACAACTTCCGGGCGGTGGACGACATCCGGCTGCTGCTGGGGTTCAACGTCGAAGCGGTGGTCGCCGACGCGGCGGACATCGATGCGGTGCTCAAACGGGACTATTCCAAGACCGAATCGATGACCGAAGTGGTGTCGGCGCTGGCGAGCGACGAGAAGTTCAAAAGCCTGGCGGGCAAGAGCGGGGCCTCGATCGACCTGGACGCGCTGACCGAAGCGGCCGAGGACAACAAGGTCATCAAACTACTCAACCTGGTGCTCCTGCAGGCCATCAAGGATCGCGCCTCGGACATCCACTTCGAGCCGTTCGAGAACGAGTTCAAGATGCGTTACCGCATCGACGGCGTGCTGTACGAAATGGTCCCGCCGCCGAAGCACCTGGGTTCGGCGATCACCAGCCGCATCAAGGTCATGTCGCAGATGGATATCGCCGAGCGCCGCTTGCCGCAGGACGGGCGCATCGAGTTGACCGTCGGGGGCGCGCCGGTGGACCTGCGCGTATCGGTGCTCCCGACGATGTACGGCGAGAGCGTCGTGATGCGCGTGCTGGACCGCTCGAACGTCAAACTGCAACTCGACCGGATCGGGATGCGGGCCGACGATCTCAGCCTGTTCCGCGCCCTGATCAACAAGCCCAACGGGATCGTGATTGTCACCGGACCAACCGGCTCGGGAAAGACCACGACGTTGTACGCCGCGCTCATGGAACTCAACGACATCGGGACGAAGATCCTGACGGCGGAGGACCCCGTCGAGTACGACATCGACGGGCTGTGCCAGTGCCAGGTGAATACCGAAACGGAAACGACATTCGCGCGGCTGCTTCGCAGTTTCCTTCGTCAGGACCCGGACATTATCCTGGTCGGCGAAATCCGCGACCTGGAAACGGGCATCATCGCGGTGCAGGCGTCTCTGACGGGCCACCTGGTGCTCACGACGCTGCACACCAACGACGCCCCGAGTTCGATCCTGCGTCTGGTGGACCTGGGGGTGGAGCCGTTCCTCTTGACGGCGACGCTGGAAGGGGTGGTGGCGCAGCGGCTGGTGCGCACGATCTGCACGAAGTGCAAGGAGCCGTACACCCCGAAGGAAGAGGAACTGATGGAACTGGCGCTCAAGCCCGAGGATATCGAGGGGCGTCAGTTGTATCGCGGCAAGGGGTGCGACAACTGCCACGGCTCGGGTTACAAGGGGCGCATGGCGCTCTTCGAGATCATGTCGATCGACGACGAGATGCGCGAACTGATCATGAAGCACGCGAGCACGAACATCCTGCGCGACTGCTCGCGCCGAGCCGGGATGCGCACGCTGCGCGAGTCGGGGTTGCTCGCGATCTATGAAGGTCAGACGACGATCGACGAGGTCGTTCGCGAGACGATGTCGGAGGATGCGTGAGGAAGATCGGCGCGATGTCGAGGTCTGGGTTGGCAGGAGCGGCTCTTGCGGAGAAGCGTCGGGTATGAGTACCGGATGAGCGTGCTGGAGGTGACGACCGGGCAGTGGATGGAGTTTCTTTTGATTTCTTGACGTGTTTCTTTTCGGGGTGCTAGAAGCGATTGTGATACCCAGTTCATTCAGATTGAAAACTCGAACTACGAGACGACGGAGATTGACCCATGCCCGTATTTGCGTATGAAGCGTTGAATGCCGCCGGGAAGCCCCAGAAGGGGACGGTGGAGGCGTCGTCGAGTGAAGAGGCGATCCAGCGGATCAAGAGCCAGGGGTTCTTCCCGACGTCGGTGCGGGAGCAGAAGAAGAAGGAGGACGCCGCGGCGGCCGCCGAGGGCGCGAAGAAGAAGCAGAAGAAGGAACTGGCGATCAGTTTCGGGGGCGTGTCGCAGAAGAAACTGACGCAGTTCACGCGGCAGTTGTCGGTGCTCCAGGACGCGGGGCTGCCGCTCTTGCGGTCGCTGCAGATCCTGGAGAGCCAGCAGAAGCCGGGCAAACTCAAGAGCGTCTTGCAGGCCGTGTGCGAGGACGTCGAAGGGGGCACGAGTCTTTCGGATTCGATGGCCAAGCACCCGCGGGCGTTCAACAAGTTGTACACGAAGATGGTGGCGGCGGGCGAGGTCGGCGGCGTGCTGGACATCATCCTCCAGCGCCTCGCGGAGTTCATGGAGAAGGCCGAGCGCCTCAAGAGGAAGATCAAGGGCGCGATGATCTACCCCATCGCGGTCGTCATCATCGCGACGGCGATCGTCACGCTGATCATGTATTACATCGTCCCGAAGTTCGAGGAGATTTTCCGCGACTTTGGCGTGAAGTTGCCGCTGCTCACCAAGTGGCTGATCGGCGTGTCGAACTGGATCGCGGGCAAGCAGGTCGGGCAGGTGGTGCCCGGCGCGATCTACATCCTGTTTTCCCCGCTGGTGATCTTCTTCGGGATCAAGTTGATCCGCAAGGCCGGGCCCGGCCGGGCCGCGACGGACACGATGGTGCTCTGGGCGCCCCTGTTCGGGCGACTGCTCCGCAAGACCACCACGGCGCGGTTCACGCGGACGCTGGGAACCTTGATCTCGGCGGGCGTGCCGATCCTTGAAGCGCTGACGATCACCAAGGAGACTTCGGGCAACTACGTCTTCGAGAAGGCGCTGGGGAAGGTGCACGATTCGATCCGCGAAGGGGAGAGTTTTGCGTCGCCCTTGCGTGAGAGCAAGGTGTGCGACGCGATCGTGGTGAACATGATCGACGTCGGTGAAGAGACGGGCGACCTGGACGCGATGCTGATGAAGATCGCCGACAACTACGACGAAGAGGTGGACGTCGAGGTGCAGTCGCTGGTGAAACTGATCGAGCCGATGCTGATGGTGTTCCTGGGCGTGGTCGTCGGGACGATCGTCGTCGCGATGTTCATCCCGCTGGTGGCGATGATCGAATCGCTGCAGGGAGGGAAGTTGTGAACACAAGAAGGGATCAAGAGATCACGGGATCAAGGGATGGCGGTGTATCGCGCTCGGGAGTGCGTGGTTTCACGCTGATCGAGTTGTCGATCGTGCTCGTCATCATCGCGATCATGGCGACGCTGGCGTTCTTCGTGTTCGGGCGCGCGATCCGCGGCGGTCGCGAGTCCGGCGAGCGTCTGTACCTCAACAGCCTGAAGGTGTCGGTTGAGTACTTCAAGCAGGACCACGGCTTCCTGCCGCCGCTGGTGAACGACAACATCAACGCCGCGGGCGAGTTCCGGCTTGATAGCCCGATCGACCGGACGACGCAGCAGCCGCTGGTGCGCGACCGGGCGTTCTTGCAGGGGCTGAATAACCCGGGTGCGCCGCGGTGGAGCGTCTTCTCGCTAACGTTCTATATCTGCGGGGTTCTCGGCGCGGACCAGGACGGCGTCGAGGGACCGGGGTTCACCAAGCCGCTGGATGACGGACGCTTCTCACGCAGCGGACGCAAGTACGACGCATACTTTGATTCGGGGCGAGACCCGACGCGCGTCCGCCGCAACCCGACGGCGACGCTGGGCCAGACGGAAGTGGTGCTCGTGGATCGATGGGGCAAAGGCGCGGCGCGGGCGTCATGGCTGCCGAACAACACGATCCGGTACTACCGCTGGGAGCCGAGGTTCTATCCGGCCGGAACGCCCAACGCCGGGAAAGTGCAGAACTACAACGTCCCGAAGGTTGTGGGGCTGCCCAACGCGAACGAGGAACTGAGGAACTCGGGGTTCGCGATCGTGAGCAAGGGGCCGGACGGCTCGATCAACGACAGCACCCCGACCGCCGCCGCGAACGCGGACAACTTGGTGGAGGTGGGGCGATGAGAAACACGAAGGTAACCGGTAGAGGTTCATCGAACATCAGGTTGGAAGCGGGTGTGGGAGGCGAGCGCCGTCGCCGTCCGGGCGCGTTCACGCTGATGGAACTGCTGGTCGTGATCCTGATCATGGGCGTGCTGCTGACGATCGCGGTGCCGTCGTTCTCGGCGATGCTGCGCTCCTCTGAAGAAACCATGGCCGAGACACTGCTGCGCAACGCGCTGCGGTCCGGTCGCGACGCGGCGCTGGCCGGGGGCGGGCGCCAGGACGGCGCGGTGGTGTTCGTCTACGACCCGATCTCGCAGCGATACTCGATGATCACCTGCACGAAGGCGGGCGAGGTGATCGACGGGCCGCCGGCGACGCAGGTGCCGACGGCGCGCGAGGTCTTCGTGCCGCTGGAGACGGCGGCGGTGGTGCAACTGCCCAAGAACTGGATGGTCCGCGGGTACGCCCCGATCAACTCGATCGACCTCTCCTGGTACTTCCCCGAGATGGGGCAGCAGCGGCGGTACAACGTTGACGGGCGATCAAGCGACTGGGTCTTCCCCGAGACGGGCTTCTACAACAACACCGTCGTGAACGACGGGCGGAACCGGCAGACGTTCATGGTGCGCTTCGAGGCGGGGACCGGGCTGGTCAGCCAGGCAAACGGGCGGGCCGCGCTGGTGTTCCTCGGCGGGGTTGACAACAAGGTCCGCACGCAGCCGGCGTGGCAGCGCCACACGTCGCAACTCAAGGACTATCGGCGGTACGTCAAGGGCGTGCTCGCCGACCCCACTCTCACGGACATTCTCAAGCGGAACCTGGTGGGCGACCTGTCGGGTGACACGGTGCTCGTGAAGCCCGTCAAGGCCCTGGCGCTGGGCGACGAACGTAAGTTGGCCTCCTCCCTCGGCGTTCGGCTGGATCCGGACACCGGGTGCCTGTACACCCTCGCCGGCGTCAATCCGCCGGCGCCGCGCTTCGTGACCAACGTGACCGCGCGCAAGATCTCGCAGTGGATCGAGGGCAACGGCGATCTGAACGGGAACGGCACGCCCGATTCCCGCGAGATGAACTACATCCGTGATGCGAGGATCTATGTCGTGGACCGCTTCACGAGCGAACTCCGCGAAGTGGAGGTGGCGCCATGACATGCAAGAAGGCACTGACGAAGGAGCCGGCGGCGATCGACACCCGTCACCCAACTCGGTCTCCAAGCCCGCTCCCGCGCGGCTTCACGCTGCTGGAAGTCATGATCTCCGTGCTCATCCTGGGCCTGGGGCTTCTGGGTATCGGCGCGCTCTTCCCCGTTGTCATTCGCTCGCAGCGGCTGGCGCAGGATCAGACGTATGGCGCGATGGCCGCGGACACGGCGGTCGCGACGCTCAAGGCGATGAGTTTCGACGGCGCGATGCAGCCGCAGGTGCCCGTCCCCGGTCAGCCCACGCTGCCGCGGAATGTGTGGCGCCTGATCCGCGGGTACAACGACCCCTTGGGGAACTACCAGACGTCGCACATGGGCTCGCCGGCGTTCGAGCACGGTCAGTGGTTCGTCCCCGCCGTGAACAACATCACCAACAGCGTGCGGCTGGGGACGCCGGGGGCGCAGAACCAGATGGATCTGCCGGTGTCGATGCGGCTGTATCCGCAGGGGTCGCCGAACCTCGCCCCGCCTCAGTTCGTGTGGGACGTGGCGGTGCAGCGAGTGGACGACGGCGTGCCGGACGGGCTCGGGACGCCGCCCAACAACGCCGCGACCGACGCCGTGCGCGTGGCGCTCTTCGTGCGCCGACTCGACCTGCGCATGCGCCCGGCGATGGGGCTGAGCGTCTACTCCGCGGTCGCGGACGACACCCTGCCCACGACGCAGCGGCTTCGCCCCGTCGGCGTGAACACGGCGACCGGCCTGCCCACCGGTGACGGCACCGGCGACTACGGCGCCCCCATCACCATCGACGTTCGCGCTCGCTTCGACGGCGCCGGCCGCGTCGAGCGGGACCGCTTGTACGTCGAGCCGACCGAGACCATGGAGCACTGGGCGATCATCCGTCAGGTGGGCCAGAAGTTGGTGGACAACCTCGGGAACATCCACACCGTGTCGGGCTCGGGGACTTCGGGCGCCGATCGGTACGTCACCCTCGAAGCGCCGCTCCCCGCGGTGGTGCGCGACTTCACCTGGCCCGGCGGGCTCCCGATCCTGCACCAGGTGGTGCTGTCGCCGACCGTGCCCGCCGCGGTGCGGGTGTTCCGGGTTGAAGCGAACTAGACCACGCGCACGCCGCGGCAGCGCGGCGTGCCACAGACCGACCGCCGGGTATCCCAGAGCCGGGCACCCCCGAGAAGAAGGATTCAGCGATGATTCATGCCAAAAACGGCAATCAGCGGGCGGAGGCGAACGGGCGTGTGGTGAGCCTCCCGCGCCGGCGGTCCAATCGATCCACACTCGCGGCCTTCACGCTGATCGAACTCCTGGTCGTCGTGGCGACCCTGTCGCTCATCACGCTGGGGATCGCGCGCATCTTCCGTTCGGCGGGCGATACCGCACGCGCCGGGCGACGCGTCAGCGCTCTCAACACCTACGCCACCGCCCTGGAGCGCCAGTTCCGCGGCGACTTCGATTCGATGTCACGCCAAGGGTTCCTCCTGATCCGCAATCAGGCGACCGGGGTGAACGTCCGCCTGTCCGGGACCGATGCCAACCCGGCCCGTCCTCGACGCCTCGACGAACTCCTGTTCTTCACCAAGGGCGACTACACCTCGCAGCGCACCCCGGTCCACCCGGACCGCGCCCCGCGCTCGGCCGAGGCGATGGTCTACTACGGTCACGGCCTGCGATGGGATCCGACGAACTCCAACTACCGCTCGGACCTTCGGCTCGATGACGACAACGCGTCCGCGCCGGGATTCGGAATGACCGGACCGAACCAGTACGCGTCGCAGTGGGTGCTCGCGCGGCGGGCGTTCGTGCTCCAGCCGCCGAGTCTGTGCCCAACCGCCGCGCTCCCGGCCAACCTGCCTCAACTCACCCCGACCTGGCCCGGCCCGCCGGCCAACCCCGCGATGCCCAACTCGATCTGGCGCGACCTGGACCGCAACTGCCAGATCGGCTTGCAGCCCGCGGCGCTCAGCGCCTTCCGCGTGATCTCCAATGACAACCGCAACACGCTGCCCATCACCGCGAACCTCGTCCGCGACGACTCGCCGGTGCAGCGTCCGCGGCTGTCGAGCGGGATCGTGGACGTGATCGCGTCGAGCCTGAGCGAGATCAAGGGCGTCGTGCTCGATGCGCAGCCGGTGAACTCCGTCATCGTCCCGTTCAACCTGAACGCGGACCTGCCAAGCGACGGCCGCGTCGGCGCGGTGTTCCAGACGGACCTGATGCCCGGTGCGCCGAACTCCGTGACTCGGATCATGCACGACTGGATGCGTCAGGCGTTGCCGGCGGATTCCGACGGCGGCCGGCGCGTGCGGCTGGAGATCGACTCGCCGGACTGGACGGGCAGCCGGGATTCGGCGAGCGCCGCGCCCTATGACCGTGAGTACCGGCGCACGGATCAGGAGATGCTCTCGTCCTTCAACTTCGTGCCGCACTGCACGGAGTTCATCGTCGAGTGGTCGTTCGGGAAGGTGTACCCGGTGGACTACCCGGTGCCCGAACTGCGCGGGCAGGTGATCTGGCACGGGAAGACGCGATCGGTGGACCTCAACGGCGACGGCAACATGCCGTCGGAGACGATCCCCAACCCGCAGCCCAACATTGAATACGCGGCCCGCCCGTATATGTCGGCGCTCAGCGATCAGTACTACGCGCCGATCCGGCTGACGACGGGGAGCGTGAGTTATTGGCAGGTCAAGCGAGAACTGGTGATGCCGCTGCCGCCACCGATCGGCGGCAACGCGCAGCCGGTCTACTCGTATTTCGGCTATGTGGACCCCACCTGGCGCGTGCGGTCGGAATTTGTGGATCTGAACGGGAACGGAATCTGCGATCCGATGGGCGAGGCGTTCGACGACGCCAACGGGAACGGGGCGTACGACCCCGCGGGCACCCCGCCGTACAACATCGCGGAGTTGCCCCTGGGCAACGGCGACCCATACTTCGATCCCGGACTCGCCACGCCGAGCGGCGCGGCGCCCGAGCGCCGGTTCCCCGGCGACCCGGACACGATTCCCTGGGCGTGGCCGAAGTTGATCCGCGTCACGATGAGCCTCGTGGATCCGCAGGATCCGCTCAATGAGCAGACGTTCCAGTTCACGTTCGAGGTACCCGAGGATTCGAGCGCGACGGCGAACTACTAAGCACGCCCCGCGGGATCCGCTCATGCGGGACCCGGGCGGGCAAACGTGGGGGGGGGGAAGTGGGGGCGGTGGGGGGATGACACGCGGTCGAAGATCATGACACGCGGGGGCGAAGGAGTTTGGCGTGATTCGCAATAAGAAGATCAACCCGAAGCCGAGATGTGCGAGCGACCGTCGCGCGAGGCACGAGCGAGGCACGGTCCTGCTGATGATCGTCGGCGTGCTGGCGCTGATTGCGATCATCGCGGTGGTGTACGCCGCCATTGCGCAGGCCGATCGCCGCGGCGCGGACGCCTTTGCGAAGGCAAACCAACTCGACGAGCACGTCGATCAGTTCCGCGACTACATCGCCGCGGTCATCGGAGACGGGCGCCTCGACACGTACGTTGACCCGATCCCCGGCGGCAACAACATCGGCCGGCTGAGCCGCAAGGCGTGGGACGCGCCCTCGGTCGATCCACGCATGGCGACGCTTGTTGACGCGGCGCACCCTGTGCCGTTCAGCACGACCGGCGGGGCGTACTCGCCGTGGCTTTCGTCGATCGAGCCCACGCGGCTCACCTCGACCGCGCTCATCGACCCGCTCAAGCCGTACCTCAACGCCCGCGACTGGTTCAGCATCACGAACATCTGCCCGGACGGCCGCTTCGTCAACCTCGCGAACCTCCGCAACAACTTCCGCGCCGAACCGGGATATGGAATCGACGCGCGCGGGCGACGCCGCATGAGCGAAGGGCTGACCCTGTTTGATCAGCAGGGACGCCCGTACTCGACCTCGTCCGGAACCGTTCTGCTCCCCGACGGTTCGCCGGCCAGTCCGTTCGTGCCCGCGCATTGGACGATGCGACAGATCAACGCGTTCCGTCCGATCCGCGACGTGGCGCGCGGGCCCAACTCCATCGGGCCCAAGGAGAACGAGTACTACCCCAACCAGTGGGCCGACGCGGACGGCGACGGGATCGGCGATTCACGCTGGTTCGAGATGTCGCGCCTGGATCCCCTTAGTCCGCTCAACAACCCGTTCGTCGAGGCCCTCTTGCCGCAGGACCCGAGCATCCGCTGGATCTACGCCTGCAAGATCATCGACCTTTCGGGCATGGTGAACCTGAACACCGCGACGGATCAGTACACGGACCCGCGGTACGACTCGACCTATCCCGATCGCCCGTTCAAGATCGGGCTCTCGCCCGGCGACGTGGACCTGCGCGGGCTCCTGTCGATGGCGAGCGTGTACAACCGGTACATCGAGGGCGCGAGCGGGATCGGGTACGACCGGATCGAGCAGCCCCCCGCGCCGCCGGTGAACAACCCGATGAACTACGGGCCCGCGAGCGGGCAGCGCTACAACGAGCCCGCCGCTCGGGCGATCGGGTACTCGGCCTACGGCTCGCTGCGAACGGCGATCGGCACGGGTGTGATCCCCAAGCCCGCCCCGCAGCCCCCGCCCGCGGGCGTTGATTGGACCGTGCCCGAAGTCGTGATCGCCGGCGGGTACACCAACACGATGCCCCCGCCCCCGGTCACCGCCCGGCGCGCCTGGTACGAGCAGGTCGGCCTCAACCCCGACGGGGGCTTCGTCGCCCTCAACACCACCACCACCGGCGTGCAGGCCTTCGGTCCGCTGGGGATCGAGAACGAACTCGACCTTCGCGCCTTCGGCGGCGCCAACGACTTCTCTCGCCGAAGCGACGTGGAAGCCATCCTCGATGGGCGATCCACCAAGCCCCCTTACACGCTCCCCTGGTACGGCCCGCTGCGGAGCAATCGCGACGACCTGCTCGAGCGAGCCAACAAGGGAGCCGGACGCACCGATGGCCTGGCCAGCGACGCGGCGATGCTGCTGGCCTTCGCCAACGTGCGGAACCACGTGACCGCCATCAGCGGCGGGTCGCCCATCAGTTCCCTCACCCCCATGAGCCTGCCCCAAGCCGATCCCGATCGGCTCGACGAGCGGGAACTCAAGGTCGATGTGACCAAGGTCCTCAAACTCCCGCGAACCTCCACCGGCGGCGCGGAAGAGAGGATGAACGACTTGGATCGGGTGGCATATGTCCAGCACCTCGCCGACGCGCTCATGCCGTACCGGTTTGATCCGATCAACCAGAATCCGACCCTGAACTCCTGGGGCTCCAGCCGCGCGTCCGGGCCCTATTGGAAGCGAGCGGTCAACTACGGCTACGGGGCGGAGTTCGCATACCGCTCCCTCATCCACCTGGCGCTCAACACCTGGGATGCGCTCGACAGCGACAACGACGCGGACTCGGACATCGCGGGCCCGACCGCAGCGTCGGTCCGCCTCACCACCACGCTGCTGGGGGACCGCGCGTTCCTCCCGTGGCCCGAGCTTTCTCTCCCCAACCCGCAGCTCGCGCAGGATGTCTCCGCGCTGCAGGGAACAGACCAGTACAACGCGTTCGGCATCGAGGCGCAGCCGTTCCTCGTGCAGGTCGCCACCTATGCGATCTACACCGACATGCCCCCGACCCGCGTGACCGGCGGGCCCATCGGCGGCGACGACGAATGGAACGACCGGATGCAGGGCCCGAACCCGGGTGACCCGATTGTGTACGCGGAGATCACCATCGACCTGGCGCGGCAGTCGGGCAACCCGGACTACATCGGCGAAGTCATCGCGTTCCAGGTCACCAACCCGTTCGACCGGCGGATCGTGCTCGACGGCGGCGCCAACCAGCCGGGGATGCTGTATTACGCCGAGTACGCCGGCAAGGCGTACCGCCTGGGCGAGTTCGACGACACCACCCGGCAGTTCAGCATGCGCACCACGCTGGAACCCGGCGAGTCCAAGGTCTTCTACTGCCTTAGCCGCCCGCGATCCGAGATGGAAGACCGAATCCGCATCGCCCGCAACCGTCCCGGCAATCCCGGCATGGCGTTCGACCTGGACACGTTCCTGGACGCCCAGCTCGGCGTCGGTCAGCACATCGAAACCACGATGGTGAACCCCAAGTCCGGCCTGCCCGTTGACCTTCCCATGAGCGGGTCGGTGATCGGCGTGCTCGACATTCACAACGAGAACCAGGCCCCTCGCTTCGAACTCCAGGACAACCTCAGCGCCTGGACCACGGACCTGCGCAACGCCGTCATGCTCTGGCGTGTCCTGCGAGCCGCGACGGATTCCTCGGAGGTCTACCCCTTCAACAACCCGCGAAATGACCTGATGGTCGATCGGATGCGCGATCCCGCAGGGAACTCCGGCGGCGATCTCACGCTGTACTTCAACTTCTCCGGGATCGCCGGCCAGGTCGGCGGCTCCGAAGGCGGCGACGACCTCAGCGCCGACCCGCGCGACAACACCGGTCTCTCGGCGATCTTCTGGGGCTCCATCCGTCGGCCCAACGACGTCGCCAACACGGCCGATCGCGCCCCGGTCGGGACCATGCCCCCGTGGTGCATCGAGGCCCGCTACGACCAGGCCTATCCGCTCGGCGCCGGCCCCGTGTGGTACAACAAGGATGAAGACACCGATCGTTCCCTGGGAGCCGTCGGCGATTACGGCGGGTCCGGACAGTCCCAACCTCGTTTCCGAACCGTTGACAACCTGACCTCGGTTCTCTCGAACTCAATGGCGGCGTCGCTGCCACAGGAACTGCGCCTCTCGCCCCAGAACAAGACCGGAAACGACATCCCGCGCAGCCAGTCCACGCTCGCCGGATCCAACTCGGGGCTCCCCTACGGCCGCACCGCCGTGCAGATCTCCCTCGGCGGATTCGACCTGGATGGCAAGCCCCGCAACCCGGGCCTGTTCTCCCGCGTCGGCGATCTGCTTCTCCCGCTGGCCATCGGGCCATTCCAGGAGCCGAAGATCGGGCTCAACGGCGAGAACACGTTCCAGCGACTCGAAAAGCAGTGGATGGCGCTCTCCGAAGTGCTCGCGATCTGCTCTGATTACTACTCGCCGCCGCAGTGGGTCGATACACCCAACGGCCGCAAGGAATCGCTCTACTACACCGCCTGCCACCTCATCCCGAATCCGCAAGGCCCGCCGCTGCTTGACCGGGGGCACCTCGTGCTCGACGCCTTTGTTCCTTATCTGGATCGCAACAACAACGGGTTCTTCGACTACGACCTCAACAACTCGGGCAACGGGGACCGGACGATCGGCCTGGGCGTGCCGCTGGCCTTCAACGTGCTCGATCGCTTCCGCGTGAACTCGTACGGCTCGATCACGAAGGTCGCGCCGGGCACGATCAACCCGAACACGGCGCCACTGGCGTGCCTGGACGCACTCTCGCCGCTGATGGCGCCCGATCCGGAGGCCACGACCCTCCCCAGCGTCCCCTGGATGCACGCCATGGACAACGCCGCCACTCCCCCGCGGCGCCGCCTGTTCGATCCCACTCAGGAAGCGTGGGACGTCAGTTCGACGGTCGCGGCGTACCGGGATCTGGCGAACCTCCCCATCCGGCCGATCGGGACCGCCGCGTCGAATCTCTTCGCCGACTTCGGGATCACGACTTCCGGAAACATGTTCGACAACTTCCCTCGACGCCGAACGACCTACATCCACGGCTTGCGCGAGGAATCCGGATTCCGTTCCGCCGGCGAGATCCTGGCGGCCCGCCTCCGCAAGCCTAACGGCGAAATTTATGACCGCAAGGATAACAACGGGATCGATCGGCTCGGCGTCAATCCCACCATGCCGATGACCGCCGTCATGCCCTTGCAGGGACACCCCGGCGTCACCTCGACGACCGTGACGTACGACCGCAACGCCAACGGTATCATCGACGTCGGCGATGCGCCCTTCGTACCCGCCAACATCGAGCAGATCGACACCTACGACGGCAAGATCGCCATCGCCAACTCCATCCTGGCGTCGATTAATGTCCACAGCGACATCTTCTGCGCGTGGTTCCTGGTCCACGGTTATACGCAGAGCGATGTTGAAAATCTGAGCGATCTGGATCCCCTGACCCCGTCGATCGCGAAGCGCTATGTGATGATCGTCGATCGATCCAACGTCCTGCGTCGAGGCGACAAGCCCAGGATCCTGCTGTTCAAGGAAGTGCCGCTCTAAAGCCACCCTTATTCCACAATGTACATGCGGGCGTTCCAATGTCGGAACGCCCGCGTTTCTATGGGCCCGCATACAAGCACCGGCGACAGGATCGATCACACGGCCGTGTACAATCCACGCTCCACGCGCTTGAACTTCTTCTTGTTCAGCAGCGCGATGTTGACCATGGTGCGGAAGTGCTTCGAACTGGTCTTGTACCCGGCCTTGACCACCGCGGCCGCCGCGTCGCTCACGGACATCGTCTTTCCGCTGAGCACCTTGACGAGCGCGTCGGGCAGGTTGGTGTCGTTCTTGGCGCGGCGCCGTCCGCCCGTCGCGGCCCTGGGCCGGTTCCCGGAACCGCCTCCGCGCCCGCCCCTGCCCGGAGCATACGAACCATCCAGCGCCGCGATCGCCGCATCAATCTGCTGAAGTTCGGCGACAAGTTCTTTGCGCTGCGCGTGCAGTTGCGGCAGGGCCGCGCGGCGGCGTTGCAGTTCAGAGGCGATCTCAATCACGGTCAGGCGAGAGAGGCTCGGTCGACGCTTTTTGGCCATGAGCAAAGGACTCCGACAAAAAGAATCCCCCTGCGTGCCCACACCATATGGGCCCCGACTGCATTCGACCACAGCATGTGTTGGAATTCCGAGAACCTCACTTTTCAATGTCGCGACCCGATCCCGAGCCCCCTTGCCGGCGCTAGCGGACCTCATGATGTTTTATTAATGCAATCCACCGAGGACGTGTCGCCGGATGTCGAAAAGCGGATCAGCGCAAGCCCGGGCTCACTCGGCATGCACGCCGGCACGTTCGCTCGCCGCCTCTTCGTGCACGCGCCAGAAGTGTTCGAACGAGTGCCGGATGCTCATCGGCTGGATCTTGCGGTGCCCCGCCGCGCCGAGTCGTTCCCGCAGCGCCCCATCCTCCACGATCCGATTGATCATCTGGGCCCACTGCGCGGCGTTGCCCGCGCTGAGCACGAACCCGGACTGCTCCGGGCCCGGCTCGTAGTTGACGACTTCCTTCGGGCCTCCCTGATCCGTCACGCACACCGCCAGCCCGGCCGACTGCGCCTCCATCACCACCTGCCCCAGCGTGTCCGTTGTCGATGGGAACAGGAACACGTCCGCCGAGGCGTAGATGGTCGAAAGTTCCGCGCCGTGCCGGAAACCCAGAAAGTGCGCGCCCAGCCCGGCCAGTTCGCTCTGCATCGTCTGGCGGTATGGACCGTCGCCGACAATGACAAGGTGCGGGCGCATCTCCGGCGGGCTGGCGCGCCACTGCGACGCCACCAGTTTCCAGGCTCGCGTCAAGAGCGGCAGGTTCTTCTCGACGCTGACGCGCCCGACATACAGCGCTTTCACCGACCCCGCCGGGATTTCCGGAAACCCGGACCACACCCCCGGGTCGCGGTACCGCGTGTGAAACACCTCGGTATCAATCCCGGGAAGAAGCCGCACGATGCGTTCGCGCGCGATCCCGAGCCGCGCGAGCGCTTCGGCGTAATCGGCCGAACGCGTGAAGATCCGGCTGAACGGCCGATAGAACCGCCGCATCGACTGATCACAGACCCACGTCAGCGTGCGATCCGCGAACAGGTGATCGATGTACGCGGGAAAGTCGGTGTGGTACGTGCCCAGAAGCGGCAACCCGCGCCGGCGCGCAAACCTGCGGCCGAGCGCTCCTACCGGGCCCGGCGTCGAAACGTGCACCACGTCCGGGGCAAGGGAGTCCGCGAGCCGCGCCAGTCTGCCCGCGGGCGGGATCGCAAGTTCAAGTTGCGGATACCCCGGCATCGCGCGCGCGTACCGCGGCGCGATATTGACGATATTGGACTGCGCCGGGCACTCAAATCGCGTCGATGTGATGACGTGGAGCGATCGGCCGAACGTCAATGCCTGTTCGGCGATGTTGCGGATGAACCGGGAAACCCCGTTGACATCGCCCAGCGTGTCGGTGAACAGGCAGACTCGCATCGCGAGATGATAACGCCTGTGCCGCGGCGCCTCTTCTTCCGGCCTCGCCCCGGACATGAAGATCGCGCGATTCATGCGTGCCGCGCGGCCGGGGCGCCGTCCATATACTCGAACTCGCCGGATGCGCGCATGACGGACCACGATCCCAACTCCAAGCCCGACGGCGACCCGTCGCCCGATGCCCGGCCGCTCGCCGGCGATCGCGTCGAGCCGGGCGAGGCTCCGGCTGGCCCGGCGTTTGAATGGCGGCCCATCGTGGCGGATCGCGCGGATGTCCACGTGACCTCCGGCTCGCACGCCTATCCATTGCCCGAGTCTTTCGAGCAGGCGCGCGAACCCGTCGAGCCTCGTGAGCCGCGTCGCCGACTCGACGACCCGTGGGCACATCGTCGTGCCGAGCCCCGGCTGTTCGCCTTCCTGTGGACCATGTACCTGCTCGCGGCGGTGGTCGGGAGCCTGATGTGGGTCGCGCGCGCCAGCGTGCTCTCTTCGAGCGCGTACGGATCCGCCGCCAGAACGATGATGCTGGTGATCGCGGTCGGCGCGACGGGTCTCTGGCCGATGGTCCGGCTGAGCCAGTTACGGCCGGCCGGTGCGCTCGTGCCCCAGATGCTGGCGGATTGGTTCATCGTCGTCTTCCCGGTGCAGTTGGTGGTCTGGCCGCTGGTGTATCTCGCGGGGTGGCCGGTCGATGCGGTGGGGGCGGTGTCGCTCATGCTGGCGGTCTGGCCGGCATTGGCCGGGGCGGTCGTGGCGATGACCCAGGTCCTGGCCCGCCGCGTAAGCCGGTCCGCCGCGGCGCCCATCCCGGCGATGCTCGGCATGCTGGTCGTGCTCGGGCTGATGCTCGTCGGACCGGTCTGGCTGGTTGTCTCACAGGCTCTTGAGTCCAATGTGCGCGGGCGATCCTGGATGCTCTCCCCGTTGACCCACCTGTTTCGTCTGACCGGGTCCGGCCTGCACGCCCCTTCGGCGCGGGTCGCGGTGATCGACTTTGTGGTGCTTGGGGGAATAGGCGGAATAGCGGTCCTGGTGTGCGTCGTGGCGGCCGCGCTGGACGTGCCCCGCAAAGAAGTGGTCCATGTACAGGCAGGGGGGTTGCCGTCGTCCACTTGACTGCCTAGATTGACGGTCCCGGCGCCGCATGGTCGGTCCGGGTATCTCTCGCTATTGGAGTGGAATCGGCCCGAAGGTTGTCCGTTGCTCACGCCCCTTGCATGCAACGGCCTTGTGTCTACGTTGAGTTGGAAGGATCACTCATGGAAATGATGACCCGCGAGGAAAAGCAGACGATCGAAGAACGGCTGCAGTTCCTGATCAACAACCGGAAGGCGATCGCGACGCGAATCGCCGAGGCCAGAGAGCAGGGCGATCTGTCTGAGAACGCGGACTACCACGCCGCGCGCGAGGAGCAGGGACTTCAGGAAGCCGAGATCCGGCGCCTGACCGATCGCCTGCAGAACATCAGCGTGATCGACGATGCCGCCGCCAAGAGCGCGGGCGTGGTGTTCGTCGGCGCCAAGGTGAAGATCCGCGAGGTGGGGTCGGACGAGGATGAAATGGTCAAACTGGTCGGCGATTCGACGTCGGCGGGGGGCGGCGCGGACTACTTCGAGGCGACGGTCTCTAGCCCGATGGGCGAAGCGCTGCTCAAGGCGCGCGTGGGGGAGGTCATCGCGGTGCGAGGACCCCGCGGCCTGAAGAGGTTCGAGATCATGGAGATCCTGTGATTCCCGCGGACGGGTCCACCACGTGCGCGATCGCGAAGCCGTCGTAGCCCTTGGAGCCGACTGTCTGGAGCACGCTAAGGCGCACCCCGGGGTGTGAAGCGAGTTCGCGCAGGGCGCGCCGCAGGCCGATCACCCCCGGTTCGGTCGATTGCTCATCGATGATGTCGCCCCGGCGGATCGCGTTGTCAATGACGACGACCCCGCCCGGGCGCACCAGCCCCAGCGACGACGCGACGTACGCCGGGGTGTTTTCCTTGTCCGCGTCGATGAAAACCAGGTCGAAGAGGTCAGCCGCTTCACGATGAAGTTCGGCCAGGGAATCGATCGCGGGCCCGAGCCGGAGTTGGATGCGGTCTGCCAGGCCGAGCCGCTGGAAGTTGTGGCGAGCGATCTGGGCGTGCCGAGCGTCGATCTCCAGCGTGATGACGTGGCCGCCCGCCGGCAGCGCCCGCGCCAGCCAGATCGTGCTGTACCCGGCGAGCGTGCCGATCTCCAGCACTCGGCGAGCCCCCACGATCGAAGCGAGCACGGCGAGGCTTCGTCCCTGCATCGGCGATACGTGAATCGCCGGCAACCCCGCCGCGCCGGCTTCCTCTAGAACGAACGCCGGGTCCGTGTCGGCGCACGCGAACAGGCCCGACAGGTAGCGATCCACCGCGTCGCTGCGATCCAGAATCGGCGCCGTCCGCGGTGTCATATGGGAAAGGTAGCGCCGGTCAATCCGCGAGCGATGCCAGTGCGCGCGCCATCTGGTGGTTGAGCGCGTGCCCCGATCGTGTCGCGATCATGCGGCCCTGAACCGGGCGACCGGCCAGCGACAGATCTCCCACCAAGTCCAGCAGTTTGTGACGGGCGGGCTCGTTGTCATAGCGATACGAGTTGTCCACGGGCCCATCGGGGCCGATGACGAGCAGATCCCTGGGTTCGAATCCTTGAAAGAGTCCCATCTTCCGCATCGCCACCGCCTCTTCAAGCAGGCAGAACGTGCGTGCCCGGGCCAGCGCCGAGCGGTAATTAGCGATCCCTCCCGCGGGTTCAATCTGAGCGGATGCGCGCTGCGCGGGGATCGGGGCGGCCGGGCCGTAGTCGAGTTCGTAGATCATCTCGCACCCCGGCGTGTCGGAGTGTTCGGCGCGGATCGTCCCGGTCCCGTCGCTCACTTCGATCGGCGCGCGGATAGTGATGCAGGCGGACTCGAAAGGAACCTCGGCGATCGTGACGATCCCGGCGGCGAGGATCGCGTCGACGAACGGCGTGGCCGAGCCGTCGCCGATCGGGACTTCCGGGCCGCTGAGTTCCAGGAGGGCGTCGGTGATTCCCAGCCCCGCCAGGGCCGACAGCACGTGCTCGACGGTGTGCGCCTCGGCCCGCGCGGCGGGAACATCGGCGCCGGCGACGAGCAAGGTTCGTCGTCGCTCCGGCGCAATGTGCCGCGCCAGCGAGGGGATATCCGGCGCGCCCGGCAGGTCCAGGCGTCGCAGCACGATCCCGCTCAAGGACGAGTCGGGGCCGGTCGCGGGCGCGATGGTCAACGAACTGGGCAGACCTGTGAACAGCCCGACGCCGCGGACGCTTGCCCGCGTCGCGAGCGTGCGCCGGATGAACGTTGGGCTGGACTGTTGAGACTGGTCCGTCATGGAGTCAGGAGTGGGGGAGCATGGAAGTCTGATGAGGTCGTGTGCAGGTGTCCGCACCGAGCGACCAACGACGGGTATTCTCATGGGGTCACGTCGGCTTGGCCGCCCGCGCCCAGCGACGCTGCTGGTACACCATCCAGATGGTGTGGAGTACGCGCGTGCAGGTGATCCCCGCGAAGAGACCGATCGCCGTCGCGTACTCCGGCGCCGTTCGGTGCAGCAGCACATGCTGCGACGCGAACACCACCCCATACAGGATCGGCGACAGAACGATCCGCTCCATCTGAACCAGCGTGGCGTCCCGGAAATAGGTGAGGTGCGGCGCCGGTGTTCGGCCTTCCGCCAGCGCCTTGCGCCGCCCCGGCCAGTGATTCGCCAGCCAATGCAGCCCGTAGTACGTCGCCACGTCGAACACCAGGTCGGCGAAGAACGTGATGACGTTGATGACCCAGGCGTTCTTGATGTCCGCGCGGTGATAGCACAGGTGAATGACCAGGCTGGTCGGAGGAATGGCGACGATGCCCGCCAACAGGATGTTGACGTTCACGTTTACGATGCGCCTGGAATAGAACTTGCCGAGTCGAGAAACCATGCGTCGGGCCGTCGATGCGATCGGTCGATGTTTGGAACTACTAACGCGAGTTGAGAGCCTAGTCTAGCGCCAGTCGGCACATGACTTCGATCCCGACCGGGAGGGCGTGGTCATTGAAATCAAAGTCCGGCTGATGCAGTGTGGGATAATGGGTTCGGCCGGGCGGGCACAGACCCAGCACGAAAAAGCACGCCGGGATGCGCTGGCCGTAATACGAGAAATCTTCCCCCCCCATCGTGGGCTGGGCCACGGAGAGCACGCGGTGGTCCCCCAGCGTTCGCCGGGCCACTTCGAAGAACCGCTGGGTTGCATCTGGGTCGTTGGTCGTCACGGGGTATCCCTCTTCCCAGTCGATCGCCGCGCTGCACCCCAGCGCGGCGGCGGTGCCCTGGACAATCTCGAAGAACCTCGTTTTCCCGGTCTCGCGCACGTCCGGCGTCAGCGTGCGCATCGTGCCGACGAACTGCACGGACTGAGGGATGATGTTGCGGGCGGTGCCGCCGCGGATCATCGCGACCGTCACGACGATCGCATCCAGCGGGGAGACATGGCGTGAGGCGATGCACTGCAGGGCGGTCACGCAGTGGGCCGCGGCGACGATCGGATCGCGCGAGAAGTGGGGGTACGCCGCGTGCGCCTGCGTGCCCGAGATGGTGACCACGAAGTTGTCCGTCGCGGCCAGCAGCGGACCCGGGCGCGTCGCCACGGCCCCGAGCGGGAGCAGCGGCCAACCGTGGAGGCCGAAGATGCTCTTCACCGGCGGCCCGATGATCGTTCCGTCGAGCACGCCCTCGTTGCACATGGCCAGCCCGCCGGCGCCACCCTCTTCGGCGGGCTGGAAGATGAGCGTGACCGACCGTGCCCGGTGCGGCAGGTTGGCCAGCACCCGCGCCACGCCGATGAGATTCGCGGTGTGCCCGTCGTGCCCGCAGGCGTGCATACGCCCCTTCTCGGTGGAGGCGTATTCGAGTCCCGTCTGCTCGTCGATCGGCAAGGCGTCGATGTCGGCCCGCAGCGCGATCGGATCGCGCTGGTCCGATGCCGGCACGGTCGCCGGCAGGTGCGCGACCACCCCGGTGCCCCGGGCGAGCCCCGTCTTGTGCGGGACATTGATCTGCGCGAGTTCGCGTGCGACGACGCCGCTGGTTCGACGTTCCTGATAGCCCAGTTCGGGATGACGGTGCAGGTCTCGCCGCAGCGCAGTCAGTGAGGGGAGTTCGGCGGCAATACGGGCTCGCAGCGCGGCGGGGTCCATGCGCGGAGTGTACCCTGTCCGTACGAATCAGGGTTTCCTACTCGCCGCGCCGCACGGAGCCATCATGGCCGATCGCCTCGAAGTCATCAAGACCTACAAACTGTTCATCGACGGCAAGTTTCCGCGCAGTGAGTCCGGACGAACCATTGACCTTTGTCGCGCCACATCCGCGAAGCCCGCGTCCGCCCGACGCCCGCGCAAGTCCGATGAACCGACGGTGCTCGCCCACGTGTGCCGGGCGTCGCGCAAGGATCTTCGCGATGCTGTCTCCGCGGCTCGCAGGGCCTTGCCCGGTTGGTCGGGCGCGACGGCGTACCTTCGCGGTCAGATCCTCTACCGGATGGCGGAAATGCTTGAAGGCAAGCGAGAGGAGTTCGTCCGGGCGCTCGAAACGGGCGAGACCGCAAGGACGGCTTCGCGAACCCGCGCGGGAGCCAAGGCATCGCCCGCGGCGGAAGTGCAGTGCGTCGTAGATCGGCTCGTCTGCTTCGCCGGATGGTCCGACAAGTTCGCGCAGGTCCTGGGGTGCAACAACCCGGTCGCCGGCCCGTACTACAACTTCACGGTTCCCGAGCCGGTGGGAGTGGTCGCGGTCCTGGCGCCGGATGAACCCGGGCTGCTGGGGCTGGTGTCGCTGATCGCCCCGGCGCTCAGCGCGGGCAACACGGTGGTGGCGGTCGCCGGCGCGAATGCCGCGGCGTCCCTGGCGGGCGTCCTCTTTGCCGAAGTCGCCGCGACCAGCGATGTGCCACCGGGCGTGCTGAATCTGCTGACGGGCGAACGCGGCGAACTGACCGGCGTGGTCGCATCGCACCGCGACATTGACGCCGTGCTCGCGGGAGGAGTGGACAGCGAATCCGAGGCCGCGATCCGGGCCGGGGTCGCCGAGAATCTCAAGCGGGTGTCGATCCGCGGCGAGCGTGGCGCGCAGTGGTTTGACGCCCCGCGCTGCCAGAGTCCGTGGTGGATCGAGCCCCTCGTGAACATGAAGACCATGTGGCACCCCGCCGCCACGTAAGTTGTCAGCGGGTCCGGAAGACCTGTGTCCCGCCGGAGTTCTACACTGGGATACCCTCGCCAAAGGAACGACTCGACGTGTCACTCGATTTGTCCAAGATGCTTCGAGATTGGCCCTACGAATCGGGCAAGATCAACGTTCGGCAGATCGTCGGGGAAGACGGGGAGCCGAAGATCCAGCTCCGGCTGGACCTGGGCATCATGCAGATGGAGTTTTCCGGTCGGCCCGATGGCCAGCGCCCGCATGGGTACGAAAGCCTGCTGGAGTACTACGAGGCCAAACTTGACGAGCACGCGGGCCGGGCGGGTTCGTCGGAAGGGTTCTCCCTGTCGGAGGACGACTGCCGGGAACTCCGCGACGAAGCCGTGCAGTACTACCACCGCTACGTGTGCATGATGGTGCTAGAGGACTTTGAGGCCGTCGTGCGGGACACCTCACGGAACCTGCGCGTGCTGGATCTGTGCTCTCAGCATGCCCAGACCGAGTCGGATCAGAACGTGCTCGAACAGTTCCGGCCGTACATCATGATGATGCGCGCCCGCGCGCTGGCGAGCCAGGCGCTGAAGGACAACGAGCCCAAGGCGGCGGTGAACGCCATCGACGAGGGGCTCGACGCGCTCAAGAAGCACTTCTCCGAAGCCGGCGACGCGGACCAGTTCGATGAGTCCAACGAGGTCCAGATGCTGCGCGCCATGCGAGACGCGCTCACCCCCAAACTGCCCGTGAGCGCGAGGGCCGAACTGCGCCAGCGGTTGCAGCAGGCGATCGAGCAGGAGAACTACGAACTCGCCGCGATCCTCCGCGACGAACTCAAACTGCTCAAGGAGTGAGGCGCGGCGTGCCGACTTACGCCTGGCATCCATCGAAGAACGCCGAGAGGAAGTCGAAGAAGTCCTGCGTGTCCGCCAGTCCGTCGCGGTTGAAGTCCGCGGCGCTGGCGAAGAAATCCTGCAGGAACGCGAAGAAGTCGTCGGAGTTCAGAACGCCGGAGTGGTCCCAGTCGCCGGCGCACGCCGGGTTCGTGACCAGCAGCGCCTGAGCGAAGTCATCGAGTTCCGCCGTGTACAGAACCTGCGCCCGATGATTGAGAGCCAGCCGGCCGCCCGACGAGGTTTGGCCGAACGACATCGAGCGGAGCGTGTGAGTGGAGCCGTCCGGGAACGCGACGGGGTCGCCGCCGCGCGCGACGAGGCGGGTCCGTCCGTCGCGAGTACGCAGGAACAGCGCCGACTTGTTGGTCCGATCGACGCCGGCGCCGCGCAGGCGCGCCGTATACGCGACATCCCCGGCCGAACCGAGCACCGGGTCCATGATCGAGTCGAAGAGGACACCTTCGGGCAGTCCCGGCGCCTGGTCCCCGTCCCCCGCGATCCGCTGAAGCGCCCCGAACTGGTTCGAGAGCCAGAGCCCGCCGTCGTTGGTCGGGTCGATCCCATCCCCGGCAAGATGAGCGCGGATGAGCAGGTCGCCGCGCCTGTTGAGGCTCAGGGCGCCCGAAAACGCGCGGAAGAGTGCGCCGGGCTGGTCCGGCACCGGCGAGCCGGTTCGCGCGATCAGTACGAGGTTTCCGGGGCCGCCGCGCCAGATGCCCGCATCGTTCTGCGGGGTAACGCCTGTTCCCGAGACTGTGGCGAGGAACGCCGTGAGCCCGGACTCGCTCAGAGCCGGCGTGAGCGGCATCGAGGCAAAGACCACACCCGCACCGGCGCCGGGGGCGGGGCTTCCCAGCCGGGCGACGAGCATCGGGCTGGCCCCGCCGTCATTAAGATCAACCCAGAGCCCCATGTTATTCTCATCATTGATGCCCGAGCCCGCCAGCGTGGATCGGAACGCGACGCATCTGCCCGCGACGACCGGTTGATCGAGGAAATCGAACAGCACGGTCTCGGGCGTGCCGGGGGCGCGCTGCGACCGATCGATTGACCGCGTGCCGATGCGCAGCAAGTCGCCCGCGTTGTGCGAGTAGGCGGTCGAACCGTCGGGAAGAATCTGAGGGACCGGAACCTTCCAGACGGCGAACATGGGCGATGGAGGCGCGACGTCGCGGAGTTCCTGCGTGAGCACCCCACCGATCAAACCGGAGACCAGCGACACACCTGTCGGCTCGGTGATGTCCGGCGAACGAGCGGTGACTGGAATCGCGACGCGATCGCCCGGGCCAAGCGCGGGAAAGGAAAAGCCGCGGTAGTAGAGCGACGAATCGAACGAAGTCGCATCACCCTGATGAAGCACCGGCTGGGCCGAGCCGCGGTCGATGAAGAGAAACACATCGAAGTTGGCGGCGGCTCCGAGCCCGGTGGAACCGTCGAAGGAGATAGAGAAGGTCATGATGCCGGCCGCCGATCCGGGCATGGTGTTCGATCCGACGCGCAGGAAATACACCTGCCCGGCGCTCAGCGTTCCTAAGAACGATTGTCCAACGGCGCAGCCGGAGCCCACGGGAGTCAGGAGTTCGCACGTCCCCGAGTACACCTGCCAGCGAAGATCGGGCGCGGCGCCGGAACACCGCAGCGTGATTCCCGCCTGTCCGGTGGTGGGGGAGGTGAACCGGAACCACGCGTCGCGATCACCGCAGAAGTTGGGATTGACGGTGGTGGTCGCGTAGGTATTCCCGAGAGACATGATGCCGGGGAAGATCTCCAGAGCGCTCTCGCATTCGTCGTTGCCGGGCGAGTTGATCGCGGTCATGCCGACGTAGAGCACATGTCCGTCGTCGTTGATCACGGCGTGATCAACCGAGCGCAACTCGCGGGCCGGATCGACCGCCTGACCCGTGTAGGCGACGACGCGAGCCGCTACCTGTGCCGACGCCATGGGCGCGCCAAAGGCGGACGTTGTCCCGGCCAGCAGCGCCAGACGAAATCCCCGCGTGAGCCGATTTCTCCGGTTCATTCATGAACTCCCTGAAAAGAAGCGAGTGCCCGGGTGGCCGGAAAAATACGCAGCGGCGCGCAGTCCCCTGCCCGGGCTTTCGTATTTATTTCCGCGGGCGGACTCCCGGCTCAGGGGAACTCAGTCGGCCGCCCGCGAAGGAGTGATTCATGCGACCCCGCGCTCGGCACGTCCGACATGATCGACTTCAAACCGCCCGGCGGGGCGCGGGCGACCGCGCGTTCGTGCTCGCGGAACTCCTGTGCGTGATCGCGCTCCTGCTGGTGCTCGCGGTGGTCATCGCGGTGCTCGGGCCCGAGAATCGGTATCGCTCCCAGATGGCGGGGTCGCTCAACAATCTCCAGCGTCTGGGCTCGGGAATTGCAGACTACGGGCTGCAGAGCAGCGATTCGGTCGTCTCCTTCACGTGGCGGGCAGGGGAGTCTCGGACCTGCGACGACTACGCCTTTCCCGTGGCGGGCAGCGACCTTGACGCCGCCGCCAATCAGGCCGTGTGCATCCTGCGCCGACAGACCGGCCGAACGGACATCACGCAAATCTCGGGCTGGTTCCCGCACCTGTTCTACAACATGCTGCCCCTGCTGGAATACCTCGACGAACCGCTCCCGAGCCGGCTCGTGGTTTCACCGGGAGACAACGTCCGAGTGGCGTGGCAGGACGCGGTGAGGCGTGACCCCGCGGATCCGAACGGGCCGTACTTCAACATGCGGTGCCGACCCGGGTATCCCAGCGCGAGCAACACCGACAAGCGCTGGCCGTTCTCAAGTTCCTATGAAATGCCCCCGGCGTTCTACAGCCCGGACGCCGCCGTCGGCAATGTGCAGACGATCGCCCAGTCCAACACGCACAGCCTGTTCTTTTTCGGTGCCAGCACTCCCCTTGGCCGTCGGCTTCTCAGCGACATCCGCCATCCGTCGCAGAAAGCGATGATGTACGAATCGAACCAGCGGTTTTTCGGCTCGCGAGAGCCCTTCTTCATGTTCGCCGAAGCACGCGTGCCGGTGCTGCTCTGCGATGGCAGCGTTGTCGTCCGCAGTTCCTCCTACGCGAATCAGGGCTTCCAGCCCAACTCGCCGACCTCGTCGTTGCCGACCCAGGTGAACTACGTCCCTGACGTGGCGTGGGAAACCCCGCCTCCGAACGGCAGTTCCAACCAGTTCACGCCCGCGCGCATGCGTTTCACCCGCTCGGGACTGCTCGGCCGAGACTTCGGCGGGCCCGAAGTTCCCTGGGCACCCTGACCGCGGCGGGTATCATCCGCGTGCACCACGCCCATCGAACCTCCCGCGCGCTCCTGGAAATCGTCCACCGCGCCGACCGGTTCGTCGTCATCAACAAGCCGGCGGGCATGCTCTCCGTCCCCGGCAAGGGCGACGATCGCCAGGACTGCGTCGCCTCGCGCGTGCGAACGATGTTCCCGCACGCCTCCGGACCGATCACGGTTCATCGACTGGACATGGACACCTCCGGCTTGCTCGTGGCCGCCCTCGATGAAGGGGCGCAGCGAGAGTTATCGCGGCAGTTCGAATGCCGCGAGGTCGAGAAGCGATACGTCGCGCTCGTGACCGGGGTCGTGGAGGCCGAGTCCGGAACGATCGACGCCCCGGTTCGTCCGGACTACCTCAACCGTCCCTATCAGGTCGTGGATCCGTCGCACAACCGCCCGGCGATAACGGGGTGGCGCGTGCTCGCCTTCGAAACCGACCGCACGCGAATCGAACTCACCCCGCTGACCGGACGGACACACCAACTCCGCGTTCATTGCGCCCACGCCGCGCCCCTGGGCCTGGGTCACGAGATCCTGGGCGACGTGCTCTACGGCTCGCCGGTGGGCCGGTCGGGTGTTGACCGCCTGATGCTCCACGCGTCGCGCCTCGCCCTGACCGACCCCGACACCGGCGACCGCGTGGAACTCTCATCCTCGCCCCCGTTCTAGGCAGCCGCACCCCGCGGGTCCGGGCCGTCTCGCCGAGAGTCGGTCAGGAACCTATCGTTCCGGCTCGCACACGGGCGGGGAGCGCTCGGCCGCCGTTGGCCGGTCGCTCTGGTCCCCGGAGTATCGCATCATGGCAGAAGCAGTCGCTGAAAAGACGGATCGTCCGAACAAAGTGAACGTCACCGACGTCGGGCCGTGCCTCAAGAAGATTTCTATCGAGATCCCCGCCGAGACCGTCAAGGAACAACTCGGAACCTCGTTGGACACGCTCCTGGTCGAAGCCGAACTTCCCGGGTTCCGCAAGGGCCGCGCGCCCAAGCGCCTGATCGAGAAGCGTTTCGGCACCGGCGTGCGAAAGGAAGCCAAGAACCAACTCGTCGCGACCGCCTACAGCCGGGCGGTCGAGGAGAACAAACTCCGCGTCATCGGCGATCCGTCCAGCGAGATGATCGAGAAGCTCGAAATCGAGGACGGCAAGCCCCTTTCATTTGACGTCGAGGTCGAGGTGATGCCCGAGTTCGATCTCCCTCCGCTGACCGGCGTCAAGATCATGCGCCCCACGCTCGAAGTCACCGACAAGATGGTGCAGGACGAACTCGACCGCCTCGGACTGCACGAGGGCGAACTCCAGCAGCGCGAGACGCCCGATCCCGGCGATTACCTCACCGGCCACGCCGTCATGAAGGACTCCGACGGCAAGTCCCACCTGGACATCCAGGACGCCGTGATCCAGATCCCCACCGCCGACAAGAACGGCAAGGGCATGATCCTCGGCATCGCCGTCGATGACTTCGGCAAGCAACTCGGCCTGCCCAAGCCCGGCGCCACCGCGACGATCAAGACCAAGGGCCCCGAGGGCCACGAGACCGAAGCCGTTCGCGGGAAGGACCTGATCATCACGTTCAAGGTGAACCGTGTGGACCGCATCATCCCGGCGGACGTGGGATCGCTCGTGAAGAAGTTCGGGATGGAGAGCGCCGACCAACTCCGCGACGCCGTGAAGGACCGGATCAACACCCGGGTCCGCGTGGATCAGTCCACCGCCATGCGTCAGCAGGTCGCGCGTCACCTCCTCGAGAGCGTCAAGATGGAACTCCCCGAGCGAGTCACCGCGGCGCAGTCGTCGCGCAACCTGTCGCGCCGACGGATGGAACTTGTCTACCGCGGGCTCGACCCGGCCCAGATCGAAGAGAATCTGGCGGGCCTGCGGCAGTCCGCCGCGGGCGACGCCGTCCGCGACCTCAAACTCTTCTTCATCATGACCAAGGCCGCCGAGTCCATGGACATCAAGGTCAGCAACGCCGACATGGACAACCAGATCGCCCAGATGGCCTGGCAGCGCAACATGCGCCCCGATCGTCTGCGGCAGGAGATCCTCCGCACCGACGGCGGCTCGTCGCTCTTCACCCAGATCCGCGAGCACAAGACCATGGATGCCATCCTCGGTACCGCCGAAGTCGAAGACATTCCCGCCGACGAGTTCAACAAACGCATGGAAGCGATCAACAAGAAATCCTGATCGCTCCCGGCCAGCCTGAGACATTCTCGGCGAGCCCGGGGACCCACGTCCCCGGGCTCGTATCATTTGCGAAAGTCCAGCCGGCGCATCACGCCGTGGATTCCAAGGAGCGGAGCATGAACTCGTACGGACGCGCCCGTCATTCCCCCCGACGCCTGATATTCGTGGCACTCCTGGGTGGTCTCGCGCTGGTGTCCCCCTCCGGTTGCGCCGGGGGCGGCCGCGCCGCGGGCGGGTCTCGCGCCGCCGCCTCCGGTTCCTACGTCGAGGAATACCAGCGCGGCAACTTCGCCGTCGCCAAGTCACTCGCCCTGAGCGCCTACTCGGGCTCCACCGGCGTCCGGCGCGAACAGGCCGGGCTCATCGTCGGGCTCTCGGCCCAGGCGCTGGACAAGTATGCCGAGGCGAAGCAGTACCTGCGACCATGCCTGGCCAGCCAGGACCCGGAAATCTCCGGCCGCGCGGGCGCCGCCCTGGGTCTCATTGCTCGTGACGAAGGCGATAAGTATTCCGCCTCCACGCTGCTGCGCGACGCCGCCACCAAACTCAAGGGTGATGAAGCCGCCAAGGCGGCGATGTTCGCCGGGGACGCCTACACATCGCTGGGAAAGACATCCGAAGCGGCGACCCAGTACGCTCTGGCCGCCAAGTCAGCGACGAGCGCGGCGCTCAAGACGCAGATCCAGGAACGGCAACTGGGCAAGAAGTTCGCCGTGCAGGCCGGCGCATTCTCCACGCGCGCCAACGCCGAGAAGCGTGTCAAGGAGGTCGCGCCCAAGTCCATCGCCTGCGGATACGGGCAGCCCCGGGTCGTCGCGAGTTCTTCCGGCGGCAAGAGCGTATACCTGGTGTACATCGGAGAGTTCGGCCTGCGCCAGGACGCCACCGAAGCGATGATGAAGATGAAAGTCCCCGAAGGCCGCGTCGCGGAGGCAAACTGATGTCGGCCCAAGTGGGGGGGCAAGGGCGGTCGGTTTGGCAAAAGGACGGAAGAGCGGCCCGGGCATTTCCTGCAACCGCACACCCCTCCATGCGTCTATCGACAATGACGGAGTGCCCGGTTGTTCATACTGAACAGAATGCGATCTTTCCGCAGGTGACCCGATGCTGAACCTTCACTCAACCCGGCTGCTCGCTTCGCGTCTTTCACTCATCGTCGCCGCCACGCTTGGCATCAGCCCAGCCGCGCTGGCGCAGACAGAACCCCCGGCGACCGACGCGGATGCCGCGACCAAAACCGCCCGGGTCCTCATGCCCGCCGATGAAGCCGTCCCGCCAGCGTTGGACGACCAGGAACGATTGCTGCGCCGCGTGCGTCATCGGTATCTCGGCACGATGCGCAAGACCGAGATCCGCCAGATCGGCATCGCCAAACTGCGTGAGTTCACCGATCCGCTCATCTTTCCCAAGATGCTCGAGATCTTCCGTCGCGAACGGGACGACGTGCGAGCCGCCGTCCTCGACCATTTCGCCGATCAGAAGAGCCAGGAAGGCGACGCGACCCTGGCGTGGTGCGCCGTCTTTGATGAAAACCGGTGGATGCGCTCGCAAGCCTCTGACCGCCTGGTGAAGCGGGTCGAGCAAGCCCGCCAGGCAGGAAGAGAATCGCGCGCCGCGGCCCAGACCGCTCCTGCCGCTTCCGCCCCGCCGGCGGCCGCGGCGCCCGTGAATCCTTCCGCGTCCTCCGACGTCTTGTTCGACCCCGACGTCTCCTGGCGGATCAAAAAGATCATCTCCAACGGCCTGCTTCAGAAGAGCGACACCGTCTGCGGCGCCGCCGCCGAACTCGCCGAAAACCTCAACCTCGTCGAAGCGATCCCGCAGATGATCAACCTCCAGGTCCAGACGCCGGGCGCGAACTCGGTGGCGCTGGGCGAGCGCGGGGGCGGGGCCCTGGCCTACATCCAGATCGGCACTCAGCAGGCCTTTGTCAGCGACCTCACCCCCGTCGTCGGCGACAGCGCCGTCGCGTTCGATCCGACCGTCAGCGTTCTCACCGAGGGCACCGTCCTGCGCATCGATGATGCCGTCGTCACCACGTACCGCACCATCATCCATTTCCCCTTGGTGCGACTGGCCAACAAGAACTGGGACGGGCGCGACACCAAGCCGCTGGCGTTTGATCAACGCAAGTGGGCCGACTGGTACACCAGGGAGTTCCGCCCCTACCGCGAGCAACTCGCCGCGGGCCGAATCGAACCCGGGAAGTAATAGGGATGGTGGGTGAGTGATGAGTCTCGCGGAAGCCCCTCGTTGGCCCGCCCGCGAGACACGCTACCCTGTGGTCCGATGACCACGCCCAGACCGAACCGCAGTCCCGCACCAGTCCGCATCGAGACGCGGCGTTCGGCCACGCCCCCCGCGGGCGCACGCGACGCGGCCGCTTCCGGGGGACTCACCTACGCCGCCTCCGGTGTCAACCTCGACGAAAAAGACGACTTCACCGAGTCGCTCGCCTCGCTCATGCGCCGCACCCACGGCCCGCGCGTCATCGACAACCCCGGCGGCTTCGCCGGGCTCTTCCGCCTCGACTTCAACGAAAAACTCTTCGCCCGCAACTACAAGGACCCCGTCCTCGTCGCCTGCACCGACGGCTGCGGCACCAAGGTCAAGGTCGCCGCCGCTCTGCGAAAGTTCGATACCATCGGCATCGACCTGGTCGCCATGAACGTCAACGACATGATCGTGCAGGGCGCCGAACCCCTCTTCTTCCTCGATTACGTCGCCGTCGGCAAAGTCGACAAGCGAATGCTCGGCGACATCCTCAAGGGCGTCGCCGAAGGATGCCGCCGCGCCGGCTGCGCGCTCCTGGGCGGCGAGACCGCCGAGATGCCCGGTGTCTACGCCGGCGATGACTTTGACCTCGCCGGGTTTGCCGTCGGTGTCGTCGAACTTGCCCGCGCTGTTGACCCCATGCGCGTTGAGCCCGGCGACATCGTCCTCGGCCTGCGCTCCGACGGCGTGCACTCCAACGGATACTCCCTGGTCCGAAAGGTCGTGCAGCACGCCGCGCTGGACCTCTACGGCACCTACCCCGCTCTCTTCGCCGATGCCCACCCCGCCGCACCCGGTCGCTCCCGCGCCAAGTCCCCCGCGAGGCGACCCAAGCCTGCTCCCCGAACCGACGCCGGCTTCGCTGCCGCCTCCTCCGAGTTCGGCCACACCCTCCAGCCCACGCTCGGCGACGTGCTCCTGACCCCGACTCGCATCTACGTCCAGCCCATCCTCAAGGTCCTCCACGCCTACCGCGTCAAGCGAGTGATCAGCGGGATGGCACACATCACCGGCTCCGGGCTCGCCGGCAACCTCGTCCGCGCCCTGCACCCCAAGGTTGACGCCGTCATCGATCCCGCTTCCTGGGATCCGCTCCCGATCTTCAAGTTCCTTCAATACCACGGCTCCATCAGCGACGAGGAAATGCGCCGTGTCTTCAACATGGGAATCGGGTTCTGTGTCATCGTCCGCCCGGCCTTCGCGGATTCGATCAAGGACCAACTCCAGCGGCTCGGCGAGCACGTCAGCGTCATCGGAAAGATCGTCAAGGGCAAGGGCGACGTGCGAGGCGTGTAGCGCTCGCGCTCCGACCCTCCCGAAAATGAAAAACCCCCGCGTCGCCGCGGGGGGTGAAGTTGTCTGGAGTTGCGGTCGGGGCCAATCAGCCCGGGCTGCGTCGATCAGCACCCAGCCGGCGGACTGAAGAAGCACCCGAGGAAGTCGAAGAAGTCCTGGCTGTTGGTCTCGCCATCCGTGTTGTAGTCGGCGTTCCCGCCGAAGAACCCGGCGACGAAGTCGAAGAAGTCCTGCGAGTCCACGCCGCCGGTGCCGTTCCAGTTGCACGGGCATGGCTGCGGGCACTGCGTCGAACCGCAGTTCGTGCCCGCGCCGTTGAACGTGCCGCTCTGCGCCGCGCATCCGGCGGCGTCGGTCTGCACGCACACGCCCGACGGCAGGCAGCACGCACCCGCCGGCTGCGGACAGTTCACGCCGCCGCACGTTGTGCCCGATCCGCTGAACGTTCCCCCTTGAGCCGTGCACGTGGGCATGTCCACCTGGATGCAGTCACCCGAGGGCAGACAGCACGCGCCCAGCGGCTGCGGGCACGACACGCCCCCGCACAGCACGCCGGCTCCCTGGAACTGGCCCCCCATCGCCGCGCACGCCGCCGCATCGGCCACTTCCACGCACGAACCGCTCGGCAGGCAGCACGCCCCGGGCGGCTCCGGGCACCCCGCCGACGCGCAACTCGTCCCGTGGCCCTGCCACACTCCCCCGGATGCCAGGCAGATCGCCAGGTTCACCGTCGTGATGCACCCGCCGCCTTCCAGGCAGCACGCTCCCGGCGGCTGCGGGCACACTGTCCCGCCGCACGTCGACAGGTCGCCTTGGTAGTTCCCTCCCTGCGCCGCGCAGTCCGCCGACGTCGCCTCGACACAACTCCCGTTGCTCAGGCAGCACGCGCCGGTCAGCGGTCCCTGCGGGGGTCCCACGTACACGTTGTCGATGTACCAGTTCTGCGTCGTCAGGCTCACATCCGGACGGAACCGCACGCGGAACTCGTTGTGGATCGCTCCCGAGACGCTCAGCAGGTTGGTCGTGTACTGCGTGAACGCCGCGTCGTCCACCCCGTCGGACGTGATCGTGTTGACGTTCACCCAGCGCAGCGAACTGAGCCAGACATCGACAAACAGTTGCCCGCCCGCGGGCACGCCGCGCGCCTGCACGTAGTACGACAACCGCGGGTTCGACACGCCCACAAGTTCGATGAAGCCCGTCCGAAGATCGTCGTCGTCATAATCGCCCGCGCCGATCGCGTTGAGTTGCACCGCCCGCGGGGACGAGGGAGGGTTCACGCTCGCCGTCGACGTCACCGCCCCGTCGTTGTACACCCACTTGGTCGCGTCCAGCGCCGTCGCCGGGAAATCATCCGAGAACGGCGTCGCCACCGGCGCCGGCTCCGTCGTCAGGCACGTGCGAGTGTTGCGATACGCCACGATCTGCGCCGCCTCGCCCGCGCCGAAGCTCGTGAAGATGCCCGTGCACGCGGGCGGCCCGCACCCGTTGCACGAGCACATGATGTTGCACGTCCCGCTGTTGTCGCAGTGCTGCGCCGACCAGTTGTGCCCCAGTTCGTGCGCCGTCAGTGAGCGCCGAAGCGTCAAGTTCGTCGTGTACCTCGACTGCGACAGCCCATACCCCCGGCCCGCGTCGCAGATCGCGCTCAGGTTCGCGATCCCGATCACGCTCCCGTCCACGTTCTTCCCCGTGAACAGGTGCGCCACGTCGCGGCGGATCGAGCCAAGTTGCGACGACCAGTGCGAATCAAACTGGTTCAGCAGCGTCCCGGGGTCTGTCGAGGAGTACGGATCAGGCTCCGCCGTCCGCACCACGATCGTCGTCACCTCGTACGAGATGTCCGTGTTGTTCTCATAGATCCCCTCCACCGCGTTCATGATCGACTCGATGTCGTTCACGACGTTGTTCACGTTGTTCCCGTTGAGCGCGTAGTACTCGACATCGGCGTCAAACGCGATGTCGGCGATCCGGTCGCCCGTTGTCCGCGGCGCCGGGTCGCTCGTCCCTCCCACCGGGCGGATCCCCGCCCCGCGCCCGTCGCCGTCAAACGCCGGCTTCACGAAGTCGTCCACGCCGCAGCGTCCGTTCACCGGCGCGATCTCCCGGTCGCGGTAGATCACGTGCAGCCTCGGGTCCACACCGGGGATCTCCGCCGACACCTGCTGGATCGCCCAGACCGTGTCGTCGCCCAGATCGATCCATGCGCGAAGCCCGCCGTGGATCAGCGACGCCCGCACCCGGCTGTTCGGATCCTGAAGCACGTCCCCGCGCATCGTCGTCCTCGCCGGCGGCTCCACCCGCTGGAGTTGCCCGCTCCCGTCATCCACCAGCACCTGGAAGCCGTCGCCCCGGAGCGTGTTCGGCGCCAGCGCGAGATCCATGTCCCGGCCCGCGATTTTCACTCGGATCGTCGCCGGCGCGTCCGCCGTCGCCGGAACATTCAGCAGTTGCAGCGTGTACGACTTGACGTCGAATACCGCCTTGATCTGCTGGTCAAGATCATCACGCAACTGCGCCGCCGCCGGCATCGTCGCAAACCCCGGCGTGGATGCGCTGGCTGTCATCACAGTCGCGGCGCAACACAGTCCGGCCACCGCCCCCCAGATCTGTCGGGATGGATTCATGGCGTGTCTCCTGAAACGGGTGTAGATACCAAGTCCGGCGTTCCCAAACAAATCACGACTAAGCGGACACGCCGCGGACCATCATGCGATCGGAAGGCCCAAATCCTCTGGGCACCTCCTGCTTCGCACCTCCACCCAATAGCAGTATACAACATCTTCCGAAAGTGTGCCGACACTTATCGAACCAATCTTCGGCAAACTTTCCACACCAACGGCGTGGAATCACGCCATCGCGTCGTCGGAGTCCTCAGACTCGGGTAGCGGCGCATCCGCTGCTCGCCCGTCCTTCCAAGGCATATTCACCGCGCCGCACTCCGGGCACGCGATCCCGTGTGTGCCCGCCGGCTCGCGGCGAAGATCGTGCCCGCATGCCAGGCACGTCGGGTGCGCCAGCCGATCCGCCATCTTCCGGATGGAAACCGCCGCCGCGGCCACGGCCACTCCCAGCGTCGGCAGCAGCGGCAACCCCGCGAACGACACCGTCGCCACCACCGCCAGCACGATCCCAAGCAGCCCGGCCACGACCTTCAGCTTCGTCCGGGCGATGTAGGCAAGCCGATTGTTCATTGATTCAGTTTCCAGATCCAACCGCCCCCCCGCCGAGCTCATCCTAGCAACGCTCCCGGACCCCGAGAGCCTATCCGCTCGCTTCCTCGCCGGGTTTCACCATATCGGCGCGGCTCCAGCGAGAACATTGATTTCACTACCCGGCGGCGCGCACCACAGCCGTTACTCGCATTCGCTCCTCGCCTGCGACACGATCTCCGCCGCCCGGTCCATCGCCGCCAGCGCCGACCGAAGCCGGGGGCGAAGCATGTCCAGATAGTCCTGCTCGAACTGCCGGGCCTTCTCGTCGCTCCACTCCGACTTGGCCCGATTCCAGTGCATCAGCAGGACCTTCGTCGCCTCCTGAAGCATCGTGTTTCCAACGCTGATGCTCATGCGGTTGTTCCCTCGCCGCCGGCCGTCGCATCCTGTGTCGCGGCGGGCGAGTTCGTGGACCCGCCCGCTTCGTCCTCGCTCGCCGCACCCGCCGGATCGCCCCCCGGCGCCCGCAGCCGCGCGTACTCCTCCAGGTTCGCCGACATGCGCTCCAGCCGCGCTTCCGCCTGCGACAGGTCGGTATCCAGGAATCCGCTGAGTCCCTGCACCTCGCCGTGGTACAGCACGGCTTCATGATCCAGGATCCGCAGCCACCGCCGCACCGACTGCATCTTCGCTTCCGCTTCCGCCAGCATCCGCTTGGCCCGCTCGAGCGTCTTCTTCTGATCCACTCCGGCGCGCCCGTCGGTATCGCTCGCGACCACGCTCCGGTACATCTCGCTCTTGGCGCGCGTCAGCAACTCCTGCCGCCGGCGCAGTTCATGCGTCCAGTAGGGCAGCCGATCGTGCTTCAGCCAGACCAGAGTGCGGGAAAGTTCTGACTCGGCCTCGATCAACGCCGCGGCGGCCTCGGCGCGGTACTTCCCAAGCGCCAGCCGGAACTCCCGCAGGACCGCGATCGATGTGATATTCGCGCTGCCCGACATCCGTGCACGCTCCGTTGCTATCGCTGCCTGAGATAGTCTTCCAGCCGTTCGGCCTTGCGCATCAGGAACGGGATGTGCTGGTTCGACGCCTCGACGAACCGTCCGAGAACCTTGATCGTGTGCTCGAACTCCTCGGCGAACTTCGCGTGTTCCTGGTCTCGCCAGGTCTGGCTCAGCCCGCTCAGACGCGAATGAAGCGCCCCAAGTTGGGATTCCAGTTCACCGTTGAACCGCTTGAGATCCTGCGCGAACCGGCGAAGTTCCGCGGGGTCGGCGATTGCCTTTGCCATGCACGATTCTCCTGAGCGGCGCCAGACTCGAAATCCGCCCTCTCCCGCCGATGATTCTAACGGTCTGTTCGCACCGGCACCCCAGCGGGTTCGGGCGGGTGTGACCAAGCTATTTCCATCTGAGCCGTTCGGCGCAAGCCGGCGGGAAGGGGGGGAGGGGGGAGGGGTGGGCGTGCGTGGTCTCATGACTCGCCATCATTCGATCGCGCCGGGCCGCCGGGCGCTCCCACCGGCCGCTTGCGCGGTTCGGCTCAGAAAATCAGATGGTCACAGCCGTTCGGGCTCGATCCGCGCCAACCGCACTCTCCAAAAACCGCCGCGCCGGGGTGAACCCGGGCCCGACTTAGGCCGATACCTCGGTACGCGCCGGGGCCGCCGCGGCCTGCGCCACCTCCGCCGCTGCCGCTCCGATTTCTCCCGAGCCCGTGATGAGCACCCCCCAGACTTCGGCCGCCCGTGTTGCGATGTCCTTCGAGCAGTTCAACCTGCTCCGCGCGATCATCCTCGACCGGGCCGGCATCCACTTCCCGGACGAAAAAAAGTTCGTGCTTGAAAGCCGCCTCGCCCCCCGCCTCCGCGATCTCCAGATCGACGACTTCGACACCTACTTCTCCTTCCTGACGACCGGTCCGTACCAGGCCGACGAGTTCCAGGAGATGATCGACGCCATCACCGTCAACGAAACCGCTTTCTTCCGAGACCCGCCGCAACTCGACGTGTTCCAGAACCAGGTCCTCCCGCAACTCATCGAGGCCCGACGGACCACCAAGCGGCTGCGGCTCTGGTCCGCCGCGTGCGCGTCCGGCGAAGAGGCCTACACCCTCGCGTTGATCGTGCACACCGCGCTGGGCGTGCGACTCGCGGACTGGCGGATCGAAATCCTCGGCACCGACATCTCCGAGCGGGCCATCCGCTCGGCCCGCTCCGCTTCGTACACCGACTACGCCGTGCGTTCGACCAGCCCCATTGTCAAGCAGCGCTACTTCCGCACCGACGGGCCCGCCTGGGTCGTGCACCCCGACATCCAGTCGATGGTGCATTTCGAAGTGCACAACCTCAAGGATCGTCTGGGCATCAAGCGCCACGGCGTCTTTGACGTCATCTTCTGCCGCAACGTCCTGACCTACTTCGGCCCCCAGATGAAGCAGCACGTCCTCAGGACGCTCGCCGATCAACTGCACCCCGGTGGATTCCTCTTCGTGGCGCCGTCCGACGCTCCTCTGGGCCCCGATCTTCCCTTCGTCATCGTGCCCGTCGCGCCCGCCGGCTGCTACCGCAAGTCGTAGCGCCGCCTCAACGCCTCCCGACCACTTCACACCTTCCGCGAGTCCCCACTCCATGAAGATCATGCTGATCGATAGTTCCAGGACGATGCGCAACATCCAGAGAAGCGTCCTCGCTCAACTCGGGCACACGCAGATCGAAGAGGCCTGCGATGGTCAGGACGCCATGGCCAAACTCGGCGCCTTCCAGCCCGATCTCATCCTCGTCGATTGGAACATGCCCAACATGGACGGCTTGACCTTCGTGAAGACCTTCCGCCACACCAACAAGACCACCCCCTTGATCATGGTCACGACCCAGAGCGAAAAATCGCGCGTCATCGAAGCGATCAAGGCGGGCGTCAACAACTACGTCGTCAAGCCCTTCACCCCGGACCTCCTCAGCCAGCGCATCACCGAAACGCTCGCCCGGCAAGCCGCCTGAACCCGTGCAGTGCCCGCCCGGCTTCCTCAACATTGATCAGCCCCAATCGCACTGGACCCCGCGAGCCCGCGCGCGCACAATAGCGGCATGAACCGCCCCACATCCGGATTGGCTCCGCTGTTGCTCGTAGGGGCGTCCATTCTCGCCGTGACGCATTGGGACGCAGCCGCCCGCGCCGGTGTGCCCTCCGCCCAACCAGAAAACCCCCCGCCACCCAAGACGCCCCCGCCCAAGGACGAGCCAAAGAGCGATCCGCCCGTCGATCCCCCCAAGGACGACCCGGATAAGCCCAGCGATCGTGGCGGGTCCGAAGTCGTGATCTACCTCGTGGGTGGAAACCGCGTCAGCGGCATCCTGGTTTCCGAACGTCCCGACGCGCTCGTCGTCCGCATCGCCGGCATCGAAACCACATTCAAGTCCGACCTCATCGAACGCTACGAGGTGCTCAAGCCCATTCTCGAGCGATACCGCGAGATGCGTGCCAGCATCGGCGATGATCCGGACAACATCGCGATCCTCGCCGAGTGGCTCCGCTCACGTGAGCAACTGGACCTGGCGCTCGAAGAGGTGAGCCGCCTGCTGAGGCTTGAACCCAATCACGTCGAAGGCCGCCGCCTCAAGATCCTGATCGAGAGCCAGATCGCCCTGCGGAACAAGCCCAAGTCCCCGGCCGGTCCGCTCCCGGCTCGTCCCGACCCCGATGCCAAACGCGACGCCGATCCGCACTTCCCCCTTCTCACCGACGCCCAGATCAACACCCTCAAGGTCTTCGAGATCGACCTCGACGATCCGCCCCGCGTCTCGATCAAGCGGGACACCATCACGAAGTTGATCCAGCAGCACGGGGACTCTCCCCACATGCCCACGACGCAGGAAGGGCGCGACGCGCTCTACCGCCAGACGCCCACCGCGATCCTCGACCTGATGTTCAGAGTCCGGGCCCGCGATCTGTACTCGGAGGTCCAGGTCGCCGATCAGCCCCGATCGATGCGCGCCTTCCGCGATGATGTCCACGCCGCCTGGCTCACCAACGCCTGCGCCACGACGCAGTGCCACGGCGGGCAGGAGGCCGGTCGGCTCGCGCTCTATCCCTATCGCCCCCGTTCCGACGCCACCGTCTACACCAACTTTCTCATCCTCGATCGATTCCGACTCGACGACGGGTCGGCGTTGATCAACTACGACGACCCGGCGCGATCGCCGCTGCTCCAGATCGCCGTCAACCGCAAGCACTCGACGTTTCCTCATCCCGAGGCGCCGCGCGGGCAGTCCGGACGCGACGGGTTCAAGCCGGTCTTTGACGATGCGCGTGACCCGGGGTTTCGAAAGGCGGTGAACTGGATCAAGTCCATGTACCGGCCTCATCCAGATTACCCGATCGAATACCAACCTCCGGCGCCGAGTCTCGCTCCCAGCAAAGAGAAGCAGCCCGGGCCGCCGCGCTAGCCAGACCCCGCGGGTCTCCCCCGGCCGTCCACGAATTGACGGGCGCGCACGCCGACCGCGGTGCTGCTAAAGTGTTGCAATCGTGTTCGGCACATCACTGCGGGAACCGCGTTCCCGTGGATGTGGTATCGATATTGATCATCTCTCCCGACGATCTGCCTCGGAGCCCTGGAATGAAGCGAACTGGAAAACTGGCGGGTAGCGCGTTTCGCGGATCCATGCTCGGCGTGGTGCTCGCACTGGCCCTCACCGGGTGCGAGCGAGAGTCCGCCGAAACCGCGGCGATCGCCCAGGCCCGGCGCGATATCGCGTACCTCGCCTCGCACGGCGGGCACGCCCCCGAAAACAAGTCGCTCTCCTACGACAAGGTTGTCTCCAACCTGAAACAGGCGTCTTCGTCCTCGATCCAGGGCGAAGCCGAGGCCGCCAAACTCCTCCGGGCTGAAGCCAACATGCGCGCCGGCGACCTGCTCGCCGGTCAAGCGGCGTCCGCTGAGCAGGCCGCCCTCGCCAAGATCATCCAACTCCGCGAAACACTCGACCACTGGCGCTACATGAACGCCTCGGCCTCGGCGCTGCGATCGTTTGATCCCAAGAGCCTCCTGGACGACATTTCCAAGCAGGCAACCGACAAGGACACGGAGATCGTCGCCGCGGCCGCCGAACTTTCCACCGCCGAGGCCGCCCTCAACCAGATCCAGTCACAGGCGCGAGAGGCGCAGGAAAAGGCCCGCGCCGAGCACGCCCGCGAGGCCGACCTGCGGGCCCAGGCCGTCGGCAAGTCGCAGGTCGAGCGCGCCGACCTGGTCACCCGCGCCGTCGAAGCGTCGCGGGCCGGCGACGCCCTGGACAAGCAGGCCTCGGACCTGCTCGCCCAGGCACAGGTGCGACAGGCGGAAGTCGACAACGCCAAACTCCTGGTCGATTCGCTCCGCACGCAGCGCACGCTGCTGGACGCGTCGCGCGCCGAAGTCGAGCGGCTCGTTCGCGTCAACAACGAGCAATCACAGAAAACGCTCGAAGGCGAATCCGCTTCGGAGCGCACGGGCGTCAAGCAGTTGCAGGCGCAGATCGCGCAGCAGGCTTCGGAACTGGCCGACGTGCGGACCGCCTCGCTCCCCGGCGCCGATCAGACACTCGACGCGCTCTACGACGCCGCCAAGTCTCGCTTTGATACCGCTGCCCGCGAACTCTCGGGCGTGAAGGGCTCGGGAACGGGCGGCCGAAGCGCGACGACGACGCTCTCCACGGCCGCCTCCAAGCACGCCGCCGCGGACCTGCTCATCACCAAGGCGCGGGGTCTGTCGGACTACGCGGCGATCCTGACCGCCCTGGCCGAAGCGACTCCCACGATCCCGGGCGACTTCGCCGCCAAGGCTTCTGCGGCCCAGTCGGCATACGAAAGCACCCTCAAAGAGGCGTTCGAGGCCTACACCGCCGCCAGCAGCGACTACGCCACCGCCGGCGGACGCGAGCAGATCGAACGCATCAAGTCGAGGCTCGAATCCATTTCCGCCACGCTCGCGACGTTCAACCCCAGCACGCCGGCGCCGGCGGACGCGGCGCCGTCCGACGCCGCCACGCCCCCGGCGGAACCCGGGGTCGCTGACTCCACACCGCCCGCCAACCCCACCCCCACCCCAGCCACCCAGCCGCTGCAGGGACTCGAAGGCGAAGCGATGACCTTCGCGCAGTCGCTCGGCGAAGCGATCCGCAAGCCCGACCTCCAGGCGTTCGCCGAACATGTCACCTTCCGAAACGACAAGCAGAAAGAGTTCTTCAACAAGACGCTCCCGCTTTCCAATAAGAGCATCGAACTCGACAAGGCGGTGAAGGAGCACTTCCACCGGTCGCTCACCGAGATCGCCAAGGAACAGTTGGCCCGCGCCGGCGCCAGTCAGGCCGGCATGTTCGACGATGCCAACCAGGCCATCCTGTACCTGGGATTCGCCGATCCCTCCGACTTTTCTTTCGCGCCGTCGCCGGACAACCCGCAGATCATGCTCCTCTCTTCCACCAGCGGGCAGATCAAAAATCCCATCCGCTTCCGCAAGGGCGATGCCTGGACCATGCTCTTGGACCTCCAGATCCCACCCATCGAACTCCGCGATGAGGTCATGCAGGCCATGCTCAAGGCGTACGACTCCGTCATCGACCGCGTGCGGTCGGGGTCGTTCACCGACGCCGACCAGATCTTCCCCGCCCTGAGCACCGCGATGATGCAGGCCTACACGAATCCCGGCGATCCGAAATAGCGCGTGGGCTCTCCCCGCTCGGGGCCTGTTCGATTGACCGCCCGCCGCGCGCTTCATAGTTTTGACCCCCCGTGCTCTTTTCTTCAGTCTCCTGCGATTGGAATGCCCGCTTGATCCTTCAACGAATCATCCAAAGCCTCGTGCTCGTGCTGGCGGTGTGTTCCTCCTCCAACGTGTTCGCGCAAGGGCTGGCCAAGGACATCCTGACCGCGTCGGAACTGACCGACGCGCACAAGGCGGCGATCCGGCAGTTCGTCGATCAGAACAAGGACGGGCTCAGCGAAAGCCCCGAAGCCGTCGCCCGGTCCCGCAAGGCGCTCATCGCCAACCTGCAGAAGGAGCCGAAGATCTCCGTCGCGTTTCGGCTCGAATACGCGCGACTGCTCGGGCCGGTGCTCCGTCCCCTGGCCGCCAGCGACCGTGATGTCAACGCCATCAACGCGCTCACGCTCGCCGGCGAACTCGCGACCACCTCCGGGATCGACATCCTGGGCGACCGCCTGGCCGACAAGCGAGCGGCGGTCCGGTTCGCGGCGGTCGATGGATTCACCGCCACGTTTTCCGCCATTGAAACGACTTCGCCCGCGATCGCCCCCGCGCAGCAGGCCATCCGGGCGATTTCCACGCTCAAGTCGGCAATGGAGAAGGAGACCGACGCGAACGTCCTGGAGGCGTACTGCCTGGCGCTGCGCGCGGCGACCAAGGTCCCCAGCGCCAAACTCGAGGGCGTGCGCCCCGCCGCCGTCAAAGCACTTTCCGAGGCCATCAGCGCCCGTGCCCGGGCAACCGACGACGCCACGTATGACTCGGCCTTCCGCCGGTCGGTCAACACCGCCCGCGAGGCGCTCACGGTCCAGGCGATCAACGAGCCGCAGTTGCCCGGCGACGTCGTCGACGCGGCGGCGGGCATGGCGGGCGACGTGCTGGCCTGCGTCCTGCGCCGCCTCACCAAGGGCGAACTCGACGTCACCTCCGAGGACCCCAAGGCCACCGAGGCCGCTCTGAAAGTGCGGGCCGACTTTGTCCTCATCGTCGCTGATGCCGAGAGTTCGATCCAGTGGGCCAACACCGCCAAGGGCGGCAACAACTTCCCTCCGCTCAAACTCGCCGAACTCATTCAGCAGAAAAAAGACTCCGAGTTCCAGACGGTCGTGCTTCGCCTGATCGGTCCTCAGGGATACCTCACCAACAAGCCGTTCCCCTTCAAGGACGATCATTTCGTCAAATAGCGCCGCGGCTCCGGGCGCCCGCATCCCCGCGCGGCTCGACCCGCGCAGCATGCCCGCATCAACTTCATCCACCGCACGCGCCCACTCGCTTGAGTTCGAGCGGCTCGATACTCTCCGTCTTCTCACCCGGACGCCCCGCGCGAGCACCGGCTTTGCCGGACGCGCGGCCCGCGTGCTTCCGCCATGCCTCCCTTCCCATCAGGAGTTGACTGATGCCAAGCCCCAAGCCGTTCGTCGGGATCGATCTCGGCGGCACCAACATGCAGATCGGCGTCGTCGATAAGTCCGGCGTGGTGCTCGGCCGCGCACGCAAGAAGACCAACGCCGACCAGGGGAAAGACCGCGTCATCGAGCGCCTCGTCGAAGGCGTCCAGGAAGCCTGCACGCAGGCGGGAACAACCGCCGCGCAACTCGGCGGGCTGGGAATCGGCGCCCCGGGCGCCGTTGATCCCAATCTCGGCGTCGTCCTCGAAGCCGTCAACCTGAGATGGAACGACGTCCCGCTCGCCAAGATCCTCAAGAGCAAACTCAGCACCCCCGTCTACGTCGAGAACGACGTGAACGTCGCGGTCTACGGCGAATGGAAGCACGGCTCCGGTCGCGGCGCGACCGACATCCTCGGCATCTGGATGGGCACCGGTGTCGGCGGCGGGCTCGTGCTCAACAGCGCCCTGTACAGCGGCGCCTTCTTCACCGCCGGCGAAATCGGGCATACCACGCTCTTCCCCGGCGCGGCCATGGGAACCCGCTCGCTGGAACAGAACTGCTCGCGCACCGCGGTTGCCGACCGGATCATCCGCCTGATCCGCTCCAACTACCCATCGTCCCTCGCCCCCACCGTGATGGAAGAAGGGCAGATCAAGTCCAAGGCGATCGCCGAGGCGTTCCGCAGCGGCGACGAACTCACCATCCGCGTGATCGACGAAGTCGCCGTTCTCGTCGGAATCGCCGCCGCCAATGTGGTGACGCTCCTCTCCCTGCCGCGCGTGATTCTCGGCGGCGGCCTCACCGAGGCCATCGGTAAGCCCCTCGTCTCGCTCGTCAAGAAAACCGTGCGGGAATACGCCTTCCCCGATCGCTGCAAACAGGTCGAAGTCCTGGCGAGCGAACTGGAGGACGACGCCGGACTGATCGGTGCGGCCATGCTCGCGCGCGAACAACTTTCTTGAGCGTCCTCACTCGCGCCGCTCCAGTAATCAGCATCCGTCGGTTTTGCGTATATTTGGATATGTGGATCTCAAAGTATTCAATACCGCGGTGTCATCTGCCTGACCGAACTGAAAATCAAATTCAAAAACCCGAATAATACCGAGACCACTCGGATTCTTTAAGGTAAACTATCGGGGAGTTCTTCCAGCGGCGAGTTCTCGCCGCGACCAAATCTGGTCATGATGCACGTTCGATACCGTCGGTAGAAAGGAATCGTTCCATGACTCTTGTGCACTCGCGTGCCCGTCGCGTTCTTCATGGATTCACGCTGATCGAGTTGCTCGTGGTGATCGCGATCATCGCGCTGCTCATCTCGATCCTGCTGCCGGCGCTTCGCGGCGGGCAGTTGCTCGCCAGGAAAGCCAAGGAAATGTCCGCGGCCCAGCAGAAGATGGTCGCCTGGGCGACCTACGGCAACGAGAGCAACGACGACGCGTTCACCGGATACATTCCCTGGGCCGCCGGCCACTTCAACAACGCCCCGGGCCGCTTCTACTGGTTCCACCCGGATCCGTTCACCCCGCCCTACATGACCGAGGGCAATGTCATCAAGGTCAACGGCATGCGATGGATGGGCGCCACCGAAATGCCCATGGATGCGCTGATGGTCGATCGAGCGACGTTCGCCGACTTCGCTTCGCGGCCGATCGGGCCGTATACCTTGAATCAGTCCGCGACTCCTCGAACGGTGTTGTACGATTCCAGCGTTGCCACCCAGGCCGCTGCGATGGCCTATCACCCGTCTCTGGGCCTCAACTCCGTCTACGTCGGCGGCAGTTGGCACCGCGGCGCGTTCCCGGGCTACAGCCCCTCCGGCGGCCCGGGCCACCCGCGACCCAAGTGGTACGTCACCAAGATCAGCGAAGTCCGCCGCACGGACACCCTGATGGTCTTCTCCTCCGCCCGTGGGGTGGACATCAAGTCCACCGGCTCGTTCGGCGCGACCAACTACGGCCGTAACCCCGCGACCTACAACGCCTCTTCGATCGTCGTTCCGGGATTCTGGGAAGTCTGCCCGCCGACCGCGGGATACCCCACCAACTCCGCGACCGTGGCCTGGGTTGCATCCAACAAGTACCAGGAAGTGGCCGACCCGAAGAACTGGGGATTCGTCGACGCCCGCCACGGCGGCGCGGCGGTCACCGCCATGGCCGACGGTCACGTCACCATGCAGACCCTCAGCGATCTCCGTGATATGCGCAAGTGGGCCAACCACGCCGACCGCGCCGATTGGACCTTCCGTCCGAACTGATTTTCCCATCAGTTCATTGGGCGGTTGATGATCTGGAACACGCACTTCAGGGCCCCCCACATCGCCTCTCACGGCATGCAGGGGGCTTTTCACATAGGATCTATGCATGCAGCCGATCGATCCCGCCGCCCGCAAGAAACTCATCATCGTCGCTGTCATCACCGGCTTCCTGGTGCTCTTCGCCGGGTACGTGCTCTACCGCACGCTCACTCCGCCGCCGCGCGCCCAGGAGCCCGAGTCCAAACTCTGGGAACTCGCGCGCGAACTCAATGAGGCCTTGGCGAGCAGGCCCGACTTCGCCGACACGTCGTTCTTTGTTGAATCGGAAGACCCGCCGAAACTCACGCTTACCGGTCAGGTGAAAACCCCGTCCGATCTCGAGGCGCTGCGGCAGTTTGTCCAGCAGACCAAGCCCGAGGTTCCGCAGGGGCAGTACGACTACACGCAGTTGCACATCGTCCGCCCCAACTAGCGGCGGCCGCTCGGGGTTCACGCGCTGTGGTCGAGCCCGCCGAAGCGGCGCCGGCGCCCGGCAAAGTCCCGGATCGCCGCGTGCAGGTGCGGCACCCCGAAATCGGGCCAGAGCGTGGGGGTGACGTGCAACTCGGCGTAACTGATCTGCCACAGCAGGTAGTTGCTCACTCGCATCTCGCCCGCCGTGCGGATCAGCAGGTCCGGATCGGGAAGCCCGGCGGTGTAGAGCGCCGAATCGATCGCGCTTTCGTCGATCGCCCGCGGATCGAGCGAGCCGTCCTTGACGCGCTGCGCCAGCGTCCGGACGGCGTCGGTGATCTCCGCGCGGGATCCGTAGTTCACCGCGACGCACAGTGTCGGGCCCGTGTTCTTCGCGGTGGCCTCCGTCAGACGGTCCGCCGCGTCGAGCACAAACGACGGCAGCCCCTCGCGCCGTCCGATCTGCCGGAACCGCAGGTTGTCGCGCACCAGTTCGTCCCGCTCCCCCTCGAGATAGAGCGAGTACATGTACATCAGCGACTCAACCTCGTCGGTCGGGCGCTTCCAGTTCTCCATCGAGAACGAGTAGAGCGTCAGCACCTCCGTGCCCAGCACGCGGCATTCCTGGAGCACTTCGCGGACCGCCGACGCCCCGTTGCGGTGCCCGAAGATCCGCGGGAATCCACGTGCCTGGGCCCAGCGCCCGTTCCCGTCCATGATAATCGCGATGTGCCGCGGCAGTTTCGCCGGATGTATGTCAGGCAAGCGAGACAACGGGTCGGCCTTTGGATTATCCCGCCGCAGCCGCTCGATGACCGCCGCGGCGCCCGGATCGCACCGGAACGGCGACTCGCCGGCGGGCTCCATCGCCGGAGCGTCTCCATCCCGCCCCTCCCGCGCTGCGGAGCGGGGGGGCGCGAGGGAGCCGTGGGAAGTGTCGCCGGCGGGGTGTTTCATCGTCTGAGTCGTCCGCGATTCAGCGGCTAAGGGTACGAGCGTCCGTGCCGCTCGGCGCGTCGAGCCAGCCCGGCGGGATCGCGCCGGGCTTGGTACGGCCCCGGGGTGTGCCGAGTTCGTCCGGACGGCACAACTTCCGCGCGGGTGAGCCGGGCGCCTACATCCGCTTGCTCATCGCCCGTGCGATCGAACGCTCGGCGTCGCGCTTCGCAATCCGGTCTCGCTTGTCGTGCGCGGCCCGCCCCTCCGCCACCCCGATCAGCACTTTCGCGTACCCGTTCTTAAAGTACATCTTCAGCGGGACGAGCGTCATCCCCTTCGCGGCGCTTGCCTTCGCGAGCTTTCTGATCTCTCGCTTGTGCGCCAGCAGTTTCCGCACGCGCGTCGCGGCGTGCTGGCGCGTGCCCCCCGGCGCGTACTCACCGATATTCACGCCATGCAGGAAGAGTTCTTCAGTACGCTCTTCCACCCGCACGAACCCCTCGCCGAGCGAAACCTTTCCGTCGCGCACCGCCTTGACCTCGGTGCCCACGAGTTGCACGCCGGTTTCCAGCGTCTCAGTGATGAAATAGTCGTGCCGAGCCTTGCGATTCTCGATCACGCGATCCTGCTCGGGTTTGGAGTGCTTCTTGCTCATCGGGCGGGGATGGGGGGGGCGCACGGGCGATGCGATCACGCGCCGGCGACGACCACCACGGCCGCGCGGCGTGAAGTCTATCGATCTCGGGCGGCCCCGCGCCCGGCGCCGGCTATTTCGGGTGTGACCATCAGTTTTATGAGCCGGACCGCGCAAGCGGTCGGTGTGACCATCAGTTTTCTGAGCCGAACCGCGCAAGCGGTCGGTGGGAGCGATCGGCGGCGCGATCGAATGATGGCCTGGGCCGTCAGACCGCGCACGCCTCCCCGCCGGCTCGCGCCGGGCGGCTCAGATGAAAACAGCATGGTCACAACCGCTATTTCGCCGCGCCCTCGCCCAGTTCGGCCCTCCAGCGCTTGTCCAGCGCCTCGAACGACTCGCCCAGCACGTCGCGGCTCGCCCGGTCGAGCGTGCTACCCGCGCCGATCGCGCGCAGCCACTTGTTGCGCCCCTCGCGGCCCCACTGATCGCTTACCCACCCGACGAAGTGATGACCCTGCCAGTACGCCATCTGCTTGACGTCGGCGTCCGCCTTCTGGTAATCCGCGAGCGAGTCCCATGGGAGCAGGCCCCGCTTCCCGGCGCCGGGGCCGCGCCGGGCGCGCTGCCGCATCATCGACTCGATGCGTCCCGCGTCCTGCGTGAAATACTCCGCCGCGAGTTCCGCCACCCCCTCGTGCAGCCACCACGGCGACTCGCGCAGCCGGGGGCCCATCTGCCACGTCGCCGTGTGCCCGTATTCGTGCGCAAAGGCCCCCGTCCACCGCGGGACCGAGTTCGTGTAGTACGTCATGAACTTGATCGATTCCCCCGGCTCGTTCCATCCGCCCAGCCAGTCGTCGGGCATGTTCAGGTACACGCTTGCCTTGAGGTGCTCCATGTCGTCAAAGAGTTTGATCTCGATCGGCGACGCCGGTTGGTAGTCGATCTCGAATCCTTCGTCAACATGGCGCTTGGCCGGGGGGAACGCCTCGACGACCATCTGCGCGACGGTCTCGAAGCCGGGGAAGAACTTGACGACGAACGCGCCCGGCGGGGGCGCACCGGGCTTGAGGCCCCGCGCGTCGCTTGCCGCATCGTGCCCGGCGGCCGGCGCTCGGGCCTGACGCTGCTGCTCCGGTGTCATCCAGTTTCCCCAGAGTTCGCGCCAGTTCTCGCCGGCATAGAGCCACTGCGCCGGCAACGGGCCGTCGCCGTCCGGGTCCGCCTTGACAAACGCCGCGGGCCACGTCGCGACCGCCCCGGCTTCTTCCGCGGCGTGCCCGACGTCCGCCCGATAGGTCATTCGCAGCGCAAACTCCGCCCGCTCCGCGCCGAACACTTCCTGTCCCCATTTCGCGGCCCCCGTGCGCTTGGTCAGCGCGTCGTCGATCGGTGCGATCCCGAGTTCGAACCGCAGGGGTCGGTGCGCCGCGAGTTCGTCCGCCCAGTGCCGCTGCTCCGTGGCGAAATACGTATTGTCCAGCCAGACATGCCGCAGGTAGGCGTCCTTGTCCCCCGCGTTCACCGCCGCCGACATGCTGCGCAGCACATCCTCGATCTGCGCGCGAGCCTCGGCGTCGGGTCCCGCCCCACCGCGTGCCGCCGGCTCATTCCCAATTCCGAACACCCAGCCGACGACGAGCCACATGATCATGCGGTGCCTCCCGATGTGCCGAAGGAGTGTACCGGCAAGCCCGCGTCAGGGCGGATGAGCGTGTTCTCGGACCAGCCGGTATGTCCGCCACCCGCGACACCGCCGGCGATACCATTCACGCTTGATTTCAGCCACCCGTCCGCACCCCATCGTTTCGAATGGTCCAACCAGGAGTTCCCGATGAAGCGTTTGACCGCCGCCACACTGATTCTCGCATCACTCGTCGCCGTTCCCGCGATCGCGCAGACCCAGCCCACCCGTCCGCCCGACAAGAAGACCACGACCCCGGCGAGCCAGCCCAGGCTCAAGCAGCCGGCAACCGACAAGGACAAGGACCAGACCGGGTCCAAGAACGATGAAAAGGCGGCCTGGCCGGAGAAGGTGAAGAAGAACCTGCACGCCAAGAACGACTTCCGCGGTCGCAAGGCGCCGACGTTCAAGGTCGAGAAGTGGCTGACGTCGCAACCGGAGCGCAAGGACAAGGTGATCCTGATCGATTTCTGGGCGACGTGGTGCCCGCCGTGCCGCGCGCTCATCCCCGAACTCGAAGGCTTTCAGCAGAAGTTCAAGGATGACCTGCTGGTCATCGGCGTGAGCAACGAGAAGGATTCCGTCGTTCAGAAGTTCCTCAACGAGCAGCACAATGGAAAAATCGGCTATTCAATGGCCGTGGACACCAAGGGCACGATGAACAAGGCCGTCGGGGTCGAGGGCATCCCGCATGTGCTGCTGATCGACTCCAAGGGCACCGTGCGCTGGCAGGGGTTCCCGGGCGAAAAGGCCGAGCCGCTCACCGAGGAGATCGTCAAGCAGGTCATCGACGCCGACAAGGCGATCAACCGCAAGGCGCCCGCCAAGAGCACGAAGCCGGAGAAACAGCCGGCGAAGGAGAAGACTCCCTCCTCGAAGCCCTCGATCAAGCCGGATAACAACGAACGCAAGTGATCAGCGCCGATTGACGCGACCGCCAAGCCGACCCCGCGACTGTCAGCGGGGTCTTTTCTTTTCGCGGCGGGCCGGCGCTGACCGACCGGCACTCGGCTTTAGCGAGTCTTCTCGCTGCCGACTTCCATCGTGTAGTTCGGCGATTCCTTCGTGATCCGGATGTCGTGCGGATGGCTCTCGACCACGCTCGCGCCCGTCACGCGGCAGAAGCGGGTCTTCTCTCGGAACTCGTCGATGGTCCGGCAACCGCAGTAGCCCATGGACGCCCGCACGCCCCCGACGAGTTGGTACACGAACTCCCCGAGCGGCCCGCGATATGCCACGAGCCCTTCAACACCCTCCGGCACGAACTTCACTTTCCTCTGGTCTGCCGCGGCGCCCATGCCGCCGGCGCCGCCGACCGGTGTGCCGGCCGGGGCCGCGTGCCCGTAGCGATCCGCCGATCCCGCGTGCATCGCCCCCTCGCTCCCCATCCCGCGGTACGACTTGTACCGCCGTCCTTGCGAGATCACCAGTTCACCCGGCGATTCGTCCAGCCCCGCAAAGAGCGACCCGAGCATCACGCACGACGCCCCCGCGGCCAGCGCCTTGGCGATGTCGCCCGACATGCGGATCCCGCCGTCCGCGATCACCGGCACGTCGCGACCGCTCCGGGCGATCCCCTGCACCGCGTTGAAGATCGCCGAGACCTGCGGCACGCCCACGCCCGTCACCACCCGCGTCGTGCAGATCGACCCGGGCCCGATGCCCGCCTTCACGCCGTCCGCGCCCGCCTCGGCCAGCGCCTGCGCCGCCTCGGCGGTCGCCACGTTCCCAGCGATGACTTCCACGCCGGTGCCGTCCTTCCCTCCCCAGCGCTGCTTGATCGTCCGAACCGTCCGCAGCACGTTCTCCGAGTGCCCGTGCGAGGTATCGACGACGACCACATCGGCCTCGGCGGCCAGGAGCGCCTCGACCCGCTCGTACTGATCGACCCCGCACGCCGCTCCGCATCGCAGCCGACCGCGAGAGTCCAGGTTCGACTTGGGAAACTGTTCCAGACGATCGATGTCGCGCTGCGTGACCATGCCCGCGAGGCAGAAGTTGCCGTCCACCAGCAGCAGTTTCTCGACCTTGTTCTTGTTCAGAATGATCGACGCTTCATCGAGCGTGGTGCCCGGCGGGGCCGTGATAAGTCCCGAGTCCGTCATCACGTCCTTGATCGGCGTGAGGTCGTTCTCGACGAACTTGAGATCGCGCCGCGTCAGGATCCCCATCACCTTGCCGCGAGGGTGCCCGTTCTCCGTGACCGGGAACCCCGAGACGTGGTGCTGGCGCATCAGGTCCCGGGCGAGTTTCACCGTGTCACCCGGTCGAAGCGTGATCGGATCTCGGATCACGCCGTTGGCCGAGCGCTTTACCTTCGAGACTTCACGCGCCTGCGCCTCCAGCGGCATGTTGCGGTGGATGATCCCGATGCCGCCCTCCTGCGCCAGCGCGATCGCCAGCGCGGATTCCGTCACCGTGTCCATCGGCGCGGAGACCAGCGGGATGCTCAGCCGGATGTGGCGGGAGAGCCGGGTCGTGACGTCCACATCGATCGGCACGACGTCGCTGGCGCGCGGCAGCAGCAACACGTCGTCAAACGTGATCGCCTCATACAGGATCTTGGCCTGCGCCGGCTCAAGCCAGATCGACCCCGGTCGAGCCCCGGAACTCGACGCATCAAGCGAGTTGATTGAACTTGACCCCAGCACCGTTCCGTTGGATTCCATATCTATTGAAGGATCGATCGTGCCCACTGTCAATTTTGATTCCGTCGTGCGCGAGGCCCCATCGAGGTGGATCATCGAGAATGAGGAATCAATATGGAGGGTCTGGGTGGGGGTGGGGGGGGGGGGGGGGGGAATGGGGGATCCGCGGATAGGAGCCGACCGTAGAATCTCTCATGACCGGCGAGGGGAACAGCCGCGGCGACCCGTACCTTCGGAAACCATCGAGCCGCTATTCCGCGGATTCTCCCGAACATCCACGGACGGCGGCGGGGATGCATCGCTCGGCGGCGCCGAAACCTCGAACGGAACCGCTTTGGATTCTGGTGTGGCGCTGGACCGGGCGGCCCTGGGCCATGGCCTTCTTCGCCATCGCGGTGGTGGCCCTGCTTTCAACCGCGCGCAACTTGTTCGACCCGTTCCGGGCCCCGGGCGCGCCGGTCGTGAGCAGCGGCGCTCCCGACTCGGCGCCCGCGTACGTCGTTCGCCGCGCGGGCCAGATCGCTGTCGTCCCGCCCGCCGACCTTGCCATGACCGATGTATACCTCGGCGAGGCGTACTACGCCTACCGCAGCGGGAACATCGGGCGTCCCCCCGGTCTGAGCGTCCGCGATCTGCACGACGTGATCATCACGGGCACTGGGGTGCCGACGGACGCCGCCACGCAGGCGAACGTCCGCGCGCTGTACTGCGATTATCTGGCGTCGCTGAACGTGGCCTACTGGGGCCGTGTGGCGGCCACCATCCGCGCCGACGCCGCCCCGACCTCGCACGTGTCGTTCGAGCGACTCGCCTGGCGAGCCGCGCTCTTCGTGTCGCTCCTGGGACTCGCCCGGTCATGTGCATGGATCGTGGGCGCGGTGGACCGGGCGATGGAACGAGCCCGCCTGAAACTCAAGCAGCGGCAGGAACCAACGTGGATCTGCGACCACTGCGGATACGACCTGCGCGGGTTGCCGGCTCAGCACCGCTGCCCCGAATGCGGACAGCAATTCTCCCGGAACGTCTGACAAGCCCGGCGACCCGCGGACACGCCTAGAACGCGAGCGTCACGCCGATGAGGAAAAAATGGCGAGTGTCGCGCTCGCCGTCCCCGGCCCCATCGCCGATCGCCGAGCCCGGAAAGAACGCGCCGTACCGGAGGTTGATCCCCAGGTCGCTCGTCACGCGGTAGTTGACGTACAGATCAGTCTCGACGCCCAGGAACGATCGCCCGGCGCGAGTCGGCTCGTCGATCGGAGCGCCCGAGTCGAGTTTCCCGAAGACAAAGACGTCCGCGCCGACCTGCAACTGAGAGAGGGCCCGGTGAGCGCGCAAGGGGAACGTGCTGACGCCCCCGCGCACCGCCATGAGATTGGAAAACGTCGTTCCGAACGCCAGCCCCGTGTTGGCGAACCCCAGGCTGTTGAACCCGTTGTCGTCGCTGCCGGAGAGATTTCCTCCCACCGTGTCGCTGGGGGTGAGCCGATCGCTGTCGCCGGTGGCGAAGAGCACCTCGATCTGGGCGCGGGACTGGCGCGCGTCGCGGAGCAGGTAGGTGAGTTCGCCGCGTGCGGCCAGGGCGCGGATGGATTCGCTGGTCTGCAGCCCGCGGAGCGGATCGGACTTGGAATGCCCCCCTTCGAAGACGACTTCGGTCTCTAGGAGCCAGTTGTTGCTGAGGCTGGCGTTGAGCCCGAGGCCGATATACACCGGGCTGTAGTCAAACTCGACGGGGCCGATCGGCAGCCGCGGCTCGGAATCGTTGTTGTAATCGACGGACCAGAGGATCGACCCGTAGACGTTGCCCCAGTTGGTCTGCCCGCGAACGAGCGCTCCGAAGAACCCGCGCTTGGTGTCGCGGTTGTACGCCGCCCGGCTGGTGTCGAAATCGATGATGCTCTCGTCCGGGGGGGTGACTCCGGCGAGCCCTTCGATGGTGAGTCGATCCCCGACGACCAGCGTGGCGCGCGCCGCCAGCAGCACCTCGGAGAGAGCCAGCCCGGATCCCCAGTCCACGAACTGACGCCCCAGGCGGAGGTTGAAATCCAGGCCCGAACCGGTCTGCTCCGCGGCCGAATCCGCCCTGGCGCTGGCAAAGAGGTCGCGAGCATTCAGTTCGTACCAATATCGATCAAGAATCGGTTCGCGCCACTGATCGCCGCGGCCGTCGAAACTGTCACCGGGAGTGAAATCCTGATGCCGGAAGCGGAGTCTTCCAAAGAAGGTGTGGACGCCGTCGATGGAGGCGCGCGCGAAGAGGGTGGTGTCGTTCTGGATCAGCCCGCGGCTGTTCCCCTGGCTGTCCTGCAGGGTGAGGAAGGTGAAGTTGTAGAAGCCGCCGATATCGACGTTGGTGCGCTCAGAAAGCGAGAGCGTTTGCTGAACGTCGAGTTGGCGCGCGGTATCGGCGCGTCGCAGGCGGGATTCAACGCGGCGCTCGATATCCCCCTGGGCGCACGCGGTGCGCAGGCAGGGGGTGGTGGCGAGGGAGGCACACACCAGAGCCCAGCGGGCGCGGGAGCGCATGATGGTTTTGGCCCGCGGGTGCGGGGACATCAAGACCTCCTGGATGGCGCGCGTGGCCGTGGGCGGGTCACGCGGGCGCCGGAACCGCCGCGCGGGTTCTGGGCGGAGTTGTACACGATCCGGGGCGGGATTGCCACCGAAGCCGGAGAATACGCCGCTGGGGCGCGGAATCTGCCCGATGAGAACGTAAGTCCGCTTGACGAAACAGGTTGGAGGTTGTAGGGTGTTCAGTCGATAGGAACGTGTCGGCCGCGTACCAAAGTGGTCTAATGGGGCGGATTGCAAATCCGTTTTTCGTCGGTTCGAATCCGACCGCGGCCTTTCCTGATGAAGATTCCAGAGTCTGGTCGGGACCCCGCCCCACTGGTGGGGGCGCCCGATGTCGGAGCGGTCGCGAGCAAGCCGACGGAACTTCCGGCTGGCGCGCGGCTGCGTCGCTGGTGCGAAATGGTGGTGATGTTTGTGGTCGCGCCGCTGGTGCTGGCGGTGTTCATGCGCGGGTGGCTGGTGTTTCGGGCGATCTGGGCGCTGGGGGCGGTGTGCCTGGTGGCGCTGCTGCGAGATCCGACGTTTGATCGGCGTCAGATGGGGAATCGACGCGGGTTCCGCGCCGGATGGCGGTTTTCAGCGGTGTCGTTTCTCATGCTGGCGCCGATGCTGACGGCGGCGCTGTGGATCCTTGATCCGGGGAGGGTGTTGTCGCTGCCGTTGCAGCGTCCGGGGCTCTGGGCGGTCATCATGGTCGGGTATCCCGTGCTGAGCGTATATCCGCAAGAGGTTGCGTTTCGCGCGTTCTTTGTGCACCGCTACGAGATGCTGATGTCGCGGAACGAACTGGTGTGGATGTGTGCCGTTGCGTTCGGGTTCGCGCACATCATCATGCACAACTGGTTCGCGGTGGCGGCGTGCACGGTGGGGGGCGTGCTGTTCACGCTGAACTACCTGCGGACGCGGTCGGTGCTGTCGGTGAGCCTGGAGCACGCCGCGTATGGGTGCTTCATGTTCACGGTCGGGTGGGGTTCGTACTTCTACGGCGGGTCGATGGGACGGTGAAGGCGGGCAGGGGGGGTGAGGGGGGTGAGGGGGGGTGTGGGGGGGTGAGGGGGGGGGAGGGTCCCGGCTTGTCGCGCGGGGGCGCCGGGATACTCTGTGGGCGAACTCCGTTGGGGAGTAGTATCCCGCGGCGATGATTCATCGCACACATGCGGGTGACGGAATCGTCAGCACGGCGGCCTGATCAGGCTTGTCCGGTTCCGT
>JBFWWU010000008.1:0-196769 GCA_050246015.1 Phycisphaerales bacterium
TCGGCGTCCGGATGCGCGGGTACCACGACTTCGGCGTCGCTCTCCAGGACCCGCGCGGCGGGGTGAAGAGCAAGGGCGAGGTGTAATCCCGTGGGCGGTGACATCGAGATTGGCAGCGGGATCGGACAGGAAGAGCAATCCGGGGTCACACCCGGCGAAGGAGACGACAGCATGGCCAGTGCGTCAGCAAAGTACGTGCAGGACGGCAACAGCATCGACTACACCCCCGGCGCCGACGTGCTCGCCGGCGCGGTCGTCGTGCAGGCAGAACTGGTGGGCATCGCGTCGATGCCCATCAAGGCGAACCAGCTCGGCTCGCTGGCGGTGTCCGGTGTCTTCGAGTTCCCGAAGGCGACCGGCGCCGGCAGCGCCATCCCAGTGGGCACCAGCGCCTACTGGGACGCGGCGGCGCAGAACGCCACCAAGAACGCCGCGGCGGGCGCCAACAAGCTCATCGGCAAGGCGGTGAAGTCCACCGTGGATGCCGACACCGTCGTGCGCATCCGCCTCCTGCAGTGAGGAGGCACCCGTGGGCGACCTGCTCGACCGTGGCTCCGCGTTCCTCGACGACCAGCGACACCGGCACCTGAGCCGGACCGTGCTCTACCGGCGAGGCGCGGACGAGAAAGAAGTCCAAGCCACGATCGGCAAGACCGAGTTCGAGCAGGCTGACGACGCGGGACTGATCCACCGAGTCGAGTCACGGGACTTCCTGATCCGGGCGGCGGACCTGGACCTCGGTGCTGGCCCGACACTCCCGCGGGCCGGCGATCAGGTGCGTGAAACAAGCGGGACGCAGGTGTTCGTGTACGAGGTCAACGCGCCGGGCGGGCAACCGCCTTTTCGATACAGCGACCCCTACCGCAGGGTTCTTCGAGTTCACACCAAGCACATCGGCACGGAGACGTGATGGCGGACGGGAATGGACAGAACGGGGCAAATGGGACACGGGCACGCTGGGCGGGCGTGCTCGTCACCATCATCCTCGCCGCCGGCGCGATGACCATCCAGTGGGGTGTCGTTACCACCAAGCTCCAGCAGGTCGAGAAACGCCTCGATGAGTTCATCGGCGAGGCCCGCTCCATCCGCGCCGACTATCAGGCGATGGAACGCCGCGTGTCCTACCTCGAAGGCAAGGTGGCGGGCCTGAGCGCCGCGGCGGAGGCGGGGAGGGTGGGCCGCCCATGAGCACCATCGCCGCCATCGCCGACGCCGTCGCCGCGCACATCAACGCCGGAACTTTCTCGCAGCCGGTGAGCGCTGAGAGGATGTACCAGCCCGCGTTCACGCTGGAGGATCTGGCCGACCTGCGGGTGTCGGTCGTGCCCCGCACGGTCGGCATCGCGGCCGCCACCCGCGACAGCAGCTTCTTCGAGTGCGTCGTGGATGTGGGTGTCCAGAAGAAGCTCCCCGCAGAGGGAGCCGACTCTGAGATCGATGCCCTGCTCGACCTCGTCGAGGAGATCACCGACCACCTGCGGCTCAAGCGGCTGCCCGATGCGCCGGAGGCGGCGTGGGCCGCAATCGCCCACGAGCCCGTGGTGTCGAGCGAGTCGCTCGAGCAGCACCGTGTGTTCACCAGTGTCCTGAGCGTCACCTATCGGGTGCGGAGGTAACCGTGCGGAACGTCGTGCTGCTCAAGGTCGAGTTGTCCGAGGAACTCAAGCCGCTCTCCGACGAGCGCCTCGTTGCAACGTTCACGCTGGTCGCCTCGGAGAAGAACACGCAGGACGCGATCCTGACGGACGGAAAGGGACCGGAGGTCGACATCCCGGCGGGCATGCAGTTCCGCTTCGAGCGGGTTGACCTCAACGAGCTCCTGGTGCGGAGCAAGGCGGGCGAGGTGGTGTTCGTGGTTGGCCACACGGCCGGGTGAGACGGATCAAGGAGAACGACGATGGCGATCAAACTCGGCATGGAAGCCAAGCTCCTCTACAAAACCGGTGGCCAGGCCGGCGGCGGAGCATGGACCGAACTCGGCAACACCCGCGATGTCACCCTGAACCTGGAGGCGGGCGAGGCGGATGTGACGACCCGCGCCAACAGCGGGTGGCGGGCCACCGTCGCCACACTCAAGGAGGCCAGCGTCGACTTCGAGATGGTGTGGGACACCGCGGATGCCGGGTTCACGGCCATCAAGAACGCCTTCTTCAACAACGCGCCCATTGGCTTGCAGATACTCGACGAGACCAGCGGGCAGGGTTTGCAGGCGGACTTCTCCATCACCAACTTCTCTCGCAACGAGGCGCTCGAGGAGGCGATCACGGTGTCGGTCACTGCGAAGGTGACGTACTCGGCGACGGCGCCCTCGTGGATCGGCGGCTGAGACTGCCCGCTTGCTGTGGGCTTGGCGTCGGAGTCATGTCGGGTCCTGATTGACGGAGACACGGATGCGATCGTTCAAGGACAACCAGGAGCGGCAGTGGTCGGTCGAGATCAACGTCACCGCCATCAAGCGCGTGCGCGGCCTCACCGGCGAGGACCTGATGCAGGTCATCGAGGGAACGCTGATCGAGAAGCTGATCCGCGATCCCGTCCTGCTCTGCGACGTGGTCTACGCCCTCTGCAAGCCCGAGGCCGACTCGCGCAGCATCACCGATGAGGACTTTGGCAAGGCGATGGCGGGCGACGCGATCGAAGCCGCGACCACGGCGGTGCTGGAGGAACTCGTGGGTTTCTGCCCGAGCCCGAGGGACCGGGCCAACCTCGGGCGGGTGCTCCAGGCCACGCGGAAGGTGATGGACCGGGCCCGGGACCTGGTCGAGAAGAAGCTCGACAGCGGCGAACTGGATCGGCTGGCGGACCGGTTGTTGTCCGGGGAAGCGACTGCTGGAAACTCGTCCACCAATGCGCCGGAATCCTCGGCCTCGACCCCGGCCCCCTGACGCTCCGCGAGCTGGTGGCGATGCTCGACGGCAGGCAGCGCCACGACTGGTCAATCGCTTCCGCCGTCATGGCGCTCGTCGCCAACATCCACCGCGATCCCAAGCGATCCCGCCGACTCAACCCCAGCGACTTCGACCCCTTTGCCAAGCGCCAGCGGCCGATCCCGGTCGGCGTCTCGGTTCTCAAGGACGTGTTCATCGACGGCAAGATGCCCGCCATCACCAAGGAGGCTCACGGATGAAGTTCCTCAGCTCGCTCTCCACTCGCCACTACGTCTACATCGTCGGCCTGATGCTCATGGCGCTCGTGTTGGCGTCCTGCGCCGGCTTCGACCTCGGCGACCTGGTGAAGGTCAAGACGCCCAACACCATCCAGCAGACGACGGGATTGCCATCGACGCTCAGCCTGAACGAAGCGGAGGTCGAGTACCAGAACTGGTTCAACCAGACCCAGACCACCGGCGCGCAGTGGAAGAACAACATCGAGAAGGCCGGCGAACTCCGCGGCCTATTCAGCCAGCTCACACTCTCGGCGCTGGACACCGTTGGACCGACGGTCGCGGGCTTGCCCGTGCTCGGCCCGGCGCTGCCGGCGCTCACGGGCATCGTCGGCTTGTTCATCGGCTCGGGCCGGCTCCGCAAGGAGAAGGAAGCGTCCTTCAACAAGGGCCTCGAAAAGGGCAGCGACCTGGCCGGCGGCACGCCTCCGGGCGGGAGCGCGGGGGGCGGCGCGTGATCACCATGCGGATCAAGGACATGTTCTTCGACCGCGCGGCGGTGGTCCGCGCGGTCGATGGGGCCAAGCGCAAGGTGCTCAGCAAGGCCGGCGCGTTCATCCGCACGGCGGCCCGCACGAGCATCCGCAAGCGCAAGGGCTCCGCCCCCGCGGGCAAGCCTCCCCACTCCCACGAGGGGAGCCTGCGCCGGCTGATCCTGTTCGGGTACGACAAGGCCGCCGACTCAGTAGTCGTCGGGCCGGTCGGGTTCAAGAAGAGCGTCGCGCCCAACGTGCTGGAGTACGGCGGTGACACCGTGGTGCTCCGCAGGCGCGGCGGTCGGCTCACATCCCAGAGGGTCAAAATCGCCGCGCGGCCCTACATGGCGCCGGCGCTGGAACAGGAGCGTCCGAAGCTGCCGCTGCTGTGGCGGAACTCCATTCGGAAGGGAGCCTGATCGGTGGCCGACACGCGGGGCATCCGGGCTGGACGGGCGTTCGTCGAACTCGGCGTGAGCGACAAGCTCACCGCCGGGCTTCGCCGCGCCCAGAAGCAGCTCGAAGCCTTCGGCGCGGGGCTGCGTTCGATCGGCACCCGACTGGCCGGGATCGGAGTGGCTGCGGCCGCGGGCCTCCTCGGCACCGCCAAGGTCTTCTCGGAGATGGGGGATGAGCTCGACAAGATGAGCATCCGCACCGGCGTCAGCGTCGAGGCGCTGTCGGAACTGGGGTATGCCGCCGAACTCTCGGGCGCGGACCTGGAAGCGCTCGAGGCGGGCGTGCGGATCATGCAGCGCACGCTGGGAGAGGCGGCGCAGGGAACGAGCACCGCGGTCGAGGCCCTCGACCGGCTCGGCCTCAGCGCAGCCCAACTGGCCGGACTCTCACCGGAGCAGCAGTTCAAGGTTCTGGCCGATCGGATCTCCAAGGTGTCGGACCCCACGCTGCGGGCCGCCATCGCGATGGAGGTCTTCGGCAAGGCCGGGACCAAGCTCCTGCCGCTCATGGCCGACGGCGCGGCGGGGATCGAGGCGATGCAGGAAGAGGCCCGGCGCCTCGGCCTGACCGTCAGCACCGAGACCGCCCGCGATGCCGCGCAGCTCAACGACGCCCTCGGCACCCTTTGGAAGGTGCTCAAACAGGGCGTGTTCACGATCGGCGGGGCGCTCGCACCGCTCCTCAAGGACATCGCCGAGCGCATCACCCGCATCATCGTGAACGCCACGGCCTGGATCAAGGCCAACCGCGAGACCGTCGTGTGGGCGCTCAAGGTCGCGGCGGCTGTCGCGGTGGCGGGCGTCGCCATCATCGCCCTCGGCTACATCATCTCCGGGATCGGCGCAACCCTCGGCATCGTCGCCGGGGTCATCGGCGGGATCGGTACGGCGTTCAGCCTCATCGGGGCCGCCATCGCGGCGATCCTGTCGCCGGTCGGCCTGGCGATCGCCGCGATCGTGGCGCTCGGCGGTGTGGTCATCGTCACCACCGGCGCTGGCGGCGAGGCCCTCGCCTGGCTCGGCGAGCAGTTCACCCGCCTGCGGGACTGGGTGGCCAAGGTGGTCGGGGGCATCTCCGACGCCCTCGCGGCGGGCGATATCGCGCTGGCCGCGGAGATACTGTGGCTGTCGCTGAAGGTGGTCTGGCAGCAGGGCGTCGCCGCGTTGAACAAGGTCTGGCTGGAGGCCAAGGAGTTCTTCGTCTCCACCGCCTACGGCATGTGGTACGGGGCGTTGGCGGCCGCCGAGATCGTGTTCCACGCGCTCGAGATCGCGTGGATCGAGACCACGTCGTTCCTGTCCAAGACCTGGACCAACTTCACCACCGGCTTCCAGCAGGTCTGGGAGTCCGCATCGTCCTGGGTCGCCAAGCGGATGCTGGAGATCCAGGGGCTGTTCGACTCCGGGCTCGACGTGGACGCCGCGAAGAGGGCCGTCGATGATCAACTCGAATCCCGTCTGGCGGAACTGGAGAGCGCGGCCCAGCGGCAGGTGGCAGCCCGCGAGGGTCAGCGTGCCGCTGAGCGTGAGCAGGCTGCCGCTCTGCACGAAGCCACACTCGCCGGGATCGGTCGTGACTTTGAGGAGGCCCAGGCCGCGCTCAAGGCGAACACGGAGGCGGGGCTCGCGGAGTCGCAAGCGGCACTGGATGCCGCGAAGCAGAAACTCGCCGACGCCATCGAGCAGGCACGCCAGAAACGCGAGGCGGCGGACGCCGAGCGTGGGCCCGCGCGATCGCCACGCGACCTCATGGCCGAGTTCGAAGACCGGCTCGCCGGGCTCGGGGAGATCATCGGCAAAGGGATCAGCGTGCGGGGCACGTTCAACGCGCGCGCGGCGCAGGGGCTGGAGTCCGATGGCGGGGCCGCCGAGCGCACCGCCCGGGCCACGGAGCAGACCGCCAAGCACACCAAGCGTCTGGCTGACGCCGCGCAGAGCGGCGGCCTGACTTTCGCCTGATGCAGTCGTTCGCGTAAGGAGAGATGTTCGTGCCGATCACGGTGACGGAGAAGTTCGAGAGCCGCAAGTCCACCAAGGGTGACAACCCCTCGGCGGAGCTCGTCTACACCGTGCGCGGGACCAACGACGACCTCGCGGCCCGCAACGCTGCAGAAACCACCAGCCCCCCGACCTACGACAGCCAGCCCCGGCAGTCCGTGTCTGTGGAGCCCGTTGGCGACGACCTTTGGGAGGCCGTCGTCCGCTACGGCAAGGCGCAGGGCGGGTCGCTCCCCGAGCCCGGCGAGAGCGTCTTCTCGTTCGACACCGGCGGGGGCACGCAGCACATCACGCAAAGCAAAGAGACGGTGTCGTCGCACGCGCCGTCGGGCGGGTCGGCCCCGGACTTTGGCGGCGCGATCGGTGTCACCGCCGATGGCGTCGAGGGCGTGGACATCACCGTCCCCGTCTATCAGTTCTCCGAGACGCACTACTTCACCAACGACCAGGTGACACCTTCGTACAAGGGCACGCTCTTCTCGCTCACCGGCAAGGTGAACACCGGCGCGTTCAAGGGGTTCCAGCCGGGCGAGGTCCTGTTCCTCGGGGCCTCGGGATCGCGGCGCGGCACCGATCCCGACGACGACTGGGAGATCACGTTCCGGTTCGCCGCCAGTCCGAACGCCAGCGGGATCTCGGTGGGCAGCATCAGCGGCATCAGCAAGAAGGGGTGGGAGTACCTCTGGGTGCGGTACGCCGATCAGGAGGACACGGGATCGCACGCGATCGTGAAGCGTCCGGTCGCGGCGTATGTCGAGCGCGTGTATGACGAGGGCAACTTCGCTGGGCTGGGAATCTGAACGATGGGTGACATGTTCCGCAAAGTCCGGTCGGGCTCACCGCTCCGCATCCCCGCGGCGGCGTACAACGCCTTCGTCGATGCAGCGGTCGATCTGCGCCGGCGGGAGCGGACCGCCAACGCCGGCCCGGCGCTCGAACCCGCGCAGCGCGGCATCGTGCTCGTCCGCAACGACTCCGACGATGAGATCGAACCGTACCACGCGCTGGCGATCACGGGCGTGCTCGTCCAGCCCGACAGTGAGGACCAGGAACGGACGTTCCACAGTCGAACGCCACTGACGGCCGAGGTCGCCACGGAGGACTCGCCGTCGCTCTCGTTCGTCCTGGCACTGCAGCCGATCAAGCCGGGCGACCTTGGGCGGTGCGTGCTCACGGGCGTCACGCCCGCGCGGGTCTTCATTACCAACGAAACGGACACGACCTGCGAGCTCGCCCCCGAGGAGACCGTGCTGGCAAGCACGCCCATGGGTGGCATCCCGATCCTGTGGAAGGAGGAAGGCGTCGGCGAGAAGTGGGCGGTCATCGAGATGGGCCAGCCGTCGCCGGGGCGCGTCACCGCGATCCTCGGCGCGGCGCAGCCGATCCCCACCGAGAACAACCGCTGGCGCTACCCGTGGGTTGAGGCCAGGATTGACGGCGATCCCGGCAGCGACACCTACCTCCGGTACGTGCCCGTGCCGGAAGGTCTGACCTCGCAGCTGCCCGGTGGCGGCGAGGACCCGACGCGGCTGGCGATCAACCGCTTCGAAGCCCACCACATGAACAACTTCGACGCCGGGTCCGGCTTCGGTGGGCTGCTGGGTCTCGGGCCGGTGTGCGAGTTGCCGGGCGTGCTCCCCAAGTGCCCGCCTGCGCGGTCGCTCAAGCCAAAGCTCGTGCCCATCCCCGAAGGTGTCTGCGTGCAGCTCACCTGCGAGCGCAACAGCAAGGGCAGGCCGGTGTGGGTGTTCGAGGCCATGAGCCTGATCGAGATCGCCGACCCAGCGGACGAGGACCGCAAGTTCAACATCTACATCGAGGGGGGCGCATGACCACGGCTCCCGTCACTGCAACCGCACCGACTCTGGATGCCCGCCGCGAGCACGAGCGGAAGAAGTACGTCGCGCTGGCGTCGCGGCCCGCCGCGTCCGGCGGCGGGGCGGGGTACGGCTCGACCAACCACGGTGCGGCGGCGCTCCCGATGGTGCAACGACTAAAGCCACGCTTCGTGGTGGATTTCGGGTGCGGGCGGAACAACTTCATCAGTGCTCTGCGGCGCGTCGGCATCGATGGCCTCGGCATCGACTTCGCCTTCCCCGAAGCGGACATCCCGCGGGCGATGCACAAGACCGGCCTCCTAGACGGCGTGGCCGACGTGGTGACGAGCTTCGACGCTCTGGAGCATCTGCTCCCGGAGGATGTGGACGTGGTGCTCGCGGAGATGCGGCGCGTCGCACGCCCACGGGCACACTTCGTGTTCTCAATCTGCACGCGCCCGAGCCGGATGACGGTCGCCGGCGAAGGACTGCACCCAACGGTGAGGCCGCTTCCGTGGTGGCTGGAGCGCATTGGTCAGGTTGGCACGGTGACGGCACCGAAGGCCGAGGGTCGGTACATCGTCGGACGCTTCGCTGCCAAGGAGGGCTGCGGCTGTGCGTGAGAACCAGTCGGACATCGCGGCGCTCCAGGCGGGGCTGAAGGCGCGGAAGCCCGCGCGCGATGGCCTGCGCCTCTACACCGCCGACTTCGACTCGGTCTCCCTGGCCGGGTTCTACCGCGGGCGATCAGCGTTCTTGATTCTCTCGGGACCATCGCTCACCCAGGTGGACCTCACGCAGCTCAACAAGCGCGGCATCGTCACGATGGCCGTGAACAACGCGTGGTCGGTGCATCGGCCAACGCTCTGGACGTGTGTGGACGATCCGGGCCGCTTCATCGACACGGGCTGGAAGGACCCGGGCATCCTGAAGTTCGTGCCGACGTGCGCTTGGGACAAGCGTCTCCGCATACAGAACCCCGACGGCACCATGCGTAACAGCGCGTTCCGCGTCCGGCAGATGCCGAGTGTGCTGTTCTTCCGCCGCGCGGACCACTTTGACCATGAACGGTTCCTGACCGGAGATTCGGTCCCGTGGGGGAACGATGCCAAGCACGCGGACTCGCTCGGCATCACAGGCAAGCGAAGCGTAATGCTCGTGGCGCTGCGTCTGCTGCACCACCTTGGGTTCGGCACGGTGTACCTGCTCGGGTGCGACTTCAAGATGGCGGCCGATCGGAAATACGCCTTCGACGAGCACCGTGCCCCGAACGCCATCCGGCACAACAACGTCTTGTACGACTCGCTGGCCCGCCGATTCGAGGCCCTGCGGCCGCATTTCGATCGGCACCGCTTCCGCGTGATCAACTGCTCCCCCGGCAGCGAACTCCTGGCGTTCGAGCGCATGGAGTTCGATGCGGCCGTCAAGGCCGCCTCCGCGGAGTGCGGCAAGCCCATCAGCACGCAGGGCTGGTACGAACCCAATCCGAAGCCGACACCACAGGAGGCCGCCCGATGAGCGACGGCCCGACCCGGTACTACTTATACATCCCCGTGTGGGCGACGGGCCGGCCGCCCACGGGTGGCGGGTCGAGCAACTACTCGACACCCTCCGGCACAGACACGCCGGACAGCTCGTATGTCACACCCACGAGCACCCCCAGCATGCCCGCGAGCTACTCGACCACGGGCGATGTGATCTACACGACCGGTCCGGGCGGAACGCCGACGCTGACGTTCTACACCACCGGTGCCTTCACGAGCAACACGCCGGGCACGACGCACACCCCCTCAAGCAGCGGCACCACCGACACCATGCCCTCGGGCTCCTCGGGTTCGAGCAGCGGAATGCCGAGTTCCTCAAGGTCGATGTCCTCGGGCGGATCGTCCTCGTCCGGGTCGCCTTCAAGCGGGTCATCGAGCAGCGGGTCCGGGTCCTCGAGTGCTTCGGGCTCCTCTGGTTCGGGCAGCAGCGGGATGTCGAGCGGCGCGTCATCTGGCGCGAGCAGCGGCACGAGTTCCGGAGCCTCGTCCGGCCCATCGTCCGGCGGCTCATCTGGCGGCGGATCGTCGGGTGGCGGATCTTCCGGTGGTGGTTCCAGCGGGGGCGGTTCTGGGCCGGGCGGCAGCGGCCCCGGTGGAAGCGGCCCGGGTGGGTCCGGACCCGGTGGCTCAGGCCCCGGAGGCAGCGGCCCTGGTAGCAACTGCCTCCTGTTCGGCACGCTCGTGCGGCTCGAGGATGGCCGCCTCACGCCGATCGAGAACCTCAAGCCCGGCGACCGCGTGGCATCCATCCAGGTGCCCGGGCTCGAGGTCGATGTCCCGTACCGGGCCCAGTACAACTGGCTCTCGCATCACGGCCTGCACGGCGCGAAGCCGGTCGCGGCCCGCGTTGCCAGCATCCGCCTCGGCGAACACCACGGCTTCATGGTCATCAACCGCCGCCTGAAGGCGACGCCCGAACACCCGTTCATGATCCGCCGCGGCGATGAATGGGGCTTCGCATCCGCCGAGTTCATCCAGCCCGGCGACTTCCTGATCGACGAGCACATGAACGAGGAAGAGGTCGATTCGGTCGTCCGGATCGACGCGCCGACACGCACCGTGGCCATCCACATCCCCGGAACGAACACGCTTCTGGCCGAGGGAGTCTGGGTCCACAACGACATGCCCGCCACGGCCCACAGCGGTTCGAGCGCCTCGTCGTCCGGATCGGCCTCGGGTTCCGGCTCGGGATCGGGGTCAGGGTCAGGCTCGACGTCTGGATCGACCAGCGGCTCTTCCAGCAGCGGATCGTCGGGCAGCAAGTCCAGTGGGTCGTCCTCGTTCTCGACCTCCGGATCGTCCTCCGGCAGCGGCTCAGGCAGCGTGAGCGGGTCAAGCTCTGGTGGAACCGGATCGGGGTCGGTTGTGGAGCAGTAGGGTGGGCCGTTTCGGCACTTCTCAACCAGGGGTTCGTGTCGGCCCGATGCGGCCGACCAGAGATCCCGGCTGCCGGCTCCATGAGGCCCGCATGCACGCCAGATGGGGGATGCGGCACTCTCGGCAGCCCAGCGTCGCCGTATGTGCCGTCGTTGGTCGGAGCGAGCTATTGGCGCCTCCTGGCGGCATCGGTTGCCCGTGCCGTCGGAGACAGCGTACAGTTGACCCTGACGAATGCGACGCAATGGACTCAATCTCGCCCTTTCTTGGCTCTGCCTAATCTGGTTCGGGCTGACCAGTACGCTGCTCAACGGCGGGTTGGTTGTCTGCAGTGATGGTGATGGCGGGGCTCGGATCGAATGGGGGTGCGTTCGTGGCGCCGACGGCGAGTGCGCCACGAGTTGCCGAGCGGACGCCGGTGAATCCGACGACCGTGATAACCGGCCCGAGCCTTGTAGGGATACGCCCATACAAGGCGACCTTCAAATCGCGAAAGCGCCCCCGCGAACGACAAGCGATGCGCCGGTCCTCGCGCCGGTGATATTCGCGGTGGTCGCCATGCTCATGGATGTGCCGCCCCCGGCCCAAATTGCATGGGACCGCGTGCGACCGCAGCGACCGCCGGACACGCTTCAGCGCCTGCGATCCGTAATTCTCGTTGTCTAGACAACGTGTGCCTCGCTGCGCCTCCCGTTGGGAAGCGTCTGAGGTATGGTCGCGCCCGTGTACTGGTCGCGGACCGTGGTGGCCCTTGGCCATCCATTCTCTGAAACTCGCTCGAACACCCACCGATCCTTCCAAGGAAATTCGATGCACACACGCGCCATCCAAGCCGCGCTTGCGGGCCAACCGCTCGCTCAATGCGCCGTGATCCTGGCCTTGATCAACCTCAGCGGCTGTGCCGGTAGCCGGCCCGATCCCATGACCGAAGCGGCTGTCTCAGCAGCGGTCGGCCTGGGCCAACCCATTGAGTTCCGCACGGAGGCTGGTCTATTGGACGAGCCTTCTCAAGCACGAGATGATCTGACGCTGGTCGACGCCGTGCGCCGCGCCGCGACCACCAGCCCGGGGCTCCAAGCGGCGCTCGCCCGCGTGCGCATCGCGATGGCCGAGGCCGACCAGGCACGGCTCCTTCCCAATCCTGTGCTCGACTTCGTCCTGCGCTGGGGGCCCGGCAAGCCGCAAATCGAGGTCTCGCTCGCGCAAGACCTGATTCAGATGTTCAAGATCCCGCGCCAGGCGGGCGCGGCAGATAATCGGCTCCGGCAGGCCGCATCCGATGCGGTCACTGTGGCCCTTGACACTGTGGCAGAGGTCCAGGAGCGGTACGTCGCGGTTCAAACCTTGGAATCGCTGGTGCCTGTGCTCGCGGAGCGCCGGGGTCTGCTCGACAAGCTCGTGGCCACCGCCCGTGCGAGACTGGAAGCGCAGGAGGGCACTCGAAGCGACCTGACCACGCTCGAAGCACAGCGAGTGGAACTCGACGTTGACATCGCGGAGGCAAAGAGGCAACTCACCGAGGAACGTCTTCGTCTGGCGCGATTGATCGGCGAACCTTCCGGTTCAGCTTCCTGGCGCGTCGATTCTTGGACCGCGCCTGCCCTTGCCTCCAGCCTGGAATCGCATTGGGTCGAGGCCGCGCTGCAGCATCGGCCCGAGGTGCAATCCGTGGCTTGGATGCTGGCGGCCCTCGGTGACGACGAAGCCCTCGCGCGGCTCCTGCCGTGGGAGGGGCTTGGCGTTGGTGTCGATGCTCAGCGCGATCCCGACTGGACCGTGGGTCCGTCGGTTTCGACGCCAATACCCATCTTCGACATGGGTCAGGCCGGACGCGCTCGCGTGACGGCCGAGCAGATCGAGGCTCGCCACAACCTGACTCTGGCCAAGCGCAAGGTCGTGGAGGAGGTTCGAGTTGCGTTCCAGTCGCTAGACGCCAGCGCCGACAATCTGAAGCGCATCCAGTCAGAGCTGATCCCTCTCCAGCAGCAGCGCAGGCAGCAGGCCGAGGATGCCTATCGGGCGGGACAGACCGACGTGACGGCCTTGTTCCTCGCGGAGCAGGACCTCCGCGCCGCCCGCGCCAAAGCCATCGAAGTGGAACAGCAGATGTCAATCTCGCTGATCCGCCTGCAACGGGCGGTTGGCGGCCCGGGCGTGGCCGCGTCGGTCGGTGAGTCCCCGGCCACCACCGAGCACAACACGCCAGTCTCCGTCAGCCCCCTCGCCATCACACCGATCAACTTGCATGTATCGAACCACTGAACGCGGCCGTCCGCGATCCGCCCGGAGAACTTAGTCATGAACCACAAGAAAATGAGCCGCCGCACACTCTCTCCATGTCTCAAGTCCATGGGCGTGTTCCTGCTCGTCGTCGGCCTCGTCGTGCCCCTGGAATCCTGCAAGAAGCACGAGGACGGAGACGGACACGATCATGCCGCACCCGCCGCCAAGGATCAGCATGCCAAGAGCGACGGCCATAACCACGGTGCAGGAGAAGAGCACGTTGACGAGGTCAAACTCACGGGTGAGGCTGTCGAACGCTACGGCGTGAGGGTTGGCGAGGCGCAGATGTGGGCTCTCAAGCCCACATTCGTGGCCCCGGCTCGCGTGGGGTTCAACACCGAGGCGATGGCGCATGTGGGATCGTTCGTGCGTGGTCGGGTCGTTGAGATCCGCGTGCGGCTCGGTGATCAGGTCAAGAAGGGCGATCCACTCCTGGTGGTCGAGAGCCCCGAACTCGGACAGGCACAGTCGGACTTCCTTCTCAAACGATCAACCGCAGAAACGGCGGTTCCGCAGGCGGACCTGGCAAAGGCAGCGTGGGACCGAGCCAAGGGTCTGCTCGATCAGTCACAGGGGATCTCGCTCACCGAGGTGCAGAAGCGAGAGGCCGAGTACAAAGCTGCCGTGGCGAACGTCAAGTCTGCTCAGGCTTCGGCTCTCGCTGCCGAGAACGGCCTGCATCTGCTGGGGATGGATCAGGAGGCCGTGAACAACCTCGTATCGACCGGCGAGATCGCCCCGAAGTACACCATTCGCGCCGCGATCGACGGTCAGGTCGTGCAGCGCGAGATCACGCTTGGGGAGTTGGTCAATCCCGACCGAGAGTCCTTGATGGTGCTGGCGGATACCAGAGTCCTTTGGGTTCTGGCGGATGTACCGGAGGCCAGACTGCCCTCGACCTCACAAGGGGCACAGGCCTGGATCACGGTCGGATCAAACATGAACAACAAGTACGAAGGGACAGTCGCGTTCATCGCGCCGGTGGTGGACCCTACCACCCGAACCGCCCAGGTCCGCATCGAGGTCCCGCGCGCTGCACTCGGGAATGGCGCGATGAAACCCGGCATGTTCGCCCAGGTCGAAATCGTCGCGGCCGAGCCGGGCGGCGCGGAACCCGTGCCGCAAGTCGCGGTCCCGCAGGAGGCGGTCCAGACGGTCGAAGGAGGCCCCGCGGTCTTCGTGCCGGTGGCGGGCGAGCCCAACACATTCCAAAAGCGGGCGCTTTCCGTCGGGCCGGCGGTGGGCGGTCTCGTACCGGTCCTGGCAGGTCTGGTCGAGGGCGAGAGGTTCGTCGAGGCCGGGTCGTTCATTCTGAAGGCCGAGCTCGGGAAAGGCTCGGCCGCCCACGAGCACTAATCCACTCCGCCACCCCTCGCCCCCCGAACGACTCGCTGCAACCCACAGAGGCCCCCCATGCTTGAAGCCGTGCTGCACTTCTCCATCAAGAACCGCTGGTTCATTGTCATCCTGACGGCGCTCGTGGCCGCGGTGGGCGCCTACTCGCTCAAGAAGCTCCCCATCGATGCTGTGCCCGACATCACCAACAACCAGGTCCAGATCAACGCTGTCGCCCCATCGCTCTCGCCCGTCGAGGTCGAGAAGCAGGTGACGTTCACCATCGAATACGCCCTGGCGGGCATCCCGGGACTGCAGTCGACGCGATCGCTCTCGCGCAACGGGTTCGCCCAAGTCACGGCAGTCTTCGAGGACAACGTCGACATCTACTTCGCCCGCCAGCAGGTGGGCGAGCGTCTCGGCGAGGCGAAGGAATCCCTGCCGCCGGGTGTGGACCCCATCATGGGCCCGATTGCCACCGGACTCGGCGAGGTCTACATGTACACGGTCGAGTACGAGCACCCGCATGGAAAAGGCGCGAAGATCCAGGACGGCATGGCCGGGTGGCAGTCCGACGGTTCGTACCTCTCCGCCGAGGGGCGGCGCCTGAAAACCGATGTCGAACTCGCGTCCTATCTCCGCGAGGTGCAAGACTGGATCATCCGTCCGCAGCTCAAGGGGGTGAAGGACGTCGCGGGCGTGGACGCCATCGGAGGGTACGTCAAGCAGTACCACGTCGAGCCCGACCCCATGAAACTCGTCTCGTACGGGCTCACCTTCTCCGCGGTGATAGATGCCATCGAGAAGAACAATGTCTCCACGGGCGCCGGCTACGTCGAGCACAAGGGCGAGTCGTACCTGGTTCGGGCCACCGGGCGAATCGAGAACATCGACCAACTCTCCACGATCGTGGTTGGCACGCGCAACGGGATTCCAATCTACATCCGGGACATCGTGGTGCCGGGCGGTGTCGGTGTCGGGAGAGAGTTGCGGACCGGGTCGGCCAGCGAGAACGGAGAGGAGGTCGTGGTCGGCACCGCCATCATGCTCATCGGGGCCAACAGCCGCACCGTTGCGGCCTCGGTGGACAGGAAGATGGCGGAGATTCAGAAGAGCCTTCCGTCTGGAATCCGGGCGAAGACTGTCCTCAACCGGACCAAGCTCGTAGACGCCACGGTAAGAACAATTCAGAAGAACCTGCTCGAGGGTGCGGTCTTGGTGATCGTCGTCCTGCTCCTGCTGCTGGGCAACATCCGCGCGGCGCTCATCTGCGCCGCGGCGATCCCGCTGTCCATGCTTATGACCGCCACGGGCATGGTTCAGAACAAGGTGAGCGGCAACCTGATGTCGTTGGGAGCGATCGACTTCGGGCTGATCGTGGATGGTGCGGTCATCATCGTCGAGAACTGCCTGCGGCGCCTAGCCGAAGCCCAGCATCACAAAGGCCGGGTGCTGAGTCTCCAGGAACGGTTGCACGAAGTCATGGTCGCGGCCAAGGAGATGATCCAACCATCGGTCTATGGCCAGGCGATCATCATCACGGTGTACTTTCCTATCCTCGCGCTCACCGGCGTCGAGGGCAAGATGTTCCACCCGATGGCGATGACGGTCATCTTCGCCCTCATCGGCGCATTCATCCTGTCGCTGACCTTTGTGCCAGCGATGGTGGCGATACTGATCCGCGGCAAGGTCACGGAGAAGGAGATGTTCCTGGTCCGTTGGGCCAAGGTCGCGTACGAGCCCGCCGTCCGCTTTTCGGTGCGCTTCCGCTGGATGATCGTGGCGGCAGCGTTCGTCGCATTCCTCGGGTCGGCTGTGCTGTTCACGCGGCTGGGCCAAGAGTTTGTCCCCACGCTCGATGAAAAGGACCTGGCACTCCAGGCCCTGCGCATGCCCAGCACCTCGCTTACGACTTCACAAAACATGCAGTTCGACCTGGAGCGAGCGCTCTCGCAGTTCCCCGAGGTGGCGTTCGTCTTCTCCAAAACCGGCACGGCGGAACTCGCGGCGGATCCCATGCCGCCCAATATCTCCGACACCTTCGTCATCTTCAAGTCCCCGGACCAGTGGCGGAGCGAGGCGGAGTTGGACAGCCTCATTGTGGAGGAGGAGAAAGCGATCGCCAAGCTGTCCGAAGGTCATGCCGAGGAAGGGCACGAGGAGGGCGAGGAAGGGCCCAAGCTCGACGGCCACAAGGGCAAACTCATCAAGCTCATCGAGCTGACCGTACGGGCTCTTCCCGGTCAGAACTACGAGTTCACCCAACCGATCCAGATGCGGTTCAATGAACTCATCTCCGGCGTGCGCGGCGATGTCGCCGTGAAGGTGTACGGCGACGACTTTGACTCGATGACTCGTACAGCGCAGGAGGTGTTGTCAGCAATCCAGTCGGTGCCCGGCGCGGCCGATGCCAAGATGGAACAGGTCGAGGGCCTCCCTGTCATGACCGTTGACATCGACCGAGCCGCCATCGCCCGCTATGGACTCAATATCCATGAGATTCAGCAGGTCGTCGCCGCCGCGATGGGCGGGGCCGAAGCGGGACTGGTCTTCGAGGGGGACCGCCGTTTTGATCTCGTGGTGCGGTTGCCCGAAGAGATCCGCGGCAGGATCGATGCTCTGGAGCGGCTGCCGATCCCGCTGCCCGGAGGTGAGGAGCACGGTGTGATCGGCGCACTCGCCAGCGCCGCGGACAGCGGAGGGCTGGCAGGATTGGTTCAGACGCGGGAGATGGGCTTCATCCCCTTGAGCGATGTGGCGAGGATCGAAGTTGCTGAGGGGCGCAACCAAGTCAGCCGCGAAAACGGCAAGCGCCGGATCGTCGTACAGTGCAATGTGCGTGGCCGCGACCTGGGCTCGTTCGTACGCGACGCCGAGAAGGCGGTGGAGTCGATCTCGCTTCCCGCCGGGCAGTGGTTGGTATGGGGCGGGCAGTACGAGAACCTCGTAGCGGCCAAGGAACGCCTTACCATTGTTGTTCCGATCTGCTTCTTCCTGATCTTCCTGCTGCTCTTCTCGACATTCAAGAGCGTCAAGTACGCGTTGCTCGTGTTTAGCGCCGTGCCCTTGGGACTGACCGGCGGAATCGTCGCGCTCTGGCTTCGGAGCATGCCCTTCTCGATATCCGCGGCGGTCGGATTCATCGCGCTTTCGGGAGTGGCCGTGCTCAACGGCCTGGTCATGGTCTCGTTTATCAACCAGTTGCGGCGCGAGGGGATGGGCCGTGACGATGCGATCATTCGGGGTTCGCTCGTGCGGCTTCGCCCCGTGCTCATGACGGCCCTTGTGGCATCACTGGGATTCGTGCCGATGGCCCTCGCTACAGGCACCGGGGCCGAGGTGCAGAAGCCCCTCGCGACGGTGGTCATCGGCGGACTCATCTCCAGCACGCTCCTGACGCTCGTGGTGTTGCCCGCCCTCTACCGCATCTTTACGGGATGGGACCCGAGTGGCCAACCGATGCCCCTGGCTCAAGAGTGGGAGAGACCGGAAACCGGCCCGCTGGAGGTTCATGACAGCGTGCCGGCGACAGCGGCTTCCGGAGCTGTCGCCTCCGCGAACCCCGCTCGAACTCCGTCCAGTTCCAATTCACCATCGCCGCCTTCGCCCGCGCGTACGTCGCACGGGGGCGAGGACGGCGAGTCACCCAAGGGCTCGGCCTGAGCCCCTGTTCCCAAGGAGTCGACAATGCAGACCAACCGCATGAACGTGATGCTCGGGGTAGTCGCCGGTATCGGGCTCACCGCCCTCGCCGGCATCCTGATGGGTCAGAGCGCATCCCAGCCCGTTAAGTCCGAGACCCAGTACTTCGTCACCGCCGATGGCGAGGGCGCGCACCTGTGGGTCCGGGAGGGCACCAACCTCCGCGTAATCGGGCACGGCGAGTGCAAAGAGTGCAAGGCCAAGGGGCACGACGACCACGACCACAAGGAAGGCGACGGGCACGATCATGGGAAGGAATCGCCCAAGAAGTAGGCGGGTACGCAGGAGGCGGGGCGGGCTTCGGCCCGCCCGGCCGTCCGGCTCCAGTTCATCGGAACTGAAGGCCGAGGCGCATGTGGTGACTGTCTCCGGATCGATCACCGCCGCCGATCTGGTCGCACTCGTGTGGACAGCCGTCTCGCACTATCGCGAGTACGGGCACATCGCAATCAACATGTACGCCGCGGTCGTTGCAGTGACCGGCGGTACGATTTGCTTCTTTTCGGCCCGGAACCGGTGGCGTGAACTCAGGAAGCACAGGAAATGAACACCGATCGGAACGGATAAGTGTCGGGTCGTCCCAATCGCACCACCATCGAAGTCCGCGAACTCGACTGCGCAGCCGAGGAGGAAGTTCTGCGCAGAGCACTCGGTCGGATGAAGGGCGTTGCGGGCGTTGAGTTCGACGTGATGAATCGGCGGATGACAATCGAGCATGACGCTCGGGCGTCCCGAGACGCAATTCTCGCCAAGATCAAGTCCGTGGGGATGACGCCGACGATTCAAGCCCAGGGCGAGCGGTCCCATTCGAGTGATCCGGACGGATCGGACGTGGAAGCACGGACCCGACTCCCCGTCGCCGCGGTCGCGTCCGGAGGCGAGCTGGTGCAGCTGGGGTCGTCCGGCGTGCTGGCCTTCGCCGCGGAAGTGCTCGCGTGGTCGTCCAAGGCCGAACACTCGTGGCCGATTCTCGTGATGAGCGCGGCGGCGGTGCTGCTCGGAGGAGTGCCCACGCTGCGCAAGGGCCTCATTGCCCTGAGAACGCTCACGCTCAACATCAACTTCCTGATGACCGTCGCCGTCGTGGGCGCGTTCGCCGTGGGCGAGTATCCCGAGGCCGCGATGGTCGTGTTCCTTTTCGCGGTCGCGGAGTTGATCGAGAAGTACTCTCTGGAGCGGGCCAGGAACGCTGTGCGGGGCCTAATGGAGATGGCGCCCGAGACGGCGTTCGTCAAGCATCCGGACGCGTCTGGAGGAGCATGGAAGGAAGTGCCTGCGGGCGACGTGGCCCTCGACTCAGTCGTGCGAGTGCGCCCGGGGGAGAGGGTCCCACTGGATGGCACGGTGGTCGCCGGTGCTTCCGCGGTGAATCAAGCACCGATCACCGGCGAGAGCGTTCCGGTGGACAAGGCCGAAGGAGACCAGGTCTTCGCCGGCACGATCAACGAGAGCGGCGTGCTCGAGTTCAAGGTCACGGGGGGCAAGGACCAGACGACGCTCGCCCGGATCATCCGTACGGTCCAGGAAGCCCAGTCGGCCAGAGCGCCGACGCAACGATTCGTGGATCGCTTCGCCCGCGTGTACACCCCCACGGTGGTGGTCATGGCGATTCTCGTCGCCTTGGTTCCGCCGCTCGTGTTCCAGCAGCCCTGGATGCGGTGGGTCTACGAGGCGCTCGTTCTGTTGGTCATCGCGTGCCCGTGCGCCCTGGTCATCTCAACGCCGGTGACGGTGGTGAGCGGGCTCGCAGCGGCGGCGCGCCGGGGCATCCTGATCAAGGGCGGGATCTACCTGGAAGAAGGCCGCCGGCTTCGCGTGATCGCGGTGGACAAGACCGGGACGCTCACCGAGGGCAGGCCCCGCGTTCAGGATGTCCGGCCCCTGAACTCACTGGCCTCCGACTCGATCCTGAGGCTCGCGGCGAGCATCGATGCCGGCTCCGATCATCCCGTTGCGCGCGCCGTCACCGCCGCGTGGACACAGCAGAAGACCGAGGCGGTTGGAGCACTGTTCCCCGTTCAGCATTTCACCTCGGTCACAGGCAAGGGTGTCACGGGGATAATCGATGGCGCGCCGTACTTCCTCGGGAACCATCGCTTTGCGCACGAGCGAGGCGTTTGTACGCCCGCCGTCGAGGCGGTCCTTGGAGAACTAGAAGCCAAGGGCCAGACAGCGATCGTCCTCACCGATGATCGTTCCGCCTTGGGAGTGATCGCTGTGGCAGATGCGCCACGGGAATCCAGCAGGGAGGCTGTTCGTCAGTTGCATGCCCTGGGACTCTGCACGGTGATGCTCAGCGGAGACAATCAACGCACGGCGGAAGCAGTCGCCCAGGGCGTGGGCATCGACGACGCCCGGGGCGAGCTTCTCCCGGAAGACAAGGTCGCGTCGGTGACTCAACTGACGGATCGGTGGGGTCACGTCGGTATGGTGGGCGACGGTGTGAACGACGCCCCCGCGCTCGCCCAGGCTTCGATCGGGTTTGCGATGGGAGCGGCGGGAACGGATACCGCCCTGGAAGTGGCTGATGTGGCCCTGATGCAGGACGACCTCCGGGGCGTGCCAGCGTTCATTCAGCTCAGCCGGCAGACGGCACGAGTGCTTCGGCAGAACATCGCCCTCGCACTGGGGATCAAGGTGGTGTTCTTCGCTCTGGCCATCACGGGGGTCGCGACCCTATGGATGGCCGTGGTCGCGGACATGGGGGCCAGCCTGCTGGTCGTCGGCAACGGGCTTCGGCTGCTCCGACCAGCGGGAGTGACGTCCAGCACGCCGCACGGCGACGCTGCATAGGGGCGGAGGGATTCCCGCACATCGCCGCTACATACCGCCTTCCGATGGTGTCTCGCGGGGGGCGTCCTTGCCATCCGCGTTGGGCTTGCGGCCCGCGTCGATCACCGCGATGTACTTGGCCGGTTCTTTGAGAACATCCTTCACACAGCCAGCGCAACAAAGCCGGATGAGACGGCCCGCGATGACAAGGTCCCTGGTCTCGCTCATATCGCCGAGCTTGTCCTTGCTGACCGGACAGGTGGTTAGCGGATAGTCCGTACCCTGTCTTTCGACTACCGATCTGTCGAGGGAGGCCATGTACTTCTTCGGGTCCTTGAGAAACTCGGCCTTCTCCGTCTCGTCGGTGAGACGCACGAGACGGTTGTTGTAGACCCAGTCGATGGGCTTCTCGGGGAGCTTCTTGCCCGAGACGACAGAAGACTGAATCGGGTAGAGCGGGGCCTGATCCTTCACGATCGCACTGTCGAGCTTGTCGAGATTCTTGGTGAGGTCCTTCTCGAACTTGGGTGGGCACGACCCGCAGCAGAAGCGAACCTCGCGACCCTCATAGAGCTTCACGACGGGCTCGCCCATGGACCCGAGCTTGCCGGTCGAGACCGGGCACGTGGACAGCGGGTAGGGATCGCCGATGCGCTTCGCGATGGCCTCCTCCCGGGGTGCCGGTTGAGTTGACGGATCAGTAGACCTGCCCGCTTGGCCCAGCGCGGGCGCGGCGGCGCCGGCGAAGAGAAGTACGAGGCTCATGACCGACGACTTGCACAACTTCAACATGACCGAACTCCTTTGCCTGAATGAATCAAGGAACAACTGCGAGGCCCACTTACACGGTGAACGTCGCCACGATCAGGATCGCACGATCGACTTGCGGTGCTGCCACCGCTTGATGAGGTAGAACACGACGGGGTAGATGAGCAGTTCCATGACAAAGCTGATGAGCAGACCGCCGATCATCGGGGCGGCGATGCGGCGCATGGTGTCGGCACCGGTTCCGTGCGCCCACAGAAGAGGAACGAGCCCGATGAATGTGGCGGCGACGGTCATCGCCTTGGGACGGATGCGCATGACCGCCCCGTCATGGACCGCATCCCACAGGTCGTGCGTGGTGCGCATGCGGCCTTGCTCCCTGAACCGGTCGAAGCTGTTTTCGAGGTAGAGCAGCATCACCATGCCGGTCTCGGCATCGAGACCCGCGAGCGCGATAATGCCGATGACAACGGCGAGCGACAGGTTGTAGTCCAGGGCGTGCATGAACCAGAACGCTCCGACCAGGCTGAACGGGACCGCCATAAGCACAATGCCCACCCGCACCCACGAGCGGCTGCTGACGTAGAGCAGGAAGACGATGGCGAAGAAAGCCAGCGCACTCGCGGCGATCAGCCGTGGGATGGTCTTTTCCCAGAACTCGAACTGACCGGAGAACACCAGCGTGTATCCAGCCGGCAGTTCCACCTCTTGGGCCACGACGCGGCGTGCCTCGGCGATGTATCCGCCGAGGTCGCGCCCCGCGATGTCCACGTAGATCCACGCCGTCCGCATGGCATTTTCTGAACGAATCATGGGCGCGCCGGGATTGATCCTGATCATCGCGAGCTGTCCCAGCGGCACCTGGAGTGTGTTGCCGCGCCCGTCGGACATCGGGGCGGTGACGAGGACGTTCTCCAGCGCCGGCAGGTCATCCCGGAAGTCGCGGAGGTAGCGCACGTTGAGGGGATAGCGCTCGGGGCCCTCTACCGTTGTGGTGACATTCATCCCGCCGACGGCGGATTGGATCACGTCCTGCACGTCACCGACCGTGAGCCCGTACCGGGCCGCCGCCTCACGGTTCACGTCGACGTCGAGGTAGTAGCCCCCAAAGGTGCGTTCGGCATAGGCCGAGACGGTGCCTGGAATGGTGCGCACGGCATTGGACGCTCGCTCGGCAAGATCGCTCAGGACCTTCAGATCGGGTCCCATGATCTTGATCCCGACGGGGGTCTTGATCCCCGTCGCCAGCATGTTGATCCGGTTCTCGATTGGGTACGGCCATGCGTTGGCAACTCCGGGGAACATCACCACGGTGTTAAGCCCGTGATGCATCGTGCCGTCGGGGTCCTGCCAGCCGAACTTGAGCTCCTCCGTGGTGATGGGCCGCGATTCGGGCCAGAAGGTCGCGGTGAAGGGCCTCTTGAGCCATCCGGGCCAACCGCTGAACCAATAGGCCACCGGTCGTGCGCGCCACTGAGATCGATCCGGATTCAGCTGCGCGACTGTCTCGATCATCGAAAGCGGCGCCGGATCGGTCGCCGTGTCCGCCCGCCCGATCTTCCCGTGGACGCTGATGACTTCGGGGAACGTCGCGATGAGCTTGTCGGTCTGCTGAAGCAGCTCCTTGCTCTTGGTGATGCTGATCGAGGGGTCGGTCGTGGGCATGTAGAGCAGGTCACCCTCGTCCAGAGGGGGCATGAACTCGGTGCCCATGCGGGTGATCGGGTAGTATGTGGACGCCAGGACCAGCACCGCGGCGAGCAGCGTGATCCACGGGTGCGCCATGACCGCCCGGAAGAACGGGGCGTACATCCATTGGAGAACGCGGCTGATCGGGCTGTGCTTCTCGTGGATGATCTTCTGCGGCAGGAGCAGCATCGCCGTAAGCACGGCCCATCCGCCGGCGAACCACCAGCGGTAGGGGGACAGGTGGGGCATGCTGCTCGCGACGGCATAGAGAGCCGCGGCGGGAAGGAACATCGACGCCAGCGTGATAAGGGTGTTGCGGTGGACACCCCACTCTTTCGGCAGAACCCGGCTGGTGATGAAGTAGTACATCAGCACGGGGATGATGGTGATCGACAGCAGCGCCGCCGCAGCCATCGCGAATGTCTTCGTGAAGGCTAGCGGCTTGAACAGGCGGCCGGCCTCGCCCCCGAGCACGAAGACCGGTAGGAACGAGACGGTGATGATGAGGAGTGAGAAGAAGAGCTGCGGCCCCACCTCCTGAGCAGCCTCCAGCATGATCCGGTGCCGCGGCGTCGGCGTCGCCTGGGGATCGGCGTGAAGCCGCTCTTCCTCGCGGTCCAGGTGCTTGTGGGCGTTCTCGACCATAATGATCGCCGAGTCCACCACCACACCGATGGAAATGGCGATCCCGCCCAGGGACATGATGTTGGCGTTGATCCCCAGAAGGTTCATCACCAGCAGCGACGCCACCACACTCGAGGGGACGACGAAGACCGCGACCAGCTCGCTCCGCAGGTGGAGCAAGAACAGGATGCAGACCAATCCGACGACAATGATCTCTTCGACGAGTGTGTTGCGCAGCGTGTGGACCGATCGGCTGATGAGCTCGGAACGGTCGTAGGTGGGCTTGATGAACACACCCGGCGGCAGCCCCTCTTCGAGGGCTGCGAGCTTGACCTTCACGTCGCGGATGACTTTGTACGCGTTGGCCCCGAATCGGGCGATCACGACGCCTCCGACGGCCTCACCCTTCCCGTCGAGCTCGCCGACGCCGCGCCGGGCCTCGCCGCCGAGCTGAAGGGTGGCCACATCGCCGAGCATGATCGGCGTGCCCTTGTCGCCGAGTCCGATCGGCACCTTGGCGAGGTCATCGAGCCCATTCAAGTACCCCCGGCTGCGGACCATGTACTCGTTCTCGCTGAGTTCAAGCACCGACCCGCCCACATCGTTGTTGGACCGCTCGATCGCCATGATCACATCGCGGAGCGCGAGCCGATACGCTTGGAGTTTCTGTGGGTCGAGGACAACCTGGTACTGCTTGACGAAGCCGCCGATGGACGCGATCTCGGAGACGTCCTCGACCGAGGTGAGCGGGTAGCGCATGTACCAGTCCTGGAGGCTGCGGAGCTGCGCCAAATCCTGGTTCGCCGTGACGAGCGCCGTGCCTGTGAGCGGGTCGGTCCCCGGCTCCTCCCACGCGCGCACTCGGACGAGCCGGTCGCGCACTCCCCCCTTCTCGGGTGCCTCTTCGCGCGTGGCGTACCACTCTCGCTCAGCGCTCGCGCTTTCGCCCGCCGCATCGTCCGAGCCAGGATCACGCCACAATCCCTTCGGATGGTCGGGGCTGTAGTAGCCGGGGTACAGCACGTACTGGTACACCCAGCCAACGCCCGTCGCGTCTGGGCCGAGCTTGGGCTCGACGCCCTTGGGAAGCCGGTCGCGCGCGAAGTTCAGATACTCCAGCACGCGGCTCCGCGCCCAGTAGATGTCGGTGCCGTCCTCAAACAGCACGTATACGAATGACTGCTCGAACATGCTGTAGCCGCGGACCACCGTCGAGCCGGGCACCGCGAGCATGGCGCTGGTCAGCGGATATGTGACCTGGTCGTCCACCACCTGCGGGTTCTGCCCCGGATACTCGGTGGTCACGATCACCTGCACGTCCGACAAGTCGGGGATCGCGTCCAGGCGGATATTGAAGATGCTCCATACGCCAGCGCCCACGAGCACGGCCGTGAGCAGGAGGACCATGAAGCGGTTCTTGAGGGAGAGCTCAATGATGCGGGCGATCATGGACGGCCCTCCATCCGGGCCGAGGGCGCCCGCTTGACTTTGCAGTAAGGTACAAGGTCTACTCTGTGGGAACGATGACCCCCGATCCACGACCAATGCGAGCAGACAAGCCGCTCACGATCGCGCGGGCCGCGAGGGTCGTTGGCCTCTCGGCCTCGGCCCTTCGCTTCTATGAACGCGAGGGGTTCCTGTCCCCATCGGGCCGGTCGCGCTCCGGATATCGCCTGTACGACCAAGCCGCGTTGGACCGCCTGCGCTTCCTGCGCGCAGCACAGTCCATCGGGTTGCCGCTCAAGGACATCCGGGCGGTGCTGGAGATGGATGCCCGCACGTCGCGCCCCAGAATGCGGGAGTTGCTGGAGGCGCGGCTGGCGGACGTGGAAGGCAAGCTGAAGGAACTGAACACCGTTCGTGACGCCCTGAGCCGGGCGCTGGCGCGTTGCCGGCGCTCGGGCGAATGCTGCAATGTGCTCGTTTCCCTCCGCGTCGGAGAGATGGGCAAACAAGGAGCTTCCGATGACAAAGTGCATGTGCAAGACCGTGGCCGCGAGCGCCCTGTCCGCTGCGGGGCTGATGGGCCTGTCGGGGTGCGCCGCGACCGCAAGCCCAAGCGGGTCAATGGCCGTCGCCACTGAACGGGCCGACTGCCCGGGCAAGATCGTCTGCGCGATCACCGGCGAACTGATCTGCGCCGACCGGTGCCCCGCCGAGTCGGGCATGGCCGTGGCGAGCGGCACCAGCTCGTGCTGCGCCGTCGCGCCGCGGCAGTAACCAAACAGACTCGTATCGGTCGTGGGGCGGCCACCGGGGCCGCCCCTTCGCGCGGCGGCAACCGCGAGGGCAAACGGTGGATCAAACCGCCCACGGAGTCGTACATGGTCAATCCAACACGCCGCATCGCCTGGTGCGGCCTCCTGGTGATCGGCCTGGTCGGCGGCTGCACCTCGCACCGTGCCGACCCCGCAGGGGCCCCAATCATGAACAGCGCTCAGCCCAAGATCGAGTTGCTGGGTTTTGCTTCTTGTCCCAACACCCCCACGATGCGCGAGAATCTCCGGGCCGCGCTGGCGTCGATCGGTGCCGATTGGAGCTTCCTTGACACAGATCAAGAGAAACTGCCCGCGGGCGATCTCCGACGCGGTTACCCGACACCGACGGTCCTGGTCAACGGCCGAGACCTCTACGGTCTGCCCGTGCCCACCGCGCCGAGCATGGGGTGCCGCATGTACCCAGGCGGTGTGCCGGGCGCGAACGACATCGCGGACAGGTTGAACGCCGCGGCGGCGGACTAGCGCGCCGAGATCGTGCCGGGTGATCGCTCCCGAGGCCGCGCCGCTTCGGTTCACCGCACTTCGATCGGATCGCGGACCCTGGCTGCGAGCGGGGAGGGGTGTCATCGGGGCACCTCCCTCGTGTTGATGGTCCGCACCGACGATCCGCACTCCTTCATCGACGTGGCGAAGAATGGGTTCGCCACATCTGGCGACGTCTGAAGCCAGTCCCCCTTGGCGCCGCCAGGGGCCATTGGGCAGTTCATCACATACAGGTCCTTTGCGACTGCGGCTGTCGGCGGCATCACATCCACCAGCGCAATGACCCTTTCTCCCAGCGCGCTGAACAGCTGGCGCTGATGGTCGAGCGGATGGCCTTTCATGGCCTCCGCCGCCTTGGCCACTCCTACGGCGAGCGGCTCGTTCCTCGTTGCGGAGAGAGCACCATGAAGCGCATGAGCCGCGGATACCAGGGGAGCCATGTCCACCGGCGTGACCTTGTCCTGCACAGCGCCGAGCACTCGGGACAGTTTCAAGTACTCCGAGACCACCGTGTCGATCTTCTGCTGCTGATCGGGAGAGACCTCGACGGAGGCAGCCACTGGCGAGGAAGCGGTGCTTGCCCCCTGGCCCGTGCCAACCGACACCTGTTGGCTCAGGAACTTCTGGATCGCCTCGCGCAGGCGGCTTTCCGAATCGATCAGGAACTGCCCGCTGGTCACCACCGCCTCGCCGGGGGCGAGCCCCTCGAGCACCTGCACCAGCCCGTCGCTCCCCGCGAGCCCCATCTTGACGCGGCGGGGCTGGAACCTGCCGACGCCCTCGGCGACAAAGGCTACCTGCGATTCACCGGTATCAATGATCGCTTCGCGCGGCACCATCACGGCGCGGTCGGCGACCTGTGACTCAAGCCGAACCGTGGCGTACATCCCAGGTTTGAGCGCCAGCGACGGGTTCGGAAGAGCCATGCGCACCAGCGACGTGCGCGTCATCGGGTCCACCCTCGGGTCCACAAAAATGACTTCGCCGTCAATGGGTCCGTCCGGGCGCGATGTAAGTGTGGCGGTCGCGTGTTGCCCGATCGAAACGAACGGGAGATCCTTCTCGAAGACCCGGGCGTCCAGCCAGAGTGTGGAGTGATCGACGATCCGCAAGACGCGGTCGCCCATCTTCACCGCCGCACCTTCCACCACCGGCTTCTCGGTAATGTCGCCCGTCACAGGGCTTGTGAACGTAATCACCGCCGGCGCTTTGTCGAGCTTGGAGAGCGCCTCGATCTGCCGAGGGTCAAGCCCGAACAGTTCCAGCTTGTTCGCCGCGGCGTCGTAGAGCGCGGCCGCGACGCCGCCCCTCTCGCCGCTGTCTGTGCTGGCACCGGCCCGGGCTCGCCGTGCGGTAATGAGCTCCTCGACGGCGACCTGAAGCTCGGGGCTATAGAGATCAAACAGCGGGTCGCCCGCTTCGACGTGCTGACCCTCGATATTCGCGTGCAGGCGGCGGATCCAACCAGACACGCGCAAGTTGATGTCAAGGAGGTTGGGCTGGGCCTCGTCGAGGTAGCCGACGAGCCGCACCGACCGTGCCAGCGGCCCCGCCGTCACCATCGCCACACGCACGCCCATGTTCTGGACGACCGCGGGATCGATGGTAACCGCGCCTCCTCCTCCTCCAGGGCCGCCGCCAGCCCGTTCGTCCTCGTAGACCGGGATTAGGTCCATCCCCATCGGGCTCTTGCCAGGTTTGTCGGAGATGTACGGCGGGCTGAGCATCGGGTCCCACCAGTACTTCACCTTCCGGTCCGCCTGCGGCTGACCATTGTGCGCCATGCTCGCGCTGCCGCCGCCCGAGGGCATTGCGCTGTGGTCGTGGCTCGCTCCGTCGGACGGCATGGCCGCGTTGTCAACGTTTAGCGGTGTGAGCTTCATGTGACAGATCGGGCAGTCGCCCGGCTTGTCCTGGATCACCTGCGGGTGCATCCCGCACGTCCAGAGTTGCTTGGTGCCCTTCTTGGCACCTCGCTCTCCCGATTCTTGCGCTTGATCCGCGGCCTTCATGCCGAGCATCGGCCCGACGGACGAATGCCAGCGTGCGCCGACGTACACGCCGCCAGCGGCGGCGAGGAGCACAAGCACATAGAGGCTGGCGCGGCGGGCCGGGCGCTGGGATGTTGTGACTGGGTGTGTCATGGACGGGTCTCCTGCAGAATCACGGTCGCCGTGGCACTTGCCGTGGGCGCCTGGTTGGGTGTGTGGGAAGGCATGATCTCGGCCAGGGCCTCGACATCGGTACCCATGAGCGCTTCGAGTTCAGCGAGCCGCTTCTCGCGCATCCCACGGGCCTCGGCGACGACGAGCCTCGCATCAAGCAGCGCACGCTCGGAGCCGATCATGTCGAGATAGGCGGCTCCACCTGCCGAGTAAGACTGACGGGTAATGGCCACGATCCGCTCTGCCGCGGGCACAATGCGGGATTCGAAGAGCGCCGCCTGACGCTCGGCATCACGGAGTGCGATGAGGGTCGCCACGAACAAAGCGGCTCGGTCGTTTCGTGCTTGCCGGAGCACGGCCTCGCTCCCCCGCAACATGGCGCCCGCGTCCTTGATGCCGCCCTCGATCTCCTTGATCGTGGTCGGGAGCATGACCGCAGCGCCAACGGCCTGGGAAGCGCTACCGGTGAACGCAAACATGGGATTGATGTCGGGGAGCCACTCAAGGCGGGCACGTTCGAGCGCATCGGCGCGACCTTGAACACGCTGGGCCAGCGCCTCCAGCTCCGGGTTCTGCTCCACGGCTGTTGCAATTAGGACCGCGTCATCGACGGGGATCGGCCGTGGCGGAGGCGTCAGTTCGGGCGCCGACAACGGCGCCTCCGGTTCACGGCCGAGCAAGCCGTTGAGCATCGCACGCGCGGCGGCCAGGTTCGCCTCGGCAGTCCTCACCGAGTCCCCGGCCGCCTCGGACTCGACGTCTGCCTTGAGCAGGTCCTGCTGGATGCCACCCGCCCGGACTCGGGAGCCCGCGGTGTCGAGCGTGAACCGCGCGAGCAGCTCCCGTTCTCGTGCTATGCGGAGGCGTTCGGCCTGCACCGCGTAATCAGCCCACGCGCTCAGCACTCGACGCTGCAGCTCGAACTTCGCGGCCCGGAATCGCGCCCCAGCCTCCCGGGCCTGAGCCAGCGCGACCTCGCCCTGCTTCGCCGCCTTCGATGGCCAGAGGAGGCTCTCCATCGAATCCGGACTGAAGGAGAAGGTGCTGCGGTCGAACGCCTTCATGTTGCCGGCGGAGAGGGTGTAAGAGTACCCGAGCATGAGCCGCGAGTTCGGCCACGCCGCCGCGACGTCGATGCGCTCGACCGCCGCCTTCCAGTCGAAATAGGCAGACTCCAGATCGCCATTCGCCAGGAAGGCGCGATGCAGCACGTCCGACCAAGTGGGCTCTGGCGGTAGGTCTGGGAGTACCCGATCCTCGAACCTCGGCTCGTACGGTTTGCCTGTCTCGGAAAGCCGAGCCCGTTCCTCATTCGTGCCCTTCGGCGTGAGGGAACAGCCCGCGAGAGAGGCTGCCGCGAGGGCGGTCAGCGCGGCCACCGCGGCGCGATTGGAATACATGGGGTGACACTCCTGGTTGTACTGGTTGGACGCGCAGCCTGGCGGCAGCACGGTGATGGACCACTTTGACGGTTCGGTGAGCGCGCAATGCCGCTCAGGACCGTTTGGGTCTACATCAACCAGACACAGAGGAGCGATTGAATCGAGGGGGACGAACGCCGGAGCAAGGCGTCGTCGCCATGCCACACGAACGATCGCGCGGCCGGCTCGGGCACGAGCATGATCAACACGGGCACAAAGGCCAATAGCTGGGTCAGGGGCTTGTGTTCCGGCCCCGGTGGCGGCGTTTGGGGAGCCTCCTGCTGCGACGCCTTGCAGTTACAGCCGACGTAGCTGTCCTTGGCCATCGGGCACTCGACCGAGGCGCCATCCGCATCCCCGCCGCAGCAGTCGCACGTCGCGCCCGCCGGCATCCCCATCGATACGAGTGCCGCCGCATCCGGCATGCCGACGCACCGCTGCGGCAGCAGCCCCGCGAAGGGCTGAAGAAGCAGCGACGCGATCAGGATGGCTCGAAACACCAGATACACGGTAGTTGGATGCTCCAGGGTCCTCGGTGGGTTCCCGCCGAATGGTTATCGGCGAACGTTCGGTCATTGAGTACCATTAAGGATACGCCCTTCCGCAGACCGAGGTTCAGGGGGTTCGCCCCGAGCGAATTCGGCGTCCAACCAACGGTCGTCGCGCGTCAACCGGCGATTTGATGACGAAATCCACGCCTCCCTGGCGAGAATCGGTTCGCCTGGGTTGTGGATACGGAGTTCAGAGAAAGGCCTCGGACAGAGGCCTTTTATCGTTAACGGTTGGCGCTTTTCGGCCACCGCGCGTATCCTTCGGGATTCGTGGGGCTTTCTGAAAGTCCACGATTTGCCGAGCGCTCTCGAATCCGAGACATCGTATCGACGGGTCGGTCCCCACGCCGGGGTTGGGGGCCGAAAGTCTCTCCGCGCTCTCAGACTCTCCGGGCGCCGGGGTTAACGCGCTGCCGTGGCGAACGAGGGGTGCCCTTCGGCGTTTGCGGCGCTCCCTGACCGTTTCGCGTATTCAGTGGGCACAGAGCCCCGCGCCGGACGCGGGCTCCATTCCAGCATCAGGTGCGAAGCCGAGCGCCAAGCGCACGCCCGCACGGATGCATGTCCCCCTTCACGGAGGATGTGCCCGTGCCCGACACCGCGCTCATGGACGACGCGCCCGCCCCCACCGCCACGCTCGACCCCAATGCCCCGATCACGCCCGCCGCGCGGCTGGTCAGCATCGCCGCGATCTTCGCCGAGGGCATCCGTCGCCGGCGGCGACAGGTCGCCATTTCGGGGGCGCACATCGAGCATCAAGAAGGCTCTCCGGCTCGACTTGAACTGTCCGAGCATGGTCGCCCTGATGGGTCGCGTGGTTAACGGCCACGAGAACGGAGACCCCGATGGCGATCGATGTGAATGCAGCCGAACGGGCCTTGGAGAAGATGACCGTGCCGCAACTGAAACAGCGGTACGCCAAGGTCTACGGCGAAGAGACGCGGACGCACCACAAGGTGCTGCTCATCAAGCGGATTCTCTGGCGAATGCAGGCGCTCCGGGAGGGGGACCTCTCGGAACGGGCACGCCAGCGAGCACGCGAACTGGCCAACGACGCCGACCTGCGGCGAAGCCCGCCACGCGTGCCAGCGCCGGACGGGCCGACGCCGCGGGCCAACGGCGAGAGCGTGGTTCGCGTTGCCATTGAGACGAGCGGCGACGACCGGCTCCCCGCGCCCGGGTCGGTTCTCCGCCGCGAGTACAAGGGCCGTGCCGTGTTCGTCCGCGTGCTGCCGAAGGGATTCGAGTACGAGGGTGAGGTCTTCCGGTCGCTCAGCGCCATCGCGGCGAAAGTGACAGGGTCGCATTGGAACGGATTCCGATTCTTCGGGCTCCACGAGCCCGGCAACACGGAGGGCAAGAGATGAGGACCTCGATCGACACCAAACCCGTAAGGAGCGCTGGCGTGGCGACGGTGCGCTGCGCCATCTACACCCGCAAGTCCAGCGAACAGGGACTCGAGCAGGAGTTCAACTCGCTGCACGCACAGCGCGAGAGCGCCGAGGCCTACATCGCCAGCATGAAGCACGAGGGGTGGGTGGCGCTACCGGACCAGTACAACGACGGCGGCTTCACCGGCGGGAACACCGACCGACCCGGTTGCCTGCGGCTGATGGCCGACATCGAAGCCGGTAAGGTGGACTGCGTGGTGGTCTACAAGGTCGACCGCCTCTCGCGGTCCCTGATGGACTTCGCCCGGATGATGTCGGTGTTCGAGAAGCACCACGTCTCGTTCGTGTCGGTGACGCAGCAGTTCAACACCACCCAGTCGATGGGGCGGCTCACGCTCAACATCCTGCTCTCGTTTGCACAGTTCGAGCGTGAGATCATCTCCGAGCGCACCCGCGACAAGATCGCCGCCTCCAAGCGAAAGGGAAAGTGGTTCGGCGGCAAGCCGATCCTGGGGTACGACCTCGCGCCCCAGGTCGCGGGCGGGAGCAAACTCGTGGTCAACGCGGCGGAGGCGGAGGTCGTTCGCGAGATCTATCAGTTGTACCTGGAGCACCGCTCGCTCACGAGGGTGGCCCAGATCCTCAACGCACGCGGCTGTACCAGCAAGCGCTGGACGACGCGCAAGGGTGTGGCGTTCGGCGGCCGGGTGTGGGACAAGCACCTCCTGATCAACGTGCTCACCAACCCGGCGTACATGGGGAAGGTCAAGCACAAGAAGGAGCTCTTCAAGGGCGAGCACGCCGCCATCATCGACGAACCGCACTGGCAGCAGGTGTACGGGATCATCAAGCACAACGGCCGCACCGGCGGCATGCACGTCCGCAACCAGCACGGGGCGCTGCTCAAGGGCCTGATCCACTGCGCCCCGTGCGGGCACGCGATGGGCCATACCTACAGCGTCAAGGACGGGAAGGCCGCCTACCGCTACTACGTCTGCTACGTCGCCCAGAAACAGGGCTGGCACGCGTGCCCGTCGGGGTCGCTGCCCGCGGAGCAGATCGAGCGGCTGGTGGTCGACCGCATTAAACACATCGGCGGCGACAGCGCGCTGGTCGCGTCCACCTTCCGCCAACTCCAGAGCGGCGTCCGAACGCGAACGGCGCAAATCGAGAAGGACCAGGCCGCCGGCGTTCGTGAGATCCAGAGGATCGAGGGCGAGCTACGCAGGGTCGCCACCACGGCGGGTACGGACGCCAACGCCGCCGCCCGCTTGGCGGACCTCCACGAGCGGCTGGCCAAGGCGAGCGAGCGGGTACGGGGCCTGCGTGCGGAAGCGGAGCGAGTCGATGGCGAGTTGATCACCCGCGACGAGGTCGCCGCGGCGCTCAGGGAGTTCGGCGCGACGTGGGGACGTGCTCTGCCCGCGGGAGCAGGCGGCGGTGCTGGCGAACTTGGTCAAGCGGGTGGACTACGACGGCGCAAAGAAGACGGTATCGATCACCTTCCACCCCGCGGGCCTGCGGACGCTCGGCCAAGCGCCCGCTGAAGACGAGGAGGCAGCATGAACGGCATGGACGAGGTCACCATTGAGTTCCCGGTCCACTTCACTCGCGGGGCGGCAGGGCGAAAGGAGGTCAACGTTGGCCTCGAGCCCGTCGCGCCGGCGGTCGAGCGGGGCTGCGTGCCCCGGGTCGCCCGCCTGATGGCGCTGGCGATCCGGTTCGAGGAGTTGGTCCGGTTGGGCGAGGTCGAATCCCACGCCGATCTTGCCCGCCTCGGCCAGGTCACGCGGGCTCGGATCAGCCAGATCATGGACCTGCTGTGCTTGGCTCCGGATATTCAGGAGGAGCTGCTGTTTCTGGCTCGCGTTGAACGGGAGCGCGAAGCGATCAGCGAGCACGAGCTCCGCGTCGTGTGCGCTGTGGCCGATTGGCGCGAGCAGCGTCGGCGCTGGCGGGCGATGCTGGGGGCTCAACGCCCGTTACAGAATTGAACAAAGCCCGGCGGACCGCGATGAAACGGTTCGCCGGGCGAGCTACGAGGGCTTCGTTAAGTCAGATTCGGAACGGTGGCCGAGCTCAGCCGGAACGTGTAGACGAAGATGGCGGCGGGATCGAGTCCGTCGAACCGCTTCCCCCAACCGCCGAGCTTCTTCCGCAGCGAATACTCGACCCGACGCGCCTCTTCGGCGGTGTCGCAACCGATGATCAAGAACGGGTCGCGTGTGGAGTTGATGCAGTGCGCACAGATGAGTTGCTCGCGTGGATTGCACGTGACGCCGATGAACCAACGCTTGTGGTCACCGCCGTGGCGTTCGATGAACTGCGTGATTCTCTCGGCGGGCGATGGGCGCGCGGGCGGGGCCTGAACTGTCGACATGTGGGAGCTCCTCGTGCTCGTTGGTATTAATCCCCGGGCAGTCGGTAATCCGCCCGTTCCGGGCCTGATGCCCGGTCCCTCTGAATACGCAAACGGGCCGGGATCCAACCCCAGCGGCCGAGCCGCCCCTGCGGGCTATCCGACGCGAATGGGTTTACCATTCGCCTGAATGAACCAAGAACCGGCCGATGTGATCGAAGCCCTCCTCCGGCGCATCCCGGACAAGTGGCAGCGTGTGGACACCGAAAATCTCTCCTCCGCCGAGCAGCAGGCGCTGCTACGCCTTGTCGGTGCAGGGCTTGTAGAGCGTCGCAACACCCTGCGATTGAACATGGCGGGCCAGAACGAGGCCTTTGAGGCGACGATCGCCGTGACGGGCGAGGCCGGTCTGCTCCAGGCGATCGAGCCGGTGCTCGCCGAATCCTGGAGCAGGTGGTCGGGCGCGATCGAGGACTGGCGTCGGCGTGCCGGCGCCGCCAGCCAGCCGTTCCGGGTGACAAAAGTCAGCGGCGACGAATGGCGGCTCACTGAACACGGGCTTCTCGCGCGGGCCGACCTGAGCGTTCCGCTCGACCCGAGGTTGTCACGCGAGCATGCCGCGGTCATTGCCAGCCGGGAGCGGGTGATCGATTTCGTGATGAAGGCCGGCGCTCTTGAGGATCGCCCTCCGGTTCCTGGTGCGGGGCAACTCGTCTCGTTCCGCAGCGTCGCCGCGGAAGAAGGGGCACATTCATCGCCGCCTCCAACCACCCATGTGAACCTGGTCAATGCCGTGGACATCGCCGCTGCGTTCCGCGAGGCAATGGTGCCGTTGGTGGAGGCCGTCGTGGGTGGGGCAGCGCGTGACGACGAGCGGGCCAATGCCCCGCGCGCACCGCAGGCCGGGTCGATGTCGTGGCAAGAGGCGATGCGGCTCGCCGAAGAGCATGTCAGGAAGCACGGCGGCTGCTTCCCCGGTCGCAACGAACTGGCCAGCATCGTGGGATGCGCGCCCGCCACGATGACCAAGGTGCTCAAGAACTCCTCATATCTGAAAGCCCGCCGCGCCGAGTCGGCTCAATCGGGCCAGGTCCGGGAGGTTCAGCCATCCGGCGATCTGGACAAACGGGTCGTCGAGAGCAAAGGTGAGTCGGACGCTGCCGATCAGCGTGCCGAAGCCGGCGAGCCGGGCCAACCCGTGGACGCCTATCACGCGGGAGGCGACGACGCTCCGCAAGATGGTGAGGACGCCCTCGCAAAGTTGATCGCGGATCAACATTCGGATCGCATGCGGGAGGAACGCCAGCGCAAGGCGGCCAAGAAGCGCCCGGAGCGGTAGAGAACTCCACGGTCACGGACGGGAGGTCGCGACTGGTCGCGACCAGTTCCCAGCCCGCGAATCCAGAGACATTCGAGGTAGTCACGCGACCGTTCGCGGCCTTGTGACCGGGCATGTCGCCCGGGAACGGAGCCGCTGCAATGGGAACCGCGCCCCTACCGAATCGCCCGGATTCGACCCCGCCGCCCACCCTGATCACCCCCGGCGTGATCGCCAGTGAACTCGGGCAGCCCATGCACCGGGTGCTGCGCGTCCTGGCGACGCGGCCGGCAATCCGCCCCGCGGCGCTGGCGGGCCGCGTGCGTCTTTACGACCGTCGCGCGATTGAGCAGGTCCGGCTCGAACTCGCGAGCATCGACCGCCGCCGTGGCGGTGCTGGTTCGGAAGGTGGTGCCGCTTGAACGCGACCACCAACCCTCAGTCCAAGCAGGCCCTGGGCAGCGGCGCTCGGCGGCTGGTCGAGTTGATGCAGCGGATCGGCTTCGGCCGGATCGAGCAGCTGCACATGACCGACGGCGAGCCGACCTTCACGCCGATGCCACGGGTCGTGCGCGAGGTGAGGCTCGGGCCTGAGCACGCGGGTGATCCGGTCGCGCGATCGGCGGACTTCGCACTCAAAAAGGCTGTCGTTGATCTGCTCGCCGAGCTGACAGCAATCGGCGACGGCGCGACGGTGTCGATCGAGGTTCGACACGGACTTCCCCACCGCCTGCTCGTGCAGGAGGTGGCACATGGTTGAGCTCGCCCGAGGCGCGACACCGCGCGGCTTCATCGGCCTCGACCTGGACCGCGTGCGGGCCATCGCGCACGGTCAGGCCTGCCGCCTGACCGGCCGGCGACGGCTTGACGAAGACGGGCTCGACCTGCGCTCCGAGCTCGTTCTCGCCGCGCTGGAGCGCTGGCCGCGGTTCGAGCCCGAGCGCGGTCGGCCGCTGGCGTTCATTGCCATCGCGATGTCCAACGCTGGCACGTCGATCCTGCGGTCACAGAACGCGGCCAAGCGCGGCGGTGGAACAACCACGGTCTCCGTCGGCGAGTTCCCACGCGAACAGGTCTGCAGACCACTGAGCGGACGGCGGCGAGACGAGCTCGCGCAGGCAGACCTTGAGCTTGATGTTGCCGAGGCCGTCGCGTGCCTCCCGGCGGACCTTGCTGCTACCTGTCGTGAGTTCCTCGACGCGGCCACGGATGGCCGCCGTCGTCCTTCGGTCGGCTCCGCCGCGTCTGCGCTGCGCGAGCACTTCGAATCCCGCGGCCTCAAGGAGTACGTGTCATGACGACCACGCCCGCGCCCCGTCCCGGAACCCAAGCCAGCGCCGTCCCGCCATCGCCGGGCCAGCCGCGCCGGTCCTGGGAGCCCAAGCCGTTGGTCTACCTCGCCGGCAAGATGCACGCCGCCGGGAACTGGCGCGAGCCCCTTGTGCCCGGCCTTGGCAGGGAGCCCTTCGGCTGTCCCATCGATTGTGGGCGGTTCATCTTCACCGGCCCGCACTTCGTCCCCTTCAACGGCCGGCGGCACGAATGGATGGGTTGGCACATCGGCGTCGAGCAGCGGTTTGAGGGCGTCTGTCCCGAGGGCGCTCGGCCGCGCTGGCTGGTCCCGGCCCTGTGCATGGAGTGGATCCGCCGCTCGGACATGGTCTTCTGCTGGATCGAGGACCCGACCTGTCACGCCACGCTCACCGAAATCGGTTGGGCGCACATGCTCGGCAAGCCAGTTTACCTCGCGTTCAAGAACTGCGAACTCCAACGAGACATGTGGTTCATCTGCCATTGCCCACGGACGCTCGCCGCAGAGCACGAATCGGCATCCGATGGCCTGCGGCACGCCCTTGCGTGGAAGGCGCTGCTCTGATGACCTTGGCCACCGCCCAGCAATACCTCGATGCAGGGCTGTGCGTGCTCCCCGCGATCCGCGAGGGCGACCACAAACAGGTCGCGCTGCGCGCGTGGAAGGCGTACCAGTCGCGGCTGCCCACGCCCGAAGAGCTGGCCAAGTGGTTCGGCGGCGGTGGCGTCGATCGTGATCTGTGCATCGTCGCCGGCGCGGTGTCGGGCCATGTGGAGATGATCGATTTCGACCTGGCCGGCACTGCGTTCGAGCCGTGGCGGGCGCGGGTTGGCGCAGTCAGCCCGGGCTTGGCCGATCGGCTCGTCATTGAAACCACGCCATCCGGCGGTCGGCATGTGGTGTACCGGTGTCAAGCGCCCGTCTGCGGCAACCTCAAGCTCGCGCAGCGGCGCATTGAGGCTCCCAGTTCGGAGGAGATCGAGGTCTGCGGGAAGCGATTCAAGCCGCGAAAGGGGCCGGACGGGCGGTGGTTCGCCGTCGGCACATTGATCGAGACCCGCGGTGAGGGCGGGATGTTCCTGTGCGCCCCCTCGAACGGCTATGCGCTCGTCTCCGGCAACTTCGCAGCGCTGCCTGTGATCACGCCCGATGAGCGAGAGGTCCTGCTGGCGTGCGCCTGGGAGCTGAACGAGGTTCCGCCGCCGGTCGAGGATGGGCCGCGGGTGAAATCATCGCCCTCCCATCCGAACGATGAACTCAAGCCCGGCGACGATTTCAACCAGCGCGGCGACGTGCGGGAGCTGCTGGTCAGGCACGGCTGGACGCAGGTCCGGGAGGGCGAGAACGAGCATTGGTCGCGGCCCGGCAAGTCCGCGGGCTGCAGCGCCACGCTCAAGGACGGCGTGTTCTACGTGTTCTCGACCAATGCGGCACCGTTTGAGGATCGGCGCGGCTACTCGCCGTTCGCTGTCTACGCCCTGCTCGAGCACGGCGGTGACTTCGCGGCGGCCGCGGGGGCGCTGCGGGCGCGGGGCTTTGGCTCGGCTGTTCCCGAGCCGGATGTCGATCTGACTGCCTTCCGCGTCGCGGCAGGAGAACGCGACACTGCCGCCGAGCCCGTTGTCCCCGGGCCGATCGATCCCGGACCGGTGCCGGCGAGCCTGCTCCGGGTGCCCGGCTTTATTGACGGGGTCATCGACTACTCGCTGAGCAACGCCCCGTACCCGGAGCCGGTGCTGGCGTTCTGCGGCGCGGTGGCGCTCCAGGCCACGCTCGCGGGCCGCAAGGTCCGCGACCCGCAAGACAACCGACCCGCGGTGTACCTGCTCGGCCTGGCCAACACCGGCACGGGGAAGGACTTTCCGCGCAAGGTGAACCAGCGCATCCTTGCCGAAGCCGGGATGCCCGGCGCGTTCGCCGACGGCTTCGCCAGCGGCGAGGGCCTCGAGGACCGCATGCACCTCATGCCGGTCATGCTGTTCCAGACCGACGAAATCGACACGCTGATGCAGGCGATCAGCGGGTACGGGGCCAAGCGCGACCCGCGCTACGAGGGCATCATGCAGGTGATGCTCAAGCTGTACACCTCGGCAAGCGCCTCCTATCCCCTGCGGGTGAAGGCCAGCGACACGGAGCCGCGGACGATCGACCAGCCCTGCCTGTGCCTATTCGGCACCGCGATCCCGGACATCTTCTACGAGGCGCTGTCCCCGAAGATGCTCTCCAACGGCTTCTTCGCCCGCATGCTCATCCTCGAGGCGGGCCGGCGCGGGAGCGGACAGGACGCGGACGTGCGCGACCTGCCCCGGTCGATCATCAAGTGGGCCAAGTGGTGGGCGGACTTCAAGCCGGGCAAGGGCAACCTGAACGCCGAGCACCCGGTGCCACGGATGGTTGATGCGACGCCCGACGCTCGCGGACGATTGAGCGAGATCCGGGCGCTGGCCGACGCCGCCTACTCGGACGCCGAGTCACGGTCGGACCAGGCGGGCATGGCGCTCTGGGCCCGCGCCAACGAGAAGGCCCGCCGCCTGGCGCTGGTGTACGCATGCAGCGCATCCCACCGCGAACCCCAGATCACGCTGGATGCCGTCAACTGGGCGTGGTCGCTCGTGGACCACCAGACGCGGCGGATGCTCTTCAAGGCCAGCCAGCATGTCAGCGCCGGCGACTTCGAGAGCCAGTGCAAAGCCGTGCTCCGCGTGCTGCGGGATTGGTCGGCGAAGCACCCCGCCGATGCTTGGATGCCGTTTTGGCAACTGAGCCGGCGCCTGGCGTGGTCGCCCAAGGAGCACGACGAAGTGCGGACGGCGCTGCTCAATCAGCGCCGCATCGAATACACCGAGCGGACCACGCGGGGCACACCCCAAAGGCTGTACCGGCTCGCCGACGACGTTGCCGGGGCATGAAATCGTGTTCGAATCACACTCAAACCCGGTCGACGACGGGCATTTGACCCGCCGCGAGGCCCTCGGAGGTCCTTCGGCGCAGCACGCCCGCAATCTCCCACCCGCGATTCCAGGTCTCCAGCGAGGGCGGCCACCAACCTGTTGCGCCTATTGCGCCCTCTTGCGCGCAAGAGGTTTGGCGCAGAAACATCGAGAAAACAGGTACAAAACAACAGCACCCCCCTCTCTTTCTACCTATTGCGCCCACCCCCCGCGCGCGAATGCACGCCTGGGGGGGCGCGCAATAGGTTGGCGCAATGGGCCGGCGGCGTGCCGACCGCAGGCTATCGGCGCACCCGTTCGGAAACGCGGGATATGTGCCAGGCCGCGCCTCCCCCATGCCATGCAGCATTCCCCTGCTGCGCACTGCCGCAGACTGTCACGACAGTTGACATTGCGGCGGGCATCGTTCCGCGTGCGTGCGCGCCCGTGCGCCTGCGCGCCCGCGTGCATAGGCAACAATTGGAACTGTCGCGTCAGTGCGCGACAGTGCGCGTCAGTCGCCCCCGCCATCAGGGCTCCCGCCGTGGGCCACGACGTTGGCCCGGGTTGCGGGGTTGCGCACGGCTCGGGGCGTTGCCCCGCTCTCGTGCTCGCGGCCCACGGTCCAACGTCGCCCAACAAGGCGGGACGGGGCGGATTGTGGGTAACTGGGGTAGGTAGGCGCGGGTTAGGTACTTCCCGAGGGGGGACCGGCCCCCTACGCCCGCGGGAACAGCCGCGCTTGGAGACAGAGTTTGTTTGCGCTGTCCGAGTGCCGATCCGGGGCGGGGGTGGTACGCCCCAGCGCCAAGGACGCGACGTGTGCAACCGTGGGCCAACGGGTGGCCAACGGGCGCGCCGGGACGCGGCGGCGCGACGTGCGGCCGTCCGTCGGTGCGGAATCGCGCGTTACCCACATCAATGTGGACATTGCCCACAACAGCGAGATTCTCGGCGAATCCTCGCGGCTTTGCCTTGCCGGTTGGCGAGTGTCATGGCTTCATGTGTCACAACGCGGGGCGGAACCCCGCAAAGGAGACCACGAACATGAACGCGAAGAAGAACACGAAGACGACGACGAACAAGGCCAAGGCCCTCCACATGGCGGCGGCGACGGAAGCGGTCCGCAACCGGCTCGGGTTGGAAACGCTCGAGGACCGCAAGCGCGACGCCCTCGACTTTCACGACATTTCGATAGCGAGCATCCGCGACGCGATCGCCCTCGCCTTCGAGGCCGGGTTCGCCGCAGGCAGCGGAGCCCCGGCTCCCTTCAAGTTCGACCCCGCCGACCCGGGCGAGATGCTCGACACGCTGGAGATCACGAAGAAGACCGGACGCCCGACGGGCGGGACCTGGGTCAAGGGCAACATCGCGGGCCACGCCTTCGAGGCGCTGGTCTTCCCCGAGCACGCCACCGACGCCGCGTTCGAGATGGACGACAGCCGCATCTCGAAGCTCTGGCTGCAGGAGCATTTCACCCACACCGAGGTCGCCTGCTTCGACCGGGGCTGGGACCGCCAGCCCACGACCGACGCAGCCAAGGCCATCGTCGGCCTGCTCGCCGCGGGCCTCGCCGAGCACATCTTCGGGAAGTGACCCGCCGCACCGACACGCGACGACGCGGGACACCGCGCCGCACGCGATTCCCCGCCGCAACGTGCGACGGGTTTCCGCACCCCTGGTTTGGAGAATCGCATGAGTACGAAGACCAAGAAGCCCCGCACCCCCCGCGCCCCGAAGATGTCCAAGAGCGCCGCCCGCGCCGATGGCGCGGCCAAGACCGAGCGCCTCCGCAAGGCCGCGCTCGCCGAGATCAAAGACCGCCTGGACGGCAAGCCCGCCGAACCCGCGCAGGTCAAGGGCGGGAAGGCACCCAAGACGCCCAAGGCCCCGAAGCCCGCGAAGGAGAAGAAGCCCATCCCCCCGAAGCGCGTCAGCGCCCTCGACGCAGCCGCGCAGGTCATCGCGGGAGCGAAGGTCCCCATGCGGGCCAAGGAGATGATCGCGGAGATGGAGGCCAAGGGCTTCTGGAAGAGCCCCGGCGGTAAGACCCCCGAAGCCACGCTCTACGCCGCCATCATCCGCGAGATCGCCGCCAAGGGCGACAAGGCCCGCTTCCAGAAGCACGACAAGGGCGTCTTCGTCGCCGGGAAGGGGGCCTGACCCATGCAGGCCACCCGCGCCCAACTCGAAGTCCTGCTCGACGCGGCCGAGCGCCTGCTCAACGCCCGCGAGGTCCAGATGCTGACCACCGAGGAGTGGGACGCGCTGGAGCACGCGGTCGCGGCCTGCAACGAGCCGCCCGCGAACGAGCGGACGGAGACGTTCACCGTCGATGGCACGCGGGCGCTGGTGCGGAGCGTCGTCCCGATGAAGGGCGAGCCGTACCAGCACCGGTGCCCGGAGGAAGCGTTCGAGGCGGTCGCTCATGCGGTGGCCGAGGCCACGAGCCCGTTCAATCTCGAAGACCTCCGGTACGCCGCCAACATCCCCTGGTCGCAGGCGGCCGTCGCCTTCGCGTTCCTCAAGGAGCGGAGCGTGGTCGTCCCCGCGGGCGGGCGCAACCACGCCGCCGCCGGGGCCGGCCCCTACGAGGACGCGATGGTCGAGTTCCATGCCCTCCGGGAGGAGCCCCCGAGCGTCTGAGCGTCCTTCGAACCGTCTCCCCCCGCCCCGGCCCTTGCCGGGGCGTTTCTGCGGTGGCAGTTTCGCCATCGCCGCGGCTGGCTCCCGAGGTTCGCCCCGCCACCTTTCACATCCCGGCCCGCTCCCGACCCGGCCTTGGCTCCTCCCTGATCCAAGCGGTTACACTGTGGCATGGACGCTTCGTTTGCCTTCACGCGAGCCGCGACGGCATCGCGGCGCGGCCTCTTTTCAGTACAGCATGGCTACTCTCGCACCTCCCAACCCCGGTCAGCTCGTTCAAGTCCGTCAGCGGCGGTTCGTGGTCGCCAGAGTGCTTCGGTCGGAGGTCGCGGGCACTGGCGATCAGCAGTCGAATGCGGCCCAGCACCTCGTGGCGCTCAAGAGCGTCGATGACGAGTCTGGCACCGACGACCTCGAGGTGGTGTGGGAACTGGAACTGGACGCTCACGCCTTTGAAGGGGGCACGCTGCCAGCCCCCACCGGCTTCGACGATCCACGGCGCATGGACGCGTTCATCGACGCGGTCCGATGGGCGGCCGTGTCGGCGGCCGACATCCGCACCCTTCAATCGCCCTTCCGAAGCGGCATCGAGATCGAAGACTACCAGCTCGATCCCGTCGTGCGTGCTCTGCAGATGCCCCGAGTCAATCTGCTCGTGGCGGACGATGTTGGCCTCGGAAAGACCATCGAGGCTGGCCTGGTGACGTTCGAGATGCTGCTGCGTCACCGGGCTCGGACGGTGCTGATCGTCTGTCCCGCATCCATTCAAGTGCAGTGGCAAGAGCAGATGCGCGACAAGTTCGGGCTCGAGTTCCGCATCATTGACAGCGAAGCGATGCGGCATTTGCGGCGCTCCCGAGGGCTCCACGTCAATCCCTGGGCCCACTTTCCTCGCCTCATCACGTCGATCGATTTCATCAAGCGAGAGCGGCCGATGCGGCTGTTCCGTGACACGCTTCCCGCCGGAGGCGAGGCCGTGTTCCCTCGCAGGTATGACCTGCTGATTCTCGACGAGGCGCACAACGTCGCGCCAGCGGCCACGGGCAACTACGCGCTGGATTCACAGCGCACGGCCTGTATTCGCACGCTCGTCCAACACTTCGAGCACAAACTCTTTCTTACGGCGACCCCGCACAACGGCTACCAGGAGAGTTTCACCGCATTGCTCCAGCTGCTGGACAACCAGCGATTCGCCGTCGGGCTGCCTCCCACCAAGGACCAACTCGGGGCGGTGATGGTTCGGCGGATGAAGAGCGAACTGGCCGAGCGGGAGGACGGCAGTCGGCGCTTTGCCGACCCCGACGTTGTCGCCCTACCGGTCGCCTACACCGTCGCCGAGCGCCGTGCGCACGCTGCCCTCCAGGAGTACAGCCGCGCCAGGCAGAAGAATGCAGGAAGTCCAGGCGAGCGTTTCGCGTGCGAGTTCGTCCTCAAGCTGTTGAAGAAGAGGATGTTCTCCTCTCCCGCCGCCTTCCAATCGACCTTGGAACGCCACACCCAGTCGCTCGCGGCGGCCGGCGCGGTGGTCACCGGCAAGGCCGCTCTCCGAGCGATCCAGCGGCAGTTGGATGAGGTCGATGACGACGCGGCGGACGATGACGCCATTGAAGAAACGATCGGCGATGCGATCGAAGATGCGTCCGGTCTATTCCCGAAACCTGGCAAGCCGGAACAGCTGCTTCTGAAAGAGCTTCGGGACTTCGCCAACGATGCCGTGGGGCGTCCCGACTGCAAAGCCAAGGCCCTGATTCAGTGGCTCAAGGAACACATCAAGCCTGCCGGTGTCTGGGGCCGGGAGCGGGTCATCATCTTCACTGAGTATCGGGCAACGCACAAGTGGCTAAAGGGGTTGTTCGCTGCCGAGGGGCTCAACGAGAAGGATCGGTTGCTCGAGCTCTACGGCGGCATGGACCCGAAGGACCGCGAGAAGATCAAGGCCGCCTTTCAGGCGAGCCCCGACGATTCGCCCGTCCGCATTCTCCTCGCGACCGATGCCGCCGCCGAGGGGATCAACCTTCAGAACCACTGCTGCCGGTTGATCCACTATGAGATCCCGTGGAACCCGAATCGGATGGAGCAGCGCAACGGCCGAGTTCATCGCCACGGACAGAAAGCGCCCGTCGTCCATCTCTATCACTTCGTTGGGTCGGCATTCGACAAGAACAAGGACCTGCAGGGCGTGCCCGCCGGCGACCTCGAGGGCGATCTTGAGTTCCTCATGCGTGCCGCGATCAAGGTCAACGCGATCCGCGAAGATCTGGGCAAGGTTGGGCCGGTGATTGCTCAGCAGGTCGAGGAGGCCATGCTTGGCAAGCGAACCAGGCTGGACACCCAAGCCGCAGAGAAACAAAACGAACCCGTACGGCAGATGCTCCGCCTCGAGCGCAAGGTGCGTGAACAGATCGCACGCCTCCGGGAACAGTTGCAAGAGAGCCGGATCGACCTTCGGATCAGCCCCGACAATATTCGGGCGGTTGTCGATGTTGGCCTCGAGCTGGCCCGCCAGCCCGCCCTTAAGTCAGTTCTGCTTCACGGAACTCCGCACACCGCCTATCAGGTTCCACCGCTTTCGGGCACATGGTCTATCTGCGCCGAGGGTCTGACGCACCCCCACACCCACCGCGTGCGGCCGATCACCTTTGATCACGCCGTCGCTGCCGGTCGTGACGATGTGGTCCTCGTCCACCTGAATCACCGCCTCGTCCAGATGTGCCTTCGCCTCCTCCGTGCGGAGATGTGGACCCTTCAGACCTCAACGGGTCTGCACCGGGTGACGGCCCGGATCGTCCCGACCGAAGCGCTCGGGTCGATCGTTGCGGTCGCCCACGGCCGCCTGGTGGTCATCGGTGGCGATGGTCATCGTCTCAACGAGGAGGTGATCGAGGCCGCGGGAGCGATTGACGGTTCTCGGTTTACCCGCCTGAACGTGGGCGAGACCAAAGCGGCGCTCGCCGCCGCGACACACGAGGTTGCGCTCGAAGCCGTGCGGGCAGCCTTGTCGGCACAGTGGTCGCAGCATTCTTCGGCTCTCCAGAGCACCCTCGAGGCTCGCATGCGGGAGCGAACGCGGAATGTGGAGTCGTTCCTTCAGGAACGAGCCGATCGCGAGGCCGCCGACATCGCCGCGATCCTGGGCCAGCTCGAGCGCGGCATCCGGGCCCAGCTCGACAAGCCCCTCGATGAGCAGCTCACGCTCTGGACCGTGTCAGAACAGGATCAGTACAAGCGAAACTTGGCCAGCCTGCGTGAACGTCTCGCGCAGATTCCTGACGAGATCGCGAGAGAGACCGCGGCGGTGCGTGCCCGCTACGCGAACCCCGCGCCCCGTGTATTTCCCATCGGCGTCACGTATCTGGTGCCTCGCCGCATCGCCGACGACATGGCCCGCCGCGACACGATTCGGCGCGAAGCCAACGCCGCCGTTGACGCTGCGCCCGCCGGTTCGGGGAGTCGGGGGGCGCGGGCATGAGCACGATCGGCAAGCACCACGCCGAGTGGCTGCAGCTTTGCGAGCCATCCGGCCCGTTCTTGTCGCGTGCCGTGCTCGTGAGGCGGTTGCCTCAGGGGCTGAACAAGCATGATCCCGAACTGTTCCGCGAACTGAAGCTGAAACTCGACGAATGGGAGGAAGCTGCCGGCACGGCCGACGATCTGCTCGCTCACCAACAGTGGATCCGCTTCGTCCTCGGACGCGTCCTCGAGATGCCCACTGAGGTGATCACCGAGGGCCAGTCCCTTCCGGCGGGGCTCGAGGTCCGAAACGCCGCGACGGGCGAGGCCATCCGCCCCGAAATGGCGGTCGTCAATCCAGCCGACCTGACCGACCACGGTGGACCGGGCAAACCGCGCCTGCTCATCGGCATCTATCGGCGCGACCAGAAGCTCGAGTCCCCCGTTAACACCGGCGGCCGCTGGATCGCCTCCCCTGCCACTCGCATGGCCGAGCTGTTGCATGCCACCGGCTGTTCGCTTGGCCTGGTCACCAACGGTGAGCACTGGATGATCGTGCATGCCAAGGTGGGCGATCCCAGTGGCTTCGCATCGTGGTATGCCTCGCTCTGGCGCGACGAGAAGATCACGCTCCAGGCGTTCCGCACGCTGCTGGGTGTGAGGCGGTTCTTCGCGGTGGGGCACGACGACACGCTTGAGGCGATCCTCACCGAGAGTCGGCAGGATCAGCAGGAAGTCACCGATCAACTGGGCTACCAGGTCCGCCGGGCCGTCGAGGTCATCGTCCACGCGATCGACCGCATCGACAAGGACCGCAAGCGCGAACTCCTTCGCGGCGTCGCCGAGCCAGAGCTGTACGAGGGCGCGCTCACGGTGATGATGCGGCTTGTGTTCCTGTTCTGCGCCGAGGAGCGCAAGCTCTTGCTCCTCGGCGAGCCGCTCTACGACCAGCACTACGCCGTCTCCACGCTCGCGGCGCAGCTCCGCGAGACCGCCGACAAGCATGGCGAGGAAGTCCTCGAGTTCCGTACCGATGCCTGGTGCCGCCTGCTCACCACGTTCCGCGCCGTCTTCGGCGGCATCGAGCACGACCGCCTCCGCCTCATGCCCTACGGCGGCGGCTTGTTTGATCCCGATCGTTTCCCCTTCCTCGAGGGTCGCCGGCGTGAGCCGGGACGCACGTGGCGGAACCAGTCCGCGAGCCCGCTGCCCATCAACAACCGCACGGTGCTGCACCTGCTTGAAGCCCTTCAGTTCCTGCAGATCAAGATGGCAGGTGGCCCCGCCGAGCCGCGGCGACTTTCCTTCCGTGCGCTGGACATCGAACAGATCGGCCACGTCTACGAAGGCCTGCTCGACCACACCGCCAAGAAGGCCGGCGGCCCGGTCTTGGGCCTGACGGGCACGCGCGAGCACGAGCCGGAGATCCCTCTCGCCACGCTCGAAGCGAAACTGGCCGCGGGCAAAGACAAGCTCATCGAGGTCCTCACCGAGGAAACCGGCCGCTCCGCCAAAGCGATCACCAAGGACCTGGACGCCACGGACTCGCTTCTCGGCGAGGGTTCCGCGAGCAATCCCCGCCTCCTCGCCGCGTGCGACAACGATGCCGCGCTCCTCGCCCGCGTCCGCCCGTTCGCGGCCCTCATCCGCGCCGACGATCTCGGCTACCCGATCGTCGTGAACACCGGCAGTTTCTTCGTCACCCAGGGTCAGGACCGCTCCGACACCGGCACCGAGTACACGCCGCGCTCGCTCACCGAGCCGGTTGTGCAGCACACGCTCGACCCCCTCGTCTTCAACGGCCCCGCCGATGGGTCGCCGCGCGAGCAGTGGGTGCTCAGATCCTCCCGCGAGATCCTCGCGCTCAAGGTCTGCGACATGGCGTGCGGCTCGGGCGCGTTCCTGGTGCAGGCCGCCCGTTATCTCTCTGAGCGGCTGGTCGAATCGTGGGAGGCCATCGAGGCCGCGAACCCGGGCAAGGTCATCGTCACGCCCGAAGGCGATCTCTCCAAGGGCGATCCCGGCGAGCGGCCCCTGCCCAAGGGCCGCGAGGAACGCCTCGCCGTTGCGCTCCGCGTCATCGCTCAGCGGTGCCTCTTCGGCGTCGATCTCAACCCGCTCGCCTGCGAGATGGCCAAGCTCTCCCTCTGGCTCCTCACCGTCGCCAAGGACAAGCCGTTCACCTTCCTCGACCACGCCGTCCGCTGCGGCGATTCGCTGCTGGGACTCCACGACATTGAGCAGTTGAAACGCTTCACGCTCGATCCCACCGGCTACCAGCAGTTCACCTTTAGCGGCCTGCCGCTGACCGAACTCATCGCCACCGCCTCTACTGCCCGCTCCCAGCTCGAGTCCATCGATTCGAGCACCATCGGTCACATCGCCGCGCAGGGGCGGCTGTTGCAGGAAGCCGAGAACCGCACGGTGCGGCTCAAGCTCGCGGCGGACCTGCTCATCGTCGGCGAACTCGCCCCCGAGGAAGATGACGCCAGCCGCGAGGACCTCCGCAACCACGCGGCGACGCAGGCCGGTCAGTTCGTCGTCAGCGAGGATCTGACCGCCTTCCGCGACGCCGCGCGGGCGGCGCTGAAGGGCAAACGCCCGTTCCACTGGTGTCTGGAGTTCCCCGAGGTCTTCAATCACGCGGCGGGGGGCGGCGGTTTCGCGGCCATCATCGGCAACCCGCCCTTCAAGGGCGGCCAGAAACTCACCGGCATCTTCGGGGATGAGTACCGCGAGTATCTGGTCAAGCATCTGGGCCGCGGGCAGCGCGGCAGCGCGGACCTGGTGGCGTACTTCTTCCTGCGGATGGCCTCGCTGCTGCGGGCGGGCGGGCACTTCGGCCTGATCGCCACCAACACCATCGCGCAGGGGGACACGCGCGAGGTGGGGCTGGATCAACTCGTCAGCGAATCGCACCCCGACCGTGTGGTGCTCACCCGCGCGGTGCCGAGCCGTCCGTGGCCGGGCGGCGCATCGCTGGAGGTGGCGCACGTCTACGGCCGCAGCATCCGCGAGCAGGCGCCCGGCGAGTCGTGGCGTGGCCCGTTCTATATAGATGATGCCGTAGCCCCCGGTATCACGTCGTTCCTCACGCCGCCGGGCCGGGTGGTGGGCAAGCCGCACCGGCTCAAGGCCAACGAGGGGAAGAGTTTTCAGGGGTCGATCGTGCTGGGGATGGGGTTTGTGATGACGCCGGAGGAGGCGCGGGGGCTGATCGCCCGGGACCCGCGCAACGCCGAGGTGCTCATGCCGTACCTCAACGGCGAGGACCTCAACAGCCGCCCGGACCAGTCGCCCAGCCGCTGGGTGATCAACTTCCGCGACTGGCCGCTGAAGCGCGAGGCGCTGACGCTCCCCGGCGGCGCGAAGGCGTCGTGGACGCTCGCCGATGAGAAGCAGCGCAAGGCGTGGCTGCGGACGGGGATCGTGCCGCAGGACCACACCGGTCCCGTCGCGGCGGACTTTCCGGACTGCTTGCGCATCGTCGAGGAGAAGGTGAAGCCGGAGCGGACGCGCAAGGACGAGAACGGCGAGTTCGTGCAGCGGGAACCGCTCCCTACGAAGTGGTGGATCTACGCCGAGAAGCGTCCCGCACTGTATGGGCAAGTCAGCGAGAAAGGTGTGGCCGCAGTCACCGCCCGAGTGTCGGCCCATCATTTTCTTGCACCGGCTCCCACCAACATCGTGTACTCGGATCGCCTCGTCGTATTGGTGATCTCTGAAGCGATCGTCGGGCTGCTCAGTTCGGCGATCCACGATGATTGGGCGCATCGCCCGGGCAGTACGACGCACGAAACCCGGAACACCTACTTTCCAGAGGAAGCGTTCGAGACATTCCCGTTCCCCGCGGGCCTAACCGATATCGGTGCGACGACGAAAGAGTTACTCGCCGTACGCACCGCCTTCCATTCATCCGAGGAGATGGGGCTTCGAGAGCTGTACAACCGGGTTCACGATAAGGGGTGCACCATAGCGTCCGTGAAACGGGTTCGCGACGCCCACGCCGCCCTCGATCGCGCCGTGGTCGCGGCGTACGGCTGGGATGACCTGATCGAGAGGTTGCGGCACGGCTTCTACCCCACCAAGCAGGGCGAACGCTTCACCATCCACCCCGACGCCCGCGCCGAAATCCTCGCCCGCCTCCTCGCCCTCAACCACGAACGCCACGCGAAAGAAGTCGCCTCCGGCCTGCACGCCCCTTCCAACGGAAAGGCGAAGTCCAAAGGCGCCAAGCCCAAGGCCAAGAAGGGTGAAGCGGCCGGGTTGTTCAAGGAGGGGGAGTGATCCGCCATGCCCGATACTGATGAGGTCGCGACCAATACGGATGAACCCATGCCGCCCGACTACAAGAAGTTCCACGCGTCTATGGCGGCAGAGCTAGAAGCTGTGAAGGATCGTATCCGTAGCCTTGTGCGGCATTGGCCGACCGACGGGGGGTACAAAGAGGCGGCCTTGCGGGCAATCCTCCGCAGGCATCTGCCGCAGAGTGTCTTCGTTGGCGGCGGCTTCATCGTTGGGGAGAACTCCGCATCCACACAGGTGGACATCCTCGTTGTGGATGGCGGTAAGCCAACGCTTTTCAAGGATGGCGATCTGGTTATCGTGACGCCTGACGCCGTGCGGGCCGTCATTGAGGTGAAGACCAAGCTGACAAACGCGCTGCTGACGGAGTCGCTCAGCAAGCTCGCCAAGGTCGCTCGCATGTGCCAGCGAACAGGTGAGCCCCACCGGGTATGGACGGGGTTGTACGAGTACGAAGGCGGCGTTACGGATCATGCCCGCGTGCTGAAGGCGCTGCGAGATGCCCACGGCGCGAAGCACGCATTCGTCGATGGGGTATCGCTGGGCGGAGACGACTTCTTTCTCCACTGGAAGTCGGAGGTCATGCAGCACGGTCCTCAGGGGGCGACCGACTTCTGGCGGTCCTACAAGATCGACGGGCTGGCCCCAGCATACTTCCTTGGGAACCTCGTTTTCGCCTGCGCGGGGCGGCATGACCATCCTGGCTCATTCGCGTGGTTCCCGCTCCCGGGCACTGGCAAAGAGCAGCACCGACGCATGCAGATTGCGCCGGGCAACGGCGAGCCAGAGGCGGTGCACGGAGCATGATCAGTCGCGCATTCCCCATCGTGCCCCTGCATCAGCTATTGACACCCTGGGACAGAGCGGTCTCTGTTGAGCTCGGACCCGTGAGTCCAGACCTTCTCGAGCGCCTGCAACAAAACGAGTACGACCAAGCCCCGGTGATGGTGTCCGGTCGGCCCACCGGGATGGTGCCAACCAACCGGCTCAGTGCTCTGCTCGCTGCGGGCACGCCGCTCAACTCGGATGAGCCAGCGCTTGTTCGCGACCGGCTGGCCCCGGACGCCACGCTCGATCAGGTGCTGGACGTCATCGCCACCCACCGAAGCGCCATCGTCTCCGACGGTGCCGATGGCGTCGACGCGGGGTTCATCACGCTTTCCGACCTCAACAAGCATTCGCTTCGGTCGGAGCTCTATCCCCTGTTCGCCGAGTTGGAGGCCGAGCTCGCTGCCGCCATCGAGGCACGCCATGTCGATCCCTGGACCTGGCTTGAGTTCCTCGACAAGGACAAACAGGCACGGCTCGTTGGATACTGGGAACTATCGAAACGTGAGGGTGTAGACATCGGCCCGCTCGCGGGCACGATGCCCAGCGAGCTGAGCCGCATCGTCGAAAGAACGGACCCGTTGCGGAGGGCGCTGGGGTTCGACAGCAAAGGCAAGTGGGGCGACTTTGTCGGCGGGCTGGTCGAGCTTCGGAACGGCATAATGCACCCGGTGCGTCCCCTGTTTGCGACGACCCAGGATGTCGCCGACGTTCGCCAGCAGCTCGCCCGGTTGCTCGTCCTGCTCGGACGACTCGATCATGTTGAAATGGGACCGTGACCGCGGACCGGTCGCGCCGCATGCGAGAGACACTGAATCGTAAACTGTTGCACCGATGGCAGATCTCGAACTCAACCACCGCGTCACCCAGATCGTCAAGCCGCTCATTCCGTCTGGGGCGGAAGAAGAGGTAGAGCTCGCCTATCGCCAGTTCAATCAGGCCATCCGAGAACACATCCGAAGCGAGACGGGGATGAAGCTGTCAGACACCGACGGTCGAACGTCCGCCATTCAGGTGAAGATCGTCGATGGGTTCACCGACGAGTTTGCCAGCCTGGTGGATCGATACCGAGACCCGGTGCTCTGGCACCTCATCCTTGGCCAGCCCAAGCTCGCCAAGCTGATGGAGGGGGCGGCTTTCCTGGTCGAGTCGTGGGATCGACTGAAGGGCTGGCCGAAGTTGCCTCCGGAGGCGCACGACGGCCGTTCATCGCTCGAAGGCGCTCTCAGGACCGCCGAATCACTGCAGCGCATCGCCAAGGGCGAGGAGGTGCGCAAGGAGATCACGAAACTGAAGTCGGACTGGCTTGGCGCATACCGATACCCACCTGGTCGCCAACCCTGGATCGAGATTTACTGGATGCCAATCGCGATGGCCGCGGGCATGCTCGAGGTCGAGATCGCCGATCTGACGCTGGTGACGCTGGCCCACGAGCTTGCCCACGGGTACACGCACATCGGATACGACATCGACGGCGCGCAGTGGCCCACGCGCGCCTTCGCGGCCGCGGATGTCGCCATCAAGGAAGGGCTGGCGCAGTTCTATACCCAAGTCGTCGCATCCAAGATGACACTCCGCGCAGCGGGCATGCGTACGGCCTTCGACAAGCTGCTGGCGATCCAGGGCGCTCCCTATAAGGCCCACCAACAGTGGTTCACCGACAAGCCGGAGGAGCAGGGAGAGGTGGTTCGGTTCGCGATGATCTCTGCTCGCAACAGTGGCGTCGCCAAGAGTGAGGACTGGGTTCAGGTCCTGGCGCGGGCCCGAGAGGGCCTGCGGAAGGCCCAAAATCCGGATGCCCTGTTCAGCGATGGCGGCGCGAAGCCATAGGCGCCGGCGGATACCTCACCAGCCCTTCCTCGGCCCCTCCTTGGGGGCTTTGGCGCCCAAGCCCTGCATCCGCTCCTTGAATCCCTGCTGGGTCGCCTCTTCGCGGAAAGCTCTGGTGAACATTCGGGACAGTTTGATGGTGCGCCCGGCGGCCGCAAGGAGCTCTTCGAGGGATATCCCGAGTTCTCCCTTCCCGAGGTTCCCGAGCACGCGGTAGACGATGCGATCGCCCGAGCAGATCTGGCATGCGTCTGTCATCGAGACGAGGTGCGCAAGCGATTCCAGCTCCCCAGGATCGAGCTTCTCCAGGTAGTTGGGTTCAAACCGCGTGGCGAATGCCTTGACGATCGACAGGTCCACGGTCACTGCACTGACACGTTTGTCGGCGACGTATTGGGCAAGGTCGATGTCGACGCGGTCATCACCATCTTCGTACCAGAGCGCCTCGCCGATACAGGTCTCCGCGATGAGCACCTCGTAGCGCGCAATGAGAGTGTCCCAGAGCTTGAGCTCGAAGAGGCCGATGATGACGTTCGCGTCAAGCAGGACTAATCGCGACTTCGGCATCCGGTGCTCCGTCGAGATCTTCAAGCTTCATCGCTTCTCGACGGCTGATGCCGAGATACTCCGCGGCGCGGCCGGTCGAAAGCTCGCCGCGCTGGAGAGCCTTGAGAACGAGAGCCTGGAAGCGATCTGGTCGAACCGGGGGAGCCTCCTCCTTCCGGTTCTCGTAGGTCTTCGCCAGAAGCTTACACGCATCAATGTCGGCTCGGGTCGCCTCTTCGGTGCGGTTGTAGATCTTCTTGAGCTTCCAGAGGAGAGCTTCGACTGAAACATCAAACTCACGAGCGAGGTCGAACAGCGCACTCCGGTTTAGCTTGCCCGCGGCGAGCCGCTTCTCCTCGACCGCAGCCTGAACGGCATCGGTCGGCAGCACGAGCGCCGAGGCAAAGGCGTCAGCCAGCTTCTCTTCATGCGCCGGGGCGGTGGAGTCGCTCTGGCCACGAAAAGCTTGCCAAGTGAGCAGGTGGAACAGCTCATGGGCCAGGTCAAAGTTCCGACGCCAACGGCGGTTGTTGGTATTGAGAAGAACCGCCATGCCATATGTCTCGCTAAGAGAGCAAGCAGCGGTGCCCGTCGGTTCGACTGCAAGGTGGAAGACCTTGACGCCGCAGCTTTCCTCAAGCACGGTGCGCAGACCCATTGCCGGACAGTCGCCAAGGTTGAGCGCTTTACGGACGCGGTGCGCGAGCTCTTCAGCCGTCGCGTAGGTAAAGGAGGCAGCGGGAGTCGTACTGACCGGTAAGTCGGCGCCGACTCGCTCGCCACACCAAAGTTCAAGGTTGTGGTATTGCTCGCAAAGGCGAACAAACTGCGCCTCAAACGCCACAGCGACATCGTTCACTGGTCGCTGGCGCCACAGCACCTGCTCGGCCGGGACAGCGCCCTCCTGGAGGAAGAAGGCCTCGGATCGGCCATAGAGCTTGGCAAGAGCCTGAAGCTGGGAGAGCTTCGGCTGGCGTTTGTCATTCTCGAAGTCGCTGAGGGACGACACGCCGATGTCAGCCACTTCGGCGACCTCGTTGAGGGTCAGACCGCGCTTCTCGCGGGCAAACCGGAGTCGTGCACCAATCATCGTGGCGGCTCCAGGTAAATGTTCGACAACACAGAAAGTATCGGCTATCATCGTGGGCATGTCAAGCGAATCCGTTCTGGAATCTGGAAAACCGGCCCTGGGAGGCCAAGAATCAGTCTCCTGCCCAGTATGGGAAGCGGCCAGTAACCCCCCGACCGGCCGGTTCGCGAGATCCCAGGGCCGTCGACCGGGCTCGGCACGGTTTATCTTGATGGCGATTCGACGAGGAGCCTGCGCGTGAGCCAAACCGCCTCCACCCCTCCGTCACAACCGTCGCCGTTCCGCGCCCCAACGTCGCAACGGGAAATACGCGACCAGCTCGAAGACATGCTGATCAAGGATCTCCTCGGCCCAGCGAAGGGCGACCAGGAGGAGATTGAAGAAGCGCACGTCCTCGATCGATATCTCGTCGGCATGCTGGCGCCGCGGCGGGGGCGGACCGTGTCGGAGGACCACGGAGCCGCTGCGTTCGGAGCTGCCGGCGAATCGGAGCGGGACAAGTCTCTCCCTCCTGAGCAGAACGACGAGTTGGCGCTGGGCATTCGAGGTTCGTCGCAGGATGGCCAAGGCGATATCGGCATGCCTGGCCCGCAAATTCCGTCGCTGTGCCCCTCGGCCCTGGGGCTGACGTTCTCTATGGATGCCTCGGCGCCCGGGCTCCGAATCACGGCAAGGTGGGGCTTCTATGAGCGGGTGAAGAGCGAAACCGCTATCAACCCCAAGACGGGTGGCCCCGCGATGGTGTGGAAGCGCCGGCCGATTGCCGGCACCTCGGAACCGATCACGCTCAAGGAGGGGGCGATCGAACCGTGGATTGTCGACCATGAGTTCCCCGATGTGGTTGTTCAAGGGCGGATGCGCCGTGTTGGCGAGTGCTTTCTGATCACGCTCTTTCTCGTCAACAACCAGGAGGAGCCCGAGCGCCTGCGAGACTCGAGCTGGCTCTTCCAGCCGGAACTCATCGCCGAGGCTGCGGATGAACGGCCTTGGTTCATCAAGCGACGGTCGCCTCGCGACGGTCGGCTCGACCCGCTAACGGAACTTGAAGACCGCGCAATGGACATGCTGTATCGGGAGCGTGTTGAGTTCGGAGTAGGTCACGGGGTGTCTGTGCGGGCGGAAGATGTCACGAACGATCAGCCCCCGCGCGCCAAGCGGGTTATGACCGTCATCGTCCCGGCCCACGAGGTCGCTCGGCAGACACCTCCCGGACCAGAAGAGATTCCTGCCCTCAAGGACCTCGAACTGGACATGAAGACCCTGTCCGAGTTGCCGGCGGCCTCGCTTCGGCCCAAGCTTGAACCGCTCGCCACGGCCTACTCGGAGTGGATCTCGCGCCAGCGTGCCCGCGTCGACGAATCCTCGTCCGACCTTGGCGCCCACCGGCAAGCAGCGGAGGAAGCCCTTGGGGCTTGTGAGACCGCGAAGAAACGGATCGCTGAAGGGATCGACCTTCTCGAGCGCAGCCCCGACGCCGCCCGAGCCTTTGCATTCGCCAACCGCGCAATGTGGTTACAGCGGACGAGGTCGATCTTCGCGCAGGAACGTCGCCGCGGAAAGCAGGTCACGGCCGAGCAGTTCGACGAGCCGAGCAATCGCCGCTGGTTCCCATTCCAGTTGGCGTTCGTGCTGCTGAACCTACCAGGCCTAACGGACCTGCATCACCGTGATCGAACCGACCCGGTCGCAGCAACGGGTGACCTGCTGTGGTTCCCCACAGGTGGTGGCAAGACCGAGGCCTACCTGGGTCTCGCCGCTTATGCGATGGCAATCCGACGCCTGCGGCCGATCGTCGGTGGACACGTGGGGACGGATGGTGTGGCCGTGCTCATGCGGTACACCCTCCGTCTACTCACGATCCAGCAGTTTCAACGAGCGTCGACGCTCATCTGCGCGTGCGAACATCTGCGCCGAGAAGCCGTCGCCGGCGGAGACACGAGTTGGGGACAGATACCGTTTCGCATTGGGCTCTGGGTAGGCTATCGAACGACGCCGAACACGACGGCCCAAAGCGCCGAAGCACTGCGGAGCGACCACGGCCACTGGCAAGGCGGGGTATTCGGATCGCCGGCACAGCTGAAGCACTGCCCTTGGTGTGGGTGCGAGATACGCCGCGGGCAAGGTGACATCCGTGTCGACCCCTACCCGGGCGGCGCGGCACGTACGCTGATGTTCTGCAGCGATCCGCTCGGACGTTGCCCGTTCTCCGCGGCCAAGTCGCCAACAGAAGGCATCCCGGCGGTGGTGGTCGATGAGGAAATCTATCGACGCCTGCCGACGCTGTTGATCGCCACGGTCGACAAGTTTGCGCAGATGCCCTGGAAGGGTGAGGTTCAAACGCTCTTCGGCCGCGTCAGCGGTTTCTGTCCCAGACACGGGTTCCGATCGCCGGACCTCGAAGACTCGGATCGCCACCCCGCAGCGGGCGGGCATCCCGGCACGAGGACGATCGAGCACCCGCCGCTCCGGCCGCCGGATCTCGTCATTCAGGATGAGCTGCACCTGATCAGCGGGCCACTGGGGTCACTCATGGGGCTCTACGAGACCGCCGTCGACGAGCTGACCACATGGGACTTTGAGGGTAAGCGGGTCCGGCCCAAGCTCATCGCATCCACGGCAACGATCCGCCGTGCCCACGAGCAGGTACGCAATCTGTTTGAGCGGCACGTCGCTGTGTTCCCGCCGCACGGGCTCGACGCCAACGACAACTTCTTCGCACGAGAACGCCCGCCGAGCGAGGAGTTCCCGGGCCGTCGGTACATCGGAATCTGCGCCTTTGGAAAGCGTCTCAAGGCAGCGCTGATCCGTACCTATGTCGCCCTGCTGGCGGCGTCACAGAGACTCTACGACACGCCCGGTGCCGGGTACGGCGTGCATGCCGACCCGTGGATGACGCTCGTCGGATACTTCAACTCGCTCCGTGAGCTCGGGGGAATGCGTCGGTTGGTTGATGACGATGTCGCCTCCCGACTCGAGGACACCGACCAGCGAGGCCTCGCCCGTCGACGCAAGCCGTTCGTTGAGGAGCTGACCTCGCGCAAGGCTTCCACAGAGATTCCCGACACACTCGATCGCCTGGAGATCGGGTTCGATCCGATCGAGGATGCCCGTCGTCTCCAGGCCCGCCGCGCCGGCCAAGTTGTAGGTCCGGGGCCCATCGATGTGATGCTGGCAACGAACATGGTGTCGGTCGGCGTCGACGTCAAACGGCTTGGCCTCATGGTCGTGTCGGGGCAGCCAAAGAGCGCGGCCGAGTACATTCAGGCCACGAGCCGCGTCGGCCGGTCACACGCGGGCCTGGTCGTCACGGTGCTCAACTGGGCCCGACCCCGGGACCTCTCGCACTACGAACGGTTTGAGCACTTCCACGCCACGTTCTACAAGCACGTCGAACCCCTCTCCGTCACGCCATTTGCCAGCCGTGCCATCGACCGCGGGGTTGCGGCGCTTCTGGTAGCGATGGTCCGCCTTGGCGCTACGCGGTTCAACACCAATTTGGCCGCTGGGCAGATTGATCCGAACGATCCGTTGTTCGCTCAGGCGATCGCCAAAATCCGCGACCGGGCGGCGCAGGTCACTGGCGACGAAGAGCTTGGCCGCGAAGTAGAGGAGTCCTTGAAGGGCCTGGTGAACCACTGGCAGGCACGCGCGGCGGATCGCACGAGCGGGGCGCGATTGGGGTATCAGTCGGAGCGGGACGACGTCACCCGCGGATTGCTCGAGAAGGCGGGGATGGGGACGCGTTCACCGTTCACCTGTCTTAACTCTCTGCGTGATGTCGAACCGTCCGTCGGCCTGATCATGGATGACCGGGAGCTGGACGTTGCGGTTCCCGACGCGCCGCAGGGCGACGACCTGGACGCGGAGGTGGTGCTGTGAGCGGACCAACAACAGTTCGGGTCGGAGAGGTGCGGCCTTCTCAGCTCTTGTTCACCACCGGCATCGGCAGCGTGATCGATCTGCCGCACCTGTCGGCGATGGTCATGGGGATCGACGAATGGCGTCGCCAGTACATGGTTGAGGTGATCGAGCCCCGGCTCATGCAGGCCGTCAACGCGCTGCTCGGTCCCAGCGTGCGAAAGCTGATGCTCCCGCCGGTGCCGCCGGACACTGGGGAGGCCGCCACCAATCCCTTCTCCGAATACGCCCGCGTCGGCGTTCCCGTCGCGCCTTTCCCTCGCTGGATGCGCTGCCCGCGTTGCAACCTGCTGGCGGAGCTCCGCTCGGGGCTGTTCGAGCTCAAAGTGGACACCTATCGACCCGACCGAGTTCGGTATGTCCATGCCAACTGCAGTCGCGCGAGAGGGAAACCACCGATCGTGCTTCCGGCCCGATTCCTTGTGGCGTGCGACCGCGGGCATCTCGACGACTTCCCGTGGGTCGCCTACGTCCACAGTGGGCAGGCCTGCGGGGCGCCGAAGCTCCGCATGCGTGAGTTTGGCGTATCGGGTGAAGCGCTGGACATCGAGGTGAGCTGCACCGAGTGCGGCGCGCAACGGCGCATGGGCGATGCGTTCGCTCGTGCGCCCCGCGTGCCGCTCCCGGCCTGTTCGCGTTTCCACCCGCACTTGAGGTTCACCGAGCCGACCGAGTGCACGGGAAGAGTGAAGGCCATCCTTCTCGGCGCCTCGAACAGTTGGTTCCCTATCACACTGTCGGCGCTTCACATCCCAACCGCGGACAACCCCGTCGACCGCCTTGTTGAAGAGCACTGGCGCGTGCTGCAGCACATCCAGGAGGTCCGTGACCTTGAGCTGCTCAGGAAGATGGGGCAGCTCGTCGCGTTCGCGGGCATCCCGGCCGAGCGTATCGTGCAGGCGATCCAGGCTCGCCGACAACCGCGACAGGGAGCCGTCGGCGGCTACAACGATCTGAAGACCGAGGAGTGGCTCGTGCTGCGTGATCCGGCAAGTGCGCGGATGGGGGCGGACTTCACACTGCGGCGCGTCGATGTACCAGCACGGTACCGCCACGTGATCGAGGATGTGGTGCTGGTCGAGCGCTTGCGTGAGGTCCGCGCGATGGTCGGCTTCACGCGGCTGGAATCGCCCGGCGAGTACACCGAGATCGATGAGATGCCGCCCGAACAGCGGGCTCCGATTTCCCGTCATGCACCTCGCTGGGTGCCCGTGTCAGAGGTGCGCGGGGAAGGGCTGTTCATCCGCTTCCGGGAATCCGCCCTGGAGGCATGGGTCAGCGACAGCCAGTGCCAGGCCCGCTCCGCCGCATTCGCTCGGGCCCACCGCGAGTGGAGAGATCGACGCGGTATCAAGAACCCGGCTGCTGGGTTTCCTGGGCTGCGCTACGCGATTCTCCACACCTTCTCGCACGCGCTGATGCGGCAGTTCTCGCTTGAATGCGGCTACCCATCGGCGAGCATCCGCGAACGCATCTACTCGGCCGACGCGGAGGAGCCGGGCGGGCCGATGGCGGGCCTTCTGCTGTACACGGCCGCGCCGGACAGCGAGGGAACCCTCGGAGGAATGGTCGCCCTCGGCGAGCCGGACACGCTCGGCCGCCACATCGACCATCTCCTGGAGCAGAACCGGATTTGCGCCTCCGACCCGCTCTGCGCCGAGCACTTGCCACCTCAAGACGGTCTCACCGTGCACGGAGCGGCCTGCCATGCCTGCCTATTCGCGCCGGAGACCTCCTGTGAGCGGGGGAACCGGTTCTTGGATCGCTCCCTCCTTGTCGAGACGTTCCGCACGGGACTGCCGCCGTTCTTCCGCGCGATCACAGAGGATCCCGGTTGATGGAGAGTCCGGTTGCCCATCTCATTGTTGAAGTTGCGCGTCGGCTGCCCGCAACGACGCTCCGCGCCGTCATCGCCAGCCTGACGACCATTTCGCTTGCGGAGATGAGCTGGAGGCAGGACAGCATCACGATCACCGCGGGCGATGCCACGAGCCGTGACCTACTCGCGAGACTTCTGCGAATGTGGGCGCAATCCTCGAGAGAGCCGAACGTGCTCGCCGAGCACCTGGAGGTGGCCCTTGGTGCCGTCGAGGCCGAGCGCACGGCGCAACAGATCAGCCTGGTGTGGACCGGTCCTCAGCTCCCCGGACGCACGCTTCGTCAGACCGAGCAAGCGTTGCTGGAGGTCATCGAAACGGCGCGGCAGGAGCTGTGGATCGTCACGTTCGCGGCCTACCGGGTCGCGTCCGTTGTAGCGGCCCTCCAATCGGCGGTTCGCCGCGGTGTCCGGCTCTGGCTTGTGGCGGAATCGGCGGATGCATCGGATGGCAAGTTGACATTCGATGCGGCGGCCGCGCTGGGCGACGAGGTCCGCAAGAGCGCCACCGTGCTCGCGTGGCCGCGCGATCAGCGACCGGTCGACGCCGCTGGCCGGACCGGGAGTCTTCACGCGAAGTGCGCCTTGGCAGATGATCGGCTCGCGTTTGTTTCCAGTGCCAACCTGACCGAATACGCGCTGCATCTGAACATCGAACTGGGGGTGGTCATCGAGGATGGGCCAGTCCCCGCCGCACTCGGAAACCACTTTCGGAACCTTCTTCGAATGGGCTACTGGAGGCCCGAAGGCTCCTGATCCCGATCACCAAGGCAACCCCCATCCATGCCGTCTACTTTCTCCTGGCTCGACTTCGCCGAATCTGATCGCCAACAGGCGATGCAGGTGATCGATCTGTTCCGCGAGAAGAGCACGGTGGACGAACTGGGCTTTGCGCCTATCCGTGACGCATTTGCCGACCACCTCTTCCCGGGCACATCGACGATCCAGACCAGGGCGAGGTACTTCCTCTTTGTTCCGTGGATCATGCGGCGGTACGAGCGGCGAAGCCTCGCCGCGCAAGTGCTTTCGCAGAAAATCCGAGGACGGGAGACGAAGCTGATCAAGGCGTTGCTCGCCGGCAATGCCGATGAGGGCGGGATCATCGGCCGCGAGGCGCTTGGGACGTTGAAGCGCATGCCCAGCAGCGTGTACTGGCGCGGGCTACACCTGTGGGGAGTTCGGCTCTTCACCGGATCGATTGAGCAGTACTGCAGGCAGATCGAGAGGGCACGCAGGGATACGCGAGGCGGCGTCGTCACCGATGACGGCGAACCGCTCGGCCGTGTCTCCACCAACTGGCATCCAACTCTTCCGGGCGAGCCCGAGGATCTCTACGACCAGGCGACGTTCAGTCTGACCAAGAACGAGGCCGAGTTCCTGAAGGAGAGGATCTGTTCGGCGCAGCCGGCGTCGCTGCTTGCCCAGGTTGTCACCAAGGAGACCGACGAGCTCACCGCTGGTTTTGTATGGGACGCGTCCATTGACCGGCATCTCACAAGCGAACTCCGGGGGGCGATCGAGCAAGCACGCCGGTTCGCCATCTGTGCGTGGGGCGGCCCACTCCTTTATTCACGCCTCGTCGCCTCCCTCAAGGGCAACGACGAGCTCGTGAACACGGTCACCGAGCAGCTCGTGGACTGGCAGGCGCGGATGGCGCAGGAGATGCCGGCGCTGTCGACATGGGATCTTGAACCGCTCTGGAACCTCGTGCATCGCGCGAACCCGCGGGTGTCCCGCCGAACCCAAGATTTCACCGAGCAGTGGATTGGAGTCGCGCTGCGGGCCGGCGCGGGCGCGGCGGTGTGGGACGATCTCAGCGTGCAGAAGCTGGTGGTCGCCCGGGAGGGCCAGCTCAAGGGTGGACGGTCGCGCCTTCGGCCGGAGAACCTGCGAGCACGCGACCGCTGGCAGGGTGATGTTGACGGCGGCCCGATGGACTTCCGGTGGGGCCAGACCCGCACCATTCTGAACGACATTCTCCGCGGGCTCCACGGTGGCGCTGCGAACGGCGGGGGCGGCGATGCTTGACCCTCGCGGGCGTCAGCTTTTGCTCTCGTCCCTGCGGCCGCCGGATGGCTTCCGGTTCGACTGCGCCGTCGGCACGACATACTCGCTGGACCTGATTGCGCTCCTGACCACCCCCTTGGCCTTCGCCATGTTCGACTGGCAGGGCGATGATGGCAAGTTGGCGGCCGATCCGTCGGTGCCGACAGCCGACCCGCTGGCGCTCCTTGAATCTCTACGGCGGTGCGCCGATCGCATCCATATCTACTGCCAGGCCGGCCAGATCAAGGTGCCGCCCGCCAACCAGCGCCTCCTGGCGTATTTGGAGCAGGCGGTGATCGAAGTGAATCCGCCGGCGGCGCATAGGGTGTTCCATCCAAAGGTGTGGGCCATCCGGTACACCGGGCCCGGGGAGGCCGTGAGATATCGGCTCCTTTGCCTGTCTCGAAACCTGACGTTTGATCGCTCGTGGGACACCGTTCTCCTGCTCGATGGAGAGCGTACCGATCGCCAACACGGCTTCGGCGAGAATCGCCCGCTCGCCGACTTCTTCGCGGGTCTGCCGGGGCTGGCGTCCCGCGTAGCGGGCGTTGGCACGCGAGCCGGGCAGGACACCGCCCAGATCGCCCGAGAACTGCGGATCGTCCGGTGGGAACTCCCGGACGGGGTCGAGACGCTGCGGTTCTGGCCCATGGGCATGAACCGGAAAGGGGGGTGGCCATTCCCGGAGCGGATGGATCGGCTGCTCGTGGTCTCTCCCTTCGTGTCCGACGAGTTTCTTGGCCGTATCAACACAGGCCCGCGAGATGTGCTTGTCAGCCGGGCCGAATCGCTGCGTGCGCTGGTCACGCCGATACTGGTGGACAAGTGGCGCTGTTTCACGCTTGAGGATGGGCTCGACGTTCGCGGCATCGGGGTCGAGGACACGCCCGAGCCAGCCGGGTCGGACACGCTGTCGGGCCTGCACGCCAAGGTGTTCGTCGCGGACGCCGGCTGGAATGCCCACGTGTGGACAGGGTCTGCCAACGCGACCACCACGGCGTTCTCAGGCAACGTCGAGTTCCTGGTAGAACTGGTCGGGAAGAAGAGCACGCTGGGGATTGACGCTACGATCAGCGAGAGCAGCGGGTCGGCAAATCTGCGATCGATGCTGGCGGAGTTTACGCCGCAGACGGAGACCGTCGAACTCGACACGGATGCGATCGCGGTCGACGCGGTCATCGAGTCCGTCCGCCAAGCCATCGCGCGCCTGCCCCTTGTCGTTCGCATTGCGGCCGATACGGCAGGCGGGGCTGGCCTCGTAACGACCGTTGAGTGCGGAGCGCCTCTCACGGTGCCGGTGGACGCACTGATTCGTTGCCGACCGGTGATGCTGCCCCACGCTGATGCCCAGGTCGTTGAATGTAGCACGCCGGTTCAGGCACGATTCGGCCCGCACGCACCCGAGTCGGTCTCCTCGTTCGTCGCTTTCGAGGTCACGGCACGGGTCGGCAATGCTGAGCGCACCGCACAGTTCGTCCTGAACCTGCCGCTCGTGGGCGCACCCGGCGATCGCAAGGACCGACTCCTCCGCGATTCGCTCAAAGATACCAGGACACTGCTCCGGTTCTTGCTGCTCTTGCTGTCGGACGACCCGGAGCATCTCTTCGATGAACTGCGCGATCTCGCCAAGAACCCGGAGGCAGATGGCTCGGGGAGATCCCAAGATCTTCTGCCCTTGCTCGAGCACTTGCTTCGTGCCCTGCACCACAGCCCGGCCAAGCTTGATCAGGTCCATCGGCTCATCGCAGACCTCCGCAAGACGCCCGAGGGGCGGTCGATCCTGCCGAGCGCACTCGACCTGGTTTGGGAGCCCATCAACCGCGCTCGCAACCACTCGAGTGCCGCGGCCGGCAGCTCGGGGGGTGCAACATGAACACCTCCGGTGTGTCGCAACCCAGTTCGGCCTCGGTGCTCTCTGGCCTGAAGGACTTTCAGCGGCGGACCGTGGACTATGCGTTCCGTCGGCTTTACACCGACGCAGATTCAACGCACCGGTTTCTCGTCGCCGACGAGGTTGGTCTCGGCAAGACACTGGTTGCGCGGGGCGTCATTGCGAAGGCCGTCGAGCACTTGTGGGACAAGGTCAAGCGGATCGATGTGGTTTATTTATGTTCGAACACCGAGATCGCTCGGCAGAACATCAATCGGCTGCGGCTTGAAAACACCGCGTTCGCCCACGCGACCAGGGCCACCATGCTGGGTGTGCAGCTCGGTGCGATGTCCAAGCAGAGGGTGAACTTCGTCTCTATGACGCCGGGGACGTCACTGGACCCGACCGGCGGCACGGGGGTCGCCAAGGAACGGGCCCTTTTGTTCCACTTGCTGGAGGGTCACTGGAGGCTACCGAAGACGGCCGCGACCAATGTACTCAGGGCCGGCAAGGGTGCCGAGGGGTTCCGTCAACTCGTCAATGAGTTCCTGGCTCCGGGCTACCACAACTACACGATTGACGAGAATGTCCGCGCCTCGTTCATCACGGCCGTTGATGTCGTAGACACGCAGCCCGCGGAGTCTCTTCGCAATCGCTTTCTGTCCCTGTGCGAGGAGTTCAAGCGATCTGACACTCGGGTCAGTGAGGAGACCCGAATCGAACGCAGGCGAGTGATTGCGCAACTGCGAGCGCTCCTCGCGCAGGTGAGTCTGAGAACGCTTCAGCCGGACCTGGTAATCCTCGATGAGTTCCAGCGGTTCAAGCACCTCCTCGACCCGGAGAACCCCGAAGCGGAACTCGCCCAAGAACTGCTCAACTACGCCGAAGATGCGGCGGGCGGTGGAGAGCGGGTGCGAGTGCTCCTGCTCTCGGCTACGCCCTACAAGATGTACACGCTTCAGCACGAGAAGGACCGCGGCGACGACGACCACTACAAGGACTTCGTCGCCACCTACGACTTCCTGGTGCGGCACGAGAGGGCCGACATTGCCGCTCTGGAATACCTCCTCGCGCGATACCGGGCCGAGATGTTCAAACTCGGAGACGGGACGTTCACGGAGCTACGCCGCATCAAGGCTGAACTCGAACAGCGATTACACCGGGTCATGGCACGCACAGAGCGACTCGCCGTCACGAACGACCGCAGCGGAATGCTCCGCGAGTGCGAGTCGGCGGTGCGGCTTGAAGATGCCGATGTGGGGCAATACCTCGCGGTGTCGAAGGTTGCGGCGGCCCTCGACCAGGGCGACGTTGTCGAGTACTGGAAGTCCGCGCCGTATCTCCTCAACTTCATGGACGAGTATCAGCTGAAGAAGGCGCTGCGCGCGTCGATGGACAACGGGACAGGTCATGAGGTGGCCAAGGCGCTGGCACCAGCGGACGCGGGGTTGCTGCGATGGGAGGACGTGCAGGCATATCGACGGATCGATCCGGCCAACGCCCGGTTGCGGGCTCTGCTCGGCGACACCGTGGACAAGGGCCTGTGGAGGCTGCTTTGGCTCCCGCCCAGCCTGCCTTACTACCGGCTGGCTGGGGCATTCGAGGAGATCGATCCGGTCGCTGTGACCAAGCGGTTGGTATTCTCGTCCTGGAAGGTGGTACCCAAGGTCATCGCGGCCGTCCTGAGCCACGAGGCTGAGCGTCGAGCCATCGGACAGATGCACAGCGAAGCCGACGGCTCAATCTCGATCGTAAACTCGACCGAGGGCCGCAAGAAGATCGCAACCTTGCTCCGGTTCACGCGGGCGGGCGACCGTCTGACCGGCATGCCGGTGCTCGGCCTGGTTTACCCGTCGGTGTCGATGGCGCGATCGTTTGATCCCGCGGCGGCGCGCGATCTTCGTCCGACGCGGGACGAGACGCTTGCTCGTGCTCGCGCCGCTCTGGGGCCCTTGGTCGATGCGATCACCGCGCGGTGGGGGCGCGCGGGCGAGGTCGACGAGCAGTGGTATTGGGCGGCACCGATCTTGATGGACCTGATTCGGGATCCCGAGGGCACCCGTCGGTTCTGGGAGCGGCGAAAGCTTGCGGCGGAGTGGTCGGGCGAAGAGGACAGCGTCGACGCCGATGGGGAACCAGAGACAGAATCGGCCTGGGCTGACCATGTCGAACTCGCAAGGACGCTCATTCGGGACGCATCGGCCTCGGGGAAACGACCACTGGGTGCGCCGCCGCCGGATTTGCTGGACATGCTGGCGAAGTCCTCGCTGGGCAATCCAGCGATCGTTGCGCTGAGAGCGCTCACGCGTGTTACCGGCCTCGCAGCCCTCACCGACGATGGCGTCCGGCTGGCGGCCGGGCGCGTCGCTTGGCGGACGCGCAACCTGTTCAATCTTCCCGAGGTCATCTCGCTGGTGCGAGGACTTGGCCGTCAGGAGCCATACTGGTTGCGGGTCATCGAGTACGCGGTCGATGGGTGCCTGCAGGCGGTGCTCGACGAGTATGCGCACGTGCTCCGTGACAGTCTCGGCGTCACATCGCTGTCCCCCGCCGATGCGGCTGGGCAGCTTGGTGAAGCAATGAGCGCCGCGGTCGGGCTTCGTTCCGCAGCGGTCGGCGTCGATGAGATCCGCGCTCAAGACCGCTCTCTGCAACTGACGATCGAGCCCCGCCGCATGCGGGCTCGCTTCGCTGCCCGCTTCGGCCAGGAGCAGACAGAGAAGGACGGGGACGCCACGCGCGCCGATCAAGTGCGGGCGGCGTTCAACTCACCTTTCTGGCCGTTTGTGTTGGCCAGCACGTCTGTCGGCCAGGAAGGGCTGGACTTCCACCATTACTGCCACGCGATCGTGCACTGGAACCTGCCCTCGAACCCCGTCGACCTCGAGCAGCGCGAGGGTCGTATCCACCGCTACAAAGGGCATGCCGTTCGCAAGAACGTGGCTCTCAAGCACGGAACCGAATCGATCGTGCCATTCGCCGATCCTTGGGAGGCTGCGTTCCTGAGGGCGACCGCGGATCGTAACGCAGACACCAGCGAGCTCGTCCCCTTCTGGGTCTACCCGCATGTGGGCGGCGCGGTCATCGAGCGGTATATGCCGATGCTCCCGCTCAGCCGTGATACGGATCGGCTGACGAATCTCCGAGGCGCCCTGGCGCTCTACCGCATGGTCTTTGGTCAGCCACGACAGGACGAACTGGTCAAGTACCTCCTCGCCACACTGCCGCAACAGGCGGTCGATCAGATTGTCAAAGAGCTGCGCATCGACCTGGAACCCCCGAGCCATGCCCCGTAGTCGTTGGAGGCGTGTGTTGGCATGGGCTCGGTCCGACATGCTGCAGGTGGCGTCGGGCGAACAATCACTCCATCGATCAGAAAGGCGGTTGTCGGATGGCGCGGCGCGGAGAACAGTTCGAGAAGACGGTCTTCGAGTTCTATCGAGGCCTGGACGCCGACGCGCAAGTCGTGTTCGATCATCGCGTCCCTGATCGCGACACCAAAGCGCTCCGGCAGGTCGATGTGTGGGTCACATGCCGCCTGTTTGGACACTTGCCGATTTCGGTGCTCATCAGCTGTAAGGACCACTCGCGCCCGCTTGACGTGGGGGAGGTGGAGACTTTCCTCGGCGAGATCCGATCGACGGGGGCTACGACCGGCGTGCTGTACGGTCGGAATGGGTTTACGGAGAACGCGCTCGTCAAGGCGAGAGCGAACAGTGTCTCGTGCTGCAAGATGTTCGACGGCGCTCCTCCAGAGCGGCCCTCCGAGCTGCTTCTGAGCGCGTATGTAGCGCACCCGGTCTACCACGTGATGGCTGAGGCCGTCGGCCGAGATGCACCACCCGATCTGCGCTGGCGTCCTGTGCTCGGTACATCTGAGCGGCTCGGGGATCGAGAGGTACCGTTGCCGGAAGTGCTGGCCGGGCTCTGCCTCGAACTTCTTTGTCGCTCGGAGCTGGAACGCCACAGCGGCGCGCCGTCGAGCGGGCCGATGGACATGCACGCACGCTACGAACTCAAGGCCCGGCCCGAGTGCCCAGCGCTCCGGCTTCACATCGTCCTCACGTGGGACTGGTTCAAGGGACGGATGAACGCCTACACCCTGACTGGATCCCTGAACGCCACGGACAAGGGGTTCATCGGATCGACGACGGTTAGCCCCATATCGCTGAACACCGCGCCGCACAGCGCCACCTGGGAGCGATGCCCGCCCCCGCCAGCGATTGTCGAGAGCCTCCGCGTGACGTTTTCGGCACTTGCCGGCCCCGGCCCGCAGCATGTCGTAAGTGCGATGGCGGCGGATCGGATCTTCGGCGGCTCGGGTTGGACATTTGGTTCTCCGCCGGCAGAGCAGATCGAGTCCGTTCTGCGATCGCACGGAGGCCCGTTGGCACCTGTGCTTCAGGGGATGCAGCTCACCGCCCATTTCGGACGGGGCGCACTGGGCAAACGATCCTGAACCGAACTGCCCCCGGCGTCGCGGAGTGCGATGCTCGGGCACCGGTTACGAGGGCAGCCTCTTGAGTGCCGAGCCATCAAGGAGTTGATTGTGAGCATTTCAACCATCCGTCTATCGCGCGATGAACTCTACAAGAAAGTCTGGGAGCAGCCGGTGTCGGTGGTCGCCAAGGGATTCGGCATCTCCGATGTGGGGCTGGCCAAGATGTGCCGACGGCTCGAGGTTCCGATCCCGGGCCTGGGCTACTGGGCCAAGAAGCAGCATGGCAAGCCGGTCGAGCAGATCCCTCTGCCTCCGCCCCCGGCCGACACCAACCTGGAGGTGACGATCAACACGTACCGGAAGGTCGCGCCCGACCCCGAGCAACTCGAGAAGGCGACGGAGATCATCGATGCCGAGGAGCTTGAGGCCAATGAGGTGCGTGTGCCGGACCTGTTGACGGATCCACACCCCGCGGTGGCCCGCTCACTGAAACTCCTCACCAAGGCGAAGCCGGGAGCGGATGGTGTGGTGCATGTAGCGGACGCTGCCTGTCTGCCGGTCACCGTCTCGCGGGCGCAACTGGATCGCGCCATGCGCATCATGGACTCGCTGCTCAAGGCGTTCGCTGCCCGCGGCTACGCCGTCACCATCGGGAATGAGGACCGCCGCGAGCTGAAGGTCATCGTCGCCGACGAGCCGATCACGTTCTACCTCCATGAGGACTTGGACAAGACACCGAAGCCGATGACTGCCCAGCAAAAGGAGCGGCTTGAGAAGTACGGCTGGAAGCCAAGCGTTGAGTATGACCATTCGCCGTCGGGCACACTGGCGCTGCACGTGAACGCCAATCTCTGGAACGGCATGCGCCGGAGGTGGTCCGACAGCGCCAAGCGGCCGCTCGAACGTGGCCTGAACTCGTTCCTGGCAGGGATCGTCAAGGTGGCCGTCGCCGTACGTGGCGAACGGTTAGATCACGAGCGTCGAGATCGTGAGCACAAGGACCGCGAGCGCCGGCGCAAGGATTTGTTCATCGCCCAGGAGAAGGAGAAGGAACGCCTCACTCGACTCGATCGCGAGGTCGCGTTCTGGCACAAGGCGCAAGAGATCCGGGCATACGTGGAAACGGTCCGCACGCTCGCCCTTAAGAAACACGGACGCATCGATCCGGGTAGCGAGATGGATCAATGGATCACCTGGGCGACGGCGCAGGCCGATCGCTACGACCCGTTGGTCAAAAGTCCGCCGTCCGTGCTCGATGAGGCGTTACCGTCGCCCTATGCGCCGTACTAAAGGCCGTGCGCCGACTGCCGTCCTGTCGCTCGAGGAATCTACCATCCTCTGATGCCAAAGCCCACGCCAGAGCCCCGACTCTGGAAGAACATCGCCGCCATGCTCGACGAGATGGACGACCAGTCGCTCCGCGGGCTGGTGCACGACCTCTACAAGCTCGCCCCGGAGAACCGCGCGTTCCTGGCCGCTTGGATTGGCGATGAGGACGCGTCGAGCGAACTCCTCGACGGGTACAAGAAGCAGATCACGGCCCAGTTCGTCTCGCGGGGGCGGGAGGGCGGACCGCGGCTCAACGGCGGCTGTGATCTGGCGCTGTGCCGACGCCTCATCAAGGAGTATCGCCGCGTGACCACGGCACCGGAGATGCTCGGCGGTTTCGACATCCGCGGCACCATCGACCTTGGCCTGCACTACATTGAGGTCGGCACAAACTACGCGAACCAGCTCGGCTGGGACGAAGAGCGGCCCTACACCAGCATGGGCGCGGTGGCGGTGGAGAACTCGAAGCTGTGCCGAGACAAGAGCGGCCAGAAGTGGGCCGGTCTGTTCCTGCCCCGAGTCCGGGCCGTCGCAAAGGCGGCTCGGGACATCGGTTACGGGTTCGGCGATGACCTGGCCGACATGGTGGCTGAGTTCGAGGAGATAGCCGCCGCATTCGAGGTGAGGCGAGCAAAGCGATCGTGGTGATCGGCGTTAGCGCGGTCGCGGGCGGACCTACGCCGCCAATCGGTAGTAGTGCCTCAGCACGCCACCGAGCCGGGTTCGGCACCGCACAGCACCAGGGCGATCCGCCAATCGCAGCGGGGGAGGCCTGCCCATCGGCGTGCGAAACTTGATCGCCGAGTGCGGGCGCTCCTGGTTGTAGTGCTCGATGAACTCGGCGGTCAGGTGATCGAGGTGCGCCGTGCCCATGACGATGAACTTGTCCAGGCACTCGTCCTGGATGGTCTGGATGAACCGCTCAACGTGGGCGTTGAGATTCGGGGCGCAGTGCGGCAGGCGCACCGGCGTGATGTCGTGGGCCCGCAGGGCGTCATCGAACGCCCGGCCGAACTTGCTGTCGCTGTCGCGGGTGAGCACGCGGCATTCCGTGGCCTTGTTGCCGGCGGCAGCCTTCAACTCCGAAACCTGAGCCGCCACCCAGGCAGCATCGGGGTGCTCGGTGCTCTTGGTGGCGAACGCCCTGCGTGTGGCGACGTTCACGAACACCAGCATGTAGGCGTCCCGTAAGCCCCGCAAAGTGAGGATCCGATGTTGGACGAAGTCGCACGCCCACAGGGTCTTCGCGTGGGACTTGATGAACTCGTCCCAGGTGGCTTCGCCGCGTTCCGGGCTGGTCGGCAGACCCGCATCCTTGAGGATGTTGACGACCGTGCTGCGGGAGACCTTCACGCCCAGCTTCTTGAGCTCGCCCAGGATGCGGGTGTAGCCCCAGCCAGTTTCCTTGGCCAGCTTCAGGACAAGCCGCCGGATCTGCTCGGGCGTCCGGGGCCGCCCCGGCTTGCGGCCCTTCTGCTTCTTGGGGCGGCGCTTGTCGGAGGCATGGATCCACCGCAGGATGGTCCGGGGGCTGACGATCGAGACCAAGGCCTTGATGGCCGCCCCGAGTGGTTTGGCCAGCCGGACCAGCCGCGCGCGCTCCTCGGGCGTGACCCGGACGGGCCCTTCGATCTTCGAGCGGAGGACTTCGTTCTCGGCTTTCAGGTACTGGATCTGGCGGCGCAGGTCGGCTTGGGTGGACCCGGCCAGGACATCAAGCAGGCGGCGGAAGAGATTCGGCATCGCTCCAATCGTCGGGGCTCCGGGGTGGTGGTAGGGGGAGGCTGCAAAAACGTGCGACTTTGAGACTCAGCCGCGCCCACCCGGCGATTCTGGCCCGCCCGACACCCCGATCCTGTCTCAACAGATCCTCGGCGTGAGACTCCTTGGCTTGGCCGCAGCCGGCGGGGCGGCGGCAGAGAATGGCCGTCGCCCATATCGTCCAGGCAAGACCGTGCGGAGGACACCCCGCAACGCCACATGGCCGGTCTGGAGTATTTGCACCCCGCTGGCGGACCCAATAACGCGGTTTCCGCCTACCTCCCGTTGACAACCCGTGCCGATCGCACACCCATCGGGCCACCCCGAGATTGGTCCGCCAACCCTCCGAAACGGTCTTGTACAGGGAGGGTCGGGGCCGACGGTCGAGAACCGCCAGAGAATCCGGCGGAAAGGCCCCCAGATAGAGGTATTCCGACACGTCCGCCCGGGCAGCCTCTCTGTTAACCGCCGATGGCGGCCCGTTTTGACCCACCGCCAGGAGAGAATCCGGTTGGAACGGTTGTGGATACGGAGGGTGCCGGGGGAACCGCCCCGCACAGGTTCCCCGGCATCAGCGAACCGTCACTGAACGTACCAGCCGCGCCCCCCCCCTCCCCGCTCACGAGGTCCAGCGATGAGCCGGGGCCGGTTTCGTCTTTGGCCCCAACGGGGCCGAGGGGTGTCGCCACGGGTGGAGCGACGCGGCTCATCGTGTGTGCACGGGATCGGCAGATGCCGCGGCACCCGGCTGAGTCGCCGCGTGCTTGCGGGCTCCGGCGAAACCCGCCGACCGCACGTCGTTCAGAACGCAGTAGCAATCTTCGTCTATCGCGGCTGCTGTCCGCAAGAGCGAGTTTGATCGCTTCCGCGGGACATGCACGTAGAGGATCGTCAGCTCGCTCCCATGGTCGAATCGCCGAGAGGAGCCTGTCCTGGTAATCAGCCTCTCCTCGCGACGTGAATCTCTGATAGAGCGCCGCGCTGAGAACGGGCGCGGGGACCGCCTCGTCGATGGCGGCCTTGATGGTCCAGCGCCCCTTACCGGAATCTGAAACGTGGCCAGTGAATGCCTTGAGTTCCGTGTCCTCCGCCAGAGAGGTTGCGGTGCGGTCGAGGAGTCAGGACGAGATGACGCTCCCGCGGCGCAAACGCGGGCTGCCGTTCTCCCCCGTCGCCTGCTTCCCCTGACTGATTCGATCATTGAACGATCCTGCCATCACGCCTTCCCCCCCACTCACACATCCGAATCGGCCGTGCGCCACCCCGCCACGCGTATCGTCGCCAGCACCAACAGCGAGAGCCCGATCAGCACCGTCGAGAGGACCAGCGCCCGATCCAGCCCGTTCTCGAAGCCCAGGTACACCGCCAGCGGCATCGTCTGCGTCAGCCCCGGCAGGTTCCCCGCGAAGATGATCGTCGCGCCGAACTCTCCGATCGCTCGGCTCCAGCACATCGCCGCCCCCGCGCCCAGTGACCGACTCGCCAGCGGGATCAGCACGCGATACAGCATCCGCCAGCCCGACGCCCCGTCGATGATCGCCGCCTCACGCAGGTCCGTCCCCACCGACGCAAACCCCGCTCGCGCCGATCGAACGTAATACGGCGACGCCACAAACACCTGCGCCAGCACTACCGCAGCCGGCGTGAACGCCACCTCGATCCCCGCCCCATGCAGCCACGCGCCGATCGGCCCGTTGCGACCCAGCGTCAGTAGCAGCGCCACACCAGCCACCGACGGCGGCAGTACCGTCGGAAGGTCCACCAGTGTCTCCACGATGCCCGCTGCCCGCGACCGCGAGCGCGACAGCCAGTACGCCAGCGGCGTGCCGAACACGATCGTCGCCCCCAGCGCCATCGTGCTGCTCACTACACTCAGCACAATCGCACTCCGCGTCTCGCGGTTGTCAAGTTCGCCAAGCACCATCGCGGGCGTCGAGCGCGACACCAGCACCATCACCGGCACGGCCAAGAAAAGCAAGAGCGGCAGCGCCAGCACCGCCGGAAGGCCAACCCGCTTCCACCCAGCCGCGGCGCCAGCGTGCCGAGCACCGCTTCCGGGCCCGCTCACGGCGAGCCCTCGGTCGGCGACATAAATCCCCGCGTCTCCAATATCCCCGCCCCTTCTCCCGAACACACAAACTCCACGAACCTCGCCGCCGGCTTCGCGGCTGAACTCCGAGCGGTTACCGCGATCAGGTACTCCGCTCGCTGCTCAAACTCCGCCGGCAGTTCAATCACCGTCAACTTCGCGCCGTTACCCCCCGCCGCATCACTGGCGTACGCGATCCCCGCGTCCGCCTCGTTGAGCGCCACCTTCGCAACCACCGCGGCCACGTTCTCCTCGCGCGACACGATGTTCGCCTCCACCTGCTTCACAAACCCCGGGCCCACCGACCTCGATTCACCCGCTTGTTCCAGCATCCGCCGCGTGTAGTTTCCCACCGGCACGGCCTTGTCCGCCACGACGACCTTCAGTCCAGGACGAGCCAGGTCCGCCAAGTCCCTGATCCCCGCGCGGTTCTCCCTTGGCACTATCAGCGCCAGCCGATTGTGGGCAAAGACCTGCATCGTCGTCGAATCCACGACGTTGGACGCCGCCGCCAGGTCCATCTGCTTGCGATCCGCGGAAGCAAACACATCCCCCGGTCCGCCGTTCTCGAGTTGCGTCCGAAGCTGGTTCGACCCGCCGAAACTGAATACGACTCTCACGCCGGGATTCCTTGCCTCAAACGCCCGTCCGACCCCTCCGAACGCGTCTGCCAGCGACGCCGCGGCACAGACGTGCAGCGTCGCCGCGGACCCCCCTGACCTCCCTTCACATCCGCCGATACCGACCAGTGCAAGCACCAGCATGACGAAGAAACGTCGCCCCGCGGGGCCTGCTCGGAAGGTGCGTTGGCAGGTCATCGGGATAGCATATTCGCTCCACTTCGCGCACGTACGATCGGACTCGCGCCCGCCCTCCACGCCGTCTCGCCTGTGACCGGAGTCCCGATCATGATCGACCGCCCGCGCTGCGATTGGGCCCGCACCGATCTCTCCATTGCATACCACGACACCGAATGGGGCGTGCCCGTGCATGACGACACCACGCTCTTCGAGTTTCTCATCCTTGAAGGCGCCCAGGCCGGCCTCAGTTGGGAGACCATCCTCGCTAAACGCCACTACTACCGCGCCGCCTTCCTCGGCTTCGACCCCGCCGCCATCGCCCGCTTCTCCACTCGCAAGATCGAATCGCTGCTCAAGAACCCCGGAATCGTCCGGAACCGCCTCAAAGTGCAATCCGCCGTCGTCAACGCCCGGGCGTTCCTGGATGTTCAGAGCCAGTTCGGCACCTTCGACGCGTACATCTGGCGCTTCGTCAGCGACGGCTCTCGCGCCCCGCGCGTCAACCGCTGGACGTCCTGCCGCGACGTCCCCGCACGCACCCCGGAGTCCGACGCCTTGTCGAACGACCTCAAGAAACGCGGTTTCAAGTTCGTCGGCTCCACGATCTGCTACGCCTTCATGCAGGCCGTCGGCCTCGTCGATGATCACCTCACCACCTGCTATAGGTCCCGGCCTTCTCCGGAGCGATGACCGCGCCGTCAACATCATGTCCCGCGGCATCAATCTCGTCGCCCCACTGGTGCATCCTCCCGCTTGCGGCGCCCCCGCGACCCCGACGTCACTCCGAAAAAATCCCGCGCACGTCTGCCGATCGCACCCAGCACGCCGCATCTGAGTTTGCCGCCTCAATGCAGGTCCACTCTCCACGCCGCAGCACAACCCGAACTTCGCTCGCCGGCTTGAGCGGCTCGGACCCGGCGAGCGACCCCACCGACTCCGACGGTTCCGAGTACGCCGCCGTCGCCTTGACCACGACCGCGGCGTGATCGCGCCGCAGCAGCCACTCGGTCGGTAAAAGGCTCCCGGCGCCCAGCACCGACACCGCCAGGCACGCGATCCCGATCGCTCGCGGTGGACACAGCCGCCTCCTCCCGCCCGAAACCCCGCTGCCCAGCGCTCGCCAGGCCAGCACGACCCACCCCAGCGTCCACCCCCCCACCATCCCCCACACCCGCGCCGCCCGCGGAACAACCTCCAGATACGACGCCACGACTTCGAGCCTCCGCCGCGACGGCGACGCTTCATTCCCCGCCGCCTTCATCGCCCGTTCCATCCCCTCCCGCAGGCCCTCATCAAATGGACTGCGAAACGAGGCTCGCCGGAAATACAGATACGCCCGCCCCGCGTCTTCCGCGTACCAATACGAGTACGCCGCCGCGCGCAGCAAGCCGAGATCCGCCAGCACCGCGTTCCCGCCGGTTCCTCCCGTTGCTTCCCGCCCTTCCGCTTCACCCTCTCCTTCGTTCCCGCCCGCCAGCGAATCAAACAGCACCGCGGCGTGCGCAAACACCTCCTTCGCGGCTGGATCTGATTCCCGCTTCAGTTTCACCGCCTCTTCATACAACGACGCCGCCCTGGCTTCGACCTCGTCCTCGCGCTGATCGCTCCCGGCCGATGCCCAACTCCCGCTCGCGCCGGCGCTCGCCCAGGCCACGAGCGACATGACGCCCGCGATCGCTCCGGCGAGTCCCCGAGGTGTCTTCATGTGATCGCACTTCACGTGGCAACCTCCACGTTCGATCCCTTCCCCAGTTCGCACTCCTTCGCCGCCAATAACAGTCCGCGGCCTTCGGTCACCATGTCACCCCGCTCCACAGTACCGCGGCCTGGCGCCTTGCCCGCCCCTGCCGCCCCCACCACTTCACCGCTCGCGAACATCGCCCGATCGCATGCCCAGAGCAACCCCTGCGCTCGCTCTCCAACCTCCGGCGACCGCGCCGCGAACACCCGCAGCGCATCCCCGGACGTCATCCCGTCTTCCGCCACGTTGAGACAATCGGCCGCATATCCACGGATCGCGGCGGACACCTCCGCCTCGACGCGCCCGCTCCGCTCCGCTCGCCGCAATCGGCCCATCGCCCGCCGATACGCTCGCCGCCGACGAACACCCCCAGGGTCCCGCGCACGCCGCCGACGCACCGCCCCGGCGAGCAGCGCCACCCCGTACGCGCCCAGCGGCCCTACCGCAACCGCCGCTCCCATCCGCGTCGTCAGCGCCTGCGACAACGATATCGATGCCATCCCCCTTCGCGCCACGCCAACCTCAATCCCCGGCGGTGTCTCAAGATCCGACGCTCTAGCCCCCTGCCCGCCCGAATCCGTCGCACTCGGCGCCGGACCCGCCCCGGCAGGCAAGTCCTCCAGCGTCACCTCGTTGGTTTGCCGCACCAGCAGCGGGATCGGCTTGCTCCGCGCCACCGCGTATTCCCCACGCGCTACATCGAAGTACGGTATCTCGATCGGGGGCACTTCCTTCACCCCGCCCCTGTTCGCTCGTAACTCGATCGAGAAGATCGCCGCCGTCGGCAGTACATTCGGCAGCGACGGCTCGCTCGGCACCTTGAACGCACCGGCGAATCCCGACTGACGCGACAGGTCAAGCGCCGGCACCCGGTCCAGCGGCTCGGGCCCGCCCACACGCACCGACAGCGTGAACGGGTCCCCCACGTTGAGAACCGTCGGCGTGGCCGCCACATCGATCGTGAAGTTCCCCACCAGTCCGCTGAAGTTCCCCGGCGCCGGTTGCGGCAACGCCTTGGCCGTGATCCTTACTACGTCCGACGCGACCTGCCGCCGCTCATAGGTATTCAGATCGTCAAACGGCGAATCGAAAAACCCCGGGCGACGCTTCCCCGTCGCCACCTGGAACACCACCCGCGCCGGCCCTAGCGCCACCTGCCCCGCCTCCCGCGGGATCACGATCCGCTTCACCGTCAATGTCGTTCGCGATTCGCCGTCGAGTTTTCCCGCCCCCACCACCCCCACCGCCTGCTCCCCATTCACCGTCAACTGCACCAACCGCTCCCCGGGGCTCGCCCGGGCCGACGACGGTTGCCACGCAGAAGGCGTCAGCACGTCAACCGAGGCGTCCACCGGCAGCGACACCGTCGGCGCATGTGAGTCCGAGTCCAGGTACCAGGTCAGCGTCACCATGATCGGCTCGCCTACGTACGCCGCCGACTTCTCCGCCGTGATGACCAGCCGCGACCCGCTCGCCACCGGCGGCTCCGACGCCGTGATCCGCACCGGCTCCGTCGTATATCCAACCCCATCCACCATCACCGTCACCGCCGGCAACATGATCTCCCCCGTGCGAAGCGGCGTCAGTTGATACTGGAATCGATACGACCGGCTCGATCGGTCCTCGCGCCGCCCGTTGATGATCACGATCGACGTCTGCGACGTGTCCCCCTCACCCGCGAACGACAACTCGTAATCGCTCGACGCCGGGATCGTCGGCGCCTCAGCATGGTTTGAGTTCTGAACGTCGATGACGAGCGTGATCGGCTCGCCCACGTACGCGCTCGCCTGATCCACCCTCGCTCGCACCTCGATCGGGCCCCCCGGCTGCGCACTCGCCCGCTCAGGCTCGGCCAGCCCCAATGCCAGGATCAGCAGCATCAGCACCATCGGTCCCCTCAGCATCTTCACCAGTCCTTTCCATTCGCCGCCGGCTTGCCCGATCGCATCCGCAGCAGCCGCATCAGCCGCTGTTTCGCCTCCCGCCGCTCCTTTTCCAGGATCCGCGCCGCGTCCATATCCACCGCGACCGCTTCCCTCGCTTCCGGCTCGTTCGGCTGCGCCCCCGCCGGGCTCCCGATCCCCGCCGCCTCCGCGAGTTCCTCCGACGCCCGCCGTTGCTGCTCCGCGGCGTCGCTCGCCTTTCCATCCGCCAACGCCTCCGACGCTCGCTCCTGCGCCCGGCGCGCTCGTTCGCCCGCATCCTCCTTGGCCTGCTCCTCCGGCCCGGCCTGCGGCGCCTCTTCCGATTGCCCCTTCCCCGTCCCCTGCTCCCGCTTCATCTTGTCCAGCGCGTCCTGTGTCTGCTTCGACAACTCCTCTTGACGCTTCTGGATGTCCTTGGCTCGTTGCTCAAATTCCTTCGGCTTCTCTTCGCCTGCCTTCTTCTGATCTTCCCCGAGCCTCTCACTCTGCTTCGCAATCTCGTTCTGCTTCTTCGCAAGATCCGCGAGCCGCTCCTGCGCCGACGCAGACTCGCTCCCCTGTTGCTTCTGTTCCTCATTCCCCGGCTCATTCTGCTTCCGCGGCTTCGCACCCTCGTCCTGCTTAGCCTGTTCCTCCGTTCGGTCCTGCTTTTCGCCGCCCTGCTGCTCGGACTCGCTCTTCTGCTGCTGCTCGCCCTGCGCCGGCTTCGTCGGCGCGGCCCCCGAGTCCTCCCCCTTCTTGGGCCCTTCCCTCGATCCCTCCGCCTGGCTCCGCTCGCTTTTTTCGCCCTGCCCCTTCTGTTGCGGCTTCTGCTGTTGCGCCTTCTGCTTCTCCAGTTCCGCTTCGATCCTCTGACGCAGACGCTGGATCGCCTCCACGTTCCGCGCCGCCTGTTCATCGGTCGGCTCCGCCTCCAGCACATCGCGAAACGCCCGCTCCGCCGCTCCCAGCGGCGCCAGCGCCGACTCCGGCGATCGTTCCAGCGCCGACACCGCTCGCCGGTATTCCAGCGCCCCAAGGTTGAATCGCGCCGCGTTCGACACATCCCCCGCCGCCGGATCCGCCATCACCTTTCGGAAGCCTGCTTCCGCCGCGGCCAGGTTCCCAATTTCCACGTTCGCCCGCGCAAGGTTGTACGTCACGCTCGGCGTCGCGTACCCCTTCTCACGGGCCAGTTCATACGCCAGCGCCGCCTCCTGATACTGCTTCTGCGCAAACAGCGTGTTCCCCCGAACCGCCGCCTCCTTCCCCACGTCCGCCCACGCACACGACGCCAGCGCTGCCCACGCTCCAACCACCGCCCAGACCCTCATCCGCACATCCATCTCATTCCGCATTCCCACGGCTCCTCCTTTCCCCGATCAGCGCGTCCACCGCGAGCAGCGCGATCGCCGCGCACAGAGCGATCTGGAATAACTCCGTGTACTTCACGCGCTGCGTGGATTCAAGTTCCCGGCGCTCCGCGCGTTCTACCAGCGCCCGGTAGATCTTGTCCATCTGTATCGTCCCCGTGCCCACGTTCAGGAACACCCCGTTCTTTGACGCCTCGGCGATGTCGCGCAGCGTCCGCGTATCCATCCGCGTCCGCACCTCGCTCCCCTGGTATGTCATCACCCGCTCTCCCGCATCCCCCGCGCTGCCTGATTCCACCGGGATCGTCGCGCCCTGCAGATCGCTCCCCAGTCCGATCGCGATGATCCGGATGCCCCGCTTCCCCGCCGCCTTTGCCGCCTCCACCGGGAGGCTCTCGTGGTCCTCGCCGTCCGTGATCACCACAATGTCGCGGTATCGATCGTCCCCCTCGGTGAACAGATCATTCATCGCCGTGCGTATCGCGTCACCGATCAGTGTCCCTCCCCTGGCCACCGTCTCCGGTGTGATCGCATCCAGCGACAGCCTCGCGAAACTGTAGTCCGTTGTGAGCGGACACCGGATCACCGCCGACCCGGCGAACGCCACGATCGCCACACGATCCCCGCGCGCCGTCTCCAGCATGTCCTTCACCAGCAGTTTCGCCCGCTCCAGTCGATTCGGCTTCAGGTCCGTCGCCAGCATGCTCCGCGACACGTCCAGCAGCACGGCTACATCACGCCCCGTTCGCTCGATCTTCTGCGGCACCGGGTTCGCGCCCGGCCTCGCGAGCGCCACCGCCACCGCTCCAAGCGCCAGCGCCACGCAGCACCCCTTGATCACCCGCTTCAGCGCGCTGGGCGCCCACGCCGCTCCTGCCGCGCCCGGCCCCACGAACCGCCTCAGCCCCCGCCTCCGCCTCCACCGCGCATACGCGAACATCACCCCCGCCAGCGGCACCGCCACTAGCGCCACAAGCCACGATGGCTCAATGAACATCATGGCACCCTCCGCAACACCAGCGCCCCCAGGATCGCCTCCAGCGCTATCACCGCCCCCCCCGCCACCGCCCACGACTCAAATCTCTCCTCATAATCCGTGTACTCCACCGTCTCCACGCTCGTCTTCTCCAGTCGATCGATCTCCTCGTACATCCGCCGCATCGCGTCCGCGTCATCCGCCGAGAACGACTCGCCGCCCGTCGTCGCCGCGATCCGATCCAGCAAGCGCGTATCCACCGAACTCCGCACCGGCACGCGACGCTTCTCCCCGAAAAAGTCGATCACCTGGTAACTCATCCCCGTCCCGATCCCCACGGTGTAGACCTTGATCCCCCACTTCGCCGCCAGTTCCGCCGCCTCTTCTGGTGACCGCTCCCCCGCGTTGTTCTCCCCGTCCGTGAACAGGATGATCAACTTGGTCTTGATCTTCAGGTCTTTCCCCGCGTTCTCCGGGCGCGCGAGAAACTCGTCCTCGGCTTTCTTCAGCCGCGCCGCCGCCAGCGACAGCCCGTCGCCGATCGCCGTGCCATCCTCCTCCCTCGTCCGCGCCATCGGGATCGTTTCCGCCAGTTGGACCAGCGTGCCAGGATCGCGCACCAGCGGACACACCGTCTCCGCCTGCCTCGCGAATGTCACCAGTCCCAGCAGATCGTTCGGACGCCCCTTCAGATGCCCGCCCTTGGCTTCGTTCCCCAGCGCAAACTCCCTCAGCACGCTCTTGACCACATCCAGCCGTGTCGCGTACCCGCCATCGAACTCCATCTCCTGACGCATGCTCCCCGATCGGTCGATCACGATCTGCATCGCGACCGCGTCCGTGCTCGTCTGAACCCGCCCCACGCCGAACTGCGGTCGCGCCAGCGCCACCACCAGTAGCGACAGCCCGATCGACCGCATCGCCGGCACAAGCCACGTCAGCCGCGAGCGAACCCCCCGTGGCACCTCCGCCAACGGCAGCGCCGATGGGAACACGATCGCCGCCCGGCGGCCCCGACGCGCCGACCACCACGCCAGCACCGGCACGAGCACCAGCAGTCCAAACGCCCACGGCGAATGAAAACTCATGCCCCGCCCTCCCCCCTCGATGCCGGCGTCGCCGCCGCGCTCACCATCGAGATGATCGCCTCCACGTCCTTCCGCGCCTTCACCACGTCGCCGTCGTGCACCCCAAGCCCCGCGAACTTCGCCACGTCGAACTGCTCGAGCACCCGCTCGATCTCCTCGCGCGGTATGCCCGGTCGCTCCGCCAACTGCCCCCCGATCGCCGCCGTCGTCCGATCATCGGGCCGCAGCCCGCACGCCGAAATCACAAACTCGCGAAGCGCCGCGTCCAGCCCGCTCATCGCTCGCTCCCCTTGGGCCGCCAGCATGCCGTCTCCCTTGAACAGCGCCCCGATTCGACGTCGCGCCTCCACATCAGCCGGCACGCTCCGTGGCGCCCGCCTCCGCTTCGCCACCACCAGCGACGCCGCGACCACGCCCCCCGCCACCACCACGCCCACGCTCGCGATCACCACCGGACGCAGCGATCGGTCCGGCGCCACCGCCGCGATCCCTCGCATCGCCCCGGGATCGACGCCCCCAACGGCCCCGCCGGGAGTCCCCGGCGTGATCGAATCGCCCGCACCGGCCGGCAGCACGCTCCGTACTTCCACCGCGATCGGTTCGCTGCGAACCGTCGCCGGACCTCCCCCACCACCGGCTCCGCTCACCACGAACTCCAGCGCCGGCACATCGTGCGACTCCGCGATCGTCGGCTCAAGCGTCAGAACCCGCTGAGTCGCCACCATCAACAGCCCCCCCGGCACATCCATCGAAGCCGGCAGCGGCGCGGCCTCCGCCCCCGTCACGTTCGCGACCCGGAACTCGCCCAGGCTCGCGCCCAGCGCAGGCCACTCAATCCGACTCCCCGGCCGCGCCACCACCATCAGCCTCACCCGTAGCCGCTGCGCATACGTCATTTCAGTCCGGTCCAACTCCACACGCACCATCGGCGCCCGGCCGGCAACAGAATCCGCCGCCGACCCCCCCTCGCTGAAGTAATCGCGAAACACAGGCCGCCCATCCGCACCGCCTTCCATCACGACCGCGCCACGTGCCTCGCTTGATCCAAACGCCACCGCGACCGTCACCACCGCCAGCGCCACCGCCATCACCAGCACGATCCGGAACTCACCCCGGTCCAGCCCAGGCCGGCCGCTCCGCTTGAACCTGTGATGTCTTTCTCGTCGAATCATGCACTCCGTCTCAGTTCCCGCCGCCGGAAGAACATCACCAGGTCGTGTACATACGACGGCTTGCGGTCCGGCCCAAGGTGCGTGGAGACCGAAAGACAATCCACCCCTCGCTTCGACAGACCATCCAGCAGCGCCTGCCGACGCCGACGCGCTTCTGATTCAAAGGCCCGCCGCACCCGCACGCTCCCGGAATCAACCAGACGCCTCTCTCCAGTCTCCGCGTCCTCCAACTCGACAAGCCCCGCGCTGGGCCACCGTCGCTCGCGCGGATCCTCCACGATCACCGCCGTCGTGTCGTGCTTCCCCGCCAGCACCCGCAGCGCCTCCGCCGCCGGCGTCGCGTCGCGCGTCGCTGAAACGAAATCCGATACCACAAACACCACCGACCTCCGCCCAAGCACGTGCACCAGCCGATCCGCCGCCGCACGCTGATCCGTCCCCCGTCGCCGTGGCTCATACCCCAGCAGTTCCCGCGCAATCCGCAGCACGTGCCGCGACCCCTTCCCCGGCGGTATGTACAACTCCACCTCGTCCGTATACACCAGCAGTCCCACGCGATCGTTCTTCCGCAGCGCCGCAAACGCGATGATCGCGCACACCTCCGCCGCGATCTTCCGCTTCGGCGCGTCCTCCGACGTGAAACTCCCCGACGCGCTCATGTCCACCGCCAGCATGATCGTCAGTTCCCGCTCCTCCGTGAACCGCTTGATGAACGGCTTGCCCGTTCGCGCCGTCACGTTCCAGTCGATGAACCGCACGTCATCCCCCGGCTCATACTCACGAACATCCGCAAACTCCATCCCACGCCCCTTGAACGCCGACGAATACTCCCCCGCGAACACCTCCGTCACGGCGTGCCGCGCCGTGATCTGAAGCCGCCGAACTTCTCTCATCAGTTCCTGTGGACTCATCCCGCGTCACCCGTCTTCGTGCCTCGATGCCTCATCCCTCGATGCCTTCCCTACCCCACACACTCCCGTTGTTCGATCGCACCCCCGCTTCACGCCGCTCCGCGCGCGAGTGGCCACACGCGCCCTACGGCGCCCTCACATGCTCCAGGATCTGCTTCACCACGTCCTCGCTCGTCAGTTCCTGCGCCTCCGCCTCGTACGTCACGATCACCCGGTGCCTCAGCACGTCCATCGCCACCGACTTCACATCCTGCGGCGTCACGTACGTCCGACCCTCCAGCAGCGCCCTCGCCTTCCCCGCTTGCGCCAGCGCGATCGTCGCACGCGGCGACGCGCCGAACTGCACCAACTCCGCCACGTTCACCTTGTAGTCCGCCGGCGTGCGCGTCGCTTGCACCAGGTTCACGATGTACTCGCGAATCTTGTCGTCCAGATACACCCGGCTCGCCGCCTCCCGCGCCGCGCGAACCTCACCGACTGAAATCACCGGCGACACATCCCCCTTCACCCCCGCCTCCGTGCCATCCCGCCCAGCCGCCTTCCGCACCGCCTCCGGAACCACCATCCGGTCCAGGATCATCCGCTCCTCCCCCTTGGTCGGATACCCCACCCGCACCTTCAACATGAACCGATCCACCTGTGCTTCCGGAAGCGGATACGTCCCTTCCTGCTCGATCGGGTTCTGCGTCGCCAGCACCAAAAACGGATCCGGCAGCGCATACGTCGTGTCGCCGATCGTCACGTGCCGCTCCTGCATCGCCTCCAGCAGCGCGCTCTGCACCTTCGCCGGCGCTCGATTGATCTCGTCCGCCAGCACGATGCTCGCAAACACCGGCCCCTTCCTCGGCGTAAACGAGCCATCCCGCGGGTTATACACCAGCGTCCCCACCAAATCCGCCGGCAACAGATCCGGCGTGAACTGGATCCGCTTGAACGTCGCGTCGATCGCCGCCGCCAGCGTGCTCACCGTCAGCGTCTTGGCCAGCCCAGGCACCCCCTCCATCAGCACGTGCCCGCCCGTCAGCAGCCCGATCAGCAGGCTGTCCACCATCGCACGCTGTCCCACGATCACACTCGACACTCGATCCACCAGCGCGCGGATCGGCTCCGAATATCGCTTGATCTGCTCGTCCGTCAGTCGTTCAAGGTCTGCCATGCGATTTCATCCTGATCGCCATATCCACCCCCACCATCCACACAGCCCCCATGCGCAATGTGGGGGCACGTCGCCGAATACCAAGACGCGCACAGACTCCCAATCCGTCGGCACCAAGTTCTTGTCAAACGCCGAACGCTCAGTGTCGAACCTCAAGCCTCAAAACAAAATACCCCGCTCGAACGAGCAGGGTAATCAAACTCAACCACCATCGCAGTACCGGTGCTTACTCAGCCAGCCGCGGGCCACCGCCCCCTCGCTGTCCCTGATCCAGCACGATCTCCCCGTTGCGCTCTTCGTACTGTCGGATGATCTGCCCAAGGCTGATCGCCAGCCGCTTCGCCCCTCGCCAGTTCATCACCACCCGGCTACCCACCGAGAAAATCAGCGCCGGCTGATTGTCCGGCGTCGGCATCGGCAGATTGATGCCGAAGTCCAGCACCACTTCCTCCGCCGTCGTTGAAGTTCGGATCGTGTTCGCGTAGGCGGTGTTCATCCGCGATTCATCAATGCGGAGTTGCACCTGCTGCTGATTCGGCGTGTTCTCGGCCATCGAAGATTCTCCCTTCAAGGTATCTCAATCGTGGGCATTCATGCTCACTTCGTTCACAACTCGTGCTCGCGGCTCTGGCACGGCCGAGGAGCCGGGCCAAGACGATAGGACCGGTCCATCCCCAAGTCGCGTTTCAACCGTTCCGCCCACTCTTTTCGCACTCCCCTTCTCCCTGTTCCACACTCACAAGTTCGCAGACTGTCGGGATGTTGCCATCCAATCTTCCCTTCGACCGATCTGGCCTTGCCATCCTCTCCAGCGGGGAGCGAGGCACAGGTGCCGCAGCCTCTCTCCTTCGTACCCTACGATCGAATGTGAATGTCTCCCCAGGCTCCCCCCCGCTCCCCTTCTCAAGCGCCCCGCTCCCATGCCCCCTCGGCATGACCGCGCGCGAGTACGCAGTTCACTGCCGAACCCTCGGCGTCCGCGGCGGCGAGCCCTGGGCTCTCGATCGCTACCGCCGTCTCTTCAAACTCGGCGATCGTTCCGATCCCCTCCTCGTTCCCTCGACTTCCCCCGCCACATCCCTCACCCCCAACCCCCCCTGGCTGCCCCCAGTCGTTCGCACCCATCTCTCCGACTCACCCGAAGGCCGCGTCCTCAAGTTCGCCCAGCGCATCCCCGGCCGCTCTCCCTCCGACCCGCCTCTCGAAACCGAGTCCGTCCTCATTCCCATGATCGGCAAGAAGGGCAGACGCACCTACACCGTCTGCGTCTCCAGTCAGGTCGGCTGCGCCATGGGCTGCGCCTTCTGCCAGACCGCTCAGATGGGGCTCATCCGCTCCCTCACCCCCGATGAAATCGTCGCTCAGTGGTTCGCCGCCCGTCACGTCGTCCTCCCCGACCCATCCCTCGGGCTCGACCCACTCGCCCCGATCACCAACATCGTCTTCATGGGAATGGGTGAGCCCCTCGACAATCTCGACGCCGTCATCCTCGCCATCGAGGTCTTCACCGATCACCGCGGCGTCGGTATCCCCATGTCCAAAATCACCATCTCCACCGTCGGTCGCATCGACGGCATCCGCCGCCTCAACGACAAAATCCGCGAGCATGGCTGGCACCGTCTCGGGTTCGCCGTCTCGCTCAACGCCCCAAACGATCACATCCGTTCCCAGATCATGCCTATCAACCGGGCCATGCCCCTGCAGCCCCTCCGCGACGCTCTCCTCCAGCGCCGCGTCTTCGGCGGATTCAAGTACTGCTTCGAATACGTCCTCATCCCCGGCGTCAATGACGCCCCGGAACACGCTCGCCTCGTCGCCGACTTCATCCTCGGCCGCGCCGAGTTCGCCGGACAGCCCCCACTCAAAGGCCTCGTCAACCTCATCCCCTACAACCCCCGCGACCATTCGCCCTGGACCGCCCCGGACGAATCCAGCGTCGATCAGTTCCTTTCCTGGCTCACCGCCGAGGGCGTCTACACCAAGCGCCGCAGGACCAAGGGCCGCGACACCATGGCCGCCTGCGGTCAACTCGGCAATCCCTCCCTCCGCCGCCGACCCCTCTCCCACCTCACCATTTCTCGCAACCCCTAGCCCACCCTCCCCCTCACTTCACTTGCCGCTCATCCCGTCGTATACTCCTCGCGTCTTGGGCTTGTAGCTCAGTTGGCTAGAGCGCACCCCTGATAAGGGTGAGGTCGTTGGTTCGACTCCAATCAGGCCCACATGCAGACTGCCTCGCTCGGCCCCGGATTTCCGGGGCCATTTCTTTGCTCGCCGCCGACCTCGGCTATCCCGCACCGGCCGCCCGGTGCTGACCGCGCCTCCCGGCCGACTGGCGCCGTTCATCACCGAGTTCCCCCAAGACCGCCGCGCCCCTACCCCCACGCCGGCTCACGACCAGGAGCCGGGACCGCCCCCACCATCTTTTTGTAAACCATTTGGTTGACAATCGATCCGGCGCAGATACACTAAACCATATGGTTCTAGATCGATCGCCCACCCTCGACCGCGTCTTCCACGCCTTGGCTCACCCCGCGCGCCGCTCCATGGTCCGCCGCCTCGCCGCCGGCGAACGCAACCTCAGCGAACTCGCCGCCCCCCTCAACATGTCCTTCCCCGCCGCCTCCAAGCATGTCCGCGTCCTCGAACGCGCCCGCCTCGTCAAACGCCGCGTCTCCGGCCGGCAGCATCTCTGCCGCCTCCAGGCCTCCCCCTTGAAAGACGCCGTCACTTGGACCGAGCAGTTCCGCGCACACTGGGAGCAGCGCTTCCAGGCGCTCGACGCCCTGCTTGACGAAATGAACTCCGGCGACCGCGATTCATCCCCCGCCCCGGATTACCCCCCCGCTCATTCCCCCCATCGACCCGCGTAGGAGGACTTTGCCCCATGAACGCCGCTCTGAAAGTCTCAACCCCGTCCGATCTGGAGATCGTCATCACTCGCTCGTTTAGCGCTCCCCGCACGCGAGTGTGGGACGCGATGACCAAACCTGACCTCGTCCGCCGATGGATGTTCTGCCCGCCCGGCTGGTCCTGGGCCACCTGTATCATGGACGTCCGCGTCGGCGGGGCCTACCGCTGGGAGTGGAACGGACCCGATGGCACACTCGCCATGACCATCCACGGCGTCCACCGTGAAGTCGTCCCCCCCTCCAGGATCGTTCACACCGAACGCATGGAAATGGCCCCGGGCTCAAACTGCGGCCCCGCCCAGGACGCCGACGACGAACCCTGGGAACTCGTCGCCACCCTCGAACTCACAGAACACCGCGGCGTCACGTCCATGAAAATGACGCTCACCTTCGGCTCCAAACAGGCTCGCGACGCCGCCCTCAAGTCTGGAATGGAACACGGCATGGAAGCCGGCTACCAGTCTCTCGACGCCTTTCTTGCCCAGTCTCCGGCATGATCCCGCTCACGCCGGGCTCGGCATCGCCCCCGGCGGGATCTCCGTGTCCCGCTCGCTCGTCGGCTTTGGTCGCCGCGGCGCCTCTTCCAGCCGCTTCGCCTCCGCCGCCAGTAGATCGCTCACCGTCGGCTTCGTCATCGTCCCGCCCGCGATCAGCCGCTTCACGTCGTCCGCGCTGAGCGTCTCATACTTCAGCAGCGCCTCGGCGACCGCCACCACCTTGTCCCAGTTCTCGTCCAACAGTTTCTTCGCCTCCCCGTACGCCTCGTCCACCAGCCGCTTGATCTCTTCGTCGATCAGGTGCGCCGTCTCGTCCGAATAGTCCTTCTCAGGGAGTTGGATCTCCCGCGTGTCCGCCGGCGCGTACCGCACGAACCCCAGCCGCTGGCTCATCCCCCACTCCAGGATCATGCTCCGCGCGATCGACGTCGCCATCGCGATGTCCATCGCCGCCCCCGAGCAGATATTGTTCGTCCCGCGCTCCTCCGCGATCCGCCCGCCGCATAGCACCCGCATCGTCGCCTTCAGCCACTTCAGCCCGTACCCCATCCGGTCCTTCGACGGCAGGCTCATCGTCGATCCCAGCGACTGCCCCCGCGGGATGATCGTCACCTTGTGCAATGGATCCGCGTCCGGCAGCAGCGCCTGCAGCACCGCGTGCCCCGCCTCGTGATACGCCGTCAGTACGTTGTCGTCCTGCTCCCGGTGCATGCTCTTGCGCGCCCGCCCGTACTTCACCTTGTCCCGCGCCTCCTCCAGGTCGTCCTGCTCCACGTAGTCCTTGTTCTGCAGCGTCGCCGCGATCGCCGCCTCGTTGATCAGCGCCGCCAGGTCCGCGCCGCTGAACATCGGCGTCGCCCGCGCCACTCGCTCCAGGTCCACGTTCGGTCCCAGTTTCACCTTCTTCGCGTGCACCTTTAGGATGTCCACTCGCCCCTTCACATCCGGCCGCGGCACCACGATCTGCCGGTCAAACCGCCCCGGCCGCGTCAGCGCCGGGTCCAGAACGTCCGCTCGGTTCGTCGCCGCGATCACGATCACCCCGTCCGCAGAGTTGAACCCGTCCATCTCCACCAGGATCGCGTTCAGCGTCTGCTCACGCTCGTCGTGCCCGCCCGTCGAATACCCCCCGCCCCGACGCCGGCCCACCGCGTCAATCTCGTCCAGGAAAATAATGCACGGCGACGACTCCTTCGCCTGCTTGAACAGGTCCCGCACCCGCGACGCCCCAACCCCGACAAACATCTCCACGAAGTCAGATCCCGAGATCGAAAAGAACGGCACGTCCGCCTCGCCCGCGATCGCCTTGGCCAGCAGCGTCTTCCCGCACCCGGGCTCCCCGATCAGCAGCACCCCGCGCGGGATCCGACCGCCCAACTTCATGAACCGCTTCGGATTCTTCAGAAACTCGATGATCTCCGTCACCTCGTCCTTGGCCTCGTCGATCCCCGCCACGTCGTTGAACGTCACCCCCGTCATCTCCTTCGCCAGCACCCGGTGCCGCGACTTCCCGAAGTTCCCCAGCACGCCCCCAGCCCCCCCCGCCGCGCTCCGCAGCCCACGAACAATGAAAAACCACAACAGGCCGATGATCAGCAGCAGCGGCAGAAACGTCACCAGCAACTGGCTCCAGATCGACGTCGATTTCTCCGTGTACTGCCCGTCCGTCAACTCATCAATCTTCGCTCGATAAAAATCCCGCTCCGTCCCCGCCAGCGGGAACACGATCCGCCCCGCCGGACGGTTCGTCACCGGGTCCGGCATCCGCTCCGCATAGATCCCGTCATCCTTCAGTTCAACCGTCTTCGGCTTGACCCGGTTTTCCTTGATGCTCGTCGTGAACTCCGCCCACGTCACCTTCGTCGCCTGGTTCGTGAACGACGTGAACGCCAGCGCCGTCAGCACCAGCAGCACCAGGAACACCAGCGCGCCGAACATCCCCCGGCTCGGCTTCACCCCGGGCGGGCCCTTCTGTCCATCATTCCCCGATCCCCCCTGTCCCGGCGGCCGCGATGGATCCGGCGCCCTTCGCTCCGGTTCGCTCCCGCTGTTCTGTACGCGCTGCCACCCGGCCAATCTAGCCGCCTCGGACGCCCCCGCTTGCCGTTGCTCGGAGAGAATCGCCATGTCCAGAGATTTCCTTTGTCCCATTGTTCGGCCGTCGTCTTCCTGAATCGACTCTTCCACCTAATAACTGTATGAGCGGGCACGGAACTTGTTCGGATCCGCTCGCCTTTCGATTCAAGTTGTTCACGTTTTTGCGCACGATCCGACTATCCAGTTCCGCCAATCTCGCCGCGGACTTCTGGCCACGCCTCCCTCGGACTGGGAGGTCCACTCGTTTCGCGCACCGCCTCGCCGCCTCGTTCTCGCCTCCCCGACCCCCTCACCACCCGGACCGAAGTTCCGCCACCACCGCCCGGGCCAGTTCCTGCACCCCCGCGTGCTCCCCCACTTCCAGCCGTTCCCCCACCCCGCGCGCGGGCACGAACGACTCCGTCGCCGAAAAATTCCGCCGGCTCGCGATCACTCTTCCCGTGCGCGTGTCCTTGAAATCAAACTCGATCGTCAACGTCACCCCCATCTCCTGCACCAGCCCGCTCGTCCTCGCGTACGACAGCGGCCTCAGCGACGACTCCACAATCGTTCCGCTCAGCGACGCTTCCGCATCCCCTTGCGATACCACCCGCCACGGCGTCGTCGACTTGATCTCCTTGATGATCGCGTCCGTCAGGTCCACTTCCAGCCCGTGCGAAAACGTCGTGTTCCGGAAGGTCGGCACGTACACCGTCGTTATCCCCGAATCGTGCGCCGACGTGAACGCGTACCCCCGCGTCGGATCCGACGAACACCCCCACATCACGCCGAGCGCCGCCGCCAACGCCCCGGCTATCCCCGCCTTCCGCGCCGCGCCTGTCATGGCTTCTCTCCCTTCGGCGGTATCGGTGTCCCCTTCGCTCGCTCCGCCGGCTTCGTCGTGGACGCCGGCTCCGGACTTGAAACAGGCGCCGGCGACACCGCCGGCTCCCTCGTCGGCTCCGACGCCGGCGCAGCCGGAGTCGATACCGGCTCCACCGGCGCCGCAGGCGCCGCCACGTCATCCTTCTCCGCTCGCCCCTCTCCCGCGCCATCCGCATGACCCGGCGCCTCCCCCGCCCCCGCCCCTTCCGGCTTGGCCAGCCACCCACGCTTGCTCATCGTCTCCACCGCCACCGTCGACGCCGCCGTCCCGGGGTACTTCTGCACCAGCCGCTTCAGGTTGTACCGCGCCGACACCTGGTCCCCCTGCTTGAAATACCACCGCGCCGATTCAAGCAGTTCCGCCGCCGCCGATTCGTCGATCCGCGCCACCAGCCCGTCGTTCAACCCGGCCTTCTCCGCTTCGCTCGGGTACAGCGCCGAAAAGCGATTGATCAGCACCGTCGCATCCTTCAGCGACGTCGTGTCATACTCCGGCCCCTTGAACTGCCCCACCGCGCACTCCACCCGCCGCTTCATCGCCTTCATCTTGTGCACGCTGCTCGGATAGTTCCTCAGGAACAGTTCGTACGCCTCCCCCGCCAGTTTCAGGTCGTGCGTGCGGTAATAGTGGTCCGCCAGTTCGATCCCCGCTCGCTCCGCCAGCCGGCTCCCCGGCAACCGCTCCTGGATCCGGATCAGGATCTCCTCCCCGATCGACGACGCATCAAAGATCCGCACGCCCAGCCATTTGTACCGCAGCCCATTCACATACCGGATCGCGATCTCGAGCTCCCGCTCCAGCGCCGTCACATACTCCGGCGTCGCCGGGAACCGTTCGATCACCCCGTGCTCGTAGTCGTACAGCCCCTTGTATTCATCGCCCCCCGCGGTCTTCGCGTCCCCGCGCAGCAGGTACGCCTGCGACAGCAGCGGCCGGTCCAGGTTCTCGTTCTTCTCGATCCACGGATCCAGCAGCGATTGCGCCCGCTCGGGCTTGCGGTCCGCCAGCGCCCGCCGCGCCTGCGCGATCACCGCTTCATCGCTCCCCGCCGCCGGGGCCGCGGTCTGCTTCCACTCGCCCCCGCCGTCCAGCGAATACTCGCTGCTCTGCCCCATCGTGACCCCCGCGAGCACGCCCACCGCCATGCCCGCCGCCAGCGCCGTCATCACTCGTCCACTGCATCGGTCCATGCCCTCAGAATAGCCGATTCGACGCCGCGCGTCCCCGCGTGAATAAAACGGGGCCCGATCGCTCGGGCCCCGGCACCGTCAGTCACAATGTGCGAGCCGACTCGTCCTTTCTACATGCAGCCGGGCCCGGGGCTGAAGAACGCCGCCAGGAAGTCGAAGAAGTCCTGCGAATCCGTCGTCCCGCTGCCGTTGAAGTCGCCGCTGCCCGTGAAGAAGTCCGCCAGGAAATCAAAGAAATCCTGTGAATCAAGCGTCCCGGAGTTGTTCCAGTCCGCCGGGCACGGCGAGCCGCAATCAATCGCGATCACCTGTACATCATCCACCGCCGCCTCCACCACCGAGCCCGCGCCGGCGTCGTCGGCAATGAACCGCAGCCTCACGTTCGACGACAGCGACACAATGTCCGATACCCGGAACTCGTGGTAGTTCCACCCGCCCGACGTCTCCGGACCCGACGGGCCCACCACCTCCACGTTCGTCCATGTCGAACCGTTACTCGTGATCTGCACCGTGAACACATCCGCGTTCGGCGCCGACCCCGCCGTGTTCGAATACCAGCGCCAATACCCGATCCGCGTCGTCGCGGGATCGGCCGACGACAGATCCATCACCGGCGACAGCAGGGTCGTGTATCCCCCGTCAACGTCGTTCCCTCCGACGCTGCCCCCCGACGCCGCTCCCGTTACCCAGCAGTTCACCCCCGCCCCGGGCGTGTGGTCATCCTCCGGCTGTGCCCCCGTCCCCACCGGGTCCGCTCGCTCCCACAGGCCGGTCGTGGCCGTATCCCCGGCGACGCCGCCCGTCCACCCCGCCGCCGTCTCCATGTCATGGTTCTGTAGCAGGTCGATCCCGACGCGCGACGCCGCCGCGTACACCCCGCCCGCCGGCGCTCCCGCCGGCGACGAATACGCCGTCCCCGCCTGGTTCATCGCCGTGAAGTAGTAACTCACCGTGCTCTGGCACGGCGCCCCCGGCAGCGACGCCGTGAACGTGTTCCCGCCCGACGAACTCATCGCGATGTCCTGGTACGCACCCGCATCGATCCGCGCATGCAGCACCACGCTCGCCGGATCCACGCCGGATCCCACCGTATCGATCGCGATCGACACCGGCGTCGCCGCGTCCGGCGTCACCTCCGTCGGCAGCGGCGACGGGAACGTGAACGTCAGCGAGTTCGAATCCAGGCTCAGCACGAACAACCCACGCTGCATGTCCGTGATGATGAACCGCCCGCTCGGATAGTACGGGTAGTTCCCCCAACTCCCGTTGTACGCCGCGCTCTCCCCGTCCGGGTACGAGTCAAAGAACCCGATCCGCACCGGCGCCGTCGGATTTGACACGTCAAAAATGTACACGCCCCCTTCATAGTTCGACTGAAACAGCAGATTATCTTTGACGTACTGGTTGTGGTCCTTCGACGTCGAGCCCGACTGGAACGACCCCACATACTGCGGCGACGCCGGATCGCTCATGTCCATGATCCGCGTCAGCGACGGCGCTACCCCCACGTCCTCGTCCAACTCGTCATCGATGTACATGTAGTGATTGTCCGGCGTCATCCATCCCTGGTGCGTCCCCTTCTGCTGCGGATACGCCCCCACCGCGATGCGGAATATGTTCCCCTTGTCCGTCGCGTCCAGGATGTCGATCCCGCCGTTGCCATATATGTAGTACGAATAGATGATCTCGCGCCCGGCGAACGGACCGCTCGTGTACTTGATCACCTGGCACTCGTGCGTGTACCGCGCGCTCGCTTCCTGCCACTGCCCCACGAACACCGGGTTCTCCGGGTCCGCTTCCACGCTCAGCACCGCCACGCTCCGCGCCGCGTTGATGTTCGAGCCGTTGATGTACAGAAACGGCGTGTCCGGCGACGTGATCAATGAGTGCGTCGTCGTGTACCCGTTGGGGTTCCGATTGCCGACAAACCGGATCCGGTTCGTCGCCGCATCGATGTTCCGGATATCGATCACCTGCACCCCCCCGCCCCCCTCGCTCACCGCGTAGCAGTACCCCGCCTTCACTTCCACGTCACGCCACAGGCTGTCCGGCCCGTCCACAAACCCAATCAACACCGGGTTCGCAGGGTCCGTGATCTCCACGAAGTGCGTCCCCAGATAGTTCGACATGATCGCGTACTCACGACCCGCCGGAGACGTGTACCCCGTGCAGTCCGCGAAGTTCGACGGCGACCCGAACGCGCTCGACGGCAGCCACGAGTGCAGAATCACCCCCTGCGAGTTGAACGTCCCACGACCCACCGGCCCCCCCGTATATCCCGGCAACGCGCTGCTCGTGATGTTCTTTCCCGTGATCCCCGGCCCCAGGTACGGCGGCTGCAACGTCTTCAACTTTCGCCAATCCTCATCAGCGCGCGCCGCCGGCGATATCGCCGCCATCAGCACCGTTGCGAGCACCAGCGAACTCGATCCCAATTGGAACAGTCGATCCCCCACGCAATCTCGGCGGGTCGGCATTGAATACTCCTCTTTGAAATTCTCTGGATTCTCGCTCCAGAGACAGAAAGACTACTGGATATTGGTCAAGAGTGCAACAACCGGGCATGCAATAGTGGTAGATCTGAGTAATTCAGCGAGTCCATGGTCGAACGTCGTGTTCGCCGCATCGCGTTAAAAGGCAAAATAACCATGAACTGGAAATGTGCGGTTCTGTTCGCTGCATTTTTGGGATCAGTTCCGGTTTCTTCGGGCTTTTTGGCTCAGAATGACCGGCCCAAATCCCAACCGGATTCGGCCCCGAGCAGCCCTCCGGCACCCCATCCGACAGCCTTCCTGCTCGATAACTCTCACAAACCGATCATTTCCATCTCATGGCCCTGTTCCGACGGCTCCACCACCTCCCTCACCGCCACCAGAGACTACGAAGCACCCAAACAGGCATCGCCTCTTGGCAAAAACCTCTCCGCCTATGTCGCCCTTGGCGGCAACCGCGGCGATCTGGGCCTCGGTACGCCCGGAACAGTTGACGTCCGGGTCGGCTTCTACACCATCGATAAGTCCAAGCCCATGTTCGAGCACATCCGCCGGGACGCCGACATCACGATCGAGTTCCGTGGGATCACCTTCAACCAGCGCGCCGTCGCGCGGCCCATGACCACGCTTCAGCATCTCTCCTTCGCGGGAAACGACAAGGTGCTGGGGTGCGCGGGCGATCCGGGCCTCCTGGCGACTTACAACACGATGGACCCCAACGAGACACTCCGAGGGCGAATGACCAAACGCAACGGCCGGCCGGGAATCCTGGGTGATTCATCCGCTCCGCGGCACGCGAGCGTCAGGTTCTGGAGTGACGAGCATGGCGCCGTGAACATGAAGGCGGTGATTCCCTATCACCTGTTCAAGCACGCGGATGACCCGTGGCTGACCGCGAATCCGGGCGATTTCGTCGAGCCGTACCACTTTCACATCGAGTTCGAGTGCGAATCCGAATCGGCGGCGAGCGAGCGCGAGAAGAATCCCCCGCCCCCGCCCAAGCCCTCACCCAAACTCGAAGACTGACCGGGCGCGCTCGGCCTGAGTCGCTCGTGTACGCTCAAGAAGAGTGGATCCCGGCGCGTCACCAGCATGGAGCCTGACACGGCGCGCGGCGCTGGGCGCAATCGGAGTCGCGGGGCTGGGTGTGGCGCTCTGGCCGCGCCGCCCGCGCGCGCAGGTCGATGTCCCCCGCGGCCGCGTCGTGCTGCGGTACTGGGAAAAGTGGACGGGAACCGAGGGGGACGCGATTCAATCGGTCGTCGATCGGTACAACGGGTCGCAGGAACGAATCTGGGTGCAGCGGGTGCCGGTGAGTGAAATCGCGGCCAAGGCGATGACCGCGATCGGGGGCGGGGATCCTCCGGACCTGGTGGGGTTGTACAGTTACCACGTGCCGTTGCTGGCGGAAACCAACGCCGCGATGTCGATGGACGAGTTCGCGGGGGTGCGGGTCGCGTCGCCGCTCGATCAGGACGCATATGTGCCAAGCGTGCGCGCGCTCTTGAGTCTGAGCGGCAAGCAATGGGCGGGCGTGAACACCTGCTACGCGCTGGGGCTGTACTACAACCGGGGGATCCTGCGGCAAGCGGGGCTGGATCCCGACCGCCCGCCCCGGACGACGAGAGAACTGGATGCGCTGGCGGATCGACTGGTGATCCCGGCGCTGCCTGACCGGACCGGCGGGGCGGAGGTCGAGAACGCCGGGCCGATGGCGCGGGCGGGGTTTCTGCCCAATCTGCCGGCGTGGTGGCCGTACTTCTGGCCGATCATGTTCGGCGGGCGGCTGTTCGACGCGGCGACGAACCGGGCGCTCATGGATGAGCCCTCGAGCATCGCGGCGTACCGGTGGGTGCAGGAGATCGCGTCGCGCCTGGGTCCGAGCCGAAGCCGGAACTTCGGCAATCAGTACGGTCGGAACTTCCACTCGCCCGACGATCCGTTCATCTCGGGGAAGGTGGCGATGATCGTGCAAGGGCCGTGGCTGGCGAACTTCATCAACGTGCACGCGAAGAAGGGGGCCGACGGCACGCCGGCGATCGATTACGCCGCCGTCCCGGTGCCGGTCGAGGAATCGGTCTTCGACCCGGAGCGTCCGCTGGGGATGCTCGAGGCCGACGTGATCATGATCCCGCGCGGGTGCCCGCACCCCGAGGAGGCGTACGAGTTCTTCTGCTACCTGCAGCGCCGCGACGTGCAGGAGCGCCTCGCGGTGATGCACTGCAAGAGTTCGCCGATGCGGGAGTGCTCGCCGGGGTTCATGCAGACGCACCCGAATCCGAGCGTCGCGGTGTTCGACAAGATCGTGAAGAGCGATCGGGCGATCGTGCTGCCGCAGACGCGGTCGTGGCAGGCGATCGCCGACCTGACCAGCGGCGCGTTCGAGGAAATCTGGCGCGGCGCGGACGTGGAGAAGACGTTGGCGGCGGTCCAGCGGCGGGCGCAGGGGCTTCTCGACAAGTCGGCGGAACTGGCGATGAAGCGAACGGGGCTCGGGTGACGGGAACGATGTCACGCATCGCGAGTGGGCGAGCGTGCGTGCAGTCGCGGGACGTTGAGAGAGGGGGCCGCCCGCTTGGTACACTCCTGGGAATGTCATCGGCTCGCATCCACTTTCGATCCTCGGGGCGGGACGTTCGCCGCGGGCTGCTGTGGATTTCGCCGTGGGTCGTCGGGTTTGTGCTGTTCTTCGGCGTGCCGACGGTCCTGAGCGTCGTGTATTCCTTCTGCGACCTGTCGCTGCTGGAATCGCCGGTGTTTGTGGGGGCCGACAACTACAAGGAACTGCTCCGCGATCCGATGTTCACGCACGCGGTGCGGAACACGCTGGAGTACGCGCTGGCGTCGGTAGTACTCAGCACGGTCCTCACGATCGGTGTCGCGGTGCTCCTGGAGCAGAGGCTGCGCGGGCGCGAGTTCATGCGCGCGGTGATCTTCCTCCCGACGCTGGTGCCGGCGGTATCGGGCGTGATCGTGTGGGCGTGGATGTACAACCCCGGGTACGGGCTGATCAACTCGGCGCTGCGGGCGATCGGGCTGACCAGCGGCGGACCCGACTGGATGGGGTCCACGACCCTGGCGATGCCCTCGCTGGTGTTCATGAGCCTGTGGGTGATCGGGAGTTCGCTGACGGTGTACACCGCCGCGCTGCGCGACGCGCCGCGCTCGCTGTACGAAGCGGCGGACATCGACGGCGTGAGGGCGTGGGGGCGGTTCCGCAACGTGACGCTGCCGATGATTTCGCCGGCGGTCCTGTTCAACTCGGTGATGTCGCTGATCTGGTCGCTGCAGTTCTTCGCCGCGCCGTACATCATGACCAAGGGGGGGCCGGAGAACTCAACGTACTCGTACTCGATGTACGTGTACTTCAACGCATTTTATTATGGGCGGATGGGGTACGCGTGCGCGCTGGCGTGGATCCAGATCATCGCGACGGTGGCACTGACGGCGCTGGTGCTGCGGCTGACCCGCGGGATCGTCTTCTATCGCGCGTGATCCACTCGGCCGTTCGGTGTGGTACACTCCTGCCGCCATGATCAAGAAGGTATTTGCCACCCCGGCCGACGCGTTCGCCGACCTGAAGCAGCAGGGCATCCTGTTCGACGGGATGACCGTGATGGTGGGCGGCTTCGGGCTCTGCGGCATCCCAGAACAACTCATCATCGCGCTGCGCGACAGCGGCGTGAAACACCTGACGTGCGTATCGAACAACGCCGGTGTCGACGACTGGGGGCTCGGGCTGCTGCTGCAAACGCGGCAGATCCGAAAGATGATCTCGTCGTACGTCGGCGAGAACGCGACGTTCGAGAAGCAGTTCCTGTCCGGCGAACTGGAAGTGGAGTTCAACCCGCAGGGAACGCTGGCCGAGCGGATCCGCGCCGGGGGCGCCGGCATCCCGGGCTTCTTCACCGCGACCGGCGTGGGGACACCGGTGGCTGACGGAAAGGACACGCGCCGGTTCTTCCGCCCGGCGCAGTCGGTCGGGGGAGCGACCATCCCGGGACGGGGATTCGCGGGCAGGCCCGTGCCGGCCGGCGCCCAGGCGCCCAGGCAGGCCGGCGAGGCGCGGGAGTATGTGCTCGAAACCGGGCTGTTTGCCGACCTGGCGCTGGTCAAGGCCCACACGGCGGATCCGTTCGGCAACCTCGTCTACAACAAGACGGCGCGGAACTTCAACCCGATGATGGCGACCGCGGCGGCGTTCGTGATCGCGGAGGTCGAGCGGATCGTGGACGCGGGCGGCATCGATCCCGACGCGGTTCACACGCCGGGGAACTACGTGAACCGCGTCGTCAAGACTGCCAGCGAGAAGCGGATCGAGCAGCGAACGGTGCGGAAGTGACGCCCGGCTCCGCGGCGACCCGCGCCGCGGAGGTGGACACGCCGGATGGGACCGGCGCGTGCGGGACGAGCCGGGCGTTGTCGATGCCGGTTCACGGTACCATTCGGGGTGCTCATACTGACCGTCATCCAGGGGCCGGACAAGGGCAAGTCGTTCCAGTTGCCGTCGAACGAGCCGCAACTCGTGGGGCGATCGAGCGAGGCGCTGCCGCTGCGGGACGGGACGGTGTCGCGCCGGCACGCGGAACTGACGCCGGACGAGGGGGAGTGGTGGATCCGGGATCTTGGCTCGCAGAACGGGACGTACGTGAACGGGGTGCGGATCACGGAGCGCACGCGGCTGCGGGTGGGAGACCAGGTGCGCACGGGGGCGACGCTGTTCGTGTTCGGTCGGTCGGACGCGGGCGACGAGCGCGAGATGGTGCGGATCGTCAAGCCGCGGGAGATGGACACGTCATTCGAGCGGACGCTGGCGAGCAACGAGGACTCGATCATCCTGGCCGAGCCCGAGCCGCGGTCGGCGGCGATGCACCACTTGCAGGTGATCTATCGGCTGACGGCGCTGACGTCGCGCCTGACGGACCGCGACGAACTGCTCAAGGGGGTGATGGAACTGGTGTTCGGGGAGTTCCGCCCGGAGCGGGGGTGCATCCTGCTGTCCGAGAGTCCGCGTGCCGACGCGCTGCCGCGGCCCGTGGTGGTCAAGCACGCGTCGCGCCCGATCGACAAGCAGGACGCGCAGATCCACGTCAGCAAGACGATCCTCCAGCACACGCTGCGCAAGGGCGAGGGGGTGCTGTCGAGCAACGCGATGAACGACCCTCGCTTCGCGTCGGGGGACAGCATCCAGCGGTTCACGATCCGCTCGGCGATCTGCGCCCCGATCAAGTTCCAGGACCGGACGTTCGGCGCGATCTACGTCGATTCGTCGATCGCGAACTACACATTCATGCAGGAACAACTCGCGCTCTTGAACGCGATCGGACGGCACACGGGCCTGGCGCTGGCCAACGCCGAGGCGTACGCGGCCAAACTCCAGGGCGAGCGGCTGGCGGCGATCGGGCAGACGGTCGCGAGCCTCTCGCACTCGATCAAGAACATCCTGCAGGGGCTCCGCGGCGGGGCCGACGTGGTCGAGATGGGGCTCAAGAAGGACGACCTGAAGGTCGCGCGCGGCGGGTGGGCGATCCTCAAGCGCAACCTCGACCGGATCATGAGCCTCTCGATGAACATGCTCGCGTTCTCGCGCCAGCGGACGATGGAAGTCGAACTGGTGAAGGTCGGTCCGCTGCTGGACGAATGCACGCAACTCCTGCACGACCTGTGCGAAGCGCGGCAGGTGGCGCTGATCGTTGATTGCGACCCGGACATGCCCCCGATTCCCGTCGATGCCGGGCTGCTGCATCAGGCGCTGATCAACCTCATGACCAACGCGGTGGAGGCGGTGGAACCCAAGCGCGGCGCGGTCACGGTCCGCGCGAGCTATGTCCCCGCGAATCCGAAGCGGCTCAGCGCCGCGGGCGGGAACCGCGCGGAACTCATTGTCACCGTCCATGACAACGGGCCGGGGATCCCTTCCGAGCGGCACGAGCAGATCTTCGAGGCGTTCTACACGACCAAGGGGCTGCGCGGGACGGGCCTGGGCCTGGCCGTGACCAAGCGCATCGCGGAACAGCACGGCGGGTCGATCGAACTCAAGTCCGAGGCCGGCAAGGGCGCGTCGTTCACGCTGCGCCTGCCCGCCGATCGATCGGGGATGCTGGACCCGTCGGCGACGGCGGCCAGCAAGGGAGGATCGGGCGAGTCGTTCGACGTGGAGATCCGCTGAGATCCAGCGACGGGCCCGCCGCGCGCCGAACACGATTGGCCCCATACACTTGGGCCGCCATGCTCGACCAACTGAATCAACTGGAGGCCGATGGGCTCGCGGAACTCGCGACCGCGGGCGATGCGGCGGCGATCGAACGCTGGCGGATCGCGTACCTGGGCGCGAGCGGAAAAGTCAAGGCCGCGCTTGGAGCGATGAAGGACGTTCCCAAGGATCAGAAGCCCGCGGTCGGTGCTCGCGCCAACCAGGTGAAAACCGCGCTGGAGCAGGCGTTCAAGGATCGGCAGGCGTCGCTGGCAAACGGCGCGGCCGCGCCGTCCGGACCGGCGATCGACCCGACCGAACCCGGCGTGATGATGACGCAGGAACTCGGACGCCGGCACATCATCTCGCGCGTGCGCGGGGAACTGGTCGAGGTGTTCGCGCGGATGGGATTCGAGGCCGCCGAGGGGCCCGAACTCGAAGACGACGAGCACAACTTTGTCAAGCTGAACATCCCGCCGGAGCACCCGGCCCGGGATCCGATCGACAACTTCTACATCGACGACCCGGGGACGCACTCGCTCCCGCGGATGCTGCGGTCGCAGACGAGCACGGTGCAGATCCGGGTGATGGAGGCCGCGATGAAGAGCAACCCGCCGCGGCTGCCCGTCAAGATCGTCGCGCCGGGGCGCGTCTACCGACCCGACACGGTGGACGCGACGCACTCGTTCATGTTCCACCAGATCGAAGGGCTGTACATCGATCGCGGCGTGAGCATGTCGGACCTCAAGTCCACGCTCTTCCACTTCGCGCGGACGTACTTCGGCGCCGACGCGGAGATCCGGCTCCGCCCGAGCTACTTCCCCTTCACCGAACCGTCCGCGGAGTTTGACATGAAGATCCGGCTGCGTCCCGATCAGCCGGCCCGCTGGATCGAACTCGGCGGGTGCGGGATGGTGGACCCCGCCGTCTTCTCTGCCTGCGGGATCGATCCCGAAGAGTGGACCGGCTTCGCGTTCGGATTCGGGATCGAGCGCATCGCGATGGGGAAGTACGGCATCCCCGACATCCGGATGCTCTACGAGAACGACCTTCGATTCCTGCGGCAACTCTGAGCGCCGGGTCGCGCCGGACAGCCCGGCGCCTTCCTCCGGCAATCGCCCTGATATCACTGGCGTTGATTTCCGAATCATGTCGATGAATAGGTGGGCGGGGCGCGATGCCGGGCCGCTGGGATCGTCCGGACCCCCGCCACGCTCTCGGTGAAACAGGAGGACCCCGCATGATGATCGCATTCTTCTTCGTCAGCATTCTCATCGCGCTGGTCGTCGTGGTCGCCGCGTTCAAGTCGCCCAACACAAAGCTGCGCGGGGTGGCGGCGCTGGGCGCCCTGGTCATCATCGCCATCGGCTTCCTGCTCTCGAGTTTCGTCATGGTCGGCCCGCGCGAAACGGGCATCGTCACGAAGAACTTTTTCGGCGGTCGGCTCAAGGATGGACGGATCATCGCGACCGACGGCGAGATCGGCGTGCAAGCCGACATCCTCGCGCCGGGTGTGTACTTCGGGTACGTCCCGTTCGTGTACGACGTCAAGACGGTGCCCATCACCGACGTGCCGGCGCAGCAGGTCGCGCTGCTCGAAGCGGTTGACGGGCTGCCGCTCGAAGATGGAGAGGTCTTCGCCCCCGAGTGGCCCAAGGAGAGCATCCAGAAGATGCTCGACGCCAAGCACTTCCTGACCGACGGGAAGGGGCACCGGGGTCGGCAGATTACGGTGCTCACCCCGGGCGCGTACCGCGTCAACACGTACCTCTTCAAGGTGAAACTGGTTGACCAGACCGAGGTGGTGCCCGGCGAGGTGGCGGTGCTGACCGCGAACTTCGGTACGCGCCCATCGGGAAGCACCGTCCCCGGGCACGAGGAAATCCGGATCGCGAGCAAGGGCGAGATGGGCGTGCAGAGCGAACCCATGCCCCCGGGCCGATACGCCCTGAACACCGAGGCGTTCAAGGTGACCGAGATCTGGACGACGCCGATGGTGGCGCACTTCACGGCGGCTCAGTCCGGAACGTATCAGTCCAACGAGAGCGGCCAGCCCGTGCTGCGCGGCAACCGTAACGTGGACCAGGGACAGGCGGCGGTCGACGCCGCACGCGAAGAACGCGAGATCACCGTGCGCACGAGCGACGGGTTCACGTTCCCCGTGGACGTGCGGATCGAGTACCGCGTGCTGCCCAGCGAGGCGTCGCTGCTGGTCGCGACGCTGAAGGACGACGAGGGCGTGCAGTTCCGCAACGCGCTCAACTCCGCCGTGCGCGCGATCTTCCGCAACAACGCCGAGAAGGTCAAGGCGCTCGACTACGTGAACAGCCGGTCGCAGCAGGAGTCGCAGTCGCTGGGCGCGCTCAAGCAGGAGATGGAACATTTCGGCGTGACGATCACGGCGGTGCGCATCGGCAACGTGGGCGACGAGGCGTCTCTTGGGACGTTGCTCAAGACGCAGACCGAGCGCGAGATCGCGCGCCAGGAGCAGATCACCTACGCCGAGCAGCAGAAGACCGCCGAGCAGAAGAAACTGCTCTCCAAGGCCCAGCAGGAAGCGGAGGAGGAGAAGCGGCTCGCGACCGCCGCCTACGGCGCCAAGATCGCCGACGAGGACCGGAAGAAGAAAGAGATCGAGGCCGAGGCGGAAGCGGCCGCGATCAAGATCAAGGCGACCGCGCAGGCCGAGGCGTACAAGGAGATCGCCGAGCAGATCGGCAAGTCCAACGCCGCCATGATCGAGGTGCTCAAGATCGTCGGGGAGAAGGGGATCCAGATCACGCCCCGCGTGTTCATCGGCGGCGGCAGCGCGGGAGGCGCGGGCGGGTCGGCGTTCAACGGTGACTCAGGCAACACAGCGTTGATCGGCACCATGCTGGATTCGCTGATCAGCCGAGAGGAGGACAAGCCGGCGCCGCGGAGCACCCCGGAAGCGAGTCCACGCCCAGGTTCGGCGTCGAACAGGTAGACTCAGGTGACGCAGGATTCCGGGTTCGCAGCAGGAAGGCATGCCTAAACTCCTCACGGCATGATGGTCCGCAGTTGGACGCCATGCCGGATATTGACAGGGTGTAGCTCAGCTTGGTAGAGCGTCTGGTTTGGGTCCAGAAGGTCGCTGGTTCGAATCCAGTCACCCTGATTCGTCAAAAAGCCCCGCACGTGCAGGGCTTGCGAGCCTGGATGTTGGCTGGATTTGAACTTCGGGTCAGCCGCCGGCGCCGTTCTTCGGTTCAACTCGCATCATCGTCGCCTGCATCAACGCGACCACCGAATCGGGTTTTGACCTCGTTCGGGCAACGACTTCAGCCGTTGCGACGCCCACAGTTCGGCCAACTCTGACAACTCGACCGCGTGCGACAAAATGCTCTCCGACCGCCGGCGCAAGCAGGTTGATCTTGAATTCGACGCTAAGCACGGCCGATCTTTCGGGCATTCGCGTCAGGCACGCGTAACCGCAGGCCGAATCGGCGATGGTCGCGATTGCTCCGGCGTGAACAAAGCCGTGCTGCTGCTGGATCGCCTCCGCCCAAGGAAGTTCGATATCGACCTCCCCGTCCGCAACGCGAACGAGTCGGGCACCGAGAGTCGAGAGCAGTCGCTGCCGGTGAAACGATTCAGCGATTCGGTCATGTAAAAGTGCATCGCCCATTCCCCCAGAGTATCGCGATCGTGCCGTTGCACGTGGTCTAGCCGCGCTTGGACGCGGTTTTCTTCTTGGCCGGCTTGGTGGTCCGCAGCGGGGCGGATTTCTTCGACGCCGGGGCCTTCTTCGCGCCGCCGCGGTTCGCGCTGCTGGGCTTTGCACCCGTCCCCGTGCTCGCTCTGCCTAGCCTTGCCAGCATCGCGGCGTGGTCCTGCAGGTACTTCGTCGCCGGCATGCGGCGCATCGCCTCGCCGATCACCCCGAGCGAGAGTTCCTCGACTTTCCTAAACCGCAGGCAGCACCCGGCCCCGCTCACCTCCAGGTAGTTCTTCTTTCCCGTGGCCTTCCACGCCGCGTCGAACCACTCTCGCTCGGGCTTGTTGTGCAGCAGGAAGAGCATGTACACAACCATGTCGTTCTTCTGCGACGATAGCCCCATGTACATCAGCGGCAGTTTCGGGTTGGTGTGATGTCCCTGCGGCCAGACACGGTGCGGCACGACATACCCGATCACCCCGTACTGCATGCACTCCTCGAAGTCGCTGCCGAGGTGATCGAGGATGAAGTCGCGCACGGTCGAGACGGCCGACCGCCGGTCTTCGGGGAGCGATGCCAGGTACTGCTCGACGGTCGCGGCGCTGGATTTCATGGGTGGGTGTCCGATGGTCTGGTCGAGCAGGGAGTGCCGACCGAAGGAATGGTTTGAGACGGCGCGGCGACTGTTCCGAAGGCGGGCCGGCCGAGCGGGTTCGACTCGTTACCGGGGCCACAACCACGCAAAGATCAAGCCCGTCAGCAGGCCGAACACGATGCCGTCGATCCATTCCATCGCCATTGCGCGGCCTTTTTTCTGAAACCACACGTCGCCCGGGTACGACGCGAAACAATGCGCGAGAATCCCGGCGGTGCCGAGGACCTGGAACACCTTCCAGAAACTCGCGCCTCCCACCACTTTACCGCCGCCTCCCGGCAGGTTGCCCGACACCCCGGCGGCGCCGGCGTGCGGCAGGGCCGCCCAGCCCAGGTACGCGATGACGGCGCTGGTGACGAGATAGAAAGCGAACGTCAGCGCCATGTTCTTGCCCATGTTGATGGTGCCCCAGACGCGAAGGAGCCCCATCGGACGCATGTCGTAGAGAGCCTTGAGAGCCTCGGTCCGCTCCTTGCGAGGCAAGTCGTCGTGCTGGCAGAAGTCGGGGAAGCCGTAGTTGCCGGGAGGGATGTTCAGACGGCGAATGCTGTCCATGAACTCCTGCTCGCCCGGGCGCCCGCCCGGAAGCGGATCGCGGTCCTTCTTATGATGCCCGATAGCCATCCACGCGATCGCGCTGGCGATCCAGACGCCGATCCCGGAGAGGAGAATCGGAAGCCAGAGGTGGGTTAGAAAGTCCATGGGCGTCTCCTGAGTGTCGGCATGCACGAGTTTGCAGCGGCGTGTGCCACGTTCACGGCGATCGTTCGCGCGGGGTCTGGTGGAGATCGTACCAAAACTGACGCCGCGGAATGTGGACCCATCGGCGAATCAACCTCCCGCCGGCGCCTCCGGCATGGGGGGGGACGGGGGGGACGGGGGGGACGGGGGGGGCGGGAACTGCTCGCTCATCCACTTCTGCCACGTGGGCTCATCGCGCTCGATGGCCACCCGGGCCTTGTCGCCGTAGAGGTACACGCTCATGCACACCATGACCATCCCGCCGCAGGAAAATGCGCCGACATACGCCGACCCGGGCGCCTCTCCGGGCGTGCCGAGACGGATCAGCACGGTGTGCTTGTGAGTGGCGGCTCCGACGGACTCCACTACGCCGGACATCCGCGGGAACGCGGCTGGCGCGGCCCACGTCTGCCCCGGCCGGACGCTTAGAAGCCCCAGCGCCCTACCGGCCTTCTCCCACGCCGCCGATTCGGATTCCGCCGAGAACCCCACGAACTGCATCAGCGAGCATGGCTGGCCCTTGAAGTTCGCCAGGTACATCCGCAGAATGCGGAAGTACGTCGGCCAGCCCTCTTCCAGTCCGGTGAGTTGATTGTCCCAGTCGTCGGTGCTGGCAAAGAGGCTGTGCACGACGCGGACGATGCACGTGCCGCCCGAACGCGCCTCCACGCTCCACTCGGTCGCCACCTTCGGCGAGCCCGGCATGCCCATGTCCCCTTCGGTGACAAAGAGCGTCGGCGGCTGCCACGTTGTGATCGTCGCGGGCGAGTCCATCCCCGGCCCGAACGTGCACACCACTTCGCCCCCCTCACGCTGCTCGCTCCGCGTCGGGACGAACCACGACGAGATGCCCGGGCCGGTGGCGATCGCCGCCCACACTTCTTCGGGCGTGCCGGGAACCTCGACCTCCACCTGGATCGATCGGCGGCCGGAGGGATCTTTCTTCACGCTCATGCTGCTGTCTCCTTCTCGCTTGCGGGTGCCTCGGTGCCGGAGGCGTGACGCTCAATGACGCGCCCCATCGACCAAGATCTCCCCCACAGCCTAGTATTGACAAATAGATTTGTCAATGGCCTGGGGGATGGCAAGCGTGGCGCGCCGGCAGGTCGCGGCCGCACCGGCTACCGCATCCGGTTCTCCACCGAGTCGATCAGGGTCGGGTCCGGCACGCTGCTGAAGGCGATGCCCCCCTTCGCGGCGTTCCTGGCCTCGTGCATCGACGCGGCGTAGACCGTGTTCTTCCCGTGCTTCCGGTTCACCTCGTCCATCGCCTTGGCCAGCGCCACGCGATGGCGCTCCTGCTCGAACAGCGGCATCGTCGCGGCCTTCACAGCGAGCAAATCGTGCAGCGTCACGTCAACGAACTTGACCCGCGCGCCGCGGACACCCGGCGCGCCCCCGCGCCCTGCCGAGCGATTGCCCGCGTCATCCCGCCGGCGCACCGGATACCCGTCCACTCGCTCAGGTCCGGGCGGGCGAGTTTGATCCGCCGGCCCGGTCATCGCGGGGGAACGCGCCCAGAGGCTCGCCAGGTGGTCAACAAGCGTCAGCGTGTCACCCACGCCGCCGGGCAGGTGCACGGTCTGGTGCCACGACATCGCGCCCCACCCGCCCCACGTCGTCGGGCGTTTGGCGGGGCCGCGGCCGTTCCAGTATTCGCGCGGCTCCTCAAGATGGACCCGCAGCGTCATGGCCTGCGGCAGGTACCCCAGGTGGCGGGCCCGCGCCGCGGCCTTGTGCAGAAGCCGCATGGCGACTCCGCGGGCCAGCGCCGGGTCGCGGTGCTCCGGGCCCAGCACGTGCTGATGCCCGATGCTGCGCTTCTTCGTGGGGAACTCGTCGAGTTCCTCGCCGCGGAGCCAGTGGTACCAGCGCTGCCCGAGGATGCTGGACCACAGCGCCTGCATCTCGCGTTCGTCGCGGGCGCAGAGCTGCTCGACCGTGTGCACCCCCTGCGCGTTCAACCTCGCGTTCATCTTGGGCCCGATGCCCGCCAGGTCGATCAGCGCCAGCGGGTACAGTTTCGCGGGCAACTCGTGCTTCTGGAGGATGACCAGCCCGTCGGGCTTCATCATGTCGGTCGCGACCTTCGCCAGGAACCGATTGGGCGCGACGCCCACGGAGCACGTGAGCCGCTCGCCGACCTGCGAGCGGATCGCCCCCTTGACCTTCATCGCGACGCGCTCGGCTTGCGCGGGCTCGCGCTCGCCCCTCATCAGCCGGCACGAGAACTCGTCGATCGAGAAGACCCGATCGACGGGCAGGACGGTATCCACCGCCGACAGGATCGCGTGATGAAACCGCACGTACTCCTCGGGTCGCGCCGGTGTGACTTCCAGCCCTGGGCAGATCAGCGACGCCTCCCCCACCGTCATGCCGGTCTTCACCCCGAGCCGCTTGGCCTCGTAACTCACCGCGATGCAGCAGGCCGAGGGCCCATGCAGCGGCGCGACCGCGACCGGCTTGCCGCGCAGCCACGGCTGGAGTTGCTGCTCAACCGAGGCGAAATACGCGTTCAGATCGACGAACAGGTGCTTGAGCGACATATCCGACTCGCGGTGTGCAGGTCGCCACGGTGGTGACTTTTCCAACCCTAACACTTATCATACGCAGTGGCAGGGCCGCACCGAACTCTTGGGCTGTATTCTTCTTCCAGCATGATCCTGACCGTCAATAACAAGCCGATGGAACTCACCGATCGAGCGACGGTTGCTTCGCTCCTGCGCGAACTGGGGCTCGAATCATCCCCGTGCGCCGTGGAGGTGAATCGCGAACTGGTTCCGAAATCTCGGCACCAGTACGCCACGCTCAAGGACGGCGACGTGGTCGAGATCGTCACGCTGGTTGGAGGCGGATAACCGGCGTCATCACCTCCGGGCTTCACGCATCAGGGATCCGAACGTTCCCATCGCCGCGAACGAGTCCTTGGGCGTCCCGGCTCGCAGCGATCGCAGTTCGTACGAGCCGTCCGATCTCAGGTCCCACGCCGAGCGCGCGTCCTGGAGCATGATCGTCGCGATCTGCCAGAGTTTGGCCCGCGACTCGCGGTCGGTGACGGGGCACGCCGCCTCGACGCGGTTGTTCAGGTTGCGGTACATCCAGTCGGCCGACGCAATGTACCACTCCCCGTCGAGCGGATCCGCCCGGCCCGCCCCGAAGTGGAAGAACCGCGAGTGCTCGAGGAACCGCCCGACCACCGACATCACCCGCACGTTCTCGCTCAGCCCCGGCACCCCGGGGCGCAGACAGCAGAACCCACGCACCATGAGCGTGATATCCACGCCGGCCTGCGACGCCTCGTACAGTTTTTCCGTCACGTCCTGGTCGGCCAGCGCATTCATCTTGGCGACGATCCGCCCCCCGACCTTCGACGTGCCCGAGGCGTGCTGACGAGCGACCTGGATCTCGCGGTCGATCATCGCGATGAAACGCGATTTCATGTTGAGCGGCGCGACCAGCACGGTCTCGAAGGTGTCCTGCCGCGAGCGGCCCGTGAGGAGATTGAACATCTCGATCACGTCGTCGGTCACCGCGGGATTACACGTGAACAGACCGAGGTCCGTGTAGAGTTGTGCCGTGCGCGGGTGATAGTTCCCCGTCCCCAGGTGGGCGTACGTCCGGATCCCGTTCTCTTCGCGCCGGACCACCAGCGCCGCCTTGCAGTGCGTCTTGAATCCCACCACCCCGTAGGCCACGTGCGCACCGGCTTTTTCCAGCATCCGCGCGAACTTCACGTTCCGCTGCTCGTCAAACCTCGCCCGCAGTTCGACCAGCACCGCGACCTGCTTCCCGCTCTCGGCGGCACGGACGAGCGACGACACAAACGTCGAATCGCCGCTCGTTCGATAGATCGTCTGCTTGATCGCCAGCACGTTCGGATCTCGCGCCGCTTCGGAGATGAACCGCACCGCGCTGGCCTCGAACGACTCGTACGGGTGATGCACCAGCAGGTCCCCGCGCCGGATCACCGAGAAAATATCCGCGTGCTCCTCCTCCAGCCGCTTGTGCACCACCGGCGTCCAGGTCGGCCACTGCAGGTCGGCGCGCGGCAGTTCCGCGATCTCCGTCATCGTCGTGTAGTCCAGCACCCCCGCTCGCTCGTCGATGTCTTCGGGCTCCAGTTCGAGCTGCTCGCTCAGGTGCCCCCGCATCGTCTCCGACGCGCCCGGACCGATCTCCAGTCGCACCGTGTTCGCGAACCGCCGGCGGCGAAGTTGCTCTTCCACCTGCTCGATGAGCGTGTCGGCATCATCGTCATCGTCGTCGTCCTGCTCGTCCGCCTCCGGCTCCGCGTCGCGCGTCACCCGGAACGCCACCACCTCCGTGATCTGCATCCCGGGGAACAAGTCGTCCAGGTTGTGCTTGATCACGTCGCGCAGGCTCAGGAACCGGCCCTTCCCCGCCGGCGCCGGCGCTCCCACGCCCGCCGGCAGCGATTCGGGCAGCATCACCCACTGCGGCAGCACGCTCGGCACCTTCACCCGCGCAAACAGCGGCTCGAACCGCCCCGGTTCCGACAACAGCACCCCGAAGTTCCGCGACAGGTTCGATATGAACGGAAACCGATGCCCCGGGTCCACCGACAAGGGCGTCAGCACCGGGAACACGTTGGCGCGATGCCACCCCTCCACCCACTCCCGCTCCCCCTCCGTCAGATCCGCGTACTCCAGGATCTCGATCCCCTGCCGGCGCAGCGCCGGCTTCACGTCGTTCTCATAGATCTCTCGCTGGCGTGCCTGCAACTCGCGCGTCGTCGCGCGCATCGCCGAGAGCAGCACCCCCGCCGGCAGCCCGTCCTGGTCCGGGCCCGCCACGCCCTGCTTGATGCGCCGCTTCAGCGCGCCCAGCCGCTTCATCACGAACTCGTCCAGGTTCGACGAAAAAATCGCCAGGAACCTCACTCGCTCCAGCAGCGGCGTCCGCTCGTCCGTCGCCTGGTGCAGCACGCGGCGGTTGAACTCCAGCCACGAGAGGTCCCGATTCAGCGTCCGGCTGGCCCCGATCGCGTCCGGACGGTTCAGGGGCGTCACCGCCGACCCCGGCGCGCCCACGCCCGCCGACCCCGACCCGCTCGGCCTCCCGCTCTCACCGCCGGCGTGTCCATTCAGCGGCGTGGCGCTTCCCGGTTCACCCGTTGATGGTCCTCGCTGCGCCGCTCCTGAACTCACGTCCGCTCCCGATTCTTGAAGTACGTCACCGCGCATCCCGGCGCCTCGGTGACCCGCACCCACGACACCTTCGGCGTCATGCCCCCCGACCCCGCTCCCTCCAACCCCGGCGTGGTCCCGCGTCCATCCACATCGCCCAACCGGGCTCCGACCGCTTCGCATATATGAGACGCAACATTCTCCGCCGAGGGGTTGCGCCGATCAAACGGCGCTACCTCGTTCAAGTTCGCGTTTCGGAAGGGTCCCACAACTTCGTTGACGATTCGTTCCAACGCGTGAAAATCCACGAGCAATCCATCATCGTCCAATCGGTCGCCGACCACTGAAACCGTGACGTGCCAATCATGTCCATGCACGGGCTCTCGAACGCCCGCGATCAGCAGGGCGTGCGCCGCCGAAAACACCGTCTGGACCGTCAACTCGTACATCCCGGGCAGTGTAGTAGCCCCGCGTGCATCATCGCAGGCGCCGTTTCTGCGCCGGCCCGGCGTACGCTTGGGCATGAATCTCGCGGTCATCATTCCCGCCGCCGGTTCCAGCCGGCGTTATTCCGAGTCCATCTCCGCCGAAACCGGTTCGGATCTCGTGCGGTCGAAGTTGGATGAAGACCTCGGCGGGCGTCCGGTGCTCCAGCGAACGGTCGAACTCTTCACCAAGGTGAACGAGGTCTCGACGATCATCGTCGCCGGACCCGCCGACTCAAGCGCGTTCGCGGCGTTCAAGGACCGCCACGCCGACAAACTCGGATTGCTCGGTGTGCGCCTCTGTCAGGGCGGCGCAACGCACCGCTACGAGACCGTACGCAACGCGCTGGCGCTGGTCCCCGATTCCTGCACCCACGTCGCCGTGCACGATGCCGCCCGACCCTGTGTTTCGCTTGAACTCATCGAGCGGATACTGCGCGCCGCCGAGCACCACGCGGCGGTCATCCCGGGACTCGACGTCCCCGACACGCTCAAGCGCGTCGCCGCCGAAACAGTCGTCGCTCCGTCCGATCCGCTCGCCGGTATCCTGGGCGGCGATCCCAGGCCGCTGGGCCGCCCGGTCGAAGCGACCATCGACCGCACTCGGGTCGTGTCCATCCAGACCCCGCAGGTGTTTTCCCGCGACCTCCTGCGCCGCGCCTATGCGCAGAACGACCTTGGCAGTACCGACGACGCGCAACTCGTGGAGCGCCTCTGCGAGCCCGTCCTCGTCGTGCCCGGCGAATCAACAAACATCAAGATCACGCACGCGCCCGATCTCCGGCTCGCCAGGATGATCCTGAACGTCAAGCCCCCGCTTGAAAAGCCCGCCAGCATGCGATTCTGAAGTCCTCCGTCACAATCTACTTGATCGCCTCGAACGCCTTGATCGCCCGGGCCCGAGCCTCGGCGTGATCGACGATCGGCATCGGATACCCGAGTCTGGCTCGCATCAGCGCGGGCGGATCGTGGATCTCCCGGGCGTCCGCGTCGGCCAGTTCGGGCACAAACCGCCGGATGAACGTCCCGTCGGGATCGTACGCCTTGCTCTGGCTCAGCGGGCTGAAGATCCGGAAGTACGGCGCGGCGTCCGTCCCCGTCGACGCCGACCACTGCCACCCGCCGTTATTGCTCGCCAGGTCCCCATCGACCAGGTGCTGCATGAAGAATCGCTCGCCCCGCCGCCAGTCGATCAGCAGGTGCTTCGCCAGGAACATCGCGCTGATCATCCGCAGGCGATTGTGCATCCAGCCGACCCGCCGAAGTTGGCGCATCCCCGCATCGACGATCGGGAAACCCGTGCGCCCTTCGCTCCAGGCCCGGAATGCCTCGGGGTCGTCGCGCCAGTTGACCCGCTCGGTCTCCAGCCTGAACGGCCGGTGCATGCACACGCGGGGGAAGCCGACGAGGATGTGCCGGTAGAACTCCCGCCAGATGACCTCCGAGATCCACACCGCGCGCCCCCGCGGCAACCGGTCAAACGCGCGATGTCCCCCTTCCCACGCCGCCAGCACGCACTGCCGCGGCGAGATCGCCCCGACCGCCAGGTGCGGCGACAACGTGCTCGTCCCGTCCGCCGCCGGGGCGTCGCGGTCGTCGGCGTACCGATTGATCCGACACCCAGCGAACTCATCGAGCGTGCGCCGTGCATGCCGCTCCCCGGCGGGCCATCGCTGCTCCTCGGTTGCAGATTGAAACCACGCCGCGCTCCGCGGAACCGGGTCCGGTGCGATCCCCAGCGCCTCTTGCTTCTTCGGACGCGGGCACGCTCGAACCCCGCCGGTCTCCTCGATCCGTTTCAGCCACGCCTTCTTGAACGGCGTGAACACCGTGTAATACGTCCCGCTGCCCGTTCGTATCGAGCCCGGGGGACACACCACCTGATCGTGATGATCGAAGACCGCGGCCCCGGCTTTCGCCGCGGCTCGCTTCACCGCGTCGTCACGCCTCGATTCATTCACTTCGTATTCGATGTTGTAATGCAGCGCGTCGCATGCGTGCTTCTTCATCACCCGCATCACCGCTGCCGGCGCATCGTCGAATCGGTCCGCCGCCGCGATCAGGAGCGGTATGTTGAGCGCCCCCAGGCTGGCCGATACCTCGCCGAGTGTGCGCCGCAGCAGGTCCACCCGGCAAGCGGCCCAGTCATGGGCCGTCCACTGCGCTGGGCTGATCAAGAAGAGCCCGATGACGCCGCGCGTGGATACGCTCGCCGCGCGGTAGAGCGCCGTGTTGTCCTCCACTCGAAGATCAGACCGGAACCACACGAGCGATCTCATCCTCAGAGTGTTCGCACGCCGTCAGCGCCGGATTCGGGCCCCCGCGCGCCAATCTGAAACGAACCAGCCGGGTCCCGTGTCGATTCGCACGGGGACCCGGCCGGCAGATGCCTAGCGATCAACGGATCGTCACGTCATCACGAGCGCCGCACGCGCCGGCCCGTGAGCAGCCCGGCGAGCCCGAGCAGCGCCAGCGACCCCGGCGTCGGGATGTACGTCACGTTGTCGATGTACGACAGCCCGGGGCTGCTGCTGGCGATCTTGAACGTCAGGTCCGTAAACCCGAACTGCCCGATCTGGTCGAAGATCTCCGCGTCCTCAAACCGGAACGAATACCGGGCAAAACTGTTGAGCAGGTCCAGGTCGGGCATCAGCGAATCGCCCATCTGCGCGTCGTACGTGAGCAGGTTGACATCCCCCAGCCACACCTCGATGCCCGAGTTCCCAAGACTCGTGAAGGCATAGTCAAATGAGATCTCGAAGAACGAATCGGGCTTGAGCAGTTCCTGCGCCATCGACGAGGCGCCGCCCGAAGCGTCAAGGGCCATCGCGAAGTTGCCGCTCTCCGCCGGCGCGAATGTCGGTACCAGCACGTCGGCGCCCGTCGAGCCCGCCGGCGTGAACCACCCGTTGTCGCACAGCGCGCCGCGGTCCCCGCTGAAATCCCCGTTGAACTCCTTCACGCGGTCCGGGGCGGCATAGGACTTCCACGCCAGCGCGTACGTCTCGTCCGATCCCGTCCGCAGCGCGTGGTCCCACACCCGCAGGTAATACTTGTCCTGCTCCGGAACCTTGACATTCAGATGCTCGCGCGCGTTCGCCGCGCTGTTCGAACGCGCGATGATCGTGTCGATCGCGCCGAACCTGGAGAACCCAAGGTCAAGATCGTTCAGGTCACGATACGTCCAGTTGTTGAAATCCGCGTTCGTGTCGTTCACCTGCCGGTTCCACGCCAGCGTCGCCGTCACGTACGACCCTTTGCACAGTTCCTTCTGCGTCCGGTAGTCGTTGGAGTTCGACGGCCCTTCGCCCGTGACCGTGTTGAGGTTCCATCCCACCAGCGGGACTTCGTTGCCCGTGTACGTCGCGCCCACGAACGTCGGCCCGTGGCTCCCCGCGGCGTACTGATCAAACGACTCCGCCGCGTCGAACATCCCCGTCCCTGTGTCGTTGCTCACCGAATGAAGCCCTTGACCCAGGTTCGGATTCTTATCCCAGCGGACGTTGTTTCGGTCCTGCACCGACTTGTTCGCCCCGTTCATGATCACCGCCCGCATCACGCGCTGATCCGTCGAGAGCGCGTTGTGCCGACCGTAATCGTGCAGGATCGCCGCCGTCCCCGCCACCTGCGGCGCGGCGAAACTCGTCCCCCCGTTCGTATCCCGGTACGCCGTGTCGTTCGTGTTCGTCGCCAGACCAACGATCGTCGCCGGGGCCACCACGTCGGGCTTGTCCACGTAGTTGAACCCGCCGGCGCCGTCCGCGTAGTGCGCCGGGCCGTAACTCGAATCGCTCCACACCGTCTGGTACCGCGCCGCCAGGTTGGCCCCGGCGCCCCGCGCCGTTCCTCCCACCGTGAGCACGTTGTACCCCTTGCCCGGCGAGGTGATCCGCCCGCGCGCATGCTCAAACCCGACTCGATCCGCTTCGCTCCCCTCATTCCCCGCGGCGGCCACCATCAGCACCCCGTGCCGCGCCATCGCCCAGTCGCCCAGCAGCGCCAGCCCGTCCGTCTCGGTATCCGGGTCGTCCCAGTCGCGCCCCCAACTCACGTTGATGATGTTCGCCCGCGGCGCCAGCAGCAGCCAGTCCAGCGCGTCCTTGAACCCCTGGTTGTATGGCGCGCCGCCGCGGATGTCCGTCGATTGAAGCCTTGCCCCGGGCGCCACGCCCTTGTAGTTGTTCCCGTTGGCGACGTGGTTGCCCGCCATCACCCCGGCGACGCCCGTCGCGTGCCGATCATTCGCCGCCGTCCCGGGCCGCGTGAGGTGCGGCCGGCCCGTGAACACCTCGTGCGTCCAGCGCGGCGCGCCGTCCTCCATCTGTCCAAGTTCGATCGCCGGCAGACCCATCGCCGCGTCCGCCCCGCCGCGCAGCGTCGTCCGTGCGTGCAGATCGTTTATGCGGCTCTTCGTGTACCACTCGTTGTTCTGCGCGTGCGCCAGCGACGCCGCCAGCCCCACGACGACCAGCATTCCAACGCCCGAAACAACATGACGACCCTGATGACCGCGCAACATGACTTCTCTCCTATTCCAGCGGGGGTAAGGCTTCGCCGAACCTTCGCGTTGTGTTGGTTGCCGCCGGTTCGAGCGATCCGCGTCACCCGATCAAGCAGCGTGCTCTCACTTGAACAACGCAGCATCACGCCATTCACTCACGCCCCGCCCGATCATCCGCCCACGCGCTTTTCGGCTATCTCGCTCCGTATTATCCGGACTGCTTCCGGAGCCCACGCATGAGTCTGAATCCGTCGCCGCCGAGTGCTTCAATCGAATCGCTGCGCCGCCGCCTCAGCGCCGTCGGCCAAGACCACGTGCTGAAGTTCTACGGCGAACTTTCCCCATCGCAACAGGACGCTTTGCGGGATCAACTCTCGCTGCTCGACCTGGAATCGCTCCCGGCGCTAGTGAATGCCTACGTCAACCACAAGCCCGCGTTCCACGTTCCGCACGGTGTTGAGCCCGCGCCGTACTACTCCATCACCAGCCCGCGCCCCGCGCCCGGCAGTTCAATCCTTTCCTGGGACCCCGCCGCCGCTCGGTCGCGCGGCGAGGCCCTCATCCGCGCCGGCAAGGTCGCCGCATTCGTCGTCGCCGGCGGTCAGGGGAGCCGGCTCGGGTACGAAGGTCCCAAAGGGTGCTTCCCTGCCGGCGCCGTCACGGGCAAGCCCCTCTTTCAGATGTTCGCCGAACAGATCCTCGCCGTCCAGGCTCGCTATGGATCCACCGTCCCCTGGTACGTCATGACCAGCCCCCTCAACCACGACGCCACCGTCGGGTTCTTCCAGCAGCATGCCTTCTTCGGCCTCGGTCCATCCAACGTGATGTTCTTCCCCCAGGGAACCCTCCCTTCACTCGACATCCACACCGGCCGCATGCTCATGGCAAGCACGCACGAGGTCGCGACCAACCCCGACGGTCACGGCGGGTCGCTCCGCGCGCTGCACAAGTCCGGCGCCATCGCCGACATGAAACGCCGCGGCGTCGAGCACATCAGTTACTTCCAGGTCGATAACCCCATCGTCCGCGTCGTCGATCCCGTCTTCCTCGGCTTGCACGCCGACCCCGAGCGATCCTCCGCCGAGATGTCCAGCAAGATGATCCCCAAGGCCTACCCCGAGGAAAAACTCGGGATGTTCTGCGCCACCCCCGCGCGCGAGCCCGGCCACGCGCCCAGGATCGAAGTCATCGAGTATTCCGATCTTCCCGCCGATCTCCAGGCGCAGCGACTTCCCAGCGGCTCCCTCCGTTTCCTCGCCGGCTCCATCGCGGTGCACGTCATCAGTGTCGCCTTCGTGGATCGCGTCAACACCGACGCCTCCTTCGACCTCCCCTACCATCGCGCGGAAAAGAAGATCCCCTGCATCGACCCTCGCTCCGGCTCGCCCGTCAACCCCGCCAGCAACAACGGCGTCAAACTCGAACGCTTCGTCTTCGATTCACTTCCCTTGTGCCGGCGCAGCGTCGTGCTCGAAACAAACCGCATCGAGGAGTTCGCCCCCATCAAGAACGCCACCGGCGTCGATAGCCCCGACTCGTCGCGCCAGATCCAGACCCGGCGCGCGGCCCGCTGGCTCGCCGCCGCGGGGATCCCCGTTCCTCTCCTTCCCGGCGGGCAGCCGGATTGCACGCTCGAGATCGATCCTCGCTCCGCGCTCGAACCATCCGACATCGATCCGCGCCGAACCCCCCCGATCATCCCGGGCGCCGCCGTTGTCATCTGATCCCTTCTCCCACGCTCCAATCGTCTCACACCTCACACGCCCCGTGAAAGGCCCCGCATGGTCACGCTCGCCGACGCCCGCCGCATCATCGCCGCCGCTGAAAAGAAGGCCGCCGCCATCGGTCAACCCATGAACATCGCCGTCGCCGACGCCGGCGGCGACCTCGTCGCGCACGTCCGCATGGACGGCGCGTGGCTCGGGTCCATCGACATCTCCATCAAGAAAGCCTACACCTCCCGCGCCTTCGATATCTCCACCAAGGACCTGGCCAAGCACAGCCAGCCCGGCAAGCAGTTCTTCGGCATCCACGCCAGCAACCACGGCAACATCATGGTCTTCGCCGGAGGCATCCCCCTCAAAAAGAACGGCAAGGTCGTCGGCGCCATCGGTGTGAGCGGCGGCTCGGGCACGCAGGACCACGCCGTCGCCGAAGCCGGCGCCAAGGCCTTCTGACCATGTGTCGGGCCCCCCCCGTCCTTGCCCCGACATCTCTACCGCCGACGTCTTCCCCGCCGGCACGGCCTCGTCCGGCCGCGAGGTGGCGTCTAATATTCGCCACGAAACGGGAAGGGTGGGTCTATGCAAGTCGAATCGAAGTCCCAGCGCGCCCAGCACGCGACGACGCAGCACCGCGCCGAGTCCGCCGACGCACCGCGCCCCGCGCTGCGCGAGTCCACCGGCCTCACCGCCGACGGCCGGCTCAAGTCCGGCCGCCTCGCCGGGCTCTCCATGCGCCGCGCCATCTGGGTCCTGGCCTGGCCCGTCTGCGTTGAATCCCTCCTCATGTCCCTCGTCGCCGCGACCGACACCTACGTCGCCGCCCAACTCAGCGCCGCCGCCACCAACGCCATCGGCGGCGCGTCCTACCTCCTCTGGTTCATCGGCCTCGTGCTGATGGCGATCGGTGTCGGCGCGACCGCGCTCATCAGCCGCGCCGTCGGCGCCAGCCGACTCGCCGCCGCCAATGTCGCCGTCGGGCAGACCCTCCTGCTCAGCGTCTCCTGCGGCGCCGTCGTCGGCGTCCTCATCGCCCTGCTCGCACAGCCCACCGCCAGCATCCTCCGCATCTCCGGCGAGGCCTTCGACGCCTTCGATCTCTACTGCTGGATCGTCGCCTCCAGCGTCCCCTTCATGGCCATCGTCTCCTGCATGAGCGCCTGCCTCCGCGGCGCGGGCGACTCCCTCAGCCCCCTCCGCGCCATGATCGCCGTCAACATCGCCAACATCTTCCTCAGTTGGGCCCTCGCCGGCGTGGACATCCAGACCGCCACCCTCGTCAACGGCCAGACCGTCACGCGCACCCTCATCCACAACCCCTTCCCCTTTCACATGGGCGTCTCAGGCATCGCCCTGGGTACCGTCATCGCCGAGATCCTCGGCGCCGCCCTCATCCTCCGATCCATCTACAAAGGCACCCACGGCGTCCGCCTCCTCCGCAAACGCATCCGACCGCACTGGATCATGCTCACACGCCTCATCCGCGTCGGCATCCCCAACTTCCTCGAAACCTTCGGCATGTGGATCGGCAACTTCGCCGTCATCTGGATGGTCGCGCGCCTCGCCTCGCCAGACGCCATGGGCGCTCACATCATCGCCATCCGAATCGAATCCTTCTCTTTCGCTCCCGGCTTCTTCCTCGGGACCGCCGCCGGTACGCTCGCCGGGCAATACCTCGGCGCCCGCAGCCCCGCTCACGCCCGACGCGCCATCCTCATCTGCACCTCCCTGGCCACCGCCAGCATGGGGCTCACCGGCGTCCTCTTCCTCCTCTTCCCCGTCGCCATCACCGGCGTCCTCACCTCTCAGCCCAGCCACCTCGACATGGTCCCTTCCACGCTCATGGTCGCCGGCGCCGTGCAGATCCCCTTCGCCATCGGCCTGGCCCTGCGCGGCGCCCTCCGCGGCGCCGGCGACGTCAAGTGGACCATGTACATCACCTGGATCTCCACCTACTTCATCCGCATCCCCCTCGTCTACGTCGCCTCCGGCGTCGATATCGACATGCCCGCCTCCCTCACCCGCGCCCTGGGCCTCACCTCCACGGGAGAGGTCCTCACCTTTGTCAACCCCTTCAAGTTCGGCGGAACCCTCGCCTGGGTCTGGGTCGCGCTGAGCATCGAGGTCGCCGTCCGCGGCGTCCTCTTCGCCTATCGCTTTATCAAGGGTGACTGGGCCAGGGCACGCGTGTAACCCTCCCTCCCATCCACCACCCTCCGAAGCCCATCGCCCCCACTCCACAACGCAACAACGCCCGAGCCTGGCCCGGGCGTTGTTCATAGTTCCGTCTTGTCGGCATGTCCCCGGCAGCCCATCAACTCGACTTCGCGACCTGCTTGGCCGACTTCTTCGTCTTGGCCGCCGGCTTGGCCGGGAGGATTTCTTCCTCCGTGAAAATGATGCAACTGCAACTCACGCACCGCGTCAGTTTGCCCGCCAGCATCGCGCTCACCGTTTCCACCGGCAGCGTCATCATGCACCCCGTGCACGAGTATTCCAGGTTCCGCCGATCCAGCACTTCCACCGGCGCCATCGCGTCATCGCCCCGGAGTTTGATCAGCGATTCGAGTATCGCCAGCGCATCCTTCGGGATGCCCTGCGACACTTCCGCACGCTGCGACTTGAGTTCTTCCAGCCGATCCTTGATCTCGGCCTCACGCGTGGACCGATCCGCCTCCGCCCCGGCCAGGATCTTGGTCCGCTCGTCCCGCTGCCCCCGGATCTCGACCGCCTGCGCTTCCAGTTGCTCCAGTTTCGCCATCGACTCGACCGCGGCGTCCTCGTGCTTGGTCTTGAGTTCCTTGTAGTTGTTCAGTTCCGCAAGCCCCGCGGTGTATTCCTTCGCCGTCTTCACCGAGTTGATCTGCTCTCGCAGGTTGTCGATCTTCGCCCCGTACCGCGCCGCCTCTCCTTCGTCATTCGCGATCGACGCTTTCAGATGCTTGACTTGGATCGCGATGCTCGCCGCTCGCTCCTCGAGTTCTTTTGATGTTGCCGTCTGCTGTTCAACAAACCGCTCGGCGGCGTCCAGCCTGCTGCGGAGTCCTCTGAGTTGTTTGTCTACTTGGAACAGTTTGAGGAGTTGCTGTGTGACGCTCATCCTGCACTCCGCGAATTCCCTGCAATATTCTACGTGCCCCGTCCCCTGCGGACAATCCCGTCCTCGTTCGCCTCGTTTGCTCCGTGTTCGCATCGCACGCGGCGCGTTACGGGACGTGCAGCAGCCAATACGCCAGCGGCGCGACCGGCAGAATCGAGTCAATCACGTCCAGCACCCCGCCGAATCCGGGCACGATCGCCCCCGAGTCCTTGATCCCCGCGTCGCGCTTGAACATGCTCGCCATCAGATCCCCGGCCTGCCCGGCCAGCGCGAACAGCCCGCCGTACACCCCCCCCAGCCACACCGTCACCCCCGCCGGAAGATGCCCCACCTGGTACCGCTCCGACAGCCACACCGCCAGCATCCCCAGCGCGGCGGCCGTCACCACGCCGCCCGCTAGCCCCTCCCACGTCTTTCCCTTGCTCAGCCACGGGATGAGTTTGTGCCTCCCGACAAACGTCCCGGTGAAGAACGCGCCGATGTCGCACGACTTGGTGATGAGCAGCACCGCCAGCACCGTCCACGCCGAGTGCTCCCGACGCAGCGCCAGCACGAACCCGAACATCAAGCCCAGGTACACGAACGTCAGCAGCGCCGCGCCCCCCGCGGCCGCCGCTCCGCGAAGTTCGGCGCCGTACACCCGCGCCGGCTCCGCCGCCGTGTCCGTCCCCGACTCTCCCCTCTCAAGCGGCTTCTTCCTCGCGCCGGGCCGCCGCTTGTACGCATGCCACAGCAGCGCTCCACACAGCACCAGCGTCGCGACGCTCGCCGTCAGCGCCACCGCCGTCAACGGATTGACATTCGCACCCACGAGCCACGGCACCAGCAGCCCCGCGATGCTTGACGCCAGCAGCACACCCCGAAACGTCGGTATCCCGCACGCCCGGAAGATCAGTTTGAGTTCCAGCGTCGCCACCGCGCACACGCACACGCTCACCATCATGAGCACCAATCCACGCGGCACATACGCGCTCCCCCCCAGCCACTTTCCCGCCACGGCCTCATCCAGCCAGAACGCTCCGATCACCAGCGCGATCAGCACCGGCCCCAGCAGCAAGCGATGTTTCATATCGGGCGGACTGTAGCAACACGGGCACGCGGTTCCTGCCGGATCCAGCATCCTCGCCCGCGCCCCCGCAAGGCCCGCCGGCCATTCCCCCGATTTCCCTGCGGAAGCAGCCCGATCACGCCGATCCCATCTCGTCTCTCTCGCGGCGGCTCGCTCCATGAAGTTATCCGACCCACAACCTAGCGCCCTCTCATCGCTCGACGCCGCCCGCGCCAAGCGCATGTTCGACCGCTACCTCTGTTCTTGGGCCCAGGACGTCCTCTTCTTGCGCAAACGCGGGCTCGATCGGCCTCTTCTGCGCGGCCCACGCGGGCACCGACTTTGCGAGTCGCCACCCGAGGCGTTGCGCGCGCCGCGACGGGCCGCTTGAACCCCCTCTCGCACACCGCCTCCAGGAGCACCGCATGAGTGGAATCTCATCCAATACCGGACTCATCAGCGGCATCGACACCAACTCCCTCATCAACCAACTCCTCTCCCTCGAAGCACGTCCCCGCGTCACCTACCAGCGCCGCGTCGCGCAACTCCAGCAGCAGCAGGCCGCCTACCTCGACCTCAACTCACGCCTCGGCACCATCCGCTCCGCCGCCACCGCCTTCAATACCCAGCGCCTCTTCGCAGCCGCCCGCGCCGCATCCTCCGATGAAGACGTCCTCACCGCCACCGCGCGCACCGGCGCCGCCCCCGGCTCCTACTCCTTCATCGTCGATCGACTCGTCACCACCCAGCAGGACCTCTCCCGCGGCTTCGTCGACCGCGCCACCACCCCCCTGGGCCTCACCTCCCTCACCCTCGAAGGCGACGAGGGCCGCCTCGATCGCGATCAGCAACTCGCCTCACTCAACGGCGGGACCGGCATCACCCGCGGCGGCATCCAGATCAAGGACGCCTCCGGCGCCACCGCCGTCATCGACCTCTCCCGCGTCTCCACCGTCAACGAGGTGATCGACGCCATCAACTCCGCCGAGGGAATCGACGTCACCGCCAGCGTGGAGGGCGACCACTTCGTCATCCGAAACAACGCCGCCGGCGCCCAGGGCCTCACCGTCCGCAACCACAACGGGTCCTCCACCGCCTCCAGCCTCGGCATCGAGCACGCCACCGACGACGGCCAGACCACCGTTACCGGCTCCGCCGTCCACCGCGTCGCCGCCGGTTCCCTCATCCAATCCCTCAACGACGGCAACGGCATCCGCATCACCAACTCCGTCGGCTCGGGCGCCAAGGACTTCACCATCACCGTCTCCAACGGCGTCGATCCACCTCGGACCATCGACGTCTACCTCGGCGAAGTCCTCGGCGCTGGCGGCGCCGTCACCACCCCTCGCGCCACCACCGTCCAGAACGTCGTCGATCGAATCAACGCCGCCGGACTCGACGCCGGCACCCAGTACCTCTCCGCCTCCATCTCCGCCGACGGCTCCGGCCTCACCCTCTCCGCCGCCGCCGGTTTCAACATCACCACCGTCGCCGACACCAGCGGCGCCGCCGCCGATCTCGGGATCGCCTCCGCCTCCAACGCCCAGACCCTCACCGGCCGCCGCGTCATCGCCGCCATCAACTCCACGCTCACCGGCAACCTCCTCGGCGGGGCCGGCCTCTCCGACGGATACATCGAGTTCAAACTCCGCGACGGCTCCACCCTCGACACCACCCTCGCCACCTCCGGCTCCGTCTCCGACATCCTCTCCCAACTCAACGCCATCAGCCCCTCCAAACTCCGCGCCTCCCTCGACGAAACCGGCACCGGATTCGTCCTCACCGATCTCACCACCGGCTCCGACACCTTCGGCATCACGGGCGGGGCCGCCGACTCCCTCGGCCTCGGCGGCGCGCCCGACGCCTCCGGCGCCGTCATCCGCTCCGACCGCCTCCAGCACCGCTACATCTCCCTGGGCACCGCCCTCTCATCCCTCAACGGCGGCAGCGGTGTCGGTACAGGCCGATTCACCATCACCGATTCCTCCGGCCTCCGCGCCACCGTCGATATCGCCAACGATTCACGCTCCGTCGGTGACGTCATCCAGGAAATCAACTCCCGAAACATCAACATCCGCGCCCGCATCAACGACAACGGCGACGGCATCCTCATCGAAGAACGCGACCCCCTCACCGGCGGGTCCGTCAAAATCAAAGTCCAGGACGATTCCGGCTCCGTCGCCTCCAATCTCCGCATCGCCGGCGAGGCCGCCGACAACGACACCCACAACTTCATCGACGGCTCCTTCGAACGCGTCGTCCAACTCGCCCCCGCCGATACCCTCGAATCCGTCGTCAGCAAGATCAACCAGGCACGCGCCGGCGTCTCCGCCACCATCATCAACGACGGCTCCTCCACCGCCCCCTTCCACCTCAGTCTCACCAGTACTCAAAGCGGCCGCGCCGGCCGCTTCACCGTCGCCAGCGCCGGCGCCGACCTGGGCCTCTCTCGCCTCTCCACCGGCACCGACGCCCGCGTCTTCTTCGGCTCCGGCGACCCCGCCTCCGCCGTCCTCCTTCAGAGTTCCACCAACCAGGTCGACAACGTCATCTCCGGCGTCACCATCGACCTCCACACCGTCTCGGCCTCTCCCGTCACCGTCAACGTCTCCACCGATACCGCCGCCATCGAAGACGGCATCAACGCCTTCATCACCGCCTACAACGCCCTCATCGACCGCGTCAAGACCCTCACCGCCTACGACGCCGAGACCCAGCGCGCCGGCACCCTCCTGGGCGATTCCACCGTCGAACAGATCCGCCAGGACGTCTTCCGCACCGTCACCGGGCCCCCCGACGCCGTCAGCGGGCCCTACCAGAACCTCTCCCAGATCGGCATCGGTTTCAGCCGCACCGGCCAACTCGAACTCGACGCCGAACGCTTCCGCGCCGCCCTCGCCGAGAACCCCGACGCCGTCCGAGACCTCATCGCCGCTCGCGAGCAGCGCACCCCCGAGCCCGAAGAAATCCGGCCCGGCGTCTTCGTCAACAACTCCTCCCCGAGCGAGTTCACTTCCCTCGGCATCTTCGAGAAGATGGGGAAAATCGTCGAGAAGTACACCGACCGCATCGACGGCGTCCTCAGTCGGCGCAAGACCACCCTCGACCAGCAGATCAGGGCGCAGAACACGCGCATCTCCGACCTTGATGAACGCCTCGAACGCCGCCGCGCCGCCCTCCAGCGACAGTTCCAGTCCCTCGAATCCACCCTCGCGCAACTTCAGTCCCAGCAATCCGCACTCGGAAGCCTCACCTCCCGCCTCGGATAGCGCCGCCCGTCATCTCCCTCACTTCCCCCGCCGCGCCCACTAAGCAACTCCCCCTCAGGCTCCGATACATCCTCTCCGATGGCTCAACTCAGCCCCAGCGCCCAGGCCTACCTCGCCAACAAGGTTCTCTCGGCTTCGCCCGAAGAACTCCGCTTGTTGCTCCTCGAAGGCGCCATCCGTTTCACCCGCTACGGCCGCGAGGGGCTCGCCAGAAAAGACTACGAAGCCTCCTACACCGGCTTCTCCCAGGCCCGAAACATCGTCATGGAACTCATCAACTCCATCAAGCCCGAAGTCTCCCCAGAACTCTGCTCCAAGATCAGCGGCGTCTACACCTTCATCTACACGCTCCTCATCGAAGCCGGCCACGAACGCAACATCGACAAGGCCGACAACGCCGTCCAACTCCTCGATTACGAGCGCGAAACCTGGGTGATGCTGATGGAAAAACTCGCCGCCGAACGGACGGGCGCCCCCTCCGCCTCAGGCTCCCAGAGCGCCCCCAACAAGCCCGCCTCGTTCACATTCAGCGCCTGACGTTCGCCCGATGCCTGGATGCCTGGATGCCTCGTGCCTCGATCCCTTCTTCTCCACCTCGCTCCCCACAGCGCTCATGAACGCCGCTCGGCGCACAACCTCACCGCCAGGTTTTCAAACACGAACTGCATGTTGACGTTCGTCCCGAGTTCCTCCTCGGCCTGCGCGATCGCGTCGATCGACGACACGCACCTTCCCACGCCAGGCCCACCCGTCCCGCTCGCCGACGCCGACAGCCTCCCCCGGTAGTGCTCCCCCAGATACCCAAGCAGCCGCCGCGCCCAGGCCTTGTTCGCCGCGTCCTTGCTCGCCTCCGGGTACCGCTTCACCCACGCCGCCGCCTGCCCATCCACCAGGTGGTGCATCGTCGGCCCGAACTGCACCGCGTACCGCCCCTCCTCGGCGCCGCTCAGCAGCGGCCGCAGCGACTCGTCCCACTTCAGCAGTTCATGCTCCAGCGCCAGCCGCACCATCCCCGGCGCGCCGGCGCCAAACCTCACCAGCCACTGCTCCTCATCCGCCCCCACCGACATCCCCTCCCGCTTCATCCACCCCCGCATCCTCCCGTCGCTCAGCGGCGAAAACTGCACCCGCTGACACCGGCTCCGGATCGTCGGCAGCAGCCGATCCTCGATCGACGTCACCAGCACGATTACCGTCCCCGCCGGCGGCTCCTCCAGCGTCTTGAGCAGCACGTTCTGCGACGCCGCGTTCAGCAACTCCGCCTCGTCGATGATGAACACCTTCCCCGCGATCGACTCCCCGATCCGCACCCGCGTCCGCGACGCCGGCTCCGTCAGAAACTCCTCCACGACCTCCTTCGGGATCGAGATCTGCTTCTGATCCCTCACCCGGTCGTTCCGGCTCACCCGCGCCAGTTCCTTCGTCACCACGTGGAAATCTGGATGCGTCCCCGCCCGCATCAACCGCTGCGTCGCCCCATCCGGGTCCGACGCCAGCCGCCCGGCCAGGTCCGCCGACAGATCCGTGTCCAGAAGCATCGCGGCAAACGCCACCGCCGTCGTGAACTTCCCGACGCCCTGCGGGCCCGAGAAAATCCACGCGTGATGCAGCCGGCCCCCGCTCAGCGCCGAGCGCAGCGTCCTCACCGCCGCCTCCTGCCCGATGATCTCATCCAGCGACAGGACCTCCCGCCCCGCGCCGGCCGCCCCTGCGCCGCCCGGCTCATCAACGTGTGATCGCTTCTTCGTTGCCATGCTCATCCAGCGTACGCCTTCCATCCCCCCCGGTCGCCGCCCCTCTCACCCATCCCCCCACCGCCGCCCGGTGGCACACTCGCAACTCCCCTCCCTATGCTTCGCCCTGTTTCCGTTCACTAACTTTCTCGCACCCGGGCGCTCGTCGTGATTGAGATTCGCCGCATCTCCATGGCCGATCCTCTCTACCCGCAGGAGTGCGCCCTGCGCGAGGACGTCCTGCTCCGCCCCATCGGGTACGACATCGAACGCTTCAAACGCGAGTTCGGCGTCGAAGACAAGTTCGAGCACTTCGTCGCCGTCTTCGACCACCCCTCTGGCCCCCGCGTCGTCGGGTGCGCCACCCTCCTGCCCAACTACCCCGACCCCGGCGCCGGCAAACTCATGCAGATGGCCGTCAACCGGCAACGACAGGGCGAAGGCATCGGCCGCTCCCTCGTCGTCGCCGTCGAACGCCGCGCCTTCGGCGAGATCGGCCTCCGCGAACTCTTTTGCCACGCACGCGACACCGCCTTCGGCTTCTATGAACAACTCGGCTGGCAGTTCGATTCCGACACCTTCATGGAAGCCGGCGTCCCACACCGTCGCATGGTCATGCGCCTCCCCGACTCCGCTGAATAAGCGCTCCCCCCACTCCCAGCCTAGTGGAACGGGCGTCCCGCCCGTTTCTTCCGGCGGGTGGCCCCGGATGGCGTGTAGATGTGCATGCGTGCCACCGATCGCGGCTTTTGAGCGATCGGTGTCTCTGGCAGTGCTGACCCTGCCTTCGTCGACGTGCCACGGCTTAACTGCGTTTGAGTCAAGCCGTGTCTTGGGCCTGTCACCCCTCCTCCCCGCGGCTTGCCCTGTACACTTCGTCCCCAGGCGGGTGGCCCCGGATGGCGTGTAGATGTGCATGCGTGCCACCGATCGCGGCTTTTGAGCAATCGGTGTCTCTGGCAGTGCTGACCCTGCCTTCGTCGACGTGCCACGGCTTAACTGCGTTTGAGTCAAGCCGTGTCTTGGGCTTGTCACCCCTCCTCCCCGCGGCTTGCCCTGTACACTTCGTCCCCAGCCTTCCGAACCATGGCTCCCCTGCACCTCCTCATCACCGCCGGACCCACCCACGAACCCATCGACCAGGTCCGCTTCATCGGCAACCGCTCTTCCGGACGTCTCGGCGTCGCGCTCGCCGACGAAGCCGCCCGCCGCGGCCACCGTGTCACCCTCCTCCTCGGCCCCGTCGCGCTCCTCCCAGCCGACCCCGCCGTCTCTCTCCACCGTTTCCGAACCACAAGCGACTTGGACACGCTCATGTCGGCCCACGTCCCCGCTTGCGATGCCCTCATCATGGCCGCCGCGGTCGCCGATTTCAGACCCAGGCTCCTCCAGCGCCCGGACGCCGCCGCCGGCAAAATCAAGCGCGGCGACCAGCCCCTTGTCCTGGAACTCGAACCCACCCCCGACCTGCTCGCCAAGGCCGCCTCGCTTCGCGCCACCAGCCAGTTGTTCGTCGGCTTCGCCCTCGAACCGCGCGATCGCCTGCGCGAGTCCGCCCTCTCCAAACTCGAACGCAAAGACCTCGACATGGTTGTCGCGAATCCTCTGGAAACCATGGATGCCGACACCATCGATGCCACCGTCTTCTGCCGTGACGGTTCCAGCGTCCAAACGGACGGCCCCATCCTGAAATCCCAGTTTGCCGGCTGGCTTCTCGACGTCGTGCAAGCCGCGCGCCGCCGCTGACCCGCGCCTGCGAACGCACAGCGAACGACTTTTCGCGAATCTCTCGCCTGTTCGCCGTCGAAAACCGGTACACTGCGCCTCTGGGTCCGGGGGCTCTCGCTAGATCATCATGAGCGACGTTCTCCCCACGCCATTGCCTCAGCGGCGCGCGTACCGCTACTACGACCTGGTCATGGCCGGCTTTGTCACCGTCCTGCTCTGCTCCAACCTCATCGGGCCCGGAAAATCCTGCGCCATCGACCTGGGCGTCGGCATCGTGCCCGACTTCAAGAGCGGCGAGGGGCTCGTCTTCTCTTCCCTGCTCGTCTTTGGAGCCGGGAACATCTTTTTCCCCATCAGTTACATCTTCGGCGATGTCCTCACCGAGGTCTACGGCTACGCGCGGGCCCGCAAAGTCATCTGGGCCGGGTTCGGCGCCATGATCTTCGCCACCATCATGTCGCAGGTCATCATCGCCCTGCCCATCAACCACGCCGAGCCCTACAACCAGGTCATCGTCCCCGCCATTGAAACCGTTTTCGGGAACACCTGGCGCATCGTCGTCGCGTCCATGCTCGCCTTCTGGGTCGGCGACTTCGCCAACAGTTTCGTCCTGGCCAAGATGAAAGTTCTCACGCGCGGGCGCTTCCTGTGGACACGCACCATCGGCTCCACCATCGTCGGCCAGGGCGTGGACAGCATGCTCTTCTACCCCATCGCTTTCGCGGGAATCTGGGATAGCCAGACGCTCCTGAAAGTTTCCATTTTCAACTGGATTTTTAAGGTTTTGATTGAAGTCGTGATGACTCCGGCCACATACTGGCTCTGCAACCGCCTCAAACGCGCCGAGCATGAAGATTTTTACGACCTCAAGACCAACTTCACGCCGTTTTCGTTGAAAGACTAACCGCGGCGTCCGCCCCGATCGCATTGAACTGAGCGTCACCAGACATTGTGACCATCGAGAGTGGTGATTCTCAGCCAATCGCGGATTCCGCTGCAACACGTTTCGCGCCCGTCCGTTCTCCTTCTGACTGAGTTCTCTCGCGTGCATGACTGGCCGATAACATCAAGATTGCGTTCACGGACATCGGTCGTGGAAACAGAACGACTTGGCGCGGTACGATTGCGCCATGTCGGCCCATGGGCCTTAAGCCCCACACCCCATCGGTCGATGCAACCACAGGCAGCCGGGAAACGAACTGGAAGGGTGTCGCCCTGTTCTGTCATGGGCGACATGCTTCTCGGGCGATTCTCGCCAATCGAAGGTAACCGATCGTGCGTGCACTGAAGGTTTCGGTCACAACCGCTCGCGGCGAGCTGCAGACAGGGCTGCAACTCTACCTGAAGCAGATCAACGAAACCCCGCTCTTGTCGGCCGACGAGGAGAAGCAACTCGGCTGGTCCATCATCAACGACAACTGCCCCGCCGCCCGCGAGCGCATGATCCGCGCCAACCTCCGCCTGGTCGTCTCCATCGCCAAGAACTACGTCAACCGCGGCCTGGCCCTCCAGGACCTGATCGAAGAAGGCAACGTCGGCCTCCTGCGCGCCGTCGAAGGGTTCGACCCGGCCCAGGGCGCGCGGTTCAGCACCTACGCGTCGTGGTGGATCAAGCAGGCCATCAAGCGCGCGCTCATCAACGCCGTGCAGCCGATCCACGTCCCGGCGTACATGGTCGAACTCATCGCGAAGTGGAAGCAATCCTCCCAGAAACTCGAAAAGGGACTGGGGCGCCAGCCGACGCTGCAGGAACTCGCCGACGAGATGCAGATGCCGCTCAAGAAGATGCGCATCATCAAGCGCGCGGTCAAGGCCTTCCGCTCCCCGGCGCAGGCCCCGCTCGACGAAAGCGGCGAGGTGATGAACCTGGGCGACCTCCTGGCCGACGAACGCAACGGCACCCCCGAAGACTGCATCTTCAAGGACGACGAACTCCGCACCATCTGGCGCCTCCTCGACGCGATCGACGAGCGCGAGGCGCGCATCCTCCGCCTCCGGTTCGGGCTCGACGGGCAGGAGCCGCTGACGCTCAAGCAGATCTCGGATGAAATCGGCATCAGCCGCGAGCGGGTGCGCCAGATCGCCGACGAAGCCCTCGCCAAACTCAACGCCCAGGTCAACGACGACCAGCCCAGCCGGTTCTTCCGCGAGAACCGGGCCGCGCTGCTGGACGACGGCGAAGAGAACCACCCGAAGCGCGCGCCCAAGCGCCGCGTCCGCCGCATGGCGGGCTGAGCGCCCCGGACCACATTCCCTCCCCCCCGACCTTGACCTACGCCCGCGTGCCGAACGCAAGGCGCGTGTGCTACCGCGCTGGCCGCGGACTCTGGGTAACACCCCTGTAACTCCCCCCATCGACGCGGCGACCGGGATACCCGTTCACCTTCCTCGTGGTATAACTGTGCGCCGCCGACGCGAAACGCCGAGGGAACTCCCGTACGCTTGCGACGATCGGCTCGCCGACTTCAACCCGACGGAGGTTCCTGCGCATGGCACTGGCCACTCACCTGCCGCCCGCTTCGACTGATCCGGCTCCGCGCACGGGCACGAATCGACTTGCACGCCGCGCCGCTCACCTGCTACTCGCGGTCGGCGCCGGCGTGGCGCTCATCGGCGTCCAGCAGTCCGCGCTGGCGCAGGAAACCGGGGAGAAGAAACAGCCCGACGCGCCCCCAGCGCAGCAGCCTCAGCCGCAGCCGACCACCCCCACCTCCAAGCCCGTGACGCCCGCGGGCAAGCCCCTGGCTCCTCAAACTCCGCCCACCACCCGGCCCGCCGCGTCCCCTTCGCACACCCCCGCGCAGCCCGAGTCCTCTCGACCGCTTCCGCCACCCGAGCCCGACGAGAACCACTGGGTATTGAACCTCACCGGCGAAGTCAGCCTCGCGAACCTGATCCGCGAGGTCCAGCGTGATATGAACATCCAGATCCTCTTCGCCGACGCCGGCGTGCAGGATCAGAAGGTCGTGCTGACCGCCCCGCTCAAGATCCGCAAAGAGCAGATGCTCGACTTCATCAGCCGGCTGCTGGATTCAAAGGGGTACACCCTCCTCAAGGACGACCTTGGGATCTACACCGTCACGCCCACCACCTCGGGCCAGATCGCCGGCGGCGGCGTCGCGAGTCCTGACCCCTACACCCCCACCCAGGTCATCGACTGCAAGGGAATCAAGCCCAGTTCCGTCGTGAACCTCGTCCCCGCGCTGGGCGCCGGCGGCGCGGGCGGGCAGATCGTCCCCCTCGACGAGTTCGGCGTGCTCATCGTCACCGACACCTCCGCACGCACCAAGTTGATCCGAGATTTCGTCAACCAACTCGTCTCGCTCCGCAACGGCACCGAGATCATCCCCCTCGACGTCGCGTACGTCTCCGCCGCCACCGCGCGCGACCGCATGCTCGCCCTCACCGGCGAGGCCTCGCCCGGGTCGTCCGCCTCGGGCCCCGCTCAGGTCCCCGGCGGAGTGGTGAACAAGCCCGGCGCCGTCCCCGTCCCGGGCACCATCACCGGCGCCACCACGACCTCCAACCTAGCCGCCCAACTCTCCGTCAGCCCCTTTTCCAACGCGCTCTTCTTCAAGGGCCGGCCCGAGGAACTCCCCTATGTCCGGCAACTCCTCGCGCTGGTCGATGTTCCCAACCGCATGAAGGCCGAGTGGTACGACATCGGCATGCGCGCCGCCGAGATCATCTCTGCCATGGGCGTCCGCGAAGGCCTGGGCGAAGTCACCGTGCAGGAGGCCTCGTCCGACCCCGCGTCCCCTCTGGCGTCGTCCGGGACACGCCTGAACCAGCCCAGCACGTCGCTCCAGCCCGGGGGCCTCATCGGGTCGCAGCAGCAGCCCTCCGGCCTCGCCGGCGCGGGCTTCGTCATCTTCCCCGAGCCCGGCGGATTCATGTACTACGGCACCGTCGAGCAGCACGCCCGCGTCAAAGAACTGATCGATGGCAACAAGATGCTCACCGTCGGCGAGCAGATCGTCTACAAGTTCTACAAACTCAAGAACACCAAGGCCGTCGAGGTCGCCGACATCATCTCCGCCCTCGTCAACAACCAGCAGCCGATCGGCAACACGGGGAACATCATCGGCAACGACCTGAGCCGCGGGAACTCGTCGCGCAGCCGCAGCAGTTCGTCACGCAGCCGCGGCAGCCGAACACAGGATCCCAACCAGGCCAATCAACCCGGGCGAGTCAGCCCCTCCGGTACGGCCGGTGGTATCGGGGGCATCGAAGCCGGCGAAGACACCTTCGTCATGCCCGACGAGAAGCAGAACCAGATCATCGTCAAGACCCGCGCAGCCCTCCAACCCGAGTTCGCCAAACTCATCGAGAAACTCGATGCCCGTCGCCCGCAGGTCTATATCGAGGCCCAGATCGTCGCCGTCACCGACAACCAGAACTCGCGCCTCGCGATCGAGACGCAGTTGTTCGCCGGCCAGTTCGGCCTGAACACCAACTTCGGCCTGGGCACGCTCAACAACTTCCTGGACCGCAAGAACGTCTCAACCAGCCTCCCCGCGCTGACCGCCGCGATCATCCAGAGCGACAAGGTCCCGTTCATCATCACGGCCCTTCAGAACAACACCGACGGGCGCGTGCTCGCGACGCCGCAGTTGCTTGTTGACGACAACGAGCCCGCCACCGTCACCAGCGACACGATCGTGCAGACGCAAGTGACGACGACGATCGACTCGCAGCCGCAGGTCTCCGTCGGCGAGCCCGTCTCCGCGGGCACGGAACTCACCGTCACCCCGCAGATATCGGAGAACGCCGTCAAACTCGAAGTGTTCGTGCGCCAGTCGGCGTTCATCGGGTCCGGCACGGCGACGCTCCCGCCTGATCAGCAGGAGAACATCATCGACACCGGATCGGTCACCGTCCCCCGCGACGCGACCATCGTGATCGGCGGACTCAGCACCGAGAACATCGGCAAGACGGTCGTGAAGGTGCCGCTGCTGGGCGACATCCCGCTCGTCGGGCTGCTCTTCCGCGATACAACCAATACCAGGCAGCGCACGAAGTTGTACGTGTTCATCACGCCGCGAATCATGCGCGATCAGAACTTCATGGACGCGCGCCTGCTCTCTCAGGGCCCGGCCCGCGAGGCCAGCATCCAGAGCGAGTTCATCCTCCCCGCCCCCGAACTCTTGACCTCCCCGAACGCCATGCCCCCCGGCCCCCCCACCCCCCCCGCTGTCGCGCCGTCGGGTTCGGGCACGCCCGGCGCTGGGCCCGAGACATCCTCCAGCGGCTCACCCATCCCCCCGCCGCAGCCGATCGGCGCTGAAATCGAGAAGAACAAGCCGTAACCTGCGTCGCCGCTACTTTTCGGTCGCACTACGCTCTGCGTGCATGGCTCGAAAACTCCTCCCAACCCGCGCGAATGGTTCATCGGGCGCCAGGCCCGCCGACGCCCCCGATGCCGGCGCGATCGTCGCGACGGACTGGACCCGGCTCGCGTCGCGGTTCGGGTCGCTGGATATCCGGCCCGAGCAACTGCGCTCGTTCCAGCAGTTGCCGGGCTCGGATGAAGAGCCGTGGGACGTCATGCTCTCGATGCTGGCGCTGGACGAGCAGACGGGGCTCGCCAAACTCGCCGAGCGCACGGGCCTGGCGCTGGAGCCCGAGCCCCGGCTGGAAGAATCGGCCTCGAAGTTCTACGAGGTCGTCCCGCCGAACGTCGCCCGGGAACGGCTCGTGGCCGGGATCTCGTCGGCCGAGGGCGTGATGAAGGTCGCGACCGCCCAGCCGATGCAGCCGACGGTCTTTGCGCAACTCGAAGAGCGTCTGGGGATGCCGATCCAACTCGTGCTCTCACCGCGCGGCGCGGTGGTGAACATCATCAACCGCGGGTACGAGCAGAAGCAGGACCTGGTCACCGAGATTGTCGAGGAGATGCCGCTGGACATGTCGGCGATCGAGTCCGCCGCCGGGTCCATCCGCAACGCCACCGACCTGCTCCAACTGGCGCGCCAGACCCCTGTCATCCGTCTGGTCAACATGATCCTGTTCGAGGCACTGCGCCGCCGCGCCAGCGACATCCACGTTCACCCGATGGAAACGAAGCTGATCATCCGTTTCCGCATCGACGGGATGCTGGTGGATGCGTTCAACCCGCCCTTGAGCCTCGCGCCGGCGATCTCGTCGCGCCTGAAGGTCATGACCGAACTCGATATCGCCAACCGGCACTCGCCACAGGACGGGCACTCGACGGTCCGCGTCGGCACCCGGAAGGTGGATATCCGCCTGTCGGTCATCCCCACGGTCTACGGCGAGCGCATCGTCCTGCGCATGCTCGATCAGTCCCAGACCCGCCTGTCGCTCGATGACGTCGGCATGACCCAGCGGATGCAGCACGAACTGGTGCAACTCGTCAGCCACAATACCGGCATCATCCTCGTCACCGGCCCCACCGGGTCGGGCAAGACCACCACGCTCTACGGCGCGCTCGGGAAGGTTGACCGCACCACCCGCAACGTCATGACCATCGAGGACCCCGTCGAATACCACCTCGAAGGCATCAGCCAGACGCAGGTCAATGTCAAGCGCGGCGTGACGTTCGCCGCCGGGCTCCGGGCCCTGCTCCGGCAAGACCCGGACGTCATCCTCGTGGGCGAAGTCCGCGACAAGGAAACCGCCCAACTTGCCGTCCAGGCCTCTCTGACCGGGCACCTCGTCCTGGCAACCTTGCACACCAACGACGCGCCCAGCGCCATCGCCCGGCTTGAAGACATCGGCATCGAGCGCTACCTCATCACCTCGACGCTGCTGGCCGCCATGGCCCAGCGCCTCCTCCGCCGCATCTGCAAGTCCTGCTCGGGTCTGGGGAAGATCCCCGGCCAGACCGGGCCCTGGGGCGATCGGTGTGAGAAGTGCTTCGGCACGGGGTACTACGGGCGCGTCGGCGTGTTCGAAATCATGCGCATGACCGACGACCTGCGCCGGATGGTCTCCAAGGGCGCCGATGCTGTGTCGCTCGCCGACGCCGCGAAAGCGGGCGGCATGCGCACCATGATGGACGACGCCCGTGACAAGATCGAGATGGGCCTCACGACCGAACCCGAGATGATCCGCGTTCTGAGTTAGCGCGCGTCGGAGTTCTCCATTTTCGGCTTGCCGCCCAGGACAGCGCGGAATTTGCGCCCGCCTCATCAGTCCGTGCGCCTATTCGCCGGTCTTGCGCAAAAACTCCGATAATTCGGCAACAAAATGAAGTCGCGCCACGAGGGTTGCGCTGCTCTTCTGGAATCATTCGAGGAATGGGAGGAACGTTGCCAGACATTCACACTCTCTGCGTCGTTTGGTGCAAGAACCGCCAATCGGTCCCGCCTGAACTGACGTCGATGCTGAGTTCCCGCCCCGGCGTGCGGCTCGAATACAGCCTCTGCGGCTATGACGCCTTCGCACGCGTCCTCAGACAATCTCAGCAGGATGAAGCGGCCCGGCGAGCGGCGTCCGCTCCGCCGACGGGTCACTCGGTCCCCCGAACGCCGATCGTGTTGCTCATGGTCGAACCGGCGGACCTTGACCTGGCCTCGCCGACATTCGAGGCGGCGCGCCGGTTCGCCCCGCACGCGGCTTGCTGGCAGTTTGAAACCACCGGCTCTCCCCGGCTTCGCCCGGCGGCGTCTTCTGACGCCCAACAATGGACCGCGCCCGCCGGTGCGTGCGCCCACGCCTCGCCGACCGATTCGCGCCGAATCGCGGGGTTCGTCCCCGGGGTGGTTTCTCGCGCGGGCCCGTCGCGGGTCTCGGCATCATCGTGAGTTGGATCACCCCGCGTCCGAACTCGCCTGCGCGTGTCGCGTATGGAAGAGAGCGTGAACCGTCGCGCGCGGGTTATGGGAATCAACCGGGGCCCGGCGGTAATCTGGGAGACGCACGATGCCCCTCATTGAGCGCAATCACGTACTTCTTCCCCACGGGATCCGCGCGCCCATGCCCGGCTGAGGTATCGTTAGACCGGGGTGGGGGAGGGTGGATGAACTCGCGGCGGGTGAGCACACGCATGACCGGCAGACCACTGCATCCCGGCCCAAGCACGAAAGGATCTGTCGAAGTCCACGCCGCGGCGGCCGGTCCCTTGCGTCCGCCCGCGGCGACCGAGCCGACCCCGCCCCGGCGCGCCGAACCCGACACGGAACGGGCCGACTCGCGCGCGATCCCGATCGTGCTCGTCGGCAAGACCGGTCTGGAAGGCGTGCTGCGGCTGGATGATTCGTTCGAGGTGTACCGGGCGCCAGACGGCCCGTCGGCCCTGGGACAACTCTCGCAACTTCATGCCGCTAAACCGGGCGCGACCGCCGGGGCGCTGGTCGTCGTCGCGCCGGACAGCGACGCGGCGGGCCGGCTCGACGCGTTCCGCGCCGCCATCGGAGTCGTTTCTTCGGAGGCCAGGGTTGTTCGGATCTCGCCCCCGAGTTCGCCGGCCGCACAGCCGTTCGAGGCGGACGCCGCTTCAGAGCGGGACGATACCGGCATCGTGCTGCAGGGCTCCGCGGAGTCCATCCGAACGGCGCTGCGCAAACTCGCCGCGAGAACGCCGATCGCCGAGCCTTGCCGCGTGACCGACGCGGTGGTCGATCGGGTGATGACGGCGGCGCCGGGGGCGGGCGAGGCGCCGGCGATCCGCGGCGCCGAACCGCTGGATACCCCGATGCTGCGCGCGATGCTCAGTGGACGCGATATCCGGCTGGCGGGGCTTGACACGATCCGCCGCGCGCTCGACGCTCCCGACGTGTACCTCGCCGACGCCGAGACATCGGGCGCCTCGATACCGGCCGGCGCGCGGCGCGTGCGGGTCGCGATCAACGACCGCACCTTCGGCGAACTGATCTCGGCCAGCGCGGATGTCCGCGCGCTGTCCCCCTGGGCCGACTGGCTCGCGCACTGGCTGGCGCTGCGGGAGCAGCAGGAAAACCTCCGCGCCGCCGCCCTGACCGACGAACTCACCGGCGCGTGGAACCGCCGATACTTCACGGGGTTCCTCAGCGCCGCGCTCAACCACGCACGCGATCACGGGCACTCCGTCACCGTACTGTACTTCGACATCGACAACTTCAAGACCTACAACGACCGTTTCGGGCATGATGCCGGCGATGAGATCCTCCGCGAGACCGTGCGGCTGCTCACCTCCGTCATCCGGCCCTCGGACCGCGTGTGCCGAATCGGGGGCGACGAGTTCGGCGTCGTCTTCCACGAGCCCGACGGTCCGCGCGATCCGACCAGTTCACCCCCCGCTTCCATCGGCGAGATCGCCAAGCGCTTTCAGCGCCAGATCTGCGAGCACCGCTTCCCCAAACTGGGCCAACTCGCCCCGGGCACGCTGACGATCTCCGGCGGCCTGGCCTCGTTCCCGCACGACGCCGCCACCGCCGACGAACTCGTCGCCCGCGCCGATCAACTCGCCATCCAGAGCAAGCGCCAGGGAAAGAACGTGATCACCTTCGGTCCCGGCGCGGAGCGAGTCTGCGGCGTGAAGTGACCGGTCCCCGCGACTATCCAAGATCCTGACGTCCCGACCCCAGCACGCCCGCTCCAACCGGCCTGCTGTTTGCGGCCATTTCCCGATATTCCCGCTTGCCCAGTATGACGCCGGCCTCCCGCAAGGCCGGGAATTTCAGCCGATTCGCTGGTACTGCTATCCCTTTGGACCATAATCCTCGCACCTGTTTCCGGTGGGCAACCTTTTTCTCCAGAGGATCAACTCATGAAACGCGTCGCCGCTTGCTTGCTCGTCGCCGGGATCGCCGGGTCCGCTTCCGCTCAGTGCAACATCTTCCGCAACGGCATCCCCGATTTCGACCAGCGCCGCAGCGCCCTGCCAAACAACGGCGGGATGTATTGCGTCCCCACCTCGGCGATCAACCAGATGGCCTACATCGCCAACCACGGCGTCCCGGGCCTCCTCTCCGGACCCCGCAACTGGCAGAGCCAGACCAACTACAGCTACGTCTCATCGCAGATCGCCTTCATGGGCGGGCTCATGGGCACCGATCCGTTCGACGGCACCTACGGCAACCCCGGTGAAAACGGCCTGCGCACTTTTGTCCAGACCCGCGCCCCCGGCAAGTTCACCATCATCCATTACTACGGCGACTACACCATCTCACCGCTTTTCTTCCACACCATCCTTGGCCGACTTGTCAACGTCTGCTACGGGTATTACCCCGTGAGCAACAACCGGTACTACCGCGACGGCGGGCACTGCGTCTCCCTCACCGGGCTGATCGACTACTGCAGCGACGACTACCGGCTCCGCATGCGCAACCCCGCCGACGACAGCGACAACCTCGCCACCCAGTCCGCGTTCTCCAGCCTCTACTCCGATGCGTCGTCGCAGTTCTTCGTTGATACCAACGGCAACATCCACAATCGCATCCGTCTCTGGGACCTGGGCGTCAACAGCACGACCCGCCGATACCTCGATTCCTATTTCGTCATCAACCCGCTCGTGTGCCTCTCCGGCGGTCTGAGCAATACCGAGTTCACCCTGCACTTCCCGGTGCAGGTCTTCGGGCTCACACCCCCGTCGAGCAACCACACCGCCCCGGAGCCGGACACGATCGTCGATGTTGAGTTCGACCCGCAGCAACTCAACGCCTACATCGTCACGTCGCAGATCATCCCCCGGGAGCAGAAGGTCTACCGCTACGAACTCGCGACCGGCAACATGACCGAACTCTTCGCCGCCAACACCACGCTGCGAGTCTGCACCTCTCGCTTCGGGGACGTCTTCATCGTCGGCGATGGGAGCGTCCGCAAGTACTACGACCGCGGCGGCAACTTCGGGCTCCTCCAGGAACTCCCCACCACCGACTCCTTTGATGCCATCGAGTATGACGACACGCGGGACGAACTCGTCGGCGTGACGGCGGCGGGGCGGCTGGTGCGCCTGCACGCCGACCTGACCCAGGGCGGGTTTGACGAGCCACTGCCGGGGGGCGTCGCGCCCGCCGGTTCCACCTCCCTGGCCATCGACGAAGCGACGCAGCGCTACCTGATCTGCGGCTCCAGCGCCCCGACGGTCTGGTCCTGCGAACTGATCCCCGGCTCGCCGCGGCTTCGCATCCAGGCCTCCTGGCTCCTCCCGGCCAACCCGACCTCGCTCCGCCGAACCGAAGACGGGTCGCTCGTCTACATCGCCAACAACCAGATGAACGAGGTCGTTCCCAGCGCCGCCGGCGGGGGCTGGGTCCCGCGTGCGGGGTCGATCCTCTCGGGCCTGCCCGCTGCCCGGACCCTGGCCCTGGCTCGCAGCCGATCGAACCTGGTGCAGGGCGTGCACGACACCCCCGAGTGGCGCAACGTGCTCGTGAATGACGAGACTCCCAGCGTCCCAGACTGCGTCGCCGACTTCAACAATGACGGGATTGTGAACAGCCAGGACTTCTTCGACTTCGTGACGGCGTTCTTCGCCGGCGCCGCCGAGTCGGACATCAACTACGACGGGCAGCGCAACTCGCAGGACTTCTTCGACTTCCTGACGGCGTTCTTCGCGGGTTGCTGACTTTACAACGCCAGATCGAGGAAGAGGCTTGAGAGGCGGGCGGGAACACCCGCTCCACGAGTGGAAGGCACTGAACTCGCTGACGTTCCATTGCCGACCGTCGGCACGGCGGACAATCTTACAGAATCGCCCATCCCCCCGCGTGAGGCCAACCATCGGCCCACGCGGTTTTCATGCGCGGCGTCGCCGGGCCGATGCGCGGAGCCTCAGGGCACGCCGAATCTTCCAGCCGCGGGCACCGACGCTCGTTCCGGCGTGCTGATTCCGCTACGGCTCCGCCACCCGCCCCGGCGGCGCCGCCTCGAGCACCTCCCTCAGTTTCCCCGGAACGGCCTGGTCCGACTTCAGGAGTTCGGCGAACCATGTGGGCGCCGCGACCGGATCGAGTTCACGCAGCAACGTGGCGCAACGAACCCGCAGTTCCTCGTCGCGCGAGGGATCGCGAACGATCCCCAGCAGCGTCGGGGACAGGTAACGCCGCCGGGGCTCCTTCATCGCTTCGTCCAGCGCCTTGTTCACGGCGTCTCGATCCGGCGAGTTCCTGATCTCTCTGAGCCGCCGGATCCTCGCGATCCCATCGTCGATGAGTTTGCGGTACTGCACGTCGTTGTTGAACAGGTTGCCTTCTTCATCCCGCGGGCGGGTGTCGGGTCCGATCCGCTCCTTCAGCGCCGCAAGATACTTCTCCGCCCGTTCGTCACCGATGTTTCCCAGCGCCCAGATGTGAAAGAACAGATCCTGATGCTGGGCCGTCAACGCGTCCGTGCGGTCGATGAGCATCGGGACAAATCGCTCGCCGCGTTCCCCCCACTGAGCGATCGTCCACGCGGCCATGGTGTTCAGCATCGGGTGCGGCGCCCTGAGGAGCGAATCGAGCGCCGGCTCGGCGTTCCAATCCGCCCCCCGCACTCCCACGGCGATCACGAACCGGAAAGCGTTGTCCACGACCGCCACTTCATCGTCTCCGAGCGCCGCGAGCATCGCATCGAATACGTGCCATTGCAGCGCGTGAACGTCCACCTGGCGCAGCGCCAGCGAAGCGGCGTACCGCACGAACGCGTCGGCCCGCGCCCCGGACGAGACCTCTTCGGGCGAGAACCCGATCACGAGTTGCTTTCCCGGCTCCCAGCCCCCGAAGTCCTTTCGATCGCGCGGCACCCCGGCGTGCGGTGCGTAGCGCAGCGCCGTCACGAGTTCATCGATCGCCGTCGTTGTTCCGTGTTCCTCGAACTCGCGCGTTCCCGCCAGCAGCAGCGCGTCCGCCGCCGCCATCGTCCCGCTGACGTCCGGGCGGTCGGACAGCAGCGGCCGAAGGAGCCCGATGCCGTCGGTTCCAAAGCCGTCGATTCCGAATCGGCCAATCCCTCGGCAGGCACGTTCGCGTTCGGCCACGTACGGCCCCTTGATCACACGCACCAGGACCGGCGCCGTGTCAGGCCCGCCGTGCGCCGCGAGGACCGCTACCGCGCTGTAGCGGGTGATGCGGTCGTGGCTTTCAAGAAACATGGCCAGTTTCTCGGCCAGTCCTTCGATACCCTCCGGGCCGAACGCTGGCAGGCGAAGCAGCGACGTGGATCGACCCTGGTTTTCGTGCTCGATGATCCTGTGGCACAGCAGCCACAGAGCCATCTCTCGTGCCCGCGGCAACTCCTCCGCATCGCCCGCGATGGCCAGCAGTTCCGGCGTCTGCACCTCCGCCCCCGCGCCGCCCGGTGCACTCGTGAATGCGTCGCACCGAGCCGACACCTTGGGCCAGATATCAAGCCGGAACTCCCAGGCAGTGATGTCCACCGGCAGACCCCGCCCGGGGCTCGCCTCCAGGAACTTCGCGGACGCGTCGCGCAGGCGTGTTCGCAGGTTCTCGCGCGGCTCGTCCGGCGTCGTCTTTGCGTGAGGGAGCGGCCGCGTCTGGGTCGCCGCGCCCGCGCCGGAGCATGTGCCCAGAAGCATCCCAGCCCACATCGCCAGCACGACGGTGTTCGATCCCACGTGACGCACGATTGAGGTATACACGCCCCGATTCGACCCCGCTGCATCCGGAGACGTCCAGAGCCGACGGGCGCAAGCACGCGGCCTTGGGCGGCGAGCGACGATCACCATGCCCACGCGCCCAAGATTCGTCGCTCGCGCGGGCGGGCCGGTCCACTTCCCACGAAAAGCAACGCCGCCCGCTCTGATTTTTCAGAGCGGGCGGCGTGGTTGGGGGGCAACGGCGTTCCCTCTCGGATGGTGGTGGTGGTGGTGGGAAGAGAGGAAATGGCCGTCGCTGGTGGGAAATCCGGTGGTCGTCTCCGCATAGCCGCGATCGCTCACGCGAGTGAACGACTCGCGCCACGCGGCGGAAGAGGCTGGAAGACGCACGGCCGCTGGCGGAGCGGTCGTGCATCGTGGGGTTTGCCTGGCGGAGGGACGCTTCCTGGTTGCTCGCCTGTCGTTCATCCATGAACGATCAGTCGGGCCGGAGCCGGGGAGCCGTCGCGTCCTGCGTTGGCTCCCATCCGTGGCTTCCACCTAGAAGCGACGAGTCCTTCTTCCCTCGTCGGCAATGTTCGTCTCGGCGATTTCCGCGTCTCCCATGCTCGCCGGGCCCGTCCCTTCAACGGGTCCGATGAGCGAGGGTGGCGCATGTTCGCCGCTTCGAGAAGGGCTGATTCTCTTGTCAATCCCTCGAATCAGGCCGTTTCCAGCGTGAGAGGGGCGGTTGGTGGGTCGTTCAGAGGGTGAAACCAGTTTCGAGATGCTTGTGCGGTTGCGGGAGAAACCTGTCCGATATATGCTGTTGGCTGAAATCGACCTGTCTGTCTACGACTGCTTTTCCCGTTCTTGCAACCTTCGAACCAGGTCCGGCAGACTTTGGAAGCGATCCTGAACCGTGGCGCCCCATTTCTCCTTGTCGTGCACTTCCAGTCGATCCCGGGCGCCCACTACCACGACTTCGCCCTTGATTCCCGTCATTTCCGTCAGTGTTCTCGGCAAGGTGATGCGCCCGTTGGCGTCCATCTCAATCCGTTCCGCGAATCCGAAGAGCGTCGTATCAACTCCCGCTCGTTCCTCCGCCGGTGTCAGTGAACTGGGCTCCTGATCCGCAAGTCCCATGAACACCTTTTCCGTGTACAACCTCAGGTGTCCAGTCGGCCAGGGGACCGCGTACCAGGCATCCCCGTCCTTTTCCTTGTCCCAGCCGGCCCGGTGCTTGGCCGCGATCGCCAAGCGGCCTTTGCCATCCACCGTGTGTTCGCTGTTGCCTGTAAAGAGCACGGTCGATGGGCCTTCATGGGAATCTATGGGATTCTAATCCACTTTCGACCACTTACAAGCCCTACGGCGAACTTTTCGTTCGATTTTGGAAGTTTTTTTTGCCAATCCACCCTTCGTACGCGATTTGTACGTGCGGTGGATCTCGGCAGGTTCTTTCGTGGGCCATGATCGCCCGGTGAGCGGCCGCAGACCGCTCGGAGGGCTCGCGTGCATTCGCCGGTTTCAAGTGAAATCCGTGCGATCATGGGAATGCTCCCAACGGGGCAGTTTCTGTTGACCGGTGCATTCGAGACATCGCGTGCGGGGGCGATCGTGGAGCATGTGACGGCGTGTTCGCGCGACCCGGCGTGCGTGTGCGTCGCGCTGCTCAAGGGGCTCCGGGTGTCGCCACTGGTGCGGGACAGCCGGGCGTTCGGGCTGTGCGCGCTGGGCTCGTGCTCGAAACTGCTGGCCAAGAAGTTCGGCCCGGACGGGGAATCGAACATCGTTGCCCCGCAGCCTCGGCACGAGCCGGATCCCTTCGATTCGCTCGTGGTCACGACGCTGACGACAAAGTCGCCGATCCTGACGGGCGCGATCGCGGCGCTGGACTGCGAAGTCGTCCGGCACCTTGATTTCGACGGGGATCACGAGTTGTTCGTGGGGCGGGTGCTGGCGGCGGTGCTGCGGCGAGACGACCACGTCTGCGGCGGGCCGGCGGTCAGCGGCTAGCCGGACGAAGAGACGGCGTGATGTGGCAGGGAGCAGGTCGGAACACCTGAGGCGCGAACTCTAGAGAGCCACAACCACCGCGGGCCCGGAGTCCGCGGCCGCCGCCGACGCCTACGCTTGCCCGATCATGAACACGCCCCCGCTCCCGCTGGCGATGGACACGGCCACGTACATCCCCGTGATGATCCTCATCACGATGGCCATCGCGTTCGGCCTGATCAACGTCGTGGGGTCGCGACTGATCGGGCCGCGGCGCGACGGGCAGACCAAGTCGGGCACGTACGAGTCGGGCATGAACCCGATCGGCACCGCACGCAAACGATTCAACGTCCGGTTCTACCTGATCGCGATGGTCTTCCTCGTGTTCGACATCGAGATCATCTTCCTGTACCCGTGGGCGGCGACGTTCCGCAATCTGGAACTGGGCACGGAGACATCAACGATCTGGTTCGCGCGGATCCTGTTTTTCCTGTTCACGAGCGTTGTGGCGTACATCTACGCCTACCGCAAGGGCGTCTTCCGCTTCGACTGACCCCCCCCTCCCCCCTCCCCCCTCCCTCCTCCCTCCTCCCCGCCCTGCCGCACCTTTGGCACCCGGCGCCTCTCACGCGGCCAGTCGCGCCGTGTTTCGCTGGGCTTCCCAGAGCGCACAGGCTGAACCCGCGCGCGGCGAACCCGGGCCCTTTGCTCGAATCGGATTGGGCCGGTGGCATGTTTGATGTCAAGGACGGTAGCGTGTGGGCCGCGGTTTTCGGACCCGCGGCGCATCAGAGCCAGCCGCCCGGCGACGGTCGAACATGGCACCCGATTGGCCTCACAGACTGACCGATGTGGTACGCCGAGCGGCGTCGCTGTCGGGTCGCGCGCGGGAGCGGTTCATCGAGGATTCGTGCGGGGATGATGTCGAACTGCGTCGGCGGGTGGTGTCGATCCTGACGGCTCAGGAATCGGCGACGCTGGGGGGCGCGGAGCACACGAGGGATGGTGACGTGCCCGAGGATGGGGTGTCGCCCGGCGTCCGGGCGGCCGAGGGGTCCGCGACCCGGCGCGCGGATGCGGGGGCGTCGGCGCTGCCGAGACGGATCGGCAACTACGTGATCACGGGGCTGCTGGGCGAGGGTGGGATGGGGATGGTGTACCTGGCGGAGCAGGAGAAGCCGCGGCGCACGGTCGCGCTGAAGGTGGTGCGGCCCGGGTTTCTTTCGCCGACGCTGCTGAAGCGATTCGAGCTTGAATCGGAGATCCTGGCGCGATTGCAGCACCCGGGGATCGGGCAGATCCACGAAGCGGGAACGGCGATGACCGAGGCGGGCCCGCAGCCGTATTTCGCGATGGAGTACGTGCGAGGCGAGGTGCTGACGGCGTACGCGGAGGCGAGGCATCTGGACGTCCGGCATCGGCTGGAACTGTTCGTCAAGGTGTGCGACGCGGTGCAGCACGCGCACACGAAAGGCGTGGTACACCGGGATCTGAAGCCGGCGAACATCCTGGTGACGGAGGCGGGCGACCCGAAAATCCTCGACTTCGGGATCGCGCGAGCGACGGACGCGGACGTTCAGTCGGCGACGATGCAGACGGGCGCCGGGCAACTGATCGGGACGATCGCGTACATGAGCCCGGAGCAACTGGCGGGCAACACGCACGACCTCGATACGCGCAGCGACGTGTACACGCTGGGGGTGGTGCTGTACGAACTGCTGTCCGGGCGGCTGCCGCACCAGGTGCAGGGCAAGACCGTGGCCGACGCGGTGCGCACGATCGAGGACCACGAGCCCCGCCCGCTGGGGACGGTGGATCGGCACTACCGCGGGGACCTGCAGACGATCGTGGGGAAAGCGATGGAGCGGGACCGGGAGCGGCGGTACCAATCGGCGGCGGACTTCGCCGGGGACATCGGGCGGTTCCTGCGGGACGAGCCGATCCTGGCGCGCCCGCCGAGCACGTCGTACAAGTTGATCAAGTTCGCGCGGCGCAACACGGGGCTGGTGGCGGGGATCGGGGTGGCGCTGCTGCTCCTGTTTGCCGGGATCGGCGCGACGAGCTGGCAGGCGGCCCGGGCGACGCGGGGATGGAAGGCGGCGGAGGAGGCCCGCGACGCGGCGCGGGTCGAACGCGACGGCGCCAACGCGATGAGCCGCTACCTGCGCGACATGTTCCTGTCCATCGACCCCGAGAACGCGATGGGGCGCGAGGTGACGGTGCGCGAGGTGCTCGACGAGGCGGCGAGGAAAGTGGCCACGTCGTTCTCCGGGCAGGAGCGGATCGAAGCGTCGATGCGCAACACGCTGGCGACAACGTACAAGGCGATCGGTCGGCTTGGGGAGGCGGAGGCGCATCACCGGGCCGCGCTGGAGATCCTCCGCCGACTGGATGGAAACGAGCACGACGACACGATCGAGACCATCCGCAACCTGTCGGTCGTGCTGGCCGACGAGGCGAAGTTCGACGAAGCGGAACGGCTGTCCCGCGAAGCGGTCGCGCTCTGCGAGCGGACACGCGGGCACGAACATCCCGATACGGCGCTGGCGATGGGTGAACTGGCGCGGGTGCTCCAGGAGACCGGGCGCTATGAGCAGGCCGACGCGCTGATGAAGGAGAGCATCCGCATCGGGTTGTCAACGGTCGGGGCCCGGAGCGCGCCGCTGATCTCGATCATGCACAACTACGGGACCTCGCTCAAGGACCACGGCAGGCTCGAGGAGGCCGAGAGGTACCTGCGGGACGTGCTGAAACTCCGGATCGACGTGCACGGCGAGCAGAACCCGCAGACGACCTACACGATGAACAACCTGGGCGCGACGCTGCAAAGGCTTGGGAAGAACGACGAGGCGCTGGCGCTGTTCGAGAAGACGCTGGCCATCAGGCTCGCGATCATGGGCCCGGAGCATCCCGCGACGATCACCGCGATGTCGAACCTGGGCGTGACGTACCTGGGGATGGGACGGAAAGAGGACGCGGAGCCATTGCTGCGGGCATCGTACGAGGCGTACCTGAAGGCGCTGGGCGCGGAGCATTCCAAGACGCTGATCGCGATGGCGAACATCGCGTATTTGTACGAGGAACAGGGGAAGTTCGACGACGCCGCCGCGCTGTACGGGAAGATCGTAGACGCGCGCCGGCGGGCCTCGGGGGGCAAGGACCCCGAGACGTGGACGTCGATGAACAACCTGGCGATGCTGCAGCACTCGCGGGGAGAACTTGAAGAAGCACGGGCGTTGTACGTGGAACTGCTGGACCTGTGCGGGCAATCGCTCCCGGCTGATCACTATTACGTGGCGATCTTCCGGAACAACTACGGCGACTGCCTCACGGACCTGCGGCGCTTCGACGACGCCGAGCGGGAACTGCTGTCTTCGACGGAGGTGCTGGAGAAGTCGCTGGGCGCGGGCCATGCGCGGACGATCAAGGCGTACGGACGGCTGAGGCGGTTGTACGAAGCGTGGGGCAAGGAAGCGGATGCGGCGCGATACGAGGAGAAGGCCAAGGTCGTTCGGTAGCAATCGGAATCGCGGGCGGCCGCAACAAGGAACAAGGGCACATGGGCAGGAGTCCGTGATCTAGGGGCTGTCAAGTAATGCATCAGCGCCGTGAATCATGGCGCATACGCTGACGCGCGCGGGCGAAACGAACGCCCGGTTCTCTCACGCGGTGCGCCCCATCATGAAGATCCATCCGAGTTTTGCGAATATCGGTCTGTCGAAGATTGTACAGGTCAGCGAACGGGCGCGGGTGCTGGCGCCGGAGTTCGAGAAGCGGACAGGCACGCCGTTCATTTACTTTCAGCGCGGCGAGGTGGGGTACCCGGTCCCCGCGTTCATGGGTGATGCGCTGCGCGAGGCGGTGGAAAAGGGACTGACGAAGTACCCGAAAGCGGGCGGCGAGGGATTCTACAAGCACGCCGTGCTGAAGGACCTTGAGCATCGCGGGATTTCGGGGCTCGGGCAGGAGCACATCGTGGCGGCGGCGGGCGGGCAGGAGGGGCTGGAACTGGTGTTTGCGTTCATGCGCGGGCGGACGTGCGCGGGGTTCACGCCGTGCTGGAGTTGCATGTTCGACAACATATTTCCGTACACGGAAACGACGTTCATCCAGGTGCCGCTGCGGGCGGAACTGGGGTGGTCGATCGACTTTGCGGCGCTGGAAGCGACGCTGCCGCTGGTCGATACGTTCTATTTCAACAGTCCGCACAACCCGACGGGGCGGGTGTTTACGCGGGCGGACATAGAGCGGGTGTGCGGGCTGTGCGCCAAGTACGGCGTGCTGATGGTGTGCGACGAGGCGTACAAGGACCTGGCATTCAGCGGGGAGCACTATTCGCCCCTGCAGGATGAGCGGAACCAGAACCTTGTGGTCATCAACACGTTTTCCAAGGGCATGGCGGCGACGGGGTTCCGGGTGGGGTACATCGCGAGCCGGCGCACGGACCTGATCGATTTCCTGACGCGAGGGGAATATTCACAGACCGCGGGCGTGCCGACGCCGATCCAGTACGCGTGCGCGAAGGCGCTGGAGCATCCGAAGTTGGCGGAGTGGATGAAGGGGTACCGGGCGGAGATGAAGGCGCGGGCCGTCGCGCTGGCGGACAATCTGGACCCGCGGTTGGGCGCGCACGCGCCGGAGGGGGCGTTCTACTGCTTCATTAACCTGGCCCCGCCGGGGCTTGGAGAAGCGGCGCTGACGGCGCACGAGACGTCGGTGGTCGAGCGGCTGTTGAGCGCGGGGATCGCGGTCGTGCCGGGATCGGCATTTGGGAAGTCGTTCGCGGGGTACGTTCGGCTGTCGTTCTCGACGCTGGAGCCCGCGGTGATCGCGCAAGGCGCGCGGCGGTTCAATACGGTGGTGCTGGGGTGAATCCCGCCGGCTCGGGCCGGCGTCGCGGGCAGGGCTCACGCGTGCTTCGCGTCGCTTAGGCCGTGAAACTCGATCGCGGCGACGGTGGCATCGTCGGCGAGGGTGGACGAGCCGGCGAAGGAGGTGAGGGAATCGAAGGCACGGTGGACGACGTCGCGGACGCTGGGAGCGCCGGCGACGATCTGGCCCAGGCGGCGCGAGGAGAACTCCTCGCCGGTGGAACTGCGCTGCTCGATCATGCCGTCGCTGTAGAGGACGAGGCGGTCGCCGGGCGTGAGGTGGAGGGTTTGGGACTCGTATTCGAAGTCGGTGTCGATGCCGATGGGGATGCCGCGGCCGGTGGGAGGGACGGACCAGGCGGCGTCGGTGCCGCGGGCGACAAAGGGGAGGTGCATCCAGTGGCCGTGGCCGGCGTCGACGTAGGTGAGCAGGCCGGAGGAGTGGACGATGCCGAGCCAGAGGGAGATGAACCGGCCGGAGCCGGCGCGATGGGCGACGAAGCGGTTGACCTCGTTGAGGGTGACGGCGGGATCGGCGCCGGACTGGATGTGGGAATGGAGCGAGGCCTGGGTCATGGCCATGAGGAGGGCGGAGGCGACCCCGTGGCCCGCGACATCGCCCAGGAAAATCGCGACGCGGTCATCATCGATGGGGACGATGTCGAAGAGGTCGCCAGCGACGAAGAGACCGGCGCGCATCTCCATGTCGTAGGTGACGAACGAGTTGCCCCCGTGGGGCGCGGGGAGGATCGCCTGCTGGGCTTCGCGTGCGGCGGCGAGTTGCTCGTGGAGCGAGGCCTGTCGGCGTTCGAGGTCGAGTCGCTTGAGGTTGGCGGCGGCGAGGCCGTAGGAGCGGGCAACGGCTTCGCAGAAGCCGGTGGCGTCGGGGCGGACGGAGGATTCCTTCCCGCGCGCATCGAGGTAGAGGAACCCCTCGATGGCTTCGCCGAGATAGATCGGGGCGCAGAGCGCGGAGTGGATGCTGAGGTCCGCGACGCTCTGGCCGTAGTCGCGCGACCCGAGGTCGTCGGAGGCGAGGATGGAGACGACGCCGCTGGCGGCCTGGGAGACGAGCGACCCGCTGAAACTGAAGTCGGAGGTATCGTCGGGAAGCAGGCGCATGGAGGCGACGACTTCGACGTCGCCGCCCGCGGAACTGTTGAGGCGTTTGAGGACGGCGCCGCGGGCGTACCCGCTGCCGCTGAGCGCTGACTGAAGCGCGGCCAGCGCGAGGGTGCTTTCATCCCGGGCGGCGTCGAGTTTGGCTATGCACTCGGTCAGGAGCCTCAGACGCCGATCGGCGAGGCTGCGCAGGTCGTTGGGGCTGACCTTTTCCACCCGCAGGTTCCGGCTGGCGGAATCGTCGATGGTGGCGGCGGTCCCGCCGGACATCGAGGTCCCGTGCCCGCCGGTGTGCTTTCCCGCGATCGCGCGAAACGTCCAGGGACCGATCGAGAGGAGGTCTCCCGGCGCGAGGTCGGCGGGCTTGGAGGCTTCGAGCCTGACGCCGTTGAGGTACGTGCCGCGGATGCTCCCGTGATCAACGACATACCACCCGCTGAGCCGACGGACGATGGTGGCGTGGCGACGGGAGACGCCCTCGTGCAGGAGGCAGATATCAGAACTCGCGGAGCGGCCGATGGTGGTGGGGTGATCGGGGGCGACGACGTAGGAGCCGGAATAGGGGCCGGTGAGGGTCTGGAGCGTGATGGTCTCGTCGTCGCGCTGCATGGGCACGAGGAGCGTATCGCGATCGAGCCGTGCACGTGAGACGTGGCGGCTACGGCTTCAGCTTCTCGCGGATCGCCCTGATCGATTCAGCCGGGGATCCGCCGCCCAGTTCCCGGTCGATCAGTTCGAGCCGCTTGATGTGCAAGCGCATGGCGGCGGCGCGCTGGGCGTCGGGGCGGTCGGCATCGAGCATGCGCAGCAACTCGGCCCAGGCGAGCCAGAACTCGGGCGGGCGCGCCGGACTGGCCGCCGCGTCGTCGGGGGCGTGGTCCAGTTCATCGGCCAGAGCGCGCAGGGTGGCGAACGCGGGTTCGGTCTGCCCGGCGCGGCGCTGCGCGCGGCCGAGCAGCAGCATGATCCGGGGGCGAAGCGTCTCGAGCACAGCCTGCAGCGACGGATCGATCGTGCCCGCGTGATGATCCCCGGTGAGAGCCAGGAGCCGCTGCGCCAGGTCGCGCGCGGCGGCGGGCGCTGTCTCGATCGTCGCCTCGGCGTCGGGGAACCGGCACAGGTCGTCCCAGGCGGGGTCGCGTGCGCTCGACCAGGCGTACGCCGCACGAGACACGTCGCGCTTGGCGGCGTCGTCCAGGCGGCGCAGAAGCGACGGCGTGGTCGTGCGGGCCAGGAGGGCGCGGGCGGCGTCGTCGGCCTCGCGCGCGAGCGGGTCGGGCTCTAGCGCCGCGGCCGCCGCTCGTCGAAACAAGTCAAGACTGCGTTCGAACTCACCGGGCTGAAACGCTGATTCCGTCGAATCGGAGCCTTCCCCCTCGCTGCGCCGAGCGAGCAGGCTCCCGAGTGCGTAACACAGCCTGGCGTGGGCCGCGGGCGCCGGCTGGGCGCCGACGGCGAGCGTCAGCATGGCCTCGCGGGCCGCGACGTGCCGGCGGTGCTCCGCGGCGTGCTCGTCACCCGGCCCACTGGGAGGCGCCGGCGCGGGCGTCCTGAGGCACAGGGCCGCACCGGCGTCGAGAGCGCGCGCGGCGAGGCGCGAACCCGGGTGCTCTCGCACAATCGCCGCCAGCATTTCGAGGGCGTCGGTGAGACGCGGGGTCGATCCCGCGCCGGGCGCGCCTGACCCGTCGGCGGCGGCCCCGAGCGACAGCGAGGCGATTTCCCACCGCGCGGCCGCGGCGACCTCGCCGGCATCCGAACGCCCGGCAAGCGATCGCAGCGCCGACTCGGCGGCGTCGCGGCGCTGAACCCTCACGGCCCCGGTCGCGGCGCCGTCCGCCGCGCGAGCGAGTTCCAACTGCCGCAGCGCGCACGCGAACGCGAGGTGCGGCGAGAGATCATCCGCGGGCGACGCGGCGCCGACGAGTTCGGCGAGTTTGTCATAGATCGTGGCGCGCAGCGTGTCGTCCTCCCGCGATGTGAGCACGCGGACGAGCCCTTCGGCTTCGTGGTTGATGCGCCGGGCTCGCTCGGCCGCCGTCGCGTCCGCGGCGTCATTCCCGGCCTGCCGCCGGAGCCGGGCGGTACACTCGGCCAGCAGGAGCGCCCGGCGCAGGCTGAGTTCCTGCGAGGCGGAGGGGCGGTCACCGGAAGGCGCGGCGGACTTGAGTTCGGAGTCCAGGCGGCGCTGCACGTCGGCCACGGCTTGGTCGCTCATCCCGGCGGTCGCGACGACGCACGCCACGAACGTGTCGCGCCAGGCAGCCGCGGCGTCCGGCGGCGCGGGAGCGCGCGGCGGGGGGAGTGACGCGGAGAGTCGGCGCACCACGTCGGCGGAGCCGGGCGCGGGGGCCGGGACCGACGCGAGCGCCAGGGCCAGGTAGATGTCCCGCTCCTGCCGCACGCGCTCGGCCGCCGACTGCTCGCCGGGGCCGGGCTCCTCGGCACGGATCTGGATACCCGACAGCGCGCGTATCGCCGATTCGAACTCACCCCGCGCTCCTGGGCTTGAGCGGGTCGCACACGCCCGCAGCACCTGCGAGCGAGCCAGCAGAAGCGGAACGCGCACGCCGCGTTCGGCGTCGATGAGCCGGGCCATCGCGGCCTCGGCCTGTCGGCGCGCGGCGTCGAGCCCGCCGGCGGCGTCGCGGGCACGGAAGATCTGGTCTTCGAGTCGCTCGATCACCGGGTCGATGGCTTCGTCGGCGCGGCGAGCCAGCGCGCCCGCTTCATCGGCCGCCGCCGCCACACTTCGACACTGGGCCCCGGTCGGCACACCGACCAGAACGCTGGCGTCATCCGCGTCGAGCGCGACGGTCAGCAGGACATCGTGCGCTTGATCCAGGAGCCACGTCGGCAGTCGTGCATCGCCGGCCGCGGCGGCGATGAGCCGGGTGCGGGCGTCGAGGAGATCCTCCAGCGCGCGCCGCGTGTCCTGAGGCGTCGCGGCGGCAAGTTGATCTTGGAGCGACGCCACGCGGGCTGAGAGTTCCGCGACTGAATCGCCCGGCTGGAAGAGTGAAAAAGGCGCGGCCGCGGTGGCTGGAAGCCCGAGACACACGGCGACAAGGACGCCCGCAACAGCGTGCGCCGGGGCACATGCCCGGCGGCGTGCGATGGAGACTCGCGCGAACGACCATCGATGCGGCATGACATGAAGTTTATCGCGACACTCATCGCGGCGTGGATCCCGCCGATCATCGACCCCGCTCAAGGGAGTTACATGCAGGTTACGTGCAACCGCGGGGCGTGATTGCTGTTTCGGTACGATACGAAGGAGGGACGCGGGACGCCGATGAGGAGACACGTGGTGCGGCAACACGTTCCTGAGCGGATCCGGGCGGCGGCGGCGGGGTGGCTCGTGGCCGGGCTGATGGTCTGGCTCGGCGCGGGGAGCGGCGCGTCGGCCCAGATGTGGTCGGATTGGGGACCCGATACGTTCAGGCGTCCGGCGCTCTCGACGCGGGCGATCGACGAGATTTCGAGCCGGCTGGGGCTCAGCGCGTCGCAGCGCCGCGCGGCCGAGTCGCTGGTCGCGGCCTATTCGGCGGAATATGCCTCGCTCCTGGCACGGGCCGACGAGGTTACCAAGAACATCAACGAGTTTGTCGCGGATAACTCGCAGCCCGGCGAGTGGTACCACCTGACGTTCGCGATGCGGCGGAAACTCATCGGGCGGATCGATTCGCTCGACAAGGGACTGCTGGACGACCTGCACGCCCTGCTTAGCGCCGAACAGGAAGCCGGGTTTCCCATCCTGCAGCGGCGGGTCCGGCGTGAGCGATTTCTTCGCCTGGCCGAGCGCGGCGGCCCGTCGATCCCCGAACTCACCGACCTGATGAAGCAACTGCGGCTGGACCCAGTCACCAGCGCGGCGATCGCGCCGGCGCTGGAGCAGTACGAGATCGATCTTGACCGCGAACTCCAGGAGTTCATCGCGCTCTTCAACCGCTATTACGACGAATGGTCGAAGACCATCGACCGGTACACCGGAAGGTCGGGCGAGGCCCCGCAGGTCATCCTGGATCTGGCCAAGGATCTGGCCGAGGAGAGCCGCAAACTGAGCGGGCTGCGGCGGCGGCACGTCGAGCGGTTGCAGGCGAGCGTCCCCCCGGACCAGCGCGCGGCGTTTGACGCGGAACTCAACCGCCGACTGTACCCGGCGATCTTCCGCGCCGGCAAGGCGACGCGGATCCTCAGCGGCGTGCTGGAACTCAAAGACCTGGACCCGGCGCTTCGGGCCGCGGTGCTGGACATGCAGGAGCGATACGACCGAGACCTGGCCGCGGCGAATCAGAAGTGGCTCGACGCCGCCAGCGCGAGGGCCCGCGCGGCGGACTTGGGAGAGGACACCTCGAAGTTCGGCACCGAGGAGCGCGACGCGCGGAACGCGCGGCGAGCGCTCGACAAGGACGTGCTCGAACGGATCTACACGATGCTCCCGGACGAGATCAAGCAGAATCTCCCCATGCTCGTGAGCCGGGGGGAACTGGACCTGGACCTGCCGCCGGAAACCAAGCCCGAGTAGGTCCTGGGCTGGTGTCCCGGGACCCATCGACGCGATCAGTGTTCGGGCCGCGGCGGCGCGGGGCGGGGAGTGCCGGGGATCGGCACGGGTTTGGCCTCGGCGATGACGCTCGCTACAGGGGCCGGGGGCCCGTCAAGGCTGCTTTCCGCGCGCTGGGCAACCGAGCGCAGGGCCGAGGCAACGAATGAGAGGTCGCGCTTGAGATCAACGCGCACCCGGTCGAGGATCTCGCGGAGGGGCATGGGCAGGTCGGCGTCCGCCGCCCCGCCGCGCGACAGGAGCACCGCGTGCCACGGCTCGAGTTTCTCAAGCAGCACCGCGAGGTGAGCGCCCGCGTCGTGGCCCGCGGCGGCGGCGCTCGACGCGTCGCGGTGAGCCTGGCTCGCGGCCTGGACCGAGCCCGCGAGTTCGGACTTGGCGATCTCGACGTCCGCGGTGAGGCGTGCGATGGTGTTGTCGGTCGCGGCCTGATGGGCCCTGAACTGGTCCTCGATGGCCTGCTGCGTCGCGCTGGATAGCGTCTGCGCGCGGTCGATCGCCTCGGAGAGATGATCGCGTACGGCGGCCACTTCGTCGATGAGGGGGAGCGCGGCGCTGACGGACAGACCCAGGGCCTGGCGCGCCTGGTCGGCCTGATCGCGGATGGAATCGAGTTGTCGCGTCGCGAACGCGGCGTCCTTCTTGGCCACGTCCGCGCGGGAGACGAGTTCGTGCAGGGCGCCGAGAGCCGCGCCGTCGGAAACCGCGCCGGCGGCGTGCGAGCCCACGCGCCGATCGGCGTCGCTCAGCAGAGATTCGACGCGCCGCTCGATCAAGCCCAAGCGTGCCTCGGCCCCGGCGAGGGTTTCTTCCAGTCGCGGGGCGAGCCGCCCCATGCATTGCTCGATCGTCGCGTCCGTGCGGGCACGGACATCGTCAACTAAGGAATCCGTGACGCCGGCGTCGTCGATGGAGGGGCGGCTCTGCTGGGCGCGTTCCTGGGCCGTCGCGAGCAGGCCCGTGACATGGTCCGCCTTGGCCTGTAGCGCGGCGAGCGCTTCGCGCAGCCCGTCACGGGACCGCTCGGCCTCGGTCGCGGCCTTTTGAAGAGCCGCGGCGGTGGACGCGGCCTGGTTGATGATGTCGCGCAGGGATTGCGAGAACTCGCTGAACGCCTGTCGGTCAACCACGCGGGGCGAGAGGAATACGTCGTCGGCGGGCGTCGCGGGGGACCGGGCCGAACCCCCCCGGCCCCCCCGGCCCCCCCCACTCGCCGGCGCGAGCGGCTCGAGGTCGTTGGTCGCCCCGGCTCGGACGCCGGGTTGCGATGCAACGCCAGCCACCTGACGCGCCGGGGACTGCCCGTCTCGCTTTGGCTCGAATCCGGTGAGGCGAGGCTTGGATGACTCGGGCGGAGTCGGGCCGGACGGGTTCTTCGGGTTCATCCGATCTCCTCGGGCTAGGCAGCGGCGGTCGCGCACGAATCGTGCCGGTCGGGCCCGTTGCCGGGTCTGACATGATCGGCGCCGGGGGCGTTACGGCCGATATGAACGGGCCGAACTCGCGCGAACCGGCAAAAACCGCGCGGCGCTGGGGAAGGCCGGGATCGGCGGCGCGAGCGGCGGCGCCGGGTCGCGTGCGAGGCGGCCGCGCGGACACGGGTGAACATACTTGCCCGTCGATGCACCTTCACTCAATCGTCGGATTGCGGTACTATCCCCGCCTGCGATGGAGAAACTCCTCCAAACCTTGATGGATGCGCTCGCCGTCGGGAGCCTCTACGCGCTGATCGCGCTGGGGTACACCATGGTGTACGGCATCCTGAAGTTCATCAACTTCGCGCACAGCGACATCTTTGTGCTGGGCGCGTGGGTGTCGTTCGCGACGGCGGTCGCCGTCGGGTGGGCCGGACCGACGGGGTGGCTGGTCGAGAATCCGCTGCACGTCGCGACGTGGGTCGTCTGGATCGCGGGATCGCTCGCGGGCCTCTCGGCGATCAGTTTCGCGTACGAGCGATGGGGGCAGCCGCGGCTGAAACCGGAGTTCCGCAGGCGATTGCCCAGCGTCGAGGCATGGAAGACCCTGTGCCTGATGGCGGTGTGGGCTTGGACGATCATCGGGCTGATCAACATCGCCTGGCTGTTCAAGCGCGCGGACCACAACGCCCTGGCAGGCGGGGTGATCCTGATCGTCGCGATGCTGACGTGCGGGCTGGTCGGGTTCACACTGGAGCGGCTGGCGTACAAGCCCCTGCGCAAGGCCCCGCGCCTCAACGTGCTGATCACCGCGATCGGCGTCTCGCTCCTGCTTCAGAACATCGGGCAGACGCCCTGGATGTTCGGCACACGCCCGCAGCGCGAGCCCCTGCTCCTGCCAACCAGCGCTCCCCTGGCGATCATCGGAGGGCACACGGGCGAGGACGGGACCGTCGTGGGGGGCGTCAAGGTCTGGGCGGTTGACGTCATCGGCGCCGGGACCTCGGTGCTGCTGATGGTCCTGCTTGACTGGCTGGTCTTCCGTACCAAGATCGGGCGGGCGATGCGGGCCGTCTCGCACAATACCAACACCGCGGCCCTCATGGGTATCCCCGTGGACCGCGTGATCAGCATCACCTTCGTCCTCGGCGCGATGCTCGCCGCCGCGGCGGGCTTCCTGTACGGGCAGAAGTACCCCGGCGGGTTGAATCAGACCGCGACGTTCACCTGGGTCATGCTGGGGCTCAAGGCGTTCGTGGCGGCGGTGGTCGGGGGGATCGGCAACATCCGCGGGGCGATGCTCGGCGGGCTGCTGATCGGGCTCCTGGAGTTCCTCGGCGCCGCGTACATCGATCCGTCCCTCAAAGACGTCTACGTCTTCGCGCTGCTCATCATCGTGCTCTTGTTCAGGCCCAGTGGTCTCCTGGGCTCGTCCGTTCGAGAAAAGGTGTAAATTCCCGGCACGTCTCTCAGACTCAGCAGGCCTTTCTTCCGCGGCAGGTGTCATGGCGTATTTCTCCGAACGAACCCTCGCCCTCAAGCCGCCCGTCATGGGGACGCTGCTGCGTTCGATCATCCCGGTGGTCATTGGCATCGGCGTGGCGCTGCTGCTGCAGTTCGCGTTCCGGCCGATCGCCGGGGACTATTGGTCCAAGATCACGCTGGACATCTGCACGAACATCATCCTGGCGGTCTCGCTGACGATGGTGAACGGGTTTACGGGTCAGTTCTCCATCGGCCATGCCGCGTTCATGGCGATCGGCGCCTACGCCTCGGCGTGCATCGTGTACTACGGGTCCATGCACGCGTTCGGTGATGCCCGCGTGCATGGAGGACTCCTGAGCACGATGCGCCAGGACCACGGCGGGCCGCTGATCAGCGGCGGCGACCTCATCTTCGTCGGGTCGCTGCTCGTCGGCGGGCTGGTCGCCGCGCTGTGCGGGTACCTGGTCGGCCTGCCTTCGCTCCGGCTCAAGGGCGACTACCTCGCGATCGTGACGCTGGGCTTCGGCGAGATCGTCCGCCTGATCATCACGGCCAAGACCCGGGACGTGATCTACAGCGCCGAGGAAGTCGTCAAGGCGCCGATCTACGAGTTGCCGCTGCACCTCGGAGGCGGGCTGGGTTTTTCCGGACTGCCCTTCTACACCAGCCTTTTCTGGGTCGGGCTCTTCGCGTCGCTGACGCTGATCGTGGCGTACCGGCTGAAGCAGAGCACCTACGGGCGCGCCTTCCTGTCGATCCGGGAGGACGAGATCGCCGCCGAGGCCATGGGGATCAATACCACGCGGTACAAGGTGCAGGCGTTCGTCTTTGCGGCCTTCTTCGCCGGGATCGGCGGCGGGCTCTTCGCCCACACCTTCGGCGTCCAACTCAACCCCGGCGAACTCGGCTTCATCAAGAGTTTCGACATCCTCATCCTAGTTGTCATCGGCGGGCTCGGATCGATCTCGGGCGCCACCATCGCCGCGATCGTCCTCACCTCCGTGCCCGAACTGCTGCGCGAACCCCGGAGCGTCTGGCCCTGGGGGGTGATCGGAGCCGTGGTGGTCGCGTCGGCGATGGCGGCGGTGTCGCGGCGAAAACTCACGCCGTTCCTGATGCTCGGGGGCGTCTGCGTCGGCTGGGAGTTGCTGCGCTTCGGCGCCGCGGAGGCTGGGATCAATCTCGCGGAGTACCGCATGGTCCTCTATGCCCTGGTGCTGATCCTGATGATGATCCTGAGGCCCGAAGGACTCATGGGCCTGAGCGAGATCTGGGATCTGCGCTGGGGCGGGCGATCGCGCGGGGCGGCGAAAGGAGCGACGTGAGCGGCGCCGGCGATACCACCACCACCCACACCCCCGCCCCTCACGCCCCCACGCGTGAGCCGATCCTGAATGTCGATCGGATCTCGATTTCGTTCGGGGGCCTCAAGGCCGTTTCCGATTTCTCGCTCCGGCTCGTTCCCGGCGACCTGCGCGGGCTCATCGGCCCCAACGGCGCGGGCAAGACCACGGTCTTCAACCTGCTGACCGGGGTGTACGTGCCGCAGAGCGGTTCGATCCGGCTCGCGGGCGCCGAACTCATCGGGCTCAAGCCGTACCAGATCGCCGCCGCCGGGCTCTCGCGAACGTTCCAGAATATCCGGCTCTTCCCGGACCTGTGCGTGCTCGACAACGTCCGGCTGGCGTGCCACCTGCGCATCAGCGGGACGATCGCCGGCACGATGCTCCGCACACCCCACCACCGCGCCGAAGAGAAGGCGATCGCCGAGTTTTCACGCGAACTGCTGCGGATCTTCGACCTGCACGACCGCGAGGGGGAGTATTCGAGGAACCTCCCGTACGGAGATCAGCGCCGGCTCGAGATCGCGCGGGCCCTGGCGACCAACCCCAAGGTGCTGCTCCTGGACGAGCCCGCCGCCGGGATGAACACGCAGGAAAAAAAAGAACTCCGCGACCTGATCCGTTCCATCCGCGACCGTTTCAAACTCACCGTCCTCCTCATCGAGCACGACATGGGGCTTGTCATGGACGTCTGCGAACGCATCACCGTGCTGGACTACGGCGAGATCATCGCCGAAGGAACCCCCGCCGACATCCAGAACAACCCCAAGGTCATCGAGGCGTACCTCGGCGAGGCGGTGCAGACGTGAACGACGCGACCCGGCTCGCCCTCAGCGCCCAACACTCAACCCAGGACCCGCTCGGTAGAATCGCAGACAGGCCTTTGTGATGTCACTCCTCAGCGTCGACAACCTCCATGTTCATTACGGCGCGATCCACGCGCTGCACGGCGTCACGATCACCATCGAGCCCAGGCAGATCGTCACGCTCATCGGCTGCAACGGCGCCGGCAAGTCCACCACTCTCCGCGCCATCTCCGGCCTGCTCCGCCCCACCACCGGGACGATCACCTACAAGAACCACTCGATCGCCGGCCTTGCACCGCACGTCATTGTCCGGCGCGGGATCGCGCACTCCCCCGAAGGCCGCGGCATCTTCCCGAATCTCACCGTCAGCGAGAATCTCGAACTCGGCTCGTTCATCCGGACCGATCATGCCGAGATCGCCAAGGACCGTGAGAAGGCGCTGACCCTGTTCCCACGCCTGCGCGAGCGGCTCAAGCAAGCCGCGGGCACGCTCTCGGGCGGCGAGCAGCAGATGCTGGCGATGGCGCGGGCGCTGATGGCCCGCCCGGAACTGCTCCTGCTCGACGAGCCCTCGCTCGGGCTGGCGCCGCAGATCGTGCAGACCATCTTCAAGATCATCCGCGAGATCAACGAGTCCGGGACGACGATCCTGCTGGTGGAACAGAACGCGAACATGGCCCTGCACGTGGCTCATTTCGGGTACTGCCTCGAAGTCGGTTCGATCAAAATGGCGGACTCCGCCAAGGCGCTGGCCGCGAGCGACGAGGTGCGCAAGGCGTACCTCGGAGGACACTAGCGCCGCGGGCCCGGCGCCGCGACTACCACAGCAGCACGCTCAGCCCCGCGCGATCGAGCAGGTCGTAGATCCACGGCTGAAAGACGAGCAGCAGGAACGTCGCGACGGCCAGGTGCGGGCCGTAGGGCATCGCCCGGCTCTTGTTCCCCGCGACGATCCGGCTCAGGATCTCCCAGATGATCCCGACGAACGCGGCCCCGAAAAACGCGACGACGGAGTGCTGCCACCCCAGGCACGCGCCCACCGCCGCCATCATGTGCACGTCCCCAAGGCCCATCGCCTCCTTCCCGAACGCCAGCGATCCGCCGATGCGTACCAGCCACACCACTCCGCCGCCGATGAGGTACCCCATCAGCACGGCCCCGAGCACCTTCATCAGGATCGGCGCGTCGGCCTGCGCCAGCGACGATCGCTGCACGACGTGCCAGGTGAGGTAGCCCAGCAGGAAGCACGGCGACACGAACGCCGCTTCCTTGAGCATCTCTCGCCGCGCGTGCGGGTACTGGATCCACATCTCGGGCGCCCCGGCCGAGGGGCCCGCGTCCGAATCCCCCGCGCCGCCGGAGCCCCGGGTCTTCATGTCCTCCAGCGCCCGTTTCTCCCACTCCTCGTAGTCCGCGAAACTGCGGCGGATGAGTCCCAGCCGGAGCATGAGAATCGAGATTCCCAGTCCCGCGATCCCCGCGATCGCGGCGAGGATCGTGGGCCAGTTCATGAACTGCCAGTTCCAGTTGAGCCCTCGCGGGGGCTCGAACGTCCAGACCTGGCTGAACACCGGACCCATCGCCGGTTTCCGGGCGGCGAACTGGTAGTACAGCGAGAACGCCGTGTGCCCGCCGATGCCGACGATCGTGGCGAACCACGGCAAGACGAGCGGGATGGTGTAGGTCTTGGCATCGACGATCGTCATCGCCACGAGCGAGCCGACGAGCCCCAGCATGATCAGGAAGATGGGCCAGGAGTTTCGCGGCCAGGTGTCGCGCAGGTCGCCGTAGGTCCACTGGGGACGCAGGTCGCCCCAGTGGATGCCCAGCCACTGGGCGTTGTAGGGCATGAGGTACCACAGCGCGAAGATGCCGAGAAAGATCGCGGCCGTGACGAACTCGACGATGGGGTACTCCGGCGAGATGCGCGACTTGCAGAAGCGGCACCGGCCGCGGAGGAGAATCCATCCGAGGATGGGGATATTCTCGCGCCACGTGAGCCGGGTTTCGCACGCCGGGCATCGCGACGCCGGCACGACGACGTTCAGCCCGCGCGGCAGCCGATAGACCAGCACGTTGATCAAGGACCCCAGGCAGGCGCCGAACGCGAAGACAAAGAACGCCCAGGCACCCTTGGCCAGCAGCATGAGGAACTGGTAGTACTCCATAAGAGCCGGATCTGGACGCTCAACGATGATCGACCTCGCGTGTCGCCGCGAAGCCCGGCGGGCCGCCGACTACAGGATACCGGACACCTCCCCGTCGATCTTCGGTGCGCGGCACGCCCGGTGTTGATTTTTTCCGCGCCCAGGCGCCGATCATCGCTCCCGCGCCGAACCGCCGTTGCCCCCCTCGGCCTGCATCCGCGCGGTGAGTTCCTCGACCTTGAGTTCGGCGTTCCTCAGCACCCCTCGGCATCGGCGGATCAGTTCCACGCCGCGCTCGTACTCCCGCAGCGACTCCTCAAGCCCCACCTCGCCTCGCTCGATGCGATCGATGATGCGCTCCACCTCCTCAATCGACTCCTCGAACGAGGCGGACGGCGCGTCGTCCGGGGGATTGGGGTTGTTCGTTGCGGGCTTCGTCATGGAATGCTCTCACTAGCGTATGTCACGCCCCCTCCCTCTCGTCCCCGCCGGGCAGACAAGGAAATCTAGACGCGCAGCGTCGCGCCAAGCCGCTCGCCCGCGAGCGACACCAGCGATGAAATCTGCGGATCGACTTCTTCGTGGCGGAGCGTTCGGCCCGGATCGCGGAACTCCAGCCGGACCGTCACCGACTTCTTCCCCGCGCCTACCTGAGCGCCGCGGAACGTGGTGACGAACTCGCGACCGACTAGCCGCGCCAGCCCGGCGTCGCCGATCACCGAGTCGATGCGGCTCCACGAAACCGACTCGGGCACCACGAACGACAGATCCCGATGGATCCCCGGGAACGCCGGCAACATCTGCACCAGCGTCCGCGGCGGAAAGAGCGCCAGCAGGGCGCCGACATCCACCTCCGCGCCGACGACCGGGTGCTGCAGGTCGTATCGCTTCTGCACGGCCGGGGCGATCACGCCGATTGTGCCGATCCGCGCGGACTGGCCCGCGGACGCACCGGACCGCACGACGAGCCGAACCTCCGCACAGGCCGCGGGATCGAACCCGGCGGCGGGCACGGGGCCGCGGATCAGGTCGATCGCCGCGCTCGCCCCGCCGAGCGTGTTCACCGCCGACTCCAGCGCGCCGCGCACCACCCGGACCGCGGCCTGCTTCACGTCAAGCGCCTTGATGGATGCGTCGCCCGAGAGCGCGACCGCGTCGGCCAGCAGTGATAGAACGCGCGATTCACGATGACCCGCCCGCGCCGAGCGGCCAGTCGCCCCCGCGCCGGTCGCTTGATCCTGCGCGAACACCGACGCCACCTCGAACAGCCGCACACCGCCGCGGGCCTGCGCCCCGCCGTCCTGGTTCGCGCGCCGGCACGCCAGCAGGCTCGGCAGGATGCTCGGCCGCAGCGCCGGGTCCGCCTTGCGCCGCTCATCGCACAGGTTCATGAGCGACAGCCCCACCGGGCAGAACGGCTCCGCATCCTGCGGCGACACAAAGCTAAACGTCACCGCCTCGTAGAACCCGTGCGCCGTCAGCGCGCGCGACAGTTCGCGCGACGCCCGCTCGCTGATCTGCGGCTCGGCGATCCGCACCGGGATCTTCTCCAGGATCGGCACCCGTTCAAGCCCCAGCGTCCGCGCGACTTCCTCGATCACGTCGATCTCACGCCCCAGGTCGGGGCGATGGGCCGGGATCGTGCACCCCAGGGTGTCGCCCGCGCCGGCGTGAGCCACGCCGATCTCATGGCCCGTGAGCGCCCGGGTCACCTCTTCCGGCGCCGCGTCGTACCCGATGATGGACCGGCACCGGCTGAGCCGCATCGACACGCGCGTCAGCGGCTGGCGCGGCGCGCCGGCTTGCAGGACCCCGGGCACAAGGGTCGCGCCGGGGCCGCCGAGTTCGAGGATCAGGCCCGCCGCGCGCCGCCCCGCCGCGTCGATCGTTCGCGGATCCACGTTGCGCTCGAATCGGTGCGACGCGTCTGTGCGGATGCCCAGCCGGCGCGCGGCGCGCCGGATCGTCGCCGGGTCCCACGTGGCGGCTTCCAGGAGCACGTCCGTGGTCGGGCCCGTGACCTGCGACCCCAGCCCGCCCATGATGCCGGCCAGCGAGATCGCGCCGCCGAACGCCTCACCGTCAGCCACAACGAGTTCGTTCTCGCGCAGTTCGATCTTCTTCCCATCCAGCAGCGTCAGCGGCTCGTTCGCGTGCGCATACCGCACGATAACCTGCTTCTGCGGCCCCCCACGCAACGCCCTCAGGTCGAACACGTGCGACGGCTGACCGTATTCAAACATGACGTAGTTCGTGATATCAACGATGTTATTGATCGATCGCTGACCGACCGACGCCAGCGCGTCCACCATCCACTGTGGGCTGGGCCCGACCTTCACGCCGCGGATGACCCGGGCCGTGAAGAGACCGCAGACATCTGGCACGGTGTTGCGCAGCGAGACGACCCCGCCGATTCCGCCGGCGGCGCCGGCCTGCTCCGGGGCCCTGGGGTCATCGCCGCTGATCACCGATGCCGGCGTGGCCGGGTAGACCAGCGAGCGGCCCGTCCCCGCCGCGATCTCGCGGGCAAGCCCGATGTGGCTGATGCAGTCGCCGCGGTTCGACGTGATCTCGACGTCGAGCATCGTGTCGCCGGTGCCCACCGCTTCGCTGCTTTCGATCGGGAACCCGGCGTGCGTCAGGACGCGCTCTGCCTCGGCCGCGTCCACGCCCGGGGGCGACAGGTATGTGTTGAGCCAGCGGACCGACGTTTTCATAGGGGCAAAGGGTAGCGCCCTTCGCGCCCGCATCGTCGCGCGATGCCTTCAATGGTCCGACGCCCCCGCGCTTGAACTCGTATCCACGAACTGATCCTTCGGCAGCGGCTCCTTGGTCACCACCACTTCCACGCGCTGATTCGTGCGATGCTCCGTCGGTGAATCCGCCCGCGCCTGCACCGGCGTGCTGTCGGCGCACAGCACGATCCGGATCTGCGACCACTTCATCTCGTTCTCGATCAGCGCGGCGGCGACCGCCATCGCCCGCTCCTGCGACAACTTCATCCCCCGCTGCCCGTCCTTGAACGCCTCGGCGGCGCTCACGTGCCCGCGCACCTCGACGAACACCCGCCGCCCGCGGAGTTGCGCCGCCACGTCCGCCGCCGTCCTGGCCCCGATCGACGACAGCGCCGCGCTGTCGGTGTCGAACGTGACGATGCCCGTCGGCTGCACGTAGTCGCTCGTCTCCTGCGCCTGCACGCGGTGGTTGTCCCCTTCGGGGCCGGGGTCGTTGGTCTCGGATCGACCCCGCTGCTCCTGCATGCGCTTGCGCAACTTGGCCTCGTTCGGGTCCGACCCGTTCATATCGATCGGGTTGTGGAACGCCTGGCGCATCGCGATCACGAAATCGAGCATCGCGTTGTCGGGCTGCTCGCTGGCGGGGTTCTTGTCCACCCCCCCGAGCCCCCCCGCGGTGGGCTTCTGCATGTTCATCGCCAGCAGGATCACGAAGAAGCCCATCATCAGCGCGACGTTGTCGGCGAAGGAGATGAGCCACTCCGGCGCGCCCTCGTGCTCACCCTCGGCGTGCCCGCCCCCACCATGTCCATGACCGCCCCCGCCGTGACCACCGTGGCCGCCGCCGTGCTCTTCACCGTGCGTGTTGTCGTGTTCATCAGCCATGCGTGGATGCCGTCGGTGATCGCCGGCGAAAAAGCGTCCCCGGGAGAACGATCAGGCGGCGGCCTGGAGTTTCGCGCGCCCGGAGTGCGGGACAAACGCGATCAGCCGGTCCAGCGTCGAGCGCGGGTTCTCGCCCGCCTGGATGCTCAAGATCGCCTGGAGCATCATTTCCTTCCCCTGGATTTCTTCGGACGACCGCAGCGCCAACTTGTCGCCGATGGGACCCGCGACCGCGTTCGCGATCACCGCGCCGTACATGGTCGCGCACACGGCGACGGCGAGCGCATGACCCAGGGCGCCGATGTCGGCGCCTTCGCCCAGTTTGCCGAACATGCCGACCTGTCCGACCAGCGTGCCCACCAGCCCGTACCCGGGGCCGTAGAGTTTGATCAGGTCGAAGAACTTCTTCCCCGCCTTGTGCCGCTCCTGCATCGCCATGACCTCGAGGCGCAGCGTCGCCTCGATGATCTCGGGCGCGTTCCCGTCCACCGCCATCTTGAGCCCCGACGCCAGGAACTTGTCATCGAGCTTGGCGATCTCGCCCTCGAGCGACAGGATCCCGTCGCGCCGCGCCTTCTCGCTGAGTTGGGAGATGACCTTGATCACGTCCGCCGGGCCCTTGCCCTTGTGGAACATGAACCGCTTGCAATACCCCGGGACGGCGAGCATCTTCTCCATCGGCATCGCCATGAACGTCACCGAGATCGAGCCCCCGAACACCATCAGGACGCCTTCCATCGAGAAGAACATCATGAGGTGCCCATGCGACACCTCGAAGAAGACGACCCCCAGGCACGCGATGCCGATGAACAATCCGATGAGACTGGCTTTGTCCACGCGGGTGCTCCGAGATCGCCGATGCCGCCGGGAACCACTCTGGCCGACGCCCGGCCAGTCTGATGCGCTACTCAATCGGAACGAGCGTCGCGCCTGTCAAGTCTTCCGGTCGTCGGAGCAACCACTCGCTCCGGCAACGCTTGCGCAGCCCGACCAACCCGCACCACTCATCACCGACCCCGGCCGATAAGACCGCGCCGATCCTGCCCGGTCCTCCCGCCCGTCGCCCTACGCTCCGACATGACCGCCGTGTTCCTCAATGGCCGCTTCTACTCCGACCGGGCCGCCGACGCTCCCATCGCCGATGCTCGCCTGTCCGCGTTCGATGCCGGTCTCCAGCACGCGGTCGGCCTCTTCGAGACACTGCGCGGCGGCGTCCGAAAACCCGAGCCTTCGCCCGCCGCCGACGGCCCCGCCCCCGGCGCGGGAACCGGCTGGTGTTACCGTCTCGACGAGCACCTGCAGCGCCTCCGGCAGTCCGCCGCCGAACTCGGGCTCAGCGAGTCGATCAACCCCGCCGCCCTCGCCGAAGCCGTCTTGCAGACGATCGAACACGCCGGGCTTGCCAGCGCTCGCGTGCGGCTGACCGTCACCGCGGGCGATCTGAACATGCTCTCGCGCGCCGCCCACTCGGCCGGATCCACCCCGCAGGACCCCACCATCTTGATTGTCGCCCAGCCCGCCACTGTCTATCCCGACGCGATGTTCGAGCGCGGCGTGAGCGTCGTCGTCGCCGACACGCGCGCCAACCCCCTCAATCCCTTTGAGGGACACAAGACCCTGAACTACTGGTGGCGGTTGCGGGCGCTGCAAGCCGCGGCGTCACGCGGCGCGGGCGAATCGATCGTGCTCCAGGTCTCCAACCACCTCGCGGGTGGGTGCGTCAGCAACGTCTTTCTCGTCAAGGACGGCGAACTGCGCACGCCGATCGTCCGGGGCGAAGAGGCCGGCCCCGATTCCGGCGGACATCAGGCCCCTCCGCGGGCCGGAGCGCTCCCGAGTCCGGTCCTGCCCGGGATCACCCGCGGCGCGATCCGCGAGTTTTCCGCCGGGCTAGGCATCACGTGCCGCGCCGAGATGCTCAGCGTCCAGGAACTCCTCGACGCCGACGAGGTCTTTCTGACGAACTCTTCCTGGGGAGTCCTCCCCGTGGTCAGCGTGCTGGGCCTGGGCGAGAAACGGGCGATCGCGGATGGCGTGCCGGGAAAAATCACCACCCGGTTGCGCCGGGCCTGGACAGAAGACGTCGCGCGAGCCGAACTTGAGTAGCACGGCAAGCACGCTACTTGCGTGCGTGGAGGGGAGGGGCGGTTACAAGTCCCACTTCTTCCGCTTCGCGCGCCACGACGCCGACAGGGCGATCCGCGCCTTGCGCGACGACCCAAGCCGCACGCGCTTGTTCTCGACGACGCAGCGCGGGTTCGCTTCGATCAAGCGCAGGATATCGGAGTAGATGCGGGTCATGGCCCAGAGCGTGGGCGCGCAGGCCGGATCGATCAGATCCTCAAGCCCCGCCGACGCGTCGTACAGCACCCGCGCCGCCGACGCCTGCGACGCCAGGTAGGCCCGGCACCGTACCGGATCGCTCCATCGCCGCACCTGCTCGGCGCTCACGCCCGCGGCCCCCAGCCCCTGGCGCGAGAGATACACCCGGCTGGGCAGCGAATCGAAGTCCTCCGCGAAATCGCGGAGAATATTGGTGAGTTGGAATGCCTGCCCGCGTCGGATCGCCAGGTCCCTGGCCCGCTCCGCATCCGCGCCCGGCGCCAACCCCCAGATGGAGATGCACACGAGCCCCACCGTCGACGCCACCCGGTAGCAGTACGTCGCCAGTTCGTCGTCCGTCTCGTACCCGTCGTGCTGCAGGTCCTCGTCGAGCCCGTCGAGCATGTCGAAGAAGATGCGCGGATCGACCGGGTATGTCCGGACCGTCGCCGCGAACCCGCGCCAATACGCCGGCAGCCCCGGATCGATCTCGCCTCCCAGGATCCGGCGCGTGTGCCCCCGGTACAGGTCCAGTTCCGCTCGCTTGGACTCGATGGACCGCTGCGCGTCGGCGGCGTCATCCGCCCCGCGCATCCACGCATAGATCGAATAGATCGCCGACCGGCGCGGCTCCGGTGTCAGCCGGAGCCCGTAGTAGAAGTTCCGCGCCCGCGCCCGCGTGATCCCCGCGCACTGCTCATACCCCTGGGCGAGCTGACCCGCCGAGACGCCCGGAAACGCAGGAACCGCGCTGCGCGTCAGGGTCGCCGGCGCGGCGGGCACCTCGAAAGCGCCGATCGTGCGGGAGGAGTTCAGGAGAGACACGGCGTCCAAGGCTTGTAGGCTCCGAGCAGGATCGTCTGCACCACGCTGCGACCCGATCCGCGTTCGCTCCATGTTTCCCCGACTCCCCAATCCAACACACCACTCATCCGCGGGGCTCGATGCCTCGTCACCATTTCGAGGTCATCCACGCCCGCGCCAGGAGAACCCCTTTTTCAATGCCGGACAGCGTAGGCCGGTTCCAAAGCGTGGTGCACCCGCGCCGTTCGACAGACCCGAGCACACGCCGACCGCCCGCCGCGAACAGCCACACTACGCCTCGTATCCGCCGATCCAAAAGCCCGGGCAGCGGCGCGCCCCGCTCGAACAGCGACCACGTGCGCGCCACCAGCGTCCGCAGCATCCTGATGTACGGCACTCGTGCGGCGGGATCATCGCCACGCTCCGCCCACGCTCTGAGTTGCTCGGGCGATACCCCCGTGTCACTCGACGGGATATAGACCCGGTCTCGCTCCAGCAGGTCGCGCCGAACGTCCTGCCAGTGGTTGGTCAGTTGAAGCGCCGTGCAGATCGAGTCGCTCATCGCGTACCGCTCGGCGTTCTCCGCGGTGTCCCCGTACCCCGCCAGCGCCAGCACGATCCGGCCCACCGGATTGGCGCTCAGCGTGCAATAGTGGACCAACTGTTCCCACGTTTCATACTGCCTGAGTGTTTGATCGAGCTCGAACGCCTTGATCAGATCATCGAACGGCGTGATCGTCAGCGCTCGATCGCCGGTTGCCCGCCTCTTGCGGATCGTCTCGGCGAGCGCGACGTACACAGGATGCGTCGGCGGCGCAGACGCACCCGCAGCCGTCTGAGCCGAAGGGCGCAGGCCCTCGATCTTCGGTCCCGCCTGATCTTCCGACACGGCACAAGACCGGTCGCTCGCGCGACTCGGCTCAGATGCACGTGCCTCCGCCCACGCAAAGCAACCCTTGAGTCCCTCGCGCCACCACGCCAGCAGTTCGAGCGAGCGTGTCCGCGCCTCCGGCGTGCTCCCGGTTTCATCGCCCAGATCGTCCGCCCAGCGGCAGAATGCGTACACCGCCGCGAAGTCGTCCCGCAGTTCCGCCGGCACCAGCCCCGTCAGCACATGGAAGTTCTCGTAGTGCGACTTTGCCAGCCCTCGCACGTAGGTCATCGCGGCGTCGAGCGTCGGCGCGTCAGCCGCCTTCCCGGGTCCATGCGATTCAAGCATGTCCAGCGTCGGTCGGGATGGATCCAGCGAAGTGGTAGACACGGTGTCGTTCTCTTGGCGGGTGCTTCCTGTGAGGCCAGCACACGATCGGCCGCAATCTATAGGAGCCGCGCCACGGGCTCGGCGGCTGTTGACACAATCGGCTCCCCATCGTCTGCACGCTGGGCTTCCGGGCCCCACCTCCAACAATACCGCATGGACTTCGACGCGATCATCGTCGGCGCCGGCATCGGCGCCGGCGTGCTGGCCCACCGGCTCGCCCGCGGCGGAAAGCGCGTCGTCCTCCTCGATCGCGCCGCCTCCCCGCCCACGCTCGCCCGACCCGAGATCCTCTGGCCACAGACCGTGCGCGCCCTCGCGTCCCTGCTCCAGGGCCGCGTCCCGGTCGATGACGTGATCCTTCCGCTCGGCGGCGTTGACGTCACCTGCGGCTCGCGCACGTTTGCCGTGCTCGACCGGCCCACGCTCGACCGGGTCGGTTTCGGCCCCGCCTCCACCGACCCGGAGCAGACCCGCGCCGCACTGCTCCGGGACGCTCCCTTCGACGTCCGCCGCGGGATCGAGGTGCTCGATCTTCTCAAGGATGATGCCTGCATCCGCGGCGTTCGTTGCCGCGATCGCGCCACCTCGGGCGAGTTCGACCTCGCCGCCCCCGTCGTCGTCGGCGACGACGGCTCCCATTCGCGCATCCGCGAACTCGCCCAGATCCATCTCTCGCTCAGGCCCTTCCCTCTGGTGTTTGTCTGCTTCGGGTTCGACTGGCCCGCTTCCCTGCCCCCCGCGCGTGGCAGGATCTTCCTCAACCTCTCCACCCCGCGCTCCGGCATCGCCGGGCTCCTCTGCCTCCCCTTCCCCGGCGGCAAGGCCGCCGGCGTCATCCCCGCTCGCCCCGAATCGCTCGAACTGGCCGCCAGACCGGATGACGCCTGGCGCCGATTCGTCACGATGAATCCGATCATCGCAAAGATCGCTGGCGACCGAGCCTTCCCCGACGGCTTCACGGTCGTCCGCCGCGAATGGGGACACGCCGATCACTACGGCTCCTCGCCGACCGGCGGCGTATACCTGCTCGGCGACGCGCTGCACCCGGTCAGCCCCGCCGGCGGCCAGGGCGCCAACATGTCCGTCGCCGACGCCGGCGCCCTCGCCGATGCCCTGCTGGCCGATTCTCCCGACCCGCTCGCCCAGTTCGAGCGCCGGCGCCGAAGCGCCAACGAGCGCGCCGTCGATATCACCCGCCGAGCAAGCGGCTTCCTGTCTCTCCCCCGCTGGTGCGTGCCCCTCTGGAGTCGTCCGATCCTGGCCCGGGCCGCCGCGGCCGTCGTTTCGCGTGCTCCAGGTCTGATCCGCCGCATCGCCACGTCATTTGTTGAGCGGGACCGGCCCGTCCGCGTATCCTCACCTCCCTGATGCCCGCAGCCACGTCCGATCCCCGCGACACCCCGGCGATGCGCCAGTACTACCGCTTCAAGCGAGAGTACCCCGGATGCGTCCTGCTCTTCCGGATCGGTGATTTCTACGAGATGTTCGACGACGACGCCGTCGCGGTCTCCAGGGCCATCGGTCTGACCCTCACGCAGCGCACCGAAGGCGTGCCCATGGCGGGCATGCCGTATCACCAGTTGGAGGTCTACCTCCGCCGGCTGCTGGACGCCGGGTTCCGCGTCGCCGTCGCCGAGCAACTCCAGGAAGCCGCCCAGGCCAAGGCCCAGGGCGGCGCCGCGGCGGTCATCCAGCGCGGCGTCACGCGCGTCATGACTCCCGGCACCCTGATTGATGATGCCCTGCTCAGCGACGAATCACCCAGCGCCCTGGCCTGCGTCTTCTTCGCCGACGCCGGCGAGGCCCCGACCGCGCGCGTCGCCCTCGCCGTCGCGGACCTCTCGACCGGCTCCTTCACCGTGCTCGACGCGACCGCCGAGTCGCTTATCGACGAACTCGCGCGCCGGAGCGTCTCCGAACTGGTCTATTCCGACACCGCCGACGGCAAACGCCCGCATCGCGTCGCCCGCGTCCTCGACGCCCTCTCCATCGCCGGAACCCCGCAGCCCTCGTGGCACTTCCGCGTTGATGAATCCTGCGAAGCCCTCCACGAGCAGTTCGGTGTCACGACGCTCGCCGGCTTCGGCCTCGACGACGACGAGCCCGTCGTCTGCGCCGCCGGCGCGCTTGTCCGATACTTCAAGCAGACCCAGACGCCCGCCTCCGACGAATCGATCTCCCCCCGCGCCGGACGCCGCGTTCCAACCCTGCGGCACCTGCGCCCTCCCGCCCGCGAGCCCGCCGTCGGTTGGTGCATGATTGACGCCACGACCCTCCGGTCGCTCGAAGTGCTCCGCACCATCCGCGGCGGCCGGTTGTCAGCCGCGACCGCTTCCACCGCCCCCGCCGATGATCTCGACGGTTCGCTCGTGAGCATCTTCCTCTCTCGCGGCCCCGGGTCCGTCGCGTGCCGCACCGCCATGGGAAAACGCCTCCTGCGCGACTGGCTCTGCCGCCCGTCGGGCGACCGGGGCGTTATCGGCGCCCGCCAGACCGCGGTCGCGTCGCTCGTTGAAGACCGCACCACCGCCGGCGCGCTCCGTACCGCGATCGACGGCGTGCAGGACGTTGCGCGGATCGCCGCGCGCCTCTCATTGGGCCGGCTCACGCCCCGCGACCTGGTGGCGCTCGGCAAGTCCCTCTCGCGCGTTCAGGCGCTGGCCCACGCGACCACCGATTGTCCCGCCCTCGCATCGCACGCCGGCGCCGTCGCCTCGCTCGTGCAGCACCTGGTCCCCCTGGCCGATCGCATCGCCCGCGCCTGCGTGGATTCGCCGCCGGCCCACCTCCGCGACGGCGGGCTCATCCGCGACGGCATCGACCCCGAACTTGACGAAGCGCGCTCCCTCCGCCGCGACGCCGGCGCCTGGCTCGCCGAGTACCAGAGCAGGCTCGTCGCCGAGCACTCCCTGAGCGGCATCAAGGTCGGATACAACAAGGTCTTCGGGTACTTCATCGAACTCACCAAGGCCCAGGCCCGCGCCGCCCCCGCCTCGTTCACCCGCCGACAGACCCTCACCAGCGCCGAGCGCTACATCACCCCGGAACTCAAGGACTTCGAGGAGAAGGTCACCACCGCCGAGTCACGCTCGATCGCCCGCGAGCAATCCCTCTTCGATGATCTCTGCGACGCGGCGACGCGCTGCGTCCCGTCCATCACCCGCTTCGGAGAGGTCGTCGCTCAACTCGATGCCCTGCTGTGCTTCGCCGACAAGGCCGTCACGCGCCGCTGGGTCCGCCCCGACATTGTTGATGAGCCCGTCCTCGACATCGCCCAGGGCCGGCACCCCGTCCTCGATGAACTGCTCGCCAATAACTTCGTCCCCAACGATGTCCATCTCGACGCGGCCTCCCACCCCGCCCGCGACGCCGCCGACCCCGATCCCGCCTCATCCCCCCCGTCGCTTGCCCTCATCACCGGCCCGAACATGGCCGGCAAGTCCACCTTCATCCGCCAGACCGCCTTGCTCGTGCTCCTCGCGCACGCCGGGTCGTTCATCCCCGCCGACCGCGCCACCATCGGCCTCACCGATCGCATCTTCACCCGCATCGGCGCCGACGACGCCCTGCACGCCGGCCAATCCACCTTCATGGTCGAGATGACCGAGACCGCTCGCATCCTCCACCACGCTTCCCCTCGCTCGCTCGTCGTCCTCGATGAAATCGGCCGCGGCACTTCCACCCTCGACGGCCTCTCCCTGGCCTGGGCCATCGCCGAACTCCTCGCCCTGCGCCTCGGACCTCGAACCCTCTTTGCCACTCACTACCACGAACTCACGGATCTCGAAGACCAGCACCCCGGCCGCATCGGCAACCTGCACGTCGCCGTCCGCGAATGGGGCGACCAGATCGTCTTCCTCCACCGCATCCTCCCGGGCCGCACGGACCAGTCCTACGGCATCCACGTCGCCAAACTCGCCGGGCTCCCGGACACCACCGTCGCCCGCGCCCGCGAGGTCCTCGAATCACTCGCCGTCGAGCACACCCGGGCCCGCCGTCCCTCGCCCGGCCCGTCTCCAGCGTCCGGCGCGGGAAGAAACTCCCCTGCGCCGTCCGCGCCCGCCGACGGCCAGTTGCTCCTGTTCACGCAGTACCTCCCCCATCCCGCGGTCGAGGCTCTCAAAGAGATCAATCTCGAATCGCTCACCCCGATGCAGGCCTTCGACGCGCTCCGCGCCATCCACACCCTCGCGACCTCGCCCCCTCGCTCCGGGTGAGCATCCGTTTCTGAGCCGGACCGCGCAAGCGGTCGGTAGGCGCGCTCGGCGGCCCGGCGACATCGAATGATGATGTGGGCCATGTGACCACGCACGCCCTCCCCGCCGGCTCGCGCCGGGCGGCTCAGATGAAAGCAGCATGGTCACGCCGCCACCCCCCCCCACGTCCCCCAACGCCGCGAACCTATCGAGCCACTACCGCCGCTCGCCTACGCTGCCCGTTCATGCGCCGGTCTCTCGCTTCGGTCAGGCAAGGAGTCCCCCGTTTGGCACGCGCCGCTTCCACCTTCACCGCCCTGGTCGGTCAATCCGGGGGCCCCACCGCCGTCATCAACGAATCCCTCGTCGCCGCCGTCCTGGCGCTGCGGGGTTTCAAGGACGTCAAGAAAATCTACGGCATGCGCCACGGGGTGAACGGACTCGTCCGCGAGTCACCGAGCCTGATTGATCTCACCCGCACCAGCGAAGATCACTTGCGACTGGTCGCGCGCACTCCTTCCGCCGCCCTGGGTTCCAGCCGCGACAAGCCCGACGCCCACTACTGCACCCGCATCCTCGACGCCTGCCGCCGGCTGAACGCTCGCTACTTCTTCTACATCGGCGGGAACGACTCGTCCGACACCTGCCGCATCGTCAGCAACCTGGCTCAAGAGTCCGGCGACGACCTTCGCTGCTTTCACATCCCCAAGACCATCGACAACGATTTGATGGGCAGCGACCACTCCCCGGGCTTTCCCTCCGCCGCACGCTTCCTCGCGCTCGCCTTCATGTCCGACTCAATGGACAACGCCAGCCTCCCCGGCGTCAAGATCAACATCGTCATGGGCCGCCACGCCGGGTTCCTCACCGCCGCCGCCGCCATCGCCAAGATCGGCGGCGGCCGGTCCGCGCAGAAGGTCGCCGCCCACAACGGCCCGCACCTCGTCTACGTCCCCGAGGTCCCCTTCGATTCCAACGAGTTTCTCCGCTCCGTCGAGGCGGTCTACGCCAGGCTCGGCCGCTGCCAGGTCGCCGTCAGCGAAGGCGTCGTTGACGCTCGTGGCCGGCCCATCGCCACCACCCTGGTCGATAATCTGGACACGGACATGCACGGCAACGTGCAACTCTCCGGCGTCGGCGCGCTCGGAGACGCCCTCGCCGACCTCGTCAAGAACAACATCAAGGCGCCCGGCGGCTCAACGCTGCGCGTCCGCGCCGATACCTTCGGGTACCTGCAGCGCTGCTGGCCCGACCGTTCCCCCATCGACGTCAAAGAGGCCCGCGCCGCCGCCCGGCACGCCGTCAGACTCGCGGCTCAAGGCCATACCAGCGGCTCCATCGCCATCGCCCGCGCTTCCTCGGCGCCCTACAAGCCCGCCTTCCGCCGAATCGAACTCGCCGACGTCGCCGGGAAGACTCGACATCTCCCCAGCGAGTTCATCGAGCCCGGCGCCGGCTTGGCCGGCTGCGGCATCAGCCGAGCGTACATCGACTGGTGCAGGCCCCTGATCGGCAACCTGCCCGAGATGGGCCGCCTCTAATCCGCCCCTCCCGCCACGCCCGCTACGCCGCGTCCTTCACCGTCCCCGCGCCCTCTTCCTCCCCCGACACGCTCGCGGCCACCTCCATCGGATAGTGCCGCATCAGCGCCCCACACAGATCATCCGTCTCGGCGAGCACGAAATAGCACGTCATCGGCACCTGCCGCGTCGCGAACTCCAGCGCCCGGATCAGGTTCTCACGCGTCGTGCATACACGCATCTCTCCCCCCCGGATCGAGATCGGCAGCATGCGATGCTCCCACGCCCGCCGTCCATCCACCAGCGCCAGCGCCGCCGGATCCACCTTCGCCAGGCCCGCGTCGATCCACTCCGCCATCATGCAGTATTGATCCGCCCACGCTCGCTCCACCGCTTCCCCAGACACCCCGAACATCTCCTCGGCGATCACGCCGAACGGACGTCCCCGCGTCTCCTGCCGGCGCAGAATGTCGCGGCACTGCTCATCGGTGAGCACCCCCTGCCTCACCAGCAGTTGCCCGATCGGAACCGTCAGTCGGAATGAACTCACGCGCTGCTCCTTGCAAGACTCCAAAGTCCGCCGCGGACGTTCCGCGACAGTCGTCGTAGGCCGCGCCGGCTTCCCGCTTGATCGCCGCGGGACCGGCCTCCGCCCGTCGATGTGCGATCTCCGTTGACTCCGCGGCTAAGCCGCGCCCGGGAGTCCTACGAACACCGCCAACGTGCTGTTCCCGCCATTCATCGACGCGCAGATTCCGCGCCATCACGTCCCGCGCGCGAACCCGCGCCACGCCGTCCGGCCCGCGGTCCGTCTATTCCTCCCGGGCGACTCAGGCAGGCCTTGCGCGTTCCGAGAACGCTCGATGCCTGATAACCGCCGCCCCCACGTCCCCGATCGGCCGCCTCCGCGTGCTACCCCACCATTCCCGTCATCACCAGCGTGATGCTGATCGCGTTGAACAGCACGTGCATCGTGATCGGCGCCAGGATCTTCCCCGTGCGTTCCAGCGCGACTCCCATCGCCACGCCGAAGATGAACAACGTCGGGATCATGTGCCACGGCACCGCGTTCTCCGGCTTGTCCGCCATCCGGTGCACCAGCGCGAACACCCCGGCCGAAATCAGGATCCCGGTCCACGAACTTCGCGTCGCGCGGGAGATGCCCGATTGCAGGAACAGCCGGTACGTGAACTCCTCCACGATCGGCGCGCCGATCACCGCGACCCCGATCGCCGCCCACACCCACGGGTTCCGCGGATCCGACGCGATGTCCCGCAGCGTCCGGTGCGCCAGCGCGCCCGGCGACTCGCCGGTGATCCAGTGATACACCACCACGCCCAGCAGTGACGCCGATTGCAGTATCGGCAGCGTGATCGCCAGCGCCCCGGCACCCAGCAGCGCATCCTTCCGCGCCAGCCTCAGCCCCGCCTTGGGAACGCGCGGCGACACCAGGTATCCCATCAGCACACACGCGCCGATCCCCACCCCATACGCGATCAGCATCAAGAGACCCTGATCGCCAAGCGAACTCCCCCCCGCGCGGCGTTGCATCAGCCCGCTCGCGACCACCACCGCGACCTGCGGCGTCAGCCACACGATCGCCGCGCACCCGAACCACGCCGGCGTCGGCAGCCCCATCAGGTCCCGCTTGGGCTTGCGCCGATCAAACGACCCCGGCCGAATGACATCCCGCACCCACAGCGCCACCAAAATCACCGCCGCCGCCACCAGGAACCCGAAGTTCAGATACACACCGATCTGCTCACGTAGCCCCGAGCCCGTTGGCGCCGTGCTCCCCGCCGCGCCGAGCGGATCCGTGATCGCAGGCGCCTGACCCGAAGGCCCCGCCACAACCGGCACGCTCGCGCACGTCAGGACCGCCACGAACACGGCGACAACAATCACGCCCATGGGTGACGCCCTGACCGACATACTCGAACACAAGCGCCGCGAAGTCCACGCGGCCAAGTCGCGCACGTCCTTCGCCGAACTTGAAGCCCTGGTCCTCCAGGCCGATCCCCCGCGCAACTTCTTCACCGCCGTCACACGCCATCCCACTCCAGACCACGTCTCCGTCATCGCCGAGATCAAGCGCAAGAGCCCCTCCGCCGGGCTCATCCGACCGGAATGGGACGGCGACTCCTTCGATCCCGCGTTCATCGCCAGACGGTATCACGCGGCGGGCGCAGCGGCGATCTCCTGCCTCACCGATGAACACTACTTCGGCGGCCGCCTCGATTTCATCGACCGCGTCCGCGACGCCGTTCCCCTCCCCGTCCTGCGAAAGGACTTCCTCATCGATCCCTGGCAACTCTGGGAGTCCCGCGCCGCCGGCGCCGACGCCGTCCTCCTCATCGCCGACGCCCTCAGCGAGTCCCTCCTGGTTGACATGCTCATCCTCGCCCAGCAACTCAAGATGACCACCCTCCTCGAGGCCCACAGCGTCGAGAGTCTGCTCAAGGTCCGCCCCCACATCGGCTTCCCGCACCCCGCCTACGCCCTGCTGGGCATCAACAACCGCAACCTCTCCACCATGACCGTGGATCTTTCGACGACCCTTCGCCTGGCCGAGATGGTCGATGACCCAAGCGTCCTGGTCAGCGAGTCCGGAATCGCACACCCTTCCGATCTTCAACGCCTTCGTTCACAGAATGTTCGCATCGTCCTCGTCGGCGAGCACCTCATGCGCCACCCCGACCCGGGCGCAAGCCTTGCCGAACTGCTCGGCGCCAGCCCCCCGCCGCTCGATCCCCACCACCCATGAAAGCCCTCGCTCGCTTCCAGTCGATTCAACTCTTCATCGCTGTAACCGCTGTGTAACGACGCCCCGGGCGAGCCCGGCACGCGAACGATCTCCCCGTTCGATCCGAAGATGGGAGTACCGACCCATCTCGGCGCGCCTCGCCGGGACGTGGCCCTAGTATTCCGACTCGCCCAACTCTCGAATCACCTCATCCACCTCGCATGTTGTTTCTGGAGACTTCTCGCATGAACTTCTTCAAGGTCACCACCGCCGCGTTCGTCCTCGCCGCCGGATCGCTCGCGGGCGTCTCGTCCGCCCAGGTCAATGACGACGCCAAGGCTCTCCTCAACGAGTCCGCCCAGGCCGTCAAGAACGTCAAGGGCCTGTCGTACAAGTCCAAACTCTACGGCCTCGGCGCCCTCAAGCCCATCATGGACGGCGAGGGTGAAGTCCTCCAAGTCCGCCCCTCCGTCGATGTCAAGACCTCCATGATGTGGATCAAGGGCTCCGTCGCCGAGATCGGCAAGGGCAAGACCAACGTCCTGGTCACGACCAACGGCCGCACCATCCGCTGGCAGGACGACCCCTCGAACACCGTCTATGAACGCCCCTCCTACGACCGCAACGATGCCGCCCGCGTCCTCGGGCTCGGCTCCCAGATCGTGCTCCCCGAGTTCAAGGACCCCATGCCCATGATGAAGGAACTCGCCGCTCCTGAACTCAAAATCACCGGCGAAGATAAGGTCCACGGCGAGTCCTGCAAGGTCGTCGTCGCCTCATGGGACGGCGGCATCCGCAGCACCACCTACTGGATCAGTGTCAACGACAAACTCCCCCGCAAGGTCGAACTCGCCCACGGCGCCAACAACCCCGATCCCGAAAAGCGGCTCGCCAAGGGCATCGAGGTCTGGGACCTGCGCCTTCGCCCCGAACTGAGCGAAGCCGACCTCAAGATCCCGGTCCCCAAGGGTTTCGCCGAGGACGTGCAGGCCGCCCCGCAGCCCAAACTCAACCAGGACTTCAACAACCAGCCCGCCCAGCCCGCCGGCCCCATCCCCGATCCGGTCATCATGCTCCCGGCCAACACCGAAGCCCCTGACTTCGAACTCAAGAACACCGCCGGCAACACCGTCAAACTCTCCGACGCCGGACGCGGCCAGGTCGTCGTCCTGAGTTTCTGGGGCACCCGCTTCCCCAAGTCCACCACCACCAATAACGTCATCCAGTCCTTGACCGATTCCTACAAGGACAAGAACGTCAAGTTCTTCGGCATCGCCTGCCGCGAAGAGAACGACGACGCCGCCAAGAGTTTCGCCTCGGCTCAGAAGTGGACCTTCCCGATCCTTCTCTCCGGCGACCCGCTCTGCACGCCCTACCGCGTCGTCGGGTTCCCCTCCACCGTCGTCATCGACGGTCAGGGCAAGGTCAGCAAGTGCTTCCAGGGTCCGGTCAACAAGGACTCCCTCGAGATGGCCATCCAGAGCGCGATCAAGGGCGACTCCAAGTAACCATCCCCGCTCATCGAATCACTCCCCAAGGAAGCAGGCCCACGGCCTGCTTCTTTTTTCATCGCCTCGGCCGGTTCACGCCGGACGCATCCCGCGGTACAACTGCCGCACCCGCTCGGCCTGATCCTTCCGCACGCTTTCCAGCACCAGCCGCGGGATCCGCCACTGCCCCTGCGATTCCGTCACGTTCGAGCAGTGCTCCGTGAAGCACTGGTACAGCATCTTGAACGCGTCGCGCGGCTGGTGCATCTGGTCCAGCGCATCTACCAGGTCCTGCACCGTCACGTCCTCCGCGAACAGGTCCAGCAGCGCGATCGGCTCGGCCTCCGGCGCAGGCGGGCGGCACGCCTGAAGCCTCGCGTTGCACAGGTCATACAGCATCGCCCCCGTCCACGTCAGCCGCTCGATCAAGTTCTGCTTGTCCAGCCTCGCTTCCTGAAAAAACGCCGCCGACTCACGGAACAGCATGTGCCTCAGTTCGATCGGCAGCAGCATCTTGATCCCCAGCCCCGGCTGCTGCAGGAACTTGTTGTTCAGCAGCGGCCAGATCACCGCCTGCATCCGCTCCGGGTCACCGCTCATCAGTGTCGGCTCGTCCACCCGGTCGATGATCACCATGATCCCCGTGTACCCAAAGTGCTTCAACACCCCCTTCAGCCGCCCCAGCATCGCGTACCGCGTCTCGTCCGACGACGTCGTCGGCAGCGCGCCCGGGTCGTACATCCGCAGGTCCACCTCGCGCAGTGAGTGGGCGTACGACCGGTCCCCGCGCAGCGAGATCCGCACCTGCTTGCGCACCTTGTGCCCCAGCCGAAGCAGCCCCAGCCGGTCCACCAGCACGTACTTCCCCAGCGCCCCGACATAGAGCGCCACCAGCCCGACCGCCACGCCCACGATGAGCGGGTTCCCCTTGCTGCTCGTCGCCCCCTCGCTCGTGGTGGTCGTGAGCGTTCGCAACGACTCCGGCGCAAAGAACAGCGCCCACACCAGGAACCCCACCGGAATCGTCCACCCCCACACCGCCGCGATGCTCGTCAGCGTCGCGCTCAGCGGCCTCGACAACCTCAGCAACCGACGCAGCCGCCGCGTCCGGGATTCCACGTTCTCCGGCCGGTCGTAGATCGCTTGCAGCAGCAGCAGGTCCTGCCGCACCGCCGCCTCCAGCCGCCGAGCATGCCGCCTCGGCTCCGTCCCCAGGTCGATCCGCTCCCCGCCCAGCCGGTCGTTGAACAACTCGTTCACGATCCGCGGCACCGTCAGCGACAGCACCGCGTCTATATGGTCCACCAGCCGGAACTTCTTGAACGTCTCGGTGATGTGCCCGCTGTCCGTCGTCTTGCGCTCCCCCGACACCCGCTCATAGAACCGGTCCAGGATCGGGTTGAGCTCGTCGTACGCCACCATCAGGCACCGCGTTTCCCCATGCTCGGCGTTGTACGCCCGCACGCGGTCCTCGAGTTGCATCCGGATCGCCGTCTTCCCGCTCCCCTTCTCCCCGAACACGATCGCCGTCGCCGGCTGCTCGCAGTCACCCGCGATCTTCTCAAAGTCCGAATGGGCCGTGCGACGAAGGTGCGCCGCGACACTCGCCACGCTCTGGCCCAAACCCCCGCGGTCATCCTCCGCGTCACCCGCCGGCGACACGTTCACCCCCGCCGGCACCGCCGAGCGCTTTGGCACGACGTGCACCCGCGTCGCCGGCCGCTCCGGCCCCGGTCCCAGTTCGCTGAGCCGGAGAAACACCGGATCCTGCCGCGCTTCCTCGCCGCGGAACGGATTCTCCGTGATGCGCCAGTGCTCGAAGAACGTTGCGAGAGTCATGCGAAGTCAACTCGTCCCGGTCGTGGTGCCCGCCCCCGCGTCCCTCATCCCACGCCACCAACTAGTGATCCACCTTCACGCCCAGCATCGGCGCGATCTTCGTCATCATCCGCTCCAGCGTCCCCTTGTCCTTGGCCTCGAGGTTCAAGCGCAGCAGCGGCTCCGTGTTGCTCTTGCGCACATTGCACCACCACCCGTGCCGATCAAACGCGTCGATCGTCACCCCATCCAGTTCATCCATCGTCCCCGTGTCCTTGAACGCCTCCTTCAACTGCTTGATCGCGGCGTCCTTGTCCTCAATCTGGAAGTTCACCTCCCCAGACTGCTGGTACCGCTTCACCGGTGAGATCAACTGGCTCATCTTCTTCCCCGACGCCGACAGCACCGACAGCACCGTCGCCATCGCGATCGCGCCCGAGTCGGCGTTGAAGTTGTCGCGGAAGTAGAAGTGCCCGGACAGTTCACCGCCGAACACCCCCTTGTGCTCCGCCAGCGCCGCTTTCATGAATACATGCCCCACCTTCCCCCGCACCGGCACGCCGCCCGCCTTCACGATCTCCTCCGGCACCGCCTTGGTCGACCGCAGGTCAAACGCCACCGCCGACCCGCTGTTCCCCGGCTTCTTCAGGAAATACTTCGCCAGCACCGCCGTCAGATGATCGCACCCCACGATGTGCCCCTGTTCATCCACCACGACGCACCGGTCCGCGTCGCCGTCAAAGCAGATCCCAAGGTCCGCCTTCTCCTTCACCACCCGCTCGCAGAGTTGCGCCAGGTTCGACGCCACCAGCGGGTTGGGCTCGTGCACGAACTCCCCCTTGCTGTTGTCGAAGTTCAGTTCCACGATCGAAAGGTGCGGGATCGCGCTCCCCTTGGGCCCGAACACCTTCGGCACCATCGTCCCCGCCATCCCGTTGCTCGCGTCCACCACCACCTTCACCTTCTTGTCGAGCGTGATGAACGCCCGCACGTGCTTGATGTACGCCTCCCACAGGTCCCGCTGCTCCGTCCGACCGTGCGCCGGCACCAGCGTCGCTCGATCCACCATCGCCGCGTGCTTCCGCACCTCCCCAAGTCCCGACACCTCCCCCACCGGCTTGGCCTTGCGCGTCGAAACCTTGAACCCGTTGTAATGCGGCGGGTTGTGGCTCGCCGTCGTCATCACCCCGCCCGCGCAGTTCAAATGATTGATCGCAAAGTAAATAAACGGCGTGTCCACCAGCCCCACGTCGATCACGTTCCCCCCCTGATCGCAGATCCCATGCACCAGCGCCTTGGTCAGCGATGGGCTCGACTTGCGCATGTCCCGCCCCACCACGATGTTCTTCATCATCGGCGACGTCTCCCCCACGCTCGCCGCCGACGACAGCAAAAACTTCGAGCACCCGTACCCGATCTGCCACGCCATCTGGTCATTCAACGGATCCGGGACCGTGCCGCGAACGTCGTACGCCTTGAAGACTTTGCCCAGCATGAGTAGAAAGCGTCCTTTCGATTCTTAGGAAAATGAATCGAAACAATAGGAACCAGGGCATCAAACATCCCTTTTTTTCGGAATAAGTTCGGTTGATTCCGGGCAAATTAGTTTATTGTTTGGATCGAGACCCCGCTCGGCAGTGCCTCCAGGAATCTCTTCCCATACCGCGCCGTCAAGATCCGCGGGTCCAGCACGACCACTCGCCCGCTATCCCCCTTCGATCGGATCAACCTGCCAAACCCCTGCTTGAACCGGATCACCGCCCGAGGCAACGACTCCTCCATGAACGCATTGCCACCCCGCGCTTCGATCTTCTCCAACCGCGCCTGCGTGATCGGCCGATCCGGCGGCTCGAACGGCAGCCTCGTAATGATCACATTCCGAAGCCCCTGCCCGCGCACGTCCACCCCCTGCCAGAACGACGCCGCCCCCAGCAGCACCGACCGCTCGTTCCCCCGAAACATCTCCAGCAACTGCGACCGCGTCCCCCCGCGATTCTGCACCAGCAGCGGCATGTCGAGCCGTTCCATCGCCCGCGTCAACGCATCCGCGCACTCATACAAGTCCGCGAACGACGTGAACAGCACAAACGCCCCTCCCTCCGTCGCTCGCACGTGCTGCTCGATCCGCGACGACAACTCCTCAATGAACGCCCGCCTCGGGTCCATCGGCTCGGCCGGCTCGGAATCACCCTCAAGCGCCACATACCGCTGCCCCCGCCCGTCCCCCACCCCGCCGGTCCGCGCCCCCACGCCGCCCCCCCCCGCCTGCATCGTCGGGCTCGGCATCGTGGTGGCGACAAACACCCGCACCGGATTCGCGGAGTCGAACGGGCTCCCGAGTTGCATCGTCAGCGCCCCCTCGCACCCAAGTTGGTTCATCGTGTACGCGAAGGCCGTCTCCGCTCGCTCCAAGGGCTCGTCTCTCCGCGCCGCCCGCGTCGAGAGCGTCGCGCTCGTGAGCACGATCCCCATCTCCCGCGAAAACAAGTGCCGCCGCAGGATCGGACCCGCCTCGATCGGCGAGCACGCCAGCGTCACCCGCGGGAACGCCATCGGCCCGCGCCCCCGCCCGCCCCCCCCGCTCCCCCCGCTCCCGCCGCGCCCGGACCCGCTCACCTCGATCCAGTACACCGCGTCCGGCACCGTCTGATCGATCAGTGCCTCCGCCGCCGCCGCGATGTCCCCCGCCCGCTTCGCATACGAGTTCAACTCGAACTTGTCCGGCTCGCTCGCCACCGCCTCACGCATCGTCTTCAGGTGCAGCGAGAGCGCCCTCATCGCCGGCGTCAGCACGTTGGGCGCCACCCCCGCCCCGCGCACCCGGCCCGTCCGGGTCCGATCCCGTTCCCACGCATCAAGCAGCGCGTCGAAGAACTCCCGCGACGCCGATTCCGCGTCCGCCACGAGTTGCGTCGCCCTCGACGCCGCGTCCGCGTCCGCCAGCGCCAGCCCTCGATCCGTCAGATACCCCTTCCCGCGCCGCGGGTTGTACAGCGTCCGCAGCAGCCTCGTCACCCGCGGCTGCGTCAGCGACACCCCGAAGTGCTCGCACGCCACGTCCTCGATGTTGTGTGCCTCGTCCAGGATCACGTGCTGATACTCCGGCAGGATCGCCGCGTCGTCATGCCTGGCCCGCAGCGCCAGGTCCGCGAAGTACAGCGCGTGGTTGCACACCAGCAGGTTCGCCTGCTCCATCTCTCGACGCGCCCGCTGAAAAAAACACGCCTGGTAATGCTCGCACGCGCGCCCCATGCAGTTGTCCGCGTCCGACCGCGCATGGTCCCACGCCTCCGCCGATTCCAGCGGCGGGAGCGTCGCCAGCGTCCCATCCTTCGTCGTCGTCGCCCAGTCCTCGATCACGTGCAGCGACCGCAGCGACCCCGCGTCCGCAAACAGCGACGACTGCCGCTGCGACGCCAGTTGCAGCCGCCGGATCGATAGATAGTTCCCGCGCCCCTTCACCAGCACCGGCTTCACCGCCGGCACGTCCCCCTTCTTCACCCCAAGCGCTCCGCCCCCGGCCACGAGCCACGCGTCCAGCGCTCGCATCAACAGCGGGATGTCCTTCTGGATCAACTGCTCCTGCAACGAGATCGTGTTCGTCGCGACGACCACCTTCTCCTTCTTCAGCATGCACCGCAGCATCGCCGGCACCAGGTACGCGAACGACTTGCCCACCCCCGTCCCCGCTTCCACCACCAGCCGCGACTTGTCGCGCAGCGCCGACTCCACCGCGCGCGCCATCGCCAGTTGCTCCGGCCGGCTCTCATACCCGCTCCCCGATTCCCGTTCCAGCACGCCCGAGACCCCTCCCCCATCTCCAAGGATCAGCGCCGACAGGTCCCCCTCGGCGCCGGATCCTCGCGCCGCCGCCCGGCTCCCGCCCCCGCCCGTCGATCCCGCGCTGGTTCCGTCGTCCACCACCTTCGACTGTAGCAACCCCGCCCATCGCCCCACCGCTGCACGTACCATCGCCCGTGTCCACGCCCACGCTCTCGCTCCCGCCGCTCGCCCTGGCCCTGGCCGGCTTGCCCCGTGAACCCCGCGCCGAACCGCTCCGAGACCACCTCGACCTCGCCGCCTCCATCGGCTACCGCTTCGTCACGCTCGACGCTTCCCTCCCCGGCACCCGCCCGCGCGAACTCGATCGCTCCGCCCGCCGCGACCTCGCCGCGCTGCTGCGCCGCCGCGAACTCTCCTGCGCCGGCATCGACCTGTGGATCCCCCCCGACCACTTCACCGCCCCCGCCCAGCAGGACCGCGCCCTCGCCGCCGTCCTCGCCGCCATCGATTTCGCCGCCGACCTGGCTCGCCTCAGCGACAGCGCCGTCGTGAGCACCGCCCCCTCGTCCGCGACCGGCTGCCTCAGTCTCTCCCTCCCACCCGACGCCCCGCCCGACCTCCTCGCTCAAGCCGACACCCGCGCCCAGACCTGCGGCGTCCGCATCGCCAATCACGCCACCCCCCTGGCTGATCCACGCCCAGACCACCCCTCCATCGGCGCCGGTATCGATCCCGCCGCCCTCCTGCTCGCCAGTTCCGACCCCGCGGCGGTCGCGCTCTCCTTCGCCACCTCCCGATCTCATTCCCCCCTAGCACTCGCACGCCTCTCCGACGCCTCCACCGTCTCGCGCGTCCACGTCGGCTCGCGCGACGGCCGCCTCGATCTGCTCGCCTACGCCTTGGCGCTCGTCACGATCGAATACCCCTTCCCAGTCCCCGTCGAACTCCGAGGCCTGACCCATCCCCCCGCCGCCGCTCGCGACGCATTCTCGGCCTGGCACGGCGCGCTCCCGGCCCTGTAGCACCGCCCCCGCGCTCTTCGCCGATCGCTTATTTCACCACGCCGCGGGCCCGACTCGGTATCAACCGCTTCGCCAGTCGCAGGCACGCGCGAATCGTCCCCCCGATCGGCCGCGGCATCCGGTCCACCACCCGGTGCGCCGCGCGAGACAGCCGCACCACCGGCTTGCGCTCATACATCGCGATCGTCCGCTTCGCCTCGGCCAGTTCCGCCGCGTATGCGTTCAGCATCGTCGCCGCTCGCCCCTGTTCGCCCGTGAGTTGCTCCAGCAGCGTGTGCCGCTGCCGGCGCTCCGCCTCCAGCGCCGCCGCGTCCGCCTGCCGCGCCGCCTGCAACACCCCGATCTCGTTCCGCGCCGCGTCCCGCTCGATCGCCAGCGACTGCGCCCAGTTCCGCGTGTCGCGCACCACGATCGCTTCCCCCGTCTCGTCGAGCCAGTTCGCGTCGCTCTGCCGCAGCAGCCGGTTGCTCAGCACCATCAGTTCCGGCCCGTGCCGCAGATACAGCCGCAGGTGGTTCGTCACCAGTTGCCCGTACAGCCGCTCGTGCCGCTTCCCCGCTTCGACGATCATCGTCGTCTCGCTGTGCCTTCGCCAGATGAACAGCGGCTCGCGCACCCGCACCCCGCGCCACCCGCGCTCCACGAACTTCAGCCACAGATCCCAGTCCTCGTACCCCTCATTCATCGTCTCGTCGAACCCCCCCACCGCCTCGAAACACTCCCGCCGGATCAGCGTCGTCACCGGATGCAGGTTCGTCACGAGCATCAGTTTCGCGTCCCACTCCGGCACCGCCCAGGTCATCTGGTGCAGTTCCACCAGCCGCTCCTGGCAATACGCGTGCGACGCCCGCCCGGGCACCTGCACGTCATCAAACGACCACTCGTCCACCAGTTCCACGGGCTCTCCCTCCCCCGCCGCCTCAGCCACCACCGCCGTCGCCCCGCCCCCATGCCCGTTCTCCGACGCCGCCCTCGCGCTCTGCGCTCGCGCCGCCGCCATCAACTCCGCCGCGTTCCGCGCCACCGGCAGCAGGCACTTCCCCCGCACCGTCTCTTCCGACTCCTGCGACGCCCTCACCATCGCCGCGTGAAGTTTCGACACGAACGTCGGCTCGATCCAGTCGTCCGCGTCCAGGAATGTCAGGTACTCCCCCGCCCATTCACCCCCGCGACGCTTCGCCTCCAGCGCCCCGGCGTTCCGCGCCGCCGACAGCCCGCGGTTCTTCTGGTGCACCACCACCACCCGCCCCGGCGCCAGTTCAACGCACCGGTCGCACGCCCCCGGCGTGCTCCCGTCGTTCGACCCATCGTTCACGATCACCACCCGCACCTCCGCGCTCTCCTGCGATACGCACGACCGTACCGCGTCCGCCACGTACCGGCCGTGGTTGTAGCATGGAATCACCACCGTCACACGTGGGACCGACATCCTGGTCCTTCGAGCCTCCCATTGAGTGCGCATTCGTCCCGCCGAACTGTGGGCAATCTCTCACGGCCGTCACGAGTGCGGGCGCTCGTCCCCTCAGCATATGCCCCGCCCCTCGCACCGTTTCACGGAATCGAACAATTGACCGCAAGTCCTCCCATTCACCTATCCCGCGGCTCAATGTCCACCACCACCGGATAGTGATCCGATGCGTACCCCGCCGGCGGCGGCGTCACGCGCCAATCCGACCCCGCCGCCCGCGCCGGCATCCCCAGCACAAACCGGCTCTCCACCTTGAACTCCCTCAGCGCCGCCGCATTGAACAAAATGTGATCGATGATCCGACCCGACTCGTGCGTGATCCGCCGCACGTCCGGGCCGCGCCGCTTTCCCCGCCCCGCCCCCTCCGGCTCCTTCCCCTCCTCCTTCACCCCTTCGTCCTGAACCGTCTTGTCCTCCGACGGGTCCCGCGGATAGAACGCGTCCGTAAACCCGCTCCCGATGAATGTCCTCATCGGCGGCTGCCCCATCGTCGCATTGAAATCTCCCACGATCACGATGTTCCGATCGGGGTCCGATTTCATCAGTTCCGCCGCCAGTTCCACCGTCTTGGCCGCCTCCTTCTCGCGCCAGTATGTCCCAGGACCCCCGCTCTTCTGGTGCACCACGAACACTGTCAACTCATACGGCTTCCCCGACTCGGCACCTTTTCCGCGCTCCGCTTCCTTCGGCTCACCCCCCGCCGGCGGCACCTCCACCGTCACACACAGCGGCGACCGATGAAACGTGATCGGCTTCCCCGCGTTCTCGTTCACCTGGTTCCCCCACTTCTCCGGATGCACGCCCCCCAAGGGCAACCGCACCCACACCTTCGCATCCCTGAGCGGAAATCGGCTCAGCACCGCCTGCTCGATCCCTCGCTCATCCCCCGCATCTATCGACACCACATACCGATACCCCGCATCCTTCAGGTACATGTCACGGAACGCGATCACCGCGTCGTACGACTCCACCTCTTCCAGCGCCACCACATCCGCATCGATCCGCTTGATCGCCTCCGCCGCCGCCTTCGCATGTTCCGCCGGCTTCGTCTGCCCCGCATCCTCGTGCTTCCCACTCAGCGCGGGATCATCCTTGTCGTCGAACAGGTTCTCAACGTTGTACGTCGCCAGCCTCAACGTCCCCGGCGTCCGCGCCTTGGGCTCCTGAAGCCCGAACCGCACGCTCGACGCGGGCGCCGTCTCCGGCTGCACCGACTTCCGCGCTCCCGGCTGCACTCCCACGCCCCACATCGACAGCGCCACCCCGCACACCACTAGCGCCGTTACCACTCGCTTGCTCTTCATCACTCGCTCCCATCTACGCCCGCTCACCTTGCTGCATCCCCTGAATAGGCGTCAACCTGTCCCACGAATCGTACCGCCTCGCACACCCATGCAGGTTGCACGTTCTCACACTTTCGCGCATACTGGTCTCGCAGCGTGCTCCACAGTCGGCGGCGATCGACGCTCGTGCTTCATCGCTGCTTTGTCTGACTCACCCCTCAGGAGATTTCCGCATGGCCCCCGTTCCGTCGAATCAGTTCCACATTTCCCTCGGCGACATCAAACTCTCCTCAACCCAAAAGAAATCACTCAACAAGGCGCTCAGTTCCGCCACCCTCGCTGAACTCGCCAGACTCGATCTCGCCGACGGCGTCTACCACCGCATCCCGCCCGAATGGCTCGGCATCTTCATCGATCGCTTCCGTCGCGGCGGCGGCCTCCCCACCCCGGGCACCGCCCCCGCTCTCCCCGCCGAAACCCACGGCACCACCTTCACCGTCTCCCTCGGAGACATCAAACTCTCCCCCGCTCAGCAGCGCAGCATGGGCAACGCCATCAACTCCGCCACCCTCGCCGAACTCGGCCGCCTCGGCATCAAGGATTCCTTCGCCGTCCGCATCCCCAGAAAAGAATGGTTCGGCATCTGGCTCGACCGCGTCCGCATCAACCAGGGCCGCATCACCGGCGGCTCTCCTCGCTAACCCGTTCACGCCGACCTCGCCTCACGCCGAGTGCCCTGCGCCTAGTCGGCACCAGGCGCGAGGCAAACAGACCGTCCAACCGACGCTCGTTGCTGCTTCTCGATAGAGCCCGCGCCACCGCGCCGGCTCTGTCTTCCGGATCCCCGCATGAGCGACCTCACTCGCTGCCCATCCTCCGATTGCCACCCCGGCGCGGTCCTCTTCGGCATCGTCCTGCCCGGCGGCCGGATCGCCTTCGCCGCCGACCGCATCGTCGTTGATGATCAGTTCGTCACGATCGCTCGCCAGCAGCCCCGACCGCCCGAGCAGCGCTTCCGTTTCAGCACCACCTGTGCCCGCGGCGCCTGCATGCAGTGGGACGCCAACCTCCCAGGCACCAACAACCAGGGCGGATGCTCCCTCATCGACCGCCTCATGTCCGCTTTCTCCCAGGGGCAGGATCCGCCAGCGACCGCCGCCGCCACGACGGACGCGGCGCCGACACCCGGCCCCGCTCACTCCGAACTTCCGGATTGCTCCATCCGCGATGAATGCCGCTGGTTCCGACAGCGCGGCGACTCCGCCTGCCGCATCTGCCCCTACGTCGTCACCGACATGACCGCTTCAGACGACGACCTCCCGCCTCGCGTCCGCCACGCCCGCCTCGCCGCGCACGATTGATCGCCTCCCCTGAATCCCCTCAGGCGTTCCCGTCGCGCTCCATCTTCCACATGCGCCGGATCGCCACCAGCAGCCGCTCCAGCGTCGGCTGATCCACACCGCGCTTCGCCAGTACGTGCCGCGCCAGTTCCACCCCCGCCTCGCCCTCCTCGTACACGATCCGGTTCGCCCCCGCCTGCACCAGCGATTCCCGCTCCGACAGATACCTCGCGCGCACCGTGACCTCGATCTTCGGGTTCAGTTCCTTGGCCAGTCTCACCATCGCCCCGCGATCCTCCGAATGCGGCAGCGTCACGATCAAGTGCGATGCCGCTCGCACCCCTGCCTGCTCGAGCACTTCCCCCCGACCGGCGTCGCCGTAGATCGCTTCGTGCCGCTCCTTGCTCAGCCGCTGCACCGTGTCGATGTTCATCTCGATCACCGTCGTCGCCACGCCCCCGTCGCGAAGCATCGCATCCACAACGCGCCCCACAGGACCGTACCCGACGATGATCGCCCGCGGCGTGAACGTGCCCTCGATCGAACCCGCGGTCGCCCGGTTGACCTCCGCCGCGCGACGCTCGACGCCGGCATTCAGACGCCGCCACAGCCAGGGCCACCGCTGCGCACCGCGCTCGATGCGGTCCATCGAACGAAACAGCAGCGGATTGATCGTGATCGAGATCATCGCGGTCGCGACCAGCACGTTGGTCCCTTCCTCCGGCATCAGCCCGTGCTCGCGGGCAACCTGCGCCAAGATGAACGAGAACTCCCCGATCTGCGCCAGCCCGATCGCCACCGTCAATGCCGTCCGCGCCGGATACCGCAGCAGCACCACGATCGCCAGCGCCGCCGCCGGTTTCACGATCAGCACGATCGCCAGACCCGCCGCCACCAGGTGCGGCTTATCCACCAGGAACCCCGGGTCAAACAGCATCCCCATCGCCACAAAGAACATCACCGCGAACGCGTCCCGCAGCGGGAGTGCATCCGCCGCCGCCTGATGGCTCGCCGGTGACTGCCCCACCACCATCCCTGCCAGGAACGCCCCAAGCGCCACCGACGCCCCGAACACCACCGCCGACCCCACCGCGATCGCGATCGACAGCACCAGCACCGTCAGGGTGAACAGTTCCGCCGATCGCAGCCTCGCCACCCTCGTCAGGATCCACGGCACCACGCGCGACCCCGCCAGCAGCACGATCGCCCCCAGCGCGATCAGTTTCACCACCGCCAGCCCCACCTCCGCCAGGCCCGTTCCGCCGCTCCCCGCGCCCGACGCCGCCTCCACGCTGTGCTTCATCGCCCCGCCGCCCATCATCGGCACCAGCACCAGCGCCAGAACCGTGAAGATGTCTTCGACGATCAGCCACCCGACCGCCACGTGACCGTGCGACGTGCTCAGCATCCCCCGGTCCATCAGCACGCGCAGAAGCACCACGGTGCTCGCCACCGCCATCGCCATCCCCAGCACCACCGTCGAGCGCACCTCCCACCCCAGCAGCACGAACAGCGCCACCGTCGCCGCCGTCGCCATCGCGCTCTGCACGATCGCCCCCGGCACCGCCACCTTCCGCACCGCCAGCAGGTCGCTCCACTTGAAATGCAGCCCCACCGCGAACATCAGCAGGATCACGCCGATCTCCGCCAGTTGCAGCGCCAGGTGCTCGTCCCCCACGAACCCCGGCGTGTGCTTCCCGATCACCACGCCCGCCAGCAGGTACCCCACGATCGGCGACAGCCCCAACCGGTGCGTCAAGAGCCCCAGCACCCACGCCGCCGCGAACCCCGCCGCGATCGTCGTCAGCAGCGGCAGGTTCTCCACCGACGCCGCCACCACCACACACGATGACGGATCATTCATCGTCAAGTCTATCGACCGGCCCCCGGGAGTCGAACCCACCTCATCATCCCAGTCTTCAACCCCGCGACACGACGCCGCGCCCTCTAATGGCGACGCCGCAGACAACCTTCCTTCGTGAGCCGACCACCTACTTCGTCCGCGAATCCCGGATCGCCCGCCAATCCTCCGCCGGCTTCCCGTCCGCGTACTCCCACACCGTGACCGTCAACGTCTTCTTCCCCCACTTCCGCGCCGTCGCATTGTCCGCAAACAACACGTCTAGCCGGTTTCCCTTGATCTTCCCTCCTCGGTCCAGCACAGGCACGATCTTCCCCTCCGCATACCCGGGCACCGAGATCATCGATCCCAGCGGCAGCACCCGCGAGTCCGCCGCCACCAGCCGCATCCCGTTCGTGTACACCGAGTGGTTCGACGACGTGATCCCGTCCGCGAACTCCCCGCACGAAATCTCGTCCGGCGTGTACGCCGTCACCACCATCGTGATCGTCCGACCAGGACGCACCGCCCGGCCGTTGAACCACTTCGTCTCCGGCGGGTAGTACGGCTCCGCCTCCACGCTTCCCTCACCCCCTGCCGCTCCCTCCCCCTCCCCAGCCGCCAAGGTCACCGCTTCACCACCCGCACCGTTGAGCGGATCCGCCAGCAGCAGCGTCGGATACTCAGCCTCCGCATCCCCGCCCGCCCGGCTCTCCGCTACGCCCTCGGCGCCCACGCTCGGCACCCGCCCGCCCGCGCTCGAATCCAGCGCGACCAGCGCGGGCAGTTCCGACCGCGACCGCGCGTCCTTCGTCAGAATCGCCGACAGCGCCACCCCCGCCACCAACCCCGCCGCTCCAACCATCTGAAGCGCCAGCCGCAGCGCCGCCCGCCACCGCATCGGCGCCGCAGCGCTCGTGCCCGTGGGCTGTTCCCACGCCGACCCGCCGCCCCCACGCCCCTCCCGGATGCTCGGAGTCCGTGTCTTCACGTGTCTGCTCCCACCAATCGCTCGACTTCCCATCTTCACCACCGAAGACCGCCGGGAAGGCGACCGGAACATCTGATTCTCTGTCGCGGGACGAGGTACACAGCCACCGCTGCGAACGTTGCCGAGCCAGACCCACCACGGTCAACCCGACAGTATTTGGACAATCGCACCCGAGGCGATTTGTTTTGAACGCGTCAACTATACACCATCCTGTCAGATACGGCTTGCAAACAAAGACCGATAACTGCCTCTCGCGCACGCTTGTGCCGACCGAACCGAGTTTCCTCGTCCGCTTCGCTACACTTCCTGCTTCTGTGAACCGTTTGAAAGTATTTTGTTCGGGTAATCTCCCCAGCCAACCACACTTTTTTCGTATCTTGTTCGCGTAGATGGCCTTCTCATACGCCCTTCAACTCGGTCTCACCGCGGCCGTCGGCCTTGGTGCCGGCGTGCTCGGCGGTGTCGCCGGTGTCGGCGGCTCCATGGTCATGATCCCAGGCCTCCACCTGGTCCACGGCAACAACCCCTCGGAGATTCACCACCTTTACATGGCCAGCGCCATGCTCGTCAACGTCGCCGTCGCACTCCCCGCCGCCTACCAACACGGCCGCGCCGGCGCCGTCCGCCGCGATCTCCTCCCACTCGCCATCGCCGCCGCCACCGCCGGCATCCTCATCGGCGTCTTCTGCTCCAACCTCATCGACGGCGACGCCCTCAGCGCCCTCCTCGGCGGCGCCATCATCCTCTACTGCGCCTATCTCGCCATCAGGACCGCTCGAAACTCCCCAGAGCCCGACCACGCCTCCCGACGGACTTCACCCTGGCGCGTCGCCTCCTGCTCCGCTCTCGCCGGGCTCACCGGAGGCCTCCTCGGCCTCGGCGGCGGTGTTGTCCTCGTCCCCGCTCTCCAACTCGTCTGCCGAATTCCCCTCCGACACGCCATCGCCACCAGTTCCGCCGTCATTTGCTTCACCGCCTTGATCGGCGCCGGCTTCAAACTCGCCACCCTCGGCCAGCACGGCCAATCCATCCCCCACGCCCTCCTCCTGGCCGCCCTCATGGCCCCCACCGCCATCCTCGGCGCTCGCATCGGCGCCAAACTCACACACACCCTCCCGCTCCAGTGGGTCCGCGTCCTGATCATCCTCTTTCTGATCGCCGCCGCCGCCAAACTCATGAGCGGCACCCTCTGCCCCACCCCTCCACACCCCCCCCCACCCCCCGCCCGGCCCTCTCCCGCCTGAAGCAGCGCTCGCTCAATCCGACTTGCACGCCGCCCGCACCATCGCCAGGTCGTGCGCCCAGTCATACGCCTGCCCAAGGATCTTCCAGTCAAACTCCCACGACCGTTTCTCCACGTCATTGCGCAGGCTGATCCGCCGCCTCCGGTCCAGCCGGCAGAACTCCAGCAGCATCGACGCCAGGTCCGCCGCCGCCTCGTGGAACGACCGCCCACGGCGACGCAGCACCCGCAGCCCCCACGACTCGTGATCCGGCATCGTCTCGTTCACAAACCGCCCGAACCCCGCCAGGTCACTCGATATCGCCGGCACTCCCATCGCCACGCACTCCAGCGGCGTGTACCCCCACGGCTCGTACGCGCTCGGAAATATCCCCATGTGGCACCCCCGCACAAACTGCTCGTACTCGATCCCCCACAGCGGATTCACCGGCGACACGAACTCCGGGTGATACACCACCTTCACCGGGTCCTCCGCACGGTTGTGCAGCCAGATCGACCGGATCTGATTCAGCACCGGATCGTTCTGCTCGTCCTCCAGCAGGTGCGTTACCACCATCGGCATCTGGTCCGTCCGCATCGCGTGCTGCGTCCGCCGATACCGCAGCCGCCAGTATTCGTCCACCAGTTGCTCAAGGTCCACCCTCTCTCCCGCCGCCGCCTTGCGGAACAGTTTCTCCCCAAGTTCATCCGTGATGTTCTGGCACACCTGCCGCAACTCACTCAGCACCCCACGGCTCTGCAGCGCCCTCGGATGCAGCGACCGCGTCGCTCGCTGCGACACGATGAAGAACACCACCGTCACCCCCAGGTTCGACGCCTTCAGTTCCGCGTTCAGCCTCGCCATCGCCTCCAGGCACAGGTCAAACCCCTTGTTCCGCGGCTCGAACCGCCCGCTCGAAAAAAAATACAGCGTCTTGTCCAGGTTGAAACTGTAACTCGGAAAAAAATGCCCCATCACGAACTCGTGGATCCGGTCCTTGTACTTCGCGTGCATCGTCTGGAACTCATGCCCGACGTTGTACCGCTCGATGTTCAGCCCATTGGGCAGCACCAGGTCCGGCGAGCGCCCCAGCAGGTGCGTGCACTCCTCGCCCGTGATCTGCGACACCGTCGTGAACACGTCCGACCCGTGCGCGCACGCCCGCTCGATCCCGTGCTGCGCCTTCACGTTGAACCTCGCCGCCTCCGCTTGATGGTCGATGAACGGCAGGTGGTCGTAGAACCCTTCGTCGTTCGACGCCGTGTACCGCCCAAGCAGCGTCGCGTGCGTCGTGAACACCGCCGCCACCGGCAACCGCTCGCGCCGAATCATCGGGATCGCCAGCCCACCCATCCACTCGTGAAAATGCCCCAGCACCCGCCGCTCCGGCTTGTGCGACCCCCCCCCACGCGCCCCCTCCA